>NZ_NGLI01000002.1:289280-470874 GCF_002141285.1 Enterococcus sp. 3G1_DIV0629 | reverse complement strand
GTTACAAACTCTCGTGGTGTGACGGGCGGTGTGTACAAGGCCCGGGAACGTATTCACCGCGGCGTGCTGATCCGCGATTACTAGCGATTCCGGCTTCATGCAGGCGAGTTGCAGCCTGCAATCCGAACTGAGAGAAGCTTTAAGAGATTAGCTTAGCCTCGCGACTTCGCAACTCGTTGTACTTCCCATTGTAGCACGTGTGTAGCCCAGGTCATAAGGGGCATGATGATTTGACGTCATCCCCACCTTCCTCCGGTTTGTCACCGGCAGTCTTGCTAGAGTGCCCAACTAAATGATGGCAACTAACAATAAGGGTTGCGCTCGTTGCGGGACTTAACCCAACATCTCACGACACGAGCTGACGACAACCATGCACCACCTGTCACTTTGCCCCCGAAGGGGAAGCTCTATCTCTAGAGTGGTCAAAGGATGTCAAGACCTGGTAAGGTTCTTCGCGTTGCTTCGAATTAAACCACATGCTCCACCGCTTGTGCGGGCCCCCGTCAATTCCTTTGAGTTTCAACCTTGCGGTCGTACTCCCCAGGCGGAGTGCTTAATGCGTTAGCTGCAGCACTGAAGGGCGGAAACCCTCCAACACTTAGCACTCATCGTTTACGGCGTGGACTACCAGGGTATCTAATCCTGTTTGCTCCCCACGCTTTCGAGCCTCAGCGTCAGTTACAGACCAGAGAGCCGCCTTCGCCACTGGTGTTCCTCCATATATCTACGCATTTCACCGCTACACATGGAATTCCACTCTCCTCTTCTGCACTCAAGTCTCCCAGTTTCCAATGACCCTCCCCGGTTGAGCCGGGGGCTTTCACATCAGACTTAAGAAACCGCCTGCGCTCGCTTTACGCCCAATAAATCCGGACAACGCTTGCCACCTACGTATTACCGCGGCTGCTGGCACGTAGTTAGCCGTGGCTTTCTGGTTAGATACCGTCAAGGGATGAACAGTTACTCTCATCCTTGTTCTTCTCTAACAACAGAGTTTTACGATCCGAAAACCTTCTTCACTCACGCGGCGTTGCTCGGTCAGACTTTCGTCCATTGCCGAAGATTCCCTACTGCTGCCTCCCGTAGGAGTTTGGGCCGTGTCTCAGTCCCAATGTGGCCGATCACCCTCTCAGGTCGGCTATGCATCGTGGCCTTGGTGAGCCGTTACCTCACCAACTAGCTAATGCACCGCGGGTCCATCCATCAGCGACACCCGAAAGCGCCTTTCAAATCAAAACCATGCGGTTTCGATTGTTATACGGTATTAGCACCTGTTTCCAAGTGTTATCCCCTTCTGATGGGCAGGTTACCCACGTGTTACTCACCCGTTCGCCACTCTTCTTTTTCCGGTGGAGCAAGCTCCGGTGGAAAAAGAAGCGTACGACTTGCATGTATTAGGCACGCCGCCAGCGTTCGTCCTGAGCCAGGATCAAACTCTCATAAAAAGTTCGAACAATCTTGCGATTGTTAAGCTCAATTTGTTTGCTAGCATATTGCTTGCTTGTTAAAAATGTTTGTTGTCTTGAATTGAATCAAGACGCCCTACACATTTGGTTTGTCTTACTTTGTTCAGTTTTCAAAGGTCTACTTCATCGGAAGCGTTTCTCCGATTTGTTTTGGCTGCCGTAGCAACTTTTATATCATATCAGAGTGACAAGCGATTGTCAACTCTTTTTTTAAAAGTTTTTTCGATTTCGTTTTTCGAAATCTTTCAGCAACTCATTTATCATAACTTATCGTTTGTTATTTGTCAAGAACTTTTTTGAAGTTTTTTTCGATAGAATCAAACTTCGCAAGCTGTTCTTTTTTAACGACTCAGTTATCTTATCATGTCATTATCAACATGTCAATAACTTATTTTTTATTATTTTAAGTTATTGGTGTTCTTTTGAACAAATAATAATATATCAACATCACATACGAAAGTCAATAAGAAAATGCTTATTTATCAACATTTCCAGCTTATATGATCGTTAGTTAGTTCTGCTCCTTTTTTGTTCGTCTTTATAACCTTAAAAAACAAAAAATCCTTTTATTTTCAGTTTATCGTTCATGTTTTTGTCCTATTTATGAGAACCAAATCTCTCACCTTCTAAAATTTTCCTTAACAAAGTGCTGCTTTTATCTATTTCTGCTTTTTTTTGCTAGAATAATAGTAACAATATGACTCTGGAGGATTTATTTATGAAAATTTTGATTGCTGACGATGATAAAGAAATCGTTGAATTATTAAGTATCTATGTTCACAATGAAGGCTATGAAGCAGTAAAGGCTTATGATGGGAAAGAAGCATTATCTAAAATCAGAACAATCCCTGATATTGAATTACTTATTTTAGATATCATGATGCCAGAGATGGACGGGATGCAAGTAGTGAAAGAGCTGCGAAAAGAATCTCAAATCCCGATCATTATGCTGACAGCAAAAACTACTGATATGGATAAGATCAAAGGACTGGTGGCTGGTGCAGATGATTATGTAACCAAACCGTTTAATCCATTAGAAGTAATGGCTAGAGTAAAGTCTTTATTACGGCGTACAAAAATGCAGATTGCCCCAGATCAGCCTGATGTATTAGAAGTAAATGCATTAATCATCAATAAAGACTCTCATGAAGTTAAAACAATCGATGGGAAAGAAATCCAGTTAACAGCTTTGGAATTCGGTATCCTCTACTTGCTTGCTAGTCATCCTAATCGAGTATTTAGCGCGGATGAAATTTTTGAGCGTGTTTGGAAACAAGAAAGTATTGTCTCTGCTAAAACTGTCATGGTTCATGTTAGCCATTTAAGAGATAAGATCGAAGAAGCAACTGGTGGTGAAAAAGTCATTCAAACCGTTTGGGGAGTGGGCTATAAAATTGACGCAAGATAGTAAACGAGCAACTGAAAAACGCCGTCGGATCAACTTGACTTCAAAAGAAATCAGCGAATTGTTAGCGGAAGGAATCATCACGATCATCCTTTTACTTCTATTAAATGTTTCTATTTTGGTTGTTATCAGTTCGGTAATCAATAGTTCACCTTCTTTGACGAATGCGATTTGGGATTCAAAGAATATTTTTGCGGAACGATTGAACACTGATTTATTTTGGAACGGTCGAAACTTTATTATTCCCTTTTTCTTTCTATTAGATATCGGTGTTTTGTATTGGCGTTTGATTCGAAGATATCGCCAAATGCAATTACGACATATCATCAGTGAACTTCACTACATCGCAAATGGAAATTATGATCATCGTATCCCTTTTGAACTTAGTGGTGACTTAAGCCGAGTTGTAACAAGTATCAATGGATTGGTAGATAGCACAGTAGCAGCGATTGAAGACGAACGTAAAATCGAGAAATCAAAAGATGAATTGATCACAAATGTTAGTCACGATATCCGTACCCCTCTTACTTCTATCATTGGATATCTAGGATTGATAGAAGATGGTCAGTATCACTCAGAAGAAGATCTTTTAAAGTATACACATACCGCTTATATTAAAGCAAAGCAGATGAAATCTTTAGTGGACGACTTATTTGAATACACTAAGGTACGCCAGCCTGCTGTCCCAGTAAATTTTTCTGCCTTTGATATGATCCAGTTGATCGAACAGTTAGCAGCTGATTTTGAGTTGGAAGCTTCTAAAAAAAATATCCAAATACTTGTGCAGTCAAAAGTAGATTCCCTTATCATGGATGGTGATACAGAAAAACTTGTACGTGTCTTCAATAATCTTTTGACGAATGCGTTGAAATATGGAAAAGGAGCAACGAAGATCGTGATCGAAGTAGAACGTGTCGGTTCAGAAGTTGTTGCAACGGTCAAAAATAATGGAGCAATGATTCCGCAACAGGCAATCGATAATCTATTCGACCGCTTTTATCGTGTAGAAGAATCTCGGTCACAAGCAACTGGAGGAACTGGGCTTGGTTTAGCAATCGCTCAAAGTATTGTGGCTTTACATGGTGGCTACATTTATGCAAAATCAGATAAGCAATGGACTTCTTTCATCATGCACCTTCCAATCAAGAAAAATGAAAAATTACCTATTGATGCACAGGAAGTTATTGACGAAAGCTGAAATATTCGCTATTCTTATTACAATTATTAGAATAAATGAAAAACACAGAACCCAGTACACTTTATTCTTTTTCAGAGAGCTGATGGCAGGTGCAAATCAGCAAAGGATAATTTGGAAGTTCCAGTTCGTTTACGTGCCCTTTCGAAATAAGAAAGGTCGGTTCAACAGCCGTTATGTGTTCAACAAGTGCAGCTTATGCTGAACTTGGGTGGTACCGCGAATTTCAGACTGATTCGTCCCAAGAATAATGGGATGGATCAGTCTTTTTTTATTTTCAAAAAGGAGGAAATCATATGTTAGATGTAAAAATGATGCGACAAAATATCGAAGAAGTACAAGAAAAATTAATGACTCGGGGCGTTAAAAAAGAAACATTAGCTGAATTCATGGAACTAGATGAAAACCGCCGCAAATTACTAGTCAAAAGTGAAGAATTGAAAAAATATCGAAATGACGTTTCTGCTGAGATCGCTCAATTGAAGCGTGCAAAAGAAGATGCTTCTGCTAAAATCGCTGAAATGAAAGAAGTTGGCGGCAACATCAAGGCATTGGATACCGAAATTGCTGAAGTAGATGAAAAATTGAAACAAATCGCCACTACTTTGCCAAACCTTCCCCATGATTCTGTGCCAGTTGGATCAGATGAAGAGGACAATGTAGAAATCCGTCGTTGGAGCGAACCACGTACATTTGCTTTTGAACCAAAACCACACTGGGAAATTGCAGAAAATCTTGATATTTTAGACTTTGAACGTGGCGCAAAAGTAGCCGGTAGCCGTTTTGTATATTATAAAGGGTTGGGCGCTCGATTAGAACGTGCAGTCTACAACTTCATGCTTGATCAGCATATTTACGAACACGGCTATACTGAAATGATTACTCCTTATATCGTCAACAGTAAAGCGATGTTTGGTACAGGACAATTTCCAAAATTCAAAGAAGATGTTTTCCAATTGGAGAATACTGATTTAACATTGATTCCGACAGCTGAAGTCCCATTGACTAACTATTATAATGATGAAATTTTAGATGGTGCGGATTTACCTGTTTATTTCACTGCACTAAGTCCTGCTTTTCGTTCTGAAGCTGGAAGTGCCGGTCGGGATACTCGAGGACTGATCCGTCTTCACCAATTCAATAAAGTAGAAATGGTCAAATTCTCGGATGCAGAACATTCTTACGAAGAATTGGAAAAAATGACAGCTGATGCAGAAGATATCTTGAAAAAACTGCATTTGCCTTATCGTGTAATGGCCTTATCAACTGGAGACATGGGCTTTTCTGCAGCTAAAACTTATGATTTAGAAGTATGGATTCCTGCACAAGATACTTATCGTGAAATCAGTTCTTGTTCTAACTGTGAAGATTTCCAAGCACGCCGCGCCATGATTCGTTATCGCGATAATGATGGAAAAATCCACTATGCTCATACTTTGAATGGTTCAGGACTTGCGGTTGGCCGTACAGTAGCTGCCATTTTGGAAAACTACCAAAACGAAGATGGTTCTGTCACAGTTCCAGAAGCGCTCGTTCCTTATATGGGTAATCTGAAAGTTATTAAATAAAGAGGTTGTGAAAAAGCCGCTTAGTTTCGAGTATTAAGAAAAATTTTGTGAAAATGGCTTTCCACATTTTTGCATAAATTGGACTTAATACCGAGAAACTGGCTTTTGAACACCGTTTACCAAGAGGTCGTGAGCCTGCCGTTCAGCTCCGAGTCACAAGGAACAATTTCAAAAAACAGCTCCTCATGTTTATTGAATATTGTGACTTGTGACCGAGGAGTTGGCAGGAGAACACCGTTTAGTGGAGAGGTTGTGAAAAAGCTGTCCTGCATCAAGTAATAAGAACTGCCAAACAAAAATAGCTCCTCCTATTTTTCGTTTGGTTGGGCTTATTACCGCAGATGCAAGCTTTTGAACATCGTTTAAGAAAGAAGTCGTGAGTCTGCCGTTTCACTCGAAACTACAAGGAGCAATTTCAAAAACCAGCTCTTCATATTTTATAATATGTTGTACTTGTAATTCGGAGTTGGCAAGGGAACACTGTTTATTCAAAAAAAAGGAGTGGTGACACATGTTGTGTCACCACTCTTTTTTAGTATTTTTAAGATTCAACTGAATAGTTTGGTGCTTCTTTCGTGATTTGTACATCATGAGGGTGTGATTCTTTTAATCCGCTGCCGCTCATTTGGATGAATTGCGCTTCATCACGTAATTGCTGTAAATTGGCTGCCCCAACATAACCCATTCCTGAACGCAAACCGCCGATCATTTGGAAAATAATGTCTGCAACACTTCCTTTGTAAGCAACCCGACCTTCGATTCCTTCTGGTACTAATTTATTTGCTTCATTGACACTACCTTGGAAGTAACGGTCTTTTGAACCTTTTTCCATCGCGCCTAATGAACCCATACCTCGGTATGTTTTGAATCGACGTCCTTGGAAGATTTCGAATTCACCTGGTGATTCATCTGTCCCCGCCAACATGCTGCCTAACATAACTGCATGTCCGCCGGCAGCTAATGCTTTGACGATGTCACCAGAGTACTTGATCCCTCCGTCTGCAATAATCGCTTTGCCATATTGACGAGCAACTGATGCTGCATCATAGATAGCTGTGAGCTGAGGTACACCTACACCAGCTACCACACGTGTCGTACAAATCGATCCTGGTCCGATACCGACTTTTACGACATCCACCCCTGCATCATATAAAGCTTTTGTCGCTTCAGCCGTCGCAACGTTCCCAGCAATCAATGTTGCATCTGCAAAAGTTGAACGGATTTCTTGGATTTTTCGGATTACACCTGCACTATGTCCATGAGCTGTATCGATGATGATTGCATCTACCCCTGCTTCTAATAAAGCATTCGCACGCTCGAATGTATCGCTTGTTACACCTACAGCTGCTGCTACAAGCAATCGACCATGTTCATCTTTTGCTGCATTTGGAAATTCGATCACTTTCTCGATATCTTTGATCGTGATCAACCCGCTTAAACGACCTTCGTTATCAACGATTGGTAATTTTTCGATTTTATATTTTTGCAAAATCTTTTCTGCATCTTTTAGAGAGGTACCTACTGGGGCAGTCACTAAGTTGTCTTTTGTCATCACATCAGCAATCGGCATGTGGTAATCTGTTACAAAACGCATGTCACGGTTTGTAATGATCCCTACCAATTTTCTGTTTTCAAGTGTTTCAACGATTGGCACACCACTGATACGGTATTTGCTCATCAATTCTTCTGCATCTGCTACAAGATGCTGTGGCGTTAAGAAGAACGGATCAATGATGACGCCACTTTCAGAACGTTTGACTTTTCTTACTTCATCCGCTTGCTGGCTGATCGTCATGTTTTTATGGATCACACCTAATCCGCCTTGTCTTGCCATAGCGATGGCCATCTTGCTGTCGGTAACGGTATCCATACTTGCACTGATGATTGGAATATTCAACTTAATATTTTTAGCTAATTGTACGCTCATATCCACTTCGTTTGGTAACACGTGACTTTCTGCTGGTATCAATAAGACATCATCAAAAGTAAATCCTTTTTTCGTGAACTTTGTTTCCCAGTTGGACATTTTTAGTACCACTCCTCTAATTTAGTTTATCTATTAAAATAATTGATTTTTTCATTTAAGTCAATGATCTACATGGAATCAAATTAGCTTTCTCATAGAATACCAATATAAATCGCTTACATCTGTGTATATACTAAAAGAGAATGTGACAGAAGTGGTCAGCTGATTGAACACCGTTTAAGGAAGAGGTTGTGAAATCAGCGTTTTGACCTGAGTATTAGAGAAACAAACGGAAAAATAGTTCCTCATGTTTTGCCGTTTGTTGAGCTAATACCGAGGGTCAGCTGATTGAACACCGTTTAGTGGAGAGGTTGTGAAAAAGCTGTCCTGCATCAAGTAATAAGAATGGCCAAACAAAAATAGCTCCTCCTATTTTTCGTTTGGTTGGGCTTATTACCGCAGATGCAAGCTTTTGAACACCGTTTAAGAAAGAGGTCGTAAGCCTGCCGTTCAGCTCCGAGTCACAAGGAGCAATTTCAAAAAACAATTTCTCTTGTTTGTTGAATATTGGGATTTGTGACCGAGGAGTTGGCAGGAGAACACCGTTTATCGTAAAAAGGGACTGCGACAAGACTTTTGTCACAGCCCCTTACTATTATTTAACTATGGATAAACGGAATGAGGTCCTTTACTACCTCTCAATATTTAGTAAAGCTACTGCTCTGCTTTCTGGTTTATCTTCTTGGAACGGATAAACTTCCAATGATCCCATACTTTTTCTTCAAGTAGTAACGGACGGCTAAAGCAGCTGCTCCGATGATGATAACTACTATCGGATCTAATACTGGATTGATAACTGGCGGCAATAGCGTTGTCGCAGAAAACAGCACGACCCAAAGAAGTGTCGTTCCACCTAGGATAAGCAATGTTTTACCCATTCCAGGTTTCTTGCTTCGATCTGCTCCTGGGTATTCATACTGATAGATGTACTTGTACATCATATAAAAGACCCAGCCACCGATTGCAGAACCTAGAACGAGTGTAGAGAATCCATAAGCTGGCGTTGTTCCACGTGAAAACAATCCGGTAATCGCGATCATGATACTTAATAGACCAAGCAGTAGTAATGTATTATCCAACCACATCAATAAAGGGGTCGATGTATTTTGTACTTCTGCTGGTTTGTTGATGATTGCTTCCGTTCTTTCAGAGACTGTCCCGAACAATTGGCGAGCTGTTTTTCCGCCTTTTTGTTCTGCAACTAAAGTAGGCAGAATGTCATGAAGGGCTTTTACTTTTTCTTCTTCAGACAAATTCGCTGCTTCTAAAGATTTTTTCAAATCAAAAATGTACTGTTGATTTCTTTTGGTTAATTTTGTTTCTAAACTATTGTTTTCTTTTACGATTTCTCGTAATTGTTCTGGTTCCATTATCTAATAGTCCTCCTTAGCCGTTCCTTTTCTCAACGGTCGTCACAAAAGACATTCTACCATATTCTACAGCTAGTTTGATAGCCCTTTTACACATTAAAGCGGAATAACATTACATCGCCATCTTGTACGACATAATCTTTTCCTTCTAATCGAACACGCCCAGCTTCTTTTGCTGCATGCATGTTTCCATAATGATCCAAGTCTTCAAAAGAGACAGTTTCCGCACGGATAAATCCGCGTTCGAAATCTGAATGGATGATTCCTGCTGCTTGTGGCGCTTTGATTCCTTTTTTGAATGTCCAAGCACGTACTTCTTGTTCCCCAGCAGTAAAGTAAGTAGCTAAGCCTAACAAATCGTAGGCGGCACGGATCAACTGATCCAAACCTGATTCTTCGATTCCTAAAGCTTCTAGAAATTCCGCTTTGTCTTCTTCATCTAATTCTGCGATTTCTTCTTCTGCACGAGCACTGACCACGATCACTTCTGCATTTTCTTCTGCCGCAAAGTTGCGTACTTCTTGTACATAATGATTCGCATCTGCATCTGCCACATCATCTTCTGACACATTTGCTACGTAAAGAATCGGTTTTGTCGTCAATAAGAATAGTGATTTAACGATTTTTTGTTCTTCTTCTGTGAATTCGATCGTTCGAGCAGATTTTCCTTCTTCCAGTACAGGTTTGATTTTGTCCAATACAGCTAGCTCTGCCACTGCATCTTTATCTTTGGTTTTAGCAACTTTTGCTACACGAGTATAGCGTTTGTTGATCGATTCCAAGTCTGCTAACACTAGTTCCAAGTTGATTGTATCAATATCTTCTAGTGGATCGACGCGTCCTTCTACGTGAGTGATATTATCATCATCAAAACAGCGGACGACGTGACAAATAGCATCTACTTGGCGGATATGGCTTAAGAATTGATTCCCCAAACCTTCTCCTTTACTTGCGCCTTTTACGATCCCAGCAATATCTGTAAATTCAAAAGTCGTCGGAACAGTTTTTTTCGGATGTACAAGTTCTGTTAAGCGTTGCAAACGCCAGTCAGGTACTTCTACCATCCCTACGTTAGGGTCGATCGTCGCAAAGGGATAGTTTGCTGCTTCTGCTCCTGCTTTTGTGATCGCATTAAACAAAGTTGATTTTCCTACGTTGGGCAACCCAACAATTCCAGCAGTCAATGCCATAAATTTATTCACTCTTTCTCTGCATTTTTTTCAATTACTTTTTTTAATTTCTTTTCAAAATCTCGACGGGTCATCATGACGATATGTCCGCAATTCATACATCTGATTTTGATATCTGCGCCCATTCGAATGACTTCCCAACGGTTCGTCTGGCAAGCGTGAGGTTTTTTCATTTCAACGATATCGTGCAAGTCGTACATAAAAATAGCCTCCTTTTTGTTTATTCTTCATCAAATTGAATATTCAAGATATCAAGAATTCGTGTCAAATCTTTTTGAGAAAGGTATTCGATCTCGATCTTACCTTTCCCGTTTTTTTCTTGGATAGCTACGCTCGTACCGAATTTATCCATCAAACGATCTTCGCTTTCTCGGATATAATATGGTTTTTCCTTTGCTAGCCTTGGGATTTTTTTCTTTTCTTTTCCATCGTTTTGATTTAACTCAGAAACGATCTGTTCCAGTTGGCGGACAGTTAAATTTTCAGTTACTGCACGATTGGCTAATTTCAAGATCAATGATTTGTTTTTCAAGCCTAACAGCGTACGAGCTTGTCCCATAGATAAACGTTGATCTTGCACCATTTCCTTAACAAGATCTGGTAAAGAAAGCAAGCGCAAATAATTGGCGATATAAGGTCTGCTCTTTCCTAAACGACTAGCCACTTCTGCTTGTGTCAGTTTCAGATTTTTCATCAGCATTTCATACGCTTCTGCTTCTTCTAATGGATTCAGATCTTCCCGTTGCAGGTTTTCCAACACGGCTACTTGCATCATTGCTTCTTCGTCAAAGTCTCTGACGATAGCAGGGATCGTTTCTTTTTCAGCTAGTTTGGACGCTCGAAAACGTCTTTCCCCTGCGATGATCTCATATCCTTTTACTGCAGAACGGCGTACGATGATTGGTTGGAAGACGCCTGATTGTTCAATAGAATTAGCTAGTTCTTGCAAAGATACTTCTTCAAATGTCTTACGAGGCTGATACGGATTTGGACGCAGCTCATTCAATGGCAACTGGACCACGGTATCATCTTTTACATCCACCGTCTCTAAGTTTTCTAAATCTTGAAACAATGCATCGATTCCTCGACCTAATCCTTTACTTTTCTTCACGACTTACCACTTCCTTTGCCAATGCTTGGTAGACTTCAGCTCCCCGAGAACGTGGATCGTAGTCGATGATCGGTTTTCCATGACTAGGTGCTTCTGATAAACGAATATTTCTTGGGATGATTGTTTCATAGACTTTTTCGCGGAAGTATTTGCGTACTTCTTCTACGACTTCATTTCCCAGATTTGTTCGTGCATCATACATGGTCAGCAAGACACCTTCTATTTCCAATTCTGGATTGAAGTGCTTTTGGACTAAACGAACCGTATTCAGTAATTGGCTTAATCCTTCCAATGCGTAATATTCACACTGAACAGGTATCAAAATCGAATCACTTGCTGTAAATGAATTGATTGTCAAATGGCCAAGAGAAGGCGGACAGTCGATCAAAATATAATCATACTGGCTGCTGACTTCTGCTAAAGATCCTTTTAATCTTGATTCTCTTGCCATCATTGATGTCAATTCGATCTCTGCTCCTGCTAATTGGAGAGTCGCAGGCACAATACTCAAATTTTCATGTTCAGTGATCAACGTCGCCTCATCAATTGGCAATTCATTGACTAGAACGTCATAGATGTCTTTTGTCACATCGGGTTTTCTGATCCCGACACCACTGGTAGCATTTCCTTGTGCATCCATATCCACTAGCAATACTTTTTTGCCAAGGCTGGCAAGACAAGCACCTAGATTTACCGTCGTCGTTGTTTTGCCGACGCCACCTTTTTGGTTCGCAACAGATATTATTTGTGCCATCTCTTCTCCTCCTATTTGATTGGCTGCTTATTAGGCAGACCGGGCTTTCTTGGGTATTTCTTTGGGGTTATTTTCTTTTTTTGAATGACGATAATATGCCGTTGGTCAGAGACATTCGGCAAGGTAACTGCCTCTTCTTTGAGGAATTTACCACCTAATAAAGCAATCGCTTGTTTTGCTTCTGTCAGTTCCTCTTCACTTTTTGCTGCTTTCAATGCATAAAAATAGCCTTCTTGTTTAGCCAAGGGCAAACATAATTCTGCTAACACATTCAAACGAGCAACTGCACGAGCAGTGACAAGGTCAAATGATGCACGAAATTGAGGATTTTGTCCAAATGTTTCTGCCCGGTCATGATATAAAGAAGCATCGATTCCTAATAATCGAGTTAGTTCAGACAAGAAAGTTATTCGTTTATTCAGAGAATCAACAATCGTTATCTGCAATTCGGGAAAGGCAATTTTTAAAGGTATGCTAGGAAACCCTGCCCCTGAACCGACATCGCATAAAGATAAAGGTTGCGTAAAGTCTACTTCAAATGCTAACGTAAGTGAATCGTAAAAATGCTTCAGGTATACGTCTTTTTCATCCGTAATGGCTGTAAGATTCATTTTTTCGTTCCATTCGACTAATGTCCGATAATAGATAGCAAATTGTTCCATTTGATGATTGGTAAGCTCTATCCCTTTTTCTGCCAAAGATTGGCGAAATTCTTCTGGTATCATAATTATTCCTTTCATTGTGAAACAGCAATTGTTTCACAGATTCTCTCCCTACTTTAACGCAAAATTCCAAGACATGCAATCCTTCCATATGGATTCTTAAAAATTTGAAAAGTAAGAAAAGCCGATAGATTTTTTCTTTCTATTATGACACTCATAAAATATACATAGAAGAGAGAACTAGCTTTGAGCAATTTCTGCAAAAACTGGTTCTCTCTTCTATTTATTATTACGTATTACGCTGGTTCACTGACTTTCGCAATCTTCCCTTGTTCGATATAGACCATTAAGATGCTTAGATCTGCAGGATTTACTCCGCTGATCCGGCTAGCTTGGGCAATCGTTTCTGGTTGGATTTTCTGCAATTTTTGTTTTGCTTCTGTTGCTAATCCGTTGATTGCTGCGTAGTCGATGTTTTCTGGAATCTTTTTCGCTTCCATGCGTTTTAATTTTTCTACTTTTTCCATGGCTTTTTTGATGTAGCCTTCATATTTGATTTGGATTTCTACTTGTTCGATTTCTTTTCGTGTTAATTCTTCATTCTCTGGAATAAACCGTAGAAGATCTGCATAAGTAATCTCAGGGCGTCTTAAAAAGTCGCTTGCTAGTACGCCATCTTTTAGAGGTGCCGCATTAATCGTCGCTAAAAAGGCTTGAACTTCTTCTGTTGGTTTGATCCGTACATTCATTAAACGTTTGATTTCTTGTTCAACTGCTTCTTTTTTCTTTAAATAAGCCTTGTATTGGTCTTCTTTTACTAAGCCCACACGGTGACCCATTTCTGTCAATCGCAAATCTGCATTATCATGACGTAAAAGCAGACGGTATTCAGCACGTGAAGTCAGCAAACGGTAAGGTTCGTTCGTTCCTTTTGTCACCAAATCATCGATCATGACACCGATGTAACCATCACTTCGTTTGATCACTAAAGGCTCTTTTCCTTGAACTTTCAAAGCTGCATTGATACCGGCAATCAGCCCCTGTCCAGCCGCTTCTTCATACCCGCTTGTACCATTTGTTTGTCCAGCTGTATAAAGATTTTCAACGACTTTAGTTTCTAATGTCGGACGGAGTTGGTGTGGTTCTACTACGTCATATTCGATAGCATATCCTGTACGCATCATTTCTACTTTTTCCAAACCGGCGATGGAATGAAGCATGTCGACTTGGACATCTTCTGGTAACGAAGTGGATAACCCTTGAACATAGACTTCTTCCGTATTTAAGCCTTCTGGTTCCAAAAATAGTTGATGACGTGGTTTGTCTGCAAAACGCACGATCTTATCTTCGATGGATGGACAATAGCGAGCACCTACCCCTTCAACGATCCCTGTAAACATTGGGGCACGATGTAAGTTGTCTCGAATGATTTGGTGAGTCGTCTCACCTGTATAGGTCAGCCAGCAAGATTCCTGATCTAGTTTATAGGCACTATCTGGTGTGCCGAAACTAAAATGATTCGGCTCTTTGTCACCAGGTTGTTCTTCTGTAACAGAATAATCGATCGTACTTGATTTTACTCGAGGCGGTGTTCCTGTTTTGAACCGTTCGATAGCAAAGCCAAGTTCTTTTAGATGATTCGCTAGTCCAATAGAAGGTTGAGAGTTATTCGGACCTGATGAATATTTCAATTCACCGATAATGATTTCTCCGCGAAGTGCTGTTCCGGCTGTAATAACAACTGCTTTTGCCCGATAGCTCGCTCCTGTGGAAGTCACTACACCATGACAAACACCATCTTCGACGATCAGTTCTTCGACGATTCCTTGTCTTAGCGTCAGATTTGGTTCTTTTTCGATCGTATGTTTCATTTCTGTTGAATAAGCATGTTTGTCTGCTTGTGCTCGCAATGCTCGGACAGCTGGACCTTTTCCTGTGTTCAACATACGCATTTGGATATAAGTTTTGTCGATATTCTTACCCATTTCTCCACCTAGCGCATCGATTTCTCGAACAACAACGCCTTTAGCTGGTCCGCCTACAGAAGGATTACATGGCATGAATGCTACCATATCCAAATTTATTGTCAGTAATAACGTTTTTGAGCCCATACGTGCAGCAGCAAGTGCAGCTTCTGAACCGGCATGTCCTGCGCCGACAACGATTACGTCATACGCATCTGCTTCATAATGTTTCAATCGTTTGTTCCTCCTTTTATTTTCCTAAACAAAATTGACTGAATAATTGAGTGATCAATTCATCTTGTACACTGTCGCCAACCACTTCTCCTAGATAGTCCCAGCAACGCGTCATATCGATTTGAACGAGATCCACAGGCATTCCTGCATCAATACCTGCAATGACTTCTTCAAGTGACAGGGAAGCTTTTTCTAACAATGCGATATGGCGGGTATTGGAAACATAAGTAGCGTCTCTTTCTCCTGTTTCTCCGCTGAAGAATAAATCAGAAATAGCTGATTCCAAACGATCTAGTCCGTCGTTTTTAGCTACGGAAATTGAAAAAACTGGTTCATTTTCGATCCATTTGTTCAATTTTTCTTGTTCCAACTGTGCTGGCAAATCTGTTTTATTTAGAAGAATGATCCGTTTCAATCCACTTGTCGCTTCCAGTAATTGTTCATCTTCTGCTGTCAGTGGTTCGCTTTGGTTTAGAACAAGTAAGATCAAGTCTGCTTCTGCTAATGCTTTACGGCTTCTTTCGACCCCGATACGTTCCACCACATCTTCTGTTTCCCGAATTCCAGCTGTATCGATTAACTTGAGCGGTACCCCCCGAACATTGACATACTCTTCGATTACATCTCGAGTCGTTCCTGCAATGTCCGTAACGATGGCTTTTTCTTCTCTTAACAAATGGTTCAACAAACTTGATTTGCCGACATTGGGCCGACCGATGATCGCCGTACTTAACCCTTCCCGCAGAACCTTTCCTTGCTTGGACGTAGCAAGCAGTGCTTGGATTCTTTGTTGGATCATCTGTGCTTTTTCAAGCAATAACTTCGTAGTCAATTCTTCGACGTCGTCATATTCCGGATAATCAATATTTACTTCTACTTGTGCTAATGTCTCTAAAATCTCTTGTCTCAATGAGCGGATCAAAGCAGACAGATTGCCGTCTAACTGATTAAGGGCTAACCCCATTGCTTTGTCTGTTTTTGCCCGAATCAAATCCATCACAGCTTCTGCCTGTGAAAGATCAACACGACCATTCAAGAATGCCCGTTTTGTGAATTCGCCTGGCTCAGCTAATCTTGCCCCTTCTCTTAACAATAACTGCAAAATTTGATTGACTACGACGATCCCGCCGTGACAATTGATTTCTACTACATCTTCCCGCGTAAATGTCTTTGGTGCTCTCATCACAGAGACCATGACTTCATCGACTAGCTGATCGCTCTTAGGATCAACGATATGTCCATAATGAATCGTATGGCTTGGTACTTCTGATAGTCGTTTATTCCCAGAATGATAAACTTTATCTGCTAGTTGCACAGCTTGATCGCCACTTAAACGAACGATACTGATTGCCCCTTCTCCAGGCGGGGTAGAAATTGCCGCAATCGTATCAAATTCTAAAGTAATTTCAGCCATTTTTTCACTTCCTTTTTCATTTTGCGCACAAAAAAAGTGCCCACTCCACCCTTTATGCATAATAAACGGTGAACTTCGCACTTTGACTGCTTGTTCTTGATTAAATTCTGGTCATAGGTTATCACACTTGCCATAAGGAATCAAGTGTTTAAAACAAGTTATATGAAGTTGTACCTCACCTGATTCCATTACCTTACATTTAATTGACTTTGGATGTCTCTTTGTGCTCTTTGATTTATTTTTGAATTGGAATCAATAATGTTTTTACGCAGTGTGGCTACTTTTTTTTGATCAAATCGATCACACCTGCTTCTTATCGCTTTGATTTCCGATCCTGTTATGTGACGGGATTCAGGGACTACTTCTTTCCGAGGAACAAATGGGATTGTCCAAATTGCATTGTTATATTTATCACCCCAAAATACTTTATAGACTTTTTTATTCTCCAGTGGAAGCTGTTCTCGCTCTTTTTTTCTATCCAAATAATGATTATAGGCTTTTGAAATAAAATTTCTCACTTCTTCTTTACCATATCCCGATTTTTCCAAGTGCATGATCATTAGTTCATTCATTACATAATTGAATTTTTCTGTCGATAACGTTTTGTATTTCGTTTGCCAAAAGTTTCTGTCGTGGATAGTGACTTCTTTTCTGGTTCCCAAAATATATTTTAAAGAAGCATTCATATTATTTATTTCACAGTTTCCTTGAACATACTGAGTGGTAGCAATATGAGCCGTACTATATTCTTTTTCTGTGCAGTTACTTAGTTTGTTTAAAATGTGATAAGTTCTTTTAGCTGTAGCGAATGGATTGATTTTTTCTTTAAAGGTAAGGTGCTGCCTTCCTATCCTAAGCACTTCTTCCAATCCTTTCTTCTCTACTCCTTCATAGACATAAATTGAGGTGATTTTCAGGGTCTCTTGATCGAACCACAGCTTTTCTTGAATCTTTTTTTTCAATGCCCTTTTATCAGGATAGTGCATTCTTATTTGTGCTTTATCATAAACTTCTACGTTCAGACGATCTTGCTCTTTTTTTATGATGAAAGTGACGCCATGACCATTTTTGAACCATGAATACCATTTTTCTTTATAAAACATCGAAACTGGTACAACTAAAAAACTATCTTTATGATTATTCTCTAGCTCATTGATGTAATTTTTAAATAATTTTGTATGGATTGAACCATAAATACTTTTTTGAATGGATTCTTTGATTTTGTTGATGTCCCGACCTTCGAATTCATCTGGGTAAACATTGAGAATTTGTTGGTAAACGGTCATAAATTCAATTGTCGGGCTTGTACTGGGTTTCGTCTTAAAAAAAATATCATTTCCGATCATGTTCCAATTTTGTAAAAGCACACTGCACATTTCTGACACATATTTTTCGCTATTTATGTACTTTTCTCTTTTTTTATCCGCCGATTGAATCAACTTTTCTACTTGTGCTGCATCTAAAAGATCCATCTTTAAACGTTCCTTTCTTTTCTCTCTACCAAATGAACAATACTGTAGGAGCAAGAATTTATCTTTCTTCAAAAAAGGGAGACTAAATAAATATAATAGCGCTATCTTAACATTTCTTTTAAAAAGAAAAATGACCTATTTATCAAACTTCTCTTATAACACCACGTTCTTGTTGTCTTCTTTGTCGTTCAACCACCGTACTAAACGAGGGAGCTGATATTCTTCGGATAATATTGTGTAGTTGTTGTTGCCTAGATTCCGTACACTTTATTTTGACAGAGCAAATTTCAACAGGCGTTAAATGATAACAACTTTTCTGTTTATTTTCGCTAGAAGGCAGTCCATAAGAAAAACAAAGCGTATGGTCGATGGATTTTCTAATTTCAGTGGGGATAGTCCAATGATTATTCTTATTGATTCCTCCCCATTCTGATTTATGTGCTATTTTATCAATCACATCAAGAGTTGATCGCTGACTTTTGGCTTCTTTATAGACTTCAAAAGCATTTCTAATGAAATTTTCTGTCGCTTGCCCATAGCCTATTTTTTTCAAATGTGTGAACATCAGCTCATTTATTGTGTGATTTAATCGTTCAGTAGTCAACGTTTTATATTTCGTTTGAAAGAATTTTTTACCGTCGATCATAATTTCTGTTTTTGTTCCCAGCACATATTTTAATGCCGCATTCATATTTTTGATTTCACTGTTACTTTTTACATATTGAATCGTTCCTACATGAGAGGTATATCCTTCTATTTTTGCACACTTACTTAATTTATTGTAAATATAATAATTCTTCTTATATTTGGGAAAAGGATCTGCTTTTTCCCGCCAATTGTGATGATTCCTTCCTACACGTAAAACGTCAACCAGTGATTGGACATCATTCAGTTCATATCTATATCTGTATATAGGAGTTAATTTTGCTAGTTCTTCCTTTACCCATGAATTTTTATGAACACTTCTTTTCTTCGCATGTTTATCTGGACGAATCGCTCTTATTTGCACTCTATCATAAATCTGCACGTTTATCTGATTGTTTTGTTTTTGTATAATAACTGTAGCGTCATATTTTCCTGTTAAATCGGCAGATTGATAACTTGGAAAGTAAAATGAAACGGGTACTACTAAAAAGCTGTCTTGATTATTATTTTTCAATTCATTGATATAGTTACTGAACAACTCGGTATGGATAGAACCGTAAATACTTTTTTGAATGGATTCTTTGATTTTTTTGATGTCGCGTCCTTCAAATTCTTCAGGATGAATATCGAGAATTTGCTGATAAATTGCCATAAATTCAATGGTTGGAGTTGTACGAGGCTTTTCTATTAAAAAAGTATCATTGTCGCGCATATTCCAATTTTGCAAAAGAAGACTGCACATATCCCGCGCATAGATATCACTTTTTAAATAACGATTTCGCTTCCGATTGGCTGATTGGATCAAATCTGCTACTTGTTTTTCAGTCAATGTACTCATTCTATATACCTTTCCTTCCATCATTAATTAAAACAACTTTTAAGACTACGAAATACCCAGTTAATTATAACATCTGTGGTTTCTGTACATTTTCTAGCTTTTTCAAAATAAAGAAATAATTGTTTCTCTTCTATTCATGCTTTTTCTTTCCTCATAAAAACGGTAAACTAGAATGGGAGCGCTATCTAAAATATTTGTTTTTGAAAGGAGAAAAGGAGTGAGCCAGTTCAACTCTGATGCATTGAAAGAAGAAAGTGATCCTCGGATCAACGATGTTGTTTTATCTACAGGAAATATCAATCAAAAATATATCGTCCGCGATATCGTTTTTGTTGTGGAATGCTTAGAAGCAGATTTGTTTGACCCAGCTTTTCCCAAAGAGGATCTTTTCTTGACAACGAAGAGGAAATTAAAGATGAAGGTTCTTGAATATGGTGCCAACGCGGTGATCAACTGTCATTTTGAGTATCAGCAAAGAAATAGGGATGGAAAGTATTTTCTGGAACTTTTTGCTTATGGGACAGTGATCCAATTTATCCAAACGACGATTGGTTAAATGAAATAGGCACAAAAAAAGCGGAGCAAAACTGAAAACAGTTTCGTTCCGCTTTTTTCTATCAAAGTTAGTGACTACTTCATCGTATACTCTGATAAGAATGATTTCTAGTAAAATATACTTGGTTTGAAAAACTTTGTCAACGTGATTTATTCAAAAAGTAATGGAATCAATAATATTTTTTAGCAGGTTCAACTACTAAGTAACGATAAGGTTCCTCACCTTCCGAATGTGTTTTTACATGTTCATCTTTACTTAATGCAGCATGGATTTGTTTACGTTCAAAGGCAGGCATTGGTTCTAAGAAAACAGGCTGTCCTGTCCGTTTTACTTTTTCAGCCGTGCGATCAGCTAAACGCTGAATGATCTCTTGACGCTTTTCACGATAATTGCCTACATTGACCACTACAGATAGCTTATTTCTTGCTAAACGATGGATGAAGACTTGTGCCAGATATTGCAATGCATTCAGCGTTTTTCCATGTTTCCCAATCAGTAACCCTTGCTTTTGTGTTTCTAAATGGAAAACGACCATATTATTGGATTCTCTTTCCATTTTGACAAGAGCTGGAGCATCAAGCTGTTTTGAAATTTCAGTAAGATAGACTGCCAATTCCGTTAAAGCTGCTTCATCACCTAGCTCACTTACTTCTTCTGTTTTTTCTTCAAGAATCGTTTCGTTGACTACCTCGATCTCAGCTGTTGGTTCTTCTTCTAAAATCTCTTCTACCGTCTGTTCTACTGTTTCAGAAATTTTTTCACTGATACTTGGCTGGATCGAAAGCCGTGCATTTTTTCGGCCCATTCCTAGGAAACCTTTTTTTCCTTCTTCCAGTATTTCGATTTCAACTTGGTCTTTGGCCAAACCCAAATCAGCTAGACCTAGTTGGACAGCTTCATCTATTGTTGCAGCTTCATAAATCGGCATTAGCATTCCCTCCCCTATTATTTCCGTTTTTTCTTAGGACTCATTGCTTTCTTCAACGCACGTTCTCTTTCGCGGATTTTACGTGCTTCTTCTTCCCGTTCTTTTCGAATTTTGAAAGGATTGTTGATCAGCAGCGTTTGTACAACTTGGAAGGCATTGGAAACCACCCAGTATAATGAAAGACCGCTGGCTAAATTGACACCCATCACTAAAATCATTACAGGCATCACGAAATTCATGATCTTCATTGATGCATTCGATTCAATTTGACTCATGCTAGATAAATACGTACTTGCAAAAGTAAAGATTGCTGCTAGAATCGGCAAGATAAATGTTGGATCCGCGTTCCCTAAGTTCAACCATAAGAAATGGCCTTGTTTCAACTCAGGTACACGGGAAATAGATTGCCATAACGCCATCAAGATTGGCATTTGTACCAATAAAGGAAGACAACCAGCATATGGATTGACTCCATTTTCCGCATATAAACGCTGTTGCTCTTCTCTTAATTTACTTTGTGTTTCTGGGTCTCTTGAACTATATTGTTGTTGCAGTGCTTTTAATTTCGGTTGTAATTCTTGTGTCTTACGCATGCTCTTTGTTTGGAAATGCATCAGCGGCAACAAGATCACACGGATGATTAATGTAAATAAAATGATCCCTATTCCTGCATTACCAAATGACAACGCCTTGATTGCCTCAGCAAAGTAATAAACAATATAACGATCCCAAATTCCTGTACTTTGTGCGCTGACTTCCCCAGTTCCGCAACCGGATAAGACGATGACCAAACTAACGATACCGGCCATCAAAAGTAAACGTTTGTATTTCTTCACTTACTCTTTTCCTCTCTGTCGATTATTTTTGCAAGTTTTAAGACGTGGACTAAATTGGAGCGAACCTCATCATAAGTCAGCCCCTTCACACTTGGTCTAGCAATCACAATAAAATCCAACTCCGGATCAATCTCTTCTTTTATAGAATAAACTGCTGCTCGGATTTTTCGTTTGACTTCATTGCGGCTTACCGCGTTGCCGACCTTTTTTCCTACAGATAAACCAACTCGAAAATGAGGCTGTCCCGGTTTTTTCAAACGGTAAACGACGAATTTGCGGTTAGCAAAAGAATCTCCCGTATGAAACACGGCTTGAAACTCTCGTTCTTTTTTTACTCGATACGCTTTTCTCATTAGTTTTCTTTCCTTTTCTATCTCTCACTTACGCTCATAATCATACCATAATTACGATTGTCCTTTCATCATTTCCCTAAAAAAGAGTATAAAAAAAACCACTGAAACCCCAGTGGCCTAAGCTGAAAGAACTTTTCTTCCTTTACGACGACGGCTAGCTAACACACGACGTCCATTTTTAGTACTCATACGTTTACGGAATCCGTGAACTTTTTGACGTTTACGTTTATTTGGTTGGTATGTTCTTTTCATATATTCCACCTCCAAAATGTTCTTATCTATTTTATAAACACAGACATACTTTGATAGTATAACGACAAAGTAGTGATTTTGTCAATATAAAATAGAAGATCGATTGTCAAAACTTATCCACAAGATTATTTTTTTCTATGGGAATCCCATGTGGAAAAAGTTATGCACAGGAATTATCCACAAATAATAACGAGGCACTTTTACACAGAAAACACACGTGTAAAAAAAGTAATCCACAACCAAGCATTTTCCTGTGCATTTCGTCCCTAAACTATTGATAAATATACATTTGTTATCCACAGGTATAGGAGGAAATCTAGTGGTTTTTACAAGTTGTCCACCTGTGCATTAGTGGTGTGGAAAACTTTTTTTGACAGCTGTGTTTTTCTCTTTTTTTTATTTGTCGATTATGTGGATAATTGTAATTAAAAAATTTTTTTCTTCGGTTTCTGTGGAAAACTATTGAAAAAAATGCTAAATTAGTACTAGTTATTCACTTTTTAATGAAGGAGGAGGCCTTATATGGTATCCCTCGATGCTTTATGGAATGAATTAAAAGCAACATACCAAAAGGATTTATCGCCTGCTAGCTATAATACATGGATTGAAACAGCGAACCCTCGAACTCTTGAACAAAACCAGCTCGTTGTTGAGGTTCCTAGCAAGATTCATAAAGAATATTGGGAAAAAAACCTGGCAACAAAAATCGTTGAAGTCGGTTATATGTTATCAGGAAATGAGATTATCCCTCGCTTTATTACTGGCGAAGAAGCAGAGCAAGAAGAAGTTGTAGAAGAAAAAAATCCAAAAGTTGCGGCACCTAGTCCGCTAAAAAAAGCCATGCTGAATCCTAAATATACCTTTGATACGTTTGTCATTGGTAAAGGAAACCAGATGGCTCATGCAGCAGCGCTCGTTGTAGCAGAAGATCCAGGTTCTATTTATAACCCGCTCTTCTTTTATGGAGGCGTAGGACTTGGTAAGACTCACTTGATGCATGCAATCGGTCATCAAATGCTACAAAGTCAGCCTAATGCCAAAGTAAAATATGTAAGCAGTGAAACTTTTGCTAATGATTTCATCAATTCGATCCAAAACAAAACAGCAGAAGAATTCCGTCAAGAATATCGAAATGTTGATTTACTATTAGTAGATGATATTCAATTTTTCGCAGAAAAAGAAGCTACGCAAGAGGAGTTTTTCCATACTTTCAATGCCTTGTACAATGAAGGTAAACAAATCGTTCTAACCAGTGATCGGTTGCCAAACGAGATTCCGAAACTACAAGAACGCCTTGTTTCTCGCTTTGCATGGGGGCTATCTGTTGATATTACGCCACCGGATCTTGAAACAAGAACAGCGATTTTGCGTAAAAAAGCGGCAGCTGAACGTCTAGAGATCCCAGATGACACGCTGAGCTATATCGCAGGACAAATTGATTCTAATATTCGTGAATTAGAAGGGGCACTTGTTCGAGTACAGGCTTTTGCTGCAATGAATAGTGAAGATATTTCGACTAGTCTAGCTGCAGATGCGCTGAAAACGTTAAAATCAGGAAAAGGACATCCTCAATTGTCGATTTTGCAGATCCAAGAAGAAGTGGCAAAGTATTATCACATCCAATTGAAAGATCTCAAAGGAAAGAAACGCGTCAAATCTATTGTTGTTCCTAGACAAATCGCTATGTACTTGGCACGTGAGCTCACAGATAATTCTTTACCGAAAATTGGAGCTGAATTCGGCGGCAAGGATCATACAACGGTTATTCATGCCCATGAGAAAATCCAGCAGCTGATGGATTCTAGTGTCAGCATGCAAAATGAAGTATCAGAAATCAAAAACTTTTTACTAAATTAATTTGTCGATTCTACCAACTGAAAATAGCATGTGGATAAAAGAAAAAAACAAGCAAAAGTTATACACACTTTTTCCACAGCTGTTTTTTCGTTTCTCTCTTACGTTTTTTGAGTTTTCCACAGAATCAACATGCCCTATTACTTTTATTATTCTTTTTAACTAATAATAAATAAACAAACATTCAAAGGAGATACATCATGAAAGTTACTTTAAACCGAGCTAGCTTTATGCAGGAATTGCAAACTGTTCAACGAGCTATTTCAAGCAAAACCACTATCCCTATTTTGACAGGTGTAAAAATCACACTGACACAAGAAGGTTTGACTTTGACGGGGAGCAACGCTGATATATCAATTGAAACTTTTTTGTCTGTTGAAAACGAAAAAGCAAATATGCAAATCGAATCTACCGGATCAATTGTTTTACAAGCTCGTTTCTTTAGCGAAATCATTCGAAGACTTCCTGAAGAAACATTTACTTTAGAAGTATTAGAAAATAAACAAGTAGCGATCACTTCTGGAAAAGCGAATTTTATCGTGAATGGATTAGATGCAGATAATTATCCTCATCTTCCTGTTGTCGAAAGTCATAACCAGATGAAATTACCAGTACACGTATTGACTAAACTAATCAACGAAACAGTTTTTGCTGTGTCGCAGCATGAGAGTCGTCCGATCTTGACCGGTGTGCATTTTATTTTATCTGATCATTCTTTATTGGCTGTAGCTACTGACTCTCACCGTCTAAGTCAACGGGTGATCCCAGTAGAACAAACGGCTGATCATTTTGATATTGTTATTCCTGGGAAAAGTTTGATCGAATTGTCTCGCTCGCTGACAAATGAAGAAGAAATCGTCGAAATCAGCATTATGGAAAACCAAGTCTTGTTCAAAACGGAAACAATGTATTTCTATTCCCGCTTGTTAGAAGGAAACTATCCTGATACCAATCGTTTGATCCCATCAAGCTTTAATACAGAGGTCGAATTTTCTGTTCCTAGTTTTCTAGCGGCAATCGAACGTGCTTCTTTACTTTCTCATGAAGGTCGCAACAATATCGTTCGTCTATCCATTCGTCCAGATGCGGTTGTTTTATACGGAAATTCTCCAGAAATCGGGAAAGTAGAAGAAAGCTTGAGCTATACAGCAAGCAGTGGCGATCCATTGGAGATTTCTTTCAATCCGGATTATATGAAAGCAGCGTTGCGTGCATTTGGAGATATGAGTATCAAAGTAAAATTTATTTCCGCTATTCGACCATTCACGTTGGAACCAACGGAAGATGGCGTTCAATTTATCCAATTGATTACTCCTGTACGTACAAATTAACAAAGATTTTCATAGATATTGAAAATTTAATTGAAAAGAATTAGAAAAAATAAAATTTAAACAGAAGGCCCTAAAATCTCTTTTAAGGCTTTCTGTTTATTTTTGTTTAAATCACCTTTTTTAGATTAAATCGTCTTATATGGAAAAATATATGGATAAATTTGTTTTATTGCGGAAAAAAAGGTATAATAGAGTATACTTTTAATAATGAAAATGAGGGATGGACATTGAAACAACAAGTCATTCTAAATACGGAATTCATGACGTTGGGTCAAATGCTGAAAGAAGCCACCGTTATCGGTAGTGGCGGACAAGCAAAATGGTATTTGGCAGAAAACACTGTGTTAGTCGATGGCGAGCCGGAAAATCGTCGTGGACGCAAGCTTTATCCCGGTATGATGGTTGAAGTTCCAGAAGTAGGAACTTTTTTTATGGTAAAAAAAGGAAACGACGATAATGAGGCTGAATAAGCTGTATTTAAAAAATTATCGAAATTACGAAGAGCTGAACATCGAATTTTCCAAGAATCTGGTCATTTTTTTAGGTGAAAATGCGCAGGGAAAAACGAATCTTTTGGAAAGTATCTATGTATTGGCTATGACGCGAAGCCATCGGACAAGTAGTGAGCAGGAATTGATTGGTTGGAATGACGATCAGGCAATGATCCAAGGAGAGATCACAAAAGGTTCATCCACTCTCCCATTAGAAATCTTATTATCTAAAAAAGGCCGAAAAACCAAGATCAACCATATCGAACAAAAAAAGTTAAGTACTTACGTGGGACAAATGAATGTCATTTTATTTGCACCAGAGGATCTTTCGTTAGTAAAAGGCAGCCCGCAGATCAGGCGGAAATTTTTAGATATGGAATTAGGTCAGATCAATCCAATTTATCTTTATGATCTTGTCCAATACCAAGCGATTTTGAAGCAA
This sequence comes from Enterococcus sp. 3G1_DIV0629, assembly GCF_002141285.1. Taxonomy (NCBI): domain Bacteria; kingdom Bacillati; phylum Bacillota; class Bacilli; order Lactobacillales; family Enterococcaceae; genus Enterococcus; species Enterococcus sp. 3G1_DIV0629. The sequence goes on along the minus strand of NZ_NGLI01000002.1, from coordinate 444,517 downwards.
AGAAACCAGTATTTGAAGCAATTGAATGAAAAAAAACAAACTGATTTGCTTTATTTGGATATTTTGTCCGAACAACTAGCAGCGTTTGGCAGCAAAGTATTGAAAGCAAGAGCACAGTTCATCAAGCGATTGGAGTTTTGGGCTAATTCTTTACATCAGCAAATCACACATCACAAAGAGCAGCTGGAAATCGAGTATCTCACCGCAGTCGATTCTTTAGAAACACATACGCAAGAACAAATCCAAGAACAATTTCTCGCACTTTTGAATCAAAACAAAAAGAAAGACCTTTTTCGGGGAACGACGACAGTTGGTCCTCATCGTGACGATCTTTCCTTTTTTATTAATCAGAAAAACGTGCAGACTTATGGATCGCAAGGACAGCAAAGAACGACTGCTCTAAGTGTCAAATTAGCAGAAATTGATTTGATTAAAGAAGAGACAGGGGAGTATCCGATCCTCTTATTAGATGATGTGATGAGCGAGCTGGATGATAATCGTCAGCTCCATCTGCTGGAAACAATTGAAGGAAAAGTTCAAACGTTCTTAACAACGACGACACTTGACCATGTAAAAAATAAAATGACTGTTGAACCTGAGATTTTTTATGTTCGACAAGGGAAACTAAAAGGAGAAGAAACTGAATGACAGAAGAAAGAAGTTTAGTAGAACGCGCTAAAGAATATGATGCCAGTCAGATTCAAGTACTTGAAGGACTTGAAGCCGTTCGTAAACGACCTGGTATGTATATCGGTTCGACTAGTTCTGAAGGTCTGCATCACCTTGTTTGGGAAATCGTCGATAATTCGATCGATGAAGTATTAGCAGGTTTTGCAACGAAAATCCATGTGATTATAGAAAAAGACAATAGTATCACTGTTATTGACGATGGACGGGGGATACCCGTGGATATCCAAGCAAAAACCGGACGTCCTGCAGTTGAAACGGTCTTTACTGTTTTACATGCTGGAGGAAAATTCGGCGGTGGCGGATACAAAGTTTCCGGTGGACTTCATGGAGTAGGATCTTCCGTCGTAAACGCACTTTCTACGCAACTTGATGTCAAAGTATACAAAGAAGGAAATGTGTACTATCAAGAGTATCGTCGTGGAGCTGTAGTGGACGACTTAAAGATCATTGAACAAACGGATCGCCATGGAACAACGGTTCATTTTACGCCAGATCCTGAAATTTTTACAGAGACAACTGAGTTTGATTTTTCAAAATTGGCTACCCGTATCCGTGAACTAGCTTTCTTGAACCGCGGAATGCATATCTCGATTGAGGACAAACGAGAAGAAGAACCAGTCATCAATGAATACCATTACGATGGCGGGATCAAAAGTTATGTCGAATACTTGAATGCAAACAAAACCGTGATTTTCCCAGAACCTGTATATTTGGAAGGTGAGCAGCAAGATATCGCAGTTGAAGTCTCTATGCAATATACAGACGGCTACCATTCCAATATCATGAGTTTTGCCAACAATATCCATACGTATGAAGGCGGAACACATGAATCAGGATTCAAGACTGCTTTAACTCGTGTGATCAATGATTATGCCCGAAAACAAAAGCTGATGAAAGAAAATGATGACAACTTGACTGGTGAAGACGTGCGAGAAGGATTGACAGCTGTTATTTCTATCAAGCATCCTGACCCTCAATTCGAAGGACAAACAAAAACAAAATTGGGCAATTCCGAAGTACGGACAGTCACTGATCGGTTATTTAGCGAGCATTTCATGAAATTCTTGCTGGAAAACCCAAGTGTGGGCCGTCAAATCGTTGAAAAAGGATTATTAGCTTCCAGAGCTCGTCTAGCAGCGAAACGTGCGCGTGAAGTAACGAGACGTAAAGGTGCTTTAGAGATCAGTAATCTGCCAGGAAAATTAGCAGACTGCTCTAGCAACGATCCTGAAAAATGCGAATTGTTCATCGTCGAAGGAGATTCGGCCGGCGGATCAGCTAAGCAAGGTCGTAATCGAGAATTTCAAGCCATCTTGCCTATTCGTGGGAAAATCTTGAATGTTGAAAAAGCAAGCATGGATAAGATCTTGGCAAATGAAGAGATCCGGTCTTTATTTACTGCTATGGGTACAGGGTTTGGAGAAGATTTCGATGTATCGAAAGCTCGTTATCATAAATTAGTGATCATGACTGATGCCGATGTCGATGGTGCGCATATCCGTACATTGCTGCTGACTCTTTTTTACCGTTACATGCGTCCAATTGTTGAAGCTGGTTATGTCTATATTGCTCAGCCACCTTTATACGGGGTAAAACAAGGGAAGAATATCACGTATGTACAACCAGGAAAGAATGCAGAAGAAGAATTGAAACAAGTCGTTGCTTCACTTCCTGCCTCACCAAAACCAAGTGTTCAGCGGTATAAAGGACTTGGAGAAATGGATGATCATCAACTATGGGAAACAACTATGGACCCAAGTAATCGAATGATGGCCCGCGTCAGCGTGGACGATGCTATTGCGGCAGACCAGATATTTGAAATGTTGATGGGGGATCGAGTAGAGCCTCGTCGTGCATTCATTGAGGAAAATGCACATTACGTGAAGAACTTAGATATTTAATCATGAAGGAGGAAAAAGAATGAGTGAAGAAATCAGAGAAAACATCCATGATGTCAATCTAACCAGCGAAATGAAAGACTCCTTCATCGATTATGCGATGAGTGTTATTGTCGCACGTGCACTGCCTGATGTCAGAGATGGTCTGAAACCCGTTCATCGCCGTATTTTATACGGCATGAACGAATTAGGTGTGACACCGGATAAAGCCCATAAAAAATCTGCCAGAATCGTCGGAGATGTCATGGGTAAATACCATCCTCATGGGGATAGTGCAATCTATGAGTCAATGGTACGGATGGCGCAGCCATTTAGCTACCGTTATATGCTAGTGGATGGTCATGGAAACTTTGGTTCTGTTGACGGTGACGGTGCCGCTGCTATGCGTTATACCGAAGCACGGATGAGTAAAATCGCTACAGAAATGCTGCGTGATATCAATAAGAATACTGTTGATTTCCAAAGCAACTATGATGACACAGAAAAAGAACCCGTTGTATTACCTGCTCGCTTCCCTAATCTTTTGGTGAACGGAACGACGGGGATCGCCGTTGGTATGGCAACGAATATCCCGCCTCATAATTTGTCTGAGGTAGTAGCGGCTATCGATTTGCTGATGGATAATCCTGATGTGACGACCAATGAATTGATGGAAGTATTACCTGGACCAGATTTTCCAACAGGTGGTTTAGTCATGGGAAAATCAGGAATCCGAAGAGCGTATGAAACAGGTAAAGGTTCTATTACCGTACGTGCAAAAGTTGAGATCACTGAGATGCCAAATGGCAAAGAACGGATCCTCGTGACGGAATTACCTTATATGGTCAATAAAGCAAAATTGATTGAACGGATTTCTGAGTTGCACAGAGACAAGCGTATCGAAGGAATCACGGATTTGCGGGATGAATCTTCCCGTGAAGGCATGCGAATTGTCATTGACATTCGTCGTGACGCTAGCGCATCAGTTATTTTGAATAACTTATACAAATTGACATCCTTGCAGAATTCATTTGGATTCAATATGTTGGCAATCGAAAAAGGCGTGCCGAAAGTTTTAAGTTTGAAACAAATCCTTGAAAACTATATCGAACATCAACGCGAAGTCATCACACGACGGACGGTCTTTGAAAAAGAAAAAGCAGAAGCAAGAGCACACATCTTAGAAGGTTTGCGTATTGCTTTGGATCATATCGATGAAATCATTGCGATTATCCGCGGGTCTAAATCAGATGACGAAGCAAAAGCAACAATGATCGAACGGTTCGATTTATCCGATCGCCAATCTCAAGCTATCTTAGATATGCGTTTGCGTCGATTGACCGGTTTGGAACGGGAAAAAATCGAAAATGAATATCAAGAACTATTGAAACTGATTGAAGATTTGACTGACATTCTGGCAAGACCCGAACGTGTCACAGAAATCATCAAGAATGAATTAGCAGACTTGAATCAACGATTTGGTGATAAACGACGCACAGAATTACTAGTCGGTGAGGTCTTAAGTCTAGAAGATGAAGATTTGATCGAAGAAGAAGAAATCGTTATTACATTGACAAACAATGGTTATATCAAACGTTTGGCAAATAATGAATTCAGAGCTCAACGAAGAGGCGGGCGTGGTGTCCAAGGAATGGGTATCCACAATGACGACTTCGTCAAGAATCTAGTTTCTTGTTCTACCCATGATACATTGTTATTCTTTACGAATAACGGAAAAGTGTATCGGGCAAAAGGATACGAAATTCCAGAATACGGACGTACAGCCAAAGGAATCCCAATCATCAATTTGCTGGGTATCGACTCGAGTGAAAGCATCCAAGCAATTATTGCGGTGACGGGAGAAGCAGAAGAAGGCCACTATCTCTTCTTTACGACGCGTCAAGGTACAGTTAAACGTACGTCTGTCACTGCTTTCGCTAACATCCGAAGCAATGGTCTGATTGCAATTGGTTTGAAAGAAGATGACGAATTAGTCAATGTTCTATTGACAGATGGACAGTCAAATATCATCATTGGCACACATAACGGCTACTCTGTGACCTTCAAAGAAGAAGCAGTCCGCGATATGGGACGTACAGCTTCCGGTGTCAGAGGGATACGCCTGCGTGAGGAAGATTACGTCGTTGGGGCAGCCCTGATGAAGGAAGACCAAGAAGTACTAGTGATTACAGAAAAAGGTTACGGAAAACGGACCAAAGTATCGGAATATCCAGTGAAAGGCCGTGGAGGTAAAGGAATCAAAACGGCGAATATCACTGAAAAAAATGGTCCACTAGCCGGATTGACCACTGTTTCTGGAGATGAAGACATCATGCTGATTACAGATAAAGGTGTGATTATCCGTTTCAACGTATCGACTGTTTCTCAAACTGGACGTTCAACATTGGGTGTACGTTTGATGAAGATGGAAGCTGACACGAAAGTCGTCACAATGGCAGCAGTCGAGCCAGAAGCGGTAGAACAAACAGTTGAAGAGCAAGCAACAGAAGAATAATCATAAAGATGAAGTGTTTAAGTTAGCAAAGAGGTTGTGACCGAAGTGGGCAACTTCAAGAAATAAGAAGGAATTTACGAAAATTGCTTTTCAAATTTTTGTGAAATTTCGGCTTATTTCCGAAGAAGTTACTTCTGGAACACCGTGTAGGAGGTTGTGAAAAAGCTGCTCTGCATCAAGCAGTAAGAACAATCAGATAAAAATAGCACTCCATATTTTTCATCTGATTGGGCTTAGTGCCGTAGATGCAAGCTTTTGAACACCGTTTAAGGAAGAGGTTGTAAAATCAGCGGTTTGTCCTGAGTATTAGAGAAACAAACGGAAAAATAGCTCCTCATATTTTGCCGTTTTTTGAGCTAATACCGAAGGTCAGCTGATTGAACACCGTTTACCAAGAGGTTGTGAGCCTGCCGTTTCACTCTGAGTCACAAGGAGCAATTTCAAAAAACAGCTTCTCATGTTTGTTGAATATTGTGACTTGTGACCGAGGAGTTGGCAAGAGAACACCGTTTATTCGAAAAAAGGGAACTGCGACAAGACTTTTGTCACAGTTCCCTTGCTCGCTTTTTTGATTAATTGAATTTCTCTTAAAATATTTGAAACTGTTTATTCTGTATTGCTTTTGACCAAAATAGAGTGTATAATCAAAGCTTGTGAGTAGTCTAATTAATTAGATAACTCTCCTTGCTCTTAGGAACCTAAGAGCCGAAAGTCCACAGGGAGGTGAATATCAATGGAAAACACGAAATATGAAATCATGTACATTATTCGTCCAAACATTGATGAAGAAGCAAAAACTGCTTTAATCGAACGTTTCGATGCAATCTTGAAAGATAACGGAGCAGAAGTTATCGAATCAAAAGATTGGGAAAAACGCCGTTTCGCTTATGAAATGAACGGTTACCGTGAAGGTATCTATCACATCGTTAAAGTATCTTCTCCATCATCAGCAAATGCTGTCAATGAATTTGACCGTCTTGCTAAAATCAACGACGACATCATTCGTCACATGATTGTTAAAGAAGAAGCTTAATTGTTGTTTCATGTGAAACAATAGAAAAACGATGAGAGGAGATGACTATTTTGATTAATAATGTTGTATTAGTTGGACGTCTGACGAAAGATCCAGATTTGCGTTACACAGCAAGTGGTACGGCAGTCGCAACATTTACTTTGGCTGTGAATCGTAATTTTACAAACCAAAGCGGCAATCGCGAGGCTGATTTTATCAACTGTGTGATTTGGCGCAAATCAGCAGAAACTTTAGCAAACTATGCTCGTAAAGGAACACTTTTAGGTGTTACTGGACGTATCCAAACTCGTTCTTATGATAATCAGCAAGGACAACGTGTATACGTGACAGAAGTAGTAGCTGACAACTTCCAATTGCTGGAAAGTCGTTCTGCATCTGAAAATCGCCAACAAAGCGGCGGATTCCAAAGTTCTGGTCAATCAGCTGGCGGATTTGGCGGAAACAATAACTCTAATCAAACATCTCAATCATCCAACGGTATGCCTGATTTCGACCGTGATACTTCTGACCCATTCGGATCAAGTTCAACGATCGACATTTCAGATGATGATTTACCATTCTAAACGAATTTGATAGGAGGGAAATAGAATGGCACAACAAAGAAGAGGCGGACGTAAACGTCGTAAAGTAGACTACATTGCTGCTAACCATATTGAATATATCGATTATAAAGATATTGAATTACTAAAAAGATTTATTTCAGAACGCGGTAAAATCTTGCCACGTCGTGTAACTGGTACAGGCGCTAAAAACCAACGTAAAATTACTGTTGCAATCAAACGCGCACGTATCATGGGCTTGCTACCTTTCGTTAGCGAAGACTAATAAATCCGAGGAATTGAATGACTGATCCTTTTGATCAGCTATTCAATTCTTTTTTTTCTGTAAAAATAACCGATATACGTTTAGTCGCTTGAATGACGAAAGTTATGGTAAAATCAAGTTAGTCATATATGGGAGGAAAATTATGGAAAATAAAAACAATCATTTATCCCCAAAACCTCTCTTCCTTATTCTGTTTATACTAATCGAAGTATTGGTAGTCTTAATTTTACCATTTCGTTTTGTTAGCGCTTCGGTCATTCTTTTGATGAATTTATGGGGCGTTCGCTATTGGTTGAAAATGAAACGCTGGCTTACTTTAAATAAACGTGAAAAAATTCAGCAAGCTTCGACCGTAGCCGAAACAAATCTGGCTTATGTCTCAGAAGTCATGCCTGTAGGAGTGATTGCTTATCAGCCATCAAGCCAAAAAATCGAATGGCTCAATCCTTTAGCATTGAAAGTCAAAGATCAAAGTGGATTAACAGAGGAAGAATTGTTAGATACTTTTTTTACTGCAAAAGAAAAAAAGAAAAACCAAGTCTATCTAGCAGATAAAACATTTCAGTTTGATATGGATACAGTAAAGGGTGTCGTTTATTTTAATGATATCACCCAAAACCAGTTATTGAAACTTCATCAGGCGAACAGTCAGCCAGTGATCGGTATTTTATCTATTGATAACTATGCAGATGCTATTGATAAATTGGATGACAAAGAGATTTCTTATTTGAACTCTTTCGTCACTACACTTGTTTCTGACTGGATGAATGAATACCATGTCTTTTTCAAAAGAATCAACGCAGAACGGTTTTTCTTCGTCGCGCAGATGATCGATTTGAAAAAGATGATGGATAAAAAATTTGATTTGTTGGATCGCTTTCGAGCAGAAGCTGAAAAACAGAGCTCGCCTATCACCTTGAGTATGGGGATTGCTTATGGCGCAAGATCCCTCGATGAAATCGGTGGAGAAGCTCAGAACAATTTAGATGTTGCTCTAGTTCGCGGAGGCGACCAAGTTGTCGTGAAAGAGGTAAAAGAAGGTGCGAAACCTGTTTATTATGGCGGTAAATCAGCTAAGAATGTCAAACGCACGCGTGTCCGTTCTCGAGCGATGAGTACCGCTTTGCGCCGGATTTTTGATGAAACAGGCGATGTGTTCATCATGGGACACAAATTTCCGGATATGGATGCTTTAGGCTCTGCTTTTGGTGTCAGTTGTCTTGCACGCTTCAACCAGAAAAAGGCTTATATCGTTATCAACGAGAACGAAATCATTCCAGATGTAGAACGTTGTCTCGAAGAAATCCATAAACATCCAGAATTAGAAATGCAATTGATCTCTCCAGAACGCGCCATAGAGCTGAAAAAAGATGAAGACCTCCTCGTGATGGTGGATTATCATAAACCTTCTCTATCGGTCTCTCAGAGCCTATATGAGCAATTTGATAAGATCGTGATCATTGATCATCACCGCCGAGGGGAAGAGTTTCCAAGCAAGCCTTTGCTGACTTATATCGAATCTTCAGCCTCTTCCGCTTCAGAGCTAGTTTCTGAGCTGATCCAATACCAAAGCAGCAAAACGAATCGCTTAGATCGCTTTGAGGCTACACTATTACTTGCAGGGATGGTTGTAGATACGAATAGTTTCAATGTTCGTACAACTGCACGAACTTTTGATGTTGCCAGCTATTTAAGGTCTTGTGGAGCAGACGCATCATTAGTACAATATTTATTGAGCTCGGACTTAGCGACATACTTGGAAATCAGTCATTTGATTGCTGGAAGCGAGTATGTGAATTCTGATATTGTTGTGGCGGCAGGAACAGATGAAAAAGAGTATAATAGTGTCATAGCGGCAAAAACAGCAGATACACTGCTTTCGATGATCAATATCAACGCAGCTTTCGTCATTACGAAGCGGACAGATGGATTGATTGGAATCAGTGCCAGAAGTACCGGTACGATCAATGTCCAAATCATCATGGAATCCTTAGGTGGTGGAGGACACTTCACAAATGCAGCTACTCAACTGGAAAATACGACAGTTGAAGAAACAAAACAGAAGCTTTTTGCTGCAATCAAAGAAAATATGAATCAAATATATGATAAGGAGTAATCCAAATGAAAGTAATTTTTTTACAAGACGTAAAAGGAAAAGGTAAAAAAGGGGACATCAAAGAAGTTCCAGCAGGTTATGCACAAAATTATCTAATCAAAAATAACTTGGCAAAAGAAGCAACGAAAAGTAGCATCAGTCAGTTAGCTGGACAGAAGAAAGCCCAAGAAAAACATGAAGCTGAAATCTTGGAAGAAGCTAAAAAATTAAAAGAATTCTTGGAAAAAGAAGATACGGTAGTCGAGTTAAAAGCAAAAGCAGGGGAAGACAGCCGTTTGTTTGGATCGATTCCTTCAAAACAAATTGCTGAAGGGCTAAACAAACAATACAAAATCAAATTAGATAAACGAAAAATCGAACTAGAAAACCCAATCCGTTCACTAGGTTACACAAACGTACCTGTGAAGTTGCATCATGAGGTGACGGCTACGATCAAAGTTCATGTCGTACAAGAATAACAAGTCTTGATAGTGATGTTCAGCTGGTAAGAATAACCAGAAGGAGAAAAGACAAACCGAAATTTATCTGAGAAAAGCAGCTGCAACAACAAAAGCACAAGCTGCATATCGATTTCAGATTGATTTCGGTTTCTTTTTTGAGAACAGTAAAATAGCATGAAGAAAACGAGTATAATAAAAGAGAGCTATTTTTTTATGATACTTTCGATGCGAATGATGACTTTTCCATCATTTTCTTGTAAAATGAAGCAATTGAAGACAAGGAGCGATACGTATGAATGAAGTGTGGCAGGATCGAATCCCACCGCAAAATATTGAAGCTGAACAAGCGGTTCTAGGCTCTGTTTTTCTTGATGCAGAAACGATCATTGATGCCATGGAGTACATAGAGCCAAAAGACTTTTATCGTCGCGGCCATCAAATTATTTTTGAGACAATGATCGAGTTGAACGATCGTAATGAAGCGATTGACGTTGTTACTGTTAAAGACCGGCTAGAACAAGCAAATTTGTTAGAAGATGCCGGTGGTTTAAGTTACCTATCAGATTTGGCTTTAGCAGTTCCGACAGCAGCAAATATCGTCTACTATGCGAAAATCGTTGAAGAAAAATCATTATTGCGTACATTGATTCAGACAGCAACAGGGATCGTTACAAAAGGATTCGAGCAAGGAGAAGAAGTTCAGACGATCTTAGATGATGCAGAACGCAGTATCTTGGAGGTTTCGGAAAAAAGAAATCGAAGCGGCTTTTTATCCATTGCTGAAGTACTGAACTCAACGATTGAAAATATCGATCGACTAGCTCAAAATAATGAAGAAATCACAGGCCTACCAACTGGCTATCAAGGTCTGGACAAAATGACAGCAGGTTTCCAGCCCGAAGAACTAATCATTCTGGCTGCTCGTCCGGCGGTAGGTAAAACTGCTTTCGCATTGAATATTGCTCAAAATGTAGGAACCAAAACAGATCGTTCTGTTGCGATATTCAGTCTGGAAATGGGGGCGGAATCTCTTGTAAATCGGATGCTTTGTGCAGAAGGTTCGATTGAAGCCAGCCATTTGCGTACAGGTCAGCTTTCGGAAGAAGAATGGTCGAATCTGATCGTTGCGATGGGAAGTCTTTCTCGAGCAAATATTTTCATCGACGATACACCAGGGATCAAGATCTCTGAGATCCGCGCGAAATGTCGGAAACTAGCGCAAGAAAAAGGCAACCTGGGCTTGATATTGATCGATTATTTGCAGTTGATTGAAGGTAACGGTAAAGAGAACCGTCAACAAGAAGTATCAGATATCTCCCGCCAACTGAAAAAACTGGCAAAAGAACTGAAAGTACCTGTCATTGCTCTTTCGCAGTTGTCTCGTGGAGTAGAACAGCGACAAGACAAACGTCCAGTACTAAGTGATATTCGTGAATCCGGATCAATCGAACAAGATGCGGACATCGTAGCCTTCTTGTATCGGGATGATTATTATGAAAGAGAAGGCGGAGATGACGATGATGGAAATGAGCCAAAAAATGACAACGTCATCGAAGTCATCATCGAGAAGAACCGAAGTGGTGCGCGAGGAACAGTTGAACTGCTGTTTATCAAAGAATACAATAAATTTTCGTCGCTTTCGCCAAGAGAAGAATTTTAAAGAAGAGGTTGTGAAAGCAGCGTTCAGCCTTGCGCAATGACCAAGAGCACTCGTATAAGATGCGACGAGTAACTGCAAGAGTGACTAGAGTACTTAATTAAACAAAATTCCCAAAAGGATAGGACGGATGATGTCCTATCCTTTTTTTTAACAATCATTCTAAAACGATAAAAGTTCGTTTTTTAAGCGTTTTTATAAAATAAAAATAAAAATCATTCGATTTTATTTGAAATATGTATCTATTATTGATACAATGGTTCAGGATTAAATAATATAGAACGAGGTGTTCACATGTCATCTGTAGTAGTAGTAGGTACGCAATGGGGCGATGAAGGGAAAGGAAAAATCACAGACTTTCTCAGTGAAAATGCTGAAGTGATTGCACGGTACCAAGGTGGCGACAATGCAGGGCACACAATCAAATTCAACGGTGTGACTTATAAACTGCATTTGATTCCTTCTGGGATTTTTTATAAAGACAAAATCAGTGTGATTGGAAATGGCGTCGTAGTCAATCCTAAATCATTGGTCAAAGAATTAGCTTATTTACATGAAAAAGGTGTAGAAACAAGTAATCTGCGTATTTCTGACCGCGCACACGTAATCTTGCCTTATCATATCAAATTGGACCAATTACAAGAAGATGCGAAAGGTGAAAACAAAATCGGTACAACGATCAAAGGAATCGGACCAGCTTATATGGATAAAGCCGCTCGTGTAGGTATCCGTATCGCAGACTTATTGGATAAAGAAATTTTTGAAGAACGTCTTCGTTTGAATCTAGATGACAAAAACCGTCAATTTGTAAAAATGTTCGATTCAGAACCACTTGATTTTGACGATATTTTTGAAGAATATTATGAATATGGTCAACAAATCAAACAATACGTCACAGATACTTCGGTTATCTTGAATGACGCCTTAGATGCAGGTAAACGCGTGTTGTTTGAAGGGGCACAAGGAGTCATGTTGGATATCGACCAAGGAACCTATCCTTTTGTTACTTCTTCTAATCCAGTAGCCGGTGGTGTTACAATCGGAAGCGGTGTAGGACCTTCAAAAATCAATAAAGTCGTCGGCGTCTGCAAAGCCTATACTTCACGTGTCGGTGATGGACCATTTCCAACTGAACTATTTGATGAAACAGGTGAACAAATCCGCGAAGTAGGACGAGAATACGGTACGACAACTGGACGTCCTCGTCGTGTCGGCTGGTTTGATTCTGTAGTTATGCGCCATTCTAAACGGGTTTCAGGTATTACCAACCTATCTTTAAACTCAATCGATGTATTAAGTGGATTGGAAACCGTAAAAATTTGCACGGCTTATGAATTAGATGGCGAACTAATCTACCACTATCCAGCAAGCTTGAAAGAGTTGAACCGCTGCAAACCAATCTATGAAGAATTGCCAGGCTGGTCAGAAGACATTACAGGATGCAAAACACTTGCAGAACTGCCAGAAAACGCACGTAACTATGTACGTCGTATCTCAGAGCTTGTTGGTGTACGTATCTCAACATTTTCTGTCGGACCTGATAGAACACAAACAAACATCTTAGAAAGCGTCTGGGCGCAAATCTAAGGATAAAAACGACGACTGAATCAGGACGTTCTTACCAGAGCGAGTCGAAGTGTTTATCTATACGATAATAACCACTTGAAGAGGTAGTGAAAGAGACGTTTAGCCTTATTGCCGATAGGCTGTCTCTTGAACACTGTTTATTCAGAATAAGGGACTGTGACAAAAACCGTGTCACAGTTCCTTTTTTCGAATAAACGGTGTTCTCCTGCCAACTCCTCGGTCACAAGTCACAATATTCAACAAACATGAGAAGCTGTTTTTTGAAATTGCTCCTTGTGACTCAGAGTTAACCGGCAGGCTCACAACCTCTTGGTAAACGGTGTTCAATCAGCTGACCTTCGGTATTAGCTCAAAAAACGGCAAAATATGAGGAGCTATTTTTCCGTTTGTTTCTCTAATACTCAGGGCAAACCGCTGATTTTACAACCTCTTCCTTAAACGGTGTTCAAAAGCTTGCATCTACGGCACTAAGCCCAATCAGATGAAAAATATGGAGTGCTATTTTTATCTGATTGTTCTTACTGCTTGATGCAGAGCAGCTTTTTCACAACCTCCTACACGGTGTTCCAGAAGTAGCTTCTACGGAAATAAGCCGAAATTTCACAAAAATTTGAGAAGCAATTTTCGTAAATTCCTTCTTATTTCTTGAAGCTGACCACTTCTGTCACAACCTCTTATTTTGATTAGAACTTGCGAAAATAAACCGGTAAAAGTGTGTCTAGCGCAAGAGATTTGCTATAATAGACGATAAGGGTAAAATGTAACGAGAAGGGGTTGAAAAATGTGTATCAAATTGTAACAGATTCTTGTTGTGATCTGCCATACCATGTATTAGCAGAAGAAAAAATTGATTTTTTATCAATGAATCTCCAATTGAATGATCAAGAGTTAGTAGATGATCTCGGAAAGACATTCAATTATGACCGCTACATGAATCAGCTGAAAAATGGTGCGATGCCTACGACATCACAAATCAATGTTGGCCGATATTTAGAATTTTTCCGTTCTTATGCGGAAAAACAGATTCCTGTCTTATATGTGGCTTTTTCCAGTGGATTAAGCGGCTCTTACAGCAGTGCGCTTCAAGCTGTTGAATTACTGAAGGAAGAATATGAAGATCCTGAGATCTATGTTTTTGATACAAAAGCTGCAAGTATCGGGGAAGGGCTTTTAGTATTGGAAGCTGCAAGATTGAAAAAAGAAGGGAAAAGTATCGAAGAAACCCTAGAGTGGCTGGAAAAAAATTATTTGAAAGTCCATTCATGGGTAACTGTAGACGATTTGAAGTATCTAGAACGAGGCGGTAGGATTTCCAAAGCAAGTGCTACTCTGGGCAGTCTATTGAGTGTAAAGCCTATTATTACGGTAGATAAAGAAGGAAGGCTGACGAATGTTGACAAAGTTCGCGGAAGGAACAAGTCGATCCAGACAATCGTCAATGAGACAGTAAAAACAATCGTTGCGCCACTTGATCAAATCGTTTATGTGGCTTACGCTGGGGATCTAGAGAGCGCGGAGAAGGCAAAACGGCTTTTGGAAGAGCAGATAAAGATGAAAGATGTGAAGCTTTATCCCTTAGGACCAACGATCGCCAGTCACACAGGCTATGGCTGTATCGCGATTTTTTCGATGGGAATCAGTCGATAAAAGCAGTAACTCATTCTGTAAAAAAGCCCAGGATTTGAATGTAACAAAAATAGCGACTCTTAAAAGATAGATGAGCATCCTATCTCTTAGAGGTCGCTGTTTTTTTGTTTTTTAAGCTAAATAGGCCATTACGCCCATAACTCGTTCAATTGTTTTTGAATATCTGTGTTTTCCAAGAATTCATCATATGTCGTATCTGCCCGATCAATCACACCTTTATCTGAAACAGCAATGATACGGTTTGCCAATGTTTGGATAAATTGGTGGTCATGAGAGGCAAACAGGATCGAGCCAGTAAATGCCATCAAGCCATCATTCAATGCGGTGATTGATTCTAAGTCTAAATGGTTCGTTGGATCGTCTAATACAAGTACGTTAGCTTTCGAAAGCATCATTTTTGAGAGCATACAACGGACTTTCTCTCCACCAGATAAAACATTCACTGGTTTCAATACTTCTTCACCAGAAAACAGCATTCTTCCTAAGAAACTTCTTAAGAAGGTGTTGTCATCTTCTTCTTTGCTTGCATATTGGCGCAACCAGTCTAAAATCGTTAGATCCGTGTCGAATTCTTTCGTTGTATCCTTTGGTAAATAAGAATGACTTGTTGTTACTCCCCAACGTACTGTTCCAGTATCTGGTGTAATTTCACCCATTATAACTTTGAATAGCGTTGTTGTTGTTATATCATTTTCTGCGACAAAAGCAACCTTGTCTTCTTTACTTAAATTAAAAGATATATCATCTAAGATTTTCTTTCCATCAATCGTTACACTTACATTTTCTACCTGCAATAAGTCGTTTCCGATCTCACGTTCAGGTTTGAATCCAACGAATGGGTAACGTCTAGAAGAAGGCTGGATATCGTCCAAAGTAATTTTTTCAAGCATTTTTTTACGTGAAGTTGCTTGTTTTGATTTTGATGCATTCGCACTAAAGCGAGCAATGAATTCTTGGAGCTCTTTGATTTGTTCTTCTTTTTTGGCATTTGCATTCGCTTGGAGTTTAGCCGCTAATTGACTAGATTCCAACCAAAAATCATAATTTCCTACATAAAGTTTGATTTTACCAAAATCCAGATCTGCCATATGTGTACATACTTTGTTCAAAAAGTGACGGTCATGGGAGACAACAATCACAGTATTTTCAAAATTGATCAAAAATTCTTCCAACCAATTGATCGATTGGATATCCAGACCGTTTGTTGGTTCGTCTAGTAAAAGAACATCAGGTTTACCAAATAGTGTTTGTGCTAACAACACTTTTACCTTTTGTCCGCCAGTCAATTCACTCATTTGCTGATGGTGCAATTCTTCAGGGATGTTCAGACCCTGCAGTAAAACAGCTGCTTCTGGTTCTGCTTCCCATCCATTAAGCTCAGCAAATTCTCCTTCTAATTCAGCTGCTCGAATACCATCTTCGTCAGTGAAATCTTCTTTCATGTAAATCGCATCTTTTTCTTTCATCACTTCATACAGACGCTTGTGTCCCATGATGACTGTTTCAAGTACAGTATAGTCTTCATAGTCGTAATGGTTCTGTTTCAATACGGCCATCCGTTCATCTGGTCCCATAGTAACGGAACCTGTGGAAGGCTGCAGATCCCCTGATAACACTTTAAGGAACGTTGATTTACCTGCACCATTTGCACCAATCAAGCCATAGCAGTTTCCGGGGGTAAATTTAATATTCACATCATCAAATAGTTTGCGGTCTGAAAAGTGCAAACTCACATCATTTACAGTAATCAATTTTTTTCCTCACTTTTATCATTATTAGTTTTTGACAAGTCTTATAGAATTATATAGGGGAAAGGTAAAAGATTCAAGGCAATCGAACATTCTTTGTGTTTCACGTGAAACAGAATGAAGAAAATAAACATAAAAGAGGCGTAGAAATAGATGCTATCGGATTTTTTAGTTTGCAACAGCATAATTTTTGACGTTATTTATAAGAGGGAGTACTATAAAATTGTAAAAGAAATGAAAGAAGGATTGAAAATGGATGAAAAAAGAACCATTGACTGGGGCTCATTGATTTTGGGAATTTTATTTGTACTTGTCTCATTGTTATCATTTCAAGACCCTGTCGGAAATTTAGTTGCAATTGTAGTAGTCTTTGCGATTTTTGCCTTTATTAAAGGGATATTTGAACTGTTTGTACGTAACAGATTAAAAGAGCTAACAGGATATAAAGGAAAGATGCCCTTAATAATCGGGATCATCGATATTCTAGTTGGCGTCTTTTTCTTATTCAATATTGGTGCAGGAGTCGCAGCATTGCCTTTTGTTTTTGCAGTATGGTTTATTGCTGATTCAGTTTTAGCGTTATTTACTGCTGACTTGGCAAGAGGAGTAAGTGAAGGATATTATTGGTTTACGATCATCGTCAATATTTTAGGAATTTTATTAGGAATTTTCTTATTGTTTAATCCAATTTCTTCTGCGTTGACATTAAGCTTTTTAGTTGGGTTCTATTTTATGTTATTCGGCATCACACATATCGTCTATGCGTTTAGATAAGTGAAATCAAACAAATAAAAAAGCCAGCTTCCGGTAACAGTTTGACTGTTGCAATTGGTAGCTGGCTTTTTTATCATGGACAAATATGCACGAGGTAATCTTTAGGTGTCGAGACAAATTTATGCAAAAATGTGAAAAGCAATATGCACAAATTTTATCTTAATACTTGAAACATAGCGCAGTTGTCACAACCTCTTGATACACGGTGTTCAAAAGCTTGCATCTGCGGTAATAAGCCCAACCAAACGAAAAAATATGACGAGCTATTTTTGTTTGGCTGTTCTTATTACTTGATGCAGGGCAGCTTTTTCACAACCTCTGATAAACGGTGCTCCACCTGCTGCTTCTCGGTAATAAGATCGCCGTCCTAGAAAATATGAGGAACTATTTTCTGTCCATCGTTCTTATTACTCGAAACATAGCGCAGTTGTCACAACCTCTTTTCATATAATTCATTCAATACTGGCAAATCATGGACTTCATATTTTTCTTTGAATGCTTGGATTTCTTCTTCAGAATATTTTCTTGGATCTAAATGAAGATCTTCTACTGGCAATGGGCGCTTGTTATTGATTTTCACATCGATCACTACAGGACGGTCTGATTTTGCGGCTGCATCAAAGGCAAACCGAAGTTGCGAGTATTCTGTGACTGTAAAGCTTTTTGCACCGAGGGCTTCTCCAACTTTACCGAAATCTGCACCTTCTAAAAATACACCGAATTTCTTTTGTTCTGTATCTTCTTGTTCTGCTTCGATGAAACCAAAAGAATCATTAGAAAAAACAACATTGATAATTGGAAGCTGATATTTGACTTGTGTAATGATATCTTGCATGACCATAGCAAATCCGCCATCACCACTTAAGGTAAATACTTGTTTTTCTGGGTAGCTTAGTTGTGCGGCAATTCCTCCAGGCACACCATTACCCATAGTTGCGAACCATCCAGATGTCGTATGTTTTTGTTTACCGTTCATATTTAATAAGCGAATAGAATGGATAGTCGTGTTACCGACATCTGTGACGAAAATCGCATCGTCTTCAGCAATCCGATTGATTTCTTTATAAACAGCCTCTGGTCGAATCGGTTCTTCCTCACGATCTTCAAAAGATTTCAACCAATTTACCCATTTTTCTTTATTTTCCTGATTTGCTAGGTACCAGCTATCAGCAGGACGAGTATCACCCAATTCGACCAGTCTTTGCAAAGCTGTGTTTGCATCACCGAGAATCGACAGCGATGTTTCATGGCGCCGTCCGAATTTTGACGCATCAATATCGATTTGGATAAATTCAGCAGTTGGATTAAAAAACGCACGTCCAAATGGGAAGTCGCTACCGACAAATAAGATCAGATCGGCTTCTGCCAATGCTTCATTTCCGGGTTTAGTAGCGACACGTCCAGCAAAACCAAGAAAGTTTTCATAATCATCAGGAATAATTCCTTTTGCTAGAACGGAAGCGACAATAGGAACTGAAAAATGTTCTGAGAATTCTTTGATTTGCGGAAATCCGTTTCGCGTTCCTTGACCAACATAAAGAACTGGTTTTTTTGCTTTTTCAAGATAAGGCAAAGCAACCAGCAAATCTTTTTCTTCTGGTAATATCACACTTGTTTTATGAGTGTGAGCGGTGGAGAAAGGTTGTTCGTCAATTTCTTCAAAACCAAGATCAACAGGGATAGTCACGATAGCCACGCCTTTATGCTCATAGGCGGCTTTAATGGCTTCATCTACGACATGTGGAAGACTTTGGGGCGTCATGACTGTACGATTGTATACGCTGACATCTGCGAAAATAGGGTTTTCATTTAATTCTTGGAAAGAGTTATAGTTCATGGATGTAGAAGCAACTTGTCCTAAGAACGCTACTAGAGGCACATGGTCCATCTGTGCATCATACAAACCATTGATCAAATGTGTCGCACCAGGTCCTGCAGAGCCGAAGACAGCGCCGACTTTCCCGGTTAATTTTGCATCTGCGGCGGCTGCTAGTGCACCGACTTCTTCATGACGGACTTGAATATATTTGATTTCGCTTTTTTCGTGATATAGCGCATCCATAATCGAATTGAAAGATCCTCCGGGAATGCCATAAATATGGTCGATGCCCCAGCTTTCAAGAACTTTTACCATTGCGACTCCTGCATTGATTTTTGACATGGTGTTTCACTCCTTTAGCAATGATGATCCATAAATTTTTGGTATCTAGAGTATAGAACTTTTTATCGAAAATCCCAACTAATTCGTCTTTTCACAAAAATGTAGTCATGTTTTTGGGAATATGCTAGAGTAGTACATAAATAGATTCAAGAGAGGGGAATGGCATGGTTGAATGGCTATTGAGGCTTGATCCTTGGCAGCAAGCACTTGCTGGGACAGCTTTTACTTATTTTATGACAGCTCTTGGTGCCGGATTGGTTTTTTTCTTTAAAGAAATCAAAAAAGAAGTGCTAAATTTGATGTTAGGATTTGCTTCTGGTGTCATGATTGCTGCAAGTTTTTGGTCCTTGCTCGATCCAGCGATTACAAAAGCAGAAGAAAATGGAGATATTGCTTGGTTAGTTGTAAGTATTGGATTTGGTTTAGGTGGGGTGTTTTTATATATGGCAGATAAAACACTGCCCCATATGCATTTTGGACCGCAACATGAAGCAGAAGGATTGCCTACCCATCTAAAGCGGACAATCTTGCTTGTTTTTTCTATTACATTGCATAACATTCCTGAAGGTTTAGCCGTAGGGGTAGCATTCGGTGCAGCAGCAACTGCGGATAATCCGACAGCCGCTATATTAGCCGCTGTTTCGGTGGCGCTAGGTATTGGTATCCAAAACTTCCCAGAAGGAGCAGCTGTATCAATCCCATTGCGACAAGAAGGTCTGAGCCGTAAAAAGGCCTTTGTTTACGGACAAGCTTCTGGAATTGTTGAACCAATCGCTGGGGTGATTGGCGCACTACTAGTAACGAAAGTGGAGCTGCTGCTTCCTTATGCACTTGCTTTTGCTGCAGGAGCGATGATTTATGTCGTGGTGGAAGAATTGATTCCCGAAGCACAGCAGACATTGTCCAGCAAACGTCATTTTGCAGTTTTTGGTGTCATGAGCGGATTTATCATTATGATGATCTTGGATGTGGCATTAGGATAATTCGGAAAATCCATATATGATATATCAAATAGGGTCGCGAATTTATATCGCGACCCTATTTTTAAGTATGTTATATCATAATGGAGTGATGATGTGATTCATTAATAATAGTTTTTTCTATGTGTATTGCCTTTGATCCAGCGAACGAGCCAGATGATAAGTGCGATCGGAATCAAAACTTTGACCGCAAACCATAAAAGGCCACTTACGACACTAACAAAAAGACTGATGACAAAGCTAGCGGCAATCAACACTAAAAGAACCATGAAGATATTTAAGAACATATTTTTTTGACGCATACAAAACCCTCCTCTTGTTCATTCTTTACTATAGAAAAAGTATAACAGGGATTCTCTAAAAACACCTCCAACTGCAGACTGATTTTTACTTCATCTGCTTAAATGATCAAACAATTGCTTTTTCCCTTGTTTATCATCTAAAATAGAGCGGAAAAGGAGGAGAATATCATGCCTAAAAATCGTCTTGAAGCATTTACAGATGCTGTAATCGCCATTATCATGACTATTTTAGTTTTAGAACTTCATGAACCTAACGGAGATACGTGGGAGGCGCTCGCTGCATTAGGTTACCGATTTTTTATCTATATTGTCAGTTTCATCATCTTAGCGATTTATTGGAACAATCATCATCATTTATTTCAAGTTGTACATAAGATAAATGGACGGGTCTTATGGGCGAACAGTTTCTTTATTTTTGCGCTTTCACTTTTTCCATTTGCCACTTCATGGATCAGTGAGTACATCAATAGTCTGGCTCCAGAAATGACTTATGGTTTTGTTACCTTAACCGCTAACATTGCGTATTATATCTTGGCAAAAGAACTTGTCAAAGCAAATAAGGGCCACGAGAAAGCATTGAAGGCGATGCTGAATGATTACAAGAAATCGTATTTATCGATTGGCTTGAATGTCTTAGGAATTGTCTTAGGCTATTTAGTAGCGCCAGTAGCCGTGCTGATCGCAAACATCGTGATTCTGGCTGCTTGGATCATCCCAAGCCGTACCATTGAATCACAATATCGGTAAAATGATCTGTGTTTAAAATTTAAGAGAAAAATATAGAAAAAATAATCAAACGATCAAATATCCGAGTGATACTAGTATTCAAAGAGGGATGCAGATGGATCAAAAAAGACTTCATGTAGGACTGATTACTAGTTTTGTCACGATGCTTATTTATTTGGATCAAGGTCATTTGACTTGGACAGTAGTTAGTGTCACGGTATTTTTGACATTATTCGCAGCAATAAAAAAATAAACATCTTTATGTAAGCTAACATTCTATCAATTTAATAAAAACATGTTTACAGCAGTATGATTCTGTTGTAAACATGTTTTTATTTGGGGAAAATTTTTATTTTTAGAAAAGTGTATTGAAATATAAATCATTAGTTTTTCCACAGTGGATAACTTTATGATAGCTAAAAAACAATAGACTAGTTAAAGGAGACAGATAGATTTCTTTTGTCAGGGGATATACAATAGAAATGAATAAATATTAACGAGAGTTCAGATGGTTTTAAAAAAGTGAATTTGAAAGAGTGAAAAATAACGAACCAGCTATATTTTAAGTGTTATTTTATAGTTAAAAAAATAACGATGCACTTGTTTTGATTTCTCTGCTACTTCTAAAAACTGCTGCTTTTTCCTTTGAAATGCCTTCAAAAAGTAGGATCAGGTAAAATCTACTGGCAGAAATCAAGGAAAAAGATACCTTCATAAGAGAGAAAAATGATAGAAGAGAAGAAAAATTATTTATAGGACAAGCTTTTTGCAATAAATCAATATACCTATACGGGGTATAAAGAAGAACGAAGATTTCTCAATTGATTTAAGTATCGAATAGGAAAATGCTAAGATTTAAAGCATGTAAGCTAAAAAAATAATCATTTTTGATTCAAATGTGTACTTAAATTATGAACGGCTTATGGTAATACTTGTTTTTCAAGGAAAAGGACATTTCATTAATATAATTAATCTGAAAATAGACATAACCGTTCCCTTACTATTTTTTGATAAACAACAAAGGGAAACATACCCTGACTGCTTCAATGTGTAAGATGTATACTCCAAATAGCAGAGGTGAAAATCGATTTTTTTGAGAATCAATAATTGAATAAAAAAGGACTGTCATAGATACACACTGGAATGTATCTGTGACGGTCCTTTTTATGAACGATTTTATCGAAGACGGATAGTGCGTGTCAAAAATAAAAAAGCTACGATTAGAAATAACAATAAAATGTACCCCGAAATAACGGCTAGGCGATCCAACTTATTTGTCGATAGGTGTTTGTTTAAAAGCTGATAGAACCATAATCCAATCAGACCTCCTGTTGTATTAGTAATTACATCAGTGATATCCGCTACGCCAATACCGAATAGGAATTGAATAAACTCTGCGAAGAAGCTTACAAGGAAAATAATCCCTAATTTTTTAGAAAAGGAAAGCCCTTTGAAATTGACATTCAAAAGCACCCCAAAAGGAAAAAAGACAATCAAGTTATAAGTGGTTTCGCGCAAAACCGTCGTATTTTCAAAAGAAAAAGTAGAAAAAGGGACGAGATTGACATTGCTGTAAGAATAAGTGAGAAATTGTGGAAGATTAAATGATAGCTTGAATAAAATCAACCATAATAGAAAGAATAAATAAATCCCTAATAAAAATTTTGATACATACCGCATAGACATCTCCTCCATTTAAAAAGTATACCATCGAAAACCGCTGAAAAATCATAAAAAAGTATGAAGTTTAAGGACCAACGTAGTTATCTTACGAAAATTAGAAGCTTTTTTTTGTTGGGAATCCGGTTTCTTTTAAATGAGTTTAAAATGAGAAAACATTCAAATATATAACTTAAGTAATTTTTATTCGTTCACTTTTTCCTCTCAAAGATTATTTTTAATAATTATATAAACTATATGCATATATATATTATTTTTCGTATAAAAAAGGAATATGCTATACATGAAAAAATTATGAAAAGATAAGTCATTCAACGCTTTTTTCTTCGAATTCATTCGTTTTACGCTTATTACATTAATGATATTTATTTTTTTATTTTCTTGGTGATAAAAATAAAAAGTTAGATAATTGCATATGTAGTTATATATATAAATTTCAGATAATTCGAATTATTTTGCTGAATTACCTTGACATTGCCTAATGCCAAATGTATTATTTCAATAACTTTCATTATCTTTTAATTATTTCAGGTGATTTATTAATTAAACATGTTGCGCAATTATCTGGTTAATAGGGGTTGAAAAGGGTGAAAGCAGTATAAATAAGAGGGGGATATACATTATATGAAAAAAGTTTTAGCTTTGCTTCTAGTAAGTGCCGTTATGCTGGGAGCATGCGGGAGTAATGCAAAGGGGTCGTCTAACTCTTCAAAGAAAAGTGACCTTGTATCAGAGTATAGCAATATATATATAACAGATCTTGAAACGCTAGATTACACATTCTCATCCCGTAAAACGAATAGTGACCACTATACTAACTTTGTGGAAGGTCTTTTGGAAAATGACCAATACGGGAACCTGAAAGGCGATATGGCTAAGTCATGGGAAGTTAGTGATGATGGGTTGACTTATACGTATCATCTTCGCAAAGATGTTCCTTGGGTGGATAGTGAAGGAAATGAGTATGGGGCTGATGTGACAGCAAATGACTTTGTTACTGGGTTGAAACACGCGGTAGATGTACAGTCAGAAACGTTATATATCGTGGCAGATAGTATCAAAGGCTTATCTGATTATATAGATGGTAAAACGGATGATTTTTCTACTGTTGGAGTAAAAGCAGTAGATGACTATACGTTGCAATACACATTGAATAAACCTGAACCATTCTGGAATTCAAAAACGACTTACGGTATCTTATATCCAATCAATGAAGAGTTCCTAAAATCAAAAGGGAAAGATTTCGGTAAACCAACACCAGACTCCATCCTTTATAATGGACCATTCATCCTTGCAAACAACACAGCTAAATCAGTCATCGAATATACGAAGAACGAATCGTATTGGGATCCTAAAAATGTCCATTTAGACACAGTAAAATGGACCTATAATGATGGAAGTGATCCCGATGGGTTATTTAAATCTTACGAAAATGGAGAATTATCTCTTGCTCGTGTTTATCCAAATTCACCAGGATATAAAGACGTAACGAAAGCTTATCCTGATGGCGTGACTTGGTCTGAAACAGATGCATCAACATATAATTTAACCTTCAACTTTAACCGAGGTACATTTGATGCAACTTCAAAAACAACAGACAAAGAAAAAGAAGATACACACAATGCTATTTTAGACCGTAATTTCCGTTTAGCTGTTCTATTCGGATTTGATAAGAAAAGCTATAACGCACAAAACGTAGGAGAAGAAGGGGCTAATAAAGCATTACGTAATACAATGATTCCAGCCGACTTTGTAGAGATCAACGATCAACCTTACGGCGACACAGTAGCAAGCAAATTAAAAGCATTGGATTCAGATGCTTTTGGCGATGTAGACTTATCTGATGGACAGGATGGGTATTATAACGCAGACAAAGCCAAAGATTACGTAGAAAAAGCAAAAACAGAACTAGAAGCAAAAGGTGTCCAATTCCCTATTCATTTAGATATGCCGGTTGAGGAAACTTCTGAGGTTAGTGTCAATATGGCAAAATCTTTGAAAAAATCAGTGGAAGATTCTTTAGGTTCGGATAATGTAGTAGTCGATATACAATTATTAAACGATAATAAATATTTAGCTGCTACTTATCAAGCAACGACCGGACAAGCTGGCGACTTTGATATTACAAATGCCTCTGGCTGGGGTCCAGACTACACTGATCCATCTTCTTACTTGAATATCTATGATTCACGCAAAGGGGATATGATCCATACACTTGGACTGGAAGCTTCTGCCATAGTACAAGGAACAGATCCTTCAGCTGCTGCGAAAAAAGCAATCAACTTATCTGAATATGATGCTTTATTGGATAAAGCCGCTGCTATCACTGATGATTTAGATGCTCGTTACACCGCTTATGCAGATGCAGAAGCTTGGTTGTTGGATAATGCTTTGCAAGTACCAATCTATGCATACGGCGGTACGCCTCGCGTCACAAATGTTGTTCCATTTAGCAAGCCATTTGCTTGGACAGGTATTGCTACAAATAAACTGAAATATATAGAAGTACAAAGCGATATCGTCACAACAGATCAATACGACAAAGCGAAGAAAGCTTGGGAAACGAAAAAAGAAGAAACTGCGAAAGAAGCAGAAACAACAAGTTCTAAGTAATTTAGCTGAATGAATAGTAAAAAAGGCTTTCAATTTCTATTGTAGCCTTTTTTACTTATATGATGAAAGAGAGGGAAAATTGTGAAAAGATACCTTTTATTTAGGGTCCTGCGCTCTATACTTAGTATTTTTCTTGTAACTACCTTAACCTATGCGGTGATCTATTCACTTGTTCCGAGAAAAACGATATTTCAAAATGATGTGAATTACGGAAAATTAAAGGCAAAACCAGATGAACTGGCAGATTATGAAAATACAGCCTTCAGCAAGATGGGTTATATCGAATACCACACGACGAAAGAACTGAAAAAAGAAGTAGGAAACAGTTCATCAGAAAAAGCCTCTTCTGAGCAGTTAGAAGAAAAATACCAAGATTGGGCGAAGAAAAATGGTTGGACGCTCAAACAATTTCCAATCAGCAAAGAATATTATGCGACAAAAGATATTCCATTAGTAAAACGCGTAGTGAATTTCTATGCGAATATGATCCAAATCGATCACCCATGGAAAGTAAAAGATGCCAGCAATTCTAACTTAAAACATTCTCTGCGTATCGAAAACGATGAGTTGGTCGGTTGGGCACTTGTTGGTTCAGGAACACAATATAAATACCAAATCTATTTCAATGGACAATTTCCTTATATCCATCAAAATATCGTTCATTTGAATCTAGGCACTTCATATCCGACATTTGCCGGACAAGCGGTAACAAGCATCATCTCAGGAGGACAAGGGAAAACAGAAAGTACAGAGACAACATTTAATGATGATTTTACAGCGCGCTCTTCTGCTAATATCTATCTCCGTCAATATCAGAAAACAAAAAACATCTCTTCACGAGATAAAAAATATTTTTCTGATAATTATGTCATCACAGATACGAATTACCAAGACCCATCGATGATCGGTACATCATTTCGTATGGGAGCCATCGCTGTTGTTATTGCTTATGCAATCGGCATACCTGCTGCGATGTTGATGGCTCGTTACAAAGGAAAGATACCAGATAAAGCAGGGATCGCTATCGTAACGGTGCTGATCTCCGTGCCAAGTCTAGCCTTTATCTATTTCTTCCGATTTATTGGAAGCAGCTGGTTTTCTTTGCCAGATTCTTTCCCAGCATTGGGCGCACAAGATATTCGTTCCTATATATTACCGACAGTGATTCTAGGACTATTGTCTGTTTCTGGAATCGTTATTTGGCTGAGACGTTACATGATCGACCAACAGTCTTCCGATTATGTTAAATTTGCGAAAGCAAAAGGTTTGAATGCGAAAGAAATTGCTAGAAAACACATTTTCAAAAATGCAGCTATCCCAATCGTCAATGGGATTCCAGGAAGTATCATCGGAGCGATTGCTGGGGCGACGATCACAGAAACAGTGTTTGCTGCACCAGGTATGGGGAAAATGCTACCTGATGCGATCATTACCCATAACAATCCATTAGTTATCGCAATCGTTTTTGTCTTTACCACAGTATCCGTATTTTCAATCTTAGCCGGGGACATTGCGATGGCATTAGTCGATCCGCGAATCAAACTATCGTCAGGAGGAAAATAGCTTGGAAAATGTGAAAACAGAACAAATGAACGAATTCATTTTTGTAGAAACGAATTCGTTAGCTTCAGAAAAGATTGATACGCCGAAGTATTCGTATTGGCGTTCGGTCATGCGTAAATTCTTTTCAAACAAAGTTGCGATTTTTATGCTGATACTGATGCTGGCTGTCTTATTGATGAGCTTTATCCAGCCATTATTCAGCGGATACAAATTTATGGATGTAAAAGATATCAATGATTTTACGAAACGCTATAATCCACCAAGTGCAAAATTTTGGTTTGGTACAGATGCTAACGGCATGTCCTTATTCGATGCAGTTTGGGCAGGGGCGAAAACATCAATTTCCATCAGTGTCATTGCTACATTGATCACTACAGTTATTGGTGTAGTAGTAGGGGCGATTTGGGGAACATCTAAAGCAATTGACCGTTTCATGTTGGAAATTTACAACATCATCTCGAATGTGCCAACTTTATTGATCGTCATCGTCCTCTCGTATACGTTTGGTTCCGGATTTTGGAATTTGATTTTTGCGATGTGTGTGACGAGCTGGCTGAGCGTAGCTTACTTTATTCGGGTACAAGTCATGATCATCCGCGACCGCGAGTATAATTTAGCCTCAAAAACACTAGGAACACCGACCTTGCGGATGATTTTTCGTAATATCCTGCCTTATTTGATTTCTATCATCGTGACAGATGTATCTAGAGCGCTACCTTCGTTTATTTCATATGAAACCTTTCTTTCATTCTTAGGCGTTGGATTAAGCAGTGATGTTCCTTCCCTCGGACGATTAATCGCAAAATATACGAATAACATGAGCAATTACCCTTATCTTTTCTGGATTCCTGTGACTGTACTGGCGTTAGTTTCTGTTTCTTTATACATCGTAGGACAAACTCTTGCAGATGCGGCAGATCCAAGAACACATATTTAGGAGGCAAACAATGGAGAATCAAACAATTTTATCAGTAGAAAACATCTCGGTCAGCTTCCATGTTCGTCACCGTGAATTAAAAGCGATCAGAAATGTCTCATTAGAGCTAAAAGAAAAAGAAACATTAGCCATCGTTGGTGAATCAGGATCGGGAAAATCAGTTCTGACAAAAACATTCACCGGGATGCTGGAACAAAACGGCAATATCACTTCAGGAACGATCCGCTATAAAGACAAGATATTAAGCGAATTGAAAAAGGATGAAGAATGGGAAGATATTCGGGGAAAAGAAATCGCGACGATCTTCCAAGATCCTATGACTTCACTGAATCCTATCAAAACAATTGGCTCACAAATCTCAGAAGTCATCATCAAACACCAGAAGAAATCAGCGAAAGAAGCGAAACGCTTAGCTGTCGAATTGATGGAAAAAACAGGAATCCCTAATGCGGCAAAAAGATATGATGAATATCCTTTCCAATACTCTGGTGGGATGAGACAACGGATCGTCATTGCTATTGCATTGGCTTGCCGACCTAAAATCTTGATTTGTGATGAACCGACAACCGCTTTGGATGTAACGATCCAGGCACAAATCTTGGAACTAATCAAAGAGCTTCAGGAAGAATATCAATTCACAACGATTTTTATCACCCATGATTTGGGCGTTGTCGCGGCTATAGCAGACAAAGTAGCCGTTATGTATGCTGGACAGATCATCGAAAGCGGAACAGTTGAAGAAATTTTTTATGATCCAAAACATCCCTATACATGGAGCTTGCTTTCTTCTTTACCACAATTAGCACAAAAAGGAGATGTGCTTTACTCTGTACCAGGAACACCACCTTCTTTATATAAAGATATCCAAGGAGATGCTTTTGCGCCTCGCAGCGCCTATGCGATGAAGGTCGATTTTACTAGTGAACCGCCTATGTTCCAAGTATCCGAAACCCATTTTGCGAAGACTTGGCTGCTGGATCCTCGTGCACCGAAAGTACTTAAACCAAAACAAATCGAAAATCTTCATGAAAAAATGATTGCTTTGGCTGCAGAATTGGATAGTGAAGGACAAGACGGGGGGAAGCAAGTTGTCAGCTGATAAAAAAACTTTGTTAACTGTAAAAGATTTAGAAATCACTTTTGGAGAAGGAAAAAGCAAGTTCGTAGCTGTCCAAGACGCCAACTTTGATATTTATAAAGGAGAAACGTTCTCTCTCGTAGGAGAATCTGGTTCAGGCAAAACGACGATTGGCAGAGCAATCATTGGGTTAAATCCGACAAGCAAAGGGGATATTCTCTTTGAAGGGAAAAAGATCAATGGTCCCTTGTCGAAAAAAGAACAAGCAGAAAAAATCCGTAAGATCCAAATGATATTCCAAGACCCATCCGCATCGTTGAACGAACGGGCAACAGTAGAATATATTATCTCAGAAGGCCTCTATAATTTTAACCTGTTTCACTCGGAAGAAGAACGTTTGGAAAAGGTGGCGAAAATCATCAAAGAAGTCGGACTACTTCCAGAGCATATGTACCGCTATCCTCACGAATTTTCCGGCGGTCAAAGACAACGGATCGGGATCGCTCGTGCATTAGTGATGGAACCTGAATTAGTCGTAGCGGACGAACCAATCTCTGCTTTAGATGTTTCGATCCGTGCGCAAGTGTTGAACTTACTGAAAGATGCACAAAAAAAACGAGAAGTGACATACCTTTTTGTCGCTCATGATCTATCAGTCGTACGTTTTATTTCAGATAGGATCGCTGTGATCAGACAAGGACATATTTTAGAACTAGCTGAAACGGAAGAGTTATTCAACCATCCGCTTCATCCATATACAAAGGCATTGCTTTCAGCTGTGCCCATACCAGATCCTATTTTAGCAAGGAAAAGAAAATTACATGTGTATGATCCTAGCATACACGATTATACAAAAGACGGTCCGGTTTTCGAGGAAGTACGCCCCGGGCATTTTGTATACGGGAATCAAAAGGAATTAGAAGCGTATCGAAAATTGTGAGATCTGCAGTTTGACTGGACACCGAAAGTCAGGTGATCAAACATGATAGTTAATCGATATTTTGGTAAAAGCAGGGGGAAGACAGAGAAGTCTTACCCCTTCTTAGTCCACAAAGGGGTGGATGAATTGGAGGATTGTTTATTTTGTAAAATAGTGAATGGAAGATTGCACCGAAGAAAAATAGTTGAGAGTGAAAATATTCTTGTATTTTTAGATAACGCAGGAGATGTCGATGGTCATATGATCGCTCTAGTCAAAAAACATCGGGTCAATTTAATTGATTGCGAGCAAGAACTATTTATCGAATTGATGAACGTCATTCGAGCGGTTTCTCTTCATTGTGTCGAAAATTGCGGTTTTGATGGCGTCAATTTGATCAAAGCAGAAGATGAGACAGTAGAAGAACATGTCTCTCACCTTCATTTCCATATTATTCCTAGAAAGAAACAAGATGGGGTGGATGCTTGGCCCTTATTTACCGGCGCGATGAATGATTTAGAGACTATGCACCAGCTTCTTGATATGAGACAAAGGACAGGAGAAAAATCCAGTGCATAAAAGAGAAGAATGTACGCTCTTAGATACGATTCATTCGGTTTTTAATAAAAAAAGATAAGGTAGCGAGTTGCTTAGAAAACTTGCTATCTTTTTTTGTTAGTACGACTCGGAATGTTCGTTCTTTGTTTTGACTTTTCCAAGCCTTTTTCTTCTTGATACTAATTTTATGAAAAATCAAGAAATAGTTGTTATACTAGGTAATGCTGACAAACGGGACTGGCATTTCATTTTGATTCAGCTTCTTTTCAAATCACTAGGAAGGAGGGATAGATTGTTCAAGACTTATTTTCGTTTCAATAAAATACAAGATAATCCTTTTCGTATCATGAACCTGATGCTACTTATCTTTATCGTATTATGGTTAGGTTACATAAATCATGACTTTTTGAT
This sequence comes from Enterococcus sp. 3G1_DIV0629, assembly GCF_002141285.1. Classification (NCBI taxonomy): domain Bacteria; kingdom Bacillati; phylum Bacillota; class Bacilli; order Lactobacillales; family Enterococcaceae; genus Enterococcus; species Enterococcus sp. 3G1_DIV0629. The sequence goes on along the minus strand of NZ_NGLI01000002.1, from coordinate 413,680 downwards.
TTCAAGTTTTTCATCATTAGGGATCTTTACTTTTTTCTATTATCAAAACATACCGATGAAATCTTTGCTGAAACGTATGTTTTTGATCGGTTGTGGACTTTTGTTTGCTTTCGTTCTAGGGATTTTGTCGACTTATGTTTTATGGCTTGAACCATTTGCTGTAGCTTTGGTTGCTTTTTCCAGCAGATTCGTGTTGCGATTATTCCATATCTCTAAACCAGGTGGCTTGTTTTTTGCGATGCTTTCTGCCATGGGAACGAGTATGCAGCTGCCAATCGCTCAATTACCAATCGTCTCGCTTTATTTTTTTATGGGTGTCGTTTTTGCCCTGATTGCGGCAGTGATTACAAAACTACTGGATTCACGGCCTGAGCAGACAATTGAAAAAGCGACTCTAAAAGAAAGGTTTCATGAAGAGCCTTTGGTGATCATTGATTCTGTTTTCTACAGTGCCGCCTTGTTTCTGTCCGTTTATGTTAGTCATGGCTTGAATCTGCATAATCCTTATTGGTTGACTTTGTCATGTGCATCGATTTTGCTTGCGGAAAATTTGGATGCGATGAAGCATCGACAAGTCCAATATCTGATTGGATCGATGGGTGGGTTATGTGTATCAGCAGTCTTGTCATTTGTGCCGTTCACGCAACTGCAGACGATTTTTCTGATTACGTTTCTTTACGGAATCGCACAATTTCTAGTTGCTAGAAATTACGCAGTTGCTAATATTTTTCTTAATCCCATGGCGTTGATGCTATCTACACTTATTCGCGGGGCCTATCTGATGTCTTTGATCGAATATCGTTTTTTAGGAATCATCATAGGAAGTTTCATCGGTTTAGGTGTTGCGTGGGTAATGACGGTTGGTTTGCAACATTATTTAACGGTTGTTCGACAAAAACTAGAATAGAAGGACAAATAGAAATATATATGCTAAAAAAGGTTGTGAAAAAGTCATTTTCACAACCTTTTTCTTAATACTCAAAACTGAGCGGCTTTTTCATAACCTCAATTAATCGAATGATACTTCAAAGCGGACAGAAGTAGGGAATTCCTCAATGATTTCGTTTAATATAGTTGGTTTCACGTTTTTTACATCTTTTCTGTGTTTCCAAACTGGTCGCACTTTTTCTTCTGATGCAACGATTTTATGTCTATCCGAGTGAGCTACACGTTTCAAAAGATAGACGAAATTGATTTGCTGATAGGTTTTATCTGTGTTTTCTTCAATTGAAAAGGTACTTTCAATAAGGGCAAGCAAACGGACGATTTCTGTTTCATAACCAGTTTCCTCCAGCATTTCGCGAACAACGGCTTGTCGACTTGTCTCAAAACGTTTGACCGCTCCGCCAGGCAACACTTGGATGCCCCGTTTATCGTTTTCCATGCTCAAAAGAATAGCATCTGTTTCCTCATTCCATAAAATTCCAGATACCCGTATATCAAATTGAAAATTCTCTTCTACCATACGCAAATCATTTGTTTCCATTCCAACGCCCACCAATCTTTTTCGCAAAAAATTTTTATATTTATTTTATCATAAATTTTTGTTTATGTTGGCGGATGGATAAACTTTTTTGAGATAATCAACGTTTTACTTGAAAGTCGTACAGATATTCTTGTTTTCTCCATAGTGAAGGTTCTACACGTCGCTTTTCCGTAAGAGACAAGTTACTTAGATCGAGTTCCCAGATGATTAGATTGTTATCATGATCATGGGTAGCAATCGCTACGTGTTCATCATCAATCACGGAGACAATAAATACACCACTAAGATCCATGTTTGTCGGGAGTTTTTTAGTAGTTTCTGCAGTCTCAAGATCAATAAAGTAGATCGTGCCGTTACTTGAAAAGTAAACAAGCTGATCTTTATAAATAAAACTTCCTTTTGAAAAACTGAATCCTATATCTTCCAGTATTATTTCTCGGTCTGTTTCTTTAAATGTATACGATGAATCTTTCAGCGAATAGCTAAATAATCCAGCTCGCCGATTATTAGCAAAATCAAAAGCCACTCCGTATAAGTGGTTTTCATGAACATTTAGCCGATAACCTATCAGATATTCACTCCCTTCTATATTGGGGAACGAACCAAGGTTCTCACTGATAAGCGTATCTTCAGAAAGATAGAGTCTATCAACAAATAATTTTCCTATTTCTTCGTCACGTAAAATATAGAGAGACTGCTCATCGTTTCCAGTCGAAAAAATATGCCCGTTGATAATCGTATAGTCATTATTAAAATAAAGATTGTTTTGATAAAGGATGTCATCGGTATCTGGATAGCCATGATTGAACAAAGTAATCAGCTTCCCGTCCAATATGACGCTGTCTATTCCTGTATGTTCTTTTGTTTGGCGCTTTTCCTTTTCGATTTTTCCTGAATGAGGTGTATAAACAAAGTCATGCGTTCGATCAGATAAAAAGACTTTTTGATCATGTTGTACGAAAGTGCCTAGTTCCAGTCCTTCTGTTTTTAAAATCACTTGATCCTTCTTTCCGATACCAACGAATCTGCCAGATGTTACAAACTTGTCCATTGTATTCGAAAAATAGAGATAATAATCATAATCACCTGAAAGATTTTTTCCTGAAGTAGAACATCCTGATAATAAAAGCAATCCAATAAAATAAAATAGATGTCTGATTTTCATTTCTACTCCTCGTTATCTAATTGTCTGATATGTTCGAGTCAAATTCGAGTCTCGGATATCTAACGGATAGACACCAGTACCTCCGTTTCTATCGATATCAATTCCTGCATTTAAGAGATAGGCGCTCCACACCAGTTTAGAACAATTTTTTGCACCAGTATGTGCTGTTTGCCGATTCGTAGCGAAATTATAAGAATAGCCATCAATACCTACTCTGGAATTTGCCCAATTAGCTGCCGCATTTCTTTTTGCTTGAGTAGTGGAAACAGATTGCATCACGGCATTTGGCTCTACATTTCTACCGACATAACTAATGTTTCTAACACCAGTTTCTGGAATAGATTCAACAATTCTGTTAAATGCATAATAAATACCTACATGACCATGTGGAATACCTAAAGTAGAAGAAGGAGTATAGAAAATATCGCCTTTATTAAGAGCAGTTCCTAGTTTCTTATTTCCTGAACTTCCGCCGCGTAATTGCCGCATTTCTTTCTCTGTATCTTCGATAGCGCTTTCTAATTCCGATAGAGATATTTCAATAACTTCTTCTCTACTAATATTCATAGTTCTTGCAGTCTCATCAATACTAACTAATAATTCCGATTGTGATAATCCTGGTTGTAATTCAAGCAATCGATCAATTTTACTTATTTCAGTAGCTTGAACACCATTACTCATAAAAAACATTCCTAATATTATTCCACCTATTACCGATTTTTTCATTCTCTAACACTCCTTTTATTTTTTATATTTCAACAATTACAGTGTATTCTAACTAGCAATCAAATGTAAGACACAAATCATTGCGCCATATATTCAATTCCTAAATTTTCCGTTATAGTTAATATGGGAGAGAATACTTAAATGAAAGGAGCGAGGGATGGAGATCCATCAATGGTTGCGTGAGAAGAGAAGGGAAAAAGGGTATACTCAAAAATGGGTGTCACTTCAGTTACATATTACAAGACAAGGTTTGTCCAATTGGGAAAATGGCCGGTCATATCCAAGTTATGAGATGCTCTATAAATTGATTTGTTTGTATGGATGCTCAGCTAAAGAGATTTCAGAACTGTTTACAAGAGAAAGAGAAACAAAGAACTAGGATACACCATTTCTTTTTTAAGATCCCAATCATTATAGACTCTTTTCAATTACAAATGTTTCTAATATAGTTGATATTGAAGGAAATGGATGCGGGTTAACAACGAGGAGGATGCTTGGATGGTATTTGCTCGATGGCTGACAAAAAAAAGAAAAGACCGAAGTTATACACAAGATTTCGTTGCACGACAATTAGGTATCACAAGACAAACGCTTTCCAAATGGGAAACAGGTCTATCGCGTCCCAGTTACGAGATGTTACAAAAAATTTTTCGTTTTTACGACTGTTCGCAAAAAGAAGTTGCTGAATTGTTTAAGACAATCGGAAACGAACAGATGTGAATGTGGGAAGAATAATTGGTAGATCATATGTAATAATAAAACTTATTTCCGAAGAAGCACATTTTGGAACACTATTCATTCGGAAAAAGGGATTGTGACACGACTTTTGCCATAGCCTCGTTTTAGCAGGTTGACTTTCTTTTTAACATTTGATACCATTCAAAATACAAATCGTAATTATTTCGATTTGTATTTTGAACATGACTATAATCAAAGAAGAAAGTGGGTCGTCTATATGGAAAAAACAGATATCTCAAGTGCATATCGTCGTTTGAAAAGCCCAAATATCAAAACACGAAAACGTGCGTTGAAAATCATCAAAGATGTGAAACGAAATAGTGGAAAAAGGTAAGAAGAAGGAAACTTAATAAAAAAATGAGGTTGTGACAGAAGTGGTCAGCTTCAAGAAATAAGAAGGAATTGACGAAAATTGCTTCTCAAATTTTTGTGTAATTTCGGCTTATTTCCGAAGAAGCTACTTCTGGAACACCGTTTATTCGGAAAAAGGAACTGCGACACGATTTTTGTCACAGTTCTATTTTCAATTATTTTTGTTTATTCCCACTCGAAAATAAAAAGATAGCGTATAGAATTATTTCGCTAATCTAAAGGTTTGCAACATATTATAATATGTTTAGAATACGATGGATTTTATAGAGTATTATCATTTTATTTACTTATTTCTACGTATTAATGTGTTAAAATTTTTTCTTGCTTATCTAGGACAGTTAAATCTAACGTATCTTTAGTAAAGTTTATAAACTTTTTGTCATGAGTCACAAAAACAACGGTAGCATGATGTTCGACATTAAATTTTTTTATGATGCGAAAGACTAATTCAGCATTTTTTTCATCAAGATTACCTGTAGGTTCATCTGCAAAAATATAAAAAGGTTTTTTTAAAATTAATCTAGCTAACGCAATACGCTGCTGTTCTCCGCCGCTTAATTCATAAATCTTTTTCTCTAAAACATTGGATAGACCTACTTCGAATAAACTGTTTAACATCATTTCTCTTTTCACTTTTTTATTCATTTTTTGGTTTTTTAATGCTATAAGTAGATTACTTTCGACACTTTCATCGTTTATTAAACCGAAATTTTGAAAGATATAGCCAATCTTATCTTTTTGTAGTAAATGAACTTCTTTAGCACTAGGATTTTCTATACCTTCAAATATGATTTTTCCACTATCAGGTTTTTCCAGCAAGCCTAACAAGTTTAATAAAGTTGTTTTGCCACTCCCGCTTTTTCCATAAATACATAAAAAGTCACCATCTTTAATCGTTAAGGAAAATTGTTCAAAAATTTTATTTTTTCCATATGAAATACCAATGTTTTTTATCTCTATCATCTCTAAACTCCTTTTTTTTCTATGCTTGGCTTGTTAATAGAAGTGCTTAAGTAATACATGGTTAATAAAGTGATAAGTAATTCTAAAATGCTCCAGCAAGTAATTATAAAAATAATATATTGGTTTCTATAAAGGATGAATAATACTGATACAAGAATGATATCTAATAAGATAATTGGCATGACTATTGGAGTAAAGAGTTTTATAAAAGAGTATCCAAAAAGTCTCTTAATATGCAAGCTATATCTATATTTTTCTACGATTAATTGGTAGGATGAAAAAACATTAAAAATTTGGATTACAGTTAAACAAATCAATAGAATGCTTATAGTGTAAATCAATGTTTTCTTTGTATTCAATTCTTCAGCTCGGAAATTGTAAATTGAAATAGTATTCTGGATGCTTGGTAAAGTATTTGTTTTGATAATGGTCGGTAATAAATAATTAAATCCATCCTTTTTTTCTGTTTGAACAAAAGAAGATGTCGTCAACCAGGCTGCGTAAAAACTAGCATCTAGATTTCCTGTATCTACTATAGAGATTGGGTCAACTATAGTAAAGTCTTTTTTATCAATGTGAGGATTATACGTAAAATATTTTTGATGACTTTTCACATATATGATGTTTATTTTTGCATTTATCGGTTCTGAAGACGCGCTCGTAGCTCGCCTCAAAAAAGAAAAATATTCCAGATATTGCGATTCAATTTCTTTTTCAAATTTATTCAAGAAGTCAGGCACTAATAGATTCAAATGGTTAGGTGAATAGATTATTTTATCTATAGGAGATTTTCCTTGAGTATCTATGATCGGGTTGTGCGCGAAATAGTTTTTATTGATAATGATCGATTTTCCAGCAGGAGAAGTCAATTGTTCAATATCACTATGAGTATTCATTTCATAGAGCGGTTTTCCATTTGATAGTTTTTCATAATTGGATGAGTTTATTAGGAATAATCCTTTTTTATTTGTTGCCTCGTTAAAAAATTTTTTCAAATTTTTCTCGTAAGGACGATATTCATCTGGATCATTCGTGATAAATCTTAATTGTGTGGCATAGATATTCTTTGTTTTCTCCCAATAGACATTTTGATTTTGGTGCTGAACCAATACCTGTTGCTCTTTTAATAATGAAGTACCTAAAATAATAATGGTTGTTGCAACTGCTAATTTACAGAATAGATTAAAGGCTATCCCAAAACTGCTGTAATTGTTGCCTTTTAAATTATTGGGATGATTCGAGCGATAAATGAGTTTAATAGATAGATAAATACAGATAGAATACAGCGTAATTAGTAAAAGAGTGGTCAATAATGATAAAGAGAAAAAGGAAATTATAAATGGCATTCCTTTATAACGGATAAAAAAGTATGGGACAACAATAAGGCTGACGGTAGATAAACTCAATAAAAGTACACGTATGATAGGAATTGTAAAAGAACTTAAAGTATCTTGGATACTCCAGCCAAATAGTTTAAATAGAGTGATTTTTTTAGTTTGTTTAATAAGAAATTGGATCAATATTGCTAAATTAACCACCAATAATAGAAACCATACTAAAATCAATAAATATTTGTCGAAAAACTCTTTGCGGACATTTAGGTTGTAACTATCATTGTTATCGGTTTGTATAGTTCCTAGTTTATTGATATCTCTGAGAAACGCGTGGATCTGTTTTTGAGTGTTTCCCTGAATATAATAGACGCCTGAAATCCCTGTTTCAGGAATGTCGGCGAACTTTTTTAGCTCTAGGTCAATTTTTGAATTTGTCCAAACGAAATCTTTTCTAGATTTTAAAGTATCTGTACTGCTTTCATTTGGATTCCCTAGAGTAGTAAATCCATTCTTCATTGTTTGATTTGTATATATTTTTAAATCGGAGTCACTAGAAAATATATATTTAAAGATTTCAATTTGATTGTTGTTTGCTGTTTCAATAATAAAATCAGCTTGTTGCTGAGGTTCTCTTAACATTGAATTAGATTCGACTAGAATAGTAATCTTTTCTTTATCTTTATAAAGTAATTTATTTAACTCTAATTGGTCAATAACTGAAAGGAAAATAAAAACAGTTAATATTAATTGGGCAATTATTCCTATGTAAACATATTTTTTCATAATATCTCCTTTGATAATTACTTAAACAGATAGCTTCATACTGTGATTTTTTGTGTTTTAATTAACGAAAGTTATAATATGCTTTATTTCCACCAAAAAGAGTCCAGCCAACACTTGCGTTACTCCATTGATATGGCGCTTTCCAACCACCACTATTAAACGTTCCGTTTCCGTTCTCGCATGAGGCATGGCCCTCTTTTGTATAGTGTTGGTATTCAGAAATATTACGGTTGCCATTCTGACCTCTACGCCACCAGCCACCACCAACGGCACTTGAAGCATATCTTGATGAACTATCGTTTTTATTATCTTTTGTTTCAATTACAGTAGTATATGCATCTACATTTTCTTGCCCACCAGAGTATAAAGAGTCCTGTGTAGCATTAGCAATAGGTACTACTATTCCAATGGCTGTTCCGGAAATTAATAAAGTACTAATAATTATTTTTTTCATTTATTTCTCCTTTTAGTATAAAGCTATCTCAATTAAAGATAGCGCTTACAAAAGTAGTTGTCAATAGTAAAAATAAAATGTCAAGCAATTAGCTCAGAATATTTTTTCTATCGGAAAATGTTTGTATTGATTAAGGTAATAATACTAGAGTTATCGAATATATTTTTATTATGGTTTACCTTGTTTAAAATTATTATTGTTATTTAGTATTAACTATAAAAGTTTCGTTTTTTATTATTTGAGAACACATATTGAATCATGTCCAGAACTGTTAAATATTTAGCAAGAAATATTTGGTAAGAAACAAAGAATACTAAAGGAGCGGACATATAAAAAACGCTTATGAAGTACTATTGAAGGAATTTACATGTTTTGTCAAAAGTAAATCAATTAAAATTACGTATAAAGTAATTGATGAAATCTTTTAAAAACTTTGTAACTGTGATAAAAGTGTGATAATGAAAAAACAAACAGCCAACAAACATTGACATATCAAAATTTGTTGGCTATTTTTGATTATTCCCACTCGATAGGCCTATTAGGAAGTTAAAAAATTTAACACTGATTTGTTGGAATTTTTAACTGTATGTTTAGTGTTTTGTTTCATTTTTTTGCGCTTTGAGTTAGCGCTCATAAGCTTAGTATTCAAGATGATGGCGACGATATTTTTAGAGGGCTTTTTCGATGAAAAAAGATAAAAAGAATTACAGTAATTCAAACAGAAATAAGGTAAAAGTGAGCTTAGAATCAGGTATATTGCTTTGGATTTACTGAGTGCCCAGAAAATAGCAGAATTTGAAATTTTAGCACTTAAAAAGTGTTTAAACTTTTTAAATAGAGATGTAAAAATTACGTTACTTTTTAGCAATGAGGAAATAAAATGTAAAAAAATATAAAGAATTCGCCTACTATTGTATATTTGTAAGCCAATCATTTCTTATTGGTAAGGCGCTCAAAATAATCTTTATACTTTTTGGAAAAGTGATTTAAATCTAACGATTCACAAATGTCGAAAAAGCGGTTTATTTTTTGTTTCCCTGTTGTGGAATCCCCTGTCATAACTAAGAGTAGCCCTTCTAAATATACAGCCATGGCACGACCATAAAAATCTCTTGTATCAAGAGATTTTTGATACTCAATCAAATATTTTTTTGCTTTAGAAAATTGGGAGGCATCAATACATAGTAAAGTGGAATTAATAAGTATCTTATTATAAGGGGAATTGAATCCTTTTGATTTTGAATAAAGAGTCCTTTTTTTAAGTATTCTGTTGACTATAACTGTCACAGTTTCCAATGGCAGTATATCCATTATCGATATAAAAATTTTTATCTCTTCGCTTGTCCATAAATCCATGGTCATCAACTTATTTACAATAGGCATATTCTCATTGGGTTCAGGAATATTTCCTCTCAAGCGCGTTATACAAAGTTGTACTATATATTGTAAATCATTTTTGTTAGAGGATGTTTCTAAAATAGTATTAATTTTTTGGAGCTCTTCGATATTTCCTGAATGATAAAGATCGGACAATCTATACCACCAAAAATCGCTGGAAGATTCTTTGTAATTTAGGTGTATAAACATAAATTCATCAAAACTGATGTTCAATCGTTGTAAAATTTCTAGAAATACTGAAATAGTAGGTTCACTTATATTTCTTTCAATGCGGCTATAGTAGCTCATAGTAACTATACCTTTACAAACTTCTTTTTGTGTTAACCCTTTTTCAACTCTTATTTTTCTTATGGTTAATCCTAGATCCATGATAACCTCCTATAAAAATTAATTATTTGTGAATTTTTTTCCAACTAATTAAATTATGTTTAATTGGTTTTTCAAGGTTATTTTTTTGTAATATTGATCTCCGAGCTTCTTACCATATCTATAACAGATAAACATAATGATTTTAAACCATATTTTTGAAGTAGTAAATTAATAAATATAAGATTTTGATAAAAATGACTTATAATACTTCTTTTAAACGATTGTCTTAAAAAAATGATATTGTATATAAATGAACATGTGAAAACAAGGAGAAATAAAGGAGGGAATTATGAGAAAATCAAAAAAATCATTCGCCGCAATGATTCTATTATTTGGGAATCTTTTACCAACCGTACAGACTATGGCAGATGTAGTAGATGAACCAGAAACCAAACAGGGACAATTACAAACTGAGACATAGAAGAAAAGAGCTATTTGCCATGCTTGATTTGATAAAAATATGACATAAAAGTTTGAGTGAAATAAAGAATAGATGATTACTTTAATACCTATAGAGTTACTAAAGAAGGAGATTTAAATGAAGAAAAAGATTTTTGGTGTTTTATCGTTAGCTATCTTATTAAATTCCCTTGTTTTAATGCCTTTGATAGAAGTATGGGCTGAAGAACAAAAAGAGACAGTAGAACAATATAACAATGAGGATTTAAAATCTATAGAAAAGACAACGGATTCTTTATCTGATCCAAGTAATTCGATTGATTCTTCAGAGAACAATAAGGAGTCAACAAACGGGACGAGCGAAAGGACCTTAGAGGTATCTGACTCGAGCGACTTTGAAGAAAGAATTCAACCTAATGCTACAGCATCATCGGAAGTAGATGCCTCGAATAGTGTTAGGATAGCAGAAGAAGACCTTTCATCGTGGTTACCTGATCCAATATTACAATCGGTTGTCGCCAATTCTCTTGGTATATCAGTCTCAGAAATCACAAAAGAAAAAATCAGTCATTTAGAAACGCTATATATATACTCTAGTGATGCTAATATTGCAGATTTGACTGGATTAGAATATGCTACAAATCTTTCTTCTTTTTTCATGAGCGGAACGAATAAGATTACTGATTTTACTGTTTTAACCACTTGTGAGAATTTAGTTTATGTTTATTTGATGGGGGCAAATGTAACTGATGATAACGTACCTAACTTTGGAGATAACATAACGAGATTAAATCTTACTGATGCAAGTGTGACAGATGCTGTATATTCAAAGATTGTTAACATGAGAGGATTAGAATCGTTAAGCTTTGAGTCTAATATGAATATTACAACTATTGCTCCATTAGCTGCTCTCCCCAATTTAAGAGAATTGAGGATTCAAACTTGTGGTGTTTCTGACTTTACTGTAATTAATGAGTTTCCTAAATTAGAAAGTTTAGCAGCTTACGGCCAGAATGTAGGAAGAAAAGATGAGCCAACTTCGATATTAGCTAAAGACTTAACGTATGATCAGGAAAATCAATCTTTTTTTGTACCATTTTCACTAATGCCCAATCGATTAACAAATTTTGATGGGTATCAGCCTCCTTTTACAACATCTAATAGTACTAGTCAGACGTACTTTGATTTGAATGGTGTGCAGGTACCTTCCTCAAGACTAGCTATTACTGAAGATGGAATTACTGTATCTGGGGTTACTCAAAGTGAATTTGAAAGTATTGAAACAATGGAGTATAACGCACGATTTAATAATCCTGCTGGATCCTATGCACAACCAGATGGTTATAGTTTTTACGCCATTTCTTCAGGAACCTATTTGCACCAATTCTTGATCAATCATCAAGAAGCCGCTGCAGATATCATAGTGAGTTATATTGATACTGAAGGGAATGAATTGAAACCTTCTCAAAACATTAGCGGTAATATTGGTGAATCTTTTGATGCAACAACGCCAGAGTATAAGTTAGAAATAGACGGGTATACTCTAAAAGAAGTTCAAGGTGATGCGACGGGCACCTTCAGCGAAGATACCCAAGAAGTAGTGTATGTATATGAGCGCAGCGATGCGGCACCAGTGACGGTGAGGTATCAGGATTCCCAAGGAAATCAATTATCAGAACCAAAAATCTTAAGTGGAAAAATCGGGTTACCATATGAGAGTGAAGCAAAAGAAATTACCGGCTGGTATGTGATCGAAACGCCAAGTAATGCATCAGGATTCTTTAGTGAAGAAGTACAAGAAGTAGTGTATACTTACGCTTCTCAACTGGAAAATGAAGAAAAGAATAATCTCGAAACAGATGTGTCAGAAAAAAATGATGAGAACGAATCAGAAAATAATTATCAAGATAAAGAGAACAAACAAAGTGGAGAGACAACAGATAGAGAAAACAGTTCTGATGGGAAGTTACCAAATACAGGAGAAAAAAAATCAAGTCAAAGAGTAATGATTGGAATTGGCTTATTATTTGTCCTGTTTACCTTAGTAGTGATTGGAGAGCGGAAAAAGAGTAAACGAGAATAAGCTATAGTATTTTTTTAGGAAAAGAGGGTGTTCAGAAAATGAAAATTTTCTGGGCACTCTTTTTTGCAAGCATAATTTGAACAAGTGGCTATCTTTTGTGTCTACAAACTCGTCAAAAAATCTAAGTTCTGTTAAAAATTTGGTTTTTTATTTATAAAAGTAAGGAGAGGTTTAATAACTACTAATTTCTTATGAGATAAGCTGAAATTTTCCAAAAATTCAAGAAATAATCTTCGGGAACTACTTTCTTGAAGCTAATTAAAAATAGAATAGAGATATACAAGAACATTACTATTTTTAGAGTATGTAGTTTTTAGCCTATCGTTTTTATGTAATAAACACATACTGAATTTTTAGGAAGTGTTTGATGGAGAAAGAAAAAAGAACCGCGAATCCCTTAATTATCAAAGGATTCACGGTTTCTTTTATTATTCCCACTCCACTGTTGCTGGTGGTTTAGAAGTGATGTCATACACGATACGGTTGACATGTGCTACTTCGTTTACGATACGTACAGAGATTTTTTGCAAGACTTCCCATGGGATACGGGCAAAGTCAGCTGTCATTCCGTCGATTGAAGTCACCGCACGGATACCGACTGTGTAGTCGTAAGTACGTCCGTCACCCATAACACCGACAGAGCGGATTCCTGGAAGAACAGTGAAATATTGCCAGATATCACGGTCAAGTCCAGCAGCTGCGATTTCTTCACGCAAGATAGCATCAGATTCGCGTACGATTTCTAGCTTGTCTTCAGTGATTTCGCCAAGAACACGAATACCAAGACCAGGACCAGGGAATGGCTGACGCCAAACGATTGAATCAGGCATGCCTAATTGAGTACCTAATTCACGGACTTCGTCTTTGAATAATGTGTTTAATGGTTCGATCAATTCAAATTGCATATCTTCTGGCAGTCCACCTACATTATGGTGAGATTTGATCGTTTGTGCTGTTTCTGTACCAGATTCGATAACGTCAGTATACAACGTTCCTTGTGCTAGGAAAGAGACGCCTTCTTCACCAGCAAGTTTTGTTGCTTCGTCATCAAAAACATATACGAATTCATTCCCAATGATTTTACGTTTTTGTTCTGGGTCAGATACACCTTTCAACTTGTCTAAGAAGCGATCTCTTGCATCGACTTTGATGATGTTCAAGCCGAATTTTCCGCCTAGACTTTCCATTACTTGTTCCGCTTCGCCTTTGCGTAGCAGACCATGGTCAACAAAGATAGATGTCAATTGGTCACCAATCGCTTTTTGTAAAAGAACCCCAACGACACTAGAATCAACGCCCCCTGAAAGACCAAGCAAGACTTTTTTGTCACCAACTTGTTCACGGATTTTTTCTACTTGCATATCGATAAAGTTATCCATTGTCCAGTTACCTTCACAGTGACAAACATCAAAGGCAAAGTGGCGCAGCAATTCGATTCCGTATTCGGAATGACGTACTTCTGCATGGAATTGGATACCGTAAAAATTACGTGTTGTGTCTTGGATAGAAGCAATCGGACAATCTTTGCTTGTTCCGACTGTTTCAAAGCCTTCAGGAACTTTAGTTACCAAGTCGCCATGGCTCATCCATACTGTTTGTTGTTTTGGTGTTTCTTTAAACAAGACAGCTTGATCGCTTGTTACTTCTAACAAGGCTTTCCCATATTCGCGATTTTTAGCAGGCTCTACGGAACCGCCAAGTTTGTACGTGATCAATTGCATACCATAGCAAATCCCTAATACAGGAATACCTAAATTGAAGATCTCAGGATCGATCCCAAATGCATTCTCATCATACACACTGTTTGGTCCGCCAGAAAGAATGATTCCCTTTGGATTCATCGCTTTTACTTCTTCTGCAGTAATGCGGTGGCTCAATAATTCGGAAAAGACTCCAAGATCACGAATACGTCTTGTGATTAATTGGTTATACTGACTACCGTAGTCTAATACGATAATCTTTTCAACGTTCGTCATATCGGCAACGTTTGTCAAATTTATTACCCCTATCCCTTTAAATTTTATCTCAAAATAGTCAAACTATTTTAAAATGCTAATATTTTCGCATGAAAATCGAATCGATGATATGATTTTCAGTTTTATGGAGAATTATATCGGCTCTTCCTCGTGTAGGCAAGATATATTCCTGTAAATTTTTCAAATTCACATTTTTCCATACATCTTTTGCCATTTTAAAGGCTTCTTCACGATCTCCGATAGCAAAACGATAATAATAATTCTCTGGATTTTGGAAAGCCGTATCCAGTAACGCGCCAAAACGATCCAAATACCATTTTTCGATCAGCACGGGATCGGCATCGACATAGACAGAAAAATCAAAAAAGTCGCTGACGTAGATTTGCTGATTCGCAGGTAATTGAAGCGTATTGATTCCCTCAACGATCAAGATATCAGGTTGCTGGATCAGCTCGTACTTATCTGGAATGATATCATATACATCATGTGAGTAAACAGGTACTTTTATCTCTTCCTGACCAGATTTTACACGATTCAAGAAGTCGATCAGCATCTCCATATCATAACTTTCAGGAAATCCTTTGCGATCCATGATTCCACGCTCTTTTAATATACGATTTGGATAAAGAAATCCATCAGTCGTGATCAGCTGAACATTTCTTCGTTTGAAGGTACGAGACAAAATCGTCTGCAGCAGTCTGGCTGTGGTACTTTTTCCAACGGCTACGCTTCCGGCAATCCCGATAATAAAAGGCGGTACTTCTACATATTTATGAAGAAATAAACCTTTACTCAAGAACAAAGATTCAAATTCTTTCATATATAGATATATCAGATGAGCAAGAGGTACGTAGATATCTCGAACATCCTGCATGGAAATGCGGTCATTCAAACTTTTGATATTATCTAGTTCATCTTGTGTCAAAGGTGCTTGCCCATTACGATAAAATTCTCGCCATTCTTCTCTTGCCACACGGTAGTAGTTCATTGGATCATTCATATTAGCCTCCTGCGTTCTCCCATCAATGGAACTATTTTAACACAAAATAAACACAAACCCCACCACTTAAGAGAGATTGCCAATCTTTTTGTACAATCTTTATAATAGAAAGAAAAGGAGTTTTATTCTTGACTTGCGCACGGATACATAAAAGGATAGACTGTTGACATGAAAGAAATGAGAAGGATGGAAGACATGACAAATCATTACTATTCTGAACGCCCAGATACGGCGCACGATTTTGAACAATGGGCTTTTGAGTTAAAAGGCAGAACCTTTCAATTTGTAACTGATTCTGGTGTATTTTCACGTGAAACAGTGGATTATGGTTCACGTGTCCTGATTGATGCTTTTGATTGGGAAGAGTTACCTGATGAAGGAAAGATCTTAGATGTGGGATGCGGGTATGGACCGATTGGGCTAGCTTTGGCATTTGCAACACAACGGTTTGTTGAAATGGTCGACATTAATGAGCGAGCAGTGAGTCTAGCGCAAGGAAACGCAAAGCGTAACCAAATCGAACAAGTGGACATCCATCAATCGAATATCTATGAAGTACTTCATGAAGAAACCTATGTAGCTATTGTCAGCAATCCGCCAATCCGTGCTGGAAAAAAAGTCGTACATGAAATCTTGACAGGCGCATATCCTCGATTGAAGCAGGGCGGTACACTGACAATTGTGATCCAGAAGAAACAAGGAGCGCCGAGTGCGCAAAAGAAGATGGAAGAAACATTTGGCAATGCAGAAATCGTCACAAAAGATAAAGGATATTATATCATCAAAAGTGTGAAAGAATAACTAGCTGAAAAATAATAGAGCGACGAAAAAGTGGAACTGGGCGTGCATGTACGGGTACGTATCAGTTCTTTTTTTGTTGAGAAGTTTTTAAAAACAAAGAACTATTTTTTCTTCAAAAAGAAATAGTAGGAACAGAGTCGTTGTTTTTTACGATAAAATAAATAAGATACAGAACTTGTATAGAAGGCTGCCAAGTTGGTAGATAAAGGAGATTTTTATCAAAAAACATACTTTCTTTTTTCTCTATTCTTTTCTTGGGGGTTTTGGTACACTGATAGGGAATTTAGATAGAAGGGAGCCACTAGGTTGAAGCTGACCATCAGAGATATCGCAGAAATGGCAGGGGTCTCAGTAACAACTGTCTCACAGATTTTGAATAACAAAGGAAGCCGATTTAGTGATAAGACAAGAAAAAAAGTGTTGTCGATCGTGAATGAACATCATTATAAACCCGATTATTTCGCTTCAAATGTGATCAATCGACATTCAAAGACCATCGGAATGATCGTCCCTGATGTCACCGATTTCTTCTTCTCCAAACTGATTGAAGGTGTAGAGAGCTATTTGAATCCTTTGGGCTATGTGATCATGTTATGCAATTCTCGTCATAGCCAAGAAAATGAGATCAAGTATTTACAAGAGCTTTCCCACCGCTCAGTGGACGGGATCTTGCTGGCAACACCAAATATTTTACCTGAGAAATACGCATTAGACAGCGGATTTTATCAAAAAATGCCGATTATTTTAATCGATCGCGGATTGAATCGTCGGGATAACGGACGGCTTATCGTAAAGGAATATGAGGGCGCCTATCAAGCCGTTTCACTATTTATTGAAAGCGGCCATACGAAGATCGGCATGCTGAAGGAAACCACTGGATACTATCAATTAGAAGAACGTTTCAACGGATATCGTCATGCGCTGAAAGATCATGGCCTGCCTTTTAATGGGAAATTTGTTGAACATGGAGAGTTGACTGTCCAAGGTGGATATACTGCATCAAAAAAATTACTCAAACATAAAGATATCACGGCTATTTTTTGCGGAAATGATGCCATGGCGATCGGATGCTATCAGGCGATAGATGAATTGGGCAAAAAAATCCCAGAAGATATCTCAGTCATAGGATTCGATGGATTAAAGCTCTCAGAATACATGATTCCGCAATTGACGACAGTGCAGCAACCAAGTTTTGATATTGGATTTTATGCTGCACGTTTCCTGATCGATACGATCGAATTTCCTCAAAGAAAAGTTCCGAACAAAGTGTTCGAAACAAAATTAATTATTCGTGAGAGCGTAAAAGTATTGACAAAGGGCTAACTCGGCGGTATATTGCTTATGTAAGCATTTACAAAGGCGAGTTAGTGCTTTTTTTATTTTTAGTAAACCAGTTTACTAAAGTGGTTTACCTTTCCTAAAAATAATGTATAATACCGAATGAAGACAAGGAGGATCAGGCAATGCGAATGGTGGATCTGATTGAAAAAAAGAGGGATGGAAACGAGCTGTCAAAAGAGGAAATCGAGTACATCGTCACAAACTATACGAATGGAAAGATTCCAGATTATCAAGTCAGTGCATTATTGATGGCAATTTTTTATCAAGACATGACAAATGAAGAAATCACGAACTTAACATTGGCGATTGCTAATTCTGGTGATGTCATCGATTTGAGTTCTCTTGAAGGAATAAAGGTAGATAAGCATTCGACAGGTGGCGTTGGTGACACGACCACATTGATTTTAGCCCCCCTAGTAGCTAGTGTCGGAGTGACAGTGGCTAAAATGTCTGGACGCGGTCTAGGTTACACAGGTGGTACGCTAGACAAGCTAGAAGCAATTCCCGGATTTCAGATCGAGCTTTCGGATGAAGCATTCGTGCGCATTGTCAATGAAAGTAAAGTAGCAGTAATCGGTCAATCAGGAAACTTGGCACCGGCGGACAAAAAATTGTACGCTTTGCGTGACGTCACAGCGACCGTTGATTCTCTTCCGCTGATTGCCAGTTCGATCATGAGTAAAAAGATCGCGGCAGGAGCAGATGCAATCGTTTTGGATGTGACCACTGGAGACGGTGCTTTCATGAAGAATATCGAAGATGCAAGACGTCTGGCAAAAACCATGACAAGCATTGGCAAACTAGCGAACCGAGAAACAGTGGCGGTAATCTCGGATATGTCAGAACCTCTTGGCGAAGCAATCGGAAATAGTCTAGAAGTTGTCGAGGCAATCGAAACATTACAAGGAAATGGTCCAGAAGATCTAGTAGAAATGTGCTACGCCTTAGGAAGCCAAATGGTTGTTCTTGCTGGCAAAGCTAAAACAATCGATGAAGCAAGAACGTTGCTTCAAGAAGCTCTGGAATCAGGTAAAGCGTTAGCAAAATTCAAAGAAATGATCCAAAATCAAGGGGGAGACCCAACGATCGTGGAACAACCAGAACGAATTTTGACTGCACGTTACACAATGGAGCTTCCTGCTAAACAAAGCGGAGTCGTGTCAAAAATCGTGGCAAACGAATTAGGAATTGCTGCAATGATGCTAGGTGCTGGGCGTAAAACCAAAGAAGACGATATTGATCACGCCGTTGGATTGAAACTGCATAAAAAAATCGGGGACACTGTGACAAAGGGCGAGTCATTATTGACAATCTATAGTAATGATGAAGAAATCTCTTCGGTTATTGAATTATTATATAAAAATATTGAAATTGGCGAATCAGCAATGAAGCCAACATTGATTCATGACATTATCACACAGTAAAAGGAAAAAAGCGGATTTTACCGTTTGAAAGAAAAGGGGAAAAGAAATGGAACTAAACCGAATGATCGACCATACTATTTTGAAAGCAGACGCATCTAAAGAAGCTGTGATGCAAATTATCGAAGAAGCGAAAAAATATCATTTTTACTCTGTCTGCATCAATCCAACATGGGTTGCGCTAGCAAAAGAACAATTACAAGGTGAACCAGTAGCTGTATGTACAGTGATTGGGTTTCCTTTAGGAGCAAACACATCCGAGACAAAAGCATTTGAAACGACAGATGCCATCAATAACGGTGCAGATGAAGTCGATATGGTCATCAATATCGGTGCGTTGAAATCAAAAGATGATCAAAAAGTTCAAAAAGATATCGAAGCAGTTGTTGAAGCAGCAAAAGATCGTGCACTTGTCAAAGTGATCATCGAAACATCTTTATTAGATAGAGAAGAAATCATCCGAGCATGCGAATTAGCAAAAGCTGCAGGCGCTGATTTTGTCAAAACATCAACTGGTTTCTCAACGGGTGGTGCAAAGGTAGAGGATGTCCGCTTGATGCGTGAAACGGTAGGACCTGAAATGGGCGTCAAAGCTTCTGGCGGTATCCATAACGAAGAAGAAGCAATGGCAATGATCGAAGCGGGTGCTACAAGAATCGGAACAAGCGCAGGAGTAGCAATCGTATCTGGTTCAACTGGCGAAAGCTATTAATTTTCAAAGGAGAAACTCATGGCAGAACTCAAACAAGAATGGATCAACACAGCTATTGAAGCGTTAGATAAAGCATACGTTCCTTATTCCCATTTTCCGGTAGGTGCTTGTCTCGTAACAGAATCAGGCAAGATTTATCAAGGAATCAACATCGAAAATGCATCATTTGGATTAACGAATTGTGCTGAGCGCACAGCTTTCTTCAAAGCCGTATCAGAAGGAGAAAGATCGTTTACCCATTTAGTCGTAGCAGGGCACACCCCTGATCCTATTTCTCCATGTGGTGCATGTCGGCAAGTAATGGCAGAGTTCTGCGCCCCTGATATGCCGGTTACGCTAGTGGGAGACAATGGTGTGACGAAGGCAACGACCGTTCGAGAACTACTGCCTTATGCATTTACTGAAAAAGATCTATAACTCATGTTCATTCAGTCAGCTGACTGTTGAAAAATAAAACAATTATTTTAGGAGGCTTTACAGAAATGAAAAAAGCAAAATTATTTGGTTTAGGTGCTGTCGCACTAGCAGCAGGGTTATTTTTAGGTGCATGCGGCAACAACGGCTCTACTGATTCATCCGGTGGCAAAAGCTCATCAGACGCTACAACTGCAGCATTAATCACAGATACAGGTGGTGTAGACGACCGTTCATTCAACCAGTCAGCTTGGGAAGGATTACAAAAATGGGGGAAAGATCAAGGACTTTCACGAGGCAATGATGGCTTCCAATACTTCCAATCTTCAAACGAATCAGATTATATCCCAAATATCGACCAAGCATTGAATGCTGGATTCAAAACGATTTTTGGTATTGGTTATAAACTAAAACCAGCGATCCAAGAACAAGCAACAAACAATACAGGTACGAACTTCGTTATCATCGATGATGTGATTGACGGATTAGATAACGTTGTATCTGCAACATTCAAAGACAACGAAGCTTCTTATCTTGCAGGGATTGCAGCAGCTTACACGACTGAAACGAACGTAGTCGGCTTTATCGGCGGCGTAAAAGGTGAAGTAATCGATCGTTTTGATGCTGGATTCAAAGCCGGCGTTGATGCAGGTGCGAAAGAACTAGGAAAAGAAATCAAAGTATTGAACCAATATGCTGGTGACTTCTCTGCTCCAGATAAAGGACGTTCAATTGCTCAAGGTATGTATGCACAAAATGCAGATATCATCTTCCATGCTTCAGGTGGTACAGGTAACGGTGTATTCCAAGAAGCAAAATCATTGAACGAATCAGGCGACAAAAAAGTTTGGGTTATCGGTGTTGACCGCGACCAATCAGACGAAGGCGAATACACATTGAACGGCGAAAAGAAAAACTTCACATTGACATCTACACTGAAAGCAGTTGGAACAGTAGTAGAAGATTTGGCACAAAAATCAGCTGACGGTAAATTCCCTGGTGGTGAACACACTGTTTATGGATTGAAAGAAGACGGTGTTGGTCTAACAGAAGGACAACTTTCTGACGAAGCGAAAAAAGCAGTGGATGAAGCAAAAGAAAAAATCATTTCAGGTGACGTAAAAGTTCCAGAAACTCCTGAAGAAAACTAAAACCATTTCTATAGCCTTGTTAGACACATGTTTGACAAGGCTATGGTTTGATTAGAACAAGAATTGTTCATTTATCCAAGCTGCCTTGAGACAGTTTGGATAAGGGAACAACTCCCTGAAGTAATGTTTGTTTCAAAAGAAGAACGCTCACTAAGCGTGAATCTTAGTCAATCGTTGCCCTAGATAGAAATCGTTAGGATGTGAAAAAAAGGTGGTTCAAGAAAATATTGTCATAGAAATGCAGAATATTACCAAAGAATTTGGAACATTCAAGGCAAATGACAACATCAATTTACAAGTAAAGGCAGGAGAGATTCATGCGTTGCTTGGAGAAAACGGTGCTGGCAAATCTACATTGATGAACGTGCTTTCCGGATTATTAGAGCCGACATCAGGGAAAATTTTGATGCGTGGAAAAGAAGTACAGATCACAAGCCCGACAAAAGCCAATCAATTAGGGATTGGGATGGTCCATCAGCACTTTATGCTTGTGGATGCCTTTACTGTAACAGAAAACATCGTGTTGGGAAGCGAACCTAGTCGTGCAGGGATGCTTGACCATAAAAAAGCGCGAAAAGAGATCCAAAAAGTTTCTGAACAATATGGATTATCAGTCAACCCGGATGCTTATGTTCGTGATATTTCAGTTGGGATGGAACAACGGGTAGAAATTTTAAAAACACTTTACCGAGGAGCAGATGTACTGATTTTTGATGAGCCGACAGCTGTATTGACCCCTCAGGAAATTGATGAATTAATCGTGATCATGAAGGAATTAGTCAAAGAAGGCAAGTCAATCATTTTGATTACGCATAAGTTAGATGAAATCAAAGCAGTAGCTGACCGTTGTACAGTTATCCGCCGTGGAAAAGGAATCGGTACAGTCAACGTTAAAGACGTTACCTCACAGCAATTAGCTGATATGATGGTCGGAAGAACGGTTTCATTCAAAACGATGAAAAAAGAAGCGAAGCCTCAAGAAGTCGTTTTGTCTATTGAAAATCTAGTGGTGAAAGAAAATCGTGGATTAGAAGCCGTGAAAAACCTGAACTTAGAGGTTCGTGCTGGCGAAGTACTTGGTATCGCTGGAATCGATGGAAACGGGCAGTCGGAGTTGATCCAAGCTTTGACTGGTTTGCGAAAGGCAGAAAGCGGACATATCAAGCTAAAAGGGGAAAACATCACCAATAAAAAACCTCGAAAGATCACTGAACATGGTGTAGGACATGTGCCAGAAGACCGTCATAAATACGGGTTGGTCCTAGATATGACATTGTCTGAAAACATTGCACTGCAAACGTATCATCAAAAACCTTACAGTAAAAACGGTATGCTGAACTATTCAGTGATAAATGAACATGCCAGAGAATTGATCGAAGAATATGATGTTCGAACAACGAATGAACTTGTCCCTGCAAAAGCTTTATCAGGCGGAAATCAGCAAAAAGCAATCATCGCTCGGGAAGTCGACCGAGATCCTGATCTGTTGATCGTTGCAAATCCAACTCGTGGACTGGATGTAGGTGCGATCGAATTTATTCATAAACGTCTGATCGAACAAAGGGACAAATACAAAGCAGTGTTATTGATTAGTTTCGAATTAGAAGAAATTTTAAATGTTTCGGATCGTATTGCTGTTATCCATGAAGGAGAAATCGTCGGGATCGTTGATCCGAAAGAAACATCTGAAAATGAATTAGGTCTATTGATGGCGGGCTATACCTTAGAAGAAGCACGAAAAGAGTTAGAAAAGGGGGCTGGCGCACATGAATGATCGCAGCGAGAAATTCCGTAATTTATTAGTGCCTGTACTTTCAGTTGTTTTAGGATTGATCTTAGGCGCGATATTGATGGCTGCTTTTGGTTTTCAGCCCATCCAAGGTTATTCTTCTATGTTAGATGCAGCACTTGGTTCGCAAAGAGGAATCGGTGAAACATTAAGGCAAGCAACGCCGTTGATTTTTACAGCATTAGGGTTTTCTGTAGCTAACTCAGCTGGGTTTTTCAATATCGGGCTTTCTGGACAAGCGCTTTGCGGATGGATTGTCAGTGTCTGGGTGGCACTTGCTTTTCCAGATCTTCCAAAAGTCGTTTTGCTTCCATTGTGTGTGATCCTAGGTGCCTTAGCAGGTGCGATGGCAGCGGCTGTTCCTGGGTTACTACGAGCATTTTTTGGAACAAGTGAAGTGATTGTAACGATCATGATGAACTATATCTTATTATACGTAAGCACATTTGCTTTACATGAAGTGATGCCTGAAAGCTACCGATCAAGTTTGGACTCTTCCAATATGATCAGTCAAAATGCATCGTTGCGGTTACCATGGTTAACACAAGCTTTTGGCGGTTCTCGCGTAAACTCAGGTTTGTTTTTAGCAATCATCGCGCTTATTTTCGTTTGGCTATTGATGAAGAAAACGACTTTAGGATTTGAGATCCGTTCCGTTGGTTTGAATCCTTTTGCTTCTGAGTATGCAGGGATGAGTAGTAAACGTACGATCGTTTTGTCGATGGTCATTTCTGGCGCTTTGGCAGGTCTTGGCGGTGTGGTTGAAGGATTAGGAACGTATCAAAACTTCTTCGTTCAAACAACTTCATTATCTATTGGATTTGACGGAATGGCTGTCTCCTTACTTGGATCTGGATCAGCAATCGGTATTCTTTTGTCAGCGATTTTGTTCAGTATTTTGAAGATCGGCGGACTTGGCATGCAGACAGGAGCTGGTGTTCCGTTTGAGATCGTCAATGTATCGATCGCTCTGATTATCTTCTTTGTTGGGATCAATTTCTTGATTCGTTTCGTCATGGCTAAGTTCTTCCAAGGAAAAAAACAAGAAGAAATCGTTGCGACAATCGAAGCGAAGCCAACGAATCAAAACCATGAAGGAGGCGAACTATAATGTCGACTATCGAATTAATTGCCTTGATTCTTACTTCAACACTGGTTTATTCAACACCGTTAATTCTAACATCACTAGGCGGAACGTTTTCTGAACGCAGCGGGATCGTAAACGTAGGGTTAGAAGGAATCATGGTCATGGGTGCTTTTAGTTCCATCGTTTTCAACTTGACGATGAGCCCCTCACTTGGTTCCATGACGCCATGGATCGCTATTTTAGTGGGTGGCGTCGTAGGTATCCTATTTTCTTTGATCCACGCAGTAGCAACAGTCAGCTTGCGTGCTGACCATATCATCAGCGGTACAGTGATCAATCTGATGGCACCAGCTTTAGGTGTTTTCTTGATCAAAGCATGGTATGGGAAAGGTCAAACAGATAACATCACGCAGAATCTGGGATATTTCTCTTTCCCAGGTTTAGCAGATATTCCGGTCATTGGACCAATTTTCTTCAAAAATACATTCTTGCCTGCTTATTGTGCAATTTTGATTGCTGTCATTGCTTGGGTGATCATCTTCAAGACGAAATTCGGCTTACGCCTCCGTTCAGTCGGTGAAAACCCTCAAGCTGCCGATACATTAGGTATCAATGTATATGCTATGCGTTATTCAGGCGTGCTGATTTCAGGCTTGTTAGGCGGTATGGGCGGTGCTGTTTTTGCTCAGTCGATTTCCGGTAACTTTTCAGCTGGTACGATCGTCGGACAAGGGTTCATCTCTATGGCTGCTATGATCTTTGGTAAATGGAATCCTTTAGGCGCAATGGGTGCCTCACTGTTCTTTGGTTTTGCACAAAGCTTGAGTATCATCGGTGCACAATTACCAGTTATTTCTTCGATTCCACCAGTATTGCTGCAAATTGCTCCATATTTGCTGACAATCATTGTGTTGGTTGTTTTCTTAGGGAAAGCTTCTGGACCAAAAGCAAACGGGAAGAACTATATCAAATCAAAATAATCTTTTAGCGAATAAAAAGGGTGGGTTACGGGAAGTGTTTTTCGTCTCGCCCTTTTTGTTTTAAAGGTAATAAAAATAAAAAGAAAGAAGGAATAATCATGTTTAAACGCGTACATCTGATCGTCATGGATTCAGTAGGAATTGGAGAAGCACCAGATGCCGAGAAGTTCGGTGACGTTGGTTCTGATACATTAGGACACATTGCAAAAGAAGCAGGATTGAACATTCCGCATTTAGAGCAGCTTGGTTTGGGAACGATTCGTCCTCTTGAAGGTGTGGAATCAGTGAAAGATCATCAAGGCTATGCGACGAAATTAGAAGAAGTTTCTGTAGGGAAAGATACGATGACAGGCCATTGGGAAATCATGGGATTGAATATCAAGACACCGTTTCGTGTGTTTCCGAACGGATTCCCTGATGATCTGATCAAACAAATCGAAGAGTTTTCTGGCCGTAAAGTCGTATGCAACAAACCATATAGCGGAACGGCTGTGATTGACGATTACGGTGAACACCAAATGAAAACAGGCGATTTAATCGTATATACTTCTGCCGATCCTGTCCTTCAGATCGCGGCACATGAAGAAATCATTCCTTTAGAAGAACTATACCGGATTTGCCAATTCGTTCGTGATATAACAAAAGATGACCCGTACATGATCGGTCGAATCATTGCACGTCCATATGTGGGAGAACCAGGAGACTTCACACGAACAAGCAATCGTCATGATTATGCGTTGGATCCATTCGGACACACCGTCCTCGATTCTTTGAAAGAAGCAGGAAAAGATGTGATTGCTGTAGGAAAGATCAACGATATTTTCAATGGACAAGGAATCACTGAATCTGTCCGCACGAAAAGTAATATGGATGGCGTCGACCAGTTGCTGAACGTTATGAAAAAAGAGTTTACAGGTATCAGCTTTACCAATTTAGTAGATTTTGATGCATTATACGGTCATCGCCGGGATGTAGTCGGTTATGCGCATGCGATTGAAGAATTTGACTTGCGGATCCCAGAACTGCTTGAAGCTATGGAAGAAGACGACTTGCTAATGATTACAGCCGATCACGGAAACGATCCGACATTTACTGGTACCGATCATACGCGAGAATATGTACCGTTATTGGTTTACAGTAAAAAAATGAAAGAACAAGGGGCGTTGCCTCAAGGATATTATTCCGATATCTCTGCAACGATTGCTGAGAACTTTAGTGTTTCTTCGACTGAAAATGGCGAAAGCTTCTTAAAATTATTAAAATAATCTTTTTAAAATAGGAGAAAGCAAATGACCAAGTTAAGCGAGATGTTACAAGAAACGACCCAGTTTATCCTTGATAAAGGAGTAAAAGAAATTGATTTTGGTTTGATCCTAGGTTCAGGATTAGGTGAATTAGCAGATGAAATCGAAGATGCTGTAATGATTTCTTATGATGAGATCCCGTTCTTTCCTGTTTCGACAGTAGTTGGACATGCAGGACAGCTAGTTTACGGATCTCTAGCAGGCAAGAAAGTGTTAGCCATGCAAGGAAGATTCCACTACTATGAAGGTCATTCCATGCAAACAGTGACCTATCCAGTACGTGTGATGGCCGGACTAGGTGCCCATTCAGTCATTGTGACCAACGCATGTGGCGGTGTCAATGAATCCTTCGTACCAGGAGATTTGATGCTGATTACCGATCACATCAATTTTACTGGTGAAAATCCTTTGATCGGCCCGAATGAAGATGAAATGGGTCCTAGATTCCCAGATATGAGTCAAGCTTATACGCCTGACTATCAAACAACAGCAAAAGCAGCAGCAGAAAAACTAGGTTTGGATCTTAAAGAAGGCGTATATATGGGCTACTCTGGACCAACTTATGAAACGCCTGCTGAGATTCGGATGTCTCGGACAATAGGAGCCGATGCAGTAGGGATGTCGACTGTTCCAGAAGTCATCGTAGCAGCTCACAGCGGATTAAAAGTGTTAGGAATCTCTTGTATTACCAACTTAGCAGCAGGCATGCAAGCGAATCTGAGCCATGAAGAAGTTGTAGAAACAACTCAGAGAGTCAAACAATCTTTTAAAGCATTGGTTAAAGAAACATTGACACTATTGTAATAGGAGGAACAATAAAATGAGTGTGCATATCGAAGCGAAAGAAGGCGAGATCGCCGATAAGATTTTACTTCCGGGAGACCCTTTGCGAGCTAAATATATTGCGGAGACTTTTTTAGAAGAACCAGTTTGTTACAATCAGGTCCGCGGCATGTTAGGCTTTACCGGCAAATATAAAGGAGAACGTATTTCTGTTCAAGGAACAGGGATGGGGATGCCATCAGCCACTATCTATGCCCATGAATTGATCCAGTCATATGGCGTAAAGAAATTGATCCGAGTAGGTACATGCGGGGCATTGTCAAAAGATGTCCATGTTCGTGATTTGGTACTAGCGCAAGGCGCAGCGACTAGCTCTTCGATGATCGAAAAAAATTTCCAAGCCTTTCATTTTCCACCGATCAGTGATTTCAATCTATTACTGAAAGCATATGAGATAGCTAAAGAAAAAGGCTATACGGTTCATGTAGGAAATGTCCTTTCGGAAGATTCTTTCTACAAAGATGATTTGACAGAGACATTCCAATTAGCTGAACTTGGCGTCTTAGGAGTGGAAATGGAAGCAGCGGCTCTTTATTACTTAGGCGCGAAATACCATGTGCAGACATTAAGTTTGATGACCGTTAGCGACCATTTGATTACTGGGGAAGAAACAACAGCTGCAGAACGTCAATCGACGTTCAATGAAATGATCGAAGTAGGATTGGAAACGGCGATTCAAGGGTAAAGTAATAGCTAAATAGCAAGAAAGTGTGACTGCCTAAACTTCTATTAATAGAAATTTGGCAGTCACATTTTTTTGCAGAAACTGTCTCACGTAACCTGGAATCAATGACAACCGTTGCTTCAGTTACTTCGAGAGTCCTCCTAAAGTCAACCATTTGAATGTCTAAAATGTGAATCGACATTCCTTTTAAATTGCAGATGCATGGCACAATCTTAATCAAATAAAAAAGAACAGAAAGAAGCGAGTTACGCTCTTTCTGTTCCGAACTAGGCCACCAACAGGATGTGACAAATGAGTCATCTCCTGTTGGTGGCTTCGTCTAGATGAATACCTTAATCATTCAATTGCTCATGTGATGATGCTTGAAGAATGAAAAATTCAACTTAATTCAAGTCTGCATCAATAATAAGTGTTTCGAATAATACAGCGTGCTCAAGTGAGGAGCTTGATCCAGGACGTCCTGGTAGGCGATATACTTCTACTCGCTGTCCTGCTTTTCCAGGAATTCCGTGACGTATTTGAATATTACCATCAACTATTCTTGGAATGCTATAGTATGCTGTGCCGTCAAATGTTTCAAAACGATATCTTCCATCAATGTAAACGACCCATCTGTCTTGATTATTGTGAAAAAGTTCAGGTGTCAATGTTAAATAAGCAAATGCTTGAGAGCCTTCTCGCCCTACAGACAACATGTTTGTTTCTGTTACGCCTGTTTCCACTTGGATATTGTCATATTTCGCCCAACCATTCCATGTAGAAGCAAATCGTATAAGGTATGTATTTTCATCGTCTGGAGTCGTAAAAGTAAGTTTGCCACGTTCCCAGTTCTCATTATTATATTCACTGCTCTCTAATACATCAAAACCGATATCATGATTCATGATCCCTAATTCAACACGTCCTGGTGCTGATTCGCTTGCTGCAACATCATAACTAAATGTATACGTGGTACTTGGTTTTAATGTCACGTATTGATGAACATTTTCACCATTTTTTGCTAAAGCAAAGTTATTTCCATTAACGGTTTGAAGTGTGGGATTATTTGGCTCTTGGCCACTAGTGATCCAATGATCAAACCCGTCATTAAAGTCACCATTATGGATATACAATTGTTGCTCAATGGCCTGTTTACTTGTACTAACGAAGTCAGTTGTTGATAGACTTGTTGCGAATGTTGAAACGGATCCTCCTAAACTTAAAAATACCATACCTGCTGCCATCACTGTTTTTAAATTACTTTTGATCATCTTGTATCTCCTCACTCTATATTTTTATTTTTTGATTTTGTTTGTAAGATGCAGCCGTGTAGTCTGTATCTCACAAATTAATCATAACCGAGAAAATAGCGGTCGTGTAAACACTTTTTTCTATATAACATTTATTATTAGAAAAAAATGATAAAATAAATAGTTTTATGAGGTTGACTTCTATCTAAACTTCATTTATTAGCAACATAAGAAAAGATGGAGAGTTGTGGTGATAGCTCATACAAATGAAAACTTCCTCTTAGAAACAGGATAAAAGAATGAAATTTAAATAAGTTTCTACAAAAAATGTTCGCTCCACATCTGAATGATTGTCAGACATTCTTTTTTCTCTCAATGCTACGCCTTCTCTCTTCATTTTTTGTTTATTCAAACAGTACTTACTATTATAATCATATAGTGATTATGTAAATTGATGTCATTCGCATTAGATAGCCAAGACTACCGTCTTCCAATATCTAAAAAAACAGCCCCTTCATCTCTTACAATAATAGGAGGTGAGAGGGCTGTCTTATTTACAATAGAGTATCTATTATAGGTAGTATTTTTTAGCCACTGTTAAGTCATCATTTAATTCATAAACAAGTGGTTGACCTGTTGGGATTTCAAGATCCATGATGTCTTCGTCAGAGATACCTTCGATATGTTTAGCTAGAGCGCGTAATGAGTTACCGTGTGCAGCTACTAAAACAGTTTTGTTGTCTAGTAATGCTGGAGCAATTTCATCTTGCCAGAATGGCAAAGCACGTTCTAATGTCACTTTCAAGTTTTCGCCACCAGGAATATCGCGTTTGTCTAACATTGCGTAACGACGGTCGTTTGCTGCAGAACCTTCGTCAGTTTCTTCCATTAATGGAGGAAGAGTATCGTAAGAACGACGCCAGATGTGTACTTGTTCGTCGCCGTATTTTTCAGCTGTTTCTTTTTTGTTCAAACCTTGTAATTTACCATAGTGACGTTCGTTCAAGCGCCATGATTTGATTTGTGGTACCCAAAGTTGATCTGAATATTCTAAGATCAAGTTACATGTTTTGATTGCACGAGTCAAAACAGAAGTATAGGCAACATCAAATTCGATTCCAGCTTCTTTGATTTTGCGTCCGCCTTCTTTTGCTTCTTCGATTCCTTCTGGTGCTAGGTTTACATCAGCCCAACCAGTAAATTGGTTCAATGCATTCCATTCACTAAGACCGTGACGAGAAAAAACTAATTTTGGCATGTTTAGCTCTCCTTTAAGATAGGTTTATATTTCTGAAAATTTCAGTTCTGTTTTATTGTACAATTTTTTGGAAGAGATTTCCATCGAAAAATTGGATAAGATTCTATGAGAAAACGAGTAGAGAAGATAAAAAAACGAACAGCTGCGAAAGCACTGTTCGTTTTTAGGCATTAGATGCATAATTGCTCGATTTCTTTTTCAGGCAAATTGATATATTTATAACATGTTCCAACTGAAACACCGCATTTTGAAGAAATAAATTGGATTGTTTCTTTTTTTTCATAATAGAGACGTCGGATTTTTTTGATCGTTTTTGCATCGATTTTTGGTCTTCCGCCGATTTTTCCTTTTTTACGAGCTTCATCTAATCCAACTAATGTACGTTCTTTGATCAATGCGCACTCCATGTTTGCCAGGTTTTCCATCAATTGGAAATAGATTTTTCCCATTTCGCGCGTATCGATTCCTTCATCAATGCTAATCAAGTGCAGCCCGCGGTCTTTGAATAATTGCGTAAGTTCTGTTAATTGCCGTGTAGATTTGCCCAATCGATGAAGTTGGCAGACGACTAGTGCATCGCCTTGCTGCATGTCAGCAATCACTGACTCCAAATGAACAGCAGTAGCATCGTTTTGTTCCACTTCATATGTCTCATGGAAAATTTCTTGACAACCAAAGTCAGATAATTGTTCAACCTGAGTTGTTAAATCAACATCATTTATGGTTGTGCGTGCATAACCAATAATTTTCATGGTGATTCCTTTCTAGCAGTGATTTTCTAACTGGATATAACAGTAAAAATGTAGCATAAAGTACGTCAAAAAGATAGTTTTTTCGCAAATTTTCCGCTGTCTTTTTTTATTGGATGATCAAGCAGTTTTTCTTTATTTATGGCGGATGGCATCAAGAATCTCAACACCTTTTTCTGAGCCAACAACAACTTTTGAAACCATATTTAGGAAAAGTCCATGTTCGACTACCCCAACAAGTTCATCTAAATAGGTAGCTAAGCTTTCTGGTTGTTCAATAACTTCTAGATGCAGATCAATGATATAATGACCACCATCTGTGGTTAGGACTTCGCCGTTTTCGTCAGTACGCAAAACAGGCTGGAATCCTTTTTCGTCAAAAATATGAAGTAGCTGTTGGGAGCCATAAGGGATGACTTCAACTGGGAGTGGGAACTTCCCAAGTTTATGGACTAATTTAGAAGAATCAACGATCCAAATCGTTTCTTTTGAGTACGTAGCGACTATTTTCTCGAAAAGCAAAGCAGCACCGCCGCCTTTTATCCCTTGAAAATCAGCACTGATTTCATCAGCACCGTCTATCGTTAGATCGACTACTGGAACCTCGTCGATACTCTTTAGCGGTATTCCTAATTTTTCCGCTTGTTCTTTTGTTGCATTTGAAGTAGTGACTCCTGTGATACGTAATCCTTCTTCACGCATGCGGCGACCAATCTCTTCTACCATATAATAGGCGGTTGAACCGGTCCCGAGACCAACGATCATCCCGTCCTTTACGAATTTCGCGGCTTCAATGCCAGCTAATTGTTTTAAATTCATCTTTGCATCCACCTTTTTTTAATTTGAGCTTCGTGCTTTCCTCACTATTTTAGCGTGATTTACGGCAAAAAGATACCATTCTTTTTTATTGCAATAAAGCTTTTTCAAAAAAATTTACATCTCTTGTTGACATGTTTTTTCATTCGTGATATTCTAACAAAGGTGCTTTATCTACAGGTTTCTGTGAAGAAACGTGCTGACTGTTTATCAAAGCATATTTGATAAGGATGCAGACATTGCATTTATTTTTTATCGCAAAAAAAGAACCACCTGGATGTGTGGAACTAGACGCAAATCGTGGGAAGGAGGAAACAAGGAATGCCTACAATTAACCAATTAGTACGTAAACCTCGTAAATCAAAGGTGGAAAAATCTAATTCACCTGCTTTGAACAAAGGATATAACAGCTTTAAGAAAACTCAAACTAACGTAAACTCACCTCAAAAACGTGGGGTAGCAACTCGTGTGGGTACAATGACACCTAAAAAACCGAACTCAGCTTTACGTAAATATGCACGTGTTCGTTTGTCAAACTTAATTGAAGTTACTGCTTATATCCCAGGGATTGGTCATAACTTACAAGAACACAGTGTTGTATTATTACGCGGTGGTCGTGTAAAAGACTTACCAGGGGTACGTTACCATATCGTTCGCGGTGCTTTAGATACTGCTGGTGTTAACGACCGTAAACAAAGCCGTTCTAAATACGGAACTAAAAAACCTAAAGCTTAATTTTAATTATTAAACAAATGAAACTTGCTTCTATTATATAGAAGTAATTACTATGAACAATATTTCGGAAGGAGGAGTTACGGATGCCACGTAAAGGTCCTGTTGCAAAACGTGATGTTTTACCAGATCCTATTTATAACTCAAAATTAGTAACTCGCTTGATCAACCGTGTAATGGTTGACGGAAAACGCGGGATTGCAGCTAACATTATCTATAATGCCTTTGACTTGATCAAAGAATCTACAGGTAACGATCCATTAGAAGTGTTTGAACAAGCAATGAAAAACGTTCAACCTGTTCTTGAAGTTAAAGCACGTCGTGTTGGGGGTTCAAACTACCAAGTACCAGTTGAAGTTCGCCCTGAACGCCGGGTTACTCTAGGTCTTCGTTGGGTAGTAAACTACGCTCGCTTGCGCGGTGAACACACAATGGAAGAACGCTTAGCAAAAGAAATCATGGATGCTGCAAACAACACAGGTGCTTCTGTTAAAAAACGTGAAGACACTCATAAAATGGCTGATGCCAACCGTGCGTTTGCTCACTATCGCTGGTAAGATTCTCTCTGTTTGGTCGGCTTTTATAAGCCGACCTCAGATAGTGTCCTTATTTTTAGCAACTAGATAGTAAAGAGAGGAGAAACAAGGAGAATGACCAGAGAATTTTCTTTACACAACACTCGTAATATCGGTATCATGGCCCACATCGATGCTGGTAAAACGACTGCTACTGAACGTATCTTGTACTATACTGGTAAAATCCATAAAATTGGTGAAACTCATGAAGGAGCTTCACAAATGGACTGGATGGAACAAGAACAAGAACGTGGGATTACGATCACTTCTGCTGCTACTACAGCACAATGGAAGGGTCACCGAATCAACATCATCGACACACCAGGACACGTAGACTTCACAGTTGAAGTTGAACGTTCATTGCGTGTACTTGATGGTGCTGTAACTGTTCTTGATGCACAATCAGGTGTTGAACCTCAAACTGAAACAGTTTGGCGTCAAGCTACAACTTACGGTGTACCTCGTATCGTATTTGCAAACAAAATGGACAAGATCGGTGCTGACTTCTTATATTCAGTATCAACTTTACATGACCGTTTGCAAGCAAACGCTCACCCAATCCAATTACCAATTGGTGCGGAAGACGACTTTACAGGAATTATTGACCTTGTAACAATGAAGGCTGAAATGTATACAAACGATCTTGGAACAGAGATCGAAGAAACAGAAATTCCTGAAGAATACCGCGAATTAGCTGAAGAATGGCGCGAAAAATTGGTTGAAGCTGTAGCTGAAACTGATGAAGAACTTACTTTGAAATACTTAGAAGGTGAAGAAATCACTGAAGCTGAGTTAAAAGAAGGTATCCGCCGCGCAACAGTTAACGTAGAATTCTACCCAGTACTATGTGGTTCAGCATTTAAGAACAAAGGGGTTCAACTACTATTGGACGCTGTTCTTGATTACTTGCCATCACCGTTAGATATCCCAGCTATCAAAGGGATTGACCCTAAAACTGATGAAGAAGTAGAACGTCCTGCAGACGACAGCGCTCCTTTCTCAGCTTTAGCATTTAAAGTTATGACTGACCCATTCGTAGGTCGTTTAACTTTCTTCCGTGTGTACTCTGGTGTTTTAAAATCAGGTTCATACGTACAAAACGCAACAAAAGGCAAACGCGAACGTGTTGGTCGTATCCTACAGATGCATGCCAACTCTCGTTCAGAAATCTCTGAAGTTTACGCTGGAGATATCGCTGCTGCTGTTGGTTTGAAAGACACAACTACTGGGGACACACTATGTGATGAAAAGAATCTAGTTATTCTTGAATCAATGGAATTCCCAGAACCAGTTATCCAAGTCGCTATTGAACCTAAATCAAAAGCTGACCAAGATAAAATGGGTGTGGCTTTACAAAAACTATCTGAAGAAGATCCTACTTTCCGTGCTGAAACAAACGTGGAAACAGGCGAAACAATCATCGCTGGTATGGGTGAACTTCACTTAGATATCATCGTTGACCGTATGCGTCGTGAATTCAAAGTTGAAGCTAACGTAGGTGCGCCTCAAGTATCTTACCGTGAAACTTTCCGTGCTGGCACTCAAGCCGAAGGTAAGTTTGTACGTCAGTCTGGTGGTAAAGGTCAATACGGTCACGTATGGATCGAATTTACACCAAACGAAGAAGGTGCTGGTTTCGAATTTGAAAATGCGATCGTTGGTGGGGTTGTTCCTCGTGAATACATTCCAGCTGTTGAAACTGGTTTGAAAGATGCTATGGAAAATGGTGTCTTAGCTGGCTATCCATTAGTAGATATCAAAGCTAAACTTTACGATGGTTCATACCATGATGTCGATTCAAATGAAACTGCCTTCCGTGTTGCTGCTTCTATGGCATTACGTGCAGCAGCTAAGAAAGCTAATCCAGTAATCCTTGAACCAATCATGGCTGTAGAAGTTGTTATCCCTGAAGATTACTTAGGTGATGTTATGGGTCACGTAACTGCTCGTCGTGGACGTGTTGAAGGTATGGAAGCTCGCGCTGGCGGCCAACAAGTTGTTCGTGCGATGGTTCCACTTGCTGAAATGTTTGGTTATGCTACAACTCTTCGTTCTGCTACTCAAGGTCGTGGTACATTTACAATGACATTTGACCACTACGAAGATGTACCAAAATCAGTACAAGAAGAAATCATTAAGAAAAACGGCGGAAAAGCTGAATAATTTCTTAAAACCGGATAGTCCTGCAAAGAGATTATCCAAAGAGACTATATTTTTAATATAGTTTCGTGTAAAATAATTATCGATGATATGGGCATGTGGTGTACCTCGTGTACATCATATACCTATCAGACAAATAAAAAATATATTGTATTTTTAGGAGGACATTTTAAAATGGCAAAAGAAAAATTTGACCGTTCTAAACCACACGTTAACATTGGTACTATCGGACACGTTGACCATGGTAAAACTACATTAACAGCTGCAATCACAACTGTACTATCTAAGAAAAACGGCGGCCAAGCTATGGCTTACGATCAAATCGATGGTGCTCCAGAAGAACGCGAACGCGGAATCACAATCTCAACAGCTCACGTTGAGTACGAAACTGACGCACGTCACTATGCTCACGTTGACTGCCCAGGACACGCGGACTACGTTAAAAACATGATCACTGGTGCTGCTCAAATGGACGGAGCTATCTTGGTAGTTTCTGCTGCTGATGGCCCTATGCCTCAAACTCGTGAACACATCCTATTGTCTCGTCAAGTTGGTGTTCCTTACATCGTTGTATTCTTGAACAAAGTAGACATGGTTGATGACGAAGAATTACTAGAATTAGTTGAAATGGAAGTTCGTGACCTATTAACAGAATACGAATTCCCTGGTGACGATGTTCCTGTAGTTGCTGGTTCAGCTTTGAAAGCTCTAGAAGGCGACGCTTCATACGAAGAAAAAATTCTTGAATTAATGGCTGCAGTTGACGAATACATCCCAACTCCAGAACGTGAAAACGACAAACCATTCATGATGCCAGTTGAAGACGTGTTCTCAATTACTGGTCGTGGTACTGTTGCTACAGGTCGTGTGGAACGTGGACAAGTTCGCGTTGGTGACGAAGTTGAAGTTGTTGGTATTTCTGAAGAAACTTCAAAAACAACAGTTACTGGTGTTGAAATGTTCCGTAAATTGTTAGACTACGCTGAAGCTGGAGACAACATTGGTGCTTTACTACGTGGTGTTGCACGTGAAGACATCCAACGTGGACAAGTTTTGGCTAAACCAGGTACAATCACACCTCATACAAAATTCTCTGCAGAAGTATACGTGTTGACAAAAGAAGAAGGTGGACGTCACACTCCATTCTTCACTAACTACCGTCCACAATTCTACTTCCGTACAACTGACGTAACAGGTGTTGTTGAATTACCAGAAGGAACTGAAATGGTTATGCCTGGCGACAACGTAACAATGGAAGTTGAATTAATCCACCCAATCGCTATCGAAAACGGTACTAAATTCTCAATCCGTGAAGGCGGACGTACAGTTGGTGCCGGTGTCGTTACAGAAATCAAAGCTTAATTGAATTAAGCAAAACTAAGCAACATTTATTCGGACGTAATCGCTCGGAATGAAGATCTCAGGATCTTTGTTCCGAGCTTTTTTATTTATTGCAGGCTCAGGAAAGAAAAGACAGGGCATTATAATAGAAGGAACGCGAAATAAAAGGGTTAGTGTTTTTTAAATGAAACTTTATGAAAACAAAATGTTTTTTACAAGAAAAAGCCTTGCGTTGTGAGTTTATATATATTATAATGACAAAGGTGCGTTTACTTTAGTGAATTGCACAGACGTAATCAGATTGATTTCGTCGGCTAAGAAACGAGAGGTTGCGACACGCCCGGACGCTTTGCCACGAACGAGCGTGACGGAAATTTTCGTGGAGCTATGTCTACTTTTCAAAATAGGCGAAGGAGGGAACAAGATGGCAAAACAAAAAATTCGTATCCGTTTAAAAGCGTATGAACACCGTATTTTAGATCAATCAGCGGATAAAATCGTGGAAACTGCAAAAAGAACTGGAGCTAGCGTGTCTGGTCCAATTCCATTACCAACTGAACGCAGTCTTTACACAATCATCCGTGCGACTCATAAATACAAAGATTCACGCGAACAATTCGAAATGCGTACACACAAACGTCTTATCGACATTGTGAACCCAACACCAAAAACTGTTGATGCTTTGATGAAGCTAGACTTACCATCTGGTGTAAACATCGAAATCAAATTATAAAACTAAAACAAAAATAATGGAGGTGTACTCATGACCAAAGGAATCTTAGGGAAAAAAGTGGGAATGACACAAATCTTCACTGAATCTGGTGAATTAATTCCAGTTACTGTTGTAGAAGCTACGCCAAACGTAGTACTACAAGTGAAAACAATGGAAACGGATGGCTACGAAGCTATTCAAGTTGGTTACCAAGATATGCGTGAAGTTTTATCAAACAAACCTGCGAAAGGTCATGTTGCAAAAGCAAACACGGCTCCTAAGCGCTTCATTCGTGAATTCAAAAATGTTGAGCTAGGAGAATATGAAGTAGGAAAAGAAATTACAGTAGATGTTTTCCAAGCAGGAGACATTATTGATGTAACAGGTACTACGAAAGGTAAAGGATTCCAAGGGGTTATCAAACGCCATGGACAAAGCCGCGGACCAATGGCTCACGGTTCTCGTTACCATCGTCGTCCTGGGTCAATGGGTCCAGTTGCACCTAACCGTGTATTCAAAAACAAACGTCTTGCTGGCCGTATGGGTGGCAACCGCGTAACTATCCAAAACTTGGAAGTTGTACGTGTAGATGCAGAAAGAAATGTTATCTTGATCAAAGGTAATGTTCCTGGAGCGAAAAAATCTTTAATCACTATCAAATCAGCTGTGAAAGCTAAATAATTGTAGGAAGAAAGGAGGAACTAAGGAATGCCGAATGTAGCATTATTCAAACAAGATGGAAGCCAAAACGGTGAAATCACACTTAACGAAGAAATCTTCGGAATTGAACCTAATGAAAGTGTTGTTTACGATGCAATCGTAATGCAACGTGCGTCATTAAGACAAGGAACACACGCGGTTAAAAACCGTAGCGCTGTTCGTGGCGGTGGACGTAAACCATGGCGTCAAAAAGGAACAGGTCGTGCACGTCAAGGATCTATCCGCTCACCACAATGGCGTGGAGGTGGCGTAGTCTTTGGACCAACACCACGTTCTTACAGCTACAAACTTCCTAAAAAAGTTCGTCGTTTAGCAATGAAATCTGTATTGTCAGAAAAAGTTGCTGAAAACAACTTGGTAGCAATCGAAGGCTTGAACTTCGACGCACCAAAAACAAAAGAATTCAAACAAGTTCTTGCTAACTTATCTATCGACTCTAAAGTATTGGTTGTTCTAGAAAAAGGTAACGACTTTGCTGCTTTATCAGCACGTAACTTACCAAACGTTTCTGTAGTAACTTCTGATAATGTGAGTGTGCTAGACGTTGTATCAAATACAAAAGTGTTAGCAACACAAACTGCTCTTACTCAAATTGAGGAGGTGCTTGCATAATGAACTTACTAGACGTAATCAAACGCCCAGTGATCACTGAAAAATCAATGCTTGCCATGGATGACAAGAAATACACTTTTGAAGTGGACACTCGCGCAAACAAAACTTTAGTAAAACAAGCGGTAGAAGCTGCTTTTGACGTTAAAGTCAAAAACGTGAACATCGTGAACGTACGTGCGAAATTCAAACGTATGGGCAAATATGCAGGATATACAAAAAAACGTCGCAAAGCGATCGTTACATTGACTGAAGATTCAAAAGAAATCCAATTATTCGAAGTTGCTGAATAAGCACTAATAGATAACTCATTAAATTAGGAGGGAAAAACGTGGCGATTAAAAAGTACAAACCTACCTCAAATGGTCGTCGTAACATGACAGGTTCTGATTTTGCTGAAATCACAACATCAACACCTGAAAAATCATTGTTACAACCATTGAAAAACCATGCTGGACGTAACAACAACGGCCGCATCACTGTACGTCATCAAGGTGGCGGACACAAACGCCAATATCGCGTGATCGACTTCAAACGTAACAAAGACAACGTTGTTGCAACTGTTCAAACGATCGAATATGATCCAAACCGTTCAGCTAACATCGCGTTAGTACACTATGAAGATGGAGTGAAAGCTTACATCTTAGCACCTAAAGGACTAGAAGTGGGTATGAAACTTGTTTCAGGTCCAGAAGCAGATATCAAAGTCGGAAATGCTCTTCCATTAGAAAACATTCCAGTTGGTACTGTTATCCACAACATTGAAATGAAACCTGGTAAAGGTGGACAATTGATCCGTTCTGCTGGTACAAGTGCTCAAGTACTTGGTAAAGAAGGCAAATACGTATTGATCCGCTTGAACTCTGGTGAAGTTCGTATGATCTTAGCTGCATGCCGCGCAACAATCGGTTCTGTAGGCAACGAACAACACGAATTAATCAACATCGGTAAAGCTGGACGCTCTCGTTGGATGCGTAAACGCCCAACTGTACGTGGTAGCGTAATGAACCCTAATGATCACCCACACGGTGGTGGTGAAGGTAAAGCTCCTATCGGACGTAAAGCACCAGTTTCTCCTTGGGGTCAACCAGCTCTTGGTTACAAAACTCGTAACAAAAAAGCTAAATCAGACAAACTTATTGTTCGTCGTCGCAAAAATAAATAATTACTTTGACCATGTGTCGCACATTTTGAGAGGAGGTTCACCATGGGTCGTAGTTTAAAGAAAGGACCTTTTGTCGATGAGCATTTAATGAAAAAAGTTGAAGCTCAAGCAGGGGTTGAAAAGAAAAAAGTTATCAAAACTTGGTCACGCCGTTCAACAGTTTTCCCAAGTTTTGTTGGATATACCATCGCAGTTTATGATGGACGTAAACATGTACCAGTTTACATCCAAGAAGACATGGTAGGACACAAATTAGGTGAATTTGCACCTACAAGAACTTATCGTGGACATGCTGCTGACGATAAGAAAACGAAACGCTAATTTGAGGGGAGGATAAATCCAAATGGCAGAACAAATCACATCAGCTAAAGCAACTGCAAAAACAGTTCGCACTTCACCTCGAAAAGCCCGTTTAGTAATTGACCTTATCAGAGGTAAAAGTGTCGCAGATGCAATTTCAATCTTGAAATTCACACCAAACAAATCTGCTGGAATCATTGAAAAAGTATTGATGTCAGCAGTTGCGAATGCAGAAAATAACTTTGACTTAGATGTTGAAAACTTGGTAGTAACCGAAGCTTTTGTTAACGAAGGACCTACAATGAAACGTTTCCGTCCTCGTGCAAAAGGATCAGCTTCTCCAATCAACAAACGTACAAGTCATATCACGGTAGTCGTATCAGAAAAATAAGGAGGGATAATCAGTGGGTCAAAAAGTACATCCAATTGGAATGCGTGTAGGCATCATCCGCGACTGGGATGCTAAATGGTATGCTGAAAAAGAGTATGCTGAGTTCTTACACGAAGATTTAAGAATCCGTAAATTTATTTCAACTAAACTTGCTGATGCTGCTGTATCAACAGTTGAAATCGAACGTGCAACAGGTCGCGTAAACATTTCAATTCACACAGCTAAACCAGGTATGGTTATTGGTAAAGGCGGTTCTGAAGTCGAAAGCCTAAGAAAAGAATTAAACAAATTAACTGGTAAAAGAATCCACATCAACATCGTGGAAATCAAAAAACCAGATCTAGATGCAAAATTAGTAGGTGAAGGAATCGCACGTCAATTAGAAAACCGTGTTGCTTTCCGTCGCGCTCAAAAACAAGCGATCCAACGCTCAATGCGTGCTGGCGCTCAAGGGATCAAAACTCAAGTATCTGGTCGTCTAAACGGAGCAGATATCGCTCGTTCAGAAGGATACTCAGAGGGAACTGTTCCTCTTCATACTTTACGTGCGGACATTGATTACGCATGGGAAGAAGCAGATACAACATACGGAAAACTAGGAGTTAAAGTGTGGATCTATCGTGGAGAAATTCTTCCAACTAAAAAAAACACTGAGAAAGGAGGGAAATAATCATGTTAGTACCTAAACGTGTAAAACACCGTCGTGAATTCCGCGGAAAAATGCGCGGGGAAGCTAAAGGCGGAAAAGAAGTAGCATTCGGTGAATACGGTTTGCAAGCTGTTGATTCACATTGGATCACAAACCGCCAAATCGAAGCTGCTCGTATCGCAATGACTCGTTACATGAAACGTGGTGGGAAAGTATGGATTAAAATTTTCCCTCACAAATCTTATACTGCCAAAGCAATTGGGGTACGTATGGGTTCTGGTAAAGGGGCACCTGAAGGATGGGTTGCACCAGTAAAACGTGGTAAAATCATGTTTGAAATCGCAGGCGTTCCTGAAGAAGTAGCTCGTGAAGCGTTACGTCTAGCTTCTCACAAATTACCAATGAAAACTAAGATCGTAAAACGTGAGGAAATGGGTGGTGAATCGAATGAAGGTTAAAGAAATCAGAGAATTAACCACTGCCGAAATGCTTGATCAAGAAAAACAATTAAAAGAAGAATTGTTTAATCTTAGATTCCAATTAGCAACAGGTCAATTAGAAAACACTGCACGTATTAAAGAAGTACGTAAATCGATTGCACGCATCAAAACTGTGTTGCGTGAACAAGCTAAGTAATTATGGAAGGAGGCCATTAAGCGTATGACTGAAGGAAGAAATCAACGCAAAGTTTATCAAGGTCGCGTGGTTTCAGACAAAATGGATAAAACAATTACCGTTGCTGTCGAAACAAAGAAAAACCACCCTATCTATGGCAAACGCATGAACTATTCTAAGAAATACAAAGTGCATGATGAAAACAACACAGCAAAAGTT
Source organism: Enterococcus sp. 3G1_DIV0629 (assembly GCF_002141285.1). NCBI lineage: Bacteria > Bacillati > Bacillota > Bacilli > Lactobacillales > Enterococcaceae > Enterococcus > Enterococcus sp. 3G1_DIV0629. The sequence goes on along the minus strand of NZ_NGLI01000002.1, from coordinate 371,666 downwards.
GGCGACATCGTGAGAATTATGGAAACTCGTCCATTATCAGCTACAAAACGTTTCCGTTTGTTGGAAGTAGTCGAAGAAGCAGTTATTATCTAATAACACGAGATTTTCCTATATAGATTGAATGCAAAATCTGAAAGGAGGATACACAACGTGATCCAAGCAGAAAGTCGTTTAAAAGTCGCTGATAACTCAGGCGCACGTGAAATTTTGACGATCAAAGTCCTTGGTGGATCTGGTCGTAAAACTGCTAACATCGGTGATGTGATCGTTGCTACGGTTAAACAAGCAACGCCAGGTGGGGTTGTCAAAAAAGGTGACGTCGTTAAAGCCGTTATCGTTCGAACAAAATCAGGAGCTCGTCGTACAGACGGTTCATATATTAAATTTGATGAAAATGCTGCAGTGATTATTCGTGATGATAAAAGCCCTCGTGGAACACGTATCTTTGGGCCAGTTGCACGTGAACTACGTGAAAACAACTTCATGAAGATCGTTTCACTAGCACCAGAAGTTTTATAATCTTGAGACACTTATCAAAGGAGGTGCGAAACAGTTATGTTTGTTAAAAAAGGCGATAAAGTTAAAGTTATCACTGGAAAAGACAAAAACAAAGAAGGCGTTGTACTAGCAGCGTTCCCGAAAAAAGATAAAGTTATTGTCGAAGGTGTAAATGTCGTTAAAAAACACCAAAAACCTTCTCAAGCTGCTCCTCAAGGTGGAATTGTTGAGATGGAAGCGCCAATTCATGTTTCTAACGTGATGGTGGTTGACTCTACTGGTGTAGCTGGCCGAGTTGGCTACAAAGAAGTAGACGGCAAAAAAGTCCGTGTTTCTAAAAAAACCGGTGAAGTTTTAGATAAATAAAAGTTTAAGGAAGGAGGGTCTTACTGAATGAACCGCCTAAAAGAAAAATATCTTAAAGAAGTAACTCCATCATTGATGGAAAAATTTAACTATAGCTCTGTTATGCAAACACCTAAAGTTGAAAAAATCGTCATCAACATGGGTGTTGGTGATGCGGTATCAAACGCTAAAAACTTAGATAAAGCAGTTGAAGAATTAACTTTGATCACTGGTCAAAAACCAATGATTACAAAAGCTAAAAAATCAATCGCTGGATTCCGTTTACGTGAAGGAATGCCAATTGGTGCAAAAGTTACATTGCGCGGAGAAAGAATGTACGAATTCTTAGACAAATTGGTTTCAGTTTCACTACCACGTGTACGTGACTTCCATGGTGTAAGTAAAAAAGCCTTTGACGGTCGTGGAAACTATACTTTAGGTATTAAAGAACAATTGATCTTCCCAGAAGTAGATTATGATTTAGTAGATAAAGTACGTGGTATGGACATCGTTATTGTAACAACAGCAAACTCTGATGAAGAATCTCGTGAGTTGTTGACACAATTAGGCATGCCATTCCAAAAATAATTAAAGGAGGCGAACTACGTGGCTAAAAAATCAATGATTGCTAAAAACAAACGTCCTGCAAAATTTTCAACACAAGCTTATACTCGTTGCGAACGTTGCGGACGTCCACATTCAGTTTATCGTAAGTTCCATCTTTGCCGTATTTGCTTCCGCGAACTTGCCTATAAAGGTCAAATTCCCGGCGTGAAGAAAGCTAGCTGGTAAAAAGTAAATTCGCATAAGAAGGAGGTAAAAGATCAATGGTCATGACAGATCCAATTGCAGATTTTCTAACTCGTATCCGTAACGCAAACATGGTTAAACATGAGTCTTTAGAAGTACCTGCATCAAAAATTAAACGTGACATCGCTGAAATCTTGAAACGTGAAGGTTTCGTTCGTGATGTTGAATACATCGAAGATGACAAACAAGGCGTGATCCGTGTTTTCCTAAAATTTGGTAAAAACGGCGAACGTGTTATCACAAACTTAAAACGTATCTCTAAACCAGGTTTGCGTGCTTATGTCAAAGCTGACGAAGTACCAAAAGTATTGAACGGTTTAGGTATCGCAATCATTTCGACTTCTGAAGGTGTTGTCACTGATAAAGAAGCTCGTGAAAAAAATATCGGCGGCGAAGTTATCGCTTACGTATGGTAATCAAGTAGAATCTACAAGGAGGTGTCTTTAAGTGAGCCGTATCGGAAATAAAGTCGTTGTTATCCCTGAAGGAGTAACAGTTACTCAAGAAGGAAACAACGTTACAGTTAAAGGACCAAAAGGTGAATTGACTCGTACTTTCTCAGCAGATATCAAAATGAATATCGAAGGAAACGAAGTGACTTTCACTCGTCCAAACGACAGTAAAGAAATGAAAACAATTCATGGAACAACTCGTGCGAACTTCAACAACATGGTTGTAGGTGTCAGCGAAGGTTTCCAAAAAGCGTTAGAATTAATCGGGGTTGGGTACCGTGCACAATTACAAGGATCAAAACTTGTATTGAACGTTGGTTACTCACATCCAGTAGAAATCACACCACCAGCTGGAGTAACTGTTGAAGTACCAGCTAACACACAAGTAATTGTTAAAGGTGCGAACAAAGAAGAAGTTGGCGAATTAGCTGCAAATATTCGCGGAACTCGTCCTCCAGAACCTTATAAAGGTAAAGGTATTCGTTATGTTGGCGAATATGTACGCCGTAAAGAAGGTAAAACTGGTAAATAATCGTTTAGAAAAATTGCATAGAAGCCAGCAGCAGGAAAAAGGCATTTGGCTGAAGTTTACCTTCAAAAAAATAAATTTTTACTTGTGCCGCAGCTTCTATTTTTCGAAACGTATTTACTGCTTGAAATAGTAGTACAATAAAAATAAAGAGGTGACAATTGTGATTACAAAACCAGATAAGAACAAAACACGTCAAAAGAGACATCGTCGTGTACGTAACAATATCTCTGGTACTGCTGAGCGCCCACGCTTGAACGTTTTTCGTTCTAACAAAAACATCTACGCTCAAATTATTGATGACGTAGCGGGTGTAACGCTAGCAAGTGCCTCTACCTTGGATAAAGAAATTTCAGGTGGAACAAAAACAGAAGCAGCACAAGCTGTCGGTAAACTAGTTGCTGAACGTGCAGCTGAAAAAGGCATTAAAGTAGTAGTCTTTGACCGTGGTGGATACCTTTACCATGGCCGTGTGCAAGCTTTAGCTGAAGCTGCTCGCGAAAATGGACTAGAATTTTAGAAGAAGGAGGAATACCATTCATGGTTTATATCGATCCAAAACATTTGGAATTAGAAGACCGCGTTGTTGCAATTAACCGTGTAACAAAAGTTGTTAAAGGTGGACGTCGTCTACGTTTTGCTGCTTTAGTTGTTGTCGGTGACAAAAACGGACACGTAGGATTTGGTACAGGTAAAGCTCAAGAAGTTCCTGAAGCAATCCGTAAAGCAATTGAAGATGCGAAGAAAAACTTAGTTGAAGTACCTATGGTTGGTTCAACAATCCCACACGAAGTAATCGGTGCTTTTAGTGGTGGTAGAATCCTAATGAAACCTGCTGTAGAAGGTTCTGGGGTTGCTGCTGGCGGACCAGTTCGTGCCGTATTAGAATTAGCTGGGGTAGCAGATATCACTTCTAAATCTTTAGGCTCAAATACACCAATCAACGTTGTTCGCGCAACAGTTGAAGGTTTGAAACAATTGAAACGTGCAGAAGAAGTTGCAGAACTTCGCGGCAAATCAGTTGAAGAATTAATCGGATAAGGAGGACAACAATAATGGCTGAATTAAAAGTTACTTTAAAACGCAGTATTATCGGACGTCCTCAAAACCAACGCGATACAGTTAAAGCGTTAGGTCTTACAAAGATTAACAGTTCAGTGGTTAAGCCTTCTAATGAAGCAATTAAAGGCATGATCAATACTGTTTCTCACCTAGTGGACGTTGAAGAAGTTTAATTAAAAAAATCAGAACTAGAATATTAAGGAGGTGCCAAACCTATGAAACTTCATGAATTAAAACCTGCTGAAGGTTCACGCCAAGTACGTAACCGTGTTGGTCGTGGTACTTCATCTGGTAACGGAAAAACTGCCGGACGCGGACAAAAAGGACAAAAAGCCCGTTCAGGCGGTGGTGTGCGTTTAGGATTTGAAGGGGGACAAACACCATTGTTCCGTCGTTTACCAAAACGAGGATTCACAAACGTGAACCGTAAAGACTATGCAGTCATCAATCTTGATGTATTGAACCGCTTTGAAGACGGAGCTGAAGTAACTCCTGTTGCCTTAGTTGAAGCTGGAATCGTGAAAAACGAAAAAGCTGGAATCAAAGTATTAGCTAACGGGGAACTAAACAAGAAATTAACTGTGAAAGCAGCAAAATTCTCTAAAGCAGCTCAAGAAGCAATTGAAGCGGCTGGTGGATCAATCGAGGTGATCTAATGTTTAGACTATTAAAAGATGCTTTTAAAGTAAAAGACATTAGATCAAAAATCCTATTTACTGTATTTGTGTTGTTTGTATTTCGCCTAGGTGCACATATCACTGTACCAGGCGTAAATGCTGCTTCATTGCAAAACCTTTCTTCTTTGCCATTTTTCAATATGTTGAACTTGGTAAGTGGTAGTGCGATGCAAAACTTCTCCATTTTCTCAATGGGGGTTTCACCATACATTACTGCTTCTATCGTCATTCAGCTTCTTCAAATGGACATCGTGCCTCGATTTGTTGAATGGTCGAAACAAGGGGAAGTGGGTCGTAAAAAATTGAATCAAGCCACTCGATATCTGACATTAGTATTGGCATTTATCCAATCTGTCGGTATCACTGCTGGATTCAATCAATACGCTCAATTAGGTTTCGTGAATAATCCTAACGTAGCAACTTACGTAACGATCGGTTTGATTCTAACAGCCGGTACGATGTTTGTTACTTGGCTAGGAGAACAGATCACAGAAAAAGGTATCGGAAATGGCGTATCAATGATCATTTTTGCAGGTATCATTTCTAGATTGCCTGAAAGTATCAGAGAAATTTATGAAGATTACTTTATAAATATCGATCCTTCAGACATATGGAAATCTGCTATTTTTGTGGCCATTTTATTAGTAGCGGTCTTATTGATCGTGACATTCGTAACATTTTTCCAACAAGCTGAACGCAAGATCCCGATCCAATATACGAAACGTGTCGCTGGCGCGCCTACAAGCAGCTATCTGCCGTTGAAAGTAAATGCAGCTGGAGTTATTCCAGTTATCTTTGCTAGTTCGTTTATTGCTACGCCAAATGCTGTTTTACAAGCATTGAGTGGTAGATTCGGTTCTGAAAACTGGTATAAAGTGATGATGGAGATCTTTAACTATAATACAGCACCTGGTGCTACGATTTATACGATTCTGATCGTTGCCTTCACTTTCTTCTACGCCTTTGTACAAGTAAACCCTGAGAAATTAGCGGAAAACTTGCAAAAGCAAGGAAGTTATATACCAAGCGTACGCCCTGGTAAGGGGACTGAAGAGTATGTCTCAAGATTACTGATGCGCTTAAGTACAGTTGGTGCAGTCTTCCTTGGTTTAGTGGCATTGCTTCCAATCATTGCTCAAATGGTTTGGGATCTTCCACAATCAATTGGATTAGGTGGTACAAGCTTACTGATCGTTATCGGTGTAGCTTTAGAAACTGCGAAACAGTTAGAAGGCTTAATGCTGAAACGTAAATATGTTGGATTCATTGAGTAAGAAAGCGTGTTGAGGTTCTTCCTCAACACACGTTCTCACACATTTATTAGGAGGGAAAACAATGAACCTCATTTTAATGGGGCTGCCAGGCGCAGGTAAAGGAACACAAGCTGAAAAAATCATTGACGCTTATGGTATTCCGCACATCTCAACAGGAGATATGTTCCGCGCAGCGATGCAAAACGAAACAGCTCTTGGCCTGGAAGCAAAGTCTTATATGGATAAAGGTGCATTAGTTCCTGATGAAGTAACAAATGGAATCGTGAAAGAGCGACTAGCTGAACCAGATACAGAGAAAGGCTTCTTATTAGACGGCTTTCCACGTACACTAGATCAAGCAAAAGCTCTGGACGCAATGCTAAAAGATTTGAATAAAAAAATTGATGCTGTCATCGATATCCATGTTGGTGAAGAAATCTTGGTCGAACGTCTAGCCGGCCGATTTATCTGCAGCAATTGTGGAGCAACTTACCATAAAATTTTCAACCCTACAAAAGTTGAAGACACATGTGATCGTTGCGGTGGGCATGAATTCTATCAAAGAGAAGATGATAAACCTGAGACGGTTAAAAATCGTCTGGCTATCAACATCAAAAATAGTGAACCAATCTTGGCTTATTATAAAGAACAAGGTTTGCTAAACACTATTGATGGTGCTCGTGAAATCGATGCTGTATTTGCAGATGTACAAAAAATCATTGAAAAATAGCACGATTGCCCGTAGCCGACTTGCATTATGCAGTTACTCTTGTCAAGTTCAATAAATTATGATAGAATATGTCAGTCCGACTTCTAGAGAATCCTCTAGATGATCCATTTTGAGAATTTTGAGGTGGGAACTGCAGTTTCCGCCATTTTATCGTGTGAAAATGCGAAACAAGTACAAGGAGGTACTGTGCGTGGCAAAAGAAGATATGATTGAAGTCGAAGGTACAGTCGTCGAAACTTTGCCGAATGCAATGTTTAAAGTTGAACTAGAAAACGGACACCAAGTTCTTGCTACTGTTTCAGGTAAAATTCGTATGCATTACATCCGTATCTTACCTGGTGACAAAGTAACGGTTGAATTGTCTCCATACGATCTTAACCGTGGCCGTATTACTTATCGCTTTAAATAATTGTACTCCGTAAAACTACAGGAGGTATTATCATGAAAGTAAGACCATCAGTAAAACCAATGTGCGAACATTGTAAAGTAATTCGTCGTAAAGGACGCGTTATGGTGATTTGCCCAGCAAATCCAAAACATAAACAACGTCAAGGATAATTGGAGGTGCTATAAATATGGCTCGTATTGCAGGAGTAGATATTCCTCGTGATAAACGTGTGGTAGTTTCACTTACTTATATCTATGGTATTGGTAACACTACTGCTAAAAAGATCTTAGCTGATGCTGGTGTATCTGAAGATGTTCGCGTTCGTGAATTAACGAATGAACAAACAGATGCTATCCGTGCAGAAGTAGATAAATTAAAAGTTGAAGGGGATCTTCGTCGTGAAGTGAACTTGAACATCAAACGTTTGATGGAAATCGGTTCTTACCGTGGAATCCGTCATCGCCGTGGATTGCCTGTTCGTGGACAAAACACGAAAAACAATGCACGTACTCGTAAAGGCCCAGCTCGCGCTATCGCTGGCAAGAAAAAATAATTCTTAAGTGAAGGAGGTTAAAACTTCATGGCAGCAAAAAAAGTGAATCGTAAACGCCGTGTGAAGAAGAATATAGAAGCAGGTATTGCACATATCCATTCTACATTCAATAACACTATCATCATGATCACTGATACTCACGGAAATGCATTAGCGTGGTCATCAGCTGGTTCATTAGGTTTCAAAGGAAGCAAAAAATCAACTCCTTTTGCCGCTCAAATGGCAGCAGAAACTGCTACAAAAGCAGCAATGGAACACGGATTAAAGACTGTTGAAGTAACAGTTAAAGGACCTGGTTCTGGACGTGAAGCAGCAATTCGTTCATTACAAGCTACAGGTTTAGAAGTGACTGCAATTCGTGACGTGACTCCAGTTCCTCATAATGGTGCCCGCCCTCCAAAACGCCGTCGTGTTTAATGAGTGCCGCTCATTTTGAGTTTTATCAGTAACGTCATTGAACAAGACACTTTTCGTTTTGAAAGGGGTAAAGATAAGAATGATTGAGTTCGAAAAACCAAGAATCGCAAAAATTGATGAAGAAAAAGATTATGGCAAGTTCATCGTTGAACCTCTTGAAAGAGGGTATGGGACTACTTTAGGGAATTCCCTACGTCGTATTTTATTATCTTCTTTGCCAGGTGCTGCCATCACTAATATTCAAATCGATGGTGTACTGCATGAATTCTCTACCATCAAAGGTGTTAGAGAAGACGTCACTCAAATCATCTTGAACATTAAAGGCTTAGCGCTGAAAATGTATGGCCAAGAAGAAAAAACCCTTGAAATCGATATTACCGGACCTGCTACAGTAACTGCTGGCGATATTATCGTTGATAGTGATGTAGAAATTCTTAACAAAGATATGTACATCTGTAGTGTCTCTGAAGGAGCTACGTTCCATGCTCGCTTAACAGTGAAACCTGGACGTGGTTATGTTCAAGCAGATGAAAATAAAAAAGAAGATATGCCAATTGGCGTTCTTCCAGTCGATTCAATCTACACACCTGTTCGTCGTGTGAACTATCAAGTTGAGAACACACGTGTTGGACACCGTGAAGATTTTGATAAATTGACGATGGAGATTTGGACAGATGGTTCAATCGAACCGTTGGAAGCAATGAGTTTATCTGCGAAAATTATGACTGAACATTTGGATATTTTTGTGAACTTAACTGATGAAGCAAAAAATGCTGAAATCATGGTCGAAAAAGAAGAAACACAAAAAGAAAAAATGTTGGAAATGACGATCGAAGAGTTAGACTTGTCTGTTCGCTCTTACAATTGTTTGAAACGTGCAGGAATCAATACTGTACAAGAACTTACAAATAAATCTGAGCCTGAAATGATCAAAGTCCGTAACTTAGGACGTAAATCATTAGAAGAAGTTAAAGCAAAATTGCACGACTTAGGTTTAGGTTTACGTAAAGAAGATTAAAACCTTTTACGAAGGAGGGAAACCAACGTGAGTTATCGTAAACTAGGACGCACATCTAGCCAACGTAAAGCGATGTTGCGTGATTTAACAACTGATTTATTAATCAACGAACGTATTGTGACTACTGAAGCTCGTGCGAAAGAAGTTCGCTCAACTGCAGAAAAAATGATCACTTTAGGTAAACGCGGAGATTTGCATGCACGTCGTCAAGCTGCGGCTTTCGTACGTAATGAAGTTGCCAGCGTGCGTGAAGAAAATGAGGACATCGTCATTGAATCAGCTTTACAAAAACTATTCAACGATATTGCACCTCGTTACGCAGAACGTCAAGGCGGATACACACGCATTTTGAAGACAGAACCAAGACGCGGTGATGGTGCACCAATGGTTGTCTTAGAACTTGTCTAAAATCACACTAATAACATCACTTTATAGATGATTCTTTTAGAGTGTTATGATGTTGGAAGATATTTTTCCGAGTCTAGCTCAGCGCTGCTCCTCAAGCGAATATCGCTTGGGGAGTAAGCACTCATCATAAAGTGTTTTTTTATACCTTCAATTAACTGTCATGACAGCTCTGCTTGAAGGCATAAAAAAACATTTTAAGCGAGAAATAATTGAAAATTTTGTCTTTTTTTGATAGTGTTAGTAGGAACTTTAGGATGAAGAAGGAGTAATCATGGAGCCAATTATTGAATTAGAGAAAATAAATTACAAATACCAGCCAGATGATCTTCGCCCCGCATTGAAAGATGTCTCCTTTACAATTGATAAAGGTGAGTGGATCGCTATTATTGGACACAACGGTTCAGGAAAATCGACACTTGCCAAAACAATCAATGGGCTACTTCTGCCAGAATCAGGGGTCGTGAAAGTCGGAAATCAAGTATTGGATGAAGAAAACATTTGGACAATCCGGCAAATGGTTGGAATGGTTTTTCAAAATCCAGACAATCAGTTCGTTGGTTCGACAGTAGAAGATGACGTTGCGTTTGGTCTTGAAAATCAAGGGATTCCCAGAGAAGAAATGCTGATACGTGTGAAAGATGCACTTGAGAAAGTTAGAATGGCTGAGTTTGCTACACGCGAGCCTGCTCGTTTATCAGGAGGACAAAAACAGCGTGTTGCTATTGCCGGCGTGGTTGCCTTACGACCTGATATCATTATTTTAGATGAAGCAACAAGTATGCTAGATCCAGAAGGCCGTGAAGAAGTGATTTCTACGATCAAGAAGATCAAAGAAGAAAGTCAATTGACCGTTATATCTATCACTCATGATATTGATGAGGCAGCTAATGCCAATCGGATACTAGTGATGAGGCAAGGAGAACTTGTCCGTGAAGGTACACCAAAAGAAATCTTTTCTGCGGGTCCTGAACTGATCGATTTAGGTCTAGATCTACCATTTCCTGAAAAACTGAAACGTGCACTGAAAGAACGTGGGGTAGATGTGCCAAGTGAATATATGACAGAAGAAAGGATGGTGGATTGGTTATGGACATCCGTTTTGAACAAGTAGACTTCACTTATCAGCCGAATACACCATTTGAACAACGGGCCTTATTTGACATCAATATGACGATCAAAGAAAACAGTTATACAGCATTAGTAGGGCATACCGGAAGCGGGAAATCAACTTTACTCCAACATTTGAATGCGCTTGTTAAGCCAACAAGCGGTACCGTCCATATTGGAGAACGCGACATTCAGCCAGATACGGATAATAAAAATCTAAAGCCTATCCGAAAAAAAGTCGGCATCGTCTTTCAGTTTCCAGAAGCACAGCTATTCGAAGAAACAGTGGCAAAAGATATTGCCTTCGGTCCTAAAAACTTTGGTGTCAGTGAAGAAGAAGCGGTGATACTAGCAAAAGAAACATTAGAACAAGTTGGACTGGATGAAAGCTATTTGGAACGTTCACCATTTGAACTTTCAGGAGGGCAAATGCGTAGAGTAGCAATCGCTGGTGTGCTTGCCATGAAGCCTGAAGTACTTGTATTGGATGAACCAACGGCAGGACTTGATCCTCAGGGCAGAAAAGAAATGATGGAGATGTTTTGGCGTCTTCATAAGGAACAACAGATTACTATTGTTTTAGTGACGCATTTAATGGATGATGTAGCTAATTTTGCAGACTATGTCTATGTACTGGAGAAGGGGCGAATCGTTAATAGCGGGCAGCCCAAAGAGGTTTTTCAAAACATCGAATGGCTAAAAGAAAAACAGTTAGGTGTACCTACTGCCACAGAATTTGCAGAAGAATTAATGGCTAAAGGGATGGACTTCACTACCTTACCTTTGACAGCTGAAGAATTAGCAGACGCCATCGTCCATTCTGCTGGAGGAAATGCCCATGATGAATAAATTGATATTTGGTCGTTATATGCCAGGAGATTCCTTGATCCATCGATTGGATCCCCGAGCCAAATTATTAGCCAGTTTTTATTTTATTGGTATCATTTTTTTAGCAAATAATTGGGAAACATATCTTGTATTGGCAGTTTTCACATTATTTTCTGTCTTCTTATCAAAAGTAGACTTGAAATTTTTTATCCGAGGTATTCGCCCATTGATTTGGCTGATCCTCTTTACTGTAGCTTTGCAAGTCTTGTTTACTAGTGGCGGAGAAACTTATTGGAGTTGGGGTGTTTTCCATATCACTGAATTTGGGGTGATGAACGGTCTCTTTATTTTCTGCCGATTCGTGTTGATTATTTTTATGTCGACGCTGCTCACGCTTACTACACCGCCTTTGGAATTATCTGATGCGATTGAGTACTTGCTTCGACCATTGAAAGCCGTACGGTTCCCAGTCCACGAAATTTCTTTGATGCTGTCGATTGCGCTTCGTTTTGTGCCTACATTGATGGATGAAACAGAAAAGATCATGAACGCTCAGCGCGCGCGTGGTGTTGACTTTGGTGAAGGCAATCTAGTTCAGAAAATGAAAGCAGTCATTCCTTTGCTGATACCTTTATTTGTCAGCAGTTTCAACCGAGCGGAAGATCTTGCGACCGCTATGGAAGCAAGGGGCTACAAGGGCGGGGAAGGAAGAACGAAATATCGTGTCTTGCATTGGCATAATAGAGACACGATGGTTATCATTGCTTTTATATTATTAACCGTGCTACTGATCTTTTTAAGAGGATAAACGTTCAGTGGACCGCTATCTATCCTTTTCTTGCTAATCTATTTGCAAGAAAGTATGCGAGCAGTGTATGACAAGAAACATTAGGGTCTGTGGCAGACTAATGTCACAGGCCTTTTTCTTTTATTTGAAAAAAAGAACAAACAACATTATCTGGAAAAACCACTATTTCTAGACAACTTTTTAGAAACAAAGGAGAGAAAACCATGGTACGTTACAAAGCAATCATTGCATACGACGGAACAAATTTCAATGGGTTCCAGAAACAGCCAAATGGACGTACTGTTCAAGAAGAAGTAGAAAAAACATTACAAAAAATGGCAAACGGGAAAGAAATCACGGTCTTTGGTTCGGGAAGGACAGATGCCGGAGTACATGCAATCGGGCAAGTGATCCATTTTGATTATCCAGAAGAACGCCCGTTAGAACGAATGCGTTTTGCGTTAGATACCCAGTCACCAGAGGATATCGCTGTAAGACAAGTAGAAATCGTTTCAGAAGAATTCCATGCAAGATATTTGGTCAAAGAAAAAACTTATCAATTTCGAGTGGATATAGGCAAGCCACGCAGTCCCTTTCGACGTCATTATGCCAGTTATTATCCTTACCCACTTGATTTGGAAAAAATTCAGCGGGCACTACCTGATTTATTGGGGACCCACGATTTCACCTCTTTTTGCGCATCAGGAAGCTCGATAGAGGATAAAGTACGTACGATCTATGAGGCTAAGATGGAGGTCAATGAAACAAAAGACGAATTGTTGTTTACTTTTAGGGGAAATGGCTTCTTGTATAAGATGATACGTATCTTAGTAGGAACGCTTTTGAAAATTGGTAATGGCCGATTGCCTGAAGATAGTATCCCAGCGATTATTGCGAAAAAAGATCGTAATGCAGCAGGACCTACAGCACACCCTGAAGGACTTTATTTGTATGAAGTGAAATATGAATAAGAGGTTGTGAAAAAGCTGCCCTGCATCAAGCAATAAGAACAGCCAAACCAAAATAGCTCCTCCTATTTTTCGTTTGGTTGGGCTTATTACTGCAGATGCAAGTTTTGAACACCGTTTACCAAGAGGTCGTGATCCTGCCGTTTAACTCTGAGTCACAAGGAGCAATTTCAAAAAACAGCTTCTCATGTTTGTTGAATATTGTGACTTGTGACCGAGGAGTTGGCAGGAGAACACCGTTTAAGGAAGAGGTCGTGAAATCAGCGTTTTGACCTGAGTATTAGAGAAACAAACGGAAAAATAGCTCCTCATATTTTGCCGTTTGTTGAGCTAATACCGAAGGACAGCTGATTGAACACCGTTTAAGAAAGAGGTCGTGAGCCTGTCATTTAGCTCTGAGTCACAAGAAATAATTTCAAAAAACAGCTTCTCGCGTTTGATGAATATCACAACTTGTGAACGAAGCATGGATAAGTGAACCTTCTTTTTGCCACACTACTTTTTTGTAACCAAAAAACGATGGAACGTTGTTTTGATTGCCCTTGGTGCGGACAGTCTGAACAGGTTCCATCGTTTCTTTATTTTCTTCGTCTTCTTCTGTGTGTGTTTCGCGGTTTTTCTTCTATTGTTGGATCAATCGTGCCATAAAAGGGGCGATTGCGGTCAAGGTACCAGACATAAAGAATAAACAATGCAATACATAGGACAAAAAGGATTGCACCTATCATAAATCCTTCAGGCAAGTAGCTGAAAGTGACCGTATGTTTACCTGCTGGAACTTTTATCATCAAGAATGCGTTTTTGAAGTTGCTGACTTTGACTGGCTTTCCATCGATTTCGGCTTTCCATCCTTTGTCGTAAGGAATAGTTGTCACCAACATAGAATCTTCTGCGGTATCTACAGTTCCAGAAGCTTTTCTGCCAGATGCTTTCATTTCGACACCTTTTTCTTTGATCTGATTCATTGCGGCTTGATAGGCTACAACATCTAGACCAACGACTTTCGGCTCCATGAAACTTACTTCTTTCGTCCCATAAAAACTTGCAGTAAATGTCACCGTTGTCTCTTGGGGATAATAGCCAAGATCATAGTATTGTCCAGAAATATTGATTTGCGTTTTCCTCGATGTACCATTGACAGTGATCGTTGCACTAGAACTTTCTAATTGTGCAAAATTGGTTGGGAACAAACTTAAGTAAGCTTGTGTATTTGCAGGTACATGGACTTCCCATGTGAGCTCTTTCGGTTGATTATCTGCCGTCTCTGAATAAGTCACACCAGTCGTTGTTTTTGTGATCGTCGTATTTAACTGATTCTTCAAAGTAGGCGTATAGAATGTAAAATACTGTTCATTTAGACCAGATAATGTATTGATCAAGTTTGTCTGACTAGTTAAATTATCTGTTACGGGCTGCTCAATATCATTAACGGATAACGGTGCGGTAAATGCCAGTGGCAATGCATTGACATTCTGATACAGTGTATAGTCGCCGCTTTGACCAGCTTGGCGGAAGCCATATTTGCTGAACGTGCTTTCGTTCTTAGAAATGTTGTATTTGATTCCTGTAAAGCCATCCATCAGCAAAGTATTATTATTGTAACGGATATTCAAATTTGTCCCTCTTGAACGGAACCCTAATGTATCCAGATAAGAGGAAGAATTACGATTTCTTATAGAAGAAAACAAGCTGATGCCACTGTAACCGTAGTTGATCGAATCGTTTGGCGATACCGGATCCAGATTTTCCAAGCGGTAAAACGAGTCAGAATCTTCTTTTGTTTCATTTACAAGAGCTTTCAAGTCAGGATAAGGATCCGTATACAAACTGCGGGAAGCATAATTCCAATCATCAAGGATACCATGGATCATGCTGTTCGTATTGACTAGAGCCTCAGCAGACATGATCAATAACAACAATATACTTAGATGGTTGAAGGAAAGTTTTTTATGCTGATAAAATCCCACAGCAAAAGCATAGATCCCTAAGAAAACAACTGTCAATACAAAGGAAGTCATTGTCACATAGGTGTAGCTTCCTTCAGGTTTGATGCCCCATGCCACCGCAAAGAGAGCAGCTACGACCAAAATGATTCCTAACAACAGCCCACGATCGTCTTGTTCTACCTTTTCCCATCCTTTTCCTGCAAGCAGGAGAACTAAGAAAGAGAACAGATAGGCATAACGGAATAAAAACATATTCGGTGCATGCATACCATGCCAAAACAAATTCAATGGAACAAGATAAAAACTTGCGATAAGTATGGCGAAAAGACCACCGTACAAAAACTTATTTTTCAACGGTACTTTCCGACTGGCAAAATAAAACAAGCAAAGGACCAGCGGAAGTAGACCTACATAAATGAACGGAATCGAACCGTATTTTGTGGTGTCATAAACACCAATCATGTTTTTCATGATCAGATCCAGATAAGAAGTCGCTTCTGTTTTCAGCGTAGTGATTTGACTCAATGCTTCGCCATTTGACCGAAGATCCAGTACTGCTGGTAATACAATGATCATTGAAGCGCCGCCTGCCAGTAAAGAAGTGATCCCATAAGGAACAATCGATTTTTTGTATTCTGACCAGTTTGTCAATAGACGGGCAATAAAATATAAGAAAGAAAAGACACCAATCATAAAGCCCATATAAAAACTGGATAGAAACAAGAGTAAATAGCTGATGAATAAAAGTTTCGGCCGTTTCAGATCCATGACACGATGAATCCCCAAAATCACTAATGGAAGATAAACAAATGCATCCAGCCACATGATGATCTCCGAATGTGCAGTGATGAATGAGATCAATGCGTAACTGACGCTAAGTGCAACATGCCCCCAGCGAGGAATCTTGAATGTGCGTGCAAGAAACCAAAAAGCTAATCCGGCACAGCCGACTTTAAGCAAAGTCAGAACATAAAGTGCATCTGGCATCATCTGGTTTGGAAAGAAGAAAACCAGTGGCGTGAAGATTCCGCCGAGATAATAAGAAATCAAAGACAGATAATTCAAGCCCAGAGAAGCATTCCATGTATAGAAAATACTTTGCTTTCCAAGAAGGACATTTCGGAAGCTTGCATGAAAATTAGAAAATTGTGAAAAGGCATCACTTGCCAAAATACTTCTGCTGCTCCCGGGATAGATCCCGATACTTAAATAAACAAGTGCTAAAATCAAAAACGGAATCAGGAAACTAGCTGCTGCGTAGCGTCCGTTTTCTCTAAAGAATGACTTTAAGTTTTTTTTCATATTTATTTTCCACCAAATTTCTATGAAGTTGTATTTAGTTTATCATATCCTTGTTTTTCTCTGCTTAAAAAGAGTCTAGTTTTCATAAAAAAATAAAATTTGGGAATAAATAACTTCACAATTTGTTCGTATAACAAAAATAAACACAAAAAAAGGGGAGGAATCAAAAATTCCACCCACCAAAATTTTTATTAAATAAAAAACCGTTCACTATCTGAACGGTCCAAGTATCATTCAATTAAACGCGTTCAACTTTTCCTGATTTCAAAGCACGAGTTGACACCCAAACTTTTTTAGGTTTTCCGTCGACCATAACGCGAACTTTTTGTAAGTTAGGTTTAACAGTACGTTTTGTTGAGTTCATAGCGTGTGAACGGTTGTTTCCACTTTTTGTCTTGCGACCTGTAAAGTAACAAACTTTTGCCATGGTAATTTCCTCCTTTGCCTTGATTTGGAGCAATAGAATAATTCAGCTCATACCAGACTAACATATCATATAGATTGGAAATTTGCAAGTACATTTTCATGGATACAATTGACATTTGTGAAGAATAATTGTAAATTAAACAGGGTTATACCTGAAATTTTGCAAGGTTTTTGAGTACTTTGGGTAACTGCCTTTTATTTCAAGTTGCGCTATGATAAAATATGATAGAAGAAAAATGGGAGTATTTTACCCGTTAAGGAGGCTCATTCATGGCTGTAAAAATTCAAACGTCAGCTGGAACCATTGAAATTACCAATGATGTAATTGCAACAGTTGTTGGTGGCGCCGCGACAGATGTGTTCGGTGTTGTAGGAATGGCCAGCAAAAATCAAATTAAAGATAATATTACTGAGATTTTGCGTAAAGAAAATTACTCAAGAGGAGTAGTTGTCCGCCAAGAAGATAATGGTATTGCTGTAGATGTTTATACGATTATCAGCTATGGTACGAAAATCTCTGAAGTTTCTCGCAACGTCCAAGAAAAAGTGAAATACAATCTAGAGGCATTATTAGGCGTAGCTGCCAATTCAGTTAATGTCTTTGTACAAGGTGTTCGTGTACTGCCAGACTAGGCAGGAGACTGGCTGATAACTCAGCAGTCGATCTGAAGGAGGATTATCTAGGTGAGTGTAACAGAAATAAGTGCAAGCCAGTTCCAGGAAATGGTGCAGGCTGGTGCGAATCGTCTGCAAGTAAATGCAGAATACGTCAATTCATTAAATGTATTCCCTGTGCCAGATGGCGATACGGGAACAAATATGAATCTATCTATGACTAGTGGAGCGAAGGCAGTAGTAGATTCAACCTCAGAAAAAGTAGGAGAATTAGCAGCAATGCTTTCAAAAGGATTGCTGATGGGTGCGCGCGGAAATTCCGGCGTTATTTTGTCTCAATTGTTCCGAGGATTTTCTAAGCAAATTCCAGATGTTGTCTCATTAAATGCTTCTGATCTTGCTGCAGCATTCACTCATGGTGTTGAAACTGCGTATAAAGCAGTAATGAAACCAGTAGAAGGAACGATTTTGACAGTAGCTAGAGAAGCAGCAAAAGCTGGAGAAAAGAAAGCGAAGAGTACAGATGATGTCGTTGAAGTGATGACAGCTGTTGTAAAAGGAGCAAAACGTGCTTTAGCGAAAACCCCAGACTTGCTTCCAGTCCTAAAAGAAGTCGGTGTTGTAGACAGTGGAGGACAAGGATTGCTGTTTGTTTATGAGGGCTTTTTAAGCGCATTGAATGGAGAATTCCAAGCGGATGAAACATATGAACCTTCTCCAGCAGAAATGGATGATATGGTCAATGCAGAGCACCATCGCAGTGTCCAAGGACAAATGGCGACAGAAGATATCCATTTTGGTTATTGTACAGAAATCATGGTGAAAATCGGTGAAGGACCTACTGTTGATAGCACGTTCGACTACGAAGAATTCCGTAACTATTTAGATGGTATTGGAGATTCTTTACTTGTGGTCAATGATGACGAGATCATCAAAGTCCACGTGCATACAGAAAACCCAGGAGAAGTCTTGAACTATGGACAAAAATTCGGTTCATTAGTCAAAATCAAAGTCGACAACATGCGCTTGCAGCATGAGACGATTTTGGAACACGATGAAGAAGTGAACGAGTTTGCGAAAAAAGAAACACCACGTATCCCGTATGGTATCGTAGCAATCGCTGCTGGTAAAGGCGTCCAAGAGCTGTTTGAAAGTTTAGGCGCTAATTATGTTATCAGCGGTGGGCAAACAATGAACCCAAGTACGGAAGACATCGTTAAAGCAATCCAAGAAGTGAACGCAGATAAAGTGATTGTCTTACCGAACAACAAAAACATCTTCATGGCAGCTGATCAAGCGGCAGAAGTAGCAGATATCCCAGTAGCAGTTGTTCCTTCAAGAACGATTTCTCAAGGATTGACGGCTATGCTTTCATTCAATGATCAAGCTTCTTTAGAAGAAAACAAAGAAACGATGACAGAAATGTTGTCTAGCGTCGTAAGTGGTCAAGTCACTCACGCAATCAGAGATACCTCAATCGACGGTGTAGAGATCAAAGAAGGCGACTTTTTAGGCATGATCGATGGAAAAATCATGATCTCTAACCCAGATATCACAGCAACAGCGTTAAGTACACTAGAACAAATGATCAATGAGGACACAGAGATCGTAACGATCTTAGCAGGTGATGAAGGAACAGTTGAACAAGCAAATGAATTTGCTGAGAAACTAACAGAAAAACATCCTGATTTGGAAATCGAGATCCACCAAGGAGATCAGCCTGTCTATCCTTATCTATTTTCTGCTGAATAATTCCTGTGACAGAATATCTTTCTAACACAGTATTCATTCATAAAAGGCCTTCGGTTAGTGATCAGGTATGATCACTGACCAAGTCCTTTTTTTGTTAAAGGAGGGAGGAAAAAATATATGCGTTCTTTAGATGATCCAATCACTATGCTGGCAGGAGTCGGAGAAAAAAGAGCAGCTAGTCTTGCCAGCTTGGGCATCCAAACGATTGAAGACTTACTGACTTATTATCCTTTTCGCTACGAAGATATTCAGGAAAGAAATCTAAACGAGATCCAAGATCAAGAAAAGGTTACTTTGAAAGGAATCGTAGTCTCTCCTCCTGTGATGAATCGATTTGGTTATAAAAAAAGCCGATTGCAATTTCGTATGATGCAAGAACATGATGTGTTCAACGTTTCTTTTTTTAATCAACCTTATCTAAAAGAAAAAGTCATTTTATCGGAGGAAATCGCTGTATATGGTAAATGGGATGCAAAGCGTAAAGCCTTGAACGGGATGAAGATTTTAGGTTCTCAAACAATGGATGACTTTTCGCCGATATATCACGTCAATAAATCGATTCGTCAAACGACATTAGTTGATCTAATCAAAAAAGGGTTTCAAGAATACGGCACATTGATCGAAGAAAACCTGCCGAACAACCTTGTGGAGAAATATCGACTACTTGACCGAGCTTCCGCTGTAAGAAGTATGCACTTTCCGAAAAACCACGAAGAAAATTACCAAGCCAAACGACGTGTCGTTTTTGAAGAATTCTTTTTATTTCAAATGCGTCTTCAAGGATTGAAAAAAGCAGAAAAAGCAGAAACGAATGGCTTGGAAATCCTTTATGATGTCCAAAAATTAAAAGAATTTACTCAAAAGCTGCCTTTTGAACTGACAAATGCCCAAAAACGGGTAACGAATGAAATCTGTCGGGATCTTCGCAGTCCTCAACATATGCAGCGACTTTTGCAGGGAGATGTAGGTAGCGGAAAAACAGTAGTTGCCGCAATCGCATTATATGCCACCGTTACAGCGGGGTTCCAAGGTGCGTTGATGGTGCCTACCGAAATCTTGGCACAACAGCACATGGAAAGTTTGCAACAGCTGTTTGATCCCAATGAAGTAACGGTCGCATTGCTTACAGGGTCAACGAAAACAAAAGAACGACGTGAACTCCTTGAAAAACTAGAACGAGGAGAAATCAACGTCGTGATCGGTACACATGCATTGATCCAAGATGGAGTTGAATTTCAGAATTTAGGACTAGTTATTACGGATGAACAGCACCGTTTTGGTGTGAATCAGCGGAAAGTCCTTCGTGAAAAAGGCTGGCGACCTGATGTCTTGTTTATGACAGCCACTCCGATCCCTAGAACGCTAGCTATCACAGCGTACGGTGAGATGGACGTATCGATCATTGATGAACTTCCAGCTGGACGTATCCCTATTGAAACACGCTGGGTAAGAACACCTCAATTAGACAGTGTACTGGATTGGACAAGGAAAGAACTGGCAAGGGGACATCAAATGTATGTCATCTGTCCACTGATCGAAGAATCAGAAGCATTAGACGTAAAAAACGCAGTGGAAATCTATGAAAAACTTCGTGAACTATTTGCACCAAAATATGAAGTTGGCTTGTTACATGGTAAAATGAAGAATCAGGAAAAAGAAGTGATCATGGAAGCTTTCAAAGATAACCAGATGCAGATATTAGTTTCTACTACGGTAATAGAAGTAGGGGTAAACGTGCCAAACGCAACCGTCATGCTGATTATGGATGCGGATCGATTTGGTTTGGCACAGCTGCATCAGCTTCGTGGACGTGTTGGACGCGGAAGTGATGCTTCCTACTGTATCTTAGTTGCTAATCCCAAAAATGAACTAGGCGTGGAACGGATGAAAATCATGACAGAGACCACCAATGGTTTTGTACTAAGTGAAAAAGATCTGGAATTACGCGGTCCCGGTGAAGTATTCGGCTTCCGACAATCTGGTTTACCTCAATTTGCGATTGCTGACTTGGTGACGGATGGAAATGTTTTGGAGGTAGCCAGAGAAGAGGCTGCAGCTCTTTGGCAGATAAAGAATTGGCAGATGCTGCCTGAGTATCAGCCTCTAGCACAAAGCCTCCAGATAGAAAATCAGGATAATCGTTATTTCGATTAGCAGACTATGCTATACTTTATAATGATGATGGAAAAAGGAGTGGGAACAATGAAAATTGCCGTAGATGCAATGGGCGGAGATCACGCACCTCAAGCAATTGTAGAAGGCGTGGTTTTAGCGCAGCAAGATTTTCCAGAAGTAGAATTCTTACTTTACGGAAAAGAAGCAGAAATCAAGAAATACTTAACAAATGAAAAAAACATCACGATTATCCATACAGACGAAAAAATCAATAGTGATGATGAGCCAGTAAAAGCGATCCGACGGAAAAAGACTGCTTCAATGGTCCTTGCTGCACAAGCAGTGAAAAACGGCGAAGCGGATGCTATATTTTCAGCAGGGAATACAGGTGCGCTGCTAGCAGCGGGTTTGTTCATCGTAGGACGTATCAAAAATATCGAACGCCCTGGCTTGATGTCTACCTTGCCAGTAGTAGGAAAAGAAGGTGCCGGTTTCGATATGCTGGATCTCGGCGCTAACGCAGAAAACAAACCAGAACATTTGTTGCAATACGGTATTTTAGGTTCTTTCTATGCACGTAAAGTCCG
Organism: Enterococcus sp. 3G1_DIV0629; assembly: GCF_002141285.1. NCBI lineage: Bacteria > Bacillati > Bacillota > Bacilli > Lactobacillales > Enterococcaceae > Enterococcus > Enterococcus sp. 3G1_DIV0629. Next base: position 350,093 of record NZ_NGLI01000002.1, on the reverse strand, counting down.
AGGGATCGGACGTCCCCGCGTTGCTCTTTTAAACAACGGAACAGAAGCCACAAAAGGTAGTGAAGTGACGAAAAAAGCCTATGAACTTCTTCAGAATGAAACCAGTTTGAATTTCATTGGAAATGTAGAAGCGCGCGAGTTGCTCAATGGTGTGGCTGACGTAGTAGTCACAGATGGATTTACAGGCAATGCTGTTTTGAAATCCATTGAAGGAACGGCAATGAATATGATGGATCTATTAAAATCCGCTATTCTAAACGAAGGGATCAAAGGGAAAATGGGCGCCATGCTTTTAAAAGACGGCTTGCGTTCTTTAAAATCTGAAATGGATTATTCCAAACATGGCGGAGCTGTTTTGTTTGGCTTGAAAGCACCAGTCATTAAAACCCACGGAGCAACAGGTCCTGATGCTGTCCGCTATACGATCCGCCAAATCCACACGATGCTTGAAACAAATGTAGTAGGACAGTTAGTCGAACAATTTGAAAAAAGCGAAGAATAATATTCAGATAGCTGAGGCAATCCGGTTCGTTAAAAAAAGGTGGACATTCCTGAAAAATGTCAGTAAAATTAGCCATGGTGTAGGTAATTGACAAGTGTATGATTCTTGGAGGTGAAAAAGTTGACTCGCGAAGAAGTATTTAACAAAGTAGCGAAAATTATTTCAAATCATTTTGAGATAGATACCGATAAAGTGACGGATGAATTGAACATCAAAGATGATTTAAAAGCTGATTCAATTAGTATTATGGAGTTCGTTTTAGAACTTGAAGATGAATTCGGTACAGAAATTTCAGATGAAGATGCTGAACAAATTGAAACAGTTGGCGGTGCAGTAGATTATATCAGCAGCCATCTCAAATAATTTCAATAAAAGCAAAGAAGGATAAAAAGTTGTATGCAACTTTTTATCCTTCTTTTTTTAATCTTTTTGACACGGAAAAGACATTTTTCTGATAATTCTGGCGATAATTAGAAATTATGTTGCAAAGTAAAGCGGTTTTCTATATAATTATTAATAATTCATTACACAAAGATAAGAATAACCTTTGTTATAAAACGCTTTATTCTGTGTAATGTTCTTTTTTTACTAAGAAAAACTTCCGTTTAGGAAGCAGAGAGGGGTATTCGATTGTCAGATAATCAATTATTAGAAGTTCAGAACCTACATACAGGCTTCCGACTCAAAGATGACTATTACGATGCAGTAGATGATGTTTCATTTACTTTAGACAAAAACGAGATCTTAGCAATCGTTGGGGAATCTGGGTGCGGGAAAAGTACATTAGCTACTACGATTATGGGATTACTTGATCCTAATAACACAAAAATTACAGGTGAAATTTTATATAACGATCTGAATTTAATCGAACTGAACGAAACGCTTTATAATAAAATCCGCGGAAATGATATCGGAATGATTTTCCAAGATCCGTTGTCTGCATTAAATCCTCTCATGAGAATCGAAGACCAGATCAAAGAAGGACTTTCCTATCACACAAAGATGAATGCAGAACAGCGTCAAGCTCGCGCACTGGAATTACTAGAACAAGTAGGGATTCCTAATCCAGCAAGAGTTGGACGTCAATATCCCCATGAATTATCAGGCGGTATGAGACAACGTGTCATCATCGCGATCGCAATCGCCTGCAAACCTCCAATCGTCATTGCAGATGAACCGACGACAGCCCTAGATGTAACCATCCAAGCACAGATTCTTGATTTACTGAAAGATCTTCAGGAAGAAACAAAAACAGGGATCATCCTGATCACTCATGACTTAGGAGTCGTAGCAGAAATGGCTGATCGAGTGGCAGTGATGTATGGCGGACAGTTTGTTGAAGTAGCGGGTGTAAAAGAACTGTTTGATCATCCGAAACATCCTTATACGCGCTCTTTATTGAACTCTATACCTCAAGAAGGAAATCATGATGCAGAACTCCATGTGATCGAAGGTGTCGTTCCTTCTCTGAAAAACATGCCTCGTAAAGGGTGCCGATTTGCTCCACGTATTCCGTGGATACCAGCAAGTGATCACGAAGAAGATCCTATCCTTCATGAAGTCGCTCCGAACCATTTGGTACGTTGCTCTTGCTACAAGCATTTCCACTTTAGAGACGAAAAAGGAGAGGTGTAGATGACAGAATTAATCACAATCAAAGACCTGAAAGTTCATTACCCTATTCGCAGTGGATTCTTCAATCGAGTAACGGATCATGTATATGCTGTAGATGGTGTGGATTTTATTATCGAAAAAGGAAAGACGTATGGTTTGGTGGGAGAGTCCGGTTCCGGAAAATCCACTACAGGAAAAGCAGTCGTTGGTTTAGAAAAGACGACAGCTGGACAAATCATGTATGAAGGAAAAGATGTAACGAAGCGAAGCAACCGAAAAAAAATGGGTTATAACAAAGACGTACAAATGATCTTCCAAGATTCAATGTCTAGTTTGAATCCTAAAAAACGAGTATTGGATATCATTGCAGAACCTATCCGAAATTTTGAACGGTTAAGCGATCAAGAAGAAAAGAAGAAGGTAAAAGGATTGCTAGATATCGTTGGGATGCCGGAAGATGCACTTTACAAATATCCTCATGAATTTTCAGGGGGACAACGCCAACGTCTAGGAGTAGCCCGCGCTGTTGCTACTAATCCAAAATTAATCGTGGCCGATGAACCGGTATCTGCTCTGGATCTATCTGTTCAAGCGCAAGTATTGAATTTCATGAAACGGATCCAGCAAGAATACGGTCTCAGCTATTTATTTATTTCTCATGATTTAGGTGTAGTAAAACATATGTGCGACAACATCGCGATTATGTACAAAGGTCGATTTGTAGAAATCGGTACAAGAGAAGACATTTATAATGACCCGCGCCACATCTATACGAAACGTCTGCTTTCAGCAATTCCGCAAATCGATGTAGAAAATCGGGAAAGCCACAAAGAAAATCGCCGAAAAGTAGAACAAGAGTATATCCAAAACCAAAGAGAATACTATGATGCGACTGGCCGAGTCTACGATTTGCGTACGATCACAACTACACATAAAGTGGCGTTGAAAGATGGAGGTGCGAGCTAATGTGGAAAACGATTCTGCGACGTGTTTTATTGATGATCCCGCAAGTTATTATTTTAAGTGTTCTGATCTTCTTATTAGCCCAAGCGATGCCAGGGGATCCATTTACTGGTTTGATCAACCCAAACCAAGATCCGGCAGTGATCGAACAAATGCGACAATCAGCTGGATTGAATGACCCATGGTATGTCCAGTACTTCCGTTGGATCGGAAATGCTTTGCAAGGCGATTTTGGTCAAAGTTTCTTATACAAACGCTCTGTTGCTGACTTAATCGGTGAACGGATCATCAACACGTTATATCTATCGATCTTGACAGTTGTCCTTACTTATTTGATTGCTGTGCCTCTAGGGATGCTAGCAGGCCGGTATCAAAATTCGATCTTGGATAAGATCGTCGTGATTTATAACTTCTTTAGTTTTGCTGTTCCGTTATTTATCTTCGGCTTGATCATGCTGTTTGTTTTTGGTTATCGTTTAGGCTGGTTCCCAACAAGCGGTTCTCAAACACTAGGTTTGCAAGGGGGATTTATCACTCAGTGGATAGATCGCTTGAAATATATTCTGCTACCATCGATTACCCAAGCATTTCTGGCGACTGCCGTTACGATCCAATATCTGCGAAGCGAAGTAATCGATTCGAAGTCGCTTGATTTTGTCAGAACAGCCCGTTCCAAAGGGGTACCGACGAATAAAGTATTCAGTAGACATATCTTCCGGAATGCAGCGTTGCCGATGGCTTCGCAAATGGGGTATGAAATCACTTCGTTGATTGCTGGTTCTGTAGTTATCGAAAAGATTTTTGGCTATCCAGGAGTCGGTAAACTATTTATTGACTCTATTGGTCAACGAGACTACACCGTGATCACATCCTTAGTATTGATTTTAGGAATCGCGACGCTAGTGGGGACATTACTGTCAGATATCATTATGAGTATCGTTGACCCGCGCATTCGGATTCAATAAAACCAATCAGAAAGGAGAATGGATCGATGAGTGAAAAAAACAATACAGCAGTTCAAGAAAGTATCCCTCCTATGGGGATACGAATGATTGCTCGAGAATTTAAAAAAGATAAAATCGCTATTTTTTCATTAGGTTTGCTAGTGGTTTTATTATTAGTGATTTTTATCGGTGCAACGCTGACCGATCAAGATAAAGTGATGTATGTTAGTATTTTTGACAAATATGCTGCCCCAGGAGCAGTTTCGACACAAGGACAAAAGTTCATTCTGGGAGCAGATGAAGGCGGACGTGATGTATTAGGTCAATTGATCATAGGTGCTAGAAACTCTGTTACGATCGGATTTGCGATCACGATCCTTACTTCGATCATCGGGGTTGGATTAGGGATCATCTCTGGCTACTACGGAGGGATCATTGACAACATCTTGATGCGAATCGTTGATTTTATCATGATTCTACCGATCATGCTGATCATCATCGTCTTCGTATCGATTATTTCTAGATACAATGTCTGGTCCTTTATTTTCATCATGAGTGCATTTTATTGGGTAGCTAAAGCCCGATTATTCCGAAGCAAGACATTATCTGAAGCAAGAAGAGATTATGTCAGTGCCTCAAAAACAATGGGAACAAGTGATTTTAAAATCATGTTCCGCGAAATCATGCCGAATCTAAGTTCATTGATCATTACGAACTTGACAATGAACTTTGCGGCAAACATCGGTATCGAGACAACTTTGACTTTCTTAGGTTTCGGTTTGCCGGCAAATGTACCTAGTTTAGGTACACTGATCGGTTATGCAAGTAATGGAGAAGTCTTAGTGAATCGGCAATGGATCTGGTTACCCGCATCAATCCTCATTTTAGTTTTGATGTTGAGTATCAATTATGTTGGACAGGCATTCAAGCGTTCTGCAGATGCACGCCAACGGTTAGGCTAGTTATAGAAGCGAAGGGGGAAATAGGAATGAAGAAAACGATTTTTGGATTTGCAACGCTGATGTCTGCTGTCGTTCTTGCAGCATGCGGGGGCGGAGGTACAGATACTTCTGGAAATAACTCTGGAGGCAACAGCAATAACAAAGAGGAATTAACTTTTCCAATCGCAACAAAAAACAATGATGATGCAATCGAAGACGGTGAATTAGAAGCTGCGGTCGCAACGGACAGTCAGTTCAAAGGATTGTTCCAGTGGGAGTTTTATCAAGATTCATATGATGCAGCGTTTATGGCACCCTCTCACGAACCATTGTTTGCAAACGATGATGATTTTAGAATCACAGATGACGGAGCTGCAACACTTGATCTAGACGAAGATACGAAAAAAGCGACAATCAAAGTAAAAGACAACGTCAAATGGTCAGATGGTGAAGATGTAACGGCGGACGATGTGATTTTCCCTTACGAAATCATTGGGAATAAAGATTACACTGGTATCCGTTATGACGACACTTTCCGTAACATCGTAGGTATGGAAGAATATCATGATGGAAGTGCCGATACGATCTCTGGAATCAAAAAGATAGACGACAAAACAGTTGAAATCGAATATAAAGAAGTAAATCCAAGCATGCTTCAATCGGGTGGCGGTATCTGGACATATGCAGCACCGAAACATACGTTAGAAGGTGTAGCAATCAAAGACATGGAATCAAGCGATCAAGTACGTAAAAATCCAGTGACTTTCGGCCCTTATTACATGAGTAATATTGTTGCAGGAGAATCAGTAGAGTACTTACCAAACGAGCACTACTGGAACGGTACACCTAAATTGAAAAAAATCACGATGAAATCTGTACCGATGGCTAGTGCAACTGAAGCATTGAACTCTAAGCTATATGACATGATTTTCCAAATGCCAACAGATACTTATGATACGTATAAAGAAATTGCTGGCTATACAAACTTAGGCCGTGAACAAACTTCTTATACTTATCTAGGATTCAAGTTAGGTAAATGGAATTCAGATACAAAGAGTGTGGAATACAATCCAGATTCAAAAATGGCTGATAAATCATTACGTCAAGCCATGGGCTATGCATTAGATAACAATGCAGTAGGTGAACGTTTCTATGCAGGTTTGAGAAGCAATGCGACTTCATTGATCCCTCCAGTATTCCAGTCATATCACGATGATGAGATGAAAGGATTCACACAAGATTTAGACAAAGCGAAAAAACTATTGGATGATGCCGGCTACAAAGATGTGGACGACGATGGTTTAAGAGAAGACAAAGATGGAAACAAACTAACCATCAACTTTGCTTCGATGTCCGGTGGAGAAACAGCGCAACCATTGGCAGATTACTATATCCAACAATGGAAAGAAATCGGTTTGGATGTCCAATACACAACAGGTCGTCTGATCGAATTCAACTCTTTCTACGATAAATTAGAAAATGATGATCCTGAAATCGATGTTTACCAAGCTGCTTGGAATACAGGAACTGATCCAAATCCAAGTGGACTATGGGGACCAAATGCAGCATTCAACTACACTCGTTATGAATCAGAAGAAAATACAAAGTTGATCAACGATATCAGTTCAAGCAAAGCATTTGATGAAGACTATTTGAAAGAAGCCTATCAAAAATGGCAACAATATGCGTTTGAAGAAGCATTTGCGATTCCAACGTTGTTCCGTAACGAAGTATTGCCAGTGAACGACCGTGTCAAAGACTGGGATTGGTCCTATGATGTACCAAACCCATGGGCAAATGTTTCTGTTACAGCAGATTCACGTTCATAATCAATAAAAATGACCGAAAAAGGGCGATGTCCTTTTTCGGTTTTTTAATATTTTTCTGTTTATTTCTCTAATATTCAGGTCAAGGCGCTGATTTCATGACTTCTCCAATAAACGGTGTTCAAAGTCCAGTTTCTCGGTATTAAGTCAAATTTATGCAAAAATATGGAAAGCCATTTTCACAAAATTTTTTCTTCATACTCCAAACTAAACGGCTTTTTCACAACTTCTCGTCAATCACTAGGATTATTAAAGCTTTACTTACCTTTTACCTGAACCATTTCAAATTTAACAAAAAACCAGTATAATAAGGAAGTATCGAAAAAATATCCATAAAAGGAATGTGGAAAATGGACAACCAGCTGACAAAAGAACTAAAAGAAAATTATAACATCGTTTTTCACGATCTAAATTTGCTTGAACAAGCTTTTACCCATTCATCCTATGTGAATGAGCATCGCAATCTGCAATTATCGGATAATGAACGACTTGAATTTTTAGGAGATGCCGTTTTAGAATTGATGGTTTCTCAGTATTTATTCCGTTTATATCCTCATTTGCCAGAAGGAAAATTGACAAAAACACGAGCAGCGATCGTTCGCGAAGACAGTTTATCGAAATTTGCCAAAGAATGTCACTTTGATCAATATGTTCTGTTGGGCAAGGGAGAAGAGAATTCAGGAGGACGTACGCGACCAGCATTGCTTTGCGACCTATTCGAAGCTTTTTTAGGCGCGTTATATCTTGACCAAGGATTCGACACGACCCATGCGTTCATCGAAAAAGTGATTTTTCCTAAAGTCAAAGCAGGTGCTTTTTCACATGAGATGGATCATAAAACAAAATTGCAAGAAGTCTTGCAAAAATCAGGTGATGTATCGATCGAATACCGATTGATCAATGAAGAAGGTCCAGCTCATGAACGAGTATTTTGGATCGAAGTTTACGTAGATGATCAATTGATTGGCACTGGACAAGGAAAATCGAAAAAATTAGCAGAACAAGCTGCGGCGGAAAATGCATTGGCAGCACTGTAAAAGTAAGTGAGGGAAAGCTTTGTATTTGAAACGAATTGAAATAGCCGGTTTTAAATCATTTGCAGACAAGACAGTCATTGATTTTGAAAACAGCGTCACAGCAGTGGTTGGACCAAATGGCAGCGGAAAAAGCAATATTACAGAAGCTATCCGCTGGGTATTAGGAGAACAATCTGCTAAAAGTTTGCGAGGCGGAAAAATGCCGGATATCATCTTTGCCGGTTCCGATACCCGTAAGCAGCTGAATATTGCAGAAGTCACAGTGATTTTAGACAATAGTGATCATTATCTGCCATTGGAGTACAATGAGATCAGTGTAACCCGCCGTTATCGACGGACTGGGGAAAGCGAGTTTTTCATCAATAAACAAAGCTGCAGATTAAAAGATATCCAAGAATTGTTCTTAGATTCTGGATTAGGAAAAGAATCATTCTCAATCATTTCTCAAGGAAAAGTAGAAGCGATTTTCAGTAGTAAACCGGAAGACCGTCGTGGGATCTTTGAAGAAGCAGCTGGTGTGTTGAAATACAAGCAGCGGAAAAAGAAAGCAGAACAAAAGCTTTTTGAAACAGAAGACAACCTCAGCCGCGTCCAAGACATCATCCATGAATTGGAAGAACAGTTAACTCCTTTGGCCGCCCAGAGTGAGGCAGCAAAGGAGTTTTTACGGCTAAAAGAAACACTGACTCAAACCGATGTTTCTTTGATGGTTGCTGAAATCAAGACAGCAAAAAAAGATTGGGACAACAAACAAGCACAGCTTGCGAAATTCAATCTAGAATTAGGAAAACTATCTGAGTCGATCCAAGAACAAGAATCCATTTTGGCGAAGCAGCGTAAAGAAAATGCGCAAGCCGATCGTCTGATCGAAAAAAATCAGCAAGTATTATTAGATCTTTCGGAAAAACTGAAGCAGACAGAAGGACAAAAAGATGTTTTGCAGGAGCGGACAAAGCATACACAAAAAAGCTCGCAAGAATATCAAACTTCATTAGCAGAAGCACAAAAAAAGGTTAAACATTTTGAAAAGCTTCAAGAAAGCTTGATGAAAGAAGCAGCAGAAAAAGAAACAGAGATCCAAAAAGCTGAAGCAAATCTCATAAAAACACAGCAAGAATTAGAAAAATACCAAAAATCAACGAAAGAATTATTGGCAGAACTAAGAGATCAATATGTTGATTTGATGCAAGAACAAGCAGCTGTAGGAAACGAACTGAAGTATCTGGAACGTCAATATGTACAAGAAACAGCAAAAAGCAAGCAGACGTTAGCCAAGCAATCGGAAGTAGAAGCATCAGTAGACCGATTGATCTTACAAAAAGAAGAATTGACACAAAAGCAGGCGCAGCTAAAATCATCTTTAACTGAAACAAAAGAGAAGTTAGAAATGATCCAACGAAACGGGAAAAAGTTCCAAGAAGCATTAGCAAAAGAACAGCCTAAAATGTATCAATTGATGAATCAAGTCCAGCAGCTGCGTGCTCGTCAGAAAAGCCTTCAAGAGATCCAAGAAAACTATTTTGGCTTTTACCAAGGCGTTCGATTGGTCTTGCAGCATAAACAGCAGCTTTCCGGTATTGTCGGAGCAGTGGCTGAACTGATCGACGTCCCTGCAGATTTCACGTTAGCCATTGAAACAGCTTTAGGTGGAGCAGCTCAACATGTCATCGTTGAAAATGAAAAAGATGCTCGGCAAGCCATCACGTATTTGAAACAGCAAAGAGGAGGAAGAGCAACATTCCTTCCGCTGACGACAATCAAACCAAGACAGTTACCAGCTCATATATTGACACAAGCAACAGCTGTAGAAGGGTTTATAGGGATTGCCAGTGAACAAGTTGCTTATCCTGATCAAATCCAAACAGTGGTTCAAAACCTGTTAGGAACGATCCTTTTAGCAAAAGACTTAACTAGTGCTAATGCAATCGCGCAAACGATCCGCTATCAATACCGAGTGGTTTCCTTAGAAGGTGACGTGATGAATGCCGGAGGATCCATGACAGGTGGAGCGAACAAACGAGGAAACCAAGGCAGTTTGTTTGTACAGAACCAAGAATTGAAACAGTTGACTAGTGAATTCGAAGAAGCAGATAAACAACTTCAAGTGCAAGAAAAGAAAGTTCAGGAGCTGCAACAAGAAACAGCTCGTTTAGCCGAAGAACAAGAAGTTTTGCGTACACGAGGCGAACAATTACGTTTTGAAGAACAAGAAGCGACAAATCAGTTGCAAAACATCATAAACGAACTTGAACGTTTTGAAAAAGAAAAGCAAATCTCAACTTTTGAGACACGTGAGCTGCAGCAGTTTATCGAAGATTACGAAAAACAAACGAACGAGTTGAAAGACAAACAAACAGATCTTGAAACGCAACGTCAACAAATCGACGAAGAGATCAAATCTTTAAGTCAAGAAAGTGACCAGATGGAAGCCAGAAGAGCACAAGTGCAAAGTCAAAAAGCACAAGAACAAGCAGATCTTGCTGTCTTGAAAGAGCAGTTTAATCATCTGCAGATCCAGCTCCGCGGTGCCCGAGTCCAAAAAGCAGAGGCAATCGAACGTCAAGAAGCGATAGAAAAACAGTTGGCGACATTGACAGCAGACTTTTCTGATCATGAAGTCACAGAAGAAAGTTTGGAAAAACAAATTAACGAATTATCTGCTCAGCGAGAAACATTGAAAGCCGAGTTGGCAAAAGCCAAAGAGCAGCGAGATAGAAGGCAAAGGGAGATCGATGAGCTTGAAGCAGTCTTGGCAGAGCGTAATCGTGAGCAAAAAGCACGACTGTCGGAACAATCCAAATTAGAAGTCCAAAAAGACCGAGCTGAAATGATTTTAGATAATCATTTAACCTATCTGCAGTCAGAATATCAGCTGACATTTGAGAAAGCTTCCCACGACTATCAAGAAACAACCGATATCGAAGACAGCAGAATAAAGGTTGCTTCCTTAAAAGAACAAATTGAAAAGCTAGGACCAGTAAACTTAAATTCAATCGAACAATACGAACAAGTTAGTGAAAGACATACCTTCTTAGCGACACAGCGAGATGATCTGTTAGCAGCGAAAAACCAGTTGTTTGAAACGATGGATGAGATGGATGACGAAGTGCGGACAAGATTCAAAGAAGTATTTGAAGCTATCCGTCAAGAATTCAAAATTGTCTTTCCAAATATGTTTGGCGGCGGTAAAGCTGAATTAGTATTGACAGAACCAACTGATCTGCTGAAAACAGGTATTGAGATTGAAGTACAACCTCCTGGCAAAAAACTGCAAAGTTTAAGTTTGCTTTCCGGAGGAGAACGAGCACTTACAGCCATTGCGCTGCTCTTTTCTATTATCCGTGTCTGTCCTGTTCCGTTTTGCATCTTAGATGAGGTAGAAGCAGCGTTAGATGAAGCAAATGTGAAACGTTTTGGTCGTTACTTAAGCGACTTCCAAGATGACACACAATTTATCGTAGTCACACACCGTAAAGGAACGATGGTCGCAGCAGATGTACTGTACGGAGTGACGATGCAGGAATCCGGTGTATCAAAAATCGTTTCTGTACGGATGGAAGATATCAATGAAGAGGCGAAAATCAACGAAACGAAAGTGTAGGAACGAAAATGATCAAATTAGTAGCAATTGATTTGGACGGTACATTATTAAATGAACAAAAGCTAATTTCAGATGAGAATAAACAAGCATTAGCACAAGCAAAACAGCAAGGGGTCAAGATCGTTCTATGCACAGGACGCCCCTTAGCTGCGATGGCGCATTATCTGCAAGAATTAGGGCTGGTAGATGAGGGTGACTATAGCATCACTTTCAACGGCGGTTTGGTACAAAAAAACGATACTGGTGAAATCATGGAAAAGAAAGTGATGGAAGTATCAGATATCCAACGCTTATACAAATTGGCTCAGCAATTGGATCTGCCACTAGATGTTTTGTCTGACAATGTGGTTTTACAGCTGCCTAGTGCACCAAGGAAGCAATCCTTGTACAATGTGTTGAATAAACTGCTGCAATTCCAACCAGCGGATATAAGCGATATTACAGATGAATTTGTGCTTAATAAGGCAGTAATCGCTTATGACCAAGAAGAATTAGATCCTAAAATCAAAGAAATACCAGCAGAATTCCATGAAATGTATGAGATCATCAAAACGAGAAGTATGCTTTTGGAATTTATGCCAAAAGGTGTCACAAAAGCTTATGGTATTTCTTTATTGGCAAAAGATCTTGGTTTGAAACAAGAAGAAATCATGGCAATCGGTGATGAAGAAAATGATTTACCGATGATCCAATACGCTGGTCTAGGCGTAGCGATGGAGAATGCTGTGCCTTTCGTCAAAGAAGCAGCAGATTTCGTGACAGCCAGCAATGAAGAAAATGGCGTAGCCAAAGTGATCCAAAAATTTGTATTAGAGTAGGGGGGAGTCAAATGGGATTTTTTGATAAAATCAAGCGTGCTTTTACTGGCGAGGAGAAAACGGAAGAAGTTGAAGTACAGGAGAAGTACGACAAGGGTTTAGAAAAGACGCGTAAAACATTTGGTGAACGGATGAATGAGCTGTTTGCCAATTTTCGAACAGTCGATGAAGACTTTTTTGAAGAATTAGAAGAAACACTTATCGGGGCAGATGTAGGTTTTGAAACAGCGATACGAATTACCGAAGCGTTACGTCAAGAAGTGAAACTCAGAAATGCGAAAAAATCGGCAGAAGTCCAAAATGCAATCATCGAGAAACTTGTGGATCTCTATGAAGCGGAAGGAATCAATGAAGTAAATGAACTAAATATCCAAGAAGACGGACTAACAGTTATTTTGTTTGTCGGCGTCAATGGTGTAGGGAAAACAACAAGTATTGGTAAACTTGCCCATCAGTTCAAAAATGAAGGTAAAAAAGTATTGATGGCAGCAGCAGATACCTTCCGTGCTGGAGCAATCGACCAATTAGTTGTCTGGGGCGAACGCGCTGGTGTTGAAGTTGTTCGTGGCAATGCAGGCGGCGATCCAGCAGCTGTCGTATTCGATGCTTTGGAAAGAGCAAAGACAGAGCAGGCAGATGTTTTACTAGTTGATACTGCAGGCCGACTGCAAAATAAAGTGAACTTGATGAACGAATTAGAAAAAATAAAACGAGTAATCCAGCGGGAATTACCAGAAGCACCCCAAGAAACATTACTTGTATTAGATGCAACAACTGGTCAAAACGCGATGGTTCAAGCAAAACAATTCAAAGAAACAACAGATGTGACCGGTCTTGTTTTGACAAAATTAGATGGTACAGCAAAAGGCGGTATCGTACTTGCTATCCGTAATGAATTGCATTTACCAGTGAAATTGGTCGGTCTTGGTGAAGGAATCGATGACTTGGAGCCGTTTGATCCAAACGATTTTGTCGTTGGATTATTCAAAGGATTACTAAAAGAAGAATAACCCATGTCTAAAAAGCAGGAGCTGTGACAAAAGTTGCAGCTCCTTGTTTGAATGATTGTTTTTAACATAGCTGTGTTTTTGATGCCTTCATTTTTATACTTATTTGTAAGCGGTTCTCAAACAATTTCGTTCTTTTTCTTAGACTTTTTGATTATAATTAGATTCATATGAATTGGAGGTCACTTAATGATGAATTTTAAGCAATTATTATTGCATGACAATGCGCGCCCTTTTATCGACCAAGCTCGATTTGGTATAGAACGGGAAGGACAGCGGGTTGATCTTGCAGGAAATCTAGCAAAAACCGATCATCCAGCAATTTTTGGCGATCGATCCTATCACCCCTATATCCAAACAGATTTTAGCGAAACACAAACAGAGATGATCACCCCTGTTACCGATTCTATTCCCGAATTATTTCAGTATCTGGCTGCTGTTTATGATGTGACTGCTCGTTCTATACCGAAAGAAGAGATGATCTGGCCATTAAGTATGCCACCTGCCTTACCGGAAAAAGACGAAGAAATCATTATTGCAAAATTAAAAAATTTCGAAGATGTCTTGTATCGACGTTATTTAGCAAAAGAATATGGGAAGCGAAAACAGATGGTAAGCGGCATCCATTTCAATTTTGAATTTGGTGACGAATTGTTAAGAACATTGTTCAGCCATCAGGAAGAATTTCAGGATTTTTCTGAATTCAAAACAGAACTTTATTTGAAAACAGCGAGAAATTTTTTACGTTATCGCTGGATGATCACTTATTTATTTGGTGCTTCACCGATGAGTGAGAAAAACTATTTTATAAATGAATCGCATCCGCAAGAACCTGTTCGCAGTATTCGAAACAGTGCGCTAGGCTATACGAATCATCCAAATGTGAAAGTTTCCTATGCTTCCATGAAACAGTATTTAGCAGATATTGAGAGAATGATCGAAGAAGGGAAACTTTCAGAGGAGAAAGAATTTTATACACCGCTTCGTTTCCGAGGCGGAAAGAAAGTCGCAGATTTAGCAACAACAGGCGTTCGTTATATTGAATTGCGGAATATCGATCTGAACCCTTACGCAAGGCTGGGAATCAATCCGGAACAAGTTCGTTTCTTACAATTATTCCTGATGTATATGCTATGGACAGAAGAAAAAGAAGACAGTGACCAATGGGTGGCAGAAGGTACAACTCGAAATAACAAAGTAGCACTAGAACAACCATCAGATCAAACAGAATTTCATCAAGAAGGTAGAGAAATCCTTGAAGGGATGAAGCAAATGTTGGTTGAATTGGATTGGTTGGATTCTCTTTATTTAGTGGAGGAAGCATTGATTCAAATGGATCATCCCGAACAAACATTAGCAGCGAAACTCTATCAAGAAGCACAGCTATCGAGTCAGCAAGAAGTTGCTGTGGCATTGGGACATCAATATTATAAAGAAAGTCATGAACGTCCCTATCAGTTGGCTGGTTTTCGCGAAATGGAACTTTCTACTCAGATATTTATGTTCGATGCCATCCAAAAAGGTGTCCAAGTCAAAGTATTAGATGAGTCGGATCAATTTTTGCGTCTGCAATTCCAAGACCATGTAGAATATGTGAAAAATGCAAACATGACAAGTAAGGACAGCTATATCGTTCCACTTATCATGGAAAACAAAACAGTAACGAAAAAAGTTTTAAAAGAAGCTGGGTTCCGAGTGCCAGGTGGCGCAGAATTTTCATCCATGGAAGAAGCCGTAAAAGCTTATCCAAGATTTGCCGATCAGGCCTTTGTGATCAAACCTAAGTCCACAAATTACGGGTTGGGTATCACGATTTTCAAGGAAGGGGCTGATCTGGAGGATTATCAAGCAGGATTGGCGATTGCTTTTCGTGAAGACAGCTCGGTTTTAGTAGAAGAATTTATGCCGGGAACGGAATATCGTTTCTTTGTAATCGATGGAGAAGTCCAAGCCATCATGTTGCGAGTCCCTGCTAATGTTATTGGTGACGGTATCCGAACAGTGAAAGAACTTGTTGAAGAAAAAAATAGTGACCCTTTGCGTGGAACGAATCATCGTGCACCGTTGGAATTGATCCAATTAGGCGAATTAGAACAATTGATGTTGAAAGAACAAGGGTTAACGATCGAATCAGTTCCCCAAGCCAATCAAATTGTTTATCTAAGGGAGAACTCAAATATCAGTACGGGCGGTGATTCGATCGATATGACTGATGAATTTTCTGAAGCTTACAAAAAAATCGCCGTTTCTGCGGTAGAAGCACTAGGAGCTAAAATCAGTGGTATTGATTTGATCATACCAGATAAAGAAATCGATCCTACAACCGATAAAAAAGCATACGGGATCATCGAAGCAAATTTCAATCCAGCGATGCATATGCATGTTTATCCTTTTGCAGGAAAAGGCAGAAGATTGACGATGAATGTATTGAAATTGTTATATCCTGAAGTATTTTAAACGAAAAAGCTTTTGACAGATTGTCCTATTTGATGTCAATCTGTTCAAAAGCTTTTTTGCATGTAAAAATTTATGTGTTTTTTCGTTTTAAAATAAACGATCCCAGAAGCTTTTTTTCTTTTTTGGTTTTTCTTTTTCAGCTGGCGAAGAGTTTTCTTCTGGGTATTTTTTTTCGATATCGATCACAGGTTCATTTACTGCTTCTTTTGCTGTTAAGAGCAATCCGAATTCCTCAGGATTTGCAGTGACGTAATCGTTGACTACAGTAAATCGGCTATTGTTTTTCGTTGCTAGCTGGATATATTGGTTTTGGACAGAAAGGGGTAGAGCCCCATTCAAGAGTATGGAAGCATCTGGATGTTTTTTGAGTTCTTTTAAAAAGTTTTCTTTGTTTTTCGGTTGGATCATTTCAGCAACAGTCATACTAAGATAGCAACGTTCCCTGAATGTCCCTAAATATTTATGCTGTTCTTCAGGGTTCACTAAAGGTGTACCATAAAGTCCCTTATCCAAATGGCTTTTTACATCATCTTGTGCCATAAAAAATACCCTCCTTCTTCTCTTTGTCTTTCTTACGATTATAGCATATTCCCAATAATACCTAAAACATATGAAAAAGCGGTTGCTTTTGTTCAACGATTCACTTAAAATAAGAATGAAAATCATTCTCAATTAGAAAGGTGGATTGGATGCGCTACGGACGACTAGTAGCATTATTAGTTATTTTAAGTAGTATTTCATTGTTCATTGGAGTATCGAATGTACAATTGTCAGAATTGCTCCAGTTAAATGGGCAAAGTTTACAAATCTTGCTAGCGACTCGTTTGCCGCGAACGATTTGTTTGATTCTTGTGGGAGCGACTAGTAGCATTTGTGGGTTGATCATGCAACATTTGACCCAAAATAAATTTGTTTCACCGACGACTGCGGGTACGATGGATAGTGCGCGTTTAGGTATTTTAGTGGCCATGATTTTCCTACCTGGTGCATCCTTGATTGTCCGATCCTTGACTGCATTTTGCTTTGCTTTCGCAGGAACATTGCTTTTTTTATCCCTTACGCGATTGTTCCCCCAGAAAAATCAATTGATGCTTCCGTTGATTGGGGTCATGTTAGGGAATATCATTGGTTCAGTTGCTACTTTTTTTGCTTATCAATTCCAATTGGTACAAAATATGACTTCGTGGCTTCAAGGGAATTTTGCGACTGTGATACGAGGAAATTATGAGTTACTGTATGCTGTTGTTCCATTGCTGCTCGTGGTTTGGCTATTTGCTTACCGATTTACAATCATTGGTCTGGGCGAATCGTTTGCAGTAAATTTGGGAATAGATTACCAGAAGATGCAGTTTTTAGGTATTGGCTTGGTTTCATTGGCTAGTGCAGTCATGTTGATCATGGTGGGAAGCATTCCTTTTATCGGAGTGATCATTCCGAATCTTGTCTCTAGAATATACGGAGATCAAGTGCACAAAACAATTAGCGTAACTGCTTTAGCAGGTAGTTTGTTCTTAGTATTTTGCGATCTTGTCGCTCGTGTGTTGATTTTTCCTTATGAAATACCAGTCAGTGTGATCGTTGGAATCATCGGTGGGGCTATCTTCCTTTATCTTCTGATAAGGGGGCGACGATATGCTTAAAAAAAAGCCGTCTATTTTTATTGGTATGCTTGTTCTTGTTCTATTTGTTACAGGAGTGTACTTGACGATCCATACATATGGAAACTGGCATTTTGCGTGGGCATTGAGGAGTAAGAAAATTTTTGCATTTATCCTTGTCTCGCTAGCTGTCAGCAGTGCTACGATCAGCTTTCAGACAATTACGCATAACCAGTTTTTGACTCCTTCAGTATTGGGACTTGAGTCGTTATATGTCCTTGTCCAAACGGTCCTTTTCTTCTTTATCGGAGGAGTGACGATGCTTCAGCAGACAGGTACAGTTTTTTTCTTATTGAACGTTGGGCTGATGGTCGGGTTGAGTCTGTTGTTATTTTTCTTTCTTTTGAAAAAAATGAAAGCGAATCTTTTTTTGTTACTGATGTCAGGGATGATTTTAGGTACGCTTTTTGGTAGTGTCAGTACCTTTTTACAAGTTATCATGGATCCGAATGAATATGATTTGCTTCAAGGGAGATTATTTGCAAGTTTTGGCAATATCCAAAGCCAGTATCTTTTGCCTGCTTCTTTGATCATTATCGGCTGTTGGTTCCTGTTATTTCGATATCGACATGTGCTAGACGTTTTCCATCTTGGGAATGAACAAGCTGTAAACCTTGGGGTAGAAACAGATCGATTTGAATTTTTTATTTTGTGTTGTGTCAGTCTTCTGACAGGAACATCAACGGCTCTTGTGGGTCCAGTTACTTTTTTAGGGTTTATTGTCGCAAATGTCAGTTACCGTGTATTTTCTACTTATCGTCATGGTCAGCTATTTATCGGAAGTTTTCTGGTAGCTATGCTGTTTCTGACAGGCGGACAGCTCGCAGTAGAGCAGATTTTCGGCTGGAATACAACAGTGAGTGTCGTCGTTGAATTTGTCGGAGGAATTTATTTTGTCACAAAATTGATTCGCGAAAGGAAGAGTATCCTATGATCGATTTACAAAAGGTCAATAAACTGTACCATGGAAAATCAGTGGTCAAAGATGTACAGTTAACGATTCCTGAAAAGAAGTTGACTGCTTTTATCGGTCCAAATGGTGCTGGAAAGTCAACTGTGTTGTCGATGATCAGTCGTTTGATACCAAAAGATACAGGTGAAATCTATTTAGACCATAACGAAGTAAAGGCTTGGAAATCCAATGAATTAGCCAAAAAATTATCGATCTTGCGACAATCGAATGAAATAAATGTCCAAATCACCGTGAAAGAATTAGTAGAATTTGGACGATTTCCTTATACGAAAGGAAAATTGACGACAAAAGATCAAAAAATCGTTCAGGAATCACTGGAACACCTCGGGTTAGAAGAAATAGCAGATCAATCGATTGACACTCTTTCAGGAGGTCAACTCCAACGTGCGTATATTGCAATGGTACTAGCGCAAGACACGGATTATATTTTACTGGATGAACCTTTGAACAATCTGGATATGAATTTTGCTGTTCAAATCATGCAGATTTTAAAAAAGTTAGTACAAGAAATTGGGAAAACAATTGTTATCGTTCTTCATGATATCAACTTTGCTGCAAGTTATGCAGACGAGATCGTTGCAATGAAAGAGGGGCAGTTATTTACGCAAGGAACGACCCAAGAAATGATAAAAAAAGATGTATTGGATGAATTGTACGAAATGGACATACGGATTTGTGAGATTGAAGGCCGCAGATTCTGTCTTTATTTCTAAAACTAACATTAGGAGAGAAGAGATGAAAAAATTAGTAGTAGGTATTTTGATTCTAGCATCATTTGGTTTAGCAGCATGTGGAAATAGTAACAACACCAGTCAGGCAGATACAAAGAAAAGCAGTACGCAAGCTGAAACGGCATTAACGATAAAAGACAGTAATGGCGATCAAATCGAGGTGCCAAAGAATCCTAAAAAAGTCGTCGTATTCGACAATGGTTCTTTAGATACGATGGATGCTCTTGGTGTTGGAGATAAGGTAGTTGGAGCAGCTACGAGCAGCCTTCCAGAGTATCTTTCCTCCTATAAAAAAGTGGAATCAGCAGGTGGGATCAAAGAACCAGACTTAGAAAAAATCAATCAGCTTCAGCCAGATCTGATCATCATTTCTGGCCGACAAAGAGATTTTCAAAAAGATCTAAGTCAAATCGCTCCGACTATTTTCCTTTCTTTAGATGCGAAAAAGCCATGGGAATCTTTCCAGCAAAATGTCACTACTTTAGGGGAGATCTTTGGCAAGCAAGAAGAAGCCAAAACTCAATTAGAGGAATTATCCAATGCAATCGATCAGACGAAAAAGAAAGCAGAAGCGTCTGACAAAAAAGCACTAGTCACACTTGTGAATGAAGGGCAATTATCAGCCTATGGATCAGGTTCTAGATTTGGTTTCATCCATGATTTATTTGGCGTTGAACAAGCAGATGATCAAATCGAAGCATCCACTCACGGTCAAAGTGTTTCTTATGAATATGTGCTGGAAAAAAATCCGGATATCTTATTTGTGGTAGACCGAACAAAAGCTATTGGTGGAGACGACAGCAAAGATGATATTTCTGCCAATGAACTGGTAGCACAAACGAATGCTGGTAAAAATCAGCAGATCATCTCCCTTGAACCAGATGTTTGGTATTTAAGCGGGGGCGGTTTAGAGTCAATGAAACTGATGATCGAAGATGTGGATCAAGCATTTAAGTAGAATCAAAAATAATCGAAAAAATTGAACCGACCTCTAAAAGTTAGATTTTCCAGCTAACTTTAGAGGTCGGTTTTTATGTGTTTGGGAAATCTTTTTTCTTTAATACTCAGGTTAAAGAGCTGATTTCACAACCTTTATTCACGCATGTGTCTCAGCAAGCGGTTGATAGTTGATGATCTGCATTTTTCGATAAAAATCGGCGGGAAGCTTACTCCAACGTTTTAATAATTGATAGAAATAACTTTCTTCTGCTTTGATCTTATACTCGCTTAATATCAATCCAAAACTATTCGTTTGTTTTGCAGCTAATTTTTTATAGATATCCAATGCTTTTGTTTTATCTTCATTGACAAAAAGTGTTTTTACTTCAATATAAGAACCCTCGATGTTTTGTGTTTCTTCGATAAAATAGATACTTTTTATATATTCTTTCATAGTGATTCCTCCAAAGAAGTCTTTTTATTTGATAAGTTTACTTTACCGAAGAGTTGTTAATAATCCGTGAACAAAAAGTTATTCTTTTTCCAATAGTTATTAAGGGATGTTTATTTTTTAGAATATATTTTGTTATTTAAGGAATGGATAAGGTTGGACAAATAACAGGTTGCTTTTTGGAGCCTGCTTCGCTATAGTAGAGAAAAAATAACGAAAGAAGCGGATTTAGATGGGAGAAGAAATTAAAACAGACCTTGTACTGGCAGAAAATCAATGGATAGAAACAGAACGACTTATTTTACGACCCGTCACTTTAGCAGATACAGAGGATGTATATGAATATGCAAGTGATGAGGTAACGACACGGTTCCTCTTTCCCGCAAACCAATCATTAGCAGAAACAAGAGCAAATATTGCTACATCCTTTATAAAGGATCCTTTAGGAAAATATGGTATAGAACTAAAAAAATCAGGTAAACTGATCGGAACGACAGATATTCGTGTGAATGACCATAACGGGACTGCCGAAATCGGCTATGCGCTCAATTCTGCCTATTGGGGAAATGGCTATATGCCTGAAGCTACCGCTGCTTTGCTGAAACTAGGTTTCGAACAATTAGATCTTGTAAGGATCTTTGCTACCCATGACGTGAGAAATTCCAATTCGGGACGGGTAATGGAGAAGTTACATATGAAAAAAGAAGGATTGATCTCAGATGCTGAGCGAAGAAATGGTGAAGTGGTTTCTTTAGTGATAAGAGGAATCACAAGATCCGAATGGTTGGCTCTCCAACAAACAGAAAACAGCTAAAACCAGACAAATTAGTTGCATCTGATGAATAAAGTGATTATTCTATGACGTGAGGTGATACAGATGAAATTAGAAGTGACAAAAGAAGCACAAGAAGTATTGAAAAATAAATTAGAAGCAGATGATCAACTTTTATTAGATATCGAAAACGGCGACGGTCCATTTGCAGAAAGCCAAGTCAGTTGCCAATTAGACACGGCATTTCGATTGATCATTGTTAAAAAAGATACACAAACAGATCTAAGTCTTTATTCTGTTGTGGCTGATACACCAGTTGGACCAATCAAAATCAAAGACAGTGCAATACTTTACATGGATGATCCATCAACACTTGCTTTAGAACCAACTTATAATAGTTTACAATTAAAAGGACCAAGCGGCTTGAGAAAAGGCAACTTGCAAGTTGTTCGAAAAGACTAGAGGGATAAAATGGGAAAATTGGCGATCATCAGCGACTTACATGTGGACATCAATAAATTCGGCGAATCAGAGCTGATGCAGCTTTGGCAAGTTTTGCAAAAGCACAAGATCACTCGGCTTCATCTAGCCGGAGATACGGCCAATAAAGTAGATCGTTGCCTAGCTGTTGTCGAATTTTTCGTCAATAAAGGATTATCTACGACATTTCATTTCGGCAATCACGAGTTGGCAGATGTGCCCAATGAACAGATGATGGACCATTTTCCAGACCCACATTTTTTAAATGAACGGTATATTGCTTTA
This sequence comes from Enterococcus sp. 3G1_DIV0629, assembly GCF_002141285.1. Lineage (NCBI taxonomy): Bacteria > Bacillati > Bacillota > Bacilli > Lactobacillales > Enterococcaceae > Enterococcus > Enterococcus sp. 3G1_DIV0629. The sequence goes on along the minus strand of NZ_NGLI01000002.1, from coordinate 328,094 downwards.
AATGAGCAGACTGTTCTTTTAGGGATGAATGGCTGGTACGACTATCAGTTTTCCGAATTGAAAGATTACGATGCAATCGTACGAATGAAACGTTTGTATTGGTATGATCGGTTCATCCAGCGTGGGAAAACAGATCTCGAGGTCAATGCAGAAATGCTTGCAGCTGCAAAAAAATTGCTAGACCAGTTGGAAGCAAAAAAGCTTGAGGTCATCTTATCCACTCATTTCGTTCCTAAACGAGCATTTATCGTGTATCAATCTGCTCCTTATGAGCGTTGGAACAAATTAAATGCGTTTTTAGGATCAGAATCATTCGGAAAATTACTAGACCATTACTCAAATATCAAACAAGTAGTTTTTGGTCATACGCATCGGCGGTTCGAAGATCAGTTGATCCATGGAGCAATTTATAGTTGTCGACCATTCGGTTATTATTATGAATGGCAACTGACTCGTGATTTTGTTTTGAAAGAACAGTTGTTAGACAGCTATGATCCTATGAAATTACGTGTACTCTTGCGTGCCCATCACCCAGCTTTTCAGGCCTATCAAACACAACATTTACAAGAGGAATTTGAACAAGCGATGACGATCATTTCGTATTGAAAGAAACAGTTACACCTGTGTATGATTGATCGATAAACACATTCTAGAAAAACAAAAAAACTTGGTACAACATTCGTGTACCAAGTTTTTTTGTTTTTCTATATCTGTGGCATCATGAGAGAAAGCAATAGCGGAAAATTCATTCTATTCAAGATAAATCAAGTCGTCCCTTAGAAGATAATATAGGAATCTTCTTTCCGAGTATTTCTTGATCTTCCGCAGTAATCATTGAGTCAGTGATTAGGTAGTCAGCGTCTTTTAAAGAATAAAAACTGTAAAAATCTTTTTTATTTATTTTATGGTGATCAGCAACAATAAATCTCTGTTCAGCAATATTCAACGCACATTTTTGAGTTAATCCTTCGTCTTCATTTGAAGTATAGATAGCAGATGTATCTAATCCATTTACTCCGATAAAGCTTTTCATCACATGGATTCCTGAAATAAAATCATTTGCAATCGTCCCCACAAATGCACCTGTTTTACTCCGATAAGAACCGCCAATCAAAATCAATTCAAATCTTGGATCATGTTTGAATTTGTCGAATACATGAATGGAATTCGTGATGATCTTGGCATGGTTCACGGTTAAAAACTCATAGACCAGTTCGATGGTTGTACCTGCACCCAAAAAAACAGTCTCGTCTTCGAATATATTCTTAGCAATGATCTTTGCAATCTCCAATTTTTCATTGAGATGGATATGTTGTTTTTCTCGATGGCTTAGCTCAGTAAGTATATCATTCTTATTGTCTTCAATGATTCTTGCACCACCATGTACACGAATGATCAGTCCTTTATCTTCTAATTCTTGAAAGTCTCTACGAACAGTCATGTCAGTTATTTTAAGTTCATTGACGATGTCTCTTACTTTTAAGAATTTATATTGGCTCAATAAATCCATCAAATACTTTTGACGTTCTTCTTTTATCATTTTTTCTTGCCCCTCGTTCAAGTCCTTCTTTTATGTCCGAATTAAACATATTATATTTTGAAAATAAAGTCAATTTTAAACAGTAACTCTGCTATTGACAGGAATGACTTCTTCTTTTATGATATGTTTGGAAGAAACAAAAACAAACAAAAATAAACAAAAAGGAGAAGTCGATGAATAAAGAAGAAGCAGCAATGATTGGATTTGAAGTAGTTGCATTTGCAGGAGAAGCACGATCCAAATTAATGGAAGCGCTTGAAGAAGCAGAAAAGAAAAATTTTGAGCAAGCAGAGCGGCTAGTAGAAGAAGCTCATACCAGTTTGATGGAGGCACATAAATCTCAAACACAAATGTTAGCAGCTGAGGCAAACGGTGAATCAATCGAAATCGGTTTTATCATGGTCCATGCACAAGATCACTTGATGACGACGATGTTGTTGAAAGATACGATCAGACATTTATTCAATATCTACAAAAAAGCGTAAGGGGGCAGAAGCAGTATGAAACAGCTGATACAAACAATCGAAAAGATGAAACCTCATTTTGAAAAGATTTCGAATAATCCTTACTTGAGAGCGATTAGAGATGGCTTTATCAGCCTTATACCAGTGATTCTTTTTTCAAGTTTCTTTTTGTTAGCTGCTTATGTTCCAAATGCTTTCGGTTTCCATTGGGATACATCAATCGAAACGATTCTAATGAAGGCTTACAACGGATCAATGGGTATTCTAGGTTTGCTTATGGCCGCTACTGTGGCAAAAAGTTTGACAGAGACTTTTAATAATAAACTACCTAAAACCAATCAAATCAATCCTACTTCAACGATGATCGCAGCATTTATCGGATTTGTGATTATTGGCGTGGATACGATTGAAGGCGGTTTCTCTTCTGATTTTATGGGAACAAAAGGATTGTTGACAGCTTTTGTAGTCGGATTTATTGTCCCAAACATCTATCGTTTCTGTGTCAAAAACAATATCACTGTAAAAATGCCTGAAGAAGTTCCAGGGAATATTTCGCAGACATTCAAAGATCTTATCCCAATCACATTAGTAACTGTCTTTTTTTGGTTATTCGACTTAGGGTTCAGGCATTTAGCAGGAACAGGATTCTCAGAAAAGATTATTGAATTGTTCCAGCCAATTTTTAGTGCTGCAGATGGATATTTAGGACTGGCATTGATTTTTGGTGCAATGGCTTTTTTCTGGTTTGTCGGTATCCACGGACCTTCTATTGTAGAACCTGCAGTTGCGGCAATCTATATTACAAATGTTGAAGCGAATCTTCAGCTCTATCAAAGTGGTGAACATGCACCACGGATTCTTTCTCAAGGGATCCAATATTTTGTCGCTACTTTAGGTGGTACAGGAGCTACGCTTATCCTAACATTCATGTTTGCTTTTTTGGCAAAGTCGAAGCAAATGAAAACGATTGGCCGTGCTTCTGCTATCCCTGTGTTATTTGGTGTGAATGAACCGATCCTGTTTGGTGCACCAGTTGTTTTGAACCCGATTTTCTTTATTCCTTTTGTGACTGCGCCAATCTTAAATGTGTGGATTTTTAAGTTTTTCGTCGATACTTTAGGGATGGATGGATTTATTTATAATTTGCCATGGACAACGCCTGGACCAATTGGTTTGATTTTAGGAACAGGATTTGCTGGATTAGCAGTTTTATTAGTCATACTATTACTGATCGTTGATTTTTTAATATATTTTCCATTTTTCAAAGCATACGACAATGAATTAGTGGCAAAAGAAAACCTTGAGGAAGTAAAGGCTGAACCAATCTTTACAGAAGAACCTCCTATAGCTGAACAAGTGACTACAGGGTTAATGGAAGAAGGTGGTCAAAAAAATGTATTGGTTCTATGTGCAAATGGTGCAACAAGTTCTATGTTGGCTAATGCAATCAAAAAAGGTGCTAAAGCTCGAGCTATCGATATTGAATCTACAGCAATGGCTTATGGGCAACACAAAGATTTAATCAATGAATTTGATTTGATCGTTTTAGCTCCACAAATGGCTTCAATGTTTAAAGAGTTGGAAGAAGATGTAAAAAATTACAAAACAAAAGCTGTTTCTACTAGTGGAGCGGAGTATGTGGCTTTAGCGAAAGCGCCGAATCAAGCAGTAGATTTTGTTTTTAAGAATTTAATTTAAGGAGGTAAAGAATGAATAAGTTTCCGGAACATTTTGTTTTTGGTGCTGCGACAGCTGCTTTTCAAGCAGAAGGTGCACTATTAGAAGGAAATCGAGGGAAGAATTATTGGGATGATTATTTAAAAGAGCAAGGTATGTTTGATCCAAGTCTAGCAAGTGATTTTTATCATAAATACCCAGAAGATCTAGAATTCTGCCGTGCATTCGGTATCAATGGTCTTCGTATTTCTATTGCTTGGTCACGGATATTTCCTTCAGGTGTCGGAAAATTTGATCCATCCGGTGTTCAGTTTTATCACAAATTGATTGATGAATGTATAGCTAATGGAGTGGAACCCTTTGTCACCTTGCATCACTTTGACACCCCTTTATCTTTGTTCGAAAAGGGCGATTGGCTTTCTCAAGAAACGATTATTGCTTATGTTGATTTTGCGGAGTTTTGTTTCAAAGAATATGGGAACAAAGTAAATTATTGGATCACGTTCAATGAGCCTTGGTCTGTAGTAGCTGGTCAATACATTATTGGTCATTTTCCACCGAATATAAAATACGATCTTCCAAAAGCCATCCAAGCCATGCACAACATGATGGTTGCCCATGCAAAAGTAGTGGAAAAGTATAAAAAGGCGGAGTGCCTAGGGGAAATCGGTATTGTCCACATCTTGGAATCAAAATATGGTATTACCAATCATCTTGAAGATGAACGTTCTGCACGAAAAGAACATATTTTGGCAAATCAATTTTTATTAGACGCTACTTATAGGGGATATTACGCTGAAGATACTTTGGAGAGCATCGAAGAGATTCTTCGCGAAAACGAAGGAGTGTTGAAAACTACACGTGAAGAATTTGAGATATTAGCTTATGCAGCTGATCAAATTGATTTTATTGGAGTCAATTATTATGCTAGCCATTTCGTAAAAGCTTATATTGGTGAATCTACTATCCATCACAACGGTACGGGAGAAAAAGGAAGTAGTCGTTTTGCATTGAAAGGGGTCGGAGAAAGAGTCAATAACCCTGAAGTTCCAACAACAGACTGGGATTGGCCAATTTATCCGCAAGGACTAGAGGATATGTTGGTCTTTATCAAGGAACGGTATCCAAACTATAAAAAAATCTATGTAACAGAAAATGGAATGGGCGAAAAAGATGTGTTATGTGACAAGCAAGTGCAAGATGATTCTCGAATCGCTTATATTTTCGTACACTTGAAAGCCATTTTAAAAGCTATTGAGCGCGGGGTAAATGTAGAAGGTTACTTTGTATGGTCATTGATGGACGTGTTTTCATGGACAAATGGCTATAAGAAACGCTATGGTTTATTTTATGTCGATTTTAAAAATCAAAATCGATATGCGAAAAAAAGTGCCTATTGGTATAAGAAAATCAGCAACAGCAAATTGCTTGAATAAGGAAGAGAGGTAAGAAGATGCGTATAGTAATCGGTTCGGATAAAGATGGAATGCAACTGAAAGAAGTGATCAAGAAAGATCTAATCGAAAAAGGATTTATGATAGCAGATAAAAGTGAGACTCCTTCGGAAGATTTTGTAGCATCTACTTTAGCCGTCGCGAATGATCTAATGAAGAATGAAGGAAGTTTAGGTATTACAGTAGACAGTTACGGAGTAGGAAGCTTCATCACAGCAACAAAAGTCAAAGGGATGATTGCAGCAGTAGTTTCAGACGAACGTAGTGCTTATATGACTAGAGAGCACAATAATTCTCGCATGATTGCTCTTGGATCGAAGATTGTAGGAGAAGAGTTAGCGTTATCGATCGTAAAGGAATTTTTACAAGCAACTTACGCAGGTGGTAGACATCAAGTTCGTGTAGATATGTTGAATAAAATGGCATAAAAAAGGAGAAAGTATGAAAATCGCAATTGGTTGTGACCACATCGTCACAGATACTAAAATGGCTCTATCAGATTTTTTGAAAGCAAAAGGACATGAAGTATTAGACATGGGAACCTATGATTTCACACGGACTCATTATCCTATTTATGGAAAAAAAGTAGGAGAAGCAGTAGTGATGGGAAAAGCAGATCTAGGGGTCTGTTTATGTGGGACCGGGGTAGGAATCAATAATGCAGTAAACAAAGTTCCAGGTATTCGGAGCGCATTAGTGCGTGATATGACAACAGCTATCTATGCAAAAGAACAATTGGATGCAAATGTGATCGGGTTTGGCGCTCGGATTACTGGAGAATTTTTGATTTGTGATATTCTTGATGCTTTCATTCAGGCAAACTATCAAGAAACGGATGAGAACCAGCAACTGATTGCTAAAATCAAACAAATCGAAAAAGCTAATGAGTATCAAATTGATCCGAATTTTTTTGATGAATTTATCGAAAAATGGAATCGCGATGAATACCAAGATTGTGAGGCTAATCAATGATTCTAACGATTACGATGAATCCTTCAATCGATGTTTCTTATCCATTAACAGAATTTAGTTTAGATGCAGTCAATCGTGTGAAAAATGTGAAAAAAACAGTCGGTGGGAAAGGATTGAATGTCACACGCATTTTGAAACAATTAGATGCAGAAGTGATGGCGAGTGGATTAATTGGTGGGGTTTTAGGGGAAGAAATCAAAGAGAGGTTAACGCAAGATAATATCCTTCATGAATTTTTGTCCATCAAAGGCGAAACACGAAATTGCATCGCTATTTTACATGAAGATCAGCAGACGGAAATCTTAGAAAGGGGACCAATTGTTTCTACACAAGAGGCTTCTGACTTTCTCAATCATTTAGGAAAATTGGCAGTAAAAGCTGATGTTATTTGTTTTTCTGGTAGTTTGCCTCAAGGACTTCCGATAGATTTTTACCAGCAAATGATACAAGTCTGCAGACCCAAGCCGGTCATGTTAGATTGTTCTGGTGAAGCATTGATGACAGTACTTAAAGGAGAATCTAAACCGTATTTGATTAAGCCAAACATACAAGAATTAGCGGAGTTATTAGATCAGCCTATCACTACGGATGTGAAGAAACTGAAAGTAGCTTTATCGGATCCGTTATTTGCTGGTATTGACTGGGTTGTAGTCTCGATGGGTAGAAAAGGTGCATTTGCTAAACATTCGAATCGATTCTATCATGTGATGATCCCTTCAATCAAAGCCGTAAACCCTGTAGGTTCTGGTGATGCAATGTTAGCTGGTTTAGCGGTTGCTATTGAAAAAGAAAAATCAGTTGATGTGGTGCTGAAGCAAGGAAATGCTCTGGGAATACTAAATGCACAAGAAGAAACCACGGGTTATATTGAGTTAGTAAATTATCATACATTAATTAAGCAGATACAAATAAAAGAAGTCTAGGAGGATATCAATTTGAATGAAGAAAAACGACGATTTATCAATCGCTTATGTAGTAGCGAGGGGATAATTGGTGCTTTAGCAATCGACCAACGTGGTGCATTGAAGAAAATGATTGCTCAATTCAAGGGAAGTGAAGCAGAAGACACAGAGATTGTAGAATTTAAGAAAATCGTTGCCTCTGAATTAACGGAATATGCATCATCTATTTTATTAGATCCAGACTACGGGCTACCTGCTGCTGATGTAAAGAACGAAAATTCAGGATTATTGTTAGCTTATGAGAAAACTGGCTATGATACCTCCACTCCTGGACGCCTCCCAGATTTGTTAACTGCTTGGTCAGTTAAGCGCTTGAAAGAAGCTGGTGCGGATGCATGTAAAACACTTCTATATTATGATATTGATGAATCTGAAGAAATAAATCATCAAAAGCACGCCTTTATTGAACGAATTGGTTTGGAGTGCCAAGCAGAGAAGTTACCATTCTTTCTAGAATTGCTGTCTTATGATGCAACCATTCCTGATTCAGCATCGAAAAAATATGCACGCGAAAAACCCCATAAAGTGATTGGAATGATGAAAGAATTCTCTAAAACACGTTACGGGGTGGATGCACTAAAAGTAGAAGTGCCAGTCAATATGAAATATGTCGAAGGGTATGGGATAGATGAAGCCATTTATACAAAATCAGAAGCAGCAGCTTTTTTCAAAGAACAAGCTGAATCTACTCCTCTGCCTTACGTTTTTTTGAGTGCTGGTGTAACCTCTGAATTGTTCCAAGAAACCTTACACTTTGCAAAACATGCTGGTTCTACCTTCAACGGTGTTCTTTGTGGTCGTGCCACTTGGGCTGATGGAATCAAACATTATGTCCTTGATGGAAAAGAGGCAGCAATTGAATGGATGAATACACAAGGACGAGCAAATATCGAAAGCTTAAATACCGTATTGAAGGAAACCGCGACACCTATTGATTTTAATAGGTTCTAATATTTTTTCTGTTATTACTACGGCAGTGATGGAATATCATCAACGACAAAGAAAATCCCTGTCAAATATAAGGATAAGTAAGAGCAGTAGATCCATTTATCGTGGATCTGCTGCTTTTTTGCTGTGGAGAATAGTCAGCGAATGTTTATTTGATCAATCGATTCATAACATAGGGAGTACTAGATGCAAGCGTTTATTCTTTTTTTATCTGATACTGTCAAAAAATAATATAATATGTATTTTTTATTTACTTATAATAACTATTGATTGCAGTCTTGACAGTCAAGTCATATTTTGATGGATGGAGGTGTGAGACGTACAAATGATTTTAAAGACTATGACAGCTATAGTTCTAATTTTAATTGCATCAAGCGGCAATAGAAAAATAAGAATCAAAACGGACTGATAATCATCTAACAACTAATCGACATATATGAGCAGACACGGGACGATATTCTTCTCTCTCATAAGTTCCGTAAAGCAAACATATGCTATGGATCGATTGTATATTTATTAAAAAAAGAAAGAGGAATGGCAATGATGAAAAAAGAAACTATATTAGTAGCAACGATGTTATTCAGTATGGCAGTAAGTACGACTTTTGTTTCTGCAGCTGAAGTGTACCCAAAGGAATATAACACAGACGGAACGATCACATTTGAAGCAGGAGATGAGGGAATAACTCCTCCAGTTGATCCGGAAGATCCTGATCCCAACGTCCCTGTCGATCCAGTAGACCCTCCAAGTCCTGGAACAGGAGGAGCATTATCGATTGATTATGGATCAAAATTCAAATTTGGGACTCAAAAAATTTCTACTGCAGATAAAACGTATTATGCATCTGCTGATGAAATGACTGATGGTTCTAAAAAACCGACATATGTCCAAGTGACAGATAAAAGAGGAACACTATCTGGGTGGAAATTAAGTGTAGCCCAACCAGAACAATTTAAAACTGCCAGTGGGGACGAACTAGTTGGAGCACAGCTGAAGTTTACGAAAGGACAGGCTGTTTCTTTGGTTGATCCAACATATACACCTGAAACGGTCAATTCTGAATTAACTCTGACACCAGGAGGAAATAATACGTTAGCAATCAATGCTAAATCAGGAACAGGTGTGGGGACTTGGGTCTATCGATTTGGTGCGAATGAAAATGAAAATAAAGATGCGGTACAGCTTTCGGTACCTGGTACATCTGTCAAGTTAGCGCAACAATATTCTACTAAATTAGTTTGGACATTAGAAGATACACCTAATAACTAGTTTACTTGCAAGAACAGTTCATCTGGGAATTCAACGATCAGGAGGAAAAGATATAGTGAAAAAGAGAAGGATCGCGCTCATTTTAAGCAGTCTATTAGCGACTAATATCTTTCCGATTATAGGGTATTCTTTGGAATCGAATCAGTTGGTGAATGATAATAGAAGAGTCGAAGAAAGTAAAGAGGCTTCGACACTCGATCATTTAACAGAATCCAGCCAGATCCAAGAAAGCAGTGAGAATTCAAGTACTACTGACAGTAAAGAGATCACTGACAAAGAAGAATCTGAAGAGTTAATCAAACAGCCATTGGAGAATGCCCCGACCTATCGAGTGGGGCTGCCTAATGATCCCAATATTATTTCTATTGATAAGATTTTTCAACAACCCATCGGTACCAGCACGTCCATATTGGAAAACGGGAAGCTATTGCAATTGAATCCAGCAGAGAGGTCTCAAAGAGGCGCTATTTGGTCAAACAATAAAATCGATTTACGCTCAGATTTTACATTTAAATGTTATTTATATTTAGGAAATCAACGAGATAAAGCGGGAGATGGTATGACTTTTACATTGACTGGTGATTCTAGAATGGCTAATGATCCCAGTCAAGTTATTGGTTCTCCAGGTATGGGAATTGGTTCTTATTCGACTCGATCAGGACAGCCTTATGTCGCAAATGCACTCTCGATTGAGTTCGACACATATAAAAATAGTGGCTCTTCTGATCGAATGGATCGTGAAATAACTGCCGATAATAAGGGACATGGACATGTCGCCTTTGTCACTCCTAAACCAAATAACAACAATTATTCCGGAGAGCATACTGGCGTAACAGTAGCACCTACCTTTCTCTCTGATGGTACATGGCGTACATTAATCATTCAATGGGACGCGTCTCAAAGAAGTCTCACCTATGATCTGGAAGGTGTCGGTCGCTCTTCTCACATTGTACCTGATCTCATCAGTCAATTCGGTTCTACAGAAGTAAATTGGGGATTTACTTCTTCAACAGGTACATTTTTTCAAGAAAACGCTATCGCAATGACGCAACTTCCATCTAATGTGTCATCAACAGCTGATGTAAAAGTCAATGATAGTGATTATGGGGCCATCGCTGAAGTTGAAAGAAACGATAAGATAACTATCAGAAATACATTGAAAGTCACTGGGAATTTTCTTGAAGATAAGAAATTGGAGACTAGTATAGACCTACCACAAGAATTAAATATTCCTGAGCGTATCTTGATCAACGGAAATCAAGTTGATACCAAAGATATCCTGATAACAGGAAACCGAGTCACACTCAATCTAGGAGATTATTTTGTTCTTGGTGATACATTGATTATTGAGTTGGAAACAGACTTGCGAGAAGTCATTCCCGAAAAGGTACTGACTATGCACTTTGAATATCTTGAGAATGCAAAGTTAATTGAGCAGTCAAATGATATAAGTCTGACGATTGCGAAGCTGAAGGAAATAGATGTCCATGTTTATTATAAAGAGAAAGAGAGTCAAAATGATCTCGCAGAAATGAAAACAATCACTGGAAAAATCGGAGAGAGTTATAAAGAAATTCCTATTGATATTGAGGGATATGTTTTTGACTCTGATTCAGCGAATACAGAAGGTGTCTTTTCCGAAAATACGGCGGATATCTATTTTTATTACAGAAAAGGAAAGCTTTATCTTTCAGCGGCTCCTCAGTATGTTGATTTTGGGCAACATAAAATATCCAGTAAACCATTAAGTGCATTTGGGCAGTTCTCAGGTGAATTGAAAATCATGGATGAACGGGCTTGTGGAGGTTGGACATTACAATTGAAACAAGAAAAAGTTCTTACAAATGGAACGTTTGAACTCCCGGAAGCTCTTTCCTTTGTTACTTCTGAAGAGACAACGGTTATAGGGTCATCTGCTGTTACGATTTTCGAAAGTGACCAAAAAGGCGAAAGTGATTTGTCTGCTATTTTAGATTCTACATCTCAACATGGAATCAGAATAGATATTCCTGTAGAAAATCAAAGGATTGGAACATTTGAGGGGAAACTATCCTGGATTCTTGCAGATGTCCCAGAAAATTAATAAAAAGAGAAGATGAGGACAAAAGCATGGTTCACCAAGGACAACAGGAACCATAAATTGCACAGCTTAAAATGGCAGAGACACGCTTTTGTTCCCGTCTTTTCTTACATATGATGAAAGGAGCGATTTTCTTGAAACCAAAACAGCAATTATTTGTAACACTCCTAGTTATTATAGGGACACTTTTTAACCATTTACCAGTGACAGCTAGTGCATTCAATTTTTCGGTGACGCCAATAACTTCGGAGAATCAAATCGATAAAAGAAAAACTTATTTCGATCTCCAACTTGTTCCAGATCAGGAAGTAGAATTAAAAGCAGAATTGAGAAATGATACGGAAAAAGAAGTGAAAATCGACATTTCTGTAAATAGCGCAACGACTAATTCAAACGTGATGGTTGAATATGGAAAAAATGAGATTGAAAAAGACGAAAGTCTAATCTTTGATCTGATCGACTATGTGAGTTATCCAGAGACAGTGACACTGGAACCTAAAAGCGTTCAAACCGTGGTTTTTCATGCCAAGATGCCAAAAGATCGATTCGATGGTGTATTGGCCGGTGGGATCACATTCAAAGAAATTGTGACGGAAAAGGATCAAACAGAAAACAAGGATCAAAGCTTATCGATTGAGAATGAATACGCCTATACTGTGGCCTTGTTAATGCGACAGACACTGAATGAAGTTGCTCCTAACCTAGTTCTCCATGAAGTTAAACCTGATCAAATCAATGCAAGAAATGTCATTTTAGCAAACGTTCAAAATGATCAAAAAACCTATATCAATCAAGTAGTTATTGAAACAAAAATTACAAAAAAAGGACATTCTGAAGTTTTGTATCAGGAGGAAAAAGAAGGATTGCAGATTGCGCCGAATACAAACTTTTCTTTTCCAACAGCTTTGGATGGTCAGCCATTAACTCCAGGCGAATATCATCTCACAATGACCATTCTAGGAAATGAAAATGAAAACGGAAAATTCTCAAGAAAAAAAGAAAATACCACCATCAACTATACCGACCAATGGATATTTGAAAAAGTGTTTATGATAGACGGGAAAGAAGCCAAGGAATTGAATACGAAGGATGTGACGATTAAAAAGGCCAATAATTGGATCTACATCTTAGAAGCGCTGATTTTCTTGTTGTTCGTTTTAATACTTATCCTTTGGTTTATTTTGAGAAAGAAAGAAAAGAAAGAAGAGAAAGAAAAGTAAGATCAAAATAACAAATAATAGTTTTTCCTTATTGAGTGATATTTAAGTTCTTTTTCGATAGTATAAAATGCTTTTGTATTAGCGTAGATGCCTATAAGCAAATGATATAATCATTATAACTGGTATAACAGCAAGAATGGTCAATAAACGGATCCTCCAGGTTGTGTAGCGTACAGTTGGGACAATGCAGAAAATATGAATAAGAAGGGATAGTAGCAGTGAAGGAATGGAAACAGCAATATACGTAGAAAGAGCTGATGGCTAATGAATTATGAGTTTTTTTTAAGCAAGGAAGATTATAGAAGTTATTCATTACTTAAATATTTAGAAGCAAGCTCAAATTTATCAGAATCAATCTCGGATATTCAAGAGAAACTATCGTTATCGACATTTCTCTTGAAAAAAACTATCGATAAGCTAAAACATGATTTACAAATGTTCGATTTAGAGAAAAATTTTCGTCTAACTGTTAGTGAATTGGTGATATGTTTGGAAATCAATGGTAAAAGTTCTAGTAAAGCCCTATTATCTCGCTATATAACAGATTCTTTATCCATGAAAATGGTATTGGCTTTCTTTCAGGAAAAATATATCTCAATAGAAAATTTTGCTGAACAGCATCATGTGAGTTATTCTGTGGCTTATAAAGTATTGCAAGGGCTGAAAAGAAATCTAAAAAAGTATCAAATTTTTTTTGAGAAAAGAAAGTTGGCAGGAAATCCTAAAAACATCCGCCTTTTTTTATATAATCTTTTTAACTCAACAGAAATAAGTGTTGAAAAGTTGTATGCGCTACCTATAATTATAAAAACAGAAAAAATGGTAAAAAATTTAAATCGGTATTATCCTCTTTCCGCTTATGAAAAAAAGAAATTATTCCACTTTTTAGCAATCAATCTATTGTCTGAACAAGAAGATTCTTTAGATATTGTCAACAATCAGCCGCTATTTTTCTCAGATATAGGATTTTTCTATCTAAAAGGAGTACTGGAGACGGAATCAGTTGTTTTTATCTGTAAGACCCTCTCGTGGCTTTATCTCCATGATAAGTTAGATCAAAAGTATTTGAGGAAAAAAGAAGATGAAACAATCGAATGGTTGAATGAGCAGTTCATTGAAAGTTTTGAAAAACGGTTCAAACGGTTACCGAAAGAGACGAGAAAATCGATCCAAAATGAGTTAACCAAAATACATTTTAAACTTTTGCATTATACCCTTAATAAATCGGATGAATTTCCACTAGATATTTCTTTTTTTAATCAAAACTATCCTACATTTTATTGCTATCTGTTAGAGTATATGAATGATTTAATGTCAAAACACAAAGAGTTGCTTCAAGATAAATTTTTTCTTTTTTTCAGTTATTTATTGTTATTGATCAATCACATACCCGTTCAACTGGTTTCTGAGCCAGTAAAAATCATCATCGATTTTTCTTATGGTGCTGCCTATAATCGATTTATCAAGAAAAATTTAAGTTTGTACATTAATCTGAATACGGAAGTGATAGAGGCTGGAAAGCCTGATTTTCCGGATGTTATAATCACGAATAGAAACAATTTATATGAAGAAAGTGTGTCTCAAGTAGTGGTTTGGCTTGATCCGCCAAGAGCAGTAGACTGGGGGAACCTTACAAAGATTTTGTTGACTATCCAAGAAGAGAAATACAAAGACAGCAAAATTGACAAGCAAATAGACGATTTTGCTGAAGAAATCATCGACAGGATCGAATAGTGAACTTCTTTTAGAAAGTCCGACTGCTTTTTCTAAAAATAAAAAAACTTGGTACGCAATCGCTGTACCAAGTTTTTTTATTTAGCTTTTAATTAAGCCATAAATAATAATTTATATAAGAATACTGCTACGACACCAGCACAGATAGGTGCAACAACGGGTACCCATGCATATCCCCATTGAGAAGAACCTTTATGTTTCAATGGAAGTAGTGCGTGTACAAGACGTGGTGCAAAGTCACGAGCTGGGTTCAGGCCAGGACCTGTAGGACCACCAAGTGAAGCAACTAATGTCCATACAAGGAAACCAAGTGCTAAGTGAGCTGTACCAAGGTTATCTTGGAAGAATGGTGCTTTTGTAATACCTAAAGCTCCAAAGAATAAAACGAATGAACCAAAGAATTCATTGACGAAACCATTGAATTTAGAACCAACACTGTTGATTGTTGAGAATGTACCTAACACATGGTTTACATCTTCTGTTTGGTCGTAGTAAGGTTTGTAACAAGCCACTACGATCAATTGTCCGATCGCTGCACCAATCAATTGTGCAATGATATAAGGAACAACTTCAGCCCAAGGGAACAATCCGTTAGACGCTAAGGCGATCGTAAATGCTGGGTTGATGTGGTTACCGCTGATTCCGCCAAAGATCATTGCCGGCATCATAACCCCAAATCCATATCCGACAGCAATCAGCATCCAGTCGCTGCCATATCCTTTTGTACCTTTTAAATCTACGTTTGCTACAGCACCGTTACCTAGAACGATTAGTAATGCTGTACCAATCATTTCCGCCGCAAGACGGGTCATTAGTGAGTAATCCATAAATACCTCCAAATGTTATAAAAATGCAAAAAAAAAGAAACATCAACACGAAAAGCATCGGTGCAGTGTTTCGTGTCGGAAGGATTTCTGCAGTCTTAACAAATGTGAATAAAAAAATGATTTCCATTACGTATAAGAAACCAGACCAACAGTAAAACTCCAACTCTTTTTAAAAGTTCTCCACAAATCACCAAGCTTAACTATAAATATACCAAAAAAAAAACGTTTTTTTTCTCAAAAATTGTATCTTAGAAACAGCATGTTTTGAAACTTTCAGAAAAGGTTTGTTAGTAAAATGAAAGCTATACGTAAGGAGTGTTGTTTGATGAAATTTTTTCAAGAGTTTTTCATTATTATTTTCTTTTCTGTATTAGGAGAAGGTATCCGAATTTTTGCTCATTTACCTATTCCCGGGAGTATCTTAGGGATTCTTTTTTTATTTTTAGCATTTGAAATGCATCTTGTTGATCCTGAAAAAATCGGAGCAACTGGTGATTTTTTATTGAATAATCTAGCTATTTTATTTGTTCCAGCTGGTGTAGGTTTATTGGAATATTTTGATGACATTGCTTCGATATGGCCTATTTTATTGGGGGCAGTCGTCGTGTGTTCCATCGTCACGATGGTCGCAGCGGGAAAAACGGCAGAAGGGGTAGAAGCTTTGCTAGGCTATGTCCGTAAGAAAAAAGCAAGCAGGGTATCTGTAAACGAAATGGAGGAGAATCAAATTGACTGAGTTTTTTGTAAATCCATTATTTGGCTTAAGTTTGACTTTAGGAGTGTACGTATTATCTGACAAATTTTTGCGGAAATATAAACTGCCTGTTTTGAATCCTCTCGTATTATCGATTGTTGTTATTATCTTATTTCTGCATTTTTCTGGCGTCAGCTATAAAGAGTATAATATCGGCGGCAATTTTTTGACTATGCTGATTACTCCTGCGACAGTGGCACTTGCCATCCCGCTTTATAAAAACTTCCGTTTGCTGAAAGAAAATTTTTATCCTGTAATAGCTGCGATTTTAGCAGGAATAGTCGCAAATTGCTTGGTTAGTGTAGGGATCGGTTATTTCTTCTCTCTTCATAAAGAGATGGTCATCTCCTTACTACCGAAATCTGTAACGACGGCTATTTCTGTCGATTTGTCTCATACGATGGGCGGGGTGAATGCCGTGACTCTTGCTATTGTTGTCTCTACAGGTATTTTTGGCTCGCTGATCGCTACTCATATTTTCCGCCTATTCAAGATCGAAAGTCCCGTTGCTCGCGGTGTGGCGTTAGGAAGTACTTCTCATGCTATCGGTACAGCAAAAGCAATCGAGATTGGCGAAGTAGAAGGGATCATTTCAGGGCTTGCGATATGCGTAAATGGGATATTGACCGTTTTGTTGCTACCGTTATTCTTTCAGCCCTTTGCTGGCTTGTTTTGATGCGAAAACCACTATTTTATGCTACAATAACCAAAACGTTCTAGCATAAAAAAGGAGGGAAAGACGTGTATTTGTCTTCCGAGTATCTTAAACAATTTGATAAAGATCTATATTATAAGATTCTCCTCCTAGAAAGTTTTGAGGATCAAGCTTGGCATACTGCTGCACAATTAGCGCAAGTTGTTCAGCTGGATGCCCGCAGCGTGTCGAAATACCTAAACGAGCTGTCTAAAAACTATCAGCAGTTTAGCGGTAAGACGCACCCTTTGTTTACAAAAAATCACCGTTCAGGCTATAACTTTTATGATACGCTCGATTCGATCGAACATGAGCGTTTTTTGATCTATCTCGTGCAAAGTACGCTGAAATTCCAGCTGTTGCACGACATTTTTTTTGAAGAATTTCATACAATGTATCAATTCGCGCAAAAGCATTACATTAGTGAATCCACTGCTCATCGAAAAATCAATGAATGGAAACAGCAATTGCAAACTTACGGCATTCGTCTGCAACGAGGTACATATATCGCGCAAGGCGAAGAAGAAATTATTCGACTTTACTTGCATATGACATTTTGGCAGTTGTTTCGAGGGAAAATTTGGCCATTTGAAACGATTTCTCAAATGGACGTAAAGAATATGGCGGAACATATCATGGCTTTTTTCAACGTTCGTTTGAATGAAATCAAAAAAAGACGATTGGAATATATGCTAGGTGCCTTTTTTTTAAGAAAATCACAGAAGCATTATGTGGTATTGAATGAGAAAAAAAGACGGCTGATCGCAGACAATCTGTTGTTCCAGCGATTCTGCCAAGTCATGGAACCGGTATTTCCTAATTATTTTCAAGTAGAAGACGAGTTAGGCGCATTATTTCTTGTTCTGATGACGCGTGAAGAATATTATAGTGATCCTAAGATACGGAAGAAAATCTTTGATTTCCATCAACAAGCAGAAACACCGCCTTTTGCAGCTCTTTCTGAAGCAAAAGCAGCTCTTTCTCTTTATCAAGAAGAGCAGGAGCTACCAGCGGAAAATCTGACCTTTGAGGCAGAAAACTATTTGTTCAGTAGTCATTTTTTCGCCTATCTTTTTCCTAACGCAAAAGAAACGATTGATGGAAACAGTAGTGACTTCATTAATCATTTAGTCATTGAAAACAAGGAATTAAAACAATGGTTAGTACGCTTTTTTGAAAGCAGACACAAACAGCCTAATCATCTGGCGTTTAAAAATCATGCGTTTTTGATGGGTCGGTATCTGACTGTGTTTAAAACATTAGGAGCCTTTACTCCACAGCTTCCAAAGATCACGATCCTCTTGATGACAGATTTCCCATTATTTGAAGAGCAACTGTTAGAGGAGGGGTTACGGACGTTTTTCCGTAATGATTATCAGCTGATTTTTCTACCAACGGATTATCGGGGAAGAGAAGTGGATCTTCTGATTTCAACAAGTAAAGTTCATCGAAAACCGTGGGCGGATCTTGACTATTTTATTGTGACCGAAGAATTAAAATTGATAGATTACATTCAGCTATCTCAAAAATTTGAAATGATTCAAAAACAAAAACAATCAAAACAATAACAAAAAAAGGAGAATAAAGATGACATTTGAAGAAATTTTACCAGAATTGAAAAAAGGTGCAAAGATTATTCGTAAAGGATGGAGTGGATTTGAGCTTTATGTTGTTCTCGTATCCGATGATGAATTTGATGGCTGTCCGGTGACGCCTTACTTATTGATCAAAACAAGTGATGAAGGTTTTTCTAGCTTTGCTCCTACAGTTTGCGATATTTTAGCAGATGATTGGGCGATCGTAGAATGAAAAACCGTTATCCAGATTTAGCTAAACAGGTCGTATTTATTACAGGAGCTGCTTCTGGTATTGGTGCCGCACAAGCCCAAGCTTTTCTGGAACAAGATGCCTTTGTGTTTGGATTAGATCAAAAATTTGGAAAAATGGAAGAACTTTCTTTTCGATTTCCTGAAACTTTTGCCTACGCACTAGGGGATGTCCGACAGAGGAAAGAACTCCAACAAGCGGTATCGAAATGCCAAAATCATTTTGGTGAAGTTACGATTTTATTGAATACTGCGGGGATACTAGATGCATACAAATCCTTGATGGAAACTGACGAATCGCTGTGGGATCTGATTTATGAAACGAATGTGAAAAGCATGTATCATCTAACAAACATCATCCTTCCTGATATGATCCGCCGAAAAAGCGGAACAATCATCAACATGGCTTCGATTGCGGGTTTGGTTGCTGGCGGAGGTGGAATCGCTTATACAAGTGCGAAACATGCAATCGTTGGTTTTACCAAACAACTCGCTCTGGATTACGCAGAGCAGGGGATCCGAGTAAAAGGAATTGCTCCAGGAGCCATCCAAACGCCGATGAATGCGGCTGATTTTGAAGGGAAAGGTGAGATGGCAGAGTGGGTGGCAAATGAAACACCAGTCAAACGATGGGCACAGCCGGAAGAAGTAGCGGAGCTGACATTATTTCTTGCCTCTCCTAAAGCAAGCTATATACAAGGAACGATTATTCCAATCGACGGTGGCTGGTTGCTAAAATAACCTTGTGTTTTTTTCAAGCTTCTGTATGATAAGAAATAAAGAGAGAACCAAATGGTTGATGATAAAAGAAAGTCGATGATTGTTCCCGGCACTTGATGTCAGACAGCTTTTTCACAACCTTCTGATATAAACGGTGTTCAAAAGCTTGCAACTGCGGTAATAAGTCCAGCCAAATGAAAAATAGGAGGAGCTATTTTTATTTGACTATTCTTATTACTTGTTGCAGGGCAGCTTTTTCACAACCTTCTGCGGCACTTCAGTTGGAATTTTCTTCCCATCCTTTGGTCGCAGTCATTACCAAGATAAAATTATCTTGCAAAGGAGAAATAGAACATGGAAAAAAATAATACCCGTTCAGCCAAACGCTGGACAACGACAGATGTGACTCGGATGGCGCTAGTCACTGGTTTATATGTGGCAGTGACGCTGGTTTTGTCTGTTTTTAGCTTTGGAGTGATTCAGATTCGTCTCTCGGAGATGTTCAACTATCTGTCCTTGTATAACAAAAGATACATCGTCGCGGTAACAGCGGGAGTAGCTTTGGCTAATATTGCTTCTCCTCTTGGACTGATAGATGTTGTAGTAGGAAGCGTCAGCACGCTGATTGTATTGCTTATCAACTATAAAATCACTAGTCGCATCAAAAACATGAAAATCAAAATGGCAGTGACAGCATGCGTATTCGCTTTTTCCATGTTTACAGTAGCTGGTCAGCTAACGATTTTATATCAACTACCTTTTTTCTTGAATTGGTGGGTGATTGCTTTAGGAGAATTGGCATCAATGATTGTCGGTGGGATAATTATTTATTGGATCGGTAAAAAAGTGGATTTGACAAAATAAAGATCTGTTTAAATTAAAATATGGCAGCGTGGAAGAGACCGGATGTTGAGTCTTCTTCCAGGCTGCTTTTTTGCTCAATTCGTTTGAAGAAATCGATTTAGCCGTTTCTTCAACAAGACACCGATATAGGCTGCTCCAGTTGCTTTGATTACTTCCGGCAGTAAAAAAGGCAGCAGCCCGCTGGCAAATGCAGTTGTAAAAGTAAGGTCGCTACTTATCTTCAGCCAGATCGTCCCACAGACTAATGCGGCAAGAGAACCCATTAGATTGGCAAAGATTGCGTACAAGTAATGAGCGTCTGTTTTTTCGATCATCCAGCCAGTTAGCCATGTTTGAAAGAGAAATCCAATCAAGTATCCGCCAGTTGGACCAAATAAAACAGCTATGCCTCCAGTCATCCCTGAAAATACAGGAAGACCGATCAAACCCAGTAAAAGATAAACTGTAACAGATATCAATCCCAGTTTTCTTCCGAGAAAAGTGGCTGTCAGTCCAATAGCAAATGTTTGCCCTGTCAAAGGAACCAAACCAAAAGGAATGGTCATCTGAGAAAGGACAGAAATAATCGCGGCAAATTCCGCAGCAAGTATCAATTCTTTCAATGTTCGGTTCATAATGCCCTCTTTTCGTTAACTTGATATTTTTATTTGGTTAACGAAATTGTAAAACAAAGTGATTGCTTTGTAAATAGAAAATAAAAAAAAGACCAGCTATCCAATAGATAGCGGTCTTTTTCAAGAAAGCTTTTGAAATTATAAGCTTTGGTTGTAGTATTCAACGACAAGAGCTTCGTCGATTTCTGGATATAGTTCGTCACGTTCTGGTAAACGAGTCAATGAACCTTCCAATTTTTCAGCGTCAAAGCTTACGAATGCTGGACGTCCAACAGTTGCTTCTACAGCTTCTTTTACTGTTACGATGTTTTGTGATTTTTCACGAACTGAGATCACTTGACCCACTTCTACGTGGTATGAAGGGATATCAACGCGTTTGCCATCAACTAAAATGTGACCATGGTTAACTAATTGACGTGCTTGACGACGAGTCGTTGCAAGTCCTAAACGATAAACAACATTGTCTAAACGTTGTTCTAGTAAGATCATGAAGTTAACACCATGTTTACCTTCTTTGATTTTGCTAGCTTTTACGAACAAGTTACGGAATTGACGTTCGTTCATTCCGTACATGTGACGAAGTTTTTGTTTTTCAGTTAATTGCATGCCGTATTCTGATTGTTTGCCACGGCTGTTAGGTCCGTGTTGACCTGGTGCGTAAGGGCGACGTGCTAATTCTTTTCCTGTGCCTGACAATGAGATGCCTAAGCGACGAGAAATTTTCCATGATGGTCCTGTATAACGAGACATTAAAATTTCCTCCAATGAATATAAGTTTTTGGAGTAAAATAATCCGTTGAAAAATTCATAATCATATAGTTTGTTCTTCAATCTTCACCTTTGCAGCCGCGGTTACACAATCGAACCCGAGACGGGGCAACAAACTAGGGATGAGTTATTATTTTTCTGCTGCATTATTTTACACAAACTACAGTATATGATAGATCATCCATGAATGTCAAGATAATTAGTGCGTAAAAACGCTTTACAAACCTAGGCTCTCTTTATAAAATGAGAAGGTATGTGCAAATGGAAAAAAAGTGAAAGAAGTTTAAGGAGAAAATCAATGAATCCGGTATCACCATTATTTGAGAAAATCGATGCTTCAATTGAAAAGAAGGCGAACCTTTTTGAAAACAGCTTTTCACGTTACGCTGTTCGAGCGGTTCTTGCCTGTTTGTTTTTGACTTTAGGAACGGCTGTGGCATTTGCGATTGCGATGAAGGGGGAAGATATCGCGCACGGTCTAGGAAAGATTTTATACGCATTTATGTTCAGCTGGGGTCTGGTCATGATTCTATACATGAACGCCGAATTAGGAACATCGAATATGCTTTATATGACCGTGGGTGTTTTTCGGCAGAGACTTGCTTTAAGTAAGGCAGCCAAGATTCTATTTGCCTGTATTTTTTTCAATATGATTGGCGGCATGTTATGTGGATTTCTTATTTCTATGACTACGCCATTTCAAGATTTAACGTTGGACAACTTTATGTTAGAATCAATAGCAGTAAAACTAGCAAAACCTGCAACAACGATTTTGGTGGAAGGGATGTTTGCGAATATCGTTGTCAATACCGCTGTACTGATCAGCATGCGGATGAAAGAGGATGCTGGGAAAGTAATCACGGTCGTATTCATTATTTTCATTTTTGCTTTTTTAGGATATGAACACGTGATAGCGAATTTTCCTGCCTTTACGCTTGCTTACTTTGCTTCTCAAGGCCAGATGGATGGAATGACAGCCAGCAATGTGTTACATAATTTGTTTTTTGCTTTGGCAGGGAATTATATTGGTGGCGGTTTAGTGATGGGACTGGGTTATGCTTGGCTGAATCAATCAAAATCATCCTATGTGGACTAAAAAGTCGTTCATTAAGGGAGGAAATACCATGGAAGTGTTAGTTTTTCCAAAAAATGAAGAAAAAGCGTTACAAATGGAAAAGTACATGAAAAATCTCTTTCCTTTTGCTGGGGTACCTAAGCCGGAACGCGCTCTTTTGCAACAGCCGTTATTGGATGAAAGCAAACATTTATCTGTTTCTGAAGTTTTAGCTTTTGTTCATTATTATTATGAACAAATCGAAAGAGAATATCAGTATGTGGCGATCGATTTAGTCCAAAAAAACATCAAACGTCTTACCTTTGAAGAGATAGTTGCATTGTTACCACTAGTCCAGAAAAAAGAATGGTGGGACAGCATCGATTCTTGGAGAAAAGTATACAGTACATGGTGTAAAGCCCATCCAGAGCAACGTAAAGAAGTCTTTCAGTTGTTCGAAAAAAAGGAAGATTTCTGGTTGCGTCGAATAGCAATCACGTTGCAATTAGGTTATAAACAGCAAACAGACACAGCACTATTGATCCGAGCAATAGACGAAGACCGTCAAACAAAGGAATTCTTTATCCAAAAAGCAATCGGTTGGGCATTGCGTGATTATAGTAAGACCGATGCCGCTTGGGTAAAAAGTCAGCTGACAACAGATTTGAGCAAGTTAGCTGTTCGAGAGGCAAGCAAGTATTTATAAGAAAGCGAGACGACAAGAGATGAGACGCAAATTATTTGCTTTTGATATTGATGGAACGTTGTTAGATTCAAATAAACAAGCTTTAGATAGCACGAGAGAAGCATTGGAAAAATTACGCAAAGCCGGTCATCTGGTCACGATTGCTACAGGGCGGAGCCGATTCCATGCGCAAGAAGTCATTCGAGATCTGGATTTTACGAACTACATTTTATGTAATGGAGCGGCCGGTTTTTTAGACCATGAACAAGTATATAAGAATTTACTAGATCGCGAACAGTTAGATGCATTCGTCCAGGAAGCGCATCATGAACAGATCGACACAGCTTTTGTCAGCTTAGACAATATCAAACGTTCTTCTTCCAATGATGTAACGGTGATGGAAGAGGCGATGCATTCTTTCGGCGCTGTCTTGCCTGAACTAGATCAGTTTTTTGCAGAGGAACAAGAAATCTATCAAGCGTTAGCATTTTTCGATCAAACATATGACGGAAAATTCTCTTCATATGATAAGATTCGATTTGTCCGCTGGCATGAGAACAGTGTAGATGTCGTTCCCCAAAACGGTTCTAAAGCGGCGACGATCCTACACTTAGCAGAACAAGTAGGTATCCCGCATGAAGATATTATCAGCTTTGGTGACGGACAAAATGACCGTGAAATGTTGCGTATGTCAGGGATCGGAATAGCTATGGGGAATGCTGTGCCAGAAGTACAAGCAGAAGCCAAGATGGTCACTGATACAAATGATCAAGATGGTATCTGGAAGGCATTGAAAGAGTTAAGTGTGATTTAAAAGAGGTTGTGAAAAAGCTGTTCTGCATCAAGTAATAAGCCCAGCCAAACGAAAAATAGGAGGAGCTATTTTTGTTTGGCTGGGCTTATTACCGCAGATGCAAGCTTTTGAACACCGTTTAAGGAAGATGTCGTGACAGAAGTGGTCAGTTTCAAGTAATAAGAAGAGATTTATGAAAATTGCTTCTCAAATTTTTGAAAAATTTCGGCTTATTTCTGAAGAAGCAGCAGATGGAACAACGTTTATTCGGGAAATGGGACGGTGATAAGACTTTTATCACCGTCCCATTTCTTTATTTTATTTTTCAAATCTAAGAAATATCAGGAAAGAGTTCCTTTTGTTTGACCTTTTCTTTCTTATTGAAAACAACTATAATATAGAGTGATGTTAAAAGAGAAGAGGAATTTAGTGTGCGGGTATTGTTTATTGGTGATGTAGTAGGTTCAATGGGACGAGAGATGATTACTGAATATCTTCCTAGGTTGAAGAAGAAGTATCGTCCGCAAGTAACGATCGTAAATGGTGAGAATGCCGCTTCTGGACGTGGAATCACAGAAAAAATCTATAAAAAATTTTTGCAAGACGGTGTAGACGTCGTGACGATGGGAAATCATACGTGGGACAACCGCGGGATTTTTGAGTTTGTAAATGAAGCCAAAAAGATGGTTCGGCCGGCAAATTTTCCGGAAGGGACGCCTGGACAAGGGATGGTCTTTGTCAAAGTGAATCAGATCGAATTGGCAGTAATCAACATGCAAGCTCGTTCTTTCATGGTGGACTTGGATGATCCTTTTCGTAAAATGAAGGAACTAGTAGAAGAAGCTAGGAAACGTACGCCAATCATTTTTGTAGATTTTCATGGAGAAACAACAAGTGAAAAACAAGCGATGGGCTGGTTTTTAGATGGGAAAGTTTCAGCAGTGGTCGGTACACATACACATGTCCAGACAAATGATGCGCGAATTTTGCCAAAAGGCACAGCGTATCTGACAGACGTTGGGATGACAGGACCCTATGATGGTATTTTGGGTATGCGCAGAGAACCTGTGATCGAAAAGTTTCTGACCGCATTACCAAAACGTTTTGAAGTTGTCGAACAAGGCCGATCGATTTTAAGCGGCTGTATCTTAGAATTGGATGATACGACAGGTCATGCAAAAGGAATCCAGCTGATTCAAATCAATGAGGATCGACCGTTCATGGAGTAGAAAGAGAGGCAGTTTTTTGCAGCAGGAGCCGGAAATTCAAAAAGAAGTAAGGAAACTGACAAAACTTTTAAGAAAAAATGAAACGATCATTCGCTACAAAGAACTTGAAGAAAAGATCCAGCAAAACCAGTATTTGGCTGAGTTGAGAGAGAAAATCAAACAAGCGCAAAAAGAAGCTGTTCATTTTGCGCACTATGATAAACCAGCAGCAGAACAAGAAGCCATCAAGCGAGCGGATCAATTCATGAAAGAATTTGATCAGCATCCGCTTGTTATAGCTTATAGAAAACAGCTGTTGGAAGCAGATGATCTGCTTCATCATTTAACAACGATGATACAAGAAGAAATCAATGGACAAATAGAGGAGGAAAAACATGCCTCAAAAAACTAAAAACACTCCTATGATGGAACAATATCTAAGCATCAAGGCACAATACCAAGATGCTTTTTTGTTCTATCGTTTAGGAGACTTTTATGAATTATTTTATGAAGATGCGATCAAGGCATCACAGCTTTTGGAATTAACGTTGACGAGCAGAAATCGAAATGCAGAAGAACCTATTCCTATGTGCGGTGTCCCTCACCATGCAGCACAAGGATATATCGATGCCTTGATTGAAAAAGGCTATAAAGTAGCGATTTGCGAGCAGGTAGAAGATCCAAAGACGACTAAAGGGATGGTCAAGCGCGAAGTGATCCAGCTAGTCACTCCTGGTACAGTCATGGACAGCAAAGGATTGTCGGCAAAAGACAACAATTTTTTAACAGCTGTAGTTAGTCAAGGAAATGAATTTGGCTTTGCTTATGCCGATCTAAGTACGGGAGAATTGAAGACGGCTCGGTTGCATGATGAAGAAGCTGTTTTAAATGAAGCCTCTGCATTGCAGACAAAAGAACTCGTATTAGGCAGTGAGATCACTGATACCCTTCGCGAACAGCTAAGCGGGCGTTTAGGGCTAGTCTTTTCTCAACAAAATGAGATGGAAGAAAACGCGGAATTTAGCTTTTTGACAAGCGAACTAGTTGATCCGCTGGAAAAAGAAGCAACCGGCAAACTATTGACTTATTTATCGGTAACACAAAAGCGGAGTTTAGCTCATATACAAAAAGCAGTAGAATACCAACCAGATCATTTTTTGAAAATGGATTATTATTCAAAATTCAACCTAGAATTAAGCCAATCTATTCGGACTGGGAAAAAGCACGGCACTCTTCTATGGTTGTTAGATGAAACAAAAACAGCAATGGGTGGCCGCTTATTAAAACAATGGCTAGACCGTCCGCTTATCCAGGCAAAACAAATTAAAGCAAGACAAGAAATGGTCGCTTCTTTGCTAGACAGTTATTTTGAACGTATCGATTTGCAGTCAGCATTAACGAAAGTCTATGATCTGGAACGCCTTGCAGGTCGAGTAGCTTTCGGTAATGTCAATGGGCGAGACTTGATCCAGTTGAAAACTTCTTTAGAACAAGTGCCAATGATCAGAGGGTTGATTGAAGGAATCGATCAAGGTCAATGGCAAAGTCTGCTTTCAGAAATGCAACCGATGGACCATCTCGTCCAATTGATCGACCAAGCTATCCAAGATGATCCGCCGTTACAAATAACGGAAGGAAACATCATCAAAGATGGTTTCAATGAGCAGCTCGATACGTACCGTTCTGCTATGAGAAACGGAAAGAAGTGGCTAGCAGAACTTGAAGCAAAAGAGCGTCAAGAAACAGGAATCAAGAACTTAAAAATCGGATTTAACCGCGTTTTCGGTTATTATATAGAAATCACAAAAGCAAATCTTGGAAATGCAGAACTGGAGAAGTATGAACGAAAACAAACCTTAGCAAATGCAGAGCGTTTCATCACGCCAGAACTAAAAGAATTGGAGACACAAATCCTCGAAGCAGAAGAAAAATCTGTTGATTTAGAATATCAGTTGTTTTTAGCTGTGAGAGAAGAAGTCAAAAAGGCTATCCAGCCGCTACAAGTACTTGCAAAAGCAATCAGCGCAGCAGATGTGCTACAAAGTTTTGCAACGATCAGCGAACGCTATCAGTATGTTCGGCCAGAACTTGTCAGTGACAAGCATCAGCTTCTGATCAAAGACGGACGACATCCTGTAGTAGAAAAAGTATTAGGACATCAGGAATATATCCCTAACAGCGTAGAAATGGCAGAAGACGAAATGATCTTGCTGATTACAGGACCGAATATGTCTGGTAAAAGTACGTATATGCGCCAGTTGGCATTAACTGTTCTGATGGCACAAATGGGCTGTTTCGTTCCGGCAAAACAAGCAGTTTTACCTATTTTTGATCGGATTTTTACCCGAATTGGTGCAAGTGACGACTTAATTGCTGGACAAAGTACTTTTATGGTAGAGATGATGGAAGCCAATCAAGCCCTGCGTTATGCTACGCCAAACAGTTTGATTTTGTTTGACGAACTCGGGCGAGGAACAGCAACCTATGACGGAATGGCGTTGGCCCAAGCAATCATCGAATATATCCATCGTCATGTACAAGCAAAAACACTCTTTTCTACCCATTATCATGAACTGACGGTACTTGAAAAAGAACTTCCGCAGCTTAAAAATGTCCATGTTGGAGCTGTTGAAAAAGACGGAGAAGTTGTCTTCTTGCATAAAATGATGGATGGACCTGCGGATAAAAGCTATGGTATACATGTGGCAAAAATCGCAGGGTTGCCTGCCAATCTACTAGAGCGAGCAGCAGATATTCTGCATACGCTAGAAAATGGCGATAACGGACACCATACTGTTCCAGCTGAAATAGAAGAGAAGACTAAAACAGCCAAACAGGAGCAAATAAAACCACCTGCAGAAAAAGTAAACCAAGACCCTATACAAGACAGTGTCAAAGAAGAAAACCAACAACTTTCTTTATTCGGTGAATTATCCGAAAATGAAACAGAAGTCATTGAATCACTGAAGCAAATAAATTTACTAGAAATGACGCCAATGGATGCACTAAACACATTATATGAATTACAAAAACAACTGTAGGAAGAAGGCGGATATCGATGGCCAAAATCCAAGAATTATCTGAACGTTTAGCTAATCAGATCGCTGCGGGAGAAGTAGTGGAACGACCAGCTTCCGTCGTGAAAGAATTAGTGGAAAATGCAATTGACGCCGGTAGTACTCAGATTGATATCCTAGTTGAAGAAGCGGGACTGCGGACGATCCAAGTGATTGATAACGGAGAAGGCATTTTGGCAGACGACGTAGAGAATGCCTTCAAGCGGCATGCGACAAGTAAGATCCATAATCGCGACGATCTTTTTCGCATACGAACGCTAGGCTTTCGAGGGGAAGCTTTGCCAAGTATTGCCTCTGTTTCTGAAATGACTCTGGAAACGGCGAATCAGGAAGAAAACCAAGGTACTTATCTTTCGCTCAAAGGCGGCGAGGTCATGGAGCATCGACCAGCACCTCTGCGTCAAGGAACGAAGATTACCGTCAGCAACCTATTCTTCAATACACCAGCCCGCTTGAAATACGTGAAAACACTGCACACAGAATTAGCGAACATCGGGGACATCGTCAATCGTCTGGCATTAAGTCACCCAACAATTGCTTTTCGTTTAGTACATGATGGAAACAAAATGTTGGCAACTGCTGGAAATGGCGATTTGAAACAAACGATTGCGGGAATCTACGGATTATCTACCGCTAAAAAAATGTTGAAAATCGAAGGAAAAGATCTAGATTTTGAGTTATTTGGTTATGTTTCATTGCCAGAGGTGACTCGTGCCAGTCGGAACTACTTATCGACGATCATCAATGGACGTTTTATCAAGAATTTTTCCTTAAATAAAGCAATCGTTGCAGGTTATGGATCAAAATTAATGGTCGGCCGTTTTCCTATTGCTATATTGGAAATCAAGATGGACCCTCTTTTAGTCGATGTAAATGTCCATCCGACGAAGCAGGAAGTCCGGTTGTCGAAGGAAAAAGAACTAACAGAGCTAATTAGTAACGCCATTCAACAAGCATTGTCCCAAGAAAACCTGATCCCAAGTGCCGCGGATAATCTACGGTTCAAGAAAAAAGTACCAGATCAGCCTAAAACGGAACAAATCGAAATCGATTTGTCCTACGCTTTTGAAGAAGAAAAACCTAAAAAGCCAAGTAGTTTGAATTTTGACCGAAAGACAGGAACCTTTTTTGTAGAAGAACCAAAGAGCACATTTGTTGACAGATCTGTTGATAAGTCTGTGGAAAATGTTGAAAACTTTTCTGGTTTTTCTGAAGAAAACACCAGTTATCCAGAAAAAACAACGAAAACGGTGGATAAGTTTGGTGAAAATGTTGATAACTTTGTAGAAAAAACAGTGGAAAAATCTGAAAAGAAAGAAATTCCTACTGTGGATAACACGGAAGAAACAAATAAAGAACAGATAGATATATCCTTGGAAGAGGATGAACAGATTTACGAGGAAGAATTGACACTCCACCCTGAATTTGATTTCACTCAAGGAAACGACAAAACATTAGAACAAGCGATCAAGAAACTAGAAACGGAAAAACCAGTTCAACGTTTTCCTCAATTGGAATATTTTGGACAGATGCATGGAACGTATCTTTTTGCCCAAAGTAGCGAAGGATTGTACATCATCGATCAGCATGCTGCTCAAGAGCGTATCAAATATGAATATTTCCGGGAAAAAATTGGGGAAGTATCTGATGATTTGCAAGAATTGCTTGTTCCATTTGTGTTGGACTATCCAAACAGTGATGCTTTGAAACTAAAAGAGCAAAAGCATTTGCTAGAAGATGCAGGGATTTATTTAGAAGAATTTGGTCAAAACAGCTTTATTGTACGGGCCCATCCCACTTGGTATCCCAATGGTGAAGAAGAATCGATTATTCGCGAGATGATCGACATGCTACTGACGACAGGAAGTGTGAGCGTAAAAAAATTCCGTGAAGCAACAGCAATCATGATGAGCTGTAAACGATCGATCAAAGCCAACCATTATTTGAATGAAGCACAAGCACGTGTGCTGCTGAAAGATTTAGCACAATGCGAAAATCCGTTCAATTGTCCCCATGGCCGCCCAGTATTGATTCACTTTACCAACTCGGATATGGAAAGAATGTTCAAACGGATCCAAGACCCGCATTAAGTCAGAGAAAAGAGGGAAACATGAAGATTATACTAGCATCTCAATCACCAAGAAGAAAAGAGTTATTGGCTCACATCGTTTCAGAATTCGAGATCGAACCTGCTGATATTGATGAAACGCCATTTCCAGACGAACTGCCAGTCGATTATGTACGCAGAATGGCTGAAGAAAAAGCACGAACTGTTTGGGAACAAAAAGAAAAGAAAGACAGCTTAGTGATTGCTAGCGACACGACTGTTGTTCTCAACCAGGAGATCATGGGTAAACCAGAAGATATGGCTGAGGCTGAAGTCATGTTGAAAAAATTAAGTGGGGAAACACATACTGTATACACAGCAGTTGTTTTAAAAACAAAGGAGCGAGAAGAACGAATACTAGCAGAAGCACATGTCACTTTTTATCCACTGACAGATGAAGAAATCAATCGTTACTTGGAGACGGGAGACTATGCGGATAAAGCAGGGGCATACGGCATCCAAAATGCTGCAAGTGTATTCGTCAAAGAAATTTCTGGAGATTACTACAGTATCGTAGGGTTTCCGATTGGTGCTGTCAATCAGGCACTGAAAACATTCAATTAAACAAAAAAAGCGGACTATCTGATTTTCGATTGAAAATCCATGATAGCCCGTCTTTTTTATTGAAAAGATTACTTATCTACTCTGACTAAGATTTTACTTCAGCTTTACCGACTGCTTCGCCTGGGCGAACAAGTCCTGATTGGTCAAGGGATAGACCAGCAACTTTTTCGTTATTAGTTAAAGCAACAATAATATCAGTTTTCTTACCAGCTTGTTCGATTTCTGGCAATTCCATTTCAGCAATCAGAGTTTCTGGTGTGACAAGATCTCCTTCTTTCACGAATACAGTGAAAGGAACGCCTTTTAGTTCAACGGTATCTAATCCCATGTGAACAAGTACTTCCAGCCCCTCATCAGAAAGAATACCAATGGCATGTTTTGTTTCAAAAACACTCGTTACTTTACCATTTACTGGTGCATAGACTTTGCCGTTTGACGGTTCGACAGCATAACCGTCACCCATCATTTTTTGTGAGAAAACTGGGTCATTTACTTCAGTAATTTCCTTGATGTTCCCAGCAGCGACTGCGAATAATGTTTCTTTTGTTGCAACTGCCGTACCAGTTGCTGAAACAGGTTCGAAAGACTGTGGCGTTGCTGTTGCGCCATTCGCTGTTTGAAGCTGTACATCAGCAGCATTTTCAGGAACAGCAGGATCAATCTTATTCAAGATTCCCTGACGTCTAAAGACGATCGTCAAGCCAAATGGAATGATGATAGCGATGATCATTGCGATGATGAAAGGTACCCATGTTTCTGCTTGGATAGCTAGTATTCCTGGTAAACCACCTACTCCGATCGCGTTTGCTCGAACATCCATCAAGTTGGCAAACATGCCAGCTAATCCAGAACCGACCATTGCTGCGACGAAAGGATAGACGTATTTCAAATTGATTCCGAACATAGCAGGTTCAGTTACGCCTAAGTAACAAGAAATCATTGCTGGAATCGAGATTTGTTCTTCTTTTTTGTTCCCACGATGCAAGAAGACGATGGCTAAGACTGCAGAGCCTTGGGCGATATTTGATAAAGCAATCATCGGCCATAAATTCGTTGATCCGAAATCTGCAATCAGCTGCATATCAATCGCATTGGTCATATGGTGGAGACCAGTAATGACTAAAGGTGCATACAGGAACCCGAATACAGCACTAAACAACCAGCTGATAGAAGACGTCAACCCGGTATTTACGATAGTTGAAATCCAGCTTCCGACTGTCCAACCGATAGGACCTAAAATAACGTGAGCAGCTAAAACAGTTGGTAACAATGAAAACAATGGAACAAAGATCATTGAAATCGACTGAGGGATATATTTGCGGAAGAAAATCTCTAGATACGCTAACATAAACCCTGCCAGCATGGCTGGAATAACTTGTGCTTGATAACCAATCATTTGGACTTGAGCAAAACCAAAATCCCAAAATGGAATATCTGCTGCGGCTGTGGAAGCTACACCATAAGCATTTAATAATTGCGGAGAAACTAATGTAATTCCTAAAACGATTCCTAATATTTGTGTAGTACCCATCTTTTTCGCAATACTCCAAGTGATACCTACTGGAAGAAAATGGAAAATTGCTTCACCTGGCAGCCATAAAAAGGCATTGACGCCATTCCAAAATTGCGAGTGTTCAACGATCGTTCCACCAAGGCTTTCAAACTGGATACCTTCAAGTACATTTCTGAACCCAAGGATCAATCCGCCGACGATAATTGCAGGAATCAGTGGTGTAAAGATTTCTGCCAAGACGGCAATGGCGCGTTGTACGGGATGAAGGTTTTGTTTTGCTGCTGCTTTTCCTTGTTCTTTGGAAACCCCTTCAACTCCGGATACTGCAACGAAGTCGTTATAAAAAGTAGAAACATCGTTTCCTATGATGACTTGGAACTGCCCAGCATTCGTGAACATCCCTTTCACGCTAGGAATATCTTCGATTGCTTTTTGATCTGCTTTTCCAGGATCATTTAGGACAAAACGCATACGAGTTGCACAATGACTAACTGCAGCAATATTTTCTTTTCCGCCGATATCATGTAGCAGTTTCTCGGCATCTGCTTGATACTTTGCCATATCAATAAACCCCTTTCTTTTAACTTGTCTATGCAAGTTGCTTCTTCGTTTACTATACTTTTTTTTAGGAAGAATTGCAAGCGTTTTATTCAAAAACATCCAGAAAAATGATATCGTTTTAAAAAGCATAAAATAAGCTTTTCTTAAAAAGAGGAACATTGAAATACAAAAAGAGCTGTAGTATAGTGAAGAAATGATGGAAGAACGAGTGAGGGAAAAAACATGAACAAGTTCAATGAAATTTTTTTAGATTTGGAACAGAAAATTTTAGCGAAAGAATATCCTCCGCATTCGCTTTTGCCTAGTGAGAACCAATTGATCAAAATCTACGGTGTTTCACGAGAAACAATTAGAAAAGCACTGAATCTTTTGACGACGGAAGGATATATTCAAAAAAAACAAGGAAAAGGGTCGATCGTACTAGATCGAAACCGCTTTGATTTTCCTATTTCTGGGCTGACAAGCTATAAAGAGCTACAGGAAACCCAACGTATTCCAAGTGAAACAATCGTTCATACGTTAAAAGAAACAGAAGTAACAAAAGCACTGAATGAGATTACTGGCTGGGAGATTGGTGCACCTGTCTGGCATTTGATACGCGAAAGAAAAATCGATGGTGAAGTGGTTATATTAGATACTGATTATCTATTAAAGGAGATCGTTCCTCATTTAACCCCAGTACAAGCACAAGGATCGATCTATGAATATTTTGAAAATGAGCTTTCTTTAACGATTGCTTACGCACAAAAGGAAATCACAGTAGAAGAAGTAACAGATATCATGAAAACAACGATGGATCTTCACGATGACACTTACGCAGTAGTCGTCAGAAGTCTTGTTCATTTGGAAGATACCCGCTGTTTTGAGTATTCTGAGTCGGTACACCGATTAGATAAATTCCGTTTCGTTGAGTTTGCCCGGCGCCGAAAAGTGTAAATGATTCGAAAGAAAGCAAATTGTTGGCATCTGTCTGCTTTGGCGCTATGATAGGATCACAAAGGGGGCATTTTTAATGGATAAACCAACAAGACCAGAAAAAGAAGAACTGAAAGAAAAATTATCACCGATGGCTTATGCAGTCACACAAGAAAATGCAACAGAACGTCCATTTACCGGAAAATACGATGATTTTTACGAAAAAGGGATCTACGTCGATATCGTCAGCGGCGAACCGTTATTTAGCTCTGCGGAAAAATATGACGCTGGTTGTGGCTGGCCATCATTCAGCAAACCAATAGCGAAAAGACAAGTACGCGAAAAAGCCGATTTTTCTCATGGCATGCATCGAATAGAAGTTCGAAGCAAAGAAGCAAACTCTCATCTTGGACATGTATTTACCGATGGCCCAGTAGATAAAGGCGGTCTGCGTTACTGCATCAATTCTGCCTCACTAAAATTCATTCCCTATGAAAAGCTGGATGAACTCGGTTATGGCGAATACAAATCACTGGTAGAATAATGAAAATACAAAAAGAGCGGTACAATACGGGGCTTCACTCGATCGTCCGCTCTTTTTTATTCAAGCGATTGCTATTTGAAAGAAACGCTCCCCAGACTCCTTTTTTCACAAGGGGAAATGTGCTACAATAAAGGGAACGTATGTGTGCAAAAGAAAGAGGACTAGAATATGTATGAATATCTGACAGGTGTGGTTACCTTTATCAACCCCTATTACATAGTAGTAGAAACCAATGGTATCGGCTACCAGATCGCACTAGGAAATCCTTACCGCTACAGTAGCAAACTAAATCAAAAAATAAAAATTTATGTCCATCAGGTGATCCGCGAAGATGCGCATCTTTTGTATGGATTTGATTCTTTAGAAGAAAAACAACTGTTTTTGCGATTAGTCAGTGTTTCAGGAATCGGTCCAAAAAGTGCTCTTGCGATCATGGCAAGTGAAGACCACTCCGGTTTGATCCAAGCAGTGGAATCCAGTGACGTCACTTATTTGACAAAATTTCCAGGGGTAGGGAAGAAGACGGCGCAACAAATGATCTTGGATCTAAAAGGAAAATTTGGTGAGCTGAGTATTGATACGCCCTTCAGTCTATTCGATGAAGCAAATACAAAAGACGCTACCGCTCTATCTGAAGCAATGGAGGCTCTCTCAGCTCTTGGTTACAGTGATAGAGAAATCAAACGTGTAGAAAAACAATTAAAAGAAGTCGATAATCAGACAACAGATGAGTATTTACGCCAAGCACTCAAGCTGATGATGAAAAAATAAGGAGGAGACCAAATGACAGATGAATACTTGTTATCACCAGAAACTGGCGAAAATGAACTGAGTTTGGAAAAATCTCTTCGTCCGCAGCTGCTTTCTCAGTATATCGGGCAGAGAAAAGTCAAACAAGAACTTCAGATCTACATCGAAGCTGCCAGAAATCGGGAAGAACCATTAGATCATGTTCTGTTGTATGGGCCTCCTGGATTAGGGAAAACGACGATGGCTATGGTCATTGCTAATGAGATGACTGTGAACATTCGTACGACAAGCGGCCCCGCTATCGAACGTCCGGGTGATTTAGTAGCGATCTTGAATGAACTGGAAGCAGGGGATGTCCTATTTATCGATGAGATCCATCGATTGCCTAGAGTAGTAGAAGAGATGCTTTATTCGGCCATGGAAGATTTTTATGTAGACATCATGGTAGGACAAGGACCAACCGCACATCCGGTCCATTTCCCTCTTCCTCCCTTTACTTTGATTGGGGCGACGACGCGAGCAGGTATGCTTTCTGCACCTTTACGCGATCGATTTGGCATCATTTCACATATGGAATATTATGACGAACAGGAACTGCAGGAGATCGTTTTACGTTCTTCGGATATTTTTCAAACAGAGATCATTGAAGAAGGGGCATTGGAAATTGCTCGCCGATCGCGAGGAACGCCTAGAATCGCGAATCGCTTACTCAAACGGGTTCGTGATTTTGCGCAAGTTCAAGGAGACGGGAAAATCGATCGTCCTATAGCAGATCAGGCTCTTACTTTACTACAAGTCGATCAAGCTGGTTTGGATTATGTTGACCAGAAATTGTTACGGACGATGATCGAATTATATGGCGGCGGACCAGTAGGATTAAGCACGCTTTCCGTAAATATAGGAGAAGAACGAGAAACAGTCGAAGATATGTATGAACCGTACTTGATCCAAAAAGGATTTTTAAAGCGTACACCTAGAGGGCGAATGGCTACGGCTTATGCTTATGAACATTTCGGCTACGACTATCATATGTGATTTTTGCTTTTAGATTGGAGGAAAATGAATGAGTGATACAACACGTACGAAACAATTGATCAAAAACGTATTGATTGATTTGTGCCAAACACAATCTTTTCGAAAAATCAGCGTCCAAAAAATCGCAAATGAAGCAAAAATCAATCGTCAAACATTTTATTATCATTTTACAGATAAATACGATTTGCTTCGTTGGGTCTATTGTGAGGATGCCTTGCATTATTTAGACCCGCAATGTCTTACTCTTGATAATTGGGAAGAGCAAGCATTGAAAATGCTGAAAGCAATTGCTGAAAAGAAAGAGTTTTACGCAAATACTGTGCTTTCTGACCAAGAAATTTTACAAAAAGAATTCTCTCAACTAATCCAAAAATCTTTTATCAAGATTTTTGAGCAAATGGATGAAGAAAGACAGCTTTCTGCAAAAGATAAACTATTTTATGCTCGTTTCTTTTCTTACGGTTGCAGCGGCGTGTTAGTCAATTGGATCACGAATGAATATGAAGAAACACCGATGGAAATCGCTATGCAGCTTTTCCGTTTAGCCAAGGATACGGAATTATATTCTTATCGTCTTTATGCAAAAGAAGAGTTGGAAGAACAGTAATAGAAACAATCTTTTGTTGAAAAATCCATGATCGTTAAAAGGAGATGGGAAAATGACAAAAATTTTATTTGTTTGTTTGGGAAATATTTGCCGTTCACCAATGGCAGAAGGCTTGTTGAAGAAACGAATAGCATCAGAAGGAAAGGAAGCAGAATTTTTTGTGGATTCTGCTGCTACAAGTACGTATGAAGTTGGAAAGACACCGCATCCTGGAACGAAAAAAATATTAAACCAAGAAAATGTGGATATGACGAATATGGTTGCTCGTCAAATCACACCCCACGATTTTGAAACTTTTGATTGGATCATTGGCATGGATCAAGAAAATGTAGAAGAACTGAAAAGAAGAGCACCACGCTCAGCACAGGAAAAAATCCATTTGTTTTTAAGTAGCATTCCTGGAAAAGAAAAAGAAAATGTTCCCGATCCATACTATACCAATAACTTTGATGAGACATATCAATTGATCACAGAAGGGTTAGATCATTGGTGGGACATTTGGATGGATGAAAATAAAATAACAAACAGTTTCTAAAATTAGCGCTTTCTTTTTTGGGAGACGTTAGAGCATTTCCTTGTTTTTTTGTAAAATGTTAGGTAAAATAAGATTAATTAAGTAACACTTTCTTAGCTAAAGGAGGAGTGCATTCGATGAACGAAGAGACAGTATCACCAATGAAGAAGCTTACGAAGTTAGTTACTCATACCTCGTATCAACTTTTTGATTCTTTTGTAAATGACACTGAAGAACATGCTAAGAATGTACGATTGCAAGGAAAGTTTATTCTTGAGCTGCAAAAAGCTGCGACTGAACATAGTTTAGTTATCTTACAAGTAAGAGCGAATCGTTTGAGTAGCAAGTATGAAACGATCTCAGGTTGGGTGGCGACAAAAACGGTCGAAAAAGACCGAGTAATGATCCGCCTACAAAACGAAGAGCAGCAGATCCGCATGGTTCCCGTAGAACAAATTGAAAAAATAACAATCCTTTCGCCAGCAGGAGAACAGGAACGGTTATCAAAATAATGTATACCAGATAGAAAAGCACGTATGAGCTTGTACCATCAATCATTACTAATCAAAAATAACCGAATGCTTTAAGCGGATATCGGTAAAACGGAGCGTTTTACGATGAGTATCACAGCATGACAGCATTCGGTTGATTAGTTGAATCGATTGTATGGGACAAGTTTTTTTGATAAAAAAAGGTCCTGCTAGCCGGGGAGCTAGCAGGATAAGGAGTTAAAAATGAAAAAGTGTTGTTAGGGTTGTTTGTTGGTATGCTTATATAATAGTCATTAGTTGTGAATATTTTGTGACGAAAGTTTTCGAAAGTTGTTAAGTTTTTTTGCGAAATTTATTTTTATATCATATATTTGTCTAAAATTTTATACTATAAAAAGACACGTTGTGCAATCAGCTACCCTTTGGTATTAGTTCAAAAAACGGTAAAATAGCTCCTTATATTTTGCTGTTTTGCTTTTCTAATACTTAAGCCAAGGCGCTGATTTCACAACCTTTTTTTACAAATCCAGCGATTCCCATGAGTTAAGAACTATCTTTTCTCCAAAAAGAAATAATAGGAATAGAAGTCTTGATAGTTGCGATAAAATAAAAATGGATAGATAAAATTCGAGAGAAACATGTATTGACGTGGCAGATGAAAGGGTCAGTTGTGTTGGTGTATCAGGAGTGCCGTTAGAAGAACACAAGGAGAGAAAAGATGGAACTATTAGAAAAAGAAAGTATTGATTTTTATTTGGAACGTAATCGAATCCCATTCACTTATGCTTTTTTCAAGGAAGAAGAATATGATGGGCTAACTAGTCATCAGGAGGCAGTTTTAGAATTTCTTAATTGCTCAAGTAGACTACAAGCTTGCTGGTTATGGCGAATCGGTGATTCTATTGAAAAAGGAACGATGGTTTCTAAAAAAACATACGCACAAAAATTTTATGAATTCAGAGAAGAAAAAATCAACTATACGGATATCCGATTTTTTGACAAGATGAAA
>NZ_NGLI01000002.1:67668-288964 GCF_002141285.1 Enterococcus sp. 3G1_DIV0629 | reverse complement strand
GGTCGTTATTGGGATGGCGCTTATGTGTGGTCAGTGTATGACGAAAAGAGAAAGCGATTCACTGTTTTCGATGCTAGGTTAGTGATGATTTGATTTTTTCAGACTAAAAATAAATAAAAATTTTGAAGAGGAAGGAGCCGCCCTTGGCGGCTCCTCTTTTACAGTTCTTCGTAAGTCAGGATAAGCGGTTAGGATATAATACTTTCGTTTTTTCCATACGATGTTGGGCATTCTTTGAATAATCACTTTGGCGTAATAGATCGAGTCGTATTGAATATGAGTGTCCTGATTTAATCTATAAAACCCCCACCCTAATGTTTTCCCAAGAGCGATTGATTTATACGATCGATAGATTACACGATTACCATCTTGTAAAGAACAATCACCTAGAGGTAACTTGATCGTACCCTCTAAGTATTTTTTATTGGCAGTA
The DNA here is from genome assembly GCF_002141285.1 of Enterococcus sp. 3G1_DIV0629. Classification (NCBI taxonomy): domain Bacteria; kingdom Bacillati; phylum Bacillota; class Bacilli; order Lactobacillales; family Enterococcaceae; genus Enterococcus; species Enterococcus sp. 3G1_DIV0629. Next base: position 288,531 of record NZ_NGLI01000002.1, on the reverse strand, counting down.
TAGATCGCGCAGTTAATAAATATCAAAGCTTGTTCCGTAGTATGGAAGGCAGCGGAATAGGTTATGTCCTCCAATCGGGCTCGTAGGGCATCCTCAGACTGTCCCACATGCCGTTCCATCGTATGTCCTTTCCCGCCGTCTGCATACCATTCGTCATAGTACAAATCAAGAGGGGAATACCATTCGAATTCATCGTCATCACCGTCATCCCCTTTGAAGTTTTTGATTGCTTCAAGGACTCGAGCTAGACTCAACGCATTCCATGCAGCGCCCATTGCGCCTTCGACTAATGTTTTACCTGTACCATCTTCTACGATGTCTCCAGTTTCTTCATCTAATACACCTCTTCGTCCACCGATCGTGATCGAGTCATCTATTGGGATGGCTGCTTCACTGTAAGCAAAATCGATCGCTCCCCACTGGTATTCTGGAACGGCTACTCGAGTGTCAGCGTACACGAACTTTCCTGTTGCATCAAGGACAACCGTTTGTCCGTATAAGGTAGCGATTATACCAGAAGGATCGAAGCTCAATCCGTTTTCAGTCGGTGCCAAGACTTCCGCTAAGTTCTTTTGTATATCGGCAGTGCGTGTATGATAGGCTTGCGCCATTTGCTGAGCCGTCTGGACAGCGACTTCTCTTGAGGGTGTTTCGATCACCCCAAATTCAAAAGTGGTGTTTTGCTGGATATATTCCAGAAAGTCTTCTTGAGTCGCAATCTGGCTCATCAAGACAGACATCGGGACACTTAATTCGACTTCATGGACGAAGGAACCGTTGCTACCCCGATGGCCATAATTGTGACCGGAGATCGTTAGTAATGTTGTATCACTGCCGACTCGAGTTTCCATGACACGAACCATTTCCAGTAAGAAGAATTGATCTTCGATGAACATTCGATCAGCTACCGAGGCATCACGTCCGATTACGCCAGTTCGAGCGCTTTCAGTAAAAAGCGAACCATAAGAGATCAGTTTACGGAATGCCGGATGGTCATTGATCGAAAAGCGATAAGCACCATGATCCGTTGTTCCTGTCAAATATTCCCGCATCAATGCATGACTGGTCACGTCTTGCGCGTATCTTTTTTGCAGACCTTGCGAGAAATTATAGGTACTAGTAGTAGAATCGATCCCCGAAGTGGCAAAAGTGGCCAATTCTTGTTGCAGGGCAGGATTATTGGAAGATAATTCATACAAGCTCGCATTCGTTTTGAGTAAGTCTGCAGTGGCGACGCCTAAGGAGGAACCTAATTGGTAAAAACTATAACCAAGTCCTGCTCCTAGGATAGCAGAAACTACTGCAGCAGAAGCAGGGAGGGAAACCAATGCAGAACTTAATGTAGCACCAACAGCAGAAAAAGGAGAGAGAAAAGAGGAGAAACTGACGCCACCGGTTAAAGGAACCAATGCTGCGTTGTGCGGATCTGGTTCTTGGGTAGTGACAGGGATACGAGAGATAGACGGGAGTTCAGGAACAACTTCGGTCGTCGCATGTTGTTCTGCTTTAATCGTATACGTTTCTTGGGCGTGCGTTTGGACAGGCGTGGCAGCAAATGGCAGAAGTGTCAACACAACAAAAAACAAATGAGTGAGTTTTTTCATGTTTTCTCCTTTCAAGAACACGTGCGGCTGATCGACAAGGGGGTCTTTTGCACCTCCATTCATTCCTATTCACTTACACATTTAATTATTCTTGAAAAAACAAAAGAATACAAGGCGTAATAGAAAAAATCAATTTAAAAAAATGTTTTTTATATTATTGGTGTTTCCTTTGTGTATTCTCATGGAAGACAGTAGTTATGTCAAATAATCGTTTGTTTTGGACGCATAATCGTTCAAACAACTGATAAAGAAAAAGAAGGGATAGATTTATCTATTTTAATATTAACGTTATTTAATGTTTGCTTTTTTATTATGTAAAAATAACTTTATTTATAAAAAAGAGGTTGTGACTGAAGTGGTCCGCTTCAAGAAATAAGAAGGAATTGACGAAAATTGCTTCTCAAATTTTTGTAAAATTTCGGCTTATTTTTCGAAGAAGCTACTTCTGGAACACCGTTTATTCGGAAAAAAAGGTCTGTGACAAGACTTTTGTCACAGACCTTTTGCTTTTTATTGATCCTGCGATTACTCGCCGCAATTTTTGTGAGAGCTTTTTCGCAAACTCTTTCTTAAAAAGTGTTCAAGAGACAACCTCTTTTATCAATCCAATACTTCTTCTTTCTTAGCGAAACTCCAAATCAGGCCGATAACGAAACCGATAACTGCTGGCACGATCCATCCCATCCCCAATTTGAAAAACGGCAAGTAGCTTTCCGCAGCATGTAAAAGATTTTGAACGATAGGGGTTTGCTTAATAGATTCTGGGCAGGCATTCAACCCATCAAAAATCGAAGCAATCAATGTAAAATAGGTAGTCATCCGATAAACAGCTGTACGCTGCTTAAACAAAGGACCAACCAACACTAACAGAATCAATGTCATTGCTAATGGATAGATGAACATCAAAACAGGCAACGAAAATTGAATGATATTCGTCAAGCCTACATTTGCCGCTAAACAGGGAAGGACACTGGCAAGTGCAACAAAAAAGGCGTAATTTCTTTGCGGAAACAAATCCGTGAATGTTTCTGCAAAAGCTGTAATCAAACCAATACCAGTCTTCAAACAAGCTAATATAACGATGAATGCTAATAAGATACTACCATAAGTGCCTAAATAATGATCAGCAATCTGAGCCAGCGTGATTCCGCCATTTTCACTTAGAGCAAAGCTACCTAAGCTCATAGCACCTAAATAAGCGAGCAAAGTATAAATGATTCCCATCAATATAATGCTGATCGCACCAGATTTGATCGTGTCTTTAGCAATTTCAGCAGGTTTTGTTACACCCATGTTTTGGATCGTCGTAACGATGATAATCCCAAATGCTAAAGCAGCAAGCGCATCTAATGTGTTATATCCTTGAGTAAATCCTGTGAAAAAAGCATGGTCTTGGTAATTTGGCTGAATAGGCGCTTGATTGACAGAGCCTAATGGATTCAAAAAAGCAAGGAGAAGCAATGCCCCTAATAAAACCAAAAATGCAGGATTCAGGAATTTTCCAACATAATCTAATATCTTTGTCGGTTTTCTTGAAAACCACCAAGCCAGCCCAAAAAATACAATACTGAAAATTGCTAGATATAGCGTCTGTCTGCTAGGATCGATAAATGGTGCTAAACCAATCTCGAAAGATGTGGTTGCAAGGCGAGGTAAAGCAAAAAACGGTCCGATAACTAAGTAAAGCAAGATGGTAAAAACCATCGCATATGTTTGATTTATCCGTTTTGCTAATTCATATACACCTGAGCTTTTCGATACACCAATGGCAATCACCCCTAAGAAGGGAAGACCGATACCGGTAACCAAGAAACCTAGATTCGCCCAAAAGGTAGCAGCGCCTGCTTCTTGACCCAAATGAACGGGAAAGATAAGATTTCCAGCACCAAAAAATAGACCGAAAAGCATGGAGCCTATAAAAAGATAGTCTTTAAATGATAATTTTTTTGTCATACATAACTCCTTTACGGTTTTTTTAAAAGTAACAAAATTTCGAAAAATATGCAACAATTTTCAGAAAATTTCCTATATAAAACGATGGTTATTTAATAACATAAGTGATAAAATAAAAGCGCTGAATCATCTGAGGAGGAATCATCGTGACAAAGTCGAGATTAGAAGCATTTACTGATGGAGTAGTGGCCATCGTTTTGACAGTTCTTGTATTAGACATCAAGATTCCTGATCCATCTGGTTTTCATTCTTTGTGGGTCATCCGAAATACATTATTAGCTTATGCAATCAGTTTTATATTTGTTGCGGTAATTTGGGTGAACCATCATCGTATATTCCAGATGGCAGAACGCATCAATTACCGAGTGGTCTGGTCGAATATCTTTTGGCTCTTCTGGCTGACCTTATGTCCTTCCGTTACTAGTTGGGTCGGGCGTAACCCTGAAGCTTTTTGGCCTGAGATGGCTTATGTCTTAGTATACACGATGTGGAGTTTTTCTTTTGGTATATTGATGAGGCAAATCATGAAAGCAAATAAACCAGATTCCCATGTCGTGAGAGTTTTGTCAAAGGACCATCGAAGTTTTATCTCGATGTTTATTAACTTATGTTTGATTGCCGGTATCTTTTTTGTACCGATGATTGGGTTATTCGGACGTTTTTTCGTATCTGGTATTTGGATTTTTTCCTATAAAAAAGCAGATGCCTATTATCAGCGGTTGTTTCCGGGGAAATAAAAAGGCTGTGACAAAAATCTTGTCACAGCCCTTTTTCCGAATAAACGGTGTTCTCCTGCCAACTCCTCGGTAATAAGTCTAGCCAAACAAAACATATGGAGAGCTATTTTTTATTTGACTATTCTTATTACTTGATGCAGGACAGCTTTTTCACAACCTCTGATTCACGGTGTTCCAGAAGTAGCTTCTTTGAAATAAGCCGAAATTTCACAAAAATTTGAGAAGCAATTTTCGTCAATTCCTTCTTATTTCTTGAAGCTGACCACTTCTGTCACAACCTCTTTCTTACTTCTTACGTTCATATTTCATATGATAGATCAGTAATAGAAGCAAGAACCACACAGGTGTCAGTAATAAAGCGATTCTCGTATCTTTTCCTAGGAACAAGACGACACACACAAAGGCCATATAAAGAAAGACCAAATAATTACTTAATGGATACAGTGGCATTTTAAATGAATGTGCTTTTTTGCCGATGATACTTTTACGATATTTCATATGCGTGTAGACAAGCATACTCCAAATAAACAAGAAACAAGTAGTGGCAATACTGCTTACGAGTGTGAATACTTCACTAGGCATCACGTAATTCAAGATAACCGAAATGAAAATGACAATCGTAGAAAATGTCAAAGCATTCCCTGGAACATGATGTGTTGTTAACTTTTTGAATTTTTTAGGAGCACTTCCTTCTTGTGCTAAAGAACGAAGCATACGTCCTGTACTGTATATTGCGCTGTTGCAGGCAGAAGCTGCTGCACTTAATACGACTAGATTGATCAAGGATGCAGCAATTGTGATCCCAATTTCCGAAAATACCTCTACAAATGGACTATTATCTGGGTTCAAGCTATTCCATGGATAGATCGCCATAATGACAAAAAGAGAACCTAAGTAAAATAAGATGATCCTGATAGGAATATTATTGATAGCTTCCGGCAATACTTTTTCAGGATTTTCTGTTTCCCCAGCGACTAATCCAACTAATTCAATCCCAGCAAAAGCAAAGGTCACCATTTGGAAAGCCAAGATGAATCCTTTGGCACCAGTCGGAAAGAATCCGCCATGAGACCATAGATTCGTGATGCTGGCTGTGCCGATATCTGTCGTATAGTGGGTGAGGATCATATAAGCACCTACGAGGATAAAGGCGATGATCGCTACAACCTTGATCAAGGCAAACCAGAACTCTAACTCACCAAACAACGAGACAGCCACCATATTCAAGCAAAGAAGAAGACCTAATGCAATCAGTTCAGGAAGCCACTGAGGAACACCAGGTGCCCAGTAGCGTACATACATCCCAATGGCTGTTAAATCTGCCATTGCAATCGATACCCAGCAGAACCAATACGTCCAACCAGTGATGAAAGCCGCTTTTTTGCCAAGATATTCTGCAACAAAATCCAGAAAAGAATGGTTATTAGTATTTGATAACAGAAGTTCGCCTAACGCACGCATAATGAAAAAACAGATGCATCCAGTGATGAGATAGGCGAGCAATATCGAAGGGCCAGCTAGCTGGATAGACTTTCCGGAACCTAAAAACAGCCCCGTTCCAATCGCTCCACCAATAGAAATCAGTTGGACATGTCTATTTTTCAGTCCACGCTGCAGTTCTTGCTCTTCATTCATTTTTAAATCATCCTAACTAAAAAAGTTTAATTACTTCCATATTAAGAGAGTTTTCTGAAAAACACAACTAAGATTCCATAATTTTCAGAAATTTACCTTTTATGAGTAGGCGCAAAAAAAGAACTGCGGTAAATACCGCAGCTCTCTGTCCCAATCAGCTATTGATCCTAAGCATTTAAAATACGTGAAAGGAATTCTTTTGTACGTTCTTCTTTCGGATGGACAAAGATATCTTCTGGTGTACCTTCTTCTGCAATCACACCTTTATCCATAAAAATGACACGGTCAGATACATCTTTTGCAAATTCCATCTCATGCGTCACGATAAGCATCGTCAAGCCAGTATGTGCTAAGTCTTTGATCGTATTAAGCACTTCGCCAACCATTTCAGGGTCTAACGCCGAAGTAGGTTCATCGAATAACAATACATCTGGATTCATCGATAATGCCCGAGCAATTGCGACACGCTGCTTCTGCCCGCCAGACAATTGTGCTGGTTTAGCTTCGACATAACGATCCATACCAACTTTTTCCAGATTTTCGATTGCTACTTTTTTGGCAGTTTCTTTATCTCGTTTCAGGACAGTTGTTTGTCCAGACATACAGTTTTCCAAGACGTTCATATTATTGAAGAGATTGAAGGATTGGAAAACCATACCTAGATTCGTTCGATATTTAGGTAAATTATATTTAGGAGCTAATACATTTTCTCCATTATAAATGATCTCGCCGCCTGTCGGTTTTTCTAGTAAATTGATACAGCGCAAGAAAGTAGATTTACCAGAACCAGAAGAACCGATGATCGTCACAACTTCACCTTTGTTGACTGTCACGCTGATATCTTTCAATACTTCATTTTCACCGAAGCTTTTTCTTAGATGGTTGATTTCAATAATTTTTTCACTCATGATTCTTCCTCCTTATTCCTGCAAATTTGAATTGTCGATTTCTTCAAGCTTTGTGTAAGCAGAAGGTCCATCGATTTTCTTTTCTACCGCACGCAGGATTCTGGTGATCGTAAAGGTCATGACTAAGTAGATGATCCCGACGATCGTAAATGTTTGGAAGAATTGGAAATTCGCACCGGAAGCAGAGTTCCCTTGGAAGAACAAGTCAGCTACGCCGATTACACTTAAAACGGCTGTATCTTTGATATTGATAACAAATTCATTCCCCGTTGCCGGCAAGATATTCCGTAAAACTTGTGGAATAACAACTTTTCTCATCGTTTGGCCATGGGTCATACCAATGGCTTGCGCAGCTTCGAACTGTCCTTCATCTACTGCAAAAATTCCCCCACGGACGATCTCTGTCATGTAAGCTCCAGTATTGAGAGAGACGATAAACAAAGCGGCAATCGTTCGATTCAACGAAATACCAAAAGCGAGTGCCAGACCGTAGAAGATGACCATTGCTTGTACCATCATCGGTGTTCCGCGGAATATTTCGACATAGATAGAAAGAAGTGCATTTCCGATTTTTTGGAAGAAGCGAGTCAGTGCATTTCCTGATTCAGGTACCGAACGGAAGACTCCAATCAGTAATCCAAGTGTGGTACCGACAACTGTCCCGATCAATGCGATGAACAAGGTAAGTCCAGCACCTCGTAAGAACATATTGCCGTATTGTTTCCAAATCGTAGTGAAGTCAGAAATGATGCCGGGTTTTTCTTCGCTATCAGTTGCAGCAGGCTGATCTTTGACTGCTTGGTCCATGATTTTTGTTCGTTCATCGTTAGAGATGCCAGAAAGAATCTGGTTTACTTTTTGGATATCCGGGTCGCCTTTACGCATACCAACAGAAATCTGAACATCTTCCGGGTTGGTCTGGAAGCCATCTGCACCGCTGAATTCGAGCATTTCCAGGTCTTTGTTCACACTAGTTGCCGTTACACCTTCCGGACGTTCGCTGACATAACCATCGATCATTCCAGAAGCTAACGCTGTTCTCATGGCTGAGAAATTATCCATTGCTTGTTGTTTCTGAACATCCGGTATCTGATCGATCACAGTATAATGGAAGGTATTTAGCTGAGCAGTGATCTTTGCTCCAGAAAGATCTGCTAAACTTTTTGCCTTTGCGTATTTGCTATCTTTTTGGACTACTACTACTAATTGTGATTCATAATAAGGGTCGGTAAAATCAATTTCTTTTCGTCGTTCAGCAGTAGGGCTCATTCCGGCGATGATCGCATCAATCTTGCCTGATTGAAGGGCAGGAGCCAGACCATCCCATTTTGTTTGGACGATGACTAATTTTTTCCCTAAACCATCTGCTACTTTTTTAGCGATTTGAACATCATAACCGCCGGCGTAACTATTTTGGCCTTGGATTGGCAAGGCGTTATTCTCATCTGTTTGTTGAGACCAGTTGAAGGGTGCATACCCAGCCTCCATACCTACGCGAAACTCATCGCTCGGTGTTTTTTCATCTGCATTTGCCAGAGATCCCACACTGAATAGTGAGAAGACAAAAGCAAATAGTACGGCAACTGAAACCATATTTTTTTTCATTTTTTTCTCCCTTTCTGATTATATGATACACGAGCGGTCTAGATGAAATGCGGTAAAGCTTTATCTGAAAAAATAAAAAGCGACCAATTTATAGATATAAAAAGGCCGCTAAAATTCCATAAGGTGATAAACCTCTCACAAAACATAGCGCAACTTAGCATCACTGCTAAGACAGTCCGCAAGCTCTTAACTTGCGTCCCAACATACACTTCAAGCAAAAAAGTGTACATTTCGGCGATCCTCCCTATTCCTGCTTCTCCATGTTTGCTTCACTCCACAGGGTTAATGATTCTCGCGACCTCTACCTCATTGATTGAGGCATCTCGTATTCAGTTATTTATACAAAAAAAGTTTACGATACTCGAGAGGCTTTGTCAATCTATAACTGCTGTTTTTTGAAAAAATACTGATAAATATAGAAATCTTTACTTTTACCGAAAAAACAATCAAAATGTGAATCATCTATCCATTGCAAACGATAGTATAATTATACACAAAAATGTATGTAACACAATAAAAAAAGAACTGAAACAGAAAATTTCCTGCATCCAGTTCCACCTCGATTATTTAAGCAGCCGCTTTCTTTGGCTCGCGTCCTAGGATCGCTTGCAAAAGAACAACGACACCGTAAATGGCTAATATTAGATAAATCAAACTTGAGTATTGAGTGATTCCCCAGCCCCATGTTCGATAAACGGCTAATGTAATGGCTAAAACAATTGCGGCAATCACATTGAATAAAGCAAAAGCCCAAAGATTTCCGTTTTCTTTGCGTACAAGGTAAAAAACAGAGAAATAAACACTTAACGCTAACCAGGCGATGCAAGCCAGAATAACGCCCCAGTAAATAAAGAATGGTAACATATCGATTCACCTCACTTTTATACAGCAGTATTGTAACACGTTTTCATTCTTTTGTCAGTGAGGATTGTGATAAATTGTTCAAATGTACCTCACGCTTTTTTATTCCTATTTTTCACACTTTTCAACAATAAATTTGTTTGAGTATGGGCTATAATGGAAAGTGAGGTGACAAAACATGAAACAAGGAACAGTAGACGAAGCAGCAAAAGAGATATTGACTCATCAGAAAATCACGTTTTTGACCGGTGCTGGGGTATCCACACCTTCTGGAGTGCCAGATTATCGATCACTGACAGGAATCTACCACGGAATGGAACAGCCGGAATACTTGCTGAGTCATCAAGCAATGGTGAATGAACCAGATAAATTCTATCAATTTGTCAAAAAGATTTATCATCCTGAAGCAAAACCCAATATTATTCATTTAGAAATGGCACGTCTAGCGAAAGAAAAAAATGTCTGGGTCGTTTCGCAAAATATCGATGGGTTGCACGCAAAAGCTAAAAGCCCGCAACTCGTCAATTTTCATGGAAGTTTGTATCAATGTCATTGTCGAAAATGTAAGCAAACAGTAGACTGGAAAGAATATCTTCACAGCGACAAACATCAAGCATGCGGCGGACAAATACGCCCAAATATCGTGTTATATGGTGAAGGATTCCAAGATGAAGTCATTGAGCAGGCGGCTTATGCCGTCAGCCAAGCAGAGCTAGTCGTCATTGTTGGAACGAGTTTTCAAGTTCATCCATTTTGTGATCTGGTACAATTTCGCCAACCGTCAGCCAAAATTTTAGTAATCAATCAAACGCCTGTTTATTTAGCGGAACCTTATACGTTTATTCAGGAAGATGGAGCGGTTGTTTTCAAAAAAATACAAGAATTAGGAGTAGACTATGACTGAATTCAAAACAGAAAAAGAAAAAATGATTGCAGGCGAGCTTTATTTTGCCAATGATCCTGAGCTGGTTGCCGACCGTATGTTTGCAAGAAGTCAAAGCCAAATCATCAACCAAGCCGAATCAGCGGAACTGCGATCCCAATTGTTGAAAGAGACATTTGGTCGTACAGGAAAAAAAATCTATATGGAACCAGTTATCAATTTTGATTACGGATATAATATATTTGTCGGTGAGAATTTTTATGCAAATTTCAACTGTACATTTTTAGATGTCAGCACAATCGAAATCGGTGATAACTGCATGTTCGCTCCCAATGTCCAGCTGTATACGGCAACACATCCATTACATCCAGTGAAACGTAACAGTGGTTTGGAGTACGCAAAACCCATAAAAATCGGTGATAATGTTTGGTTAGGCGGAGGCGTTATCGTCACGCCGGGTGTCACACTAGGAAACAATGTAGTGGTCGGCGCAGGTTCTGTTGTGACCAAATCTTTCCCCGACAATGTAGTGATTGCAGGAAATCCTGCTCGTATCATCAAGACAGTAGAGGAAGAACCGTTAGAAGAGTCTCTTGAAACATTACGTCAAAAGATCGATACGATCGATCGAGAATTAGTTGCTTTATTAGAAAAAAGAATGGATACAGTAACTAAAATAGGACAAGTAAAAAAAGAAGGAAACCAGGCAGTTTATGATGAAAAAAGAGAGCAGCAAGTATTGGATAAAGTTGCTAAACTGCTGAAAAATAAGGGATACAAAGAAACAATAACAGACACATATGTTGATTTGATGAAACACTCGCGCGAATACCAAAACAAAATGAAGGAGGAATAAGTGTGATCGAAGGAGAGGCACGGCGAAAAAAAATCATGCAAACCTTGGCAAATACAGAAAAACCAGTGAGTGCTAGCAAGTTTGCGAAAACTTTTGGAGTCAGCCGTCAGATTATTGTCGGTGATATTGCTTTACTACGAGCAGCAGGTAAAAGTATCGTGGCAACAGCAAGAGGTTATATCCTTGAAACAGAAGAAACCAATACTGGACATATCAGTAAAATCGCTGTCCAGCATGGAAAAGATCAAACAGAAGAAGAGTTGAGACTCATCGTTGAAAATGGCGGTGAAATCATTGATGTGATCGTAGAACATCCGCTTTACGGTGAATTAACAGGTACGTTGCACATTAAAACGCCACAAGACATCGATTCATTTATGAGACGTTATCAAAAAAGCAATGCTTCTTTATTATCCGAACTCACAGGAGGAATCCATCTGCATACGATCCGCTACCCAGAAAAGCATATGCTGAAAACAATCAAGCAAAAACTAGCTGAAGCAGGTATCTTGTACGAAGGATAACAAGCTCCATAAAAAAATAACACCGAAGAACTGGCGAAATTCAAACGCCAGTTTTTTTATTTTCAAGAAAAAGCAGTTCTTTTTGTTTAAGTAAACTGTTCTATACTTTTTAACAAGTCAGAAAAAAGGAGATGTTCAAGATGGACACTGATAAACCAAAAGAACAAAAAATCAGCTTATATATTGACAAAGGATTGAAATTTGATCAGTACAAAGAAAAACATTACACTAAATATTTAACTGTTATAACAGATACTGTGTTTAAACATGCACCACAGATTTCTGATAAGAACATTCAACAGCAATTTTTTGAAAACTTTACGGCATATCTTTCCCCTGAAACAAAAGAATGGGCTTTATGGGATGATTTCCAAAAGGTCAGCAGAAAGTATGAAGAACTTAAATTAGAGAATATCTGTAAAAATCTGAATATAACTTTTGATAGTGCATCAATCGATTCTGAAAAGAAAAAATTCGATGATTATTTGTACAACTTGAGAGGACAAATAGCCGCGGAAGTAGCGAAAACAAGTCCGGTGGTTGAGCTGAACCTTTACTATGATCCAGAATTTTTACATGCAATGGAGGCAGTTGACGGTAGTGTGGGTGCTACTGAATTAATAAGCATCGTAGGAGAATGGCAAGAAAGTGTGTATAAGATGGAATGTAATATTGCTAATGGAGTGGAAGGAAGCTACTCTAGTCAAGTACTCCGATATGTATATCACAATAATGAAGGACTAGAGGGTAAAATTCATTTATATAAAGAAAACAATGAGTTTGTTGAAAAGATGCCTTGGGAAAGAGACGAAGATCTTGCTACAGTGTGGCAAAAGGAATGTCAAAAAATGTCTCTTACACTAGCTCCAACTCAAGTAGCTAAGAAGGAACCCACCCAACAACTAAAAGATCCATCTAATGAACAAAAACAGTCAGTGATCACTCGGCAACAAGAGGATTCTGATACAAAGGCAGAACGTGAGAAGTCACTGGAAAACATCGATTTTGTTCCATCAGAACAGACAAAGTCTTTTTCGAAAGAAAGAGATGAAAGCATAGAAAAAAAAGATGATAAAAAGATGTATATGGATAGAAACCCTGAATTATGGAAAACATGTGTCAAAAACTTTGGCATGGACCTAAGACCAGTGGAACAGTTGACTCAGCCAAAAGGGTTACATCCAGACAAGTCAGCGCAACTAACTGATTTAGCTTCTCGCCATCACCAAAAGTCGCTGTCAGATTTCATAACAGCAGCTAATGTACAACATAAAGCGGATGATCAATTAAACAATCGGCAACCAAATAGTCCAACAAAACAAAACGTGAGTATGAATACACGAACAGAAAAACCGTTGGTAAAAGTAGATTCTTGGGAAAATAGAGAGGGATTGAAGCAAGAGACAGATAAAAATCAAGGGAAGAAGCGAGTGGGACAGTTAATAAAGTCATGGGAAAATCGGCAAGACAGTAACTCAGGACAGGTTCTAGACAATCGCACCCAAACAACGGGCATAGCAACACTAAATCCAAGAAAACAGAGGTTAAACCAACTCCAAGAAGGCGCAACGAAACATAAAAGCTATCTTTCAGGAGATAAAAAACATATAATCCCCAATAAAAATTTATCTCTATCCAAGACACAGCCGTATGCTGAATATTGATTTTAGTAGTTTTGATTTCAGTCAGTGACGAAACATAAAAAAGGGAAGTGACGATTTTCTGTCACTTCCCTTTTTTATAAAGCTTTCTTATGCCATAGAATCGAAGGATCGATCCATGTCTCTATTCGATTACCAATACGCCTTCTTTTAATGCAAATGGATTTTGATCGTTGATGTGGTCATAGAACATCACACCGTTGATATGGTCGATTTCATGTTGAACGACGATCGATTCATAATTCTTCAAACGAATCTTGTGTTTTTCACCATTCATATCATAATAAGACACAGTGATTTTGGCGTGGCGAACGACATATCCTGGTACTTCTCGGTCAACAGATAAACAGCCTTCACCTTCCCCTAAACAAGCATCTTGAACAGAATGGCTCAAAATTTTAGGATTATACATAACAGTACTTAGAGAAGGTTCATCTACCTCTGGGTCTGCACTTGGTACGTGAACAGCAATGATTCTTTTAGAAATATCTAATTGAGGCGCAGCTAAGCCAACACCGCCTCGTAAATGCAATTCTTCAGCTTTGATTGGATCTTGGCTGTTTTTTAAGAACTCAAGCATCTCTTTTCCTAAAGAGATATCTTCTTCGCTTAATGGAAGAGAAACTTCTTCTGCCACTTCGCGTAAGGTCGGATTTCCTTCACGAATGATATCATCCATTGTAATCATGGAATATGTACCCCTTTCTTAAAAGACTATATTCAAGTCTATTTTCGCATTATAGTTTACCACAAAAATGGAAAAGTAGTAGTAAGATTGTTTGAAAACTACTTTTTCTTAATGATTAACCACTTGATTTCCAGCCCGGTTTCAGGTAAAGTATAGCTGTGTGCTCTAGGCGCACGGCCTGCCACTTGGTTAAGCGAATCACCAACGTTTTACTCAGTCGCAGGGGAATAATCGAAAGAGGTGAAAGAAATGGCAATTTCAAAAGAACGCAAGAATGAAATCATCAACGAATATGCTCGCCATGAAGGGGATACTGGTTCTCCAGAAGTACAAATCGCTGTATTAACTGAAGAAATCAACCACTTGAATGAACATGCACGCGTGCACAAAAAAGACCATCATTCATACCGCGGCCTAATGAAAAAAGTTGGTCACCGTCGTAACTTGTTAGCTTACTTACGTAAAACTGACGTTCAACGTTACCGCGAATTGATCAAACGTTTAGGTTTGCGTCGTTAATTTTAGTCAAAAAGAGTGGGATTCACATGAATCTCACTTTTTTTACTCGTATATCAATTAAGCAAAATTCCGTGATCAAGCTAGATGGACTCCTACTAACCAAATGAAAGCTGCTCAAAAAACGGCTTTCAGCAGTTTTCATTTGTTTAGTAGCGTCTTGCTTTCACGAGAAGGAAAAGGAGAAGTTATGTCAGAAAAACAAGTATTCAAAACGACATGGGGCGGCCGTCCCTTACAAATCGAAGTCGGTCAGCTAGCAAAACAAGCAAACGGAGCCGTTTTAGTCCGTTATGGAGATACAGTGGTCTTAAGTGCAGCTGTGGCCTCTAAAGAAGCAAAAGATACAGACTTTTTCCCATTAACGATCAATTATGAAGAAAAAATGTATGCAGCAGGGAAAATCCCTGGAGGTTTCATCAAACGAGAAGGTCGTCCAAGTACAGAAGCAACATTGACTGCTCGTTTGATCGACCGTCCGATTCGCCCGATGTTTGCGGAAGGCTTCCGTAATGAAGTCCAAGTAACGAACATCGTGATGAGTGTAGAAACTGACTGTTCACCAGCTATGGCAGCGATGTTAGGTTCTTCTTTAGCACTATCGATCTCAGATATTCCATTTGATGGTCCAATCGCAGGTGTAGAAGTTGGTCGTGTAAATGGTGAGTATGTCTTGAATCCAACGGTAGAGCAAGCAGAACAAACAGATATCGAATTGACTGTTGCTGGTACGAAACAAGCGATCAACATGGTTGAAAGTGGCGCGAAAGAAGTTTCAGAAGAAGACATGCTTGGTGCATTGCTGTTTGGTTTTGACGCTATCAAAGAATTAGTTGCTTTCCAAGAAGAAATCGTTCAAGCAGTAGGAAAAGAAAAAATGGAAGTCACTTTACTGCAAGTTGATGAAGTATTGAAAAAAGAAATCTTTGATGCTTCTTACGCTACAATGAAAGCAGCAGTAATGACCGAAGAAAAACTTGCTCGCGAAGAGAACATTGAGCAAGTGAAACTCGATATTCGTGAAGCTTACGCTGAGAAATTTGCAGGTCACGAAGATGAAGATCACTTATTGAAAGAAGTCAAACAAATCACGGAAGATCTGGAAAAAGATGTCGTACGTGAATTGATTACCATCGATAAAATCCGTCCTGACGGGCGTAAATTAGATGAAATCCGTCCATTGTCATCAGAAGTCAGCTTATTGCCACGTGTACATGGATCAGGATTGTTCACACGAGGACAAACACAAGCTTTATCTGCTTGTACACTCGCACCTTTAGGAGAACACCAAATCATTGATGGTTTAGGGGTTGAAGTCAGCAAACGATTCATCCACCACTACAATTTCCCTCAATTTTCTGTTGGTTCTACAGGACGTGCAGGATCTCCAGGACGTCGGGAAATCGGACATGGCGCATTAGGAGAACGAGCATTGGCACAAGTAATCCCTTCAGAAGAAGAATTTCCTTATACGATCCGCTTGGTAGCAGAAGTATTGGAATCAAATGGTTCTTCTTCCCAAGCAAGTATCTGTGCTGGCACGTTAGCATTGATGGATGCAGGGGTACCAATCAAAGCACCTGTTGCCGGTATTGCGATGGGACTTGTTTCTGATGGTGAGAACTATACGATCTTAACAGATATCCAAGGGCTGGAAGATCATCTTGGCGATATGGACTTTAAGGTTGCCGGTACAAAAGATGGTATCACTGCTTTGCAGATGGATATCAAGATCCAAGGAATCACAGAACAAATCCTAACTGAAGCATTGACTCAAGCAAAACAAGCACGTATGGAAATCTTAGAAGAATTGACTTCAACGATTGCTGCTCCACGTGAAGAATTAAGCCAATATGCACCAAAAATCGAAATGATCCAGATCGAACCTGCTAAAATCAAAGATGTCATCGGTAAAGGCGGAGACACGATCAATGGAATCATCGATGAAACGGGTGTAAAAATCGATATCGATCAAGATGGAAAAGTAAGTATTGCTTCTGCTGATGCAGAAATGATCAAAAAAGCCATCAAGATCATCGAAGATCTGACAAAAGAAGTCAAAGTCGGTGAAGTTTATCTAGGGAAAGTTGTCCGTATCGAAAAATTCGGTGCATTCGTCAACTTGATCAAAGGAAAAGATGGACTTGTCCATATTTCTCAATTGGCAAACGATCGTGTCAATAAAGTCGAAGATGTTGTTAAACTAGGTGATGAGATCCTTGTGAAAGTAACTGAAATCGATAAACAAGGACGCGTAAATCTGTCAAGAAAAGCAATGTTGAATGAAGATGGTTCAACGAAAAACGAAGCAAAATAATTTTAATTCTTATGAATATTGTGTCTTGTGATCAAGTAGTTGGCAGGAGAACAACAATTATTCGAAAAAAAGGGAGGTGACGATTTTTGTCATCTCTCTTTTTTCACAGAAGTTTCTTGGTGCATATTTTTGGAGTCCTTCTAAATAAAGCGTAAAATAAAAGTGAGATAAAGGGACGAAGGAGGGGAAGGCTATGCTGAACTTTTTATGGTCGTTGTTTATCGGCGGTGTGTTAGGTTTGATAGCTGGTGCCATTTTGGGAAAGGAAGTCCCAGGTGGTGTATCTGGAAATATCATTATCGGCTTTTTAGGTAGCTGGCTTGGCGAATTTTTACTAGGACCGCTTGGACCGGAACTTGGCGGTTTTTATTTGATCCCAGCATTATTGGGTGCAATTTTTTGCCTTGCTCTTTATTCATTTGTGGCAAGACGCATCAGGGAACGACCAAAGAAAGAATAATTTTATTCAAATAAGTTGACACTTCAGTGTGTTACTTGGATAATTAGAAGCAATTTAGGAAAGCGGGTGTCATGGATAAGAAGATCGTCTATCATTCAAGCTTACCTAAAGGATATCCATATAACAAGAAATGAGGGGAAAACGTGGCAACAACGCACAATACCAAAAAGATATCAATGGCTGGCCTGCTTGTAGCGATGGGAGTCGTCTACGGAGACATCGGGACAAGTCCGCTTTACGTGATGAAATCGATTGTTGAAGATAATGGCGGATTGACAGGAATCAATCCTGATTTTGTTATCGGTTCAGTCTCATTGATTTTTTGGACATTGACTCTACTGACAACGATCAAATATGTCGTGATTGCACTGAATGCAGATAACCATGGGGAAGGTGGAATTTTCTCACTCTACACACTTGTCCGAAAAGGTGGGAAATATTTGATCATTCCTGCAATGATCGGAGGAGCTGCCTTACTAGCAGATGGGGTATTGACCCCTGCTGTGACGGTAACGACTGCGATTGAAGGATTGCGGGGAATTCCGCAGTTTTTTGACCGGTTCGGTAATAACCAGAACGTGATCGTCATTATCACTTTAGTTATTATTTTTGTCTTATTCATGGTCCAACGCTTTGGGACAGATATTGTCGGGAAAGCATTCGGACCAATCATGTTCGCTTGGTTTACTTTTTTAGGAGTAATGGGGTTGCTGAATTTTAGCCAGGATTGGACAGTTATCCGTGCATTGAACCCTTATTACGCAATCCAGCTGCTTTTTAGTGCAGATAACAAATTAGGCTTGTTCATTCTTGGAAATATTTTCTTGGCTACGACAGGTGCAGAGGCGCTTTATTCCGATCTTGGACATGTCGGCAAACGAAATATTCGTTTGAGCTGGCCTTACGTCAAAATTTGTTTGGTCATCAATTATTTTGGGCAGGCTGCATGGTTATTGAATGTTTATCAAAACCCTGAAGCACAGCAAATCAAGAACCTGAATCCATTCTTCCAAATGATGCCTCAAAGTTGGATCGTGATTGGCGTTGCTTTTGCAACAGTTGCTGCGGTGATTGCTTCGCAAGCATTGATTACAGGCTCGTTTACGCTGGTTTCGGAAGCCATCAAGTTGAAACTGCTGCCTCGATTAAAGATCATGTATCCTGGGAACAGTATCGGGCAAATGTATATTCCAGCAGTCAATCTGATTCTATGGATCGCCTGTTCTCTAGTGGTCGTCACATTCCGAACTTCCCATCATATGGAAGCTGCTTATGGTCTGTCGATCACGGTGACCATGTTGATGACGACGGCACTGCTTTACTTTTATCTTATCCAAAATGGGCATTCTCGTTGGTTTGCATATTTAGTTACCTTTTTCTTTGGTGCAATAGAAGTCGTTTTCTTTATCTCAAGTGTCGTCAAATTCTTCCGTGGCGGTTTTGTAGCCGTTCTGATTGGTTTGATCATCTTAGTTGTGATGTTCATTTGGGAACAAGGAAACATCATCCGCGAATCGTCAACAGAGGATGTGTCTTTGAGGGATTATATCCCACAGCTTAAAGAATTACGTGATGATACTTCTTTACCAATCTATCAGACGAATGTGGTCTTCCTGGTTCCTGATATGGCTGAAGATAAAGTGGGACGACAGTTCATCTATTCGATTTTAGATAAGCGACCTAAAAGAGCACGAGTCTATTGGTTTGTTCATGTGGAAGTGACGGATGAGCCATATACGAAAGAATATCAAGTAGATATGATGGGCACCGACTTTATTGTCCAAGTGAATCTGTTCTTAGGTTTCAGGGTCCAACAGGAAATCAACGTATATGTTCGCCAAGTCATCCATGATTTGATGAAACAAGGCCGTTTGCCAAAACAGCCACAAAGATACTCTCTGACACCAGGACGGGAAGTTGGCGATTTCCAATTTGTCCTGATTGATGAAGTAGTCTCCAATGTGACAACTCTAGGAAAATGGCAGCGTCAAATCATGCAGGCAAAACTGGCAATCAAAAAAATCGCTACCTCGCCAGAAACATGGTTTGGGCTAGAGTACAGTGAAGTAAAACATGAAACTGTTCCGCTTATCATTGGAAATACTCGGAAAACATGGTTGAAAGAGCGATTGTGAAAGCAGCGCTTTGATCTGAATTCAGCTTTTGAATACCTTTTTTATCAGAGATCATGAAAAAGCTGTTTAGCAACAAGTAACGCAATGCTTTTGAGTAAGAAGGAGATGTGGCATTTTTCAGCCACATCTCTTTTTTTACTCCTCATATAAATACGCATTATTTTCAATCTTTTTGTAGAAAAAGGGTACAATAGAAAAAGAGAAAGGCGGGAGAATATGGTTATCAATTTCATTATTTTATTTTTGATGATCGCAATTACTTCATTTTTTGTAGCAAGTGAATTTGCTTTAGTGAAAATCAGACGATCAAAATTGGAACAACTAGAAAAGGAAAACGTGAAGAACGCCAAGCTAGCTCTTCATGTTACACACCATTTAGATAACTATTTATCAGCTAGTCAATTAGGAATTACGCTAACCGGTTTGATCATCGGGTGGGTCGGTGAAGGCTCTGTCGCGGCTCTACTGGAACCAGTGATCGGTAAACTACCTTTCAGTTCGGCTATCAGCAGTACAATCTCTGTGGCGCTAGGATTTATTTTAGTTACGTATATCGATGTGGTTATTGGCGAACTGCTTCCTAAGAGCTATAGTATCGTCAATACGGAGAAGGTCGTCTTGTTCGTAGTCAAACCGCTTCATTATTTTTATAAAGTTATGTTTCCTTTTATTTGGGTATTGAATCATTCGGCAGCGGGTCTAGGAAAGCTTTTAGGTGTGCGCCTCGTATCTGAAGGAGAAGAAACCTTGTCTCAAGAAGAGCTGACATTAGTCGCATTGAATTCTTATGAAAAAGGAGAGTTAACCAAAGAAGAATATCATTATTTGGAAAACGTGTTTGAATTTGATGATACCTTGGCAAAAGATATACAAGTAGACCGTACCTCTATGCAAGTATTCGAAGCTTCAGAAACAGTAAAAGAAGCGATAAAAGCTTCGATCGAGCAAGGGCATACTCGCTATCCAGTGATTTTAGAATCCAAAGACAATGTTCTAGGTTATGTTACCTTACCAGATTTGATCAAGCAATCTTATAAAGATGACCAACTGACAGTAGAACATTTGATTGAAGAGCCAATCGTAACAACTGAAACGATCCCTATAAAAAAATTATTGACGATCATGCGAAAAAAAGGAAAACATATTGCTATCTTAAAAGATGAATATGGAGGGACAAGCGGCTTAGTGACGATTGAAGATATTTTAGAAGAAATCGTCGGGGAAATCCGGGATGAGACAGATTTGGACGAAGCATTGATAGCGGAACAGTCAGATGGCTCTTATATCGTCTCCGGCAAACTAACATTAGATGATTTCCAACGTTATTTTCATGTAGAGATTCCAGAGTTTGAAGAAACGAATTTTACTACACTTGCGGGATTTGCTTCTAGCCGATATAAAGAAATAAACGCAGGAACGATCATTGAGATTGGCTCATTCCGTTTCACGGTATTAGAATACCAGCATGCACATATCGATTATTTCAAAGTAGAGACTATGGAAAGAAAAACAGAATAAAGAAAAAAGGCTGTGACATTTTTTGTCACAGCCTTTTGTTATCTAAAAAACCTGTTTTCAGTAAACGAAGAAGATATTTTCAATAAAAGTTTTCATTTTTAGCCGCACCGATTTCTTTTAATCAAGGTTACCTTGCTTCGGCATGTTCTAACGTGAAATGCTCCTCTTCACCCATGTGTTTCAATTGTTTCATCGAACGCATATAAGAGTAAAGCAACACAGCAACAGAACCGAACCAAGCTAGAGGAGAAGCTGCTGCGGCTCCTGGATACCCCCACATTCCTGTAAGAACGATAGCTGCAAAAGAACGCATAAGCAATTCCATCATACCGGCGATCGTAGGAATCTTGCTTTGTCCAAGACCTTGAAGCGTGTAGCGTAAAATGAACAGGACTGCTAAGATCCAGTAAAGAGACCCATTGATATTGAAGTAGGTTTGTGCTAATTCAAATACACGTGTTTCTGATGGGCTAACAAACAGTTGAACAAAGAAATGTCCAAAGAAAATGACGATAGCACCTGCTAAAAGACTAAATCCGACACTCATCAATAAAGTTTGTCGTACACCTTGCAAGATTCGGCCATATTCTTTTGCACCATAGTTTTGTGCAGTGAAAGTCGCCATTGCGATACCAAATGACATCATCGGTTGATTGGCAAATTGATCAATACGACCAGCAGCGGCTTGAGCAGCCACAACATCTGTCCCTAAGCTATTTAGTGCCGCTTGTAATACGATAGCACCGACAGCGATGATTGAAGACTGGAACGCCATTGGCAAAGCTGCATTTAGATGTACACGAAACTCTTCTTTATCAAAATTGAAATCTTTTTTGCGTAACTGTAACAAAGGCATCTTTTTCTTGATATACACAAGACACAGTACGCTAGAAGAAACTTGTGCGATTACGGTAGCAATAGCTGCACCTTCCACACCCATACCAAAATAGATAATAAAAATCAAATCAAGTACGACATTGATGATGACCGCAATGATCAGAAAGAATAATGGTGTGCGGCTGTCACCAAGTGCGCGAATGACATTAGAAAGCAAATTGAAACTGACGGATGCAAAGATCCCTAACAAAATAATTGAAATAAACGTTTGTGCTTGATCAATTATTTCAGGAGGAGTTTGCATCAACTGAAGCATCGGACGAATAAACAGGAGACTCAGGACAGTTAAAATCACAGTGACGACAAGACTAATAACAACACTAGCAGCAAAACTTTTCTTCAGACCCCGATAATCTTTTGCACCGTAACGTTGTGCAGTAATAATGGCTAAACCAGCTGTTAACCCTTGGGCAAAACCAATGATCAAAAATGTCAGGCTTCCAGTTGCACCAACCGCTGCCAGCGCATTTTTACCTAGTGTCTGACCCACGATGATCATATCGATCATATTATAAAACTGCTGAAAAACGTTTCCGATCAGTAAAGGAACAGTGAACAGCAAAATCAGTTTAGCGGGGCTTCCTTTTGTTAAATCGCGCATCTTTTAAACTCCTTATATCTTTAAAATTTAGTTAGTAGTATATAGCGTTTATCCTGAGAATACCAATTAGAAATCAATGATAATTGATGAAATTCCATAAAAAGAAGCCAAGAATTGAGTCAAAGAATCAACAACTTGGCCTGGTCTGTAAAATAAGGGACATCCACGTTTATCTATCACCTTAATATTGTCTGATCTCACTTGGTAAAAGGATCGTTTCTCTCGTACCGTCATCATAGGCGTATACTTGAGCAGGAAATTGGTTCGAATAGGCAAACGGCAAATCAATATCCATTTCCACATTGCTTCCTGCTTGAGAAAAATGCATCGTCACTTTTCCACGATTTTCAATCAAATCAAAGGTTAATATATTTTCTAATGGAATGACTCCCTTAAGATCTAGGTCAATAATAAACCATATACTGTCAATCAATTCATCTGGCAAACTTGATACTACACCAACTGAAGCGTAACGGTTGCGGCTGCTATCAAAACTTTCAAACATTTGGTTAACCTCCTTCGAATCAACGAATGTTTTTATTTTTATAATCAATCATAGGATAAACTAGAAATACTTACTTTAACGAGGGTTCATTCTAATAAAGAATCAGGAAAAATGCAACAATAATTGAATACTTTTTTTCAAAGTATAAATTTTTATAAAGGTACGATAAAAGTATGCGAGGGAAAGCTTGGTAAATCAGCGTTTTTCGTTTGCAAAGCTATTTACAAAAGTGGAAGCCCCATATGAAAATAAACGATTAGAAATAAAAAAGGCGTGTTAAAAGCTGCTGACCCGCCGCTTCTAACACCACCTGTTTGTTTCAGTATTATTCTTCTTTTGAACCGATTACTTCTGGTTCGCCGCCTTCACCTGTGCTTTCTTCTTCTTCACTTTGAGCGACTACAGCAGCAATTTGTTCTTCACTGTCGGTCACGAACTTGTAATCGTCGTTTTTTGGAAGATCGGCTACTGTAATAGAATCGCCTAATTCCAAGTTTGTCACGTCGACTTCAATTCGTTCAGGCAATTTGTCTGGTGTAGCAGATACGACTACTGTATACAAGTTTTGAGCTAACACTCCACCCGATTTAGCACCAACTGATTCGCCAACAAGAACGACTTCTGTTTCGACTTCTGTTTCTTCCGACATGTTGACAGATAGAAATTCTGCATGTTCGAAATGATTAGTAAAAGTGTTCGTTTGGATCTTATGAACCAATGTATTGACTTTTTGTCCGTCAATGTCCATCGTGATAACTGTGTTCGCTCCATGTTCACGCAACAATTTGCTTAGTGTCAAACCATCGAATGAGATAGGGGTACTTTCTACTTTATACCCATAAACAACAGCTGGAACTTTCCCTTCGTGACGAAGTTTATTTCTTAATGAACGGGGACGTACTTCTCTTTTACTTACTTCTAATGATACTGACATAACCAAAATTCCTCCTTAAAATGTGACTGTCTGCTTTGGTAACGGACAGATTTTATTTAAGTGAATTCTAAAGGCTAATCTCGTGCACATCATCGAAGGCAGGGCGCTTAAAAAAACGCAAAAGGAGAGATGTGCGCATCTCCCCTTAGAAAGTCAGGATTCAACTTTTCTCCACCAGGTCATTACGCTGTGTATGAGAAATCCAATTCACTTTACTCTTTAACCGTAACGCGAACTGCTAGTTAAGTCAAGGAATAACGCTGATGATTTATTTGCAAGCAAACATATTCAAGGTATAATTCTTATTAGTAATAAGAAAGGAAACGGTATGCGCTTAGATAAATTAATAGAAGAAAAATTAGAAACGACACGTAAGGAAATGAAGCGGCTGTTTGCTTTGAAGCAAGTGATGGTCGATGGCACAGTCGAATTTCGACAAAATCGAAATGTAGACAGTTTGCTGCATCGGATTGAAGTAGCAGGTGAACATTTAGAAACAAATGAGTCCTACTATCTTCTCAACAAGCCTAAAAAAGCTGTGACTGCTGTGTCAGATCCAGAAAAGACGACAGTAATCGATCTGATTGCAAGTGCCGATCGTTTTCAGCCGCTCTATCCGGTGGGAAGACTGGATAGAGATACAACAGGACTATTGCTGATTACTTCGAATGGCCAATTGGGATATGAAATGCTCCTTCCTGAAAAAAAGGTCTCAAAGACTTATCGAGCAGTGGTGAACGAAAGGGTGACATCAGCAGACGTAGCAGCATTTGAAAAAGGAATCGTATTCGCTGATGAGTACCAGTGCCAGCCGGCTAATCTAAAAATACTCAAAGCAGACAAGCACCAAAGTACTGTTTTATTGACGATCCAAGAAGGAAAATTCCATCAAGTCAAAAAGATGTTTTTAGCCCAAGGAAAGAAAGTGATCGCATTGAAGCGGTTAAGCATGGGACCATTGGAATTAGATGAACAGTTGGCAGTAGGCGAGTACCGATCGTTGACGCTAGCAGAGATGAAAAAGTTAAGTATTTATTTTAAATAGGAGATCAAAAAGATGAGATATAACACTTTATTGTTTGATGTTGACGATACATTGCTAGACTTTCAACAAACTGAAGCAAATGCTTTAAGTGCTTTGTTCGCAGAGCAAGGAATCACGTTGACACCAGAAATCAAAACGAGCTATAAGGCTTTGAATCATCATTTATGGCAGGAATTTGAAAAGGGCAGACTATCACGAGAAGAAGTAACAGGCAGTCGCTTTGGATTACTCTTCCAGCAATTTGGGAAAACAGTAGATAGTCGCCAAATGGAGAAACGCTATCGTCACTACTTGAACCAAGGACATGAACTTGTTCCGGGGAGTCTAGAACTTCTGAAAAAGGTCCATCCTCACGCCGAACTTTATATTGTAACGAACGGTGTGTCGCACACGCAATATCAGCGTTTAACAGATGCAGGAATGCTTGATTATTTTAAGGATATATTTGTCTCAGAAGCTGTCGGAGCGCAAAAGCCGATGAAAGAATTTTTTGATCATGTATTTTCCCGCATTCCTGATCTTGATAAAAAACAGACTGTGATCATTGGTGATTCACTGACTTCTGATATCAAAGGAGGGAACATGGCAGGGATCGATACGATTTGGTTCAATAAAAACAAATTGCCGGAAATCGAAGAGATCCAACCCACTTATCGAATCGATTCTTTAGAAGAACTTTACTCATTATTGGAAATTGAAAAGGATTAATTTTCAGAAAAATATAGCATTTTCGTGTTTTTTCGCTATAATAGATTAGAATGAAAAAACGGATACGAAAGAGGTTTTAGTCAATGACAAAAAGCAAGCCAATTATCATTGGTGTGACGGGTGGGTCAGGAAGCGGAAAGACAAGTGTCAGCCGTGCGATTTTCAACAACTTCCCGGACCATTCCATCATGATGCTTGAACAAGATTCTTATTATAAGGATCAGAGCCATTTGAGTTTTGAAGAACGATTGAACACAAATTACGATCACCCTTTTGCCTTTGATAATGATCTGCTGATTCAGCATGTAGGCGACTTACTGGACTATAAAGCCATTGAAAAACCCGTGTATGACTATGTAGCGCATACAAGAAGTCAGGCAACGATCATTCAGGAACCAAAAGAAGTGATCATTCTAGAAGGAATCCTGATCTTAGAAGATGAACGTCTGCGTGACTTGATGGATATCAAGGTATACGTAGATACAGACGATGATATTCGTATTATTCGTCGTATCAAACGGGATATGGAAGAACGGGGACGCACATTGGACTCCGTGATCGAGCAATATTTGACAGTTGTTAAACCGATGTATCATCAATTTATCGAACCAACGAAGCGCTATGCGGATATCATTGTTCCAGAAGGCGGAGAAAACCACGTTGCTATTGATTTGATTACAACAAAAGTGGCTAGTTTCTTAAACCATAAATAGTGCGCAGTGAAACAGTTGAACGGACTGCGACCGTTTGAAAAGCAAGGATCCTGCTTTTTGAACAGTCACCAGTCAACTGTTTTTTTATTTATAACAAGAGGTTGTGAAATCAGCGTCTTGACTTGAGTATTAGAGAGAAAAAACGGAAAAATAGCTACTTATATTTTACCGTTTTTTGAGCTAATACCGAAGGTCAGCTGATTGAGCACCGTGAATCAGAGGTTGTGAAAAAGCTGCCCTGCATCCAGTAATAAGAACAAATCAAACAAAAACAGCTTCTCGTGTTTTTCGTTTGGTTGGGTTTATTATCGCAGATGCAAGCTTTTGAACACCGTTTAACAAGAGGTTGTGACAGAAGTAGTCAGCTTCAATAAATAAGAAGGAATTTTCCGAAGAAGCTACTTTTGCATCACCCCCTAAGGAGGCAGTTTTAGCAAATGAAAAAAGATATGAGGAAGAAAGATGTCTAAAAAAGCATCAGTTTTACAAAAATGTCTTCAGATCATGCCAATCATCGGTCTGTTGTTTTTCTTTGTGTTGATTCTCTATGCTTATCATCATGGGATTTTTCGTTCAAGCACGTCTTTGCAAGCGTTTATCCAGGAATTCGGCAAGTATGCAGTGATAGTATTTGTTCTGCTGCAAGTGATTCAAGTGATCATTCCTATTTTGCCGGGAGGGATCTCTTCGGTAGCTGGCATGCTGATGTTTGGCAATGGATTTGGGCTTTTATATAGTTGTATTGGTCTAGTGATTGGAGAAGCAATCGGATTTCTGCTTGTCCGTTACTATGGCTTAGCCTTTGTCCAGCTTATTTTATCGCCAAAAAAGTATCAAAAATTTGATGAATTGCTGACAAGAAAAACGAAAGATATCAAAAAAGTATTAGTCGTTACCTTGCTGCTTCCCTTTGCGCCAGACGACTTGATCTGTCTAGTAGCTGGTTTGACGAAATTATCTTTTAGAGAGTTTATGCAGATCGTGATTTTCTTGAAGCCGTGGTCGGTAGGTGTGTACAGTATGATCATGCTCTTTTTATTCCATCAAGCGCAAGGTCATTTATAATGTAAAAAAGGACGTGGGTGTATGGAAAAAATAAAAGTAACAGAAAATGAACTGGATGAGCTGATGGCAGTCATTCAAGAAGTATGGCCGGAAGCTTTTGTACCAATTATTGGTCAAAAGCAAGTCGATTATATGCTGAAAACTTATCAGTCAAAAAAGCAGATCCAAAAAGAACTGGCAGAAGGCGTTTCTTATTTTTTATTAAAAAGTGAAGGGAAGACTGTCGGTTACACTGCTTATGAAGAGATAAAAGGTAAAATCTATTTAAGTAAATTATATTTGCTGAATAAAGCCCGTGGCCAAGGATTGACTTCTTCGGTTTTTCGCTGGTATGAAGAACTTGCTGCGCAAACAAAGGAAAAAGAGATTTTTTTACGAGTGAACCAGGGAAATCATCAAGCAATCGAGGTTTATAAGCATGAAGGGTTTGAGATTACAGAAGAACTTGTTTCAGATATCGGTCAAGGATTTCAAATGGTCGATTATAAAATGAAAAAAGCTCTCGCATAATCTTAGGAACTGTGTTAAAGTAACTTCATGCGACGGGTCGAGAAGGACTCTGGTTTACAGAGTTCCTAATTGATTTTGGAGGCACAGGATAATTGATTTCTATCTTTATCACCTGCCGGATGCAGGGGTGTCGGGCAAGACTTTTGTGGAGAAGGGCTTGTCTGCTTGAGTAATCAAGTACCGTAAAAATGCAGAAAGAAGCTTATGCTTCTTTCTGCATTTTTTTTACAAGAATATATTCTGTAAAATTGGTTTATTTCCCCTTTAATGCTAAAATCGAAGAGCAGATTAGTTATAAGACTGTTTAAGGGAGCCATTGTCATGTTCGAAAAACTCAAACGATTTGGGCGCAATTTTACGCAAACAACGCCCTTTATCTTAAGCAATACGGTTATTTTGATTCCTTATCTTTTATTTTTGGGAATAACAGATTCGCATAATTGGCTGACGATTTTACCATTTACGCTGTTTTATGCCTTTCGGATGACTGGGCTGTTTTTAGTCAATAGTCTACGATTTGGTCTAGATAGTTACACGTTGCTGATGATCGCTCTGCTGATAGGTGGTACTGGTTCATTACTTGGAATACTAGGCGTATTTTATTTTCCTTTGTTTTATTTTTCAAGTGTTCTTCTAGGGCTAAGTGCAGCATGGCTTGTACCTGCTAATATCACGGTCAATTTCCATGAGAAGACGCAAGGCTTTATCAATATGGATGGGAAAAAGTACTTATTTGCAGCTATCTGGCTATTTCTCCTGTACCAAGCAATCGGACTGCCTGCACCGACTCAGATTGCAGCAAGCTTTACGATTTATACACTTTTTTACGTCATGGCCTACCATACGGTCAGTCATTATCCGCGTTATGAACTGGATTTCAAAGATATTAAAAGAAATTTAGTGGCTACGCGGGAGCTTGTTTTATTTTTGGTGTTCTTTGGCTTATTGTTTCTTTTGAGAAATGCCCGATTGTTATTCGATGAAAGGCTTTTTGATCTTGCTGTTTATGGTTTCTTGGTGTTGTTCATTGTGTTCGTGTTCGTCTTAGGCCACCAGAAGAAGGAATGGAAGTTGCCAAGTTGGCTGAATCTGTTTACTTTTCTAAATGGAATGCTAGGGAATTTTCTTTTTTTGTTTAGCAGTTTTTATGTTGGCATACTGTACGGATTAGAGAAACTTCCGTTTTATATGTATTTTCCTTATGCTGCCGGTTTGATTGCAGCAAAAATAGTCGGACCATTGATTTTGAAACGTTTATCATGGTCTCCATTGGCTACGCAATTGCTTGGACTGAGTTCTTCTTTGCTGGTCCTCTTGATTCCGAATGGTTTTGCGATAGGTGTCTTTCTGCTTAGTTTCTGGCACGTAGTAACAGGCAGTTGGCTAAATAAGGAATACTATCAAACCGATGTAGCTATTCCAATGGATCGTCGGATTATTGCCAAATACACTACTCAAAATAAAGGAAGTGTGATCCACCAGTTTTTATTGATGACGCTTTTGTTTATTTTAGCAAAAGAAATGGGAGAGCCAATCCATCTACTACTGATCATGCTGAACCATGGAGCAGTGCCGACAGCGAGTACGCAACTGCTTATTTTAGCCAAATGGATCAATGTCGGTCTCTTAATGAGCGGATTGGTGACTGTATATCATTTATGGAAGAAGGCGAAAAAGAATGAGGCTATTCATTGATGGGGACGGTTCTCCAGTAAAAGAAGATGTCATAAAGTTAGGAGAATCCTATGATCTCGACGTGATTATCGTAACCAGTGTAGATCATTATACGACCAAAGAATACGCTAATCATGTCCAAATCGTTTACGTAGACCGTGGAGCTGATAGTGCAGATTATAAAATCGTCGGTATGGTTAAGAAGAATGACTTTTTGATCACGCAAGATTATGGTTTAGCTTCACTTGTATTGCCAAAGGGTGTGCGAGTGTTCCATCACTCTGGAAAAGAATTTGACGAAGCGAATATCGGCACGCTTCTCGAACAACGTTACCATAGTGGGAAATTAAGAAAAGCTGGTATAAGGACAAAGGGTCCAAAACCCTTTACGGAGAAAGATCATATGTCTTTTCGTCAAGCGTTGAAAAAGGCAATTGACCAAGGTTTACCAAGTACAGAAGATAATAGGTAACGAAGGTAGTTTACTTGTGCGCGAATACACCAAAAAGGAACAGGGAAACAGGATAAATGGATTCCTTGTTCCTTTTTTTGTTGTTCTTCGGTACTCGCTCAAAAAACGGTAAAATAGGAGGAGCAATTTTTATTTGGTCGTTTTTATTGCTTGAGACAGAACAGCTTTCTCCCAACTTTTTTCTACTTCTTCCTCTTCTTATACATTTGGATCAATGCATCGATTGCTAAAAAAATAATGACAAATGCTGCAATAGCATACGTAAATATCCCTAATAAGGAAACGACCTCTGCGTTTTCTACAGGTGCAGCTTGGACAAGCAGGGAAGATCCTACGATCAATGCAGCTAAAATCATACCGAAAACAAGCCGATTGATCATACTTTCGATCCTGCTCAATAATTTGTCTTGCTTTTTTAATTCCAAATTGACTTTTCCTTGTCCCGAAGTCCACATTTCTAATAGATGATGGAGCTGTTGTGGAATCTTAGGCGCAGCCTTCATTCCTTCTAATAGATCTAACCCACTTTGTTTCAATGTATCTTCTACATCCAGATGGGTGAGAAAGTAATGTTGGGCAAAAGGCGAAGCAACTTCCATGAGGGAAACTTCAGGGTCAAGGACACGGATCACCCCTTCTAATGTCCCGAATGCTTTCAGCAAAAGCGTGATATCACGGTCGAACTGCAGATTATTTTGATGACAGATCATCACGACTTGTGCGAATACTTCTTGCAAGTTGATTTCATCAATAGGGGAATCATAATATTGTTCAAGAAAACTTGTCAGTTCTTGGTGAAACCGACTTTCATCAAATAAGCCTTCCTGCTGACAAAGTCGAAGGACCGCTTTTTCGATTCGATAAGCATCTTTCGTATACAGCGCTAAAACGGCTTGTGTGAGCTTTTGCCTAAGACCTGCAGAAAGATGCCCCATCATGCCAAAATCAATGTAGTTGACCGTATATGGCGCAACAGGGTCTTCTATAGAAGTAGAAGCTCGAAAAGCAAAGGGACCGAACTCTTTTTCATGAACTGTTTCAGCTGTTCGGCGAGCTTGTGTCTGCTCTTCTTTTGTTAGCACATGGAACAGCAAATTCCCCGGATGAGGATCAGCATGGAAAAAACCATCATCAAACACCTGTTTCATAAAGTTCTCAACTAAAAGCTTTGCAACTTCTTGTTTCAGCTGCTTGTTTTGAATACCAGTGATAAAAGTTTCTGTTCCGTTTTCGGCATTCATCAAATGATTCAAGTTTTTACCAGACATTTCTTCCATCACGATCACTTTTTTCGAACAAAAAGCGTCATAAATTTTGGGGCTGCGGATCTCTTTCCAGCCATTGTTCTTTTGATAGAATTGTTCGCCATTTTGACTTTCTTTTAAGAAGTCCATTTCATTGATCAAGGAACGTTTTACTTCTTGGAGTACCCCTTTTAGATCAACTACGCTAGTTTCAGGAATGTATTTGATCAAAGGGATCGCACGCTCAAATAGTTGAAGATCAAGGCGGATCTCTTCGGCAATGTTAGGGTGTTGGATCTTAACAACTACCGCGTCACCGCTTTTCAGCTTGGCACGGTGAGCCTGTCCCATAGAAGCGGAGGCAAAAGGCGATTTGGAAAAATCATCGAATATATCTGATACTGAAAGAGAAAGTTCCGTTTCGATCGTCTTTTTGACCGTTGAAAATGTGTCGCTAGGTACACTGTCTTGTAATGTTTTGAATGTCTGAGTGAAGGCAGAGGAAAGCAAGTCCTCTCGAACAGAAAGCATCTGTCCTATCTTGATGAAAGTGGGGCCTAATTCTTCAAAGGCTTTTTTTACCTGTTCGGGATTTTTTTGCTGTACAAAGTTTGGCACTACATTGTAGTTGATGAACACTCGAATGATTTCTGCCAAGCGGCTGCGTGGATTTGTTTGCGCCATCATCATCCCTCCTTTTCTTTATCATAACTTTTTATAAAAAACGGGACAAATAATCTAGCTGACAAAAAATAAATGACGTTTGTTCTTTTAGAAACCAACTCGTTTTTTTATAAATAAGTTATTCGTTTATTTTTGTTTTGTGCTAAAATATGAGAGTAAATCACTGAACGATTTAGAATACAGGAGGACAATCTTTTGAAGATTACTTTACTATATGGCGGACGCAGCGCAGAGCATGAAGTGTCCATTCTTTCCGCATTTTCAGTTTTAAATGCCATTTATTATAATTATTACCAAGTTCAACTCGTATTTATTACAAAAGAAGGACAATGGGTCAAAGGTCCATTACTAACAGAAAAACCTGCTAGCAAAGATGTCTTGCATCTTTCATGGGACCCAAGTGGACAGACAGAGGAAGGCTTTACAGGAAAAGTGATCAATCCGGGCGAAATCAAAGAAGAAGGAGCCATCGTTTTTCCAGTTTTACATGGGCCAAACGGGGAAGATGGAACGATCCAAGGCTTCTTAGAGACATTGAATATGCCTTATGTCGGCGCAGGCGTATTGACCAGTGCATGTGCCATGGATAAAATCATGACCAAATATATTTTACAAGCTGCTGGTGTGCCACAAGTTCCTTATGTACCAGTACTTAAGAATCAATGGAAAGAAAATCCTAAGAAAGTATTTGATCAATGTGAAGGTTCTTTGCTTTATCCGATGTTTGTCAAACCGGCGAATATGGGTTCTAGTGTCGGCATTACAAAAGCAGAAAACCGCGAAGAATTGCAAAATGCTTTAGCAACAGCCTATCAGTATGATTCTCGAGCAATCGTTGAACAAGGAATTGAAGCGCGCGAAATCGAAGTTGCTGTATTAGGAAATGAAGATGTTCGGACGACTTTGCCTGGTGAAGTCGTAAAAGACGTAGCATTCTATGATTATGAAGCCAAATATATCAATAATAAAATCGAAATGCAGATTCCAGCCGAAGTGCCGGAAGAAGTTTATCAAAAAGCGCAAGAGTACGCGAAGTTAGCTTACACGATGTTAGGCGGAAGCGGATTGAGCCGGTGTGATTTCTTTTTGACAAATAAAAATGAATTATTCCTGAATGAATTAAACTCTATGCCAGGATTTACGGAGTTCAGTATGTACCCACTATTATGGGAAAATATGGGCTTGAAATACGGTGATTTGATTGAAGAACTGATTCAATTAGGAATGAATCGATACCATCAGCGTCAATCTTTTTTTGAAAAAAATGAATAAAGAGAAATAAAGAAGAAGCTGGAGTGATTGCGTAACCGCGTTCATTCTAGCTTCTAAATACGAATAGAGAAATTTACTTGGAAGTGAGAGTCATGCGAACCCGCCGTTTAGGCCAAACGCTTTTTTCACAACCTTTTTTAGGAGAGATCTCAATGAATCTAACAATACAAGAAATTGCACAAGCCGTGGGCAGCGAATGCTCTGCACTGACAAAGATTACCAATGTCGAATTTGACAGCCGGAAGATAACCGAAGGAAGTTTATTCGTTCCTCTTGCTGGTACGCGAGATGGACATGAATTTATCCAGCAAGCGATCACAAACGGCGCATCTGCTTCATTTTGGAGCTTGCCTGTTGAACAAGCACCAAAAGATTTTCCAGTTATCCCTGTAGCAGATCCTTTGAAAGCCATGCAGCAATTGGCAACCTATTACTTGGAAAAAGTAGGCGCAGAAGTCGTTGCAATTACAGGAAGCAATGGTAAAACCACCACGAAAGATCTAACCGCGTCTGTCTTGTCTGAAAAATACAAAACATATAAGACGCAAGGAAATTACAATAATAATATTGGTCTTCCTTACACGATTTTGCACATGCCCCAAGATACAGAAAAGATCGTTTTGGAAATGGGCATGGATCACGCCAATGAAATCACGGAACTTTCACTTATGGCTCAACCAAAAGCTGCAGCAATCACAATGATCGGTGAAGCGCACATAGAAAATCTTGGGTCGCGAGAAGGAATCGCTAAAGCCAAAATGGAAATCACTGACGGACTTGTACCAGACGGATTACTCGTTGTGCCCGCAGATGAACCGTTGCTGACACCTTTAACGGCAACATTAGTACAAACAGTCACAACATTCGGTATTGGAAATGGCGATGTTCATGCGGAAGTGACAGCAGAAGGAAAAGCACAAACCGATTTTGTAGTAGAAGGAGAAACATTTACGATCCCGCTGCCTGGAAGTTATAATGTAACGAATGCTTTGATTGCGTATACGATTGGGCGCTTCTTTGGACTGTCCATACCTGAGATACGCCAAGGGCTCGCTCATGTTTCTATCACTCAAAACAGAACTGAATGGCTAACGGCAGGAAATGGTGCAGCTATTTTGAGCGATGTCTACAATGCAAATCCAACAGCCATGGGACTGGTATTAGATACTTTTAAAAATCTGCCAACAAAAGGACGCAGAATCGCTGTGTTAGCAGATATGCTGGAATTAGGGAAAGATTCTTTAAGCATGCATGCGCAAATGAGTGAACATATCGATCCTGAGAAATTTGCCATGATTTTCTTGTACGGGGAACAAATGCATGCATTAAAAGAAGACTTGAATCAAAAATATCCGCAACTGCCTGTGTTCTATTTTGAAAAAGAAAAGAATAAATTGATTGAGGCTGTCAAACAAAATCTTGAATCCACAGACAGCATTATGCTGAAAGGCAGCAATAGCATGGGCTTATTCGAAGTAGTAGAACAGCTTCAGCAAATGAAATAAAAATCTGTAAACTTGCAGAAAATGAAAAGCTATGTTAGAATAACCTATTGCCGAAAGATGAAGAGAAATTGGACTGGTTTTGCCATGGAAGCAACTTGTCGAAACCAGATGTCATAATCATGATAAAGCTGAACGCGACCCGTTTGGCTTTTCTAATGCCTAAACTTCGCAAAGTGATTTTTCGGTGGTGCCACAGGGGCTAAGAATGGGTAAAAACGTGCGTGGCCACTGTCAAAAAGAAACAATACACTTTGACCGAACAAATCGACGGGGTAGCAAAAAAGCTACATCCTCAGTTAACAACCATATAGGAGGATTCATTTGAAATTTAAAGAACTAGAATTATCACCAGAATTGTTGAAATCAGTCGAACGCGCTGGTTTTGAAGAAGCAACACCTATCCAAGCAGAAACAATTCCGCTAGCATTAGCTGGAAAAGACGTTATTGGACAAGCACAGACAGGTACAGGGAAAACAGCTGCATTTGGATTACCAATGTTAGAAAAAATCGATCCAGATCGTCATGAGTTACAAGGACTGGTTATCGCACCAACACGTGAATTAGCTATCCAAACACAAGAAGAGCTATATCGTTTAGGGCGCGACAAAAAAGTGCGTGTGCAAGCCGTCTACGGTGGAGCAGATATTGGCCGTCAGATCCGTGGTTTGAAAGATCGTCCACATATCGTTGTGGGTACACCAGGACGTATGCTTGACCACATCAACCGCCACACGTTGAAACTTGGAACTGTTCAAACATTAGTCTTGGATGAAGCAGATGAAATGTTGAATATGGGCTTCTTGGAAGATATCGAAAAAATTATTTCCCAAGTTCCTGATCAAAGACAAACATTACTTTTCTCAGCAACAATGCCGCCAGCCATCAAGAACATCGGCGTTAAATTCATGAAAAGTCCACATCATGTGAAGATCAAAGCAAAAGAAATGACAGCTGACTTGATCGATCAATACTATGTCCGCGCAAAAGAATACGAAAAATTCGATATCATGACTCGCTTGTTTGATGTTCAAACACCAGAACTAACAATCGTCTTCGGACGTACAAAACGCCGTGTAGACGAATTGGCACGCGGATTAGAAGCACGCGGTTATCGCGCAGAAGGAATCCATGGTGATTTGTCTCAACAAAAACGGATGAGCGTATTGCGTTCATTCAAGAGCGGTCATTTAGATATCCTTGTAGCGACAGACGTTGCCGCACGTGGATTAGATATCTCTGGTGTCACTCATGTGTACAACTATGATATCCCTCAAGATCCAGAAAGCTACGTTCACCGTATCGGACGTACAGGCCGTGCCGGAAAAGGCGGTATGTCTGTGACTTTCGTTACACCAAATGAAATGGACTACTTGCATGTGATTGAAAACTTGACGAAAAAACGGATGACGACTTTACGTCCACCAACCGAAAAAGAAGCATTCAAAGGGCAATTAGGTGCTGCAGTTGAACAAATCGAAACAAAACTTGCAGAAAACGGTCTAGATAAATATCTGCAAACAGCAGATAAATTGTTAGAAGAATATTCTGCACAAGATTTGGTTGCATTACTGCTGAAAACGACAGCAAAAGATCCAGCTGATGCAGTACCAGTGAAGATCACACCAGAACGTCCATTGCCAATGCAGAAAAAAGGATACAACAAAAATGGCAAACGTGGCGGCGGAAACAACCGTAATCGTCGTGATGGCGGGAATTATCGTGGAAACAAATCAAAAGGCGGTTATAGCAAAAACAATAACAGCCAAAAAGATGGCGGTAAACGTCACAATGATAAAAAACGCGGATTTGTGATCCGTTCAAATAACGATTAAACCTAAAATGAAAGTTTCTCTGTTTTAAGAGAAACTTTCATTTTTGTTATTTGTGGACTTATTTGTGGCAAAATGGTTATAATTTGGTAGAATGAGAGTGTTCTAAATTTATTGAAAAGAGAAAAGCATATGATAAAAGGAATTGGGATCGATGCAGTCGAATTGTCTAGGATCACTCGGCTGATCGAAGAAAAACCAAAATTCATTGCACGAATCTTGACCTTTGATGAAATGAAACTGTTCCAGTCCTTGCCTTTTCATCGCCAAGTAGAATTTTTAGGCGGGCGTTACGCTTGTAAAGAAGCTTTCTCTAAAGCTTGGGGAACGGGGATCGGGAAAGTTACCTTTCAAGATATCGAGATTTTAAAAAATGAAAACGGTCAGCCCGTTGTTACGCGTTCACCTCATGAAGGCAATGTATGGGTCAGTATTACTCACACAAATGAAACAGCTTTTGCACAAATTATTTTGGAAGACTAGAAAGAAGGAAAAATGATGGTTGTCGCTTGGCACCGCCCAACGAAAGCAGTGATACATAAAAAAGCTATAACTGAAAATGTAGCAAATGAAGTGGCAAGACTTCCGCAAGGGAAAGAATTGTTTGCAGTAGTAAAAGCAAACGGATACGGTCATGGAGCTGTTGAGACAGCTGAAGCAGCAGTTGCTGGTGGAGCTTCGGGCTTTTGTGTTTCAAATTTAGATGAAGGAGTCGAGTTGAGAGAAGCTGGATTTACTCAGCCTATCCTTATCTTGAACATGGTTCCTTACGACGCACTGGCTTTAGCTGTTGCTCATGATTTGTCAGTAACTGCAGGTACACGGGAATGGTTGCAGGCAGCAGCTGCTATTTTAGAGGAAAGTAAGCTAGAGATGCCTCTTTCGATCCATTTAAAAGCAGATACTGGGATGGGACGTATCGGTTTTTATACACCCGAAGAAGTAAAAGAGGCAGCTGCATTCATCAGAGAAAGTCGTGTATTAGAATGGGAAGGATTATTTACCCATTTTTCTACAGCAGATCAAGCAGATGATACGTATTGGAATCTGCAAAAGGAACGCTTTATGGAAGTGCTAAAAAAACTTCCTGAACTTCCTCGATATGTACATGTCAGTAACAGTGCAACGGCTTTATGGCATGATGAAACAATCGGCAATATGATTCGTTATGGAGTAGCAATGTACGGACTGAACCCATCTGGACATGCACTTCCGGAAGTTTATCCGTTACAGCCAGCGCTTGAACTGGTTTCTGAATTGATCCAAGTCAAAAAACTCCCAGCAGGTGAAGGAATCGGCTACGGGGAAACATATATCACTCCTGAAGCAGAATGGATCGGAACGATACCGATCGGTTATGCAGATGGCTGGCTACGAAAGATGCAAGGTTTTTCTTTATTGGTAGAAGGAAACTATTGTGAAACGATTGGACGTGTATGTATGGATCAACTGATGATCCGATTGCCTCAAGAATTTCCGGTCGGAACAAAAGTGACACTTATCGGCAAAAATGCAGACAAAGAAATCACTATGCAAGATGTAGCAGATCAATTAGGTACGATCCACTATGAAGTGGCATGCGGATTAGGACAGCGGATACCAAGAGAATATCAAGAATAAGGAGGATCCTATGGTAAAAAGAGGAGATATTTATTTTGCTGATCTTTCTCCAGTCGTGGGATCGGAGCAAGGCGGAACACGTCCAGTTTTGGTTATTCAAAATAATCTAGGTAACCATTTCAGCCCGACGATCATTGTTGCGGCTATAACGGCAAAAATGGCTAAGCCTAAGCTTCCGACTCACATTGGGATCAAAGCTACTGGAACAGGAATAGAAAGAGACTCCGTTATCCTGTTGGAGCAGATCAGAACGATCGATAAATCAAGATTGAAAGAAAAAGTCTGCCATTTGGATCGACCAATTATGGCAGAAGTTGACCGAGCATTAAAAATTAGTGTGGGCATTGAGGCACTGACTCCTGTTACTAAATAAGTATAGCGAAGTAACCATGCAGCCTTTACATATAAAAAAAGGACCAACTGTGCGTAAAAAAAGATACGTCCGCTTCTAGTACCAGCATTTCTGCTAGAAGAAGCGAACGTATCTTTTTTGATGATCCAAGGAGTGGTCCATGCGCCCTCCTCCTTTACAGCCAGACTTGGACTACCAGCTGGCTTTTTTTACTCCTGGAATCAAACCTTTATGTGCTAACTCACGGAATTTTATACGGGACATCCCGAATTTACGCATGTATCCGCGAGGTCGTCCATCGATTAGATCACGATTTTTCAACCGTTCTGGACGAGCATCTAAAGGAAGTTTACGCAAGCCTTCATAATCTTTTTGCGCTTTTAATTCCTGACGTAAAGCAGCATAGCGTTCAATCGTTTCTTGCTGTTTTTTTGCTTTGGCAATCTTTGATTTTTTAGCCATCAACAAATTCCTCCAATTTTTTTATTAGCGTAAATCGTAATCTTTACGCTTTTAGATGAATAATTTAACATGATACGCGAAAAAAAACAACTATTTTGTTTTGGATCATGTTCCAAATTGAAAAGACATTTTTTTTGTCAAAATAAAGGCATCAACGTAAACTTAAAGAAAAAGGGAGATGGTAACCATGCGAAGATTTGCAATTAACGGTTACGGAGAAGCGCAAGATGTTTTTGAAGAAATCGATGCTCATCCCAGAGAAGTCGATTCCGGACATATTCGTGTAGAAATAAAAGCATTCAGCGTGAATCCGTATGATATTGCCTTGCGTTCAGGAGAGATGAAAGAGATAAGAACATTGAATTTCCCTTATGTACTAGGTAATGATGGTGCTGGTATCGTGACAGAGATTGGTTCAGATGTCACAACTGTTCATGTAGGTGATCGAGTAGCTGTCCATGCAGTCGGCGGGACTTACGGAGAAGAAGTCGTACTGCCATCAGCAAAAGCAGCAAAAATTCCAGATGAAATGAGTTGGGAAGAAGCAGCCGGAATGGTCACACCAGGGATTACGGCGTACAATCTAATCAATCATTTGACGGAAATCCAGCCGACAGATACAGTGATGATTCTAGGTGCATCAGGTGCGGTCGGGTCTAGTCTGATCCAGCTTCTCCACGAAAAGGGCATCCGAGTCTTAACCAGTGCCTCTAGTAAAAACGAAGAAAAAGTAAGGAAACTAGGAGCTTCAGCATTTGCTGCTTATGATAAAACAGACCCAGGTATGCAATTTGCTGATCAAGCAGACCTTGTGATTGATGCCACGAAAGGAAGCATCAAAGGAGAAACCGGCATCCAGATCCTGAAACCAGGTGGGAGATATGTTGCATTAAATGACCTCCCAGACCTAGATTTGCGGCAAAAAAAGGAAGGCTTTTATGAATCATTTGTTCCAAGAAAGGAATATCAAGATGCAGAAGCCTTTGCTGGCATAATCAAAGCCTATCAAAAAGGTGCCTTTCATATTTTTATTTCAATGAATCTGTCTGCTTCCCTTGAACATGTCATCCAAGCACATCAGCAAGTTGAAGGGCATCCTCCTGCTGGGAAAATCATTTTGTCATTCGAAAAGTAAGAAATATAGGAATAAAAAATGAAAAAAGCTGAAACATTTTTGTAGGGGCAAAGACCAAAAAAAGTGTTTTAGCTTTTTTTGCGTATACGTATAATAGATAAAAATTTTGGCATAAAATTATCTTTCCCTTTTATTTCATGATAAAGTAAAGGCTGTAATCCTTAATTATTTCTCAATATGTAAGAGATTACAATGAGACAATTGCCGTGATATGTCCAAAAATTCGACTTTTTTGAAAAAAGCCGATTGAAAAAAGTATGAAATACATGGTAAAGTAATTCAGCTGAAAAAAGAAGAAGGGGGAGAACTATGCAGTCAATCAAAAATACACTTCGTTTATATTTGCTTGACTGGAAACGGATTTTCAAAAACCCGATTGCTACACTTTTGATCATTGCGATCATGATCATCCCTTCGCTATATGCGTGGTTTAACATTAAAGCACTATGGGATCCATATGGAAATACTGGAGAGCTGCCAATTGCTGTTTACAGTGCAGACAAGCCAGCAGAGTTTCAAGGTAAAGAAGTGGCCATTGGGGAGCAAGTCATCGAATCGCTTCATAAAAATAAACAATTAGGATGGCAATTCGTTGATTCAAAAGAACAATTAGAAGACGGAGTCCGTTCCGGAAAGTATTACGCAGGTATTTACCTGCCAAAGGATTTCTCAGAAGATCTGCTGAGTTTTACTAGTGGTGACATCAAGAAACCAAAAATCGAATATACGGTAAATGAAAAAATCAATGCGATTGCACCGAAAATCACTGATAAAGGAGCAAGTTCGATCCAATCGCAAATCACAAATGAATTTATCAAAACAGCCAGTTCGACTTTATTGAAAGTATTCAATGAAATAGGTTACGATATCGATACGAACCTAGTAAGTATCAATAAAGTCAAAGATATGATTTTATCAACAGATGAAAATCTGGACACGATCGACGGCTACACAAAGCAAGTCCTCGAATTACAAAGTCAACTACCTGACATCAAGGAGAAACTGAATAAAGCAAATGAATTCGTGGATTACATCCCTAAAGTAGATGAGATGGGCGAAAAAGTCGTTGCATTGAATGACAAAATGCCTGAGTTGAAAGACCAAGCAAAAATCATCCTTGATTTGCAAGAAAAAATCCCAGAGATCCAAAATGCCGGTAAACAACTAGCAGAGATCGACGGTGATTTTGCTTCGATCCAAGAGACAATGAATCAAGGAATTGACGAAGCAAAACAAGGCTTGACGATCATCCAACAAGTACAAGATATCTTGCCAGATGTGAAAAATTTAGAAAACCAGGCAAGTGATCTAGCAAACCAAACAAAATCAGGGGCCTCTCAGCTGAAAGATGCGATACCAAGCATCACAAACAGTGTAGATGTTACATTGAAGTCAATTGGACAAGTAGCAACAACGACTAGTTCGTTAATAGATACTGTAAGAACAGCTATTGAAGATGGTAAGCTGACTGATGATGAAAAGAAAAACATCAGCAATGTATTGAACGGCTTTATTGACGGAATATCTCAACAACAAAATGCAATCGATAAACTGGTCGAGTTCCTGACTAAATTGCAAACAAGTGCTGGAAATACGAAATTGCAGCCAATTATTGATCAGCTAAATCAATTAAAACCGTTGCTAAGCAATCTGCAAAACCGCCTATCTGCTTTGAACACAGCTGTTCAAAATGAAGACACGAAGGCTATTGATGAATTGCTAGATCAAATTGATGCCGTTGCTAATAATATCAATGGCATCATTGCTGGTATCAATACAGGTCAAATCAGTTCCACTGTCACTTCTCTACTAGACCAAGTCATCGATACGATTGGGACTGCACAAGGCGCACTGAGCAAAGCGGACCAGATCGACTTTGATTCGCTTCTCAGCTCAACGAAAGCAACTGTAACAAATGCAGTGGCAATCTTAGAAAAATATCAAAAAGAAATGCCTGCAATTGGACAAGAAATCCACGATGCCAATACAATGTTGAATGGCAATATGGAGACCATCGTCAATGGCATCAATGAAGGGGCAGACCTATACAACAATGAATTACCGATCCTTCAGCAAAAATTAGGGTTGGCCGCTGATTTTATCCAAAATGATTGGCCCGCACTAAAAAATGAAATCACCGGTACATTGACAACAGTAAATGAAAAAATGCCAGAAGTCGAAACAGCTGTGAATGCTGCTGCGGACTTGATCAACAATGACTGGCCAAATATCAAAGCTGGTATCCAAAAAGCAGCAGATGCGATCCGAAAAGGCGAACAGGAAGTTGATCTAGGCGAAGTCATCAAATTATTGAAACTAGATGCAACAAAAGAAAGTGACTTCTTTACACAACCTGTTGAGCTGCAAACCAATGCGCTCTATCCAATCGCAAATAACGGTTCAGCTAGCACCCCATTTTATACTGCACTATGTCTGTGGGTCGGCGCTGTTCTTCTTTCAAGTGTTGCTACGACAGAATACTATTTAGGAAAGAAAGACCGAAACAATTTTACGAAACGAGAACAATTCGTTGCTCGTATGCTGACATTCTTGACAATGGCGATCGCGCAAAGCTTGATTGTTACATTAGGAAATATTTTCTTA
This sequence comes from Enterococcus sp. 3G1_DIV0629, assembly GCF_002141285.1. Taxonomy (NCBI): domain Bacteria; kingdom Bacillati; phylum Bacillota; class Bacilli; order Lactobacillales; family Enterococcaceae; genus Enterococcus; species Enterococcus sp. 3G1_DIV0629. The sequence continues at coordinate 245,838 of NZ_NGLI01000002.1, read as the reverse complement.
CTAGGAGTAGATGTCCAAAATCCAGTCTACAGCGTGTCATTTGCTGTCTTGATCGCCTTAGCGTTCATGATGATCGTTTACGTCTTGGCTGCATTATTCGATAATGTCGGTAAAGGGATCGCTATCATCATTTTAGTACTGTCGATCTCTGGTGGAGGCGGGAACTATCCGATCCAAGTCTCAGGAAAATTCTTCCAAATGATCAATCCGTTCTTGCCATTTACGCATGCGGTAAACTTGTTGCGGGAATCTGCAGGAGGCATTTACTGGCCAAATGCTACGAATGCAATCTGGATCATGGTCGGTTTGTTTGTTGTCTTTGGAGTCGTAGGAACGGCAGTCTATCCGTTCATCGAAGAAAAAATGACGAAATTCAAAGAAGCGGCGCATGAGAGCCATATTTTTCATTAAAAAAAGAGGTTGTGAAATCAGCGTTTTGAGCTAATACCGAGGATCAGCTGATGGAACACCGTGTACCAAGAGGTTGTGAAAAAGCTGTTCTGCAGTAATAAGAATGACCAAACAAAAAAACAGCTTCACATTTCTCTTTCAAAAGTTAAGATATAAAAAAGGATAGAACCTGATTTTCTAAGTCAAGTTCTATCCTTTTATTATAGAATTCAAAGAAAAAGCCCATAAAAAAATGTTAGATTTTTGCTGTATTAAAGCGTTTGAAAAAGCGCTTGATATTTTTCTGTTTTTTTCCAATTATTTTCTTAAAGTTTATTGACTTTTAAGGTCAGTGAGCGTACTATAACATCTTGTTTACTATAAATTTTCGACTATAATACTTGAAGTAAAATTGCGTGTAAAGGAGTTTAAAAATTGGATTACTTAAAAAGGTTGTTAGTAGGTAAGCCTTTAAAATCTGCTGAAAATGATGAGCACAAATTAACCCGTTTTGCTGCTTTGGCATTATTGTCGTCTGATGCGTTATCATCTATTGCATATGGTACGGAACAAATCGTTGTTGTTTTAGTCGCTTTGTCTGCTGCAGCTATCTGGTATTCGCTGCCCATTGCCGCTTTTGTTATTATTTTATTGATTTCCTTAACGCTATCATATCGTCAAATCATCCATGCTTATCCTCATGGCGGTGGAGCATATGTCGTCAGCAGTGAGAATCTTGGGAAGAATGCGGGCTTGATTTCCGGTGGTTCTTTATTGATCGACTACATGTTGACGGTAGCAGTATCTGTCTCAGCAGGTGCTGAAGCAATCACATCAGCGGTGCCAGCATTATACGGGCATCAAGTTGCTATTTCTGTGACAATCGTTTTACTACTGATGATGCTGAATCTTCGTGGTCTGAGAGAATCTGCATCGTTCCTGTTATTTCCGGTGTACACATTTATCCTTGTGATCTCGTTGCTAATCGTTGTTGGGTTATATAATATCGTGACAGGTGCTGTGCCATTGCAAGCTACTGCGCTTCCAGGGGCGGCTGTTCCAGGGGTTTCTATCGCCTTGATTTTACGAGCATTTTCTTCTGGTTCCTCCTCTTTAACTGGGGTTGAGGCTATCAGTAATGCCGTACCATTCTTCAAAAAGCCAAGAGCCAAAAATGCCGCTGCCACATTGACGATGATGGCATTGATCTTAGGTTTCTTCTTCGTTGGAATCACATTTATCAATTATTGGTATGGAATCGTTCCAGAAAAAGAAGTCACTGTTTTGTCTCAAATCGGTAAAGCTGTCTTTGGACATGGTATTTTGTATTACGTCCTTCAATTTGCTACAGCGCTGATTTTAGCCGTTGCTGCCAATACCGGTTTTTCTGCTTTTCCAGTTCTTGCATACAATTTGGCAAAAGATAAATTCATGCCCCACATGTATCAAGATCGTGGGGATCGACTAGGCTATTCCAATGGGATTATCACACTAGCGCTAGGTTCGATCGTGTTGCTGTTTATTTTCCATGGCTCAACAGAACGCTTGATTCCTTTATACTCTATCGGCGTGTTCATTCCATTTGCTTTATCTCAAACAGGGATGGTCGTCAAATGGAAAAAAGAAGGAAAAAGATGGTTAAGCAAATCGATTGCCAATATTACAGGTGCGTTCATCTCATATGCAATCATTGCGATTTTGTTCGTCTATCGGTTAGGGGACATTTGGCCTTTCTTCATCATCATGCCAATCGTTATGTTCATTTTTTATAAGATTCATGATCATTATAAAAAAGTGGCAGAACAGCTTCGTTTAGAAAATGATGCAAAACTACATGATTATGACGGAAATACCGTTCTTGTATTAGTTGGGAATGTGACACGGGTAAATATCGGTGCATTGAATTACGCGCGTTCGATCGGTGATTATGTCGTTGCGATGCATGTTTCGCTAGACGAAGATGTCGAAAAAGAAAAAGAAATCGAAGCAGAATTTAAAAAGCATTTCCCAGATGTCCGTTTCTCAATCGTCCATTCTTCTTATCGCTCGATTGAAAATCCGATTATCCGGTATGTAGATATCGTAAGTAAAAATGCAGCGAAACAAAACTATACAACTACTGTGCTGATTCCTCAATTTGTACCAAACAGACGTTGGCAGAATATTCTCCATAACCAAACAAGTTTGCGGTTAAGATTGCGATTGTCTTGGCGTGAAAATATCGTTGTCAGCACCTATAGCTACCATTTGAAGAAATAAGTCCATCAAGAATCTGGGACACGAAGTAGTTTATTGAATATCATTTAAATAAAAAAGGTCGTAGCGCTCAAGCGCCACGACCTTTTTTTGTCTTGATTCATTCTGTCTGCGATTTTTTTGAAGCAGGATCTAGCCGTCTTTCCAAAATACCTAAAAGCCAGTCTGTGATGATCGCCATTAATGCAGTTGGCAATGCACCGGCTAAAATAATCGATGTGCCATCTGTTGCATTGGTTCCTCGGATAATGATATCTCCAAGACCACCAGCACCGACGAATGCACCGATCGCGGTTATCCCGATGGCAACAACTAACGCGTTTCTTATGCCTGCCATGATAACAGAAACAGAGAGTGGTAACTCTACCATGAATAGTCGTTGTCTAGCAGTCATCCCCATGCCTTTGCCGACATCAAGGATATTTTTGTCTACTTGGATCATCCCGGTGTACGTATTCTTGATAATGGGTAACAGGGAATATAAAAATACAGTAACAATCACGACATTGACTCCTAGACCTAATCCAATGATCAGAATGGAGATCATGGCTAAGGAAGGAATCGTCTGGATGATATTCGCCAAACGAATCACCCAGTTTGCTAATTTACGTCTCCTAGAAATCATGATCCCGACCGGAATCCCGACAGCTGCTGCAAAGAGGACACCATAGATAGAAATCAGGAAGTGACGGATAAATTGTGCAAAGATATAGGAGCCATTTTCCTGGAAATAATAGAAAAATTGTTGAAAGACATTCATTTTATCCAATTGCTTCACTTCCCTTCAAAATAGTGGTTTTCTTGTAAGAAACGTTGTGCTACTACTGATGGTTCCACTAGATTATTATCTGCTTCGTAGTTCAATTCCTGCATTTTTTCCGTACTGATGGTATGACCTAACTTATTTAAGGCTTCTTTTAAATGAGGTGTATCAGCTAATACCTTGTTGTCTACAACTGGAGCAGCATCATATGGTGGGAAGAATTGACGATCATCTTCCAACATGACTAAATCATAACTGGCAATCCGTCCATCCGTAGAGTAGCCAAGAACAATATCCATTTTACCTGCTTCGACTGCATCGTAAACAAGTCCAATCTGCATGGGTAATATCGAATTAAAAGAGAAGCCATAAGTTTCCTGGAAGCCGTCGTAACCGTCTCCTTTACGATTGATCCAAGAAGTATCTACACCAGCTACTAATTCATCCGCTACATTTTTCAAATCGCTGACTTTAGATAGATGGTATTTTTTTGCGGTGTCTTTTCGAACAAGAAAGACATACGTATTTTCAAAACCATAGGATGGGAACCACGTTTGGTCATATCTTTTCTCAAATTCATCTTTCACGATTTCAAAAGCTTTTTTCGGATCTTTTTCAGGAGGAAGATTCAATGTAGTTGTTAAATCTGTTCCTGTGTAGCGAGCTGCTGAAATCGAAGCATCTCCGTTCATCATCGCTTGGTGGTTGATAGTTGTAGTAGCCAGATTGTTGATGATCGCTGTGTTTTTATCTGTATAATGTTCAACCATCCCGGCAACTAGGCTTGCTAAGATCTGAGCTTCAGAAGTGATCCCACCTGTGATCGAGATGGTGTCTTCATCTGTATTGCTGGCAAGTCCAGGGAAGGAACAACTCGCAAGTATAAGAAGAGAGAAAAGAACCATGGCCATTTTTAGTATACGTTTCATTCTTCATTCTCCTCTCTAAGTGCGATCGGTGTCAGCCGGTGTTCCAAGAGACCTAGAAGCCAATCAGCCAACAGTGCTAAAATCGTTACAGGGATCGTACCTGCCAAAATGAGATCTGGTTGGTAATTATTCAGTCCACTAAAAATCAAATCACCTAAACCACCAGCCCCGATATAAGAGGCAAGGGTAGCCCATGCAATCACGTAAACGGCAGCTAAACGAATGCCGGCCATGATCGTTGGCATAGCAATAGGCAGTTCGACGGAAAAAATGGATTGGAACTCAGTCATTCCCATCCCTTTTGCCACATCCCGATAATTCCAATCGACATTTTTCATCCCGATATACGTATTTCGTAGAATTGGCAATAATGAATAAATAAAGAGAGCGATGATCGCAGGTAATTTACCTACGCCAAATAGCGGGATCATCAATGCCAATAAAGCAAGAGAAGGGATTGTCTGCAAGGCACTGGTTAAGCCAATCACAATCGTAGCAGCTTTCGGAAAACGTGTCAGTAAGACACCAAGCGGTACAGCAATGATGATACCAATGATCAAAGCAAGTCCCGAAATATAAAGATGTTCAAAACCTTTTGAGAGAATTTCTGAACCGTGCTGATGAAAAAACTGCTGCATAGGTCAGACCTCCTTAGATTCTTCAGGAGTAGCTGACTCTGCAGCATCAGTAGTTGCAGGGTCTTCTCCCCAAATCACATCGTAGACAATATCCACTAATGATGCGCGAGTCAAGATACCTACGACTTTGTTCTGTTCATCAACGACCGGCACGTATTTCAGACCGCGTTTTAAAATACGTTGCAAGGTATCACGAAGATAGGCGGATTCTTTTACGTAAAAAACATGTTTATTCAAAATGTCGCCTACGCTGGATACTTTTCCTCGTTTTTTATTCAACGTTTCTACATCGATAAATCCTTTTAATACATTCGAATTATCGGTAACTAACAACGTATCTACACGTTTTTCCCTCATCAGTTTGATTGCTTCTTGTAATGATTTTTCCGGTGTAATCGTGATTGCTGTATTTAGCATAACTTCTCCGACTCTTGTCGCATTTGGTTTTGCTTGTAGTAAGCGATCTTCTCCAATCAACTCTTCTACGAAATCGTTTGCAGGATGACGTAAAATATTTTCTGGTGTATCGAATTGAATCACACGACCTTCACTCATGATGGCGATACGGCTTGCTAGTTTAATCGCTTCATCCATGTCATGGGTTACAAATACGATCGTTTTTCCCAAGCGCTCTTGTAAATCTTTGACAAGGTCTTGCAAAGAATCGCGAGTGATGGGATCAAGCGCACCGAATGGCTCGTCCATCAAGATGATATCTTGATTCGCTGCAAGGGCACGAACGACTCCAATACGCTGCTGCTGACCACCAGATAATTCATGTGGGTAGCGATCTAACATCTCACGGGGCAATTCCACAAGATCAATCATTTTTTCAGCTGTTTTATTCCGTTCTTCTTGACTGACTTTCAACAATTTTTGGACAAGAGTGATATTTTCACGGATCGTCATGTGAGGCATCAATCCAATACTTTGGATAACATAGCCTATCTGACGTCGCAATTCCACTGGATCAATTTCTTGGATGGATTTTCCATCAATCAAAATTTTCCCTTGTGTTGGATCAGTCATTCGGTTGATCATCCGCATCGTCGTCGTTTTTCCGCTCCCGCTCGTACCGATAAAACAGATGAACTCACCCTTTTCAAATGAAAGATTGACGTCCTCTACAGCAACTTTCCCACCTTTATAAATCTTTGACACATTTTGAAATTCAATCATGGTGCCACCTCTTTTTCTATTTTCAATGAAGAACTATCTATTACTAGTATGCCTAAAACAATGAAAAAATACAAATAGGGTAGTTTTTTTATTTTAATTAGAGACATGATCGTTTCTTTTTAAGAAAAATCAATATAATAGCGATATTTGTTTCCAATGTAATAGCATTCACTATATTCTCTGAAATCTGTTTCAAGTTGTTTGGTGATTCGTACTCTTTTTAAAATCGGTTCATGTTCTGTAATATTCAATACTTCCTGTATTTCTTTGTCTGGTAATATGGCTTCAATATATTCTTTCGATTGGTTTACTTGAATATGATATCGGTTCAATAGTTCGTAAAAGGAGTCATAATAAGCCGAATCCTCTGTAGGAAAATCTGCTCGATATTTAAAGTAGGTAATGAAATAAACGAATGGCTTTTCATCAGCTGTAGTAGCACGAGTACGTCTCATGACCATTACTTTTTCGTCAGGACTCACGTTAAGGAGTTTTGCTATTTTTCGATTGGCTTTCTCAATTGAAATACTTGCATGAATCGTTTTTATTTCTTTACCTAATTCTCTCATTTCATCTGTAAAAGAGCGTACAAGCGTAAAATGTTCATCTTTTTCTGTTTTCCAATCCGTCACAAACGTTCCTTTTGCTCTTTTTCTTTCTACTAGCCCTTCATTTACTAAACTGTCGATAGCAGTTCGTACGGTAATGCGGCTTACATGGTAGGATTCACAAAGATTTTCTTCTGTAGGGATTTTCATACCTGTTACCCATTCTTCCATAAAAATCTTTGTTCGCAGTTCATCAGCAATTTGTGCATATAAAGGAATATTACTTGCTGTTTTTTTCATTTTTACCCTCCTAAAATAAATCATCATACTATTGTTATAACATAGTTTGGTTATTTTTATAATTATAACAAACTAAGAAATAATGAGAATATACACTTGATTTAACGCTATTGTAATGAAATTTCATACATCAATACCCATTGTTATCATGGTATCTTAGCTATATAATCATAATGTAATGACAATAGAAAGGTTGTTAGAGATGAAATATAATTTGAAGCCAACTGTAGACGTCAGAAATAAAGGAAAAGCGATTGTAGGGTACAGAGCAATTATTGAAGAAATAAAAAGCTATCTAGGTAATAGAGAAGACGCAGTCATCGTTTTGGAATGCTATCCTGGAGTAAGAAAAGAAGAAATTGAAAACGATTTCCTTAGCGAGTTTCCAGAAATCAAAGAAAAAATCTTTATAGACGAATACGGATTGACAGTAGAGGAAGTTCAGAAAAAAATTCGAGATCATATCACAGAAGATCGAGTATTTGGTGTCTATTCTCATTATAATATCCAAGATTTTTATCCATCTGAACAATTGGAAGCAGCACGAGAACGATTAGCAGGTAAAGGATTAAAAGTCATCTATGGATTTGGTGCAAGTCTTCTTACAAAAGCAGATGTTCTTATTTCTATAGGGGTATCACGTTGGGAGATACAGCTACGTTACCGAAATGAACAAATGACCAATTGGAAAACCAATAATCCTGATGAAGAAGGAATCGGTAAATTTAAAAGAGGATTCTTTTTTGAATGGCCAATGGCAGATCGTTTACAGCATGGTATATATCCAATAATCGATTACTATATCGATACGGTCAAAACTAACCAGCCCAAAATGATCACTGGCAGTCAATACCGTCAGGCAACTGCTCAAATAGCGAAACAGCCCTTTCGTACAGTACCGTATTTTGATGAAAGTGTTTGGGGCGGTCAATGGATGAAAAAGAATTTTCATTTACCAGAAGACAAGGAAAATTATGGTTGGGCTTTTGACGGTGTTCCTGAAGAGAACTCATTGCTTTTACAATTCGAGAATGACATTGTTGAGATACCTTCACAAGTTGTGGTGGAGGAAGAGACAACTAATTTGTTGGGAGAGAAAGTACGAGCAAGATTTGGAAGAAAGTTCCCGATCCGTTTTGATTATTTGGACACGATGGACGGAGGAAATTTGAGTTTGCAAGTCCATCCTTTAACGGAATACGCTTTTGATAAATTTGGGATGCCTTTTACACAAGATGAATCCTATTACATTTTGGATTGTAAAGAAGGAGCAAAGGTCTATTTAGGGACAAAAACAGGAATAACCAAAGACACCCTGTTTAATGACTTGAAAAAAGCCAATCAAACTGGAGAAAATTTCGAAGCTGAAAAATATGTCAATGAAATCACTGTCAAAAAGCACGATCATTTTTCGATCCCAGCAGGTACCATACACTGTTCAGGGAAAAATACAGTTGTACTTGAAATCAGTGCCACACCGTATATCTTTACCTTTAAGCTTTGGGACTGGGGGCGTGTGGGACTAAATGGGCTGCCTCGTCCGATTCATTTAGAACATGGGATTGAGAATATACAAATGGATCGAAATGAAGAATACATTAATGAACACCTTTTTACTAGACTGGAAAATTGTGAAAAGCTTGAAAATCAACAAATAGGAGTAGCGAGTGAGCGTACAGGTCTAGCAGAGATTGAATTTATAGATAGTATCCGGCATTGGTTCACAGATGAGGTTCAGCTACAAACAAATGAAAGCGTCAATATGTTATGTCTAGTTGAAGGAAGCGAAATTCTTGTTGGCTCGACTGATAACACTTTCCAACCGATGGAAGTCCATTATGGCGAAACATTTATTGTGCCAGAAAGTGTGAAGGAATACACGCTAAAGGCAAAAGAAAAAGGCAAATTCGCAGTGATACAAGCGTTTGTAAAAATTTGACAAGGAGGGATCGTTTATGAATGCAGTCATTCTATTAGTTTCCCATGGACAACTCAGCATCGAATTAAAAAATGCCTATCAAATGATTGCTGGTAAGGCGGAGCATATTTTTGCATTACCTCTGACAGAAGAAGGAATCGAAACTTTCTCTAAGCAATTCCATTCTTTAGTCGAGGAAAAAATCAAAAATAATTATCTATTTTTATTCACAGACATCAAAGGGGGAACACCATATAACGAGAGTTATCGTTTGAAATTGAAATATCCAGAGAATATTGAAGTGATTTCTGGAGTAAATCTTCCCATGCTTTTAGATATAGGTACGATGCTTTCGTTTGAGAAAAACGTAGACAAGGAAACATTCACTTTGTACGCTCGAAAGGCTGTTGAAACAGCACAAAGTTCAATCGAACGTCTGCTTGATTCGGAAGTAGAAAATAATGATTTGGATGACTTTTTTTAATAACGGAGGGAAATAAAATGACAATCACATTAGCAAGAATAGATGACCGGGTTATACACGGGCAAACAATGACACGTTGGACGAAGCAATACGCTGTTCAAGGAATACTTGTAGTGAGCGACGAAGTGGCCAAGGATGAGTTAAGAAAAAAGGTTTTAAAAGCAGCAGCGGCAGAATTAAAGCTAGGTATTTATACAGTTGAACAAGCAAAGGAAAGTATCCCAAAAGCAGTAAAATCAAATAAAAATTTCTTTCTTATCACTGATTCTCCAGCTTATTTTGCGCAACTAGCAGAAGCAGGGATCGATTTTGGAAAAGTAGTAAATGTAGGACCTATTTCTGGCGGCACAGGTGCTATCAATGTGGCGCGTAATGTTGCGTTAACTCAAAACGAATATGATGCATTTGAAAAATTAGAAACTAGTGGGTATCGGGTAACTTTCCAATTGTTGCCAGATGATGAAAAAAAATCATGGGAAGTTGTCAAGAAAAAATACAGTTAGAATAATTTTGATGTAGGCGAAGGATTATATTTTTTAAATGGGGGATAAAAATGGATATTAATTTACTACTTTCCGCTGCTTTAACTGGTATATTTTGTTATTTAGGAGCAGTTGATTCTGCACCCCTTCTTGGTGTGACAGGTGGTTTTTACGTTGTTGGCCGGCCATTAGTTGCAGGTTTTTTGACAGGGCTAGCCTTTGGAGATGTGAAAGCAGGTGTGTTATGTGGACTAGCCGTACAGGCAGTTTTTATAGCGAACTTATCTACTGGCGGTGCGACAAATAGTGAGATTACTTATGCATCATATGGTGGACTGGGACTCGCTTTGGCAACTACAAAGGATCCAGCAGTAGCGGTCACTTTAGCTATTCTTATAGGGCAAACATTCGGATTGATTTTCCACAACTCAAAACAGGCGTTTTTCTCTTTCTTCAATAATCGTGCACAGAAAGCAGCAGAAAATGCAGACGGTAAAGGAATTGTTTATAATCACGTTATCTATCCGCAATTAGTTATTTTCATCATTCGATTTCTTCCTGTAACTCTGGCTATTTATTTCGGTAAAGGGATGGTCAATTGGTTATTGAATAGTGTTCCTCATCAAATCACAGATATCATCGCTGTCTTAGGCGGAGTATTGCCAGCGCTTGGTGTTGCTATGTTGATGAGTATCGTAATCAAACAAAAAATCCAGCTTATTTTCTTCTTTGCCGGTTTTGTGTTGATTGCATTTGCGAATCTCAGCACACTCGCATTAGTTTTTATCGCCGCTCTGATTGCCTATTTGGTTTACATCGCAACAAGTAACCAACAAAAACAACCATTGGCAGCTACAAATCTAGGGGCTGAAATCGATACATCTAAAGATGACGCAGCTTATGAAGATGAAGATATGTTCTAGGAGGAAGAAATAATGACTGAGAAAATAAAGTTAAGCAAAAAAGAATTACGTCAAATATGGATAAGATTTGCTATGACATCCTTATCCTCCTCGTCTTACGAAAAATTACAAGCACATGCGGAAGCTTATTCATTTTTGCCATTTGCCAAGCGGTATTATTCAGATGATCTGGAGGCACAAAAGAGACTTTTGGTCCGTCACTCTATGTTCTATAATACTGAACCGCAAACTGGACAGTTGATTAATGGGATCGTGACTTCACTAGAAGAATCTATCGCTAATAAGAGTGGTGTTGATGAGGAAATGCCGACTGCCATCAAGGCTACTTTGATGGGCCCGATTGCTGGGATTGGTGATTCGATTATTCAAGGTATCGTCATCCCGATTTTATTGTCGATTGCTATGGGAATGGCTAAAGATGGAAGTCCCATGGGTCCGATTTTTTATATGATAGCTTATTTCATGATTGGATTATTTATTAGTTATTTTTGCTTTATGAAAGGCTATAAACTTGGAGTAGATGCAATTGATGTGATTGTTGGAGAAAATTCAAGACACATCACAAATGCATTTAATATTTTGGGAATCATGGTTGTAGGAGGCCTATCTGCTAATTATGTAGCTTTATCAACGAAAATAAAATACATGAGTGGCGATGAAAGCGTCAAGCTCCAATCTGTTTTAGATGGTGTTTTTCCAAAAATTTTACCTTTGCTCATGGTTTTACTAGCTTGGTATCTTATTTCTCAAAAACATTTGAGTGCCGTAAAAGTGATTCTTATTTTAACGGGTATTACAACAATTGGAGTATTGGTCGGAATATTTTAAGAAGAGTCAGGCTAATGAAATAATAAATATATAGAATGGAATTAACGGATAGAAGCAATCGCCTCTATCCGTTTTTAGTTAGTACTCAATATACTTGTAAGAATTCGTTTTTTGCCAACAGAACGAAAAACATGATAGAATGATGAAGCACATGATAGAAAGTGAGTGACGATATGTTAACAACAGAAGATTTTGATTTTGACTTGCCGGAAGAGTTGATCGCACAAACACCATTAAAAGACCGCGATCATTCTCGTTTACTTGTTTTGGATCGGAAAACTGGAGAAATGAAAGACAAGCATTTCCATGAAATCATTGAAGAATTACACCCTGGTGATGCGCTAGTCATGAATAATACACGAGTTCTGCCCGCTCGTTTATATGGAGAAAAACCAGATACTGGTGCTCATTTAGAAGTCCTTCTTCTAACGAATACAGAAGGAGATACGTGGGAGACATTGATCAAACCTGCGAAACGTGCCAAAGTTGGGACAAGAATCTCTTTTGGTGATGGCAGATTGCAAGCAGTAGTGAAAGAAGAATTGGAACACGGCGGACGGATCATTGACTTTGAGTATGAAGGAATTTTCCTAGAGATTCTTGAATCATTGGGAGAAATGCCATTGCCACCATATATCAAAGAACGTCTGGAAGACCCAGATCGCTATCAAACTGTCTATGCGAAAGAAAATGGTTCTGCTGCAGCGCCAACAGCGGGATTGCATTTTACGAAAGAACTGCTTGATGAGATCGAAGCAAAGGGTGTTGAATTAGTCTATCTGACACTACACGTAGGGTTAGGTACATTCCGTCCTGTCAGCGTAGATAAGATCGAAGAACACCATATGCATAGTGAATTCTACCGTTTGACGGAAGAAGCAGCTGAACGATTGAATCAAGTACGTAAAAACGGCGGGAAAATCGTGGCTGTCGGAACGACTTCGATTCGAACATTAGAAACGATTGGAACGAAATTCAATGGAGAAATCAAAGCAGACAGTGGATGGACCGATATTTTCATCACGCCTGGCTATGAATTCAAAGTGGTGGAAGCTTTCTCAACCAATTTTCATTTGCCAAAATCAACTTTAGTCATGTTAGTAAGTGCTTTTGCCGGAAGAAAATTGACATTATCTGCTTATCAGCATGCAATTGACGAGCGCTATCGTTTCTTTAGTTTCGGAGATGCGATGTTCGTGAAATAAGGTTATGAAAAGCACTGATTTTTGAATATCAAAAAGTTTTACAAAGATTTAATGACAAAGAAAAAGCCGAGCTCTCGATAAGCTCGGCTTTCTTGTATCTCGGAAGGATTCAAATAAACAGAAATGATTGTAACTTTCCATCATACATGCAAAGCACGGTGTTGAATTTCTTCATGTTAAACAAAAATTTTGTTTTCGTTACATCTTCAACATTTGAAACATCTCTTGTTCCTATTCAATTTTCAGACGTTTACGTTATTCAATTGTTACGTATCGCATTACTTCTTGTTTCGGATACTTCGTGATCCAAACATCCATACGCATTCACTATTTATAGTTTTGTACTCTACACGCATGTCTGGGTGAAACCTGTACTTCTAACAACTTTGTTTGCTTACACTGTTCTATCGAGAAATTCTTCTGTTTATTTGATGGTATCCTCCTTCCTTACATCTATATAATAGCATCTTTTGGTAGCGTTTGCAAATGTAAGTGCTTTGGATTTTATGCTTTCTTAACAAATAATCAATAGGCCCTTTGTTTGAAGTAATTAAAAAAAGGATGTTATAGTAAAATTAGTACCTTTTTTTGTACAAAGATTTTAAAGGAGGAATAGGATGGAAGAATACAAGCAGACAATAGAAGAAGTAAAGAAGGTAACAGAAGCAGATCCAGATACTGGGTTGTCTTCACAAGAAGTGGATGAACGTCGAAAAAAGCAGGGATTGAATAAATTCGATGAGGCACCGAAAGAATCGATGATCAAAAAATTCTTTCGAAGCTTGTCGGATTTTACAACGATCATCCTTCTTATAGCAGCGGTGATTTCCTTTTATACTGCATTTGCTACAGAACATGGAGATTTATTTGAAGGACTGCTGATCATCGCTATCGTTGTGATCAACTCGGTATTGGCGATCGTCCAAGAAGGAAACGCAGAAAAAGCACTGGAATCCTTGCAAGATATGAATAAACAAACGGCAACTGTCATACGAGACGGCAAAGTGACCACTGTTGAGTCAGAGCAACTGGTGGTTGGGGATATTCTTGTTTTAGAGTCCGGTGATGCTATTTCTGCCGATGCCCGTTTGATCGAAGCATCACAATTACGTGTAGAAGAATCGGCGTTGACTGGAGAAAGTGAAGCAGTCGAAAAAGATGCAGCATTCGTCGCAAAAGAAGATGAGTCATTAGGTGACCAACTTAATATGGTATTTAAAGGATGTACGGTTGCTGCAGGTCGTGGGAAAGCGATCGTCACTGCCATTGGTATGGCTACAGAAATGGGTAAGATCGCGGATCTTTTGAACGAAAACACCATGCAAAAAACACCTTTACAGGTCCGATTGAATCAGCTAGGCAAACGAATCAGTATGATCGCTTTAGCGGCTGCGGCTCTAGTATTTGTGATTGGCGAACTGCAAGGAGAACCACTCCTTGAGATGTTCATGACTTCGATTTCCTTGGCTGTTGCAGCTGTACCGGAAACCTTGACTGTTATTGTTACGTTGACACTTGCATACGGTGTGCAGAAGATGGCCAGGAAACATGCGATTATCCGGCAGCTACCAGCAGTAGAGACACTAGGAACCGCTAATGTTATCTGCTCAGACAAAACAGGAACGCTGACACAAAATGAAATGCGCGTCCGCCGAGTCTGGAGCAAAGAAGATGAAGTAACGAATATCGAAGACTCAATGACGAACAGCGCGATGGAAATATTGAAAATGGCTGCACTATGTACAGATGTGACGGTCGAACAAGAAGACGATGAGCTTGTTATCAAAGGTAATCCAACAGAGGCAGCCATCGTTAGGGCTGTTGAAGAGAACTATCATACAAAAGCAGAATTAGAAGAAAAATATCCACGAGTAAACGAGCTTCCTTTTGATTCCGAACGAAAAATGATGACAACGGTTCATCAAATGGGCGAAAAATACATCTCAATCACCAAAGGAGCATTCGATGTTCTGGCTCCGCGCTTTAGTTCAGGCGATGTAGAACAAGCAGCAATCGTTAATGATCGCTTTGGTAAACGGGCACTGAGAGTGATTGCTGTTGGTTATGCTACTTATGACGAAGAACCGCAAGATATTTCTTCTGAAGCGTTGGAAAAAGACTTACGTTTGATTGGCCTGATCGGAATGATCGATCCGCCACGTCCAGAAAGTAAAGGAGCAATCAAGCGAGCGAAAAAGGCCGGCATCAAAACAGTCATGATCACTGGAGATCATGTGGTAACTGCCAGTGCCATAGCGAAAGAATTAGGTATCTTGAATGATCCGTCAGAAGCACTCTCAGGATCAGAACTGCATCAATTATCAGACGAAGAATTAGATGCGCGTGTCAAAGCTCTCTCTGTCTATGCTCGGGTAACGCCAGAAGACAAGATCCGGATCGTCAAATCTTGGCAACGTACAGGTGCAGTCGTAGCGATGACTGGTGATGGTGTGAATGATGCACCAGCGTTGAAAGCAAGTAATGTCGGATGTGCTATGGGGATCACAGGGACAGACGTGGCGCAAAGTGCCGCAGATATGATTCTGACGGATGACAACTTTGCGACGATCGTCGATGCTGTCAGTCAAGGACGCTCGGTTTATCAGAATATTCGTAAAGCAATCAACTTTTTGCTAAGTTGCAACATTTCGGAAATCTTTATTGTTTTGATTGCGATGCTGTTAGGCTGGGGAGCGCCATTCACAGCTGTACAGTTACTGTTTGTCAATGTAGTTGCCGATGGACTTCCAGGATTTGCTTTAGGAAGAGAACCAGCAGAACACGGCATCATGGATCAGCCACCTATTCCGAAAAACGAAGGGATCTTTGCTCGAGGCTTATTGCAAAAAATTGCCATAAACGCAGGGGTCTTCACCATCGTAACCTTGTTTGGTTATTATTTAGGTAGTTATGTCGATACTATCAGCCCATGGGTAGACGCAAGTCAGCATGTTGGTCAAACAGTTGCATTCTTGATCTTAGCTTATTCATCGATTTTGCATGTATTCAATGTACGCAGCAGTCAATCGATCTTCAAAGTCAATTTAGCAACCAATAAAGCTTTGGTAGAAATGGCGTTACTGGCATTAGCTATTACAACGGCTGTTGCTTTGCTACCGTTTACGCAAGAACTATTTGGCCTAGTACACATCAGTTTGAATCACTGGTTCTTGGTAGGGATTTTGTCTATCGTACCAATCGCGGTCAATGAACTGATCAAGTTCCATCGATTACCGGAAGCAGAAGAAGAAGAGGAATAATTAACTGTTTCTAAGTTGATTTTCTTTTTACTGGAACTATACAAAAAGGAGGTGTGACATGAATGTTGTCACACCTCCTTTTTTGCTAATAGGCTGAATGTTTCTTTTACTGCCTCTCGATAAACGGTGTTCTCCTGCCAACCCCTCGGTCACAAGTCACGATATTCATCAAACATGAGAAACTGTTTTTTGTGACTCGGAATTAAACGGCAGGCTCACACTCTCTTTTAAATATCTTTCGGCAATTGTTCATAAAATGCTGCTTTTGTTGCGGAAATGTATGGGCTGAGCCATAGATAACCGATACCAGCAGTTGCTAATGCTAAGATATGCCAGCCGATAAATGAAAGATCTAACCAGAAAAGTTTTCCTTTGTAACCATCCATCAATTTTCGACTTGCGGTGATCGTATCCAGTACTTTAGGCGTTTGACCTGTTTCTTGGACGATATCATAATAGATAAAATAGCTTTGAGAATAAGAATAGCTTTTAATGATTCCAGGAATAACTAATAACAAACCCCATAATGTTGTAAAGATTGAAATCAACACAGCTAAGCCGATCACTCCGCCGATAAACAAACCTTTGAATCCACGAAATGCATCTTTGAATGGTTCAATCTGATCTTTTTGACCGCGTAAAACATCAAGATAAGTCCAAGAAATACCACTCATGAACAAAGCGCTGATAATGCTAGAAATAATTCCACCACCGCCTCCTGAACTACCGCTTCCTGATGCCATCGCATCTGAGACGTTCGCTGATCCATCATATGTGGCAATAGCAAACAAGATAATAGGAATCATAATAAGAAGAATAGCAGCAATACCAATCAATGTAGGGATTAGATTTAATAAAACAGCTTGACCCCACCGACCTTTTAAACTCTCTTTTGCTTGGCGTTTTAATTCTGCAGAAGATTGCATGATTTTCCCCTCCTTTCTTTCATAAAACCAATATACCATGTATCAAAAAATATTTCTTTCATAATGTTTTTTTCTTTTTGTTATTCATGAAAAAAAGATAAAAAAAAGAATATTAAATAAAGTAGAAGGAAGCCGAGGGAACTTGCAAAAAGCACTTGAAACGATTATGATGGTGGGAGTTGTCAAGATATTTTATATAGAAAGTAGGGAAATGAATGACGCAACCTGCCATTCGCTATCGTTTAATCAAGAAAGAAAAACATACTGGCGCGCGTTTAGGGGAATTGATCACGCCGCACGGAACTTTTCCCACACCAATGTTCATGCCAGTAGGAACATTAGCTACAGTAAAAACAATGTCCCCGGAAGAGTTGAAAGAAATGGGTGCTGGCGTTATTTTAAGTAATACATATCATTTATGGCTACGCCCTGGTGAAGACTTAGTAGAAGAAGCTGGCGGACTGCATAAATTTATGAACTGGGATCAACCGATTTTAACAGATTCAGGCGGCTTTCAAGTTTTTTCATTAAGTGATATGCGGAATATTGAAGAAGAAGGCGTGCATTTCAAAAACCACTTGAACGGTTCGCGTATGTTTTTATCACCAGAAAAAGCAATCAACATCCAAAATAAATTGGGCTCTGATATCATGATGAGTTTTGACGAATGTCCCCCATTCGATGAAAGTTACGACTACGTGAAAAAATCAGTAGAACGTACGTCTCGATGGGCAGAACGAGGATTGAAAGCTCATGCGAACCCAGACCGTCAAGGATTATTTGGAATCATCCAAGGCGCAGGATTTGAAGATCTTCGTCGTCAAAGCGCGAAAGATCTAGTCGGCATGGATTTCCCTGGTTACTCAATCGGCGGGTTATCTGTCGGGGAACCTAAATCAGAAATGAATCGTGTATTAGAATTCACTACACCGTTGATCCCCGAAAACAAACCACGTTACTTGATGGGTGTCGGTGCTGCTGATTCATTGATCGATGGTGTTATCCGTGGAGTAGACATGTTTGACTGTGTCTTGCCTACTCGAATCGCTCGAAATGGCACATGCATGACTTCTCAAGGCCGTCTAGTAGTCAAAAATGCGAAATATGCCCATGATTTCCGTCCAATTGATGAGAAATGTGATTGTTACACATGTAAAAACTATACACGTGCCTATATCCGCCATTTAATCAAATGTGATGAAACATTTGGCATTCGTTTGACTTCTTACCATAATTTATACTTCTTGTTGAATCTAATGAAACAAGTACGTCAAGCGATCATGGATGATAATTTGCTTGAATTTAGAGAAGCCTTTTTTGAAGAGTACGGGTTCAATAAAGAAAACGCAAAAAGTTTCTAAAGGAAAATCTTTTAAAAATTAAGTAAAAAACTAGTGTTAGCAGCATTTTTCTGCTAAAGTGTTTTTTGTAGATACAGAATTAGTGAGGTGAAAAAAATGGGATCATTACCAATGCTTGTGATGTTTATCGCGCTATTAGCAATGTGGTTTTTTATGTCACGTTCGCAAAAGAAACAACAGCAAGAACGTCAAAACTTGTTAGACAGCATGAAACCAGGTGATTCAGTCGTAACGATTGGCGGATTACACGGAGTTGTTTCAGAAATCGACAATGATAAACGGACAGTCGTTTTAGACTGCGAAGGGATCTTCCTTGAGTACGATCGTGCAGCAATCAAAACGGTCAAACCAGGGACTGTCGTAACAAATGATGCAACAACGACTGTTGAAACAACAGAAGAACCAACTGAGACAGTTGAAGTAAAAACTGAAACAACAGAAACACTGGAAGAGACAGAAGAGAAGAAAGAAAAATAAGTATCAAAGCTTATTTAAAGACGAGGTAGGGCAGAAAGATGTCCTACCTCATTTTTTATTCAAAAAAGAAAGAGATAAGAGCATGGGATACATTGCTCAACATTGAATAATCGGGTGTGTCATATAAATAATAATAAATAACTTTATATATTTTTCTATACAAACGCCTGTAAATAAAGCGATTTTATATTTAAAAATAACTGTGAAAAAAATCACAAAAAAGTGTTTACATAGAAAAACAAATATTGTATGATATACATGTGAATGATTTAACAAATAACCATGACCCATTAGGAGGATAATGATGGCTAAAGTAATGGAAAAAGAAAAAACGAAGACAATTGACGTACAAGCAATGATTGATGGTTTGGCAGAAAAAGCAAATGCAGCATTGAAAGAAATGGAAAGCTTTGATCAAGAAAAAGTGGACCATATCGTGCATGAAATGGCAATGGCAGCTTTAGATCAACATATGCCATTAGCAAAGATGGCTGTGGAAGAAACAGGTCGCGGTGTTTACGAAGATAAAGCAATCAAAAATATGTATGCGTCCGAATATATTTGGCATAATATCAAACATGATAAAACAGTTGGTGTAATCAATGAAGATGTCCAAAAAGGATTGATTGAAATTGCTGAACCAGTCGGTGTGGTTTGCGGAGTAACTCCAACAACGAATCCGACTTCCACAACGATTTTCAAATCAATGATCGCGTTGAAAACAAGAAATCCGATCGTTTTTGCTTTCCATCCAAGTGCCCAAAAATCTTCTGCAGAAGCAGCACGAGTGGTACGTGATGCTGCTATCGCTGCCGGAGCTCCTGAAAATTGTATCCAATGGATCGAACATCCATCGATCGAAGCGACTTCTATGCTAATGAACCATCCAGGTATCGCGATCGTCTTAGCAACAGGTGGAGCTGGAATGGTCAAGTCTGCTTACTCTACAGGAAAACCAGCTTTAGGTGTAGGTCCAGGTAACGTACCAGCTTATATTGAAAAAACAGCAAAAATCAAACGTGCAGTGAACGATTTGATCGTTTCGAAAACATTTGATAATGGGATGATCTGTGCTTCTGAACAAGCTGTGATCGTGGACAAAGAAATCTACGCAGCAGTAAAAGCAGAATTCCAAGCACACCAAGTTTATATCGTAAAACCAGATGAATTGCAAAAATTGGAAGATGCAGTGATGAACGAAGGAAAATATGCGGTCAATCCATCAATCGTTGGACATTCTGCGATGGAAATCGCTAAAATGGCAGGAATCAGTGTACCAAAAGGAACGAAAATGCTGATTGCTGAATTGGAAGGCGTAGGACCAGATTATCCGCTATCAAGAGAAAAACTTTCTCCAGTTCTTGCCATGATCAAAGCTAACAACACGGACCATGCGTTTGATTTGTGTGAAGGTATGTTGAATCTTGGAGGATTAGGACATACAGCAGTTATTCATTCAGAAAACGAAGAGTTGCATGTCAAATTCGGTCTTCGAATGAAAGCTTGTCGTATTTTAGTGAATACACCATCTGCAGAAGGCGGCATCGGTGATATCTATAACGAAATGATTCCGTCATTGACTTTGGGATGCGGTTCTTATGGTAAGAACTCTGTTTCTCGTAACGTCTCTGCTGTAAACTTAATCAATGTCAAAACTGTAGCGAAACGGAGAAATAACATGCAATGGTTCAAATTACCGCCAAAAATCTTCTTTGAAAAGAATTCTCTATTGTACTTAGAGAAAATGGAAAATGTTGAACGTGTCATGATCGTTTGTGACCCAGGTATGGTCCAATTTGGTTACTGCGATACAGTTCGTGAAGTATTGGCACGACGCAAAAATGATGTGAAAATCGAAGTCTTCTCAGAGGTTGAACCGAACCCATCGACAAATACCGTATACGCAGGAACGAAATTGATGGCAGACTTCAAGCCGGATACAGTAATTGCTCTTGGAGGCGGTTCTGCAATGGACGCGGCTAAGGGAATGTGGATGTTCTACGAACACCCAGACACATCTTTCTTCGGTGCAAAACAAAAATTCTTGGATATCCGTAAACGGACATACAAGATCGATAAACCAGAAAAGACACAATTCGTATGTATCCCGACAACATCAGGGACTGGTTCTGAAGTAACACCATTTGCGGTCATCACTGACAGTGAAACACATGTGAAATATCCGTTGGCAGATTATGCATTGACACCGGATGTCGCAATCGTCGATCCTCAATTCGTCATGTCAGTTCCAGCATCTGTCACAGCAGATACAGGAATGGATGTGTTGACGCATGCCATTGAGTCTTATGTTTCAGTCATGGCTTCAGATTATACACGCGGGTTGAGTCTGCAAGCGATCAAATTAGTCTTTGACTATTTAGAAAAATCAGTGAAAACACCTGATATGGAATCACGTGAAAAAATGCACAACGCTTCTACAATGGCTGGTATGGCGTTTGCTAACGCATTCCTAGGTATTTGTCACTCAGTCGCACATAAAATCGGCGGGGAATACGGGATCCCTCATGGACGGACAAATGCGATTCTTTTACCGCATATTATCCGCTATAATGCAAAAGATCCACAAAAACATGCGATGTTCCCTAAATATGACTATTTCCGTGCAGATACAGATTACGCAGATATTGCAAAATTCTTAGGTCTGAAAGGCGAAACAACAGAGGAATTAGTCGAAGCTTTAGCAACTGCTGTTTATGAATTAGGAAAATCTGTCGGCATCAACATGAGTCTGAAAGCTCAAGGAGTCACACAAGAAACACTAGATACAACCGTAGACCGTATGGCTGAATTAGCTTACGAAGACCAATGTACGACAGCTAATCCGAAAGAACCATTGATCTCTGAATTGAAACAAATCATCATTGATGCTTACAATGGATAAGCAAAAGAAAGCGTAGAAAAGAGATAAAAAAATAGATGAAAAGAACTTGGAAAACGTTGTTTCTCCAAGTTCTTTTTTTTGTTTTCTAAGTATTTGAAAGTTACTTTTGTTATTTAACGTTTAGGTCAATTTTAGACAGTTTTTGTTCAAAAAGCGATATTTATAGTGAACAGTATTACTGCTATATTAAGGATATAAAATGAAAGCGTTTAAAAAGGTGGCGTAAAGATGATTATTAAAGAAGAGATTTTTGTACCTAAAGAATTAGTGAAAGAAAAAATTGACCTACTCGTTGAAAACCTGACAACGATCAAAGACGATAACGGTGATTTTTTATTGGACTTTGATGGATTGAAAGTAGATGACAAAAGCTGGACAGTATGGAATTGGCCACAAGGTGTCGGATTATACGGTATTTATAAAAATTACCAGATGACAAAAAATCCTCGCGCTTATCAAGTAGTCAATGAATGGTTTGAAGATCGGATGGAAGAAGGCGCTCCGCCAAAAAACGTCAATACGATGGCCCCATTGTTGACGATGGCTTACTTGTATGAAGACACGAAAGATTCACGATATTTGCCTTATTTAGAACAATGGGCAGAATGGGTCATGAATGACATGCCTCGGACAAATGAAGAGGGGTTGCAACATGCCACATATGGACCGGAAAATAAGAATCAGCTGTGGGATGATACATTGATGATGACAGTGCTTCCTTTGGCAAAAATCGGGAAACTGTTGAATCGCCCAGAATATTTAGAAGAAGCACGTTACCAGTTTATGATCCACATCAAATACTTGATGGATAAGCGGACAGGGTTGTGGTATCACGGCTGGACGTTTGAAGGAAATCATAACTACGCCGAAGCATTTTGGGCTCGTGGAAACTGCTGGTTGACGATTGCTATTCCAGAAATCATCGAGATCTTAGAACTATCGAAAGAAGATGCATTGCGCAAATTATTGATTGAAACACTTGAAGCACAAGTGCGCGCATTAAAAACTTATCAATCTGAAAGCGGTTTATGGCATACGTTGTTAGATGATCCTTCTTCTTATGTGGAATCTTCTGCAACTGCAGGATTTGCTTACGGTATTTTGAAAGCGGTCCATAAACGTTATTTGCCGCAAGAATATAAAGAAGTCGCTTATCGTGCTATCCAAGGATTGCTTGAACAAATCGATGAAAAAGGAGAAGTCCAAAACGTTTCAATCGGGACAGGAATGGGGGATAGTTTAGATTTTTATCGGAATATCGGAATCACAGCAATGCCTTATGGACAGTCGTTAACGGTGCTTTGTTTGACAGAATTGCTAGTCTCTTATTGTTAAAAGAAAGGAAACCCATATGAAAAAAACATCACTGCTGTTTGCAGCAAGTTCGCTTAGCCTAGGTCTGCTAGGTCTAAGCGGCTGCGGAAATAATTCTAGTGTGGCAACTGTCGCAGATGCAGACGTAAATGAGACAGTTACCTTGCGCTTTGCTTATGCAAGCAACAGCCAGCCGGTAATTGATGCAATGAATGAATTTGGGCGTTTAGTAAAAGAAAAAACAGATGGTTCCGTACAGATCCAGTATTTTCCAGATGGACAACTGGGTGGAGAACGTGAACTGATCGAGTTGACACAGTCAGGAGCAGTAGATTTCACAAAAGTAAGTGCCTCAGCATTGGAAAGTTTTTCTAAAGATTATTCGATTTTTTCAGTTCCCTATCTATTCAATGATGAAGAACATTTCTTTAAGGTGATGGATAATGAAGAAATAATGGAACCAATCTACCAATCAACCAAAGATTTAGGGTTTACCGGATTGACCTATTATGATTCTGGTCAACGCAGTTTTTATATGGTAGATGGACCAATCCATACACCGGAAGATTTGAAGGGAAAGAAAATCCGTGTGATGCAAAGCGAAACAGCTATTAAAATGGTAGAGCTTTTAGGCGGTTCGCCAGTCCCCATGGGAAGTGATGAAGTATACACTTCTCTTCAATCCAATTTGATCAACGGATCAGAAAACAATGAATTTGTCTTGTATACAGCTGGACATGGCGGGGTAGCTAAATACTATTCTTATGATGAGCATACACGTGTGCCCGATATCATCATCATGAATGATGCTATCAAAGAACAGCTGACTGCTGAACAGGAAAAAGCGATTGAAGAAGCAGCAAAAGAATCGACGGTTTTTGAAATCGAAGCTTTTGCCAGAGCAATTGAAGAAGAAAAAGCTTTAGCACAAGAAGAACATGGAGTTCAATTCAATGATGTAGATAATACACCGTTTCGAGAGGCAGTCGCGCCGATTCATGATACATTCAAAAACGATCCTGCCTACAAAGACCTTTATCAAAAGATCCAAGAGCAAGGAGCGTAGCTGTGATGAAAATGATTTTAAATAAGGTGTTAGAGATCCTAGGAGCTGTTTTGCTTGTTGGGATGGTCGCTGTCGTTTTATGGCAAGTATTTTCCAGAACGGTTTTAGGAAATCCAAATACGGTCACAGAAGAGCTTGTCCGATTCGGTCTTGTCTGGTTTGCCATGTTATCTTCCGCGTATGTTGTGGGACAAAAAGCACATTTAGCCGTAACGGTTTTAAGTGAAAAATTATCTGGTAAAAAAAGTAAGATTTTAGAAGTCGTTGTTCAAAGTTTATTTCTGGTATTTGCTGCGATGATCATGGTGTATGGCGGATGGAATGCTGTCACATTGACAATGGGGCAGATCTCACCTTCTTTAAGCATTCCGATGGGGTACGTCTATTTGTCAATACCTGTCTCAGGTATACTCATCATTATCTATAGTCTGATCAATCTAATCGATACATTAAGCAACAAGCCAGCAATTCAAGAAAAAATATAAAAATGGAGGAATAAAATGGCAATAGAAGCCGGATTAGTGTTATTTTTTGTATTTGTCTTGTTGCTTGTATTAGGGATGCCGATTGCTATAAGTATTGCGTTCTCATCAATGATGACTTTATTGTTAGTTATACCGTTTGATGTTTCTGCTTTTAGTTCAGCTCAAAAAATGGTGGGAAGTATCAACAGTTTTTCGCTCATCGCTATTCCGTTTTTTGTTCTTTCAGGTATTATCATGAATAATGGAGGGATAGCCAAGAAACTAGTGGATTTTGCGATGTTGTTCGTCGGACGCGTACCGGGGGCTTTGGCTCATACGAATGTGTTAGGGAATGCTTTATTTGGTTCCATCTCTAGCTCAGCCATTGCCGCTTCTACCGCGATTGGCGGAGTCTTGATTCCTCAGCAAGTGGAAGAAGGATATGACCGGAAGTTTGCGACAGCGGTCAATATCGCGTCAGCTCCGACAGGTATGGTCATTCCTCCAAGTACTGCTTTTATCATGTATTCACTTGTTGCTGGTGGTGCTTCGATTTCGGCTTTATTTATGGGAGGTTATCTCGTAGGGGCTTTGTGGGCACTAGGAATCATGCTAGTAGCATTCATCGTTGCTAAAAAGAATAAATACCCTGTTGTCGAAAAAGGACAGATGGCTCATGCTGGAAAAATAATAAAAGAGGCGATTCCTAGCCTTCTATTGATTGTCATCATTATCGGTGGTATCTTGACGGGGATATTTACAGCAGTAGAAGCTTCAGCGATAGCTGTCATTTACTCCCTGCTGATTGCTATGTTTTACTATAAAACGGTAAAACTAAAAGATATACCTAATATGTTGTTTCAATCAGTAGCAATGTCAGGGACGATCATGTTCTTATTAGCTACTTCTTCCATGATGTCTTTCGCCATGGCGTTTACCGGTATTCCTCAGGCAATTAGTTCATTGATTATGGGCGTAACGGATAATAAGCTAGTGATTCTGTTATTAGTCAATCTTGTGTTATTACTTGTGGGCATGTTTATGGATGTAGCGCCTGCTATTTTGATTTTTACACCAATATTTTTACCGATCGTCACAAGTGTAGGGGTTGATCCTGTACATTACGGGTTGTTTTCAATCATGAATCTGTGTGTAGGATCCATCACGCCGCCTGTAGGTACAGGGCTGTATGTCGGTGCAAGTGTAGGAGGCGTAAAAGCAGAGGCAATGCTGAAACCGCTTCTTCCGTTTTATGGGATTATCCTAGTCGTCTTGTTTTTGATTACCTATTTCCCGCAAATCGTCATGTGGCTACCCAATATGCTGAGTTAGGAGAATAATTATGTTGAACATTACAATTAGAGGACATGATCTTTCCCAAGTCCAAACGATAGAAGAGCTTGCAGAAAAAACAAAAGAACAAGGGATCCATACACTGCAGCTCGCCTTAGGTCTTTCGTTTCCTGAAATATCTTCTGGCGCAAATGAAATCAATTCTGGGATGGGAAATTATGTCAAACGAGTCTTAGAAAAGCAAGAAGTGTCCGTAGGAATTTTAAGTTGCTATATCAATATGATTCATCCAGATTTAACGATACGAGAAGAGTTGCTGACAAAGTTCGAGCAGTATCTTCACTATGCTTCTTCCTTTGGTGCGTCGATGGTTGCTTCGGAAACTGGATGTGTCTTGCCGGAAATCCAATATACGGAAGAAAATTTCACAGATGAAGCATTTGCTGAAGCAGTGTCCGTTATCCGTCGCTTGGTAAAATCTGGAGAAAAATACCAAATGATGGTGGGGATAGAACCAGGTTTGAATCATCCGGTGTATTCTTTAGCAAGAGTAGAGCAGCTGATCCAAGCAGTGGATTCGGACTATCTAGGAATCATTTTAGATCCGACAAATTTGATCACAAGTACTAATTATCAAGAACAAGTCCAATTGGTAGAAGAAGCTTTTGAGCGTTTTGGTGAAAAGATATGTGCGGTTCATTTGAAAGATTTTCGTGTCGAACAGGAAAAAATCGTGCCGGTAAATTTGGGAGACGGTGTGATCGAGTACACAAAAATCAAAGAAATCATCAAGAAGAACCGTCCGTATCTGTATGTGGTTCTTGAAGAAACAAAAGATGATGGGATTCGTTATGGAAGAAGTCTTCTTGAATAATGTAAAGAAGACATTGATTAACTAATATTTAGAATGGAGGGGGCGGGGCTAGAAGAGGTCACGTCTCTTCTTTTTTATAAGAGTCTATAAAAGCAGCTCTTTTTGATTACAAAAAACGTGATATAATATAATTGTGCACAACTGAACAAAGGAGGTGCAGCACATGCTCCAAAAGAAAATAAGCGGTGAACAAGTCAATACGATGGTTTCTGATCAGTATGAAATCTATCATGTCAAAGATGTCGTCAGCCAAAATAAAACAATCTACCATCACCATGATTTCTATGAGATCCATGCTACATTAAAGGGTGAAGCGACTTTTTATTTGAACGGACGGCAATTTACGATCAAAGCAGGAAGTGTGCTGCTCATCCATTCCAACGATTTGCATCGTATTGTCCGCCAGTCTTCAGATGTATTCGAGCGTGTCTATATCTTTGTTACCCCTTCTTTTCTGGAAAGTCGTTCCACGCCGTGGTCTAATCTATCGGCTTGTTTTCAACCAATGGGAGAGAAAAGGAGTCGTGTATTGCAAGTCGAACAGGAAGTATTGAAGCAAAAATTATCATTTATCGACCATCCTCCTGATAAAAAAATTTACGGTGAAGATATAAAATATGAACAAGCTCTGGTAGAATACTTGATTTTTCTCAATCAAGTAGTACAAAAAGAAGAGAGTGCGCAAGAACAGAATGCTGTAGTTCCAAATGAGCGTGTGGAACAAATGTTGCAATATATCTCAAAAAATTTATCTCATCCGCTTTCTTTAGAGGAAATGGAGAAGCAATTTTTTGTCAGCAAATACCATATCACCCGAGAATTCAAAAAGTACACTGGATTTACGTTTCATCAGTATGTAATGAAGAAAAAGCTGATCTATGCCAAGCACTTGTTGCGAGAGTACCGTAGTTCTAGTGCTGTATATAGTAAAAGTGGTTTTTCGTCTTATCCACATTTTCTGAAAGCATTCAAGAGAGAGTTTGGTATAACGCCTAAAGAATTTTTGAAACGCGATACACAAAACCAGCTTGTTCATTATGAACATTTTGAAGATGAACAATGAGAATGATTGCTCAAAAAATAACCGAAGTAGCTGCTGTTGTTTATATAGAAGCAGAAACTGCGGTTATTTTATTTTTCTACTATAAATATTTAAAAAAAGTGCGTACATATTATATGAATCAGCTAAATTTACGAAAATCTCTCGGTGATAATCCAGTTTTTGCTTTGAACAAGCGACTAAAGTAAGCAAAATTCTCAATTCCGATTTCTTCGGAAATCATTCGAATAGTAAATTCTGTATACCGAAGAAGGTCTTTAGCGTAAGAGAGTTTTTTGCTGATTAAATAATCAATTGGCGGAGAACCGATGAATTTGGAAAAATCTTTGCTCAGCTGATATTTATTCAGTAAAAATTGCTGTTCTAATTGATCAAGTGTGATCGTTTCTTTGAAGTGTTCGTCCAAGTATTGCTTAAGCTTATAAACGTAAGGTGGGATATCTTCTTCTTCGAAATCCAGCTGATACTTCTGCAAAATCAGTTCATTCAACAGCTCGTGGATAGCTACAGAGGACTGGAAATCGGTACGGGCATTCGCACCTTGCTGCATGTGGATCAATTCTGTGATCAGATGATGGATCTTGTTTTCTGATGGATCACCTGTCGAATGGAAGGTGTTATGGCCATCTTTTGTGAATTCTTGATAAAATGATTGGACGCTCTGACCATTCAAATGGATCCAATCCATTTCCCATGGTTCTTCGCTAATCGTTTGATAACGCTGATATTCTTGGCAGTCAATAAAAAAGAGGTCTCCAGCTTTTAGCTGGTGCTGATTATCTTTATATGTAAGCAAACCTTCGCCAGACAAAGTAAATTTTATCAAATAAGAAGGTAAATGTGCTCGTTCAGTATAGTAAGGGACCGGCGCTTTAAAGTAACCGATTTCTTGGATATAAAAAAATAAATTCCTACTTCTTTGCGTAGGTGTCAAGATCACTCTTTTTGAGTCTTCCGACCATGAGTGATTGGCTTTTTCCCAGTAATCCATGTAAACACTCCCAACTTGTCAAGATAATGCAATTATATACCAAAATAGTGTGAAGCAAAATATAAGTTTATGTAATATGATAGCATTGTTAATAAATGATAACGCTTTATTAATGAAGCGTTAATCAACAATAAAGTAAAAGAGGTGGAGAAATGAATCCGACATTTGTTGCCATCGATATCGGTGCGTCAAGCGGACGACTAATGAAAAGTACGAGGAATGATGAAGGTTCTTTAGTCTTGGAAGAAGTACACCGATTCAAGAACGGCTTTCGGAACAAAGACGGTCATGACCGCTGGAAGATCGATTATCTTATCGAAGAGATTTTGATTGGATTTGAAAAATTAAAGAAAACAGGGATCGATCACTGTTTTGCAGGGATCGATACATGGGCAGTCGATTACTGTTTGATTGACGAACAAGGGGAACGGATGAATGATCCGATCGCTTATCGGGACGATCGTACCGATGAAGCAGTAAAACAGTTTTCTGAAAGCTATTCTCTAGATAAGTTGTATGAGCAAACAGGGATTCAGATCCAGCCTTTCAATACCTTATTCCAATTGTTTGTCGAAGAAAAAGACCATTTGGCAAAAGCACATAAATTATTATTGATTCCTGATTATTTAGGCTACGTCTTTACTGGCAATATGGTGACGGAGAAAACCAATGCGTCTACTATGCAGCTGCTGAATGCAGGAACAAAAGAGTGGGAAACAGAACTTCTTGAAAAAGTTGGTGTCTCGAAAGAATTATTTCCTCCATTGACAGAGCCGGGAACGATACTAGGAGATTTGCAAAAAGAAAAATTCTCAACATATGATTTGCCAGATGTGACCTTTATCACAGTAGCAAGTCATGATACGGCGTCAGCTGTATTAGGCACACCAGGGCAAGGAGAACATTGGGGCTATATCAGCAGCGGGACATGGTCGCTTTTAGGGATGGAAACAAAGATCGCCAATGTTTCTCGCGCCGCTTTTTCTGAGAATTACACGAATGAATGGGGCGCTCATAATACGGTGCGTTTTTTGAAAAACATCATGGGGATGTGGTTGATCCAGGAAGTTGCTCGAATGCAGGAGTACGAATACAGTTACGCGGAATTGGCAGAACTTGCTGCAAAAGAAAAGCCGCTGCAACAAGTGATGGAAATCAATGCCCCTCGATTTTTGAATCCTAAAAATATGATAGAAGAGATTCAGCAATACTGTTTTGAAACAGAGCAGCCAGTCCCTGTCTCACCGGGAGCTATCGCTCGTTGTGTGTATGATAATCTTGCTCTTTGTTACGCACAAGAGCTGATCAAAGTAGAACACTTGACTGGAACGAAATTGGAAAAACTGCACATCGTAGGGGGCGGATCGAATAATCGCTTACTGAATCAATTGACAGCAGATTATGCCGGAATCATTGTAGAAGCAGGTCCTAGTGAAGCCACAGCAATCGGGAATGTTGCCATGCAAATGCTCAGTACAGGTCAGTTTTCGAATATAGAACAAGCAAGAAATGTAATCAAACAGTCGTTTCCATGTGAAACTTTTTACCCAGATGAAAATAAGCAAAACACGATGGAATGGTACGTGAATAAAATCAAAGGAGTAATCGTATGAACATGATTGAAAGAAATTACGAACAAGCAAAAGAAAAATATGCAACTATCGGTGTAGATACAGATGCTGTACTAGAAAAGATGCAGGACATCAAAATTTCTATGCATTGCTGGCAAGGAGACGATGTCAAAGGTTTCTTGACACCGGATGGCGAATTGACTGGTGGAATCATGGCAACAGGAAATTTCCCAGGAGCTGCACGGACACCCGAAGAGCTTAGACAAGATTTGGAGAAGGCATATTCGTTGATACCGGGCAAACATAAGTTGAATCTTCATGCTATCTATTTGGACACAGAAGAAGCGGTCGATCTCAATGAGATTGAGCCGAAGCATTTTGAGAAATGGGTAGAGTGGGCAAAAAAAGAAGAAATCGGTCTTGATTTCAACCCGACTTTCTTTTCGCATCCAATGATGAAAGACGGCTTTACATTAGCTCACCCAGATAAAGAAGTTCGTGAATACTGGATCGAACACGGGAAAAGAAGCCGCAAAATCGCAGAATACTTTGGAAAAGAAATTGGACAAACATGTATCAATAACTTTTGGGTACCTGATGGGATGAAAGACAATCCAATCGACCGTTTTACCCCACGGAAACGTTTGATGGAATCGCTCGATGAAATTTTTACAGAAGAGCTAGATGAACGGTATGTACAAGATGCAGTAGAAAGCAAACTATTTGGTTTAGGCGCTGAAGCTTATACAGTCGGTTCCCATGAATTTTATATGGGTTACGGGTTGACTCGTGACAAACTTGTTTGTCTAGATGCTGGACATTTTCATCCAACAGAAGTGATTTCCAATAAATTGTCTTCCTTAGCGTTATTCAGCAAAGGAATCATGTTGCACGTTTCTCGTCCAGTTCGTTGGGATTCAGATCATGTCGTTTTGATGGATGATGAATTGCAAGAAATTGCTAAAGAATTAGTCCGTAACGAATTACTGGAAAAAACGAATATCGGTCTGGATTTCTTTGATGCAACGATCAATCGTATCGCTGCTTGGGTCATTGGTACGAGAAATACACAAAAAGCATTGATGAAAGCTATGCTGGAACCAGTTGAGCGATTGAAAGAAATGGAGCTGGCTTTTGACTTTACTTCAAGAATGGCTTACACGGAAGAATTGAAAGATTTCCCGTATGCCGATGTATGGAATTATTTCTGTTACAAAAATCAAGTTCCAGTTGGTTTGGATTGGCTGGAAGAAGTCCAAGAATATCAAAAAGACGTGTTGGGATTAAGAAAATAGGAGTGTGGCTATATTGAAAAAAATAGATATTTTACAAGCGCCTTATGTGAAAGAAATGATTGAAACGACATCGAATCTTTATCGCTTGGGATGGGATGAACGAAATGGCGGGAATATTTCTTATTTACTCAAAGAAGAAGAAATCACACCGTTCTTGGATCCTGAAAAAGTGACCCGCCGCATCTCGATGATTTTTGATGCCAGCCGTTTAGCAGGATGCTATTTTATTGTAACTGGTTCAGGAAGATATTTTAAAAATGTAGCGAGCGAACCTGCCGAAAACCTTGGAATCGTTCGAGTTGCCGAGGATGGCAAAACATTAGAGCTTTTGTGGGGGTTAGAAAATGACTGCCTTCCTACAAGCGAGTTGCCAAGTCATTTCATGAGTCATATCGCCCGTTTAGAAGTAGACCCAGATAATCGGATCGTTATGCATTGCCATGCTAGCCATTTATTAGCGATGAGCTTTACGCATGAATTAGACGAGCGTTCCTTTAGTCGTACGCTGTGGCAAATGTGCACGGAATGCCTAGTTGTTTTTCCAGAAGGGATTTCCATCATTCCGTGGATGGTTCCGGGAACAAATGAGATTGGGGAAGCAACAGCTGAAAAAATGAAAGAAACTCGATTGGTTTTATGGCCGCAACATGGAATCTACGGGTCAGGAAAAGACATGGATGAAGTCTTTGGTTTGATCGAGACAGCAGAAAAGGCAGCAGAAGTCTATACGTACGTCAAAGCGCAAGGACCAATCTTGCAAACAATCACAGATGAGAATTTGTGGCGCTTAGCAGATGCGTTTGGTGTTACTCCGAAAGCAGGTTATTTGGAGGAAGTTCATACGAAAGCAGGTGTCTGACATGGTGAAAAAAGCCTTTTGCATGAAAGTTTACCCAGAAAAACAAGAAGAATACAAAAAAAGACATGATGAACTTTGGCCAGAGATGCGCACAGCGCTTCGTGAACATGGGGTCATTGACTATTCGATCTATCTTGATCCGAGTACAAGTTTATTATTTGGTTACTTAGTGGTCGAAGATGAAGAGTTATGGGGAAAAATGGCAAATACACCGATCAATCAAAAATGGTGGAAATACATGGAAGATATCATGGAAACAAATCCAGATGCCTCCCCAGTCAGCCGTGAATTGACGCCAGTCTTTGAACTGTAGCAACAAGCAACTGAGCAACCGGTTGCTTGAAGTTCTTTCGTTTTTATTGTGAAAAATAATACAAATTAGGAGGAATAGAAAATGAGTAATCGAATGATTTTAAATGAAACATCGTATTTTGGAAAAGGAGCGATTGAGTCAATCGTTCCCGAATTTCAGCAGCGAGGATTCAGCAAAGCAGCTGTCATTACTGATAAAGGATTGATCGAACATGGCATAGCGACAAAAGTAACAGAGCTTTTGGATAATGCAGCAATCGATTATGTTTTATACGACGGGATCGTACCTAACCCAACGATCCAAAACGTAAAAGACGGAGTGGCTTTTGTTAAAGAGGCAGAGGCAGACTGTTTGATCGCAATCGGTGGGGGGTCGCCAATCGATACGGCAAAAGCCATTGGGATTATTTTGACGAATCCAGAGTTTTCAGATGTCATCAGCTTAGAAGGTGTTGCTGATACAAAAAATCCATGTTTACCTATCTTAGCTGTACCAACGACTTCTGGGACAGCAGCTGAGGTAACGATCAACTACGTCATCACAGATGAAGCAAATCACCGGAAATTCGTCTGTGTCGATCCTCATGATATCCCAATCGTTGCGTTCATCGACAGTGACATGATGATGGGAATGCCAAAAAAATTGGCTGCATCAACAGGGATGGATGCTATGACGCATGCTATCGAAGGGTTGATCACAAAAGGCGCTTGGGAAATGACTGATATGCTGCATTTGAAAGCAATTGAAATCATTGGTCATTCTTTGGAAGCTTCTGTAGAGTGTAATCAAAATGGAAGAGAAAAAATGGCATTAGGACAATATATTGCAGGAATGGGCTTCTCAAATGTAGGTTTAGGACTGGTACATGGGATGGCTCATCCGTTAAGTGCATGGTACAACATCCCACATGGTGTAGCGTGTGCAGCGCTCTTGCCAACGATCATGAAATATAACAAAGAATATACTGGAGAAAAATACCGTGAAATCGCTCTTGTACTAGGGCTCAAAGGTGCATCTGAAATGTCTTTAGAAGATGTAAGAGATGCAGCTTGCGGCGAGATCGATCGGTTAAGCAAAGCGGTTGGAATCCCAGCAACCATTTCTGAGTTAGGTGTAAAAGAAGCGGATATCCCAGCAATTGCAGAAGATGCTCTGCGAGATGTATGTACACCAGGAAATCCAAGAGAAACGACAGTAGAAGAAATCATTGCCTTATATCAAAGCTTGATGTAAAAACGAAGCGGATCTTTAACTTTGAGTTGCCTATAAAGAGAAATAGCAGTTTGTATCCGGTTATCTCTTTTAAATTGATGGTATTTCCGCTATAATTTTTCTTATAAAGAAATAGGAGAATATTATATGGAAAATAAAAAACCTTATGGAACTGTATTGATCAAAGCTTCTAAAATACTAGACTATTTAGCAGAAAATCCAGACATCTCTTTGCAGACGATCGCAAAGGGTGTGGAAATGACTTCTTCTACAGTCTTGAAAATACTAGATACTTTATTGATGATCGGCTACGTAAATAAAAATTCAGAGAAAAATTATCGTTTAGGTGCAAAGCTTATTCGCTACGCGAATAAAAACATTGAACAAATCGATTTGGTAGAACTGACTTTACCGTTTTTAGAACAGTTGCAGCAAAAGATCGATGAGACTATCCACTTAGGGGTATTGGACAACAATGAGATTTTGTACGTGAACAAACTAGATCCAAAACATCAAACGATCCGTATGTCTTCAAAAATCGGAATCACCCGACCATTATACAATTCTGCGATGGGTAAAGCCGTATTAGCAGAATTCAGTGAAGAGCAGTACACTGATTATCTTGAAAAACATCCGTTAATTCCTTACACAGAGTACACGATTACCAATGCCTTGCGTTTGAAAAAGGAAATCCAAACGGTAAAAGAAACCCACGTCGCATTTGACGATGAAGAAATCGAACGTGATATTTTTTGTATAGGAGCCTCAATCGTGAAAAACGAACAAATCATTGGTGCATTTAGTGTAAGTATGCCGAAATATCGTTTAACGGATGAGACAAAAGAACAAATAATCAGTGCCCTCAAGCAAACAAAAAGCGAAATCGAGCAAAGAATTCAAAAATAATGAAAAAAGCGTTTGCATTTTTTCTTTTCTGCCGTATAATATGGGTATAGATTTCCAAGTTGTAAAATAAAATTTCTAAATAGGAAATAGGTGGAGAAGATGAAAAAAATTGATATTTTATCTCGATTGAAAAACGCCGGAGTGATTGCGGTCGTACGCGGAAAAAGTAAAGAAGAAGCTTTGAATGCTTGCCACGCAATCATCAAAGGTGGTCTAACTGGTATTGAGTTGACTTTTACAGTCCCTCAAGCGGATCAAGTAATCAAAGAACTTTTATCATTCTACAAAGACCAACCAGAAATAGTGATTGGCGCAGGCACAGTATTAGACGCTGTCACAGCTCGCTTGGCTATCTTAGCTGGCGCAGAGTATATTGTTAGCCCTTCCTTTGATCAAGAAACGGCAGAGATGTGCAATCTGTATCAAATTCCTTACTTACCAGGATGTATGACTATTACCGAGATCAAAACAGCGCTGAAAAGCGGGGTAGATATCGTCAAACTATTTCCTGGAAGCGCTTATGGACCAAGTATCATTTCTGCCTTCAAGGCACCGATGCCTCAAGTCAATATCATGCCAACTGGTGGTGTGAGTCTGGACAATATGAAAGAGTGGTTCGATGCTGGTGTCGTAACAGTCGGAGTAGGTGGGAACCTTTTAGCACCTGCAGCTACAGGAGATTTTGACAAAGTAACAGAAGTCGCGCAACAGTATGCAGCAAAAATGAAAGAAATCAAGAGGTAACTGCTTATGGGAAAAGTAGTGACACTCGGAGAAATCATGTTGCGATTGTCCACAGAACAGGGAACCCGCATCGATTCAAGTGAACGATTCGCTGCCCATTATGGCGGAGGGGAAGCAAACGTAGCAATTTCTTTAGCTAATTACGGACATGACGCGGTTTTTGCTACCAAAGTACCTGATAACGCGTTGGGAAAAGCAGTCAAAAAGCACTTACAATGTTATGGAGTAGATACGAAACAGGTATTATCTGGCGGGCCAAGACTAGGTACTTATTATATGGAAACTGGTAGTGGCGAACGCGCCGCCTCAGTAATCTATGATCGTGCCGGATCAAGCTTTGCTGAAATGGATCATTTGGAATGGTCGCTAGAGGAGTTATTCCAAGGAATAGATATATTTCATGTTTCAGGAATCACCCCAGCTTTGTCTAAAAAATGGCAAAAAATGACGAAACAAGTGATAGAAGCTGCAAAAAAAGCCGGCTGCCTGATCAGCTTCGATATCAACTATCGCGGGAAATTATGGACACAGCAAGAAGCCAGCGAAGTAATCCATCAGCTTTTACCTTTAGTAGATATCTGTTCAGCTGGAAAAATGGATGCTCTTTATTTGTTAGGTATCGAGAAAGCGCCAGAAGCAGAAGAACAACCGCTGATTTATTATTATCAAAAAATGCAGGAAAAGTTCCCGAATATTCAGGTGTTTTATTCGACCAAACGTACCGTTCATTCAGCAAGTGAAAATGAATTGAAGGGGACATTGTGGATGAACCATGAATATGTGGAATCCCAAGTCCATAGAATCACCCCGATCGTGGATCGAGTAGGTGGCGGGGATGCTTTTGCAGGTGGCGTGCTCCATGGGATTTTATCCAATATGCCCCCGCAAGAAATCATTGATTTTGCTACGGCAGCTTCTGCCTTGAAGCATACGATCCATGGGGACTGCAACCAATTCAGTCAAGAAGAAGTCGCACAATTTTTAGCATGCGGCTCTGGAAAAATCATTCGATAGAAGGAGTAGAAGAAAATGCAAGAAATGGAAACACGTTATACACACAGTCCAGAAGATATCCGTCATTATTCAACGGAACAATTGAGAAAAGAGTTTTTAGTAGAAAAGGTATTTGAACCAGGAAAAATCAGTTTGACTTATACGCACAACGATCGAATGATCTTTGGTGGCGTGACACCTACTGAAAAAGAATTAGAAATCACATTAGACAAAGAACTAGGTGTTGATTACTTCTTAGAACGTCGTGAACTAGGTGTGATCAATATCGGTGGACCAGGATTCATCGAGATCGATGGGCAAAAAGAAGAAATGAAAAAACAAGACGGCTATTATATCGGAAAAGAAACACGACATGTCGTATTTTCTTCTCAAGATGCTGAAAACCCAGCTAAATTCTATATTAGTTCTGTTCCAGCTAATCATAAATATCCAAATGTAAAAATCAGTATCGACCAAGTAAAACCAATGGAAACTGGTGAAGGTCTGACATTGAATGAACGTAAAATCTATCAATACATCCATCCAAATGTATGCGAAAGCTGTCAATTACAAATGGGTTATACGATTTTAGAACCAGGAAGTGCTTGGAATACGATGCCTTGTCATACACATGAACGTCGTATGGAAGCTTATGTCTACTTTGATTATGCCAATGAAGATACACGTGTGTTCCACATGATGGGCAAACCAGATGAAACAAAACATTTAGTCGTAGACAATGAACAAGCCATTATTTCACCAAGCTGGTCGATCCATTCAGGTGTAGGTACAAGCAATTACTCATTCATCTGGGCAATGTGCGGAGAAAACATCACCTATACAGACATGGATATGGTGCAAATGGATCAATTAAAATAAGCATAAGGGAGAGAAAATGATGGAATTTAATATGGATATGTTTCGTTTAGATGGAAAAGTAGCATTAGTCACCGGTGCTGTCTATGGTATTGGATTTGAGATTGCACGCTCTTTAGCTACAGCAGGAGCAAAAATCGTATTTAATAACTTGAATCAAGAATCAGTTGATGAAGGTATAGCGCATTATAAAGAAGCGGGCATCGATGCAAAAGGTTATGTCTGTGATGTAACCGATGAAGAAGCGGTTCAAGCAATGGTTCAGCAAATCAAAGAAGATGTAGGTTCAGTTGATATTTTAGTCAATAATGCAGGGATCATCAAACGGACACCGATGATCGAAATGGATGCGGCTGACTTCCGTCAAGTAATTGACGTGGATTTAAATGCTCCATTTATCGTTTCAAAAGCAGTTATTCCAGATATGATCGAAAAAGGCGGCGGTAAAATCATCAATATCTGTTCCATGATGAGTGAATTAGGACGCGAAACAGTCAGTGCTTATGCTGCGGCAAAAGGCGGATTAAAAATGCTGACGAAAAACATCGCTTCTGAATACGGTCAATACAATATCCAATGTAATGGAATTGGACCAGGTTATATTGCTACACCGCAAACTGCTCCATTACGCGAAACACAAGAAAACGGAGAACGTCATCCATTCGACCAATTTATCGTTGGACGTACGCCAGCAGCACGTTGGGGCGAGCCAATCGATTTGGCTGGACCATCTGTCTTCTTGGCTTCTAGCGCATCGGATTTCGTTAATGGGCATGTCTTGTATGTAGACGGAGGCATACTTGCCTATATCGGAAAACAACCTTAAACGAGGTTTAGTACACTGTTTAGTGGAGAGGTCATGAAATCAGCAGCTTGAACGAATACCGAAGGACAGCTGATTAAATATCATTTATCCAAAAAAAGGAGTATGACGTAAATCAGTCATACTCCTTTTTCTGTGCGTCTTCCATACTTCACTAAGTCGATCCCTCTTGCTTCACACCAATCCTTCACTGGACCGGAAAAGATGAGAGATTGTTGGTGGAGGGTCGCGGTATTCGTTGCGCCGACCATGGTATAAAGCAGACGAAGTTCCTCTTGCCATTGTTTCATCAGCATAATGGTTTCTTCTACGCCATGATTCATCAGATGAGTCAATACAGTTCCTGAAGTGCCCACTGCCTTTGCGCCTAGACAAAGGGCTTTAAATATATCATAGGCATTGCGGATACCTCCGGAGGCTAGTATCTCTATAGAAGTGTCTGCTTCATTTGCTTCAAGCAATGAGGTGACTGTCGATTGTCCCCAATCAGCTAGATAATTCAGTTCTCGCTTGGAGCGACGGGCGTTTTCAATCTGGGTAAAACTTGTCCCACTTCGACCGCTGATATCAACTGTATGAACCTCTAAAGAAGCTAAATCATTGATCGTTTCTCTTGTCATGCCGAACCCGACTTCTTTTACGATAAGGGGAACGTCAATGGCTGTTTGAATCTCTTGGATAAGTGCTTTCCAGTTAGTAAAATCACGGTCTCCCTCAGGCATGACCAACTCTTGAGGTGCATTCAAATGAATCTGTAAGGCATCTGCGTGAAACAATCGAATAGCTTCTTGGGCTCTTTCGACAGAAGTTCCTGCACCGATGTTGGCAATGATTTTCCCGTGAGGATATTCTTGTCGCATAATTGTATAAGTATCGGCTAAAGAAGGGTCCTTCAAGGCAGCGCTGACTGAACCAGTGGCAATCATCAAATCTGCTTCTCTTGCGACGATTGCAAGGTCTTGATTGATTTTTTTTGTTTTTTCGCTTCCGCCAGTCATCGCATTGATATAAAATGGGCTGCTTAGTGTAAACCCAGCTGCCTGTGTGCTTAGATCGACATCAGCAACTGCTGTTTGCGGCAAAGGGTTATGAATGACCCGTACGAAATCAAATTCATTTTTTTGCTTATCATGAAAGGCTTTAGCTAGTGAAACATGTTCATCTTTTCGATTCATCTGTTTTCCTTTCTTTGATCGCTATAGACATGTAACGGTAGGGGGGTGATCTCTGCTTTTTCCCATGCACTCATTAAAGGAAGGATGCCAGATTTCTGATCAACGATCACGATGCCGCAATCCCCACCACCTGCACCAGAAGACTTTGCAGCCCCTTCATACTGTTCAGCTAAATTACATAATTTATTCAAAGCAGGCGTTTCGATAACAACCCCGGTGATAGCCGATAAATCATGCAGTAATTGTCGGTTTTTTCGAATCATCTGTTGGATCAACGTAACATTATCTTCTTTAAACCCTTTGATCATTTCGTTGACGCATTCTGTACTGTTTTTTAAGAAAAGCTGATAAGCCACCATTTTATCTTCTCTCGAACGGTGAACTTGATCAACCAAATCAGAAGTAGAGGCAGGGCTACCCGTCCAACCAATCAATAAACGTAGATCTTCAGGAGCAATCAATGGCTCAATTGAGAGACCTGGCCAATCCATGGCAAGTAACTGACTGATGGAATGCTGAGTTTCTTGTTCTTGGAGCCAAGGATGGTCGAAGGTCGAGAAGGCGATCCAGCCACCATAACAGCTAGCAGCGATGTCGCCGCAAGAACCATTATCTTGAACTGCTAAATTAGCGAGTGCTGCGATCTTGAAAATCTCTAGCTGAGATAAATTCAATGCGTAAAAAACATTCAAGGCTTTGACCGTTGCAACAGTAACGGCGCCGCTAGAACCTAATCCGTATTTCCGACCATTTGAACTGTCTAGCTCGCTTGTTACTTTCAGATCATAAAAGGATAAAAGAATGTTTTTTTCTTGTGCATACTTTTCAGTCAATCGAATAGCAGCAAGGATATAATGAAAAGGATTTTCCCGAATATCTAAAACTAATTCCCCGTTACGTCTTGTCCAACGTACAGGCATCCCGCTATATTGTGCAGATTGGATACTTCCGACTTTTCGTGCGGACTCTACAGTGACTGTCACGAATTGATCGACTGCAGCGATAACTGCCGGATGACCTGTTTCAACAACTGCATATTCTCCGGCAATATAGAGTTTGCCTGGTGCAGATACTTCAATCATAAAAATCTCCCTTTATTCAATAATCGCAATTCCTGGACCAGCGTGGGCAGTAATTACTTGTTCTTTGCTAAATAATTTGGTAAATGTTTCTTGTACCTCAGATAAATGGCTGTTTTCCACTAAAACTTTGACATTAGGGCCAGCATCCATCGTAAAGTAGCATGGAATGCCTTGCTTTCTCAATTGCCGCACCGCATCCATCGCTTTTAAGCTGTCAGGAGACCAGTAAGTGAAAGGTGGTTGGGCAGCTAAAGTCGTTCCGTGCATTTTTAGTCCGTTTCTTTCCATCGTTTCTCCGAGAAGTTGGAAATCTTTTGTTTTGATTGCTTGTTTCAATTGATATAGATCCCCTTCAACGGAATCTAACCAGCCTTGATAAAAACTGGATGTTTCGACTGTCCGACGCATCCCATTTCTGCTAGACACTTCTTTTTTCTGGTCGTTGATCAAAATGAAAACCATTGCTAGCTCGTCTTCGAAAGAATCAGAAGGGACTGGCTTGGCATAAGAGCTTAAGTCATCATGACCTTTTTCCCATTCGACGAAACCACCAAAAATACTTCGGCAAGCTGAACCAGACCCGCGTCGAGCAAATCTTGAAAGAGAAAGATCGTCTAATCCAAGCTTAAGGGCAGTATTACAAGCTCCTGCTAAAGCAGCTAGCCCGCTAGCAGAGGATGCTAATCCGGCTGCGGTAGGAACGAAATTCTGACTGATTACTGAAGCTTTTAGTGAGATGCCGGCTTCTTTACGAAAAAGGTCAAGAAACTGACTAACTTTTTTTGTTGCTTTTTCGTCTTGCAAGGTGTCATCTAGATAAAATTCATCTGCTATATAGCTATCAGAAAAGAT
Organism: Enterococcus sp. 3G1_DIV0629; assembly: GCF_002141285.1. Taxonomy (NCBI): domain Bacteria; kingdom Bacillati; phylum Bacillota; class Bacilli; order Lactobacillales; family Enterococcaceae; genus Enterococcus; species Enterococcus sp. 3G1_DIV0629. Next base: position 204,306 of record NZ_NGLI01000002.1, on the reverse strand, counting down.
GACTTCTGTTTCGGTATAAAATGCATCCAATGTCAATGAAAGACTGTTGTTCATCGGAAGGATGAGTGCTTCATTTTTCTTACCCCAATATTTGATTAGGGCAATGTTGGTATATGCGCGTGCTTTGCCTTTAAACATAGGTATGTACTCCTAATCCTTGTATCCAAGTTTCAGCCGCACCCGCATCTTCAAGTGCTTGACTGATTTCTTGGGCTTTTGTTTTTGTTTGTGCTAATGCAATCATGCAGCCACCGCGTCCACCGCCAGTTAATTTGGCACCTAATGCGCCGGTATCTTTAGCTGTTTGGATCAGTAAATCAAGGAAATCGTTGCTGATCGTCAGTTTTTCCAGAAGTGATTGTGATTCATCCATTGTTTGAGCTAACATTTCTGGTGAATTTTCAATGATTGCTTGCTTCGCTTGCTTTGTCAAGTATCCTAATTTTTGGATCATTTGTCCAGTTTCATGTGGCTGTATTTCAAACAGATGAGCGACATCTTTGACGGCTTCTCTTGTTTGCCCTTTGATTCCTGTATCAGCGACAATCAAAAAAGCATCGATATTCAAAGAAAAATAATCAAAAGGATGCCCTTTTGTAAAATAAATTGGCTGCAAGCTGCTAGTAGCGGCTGCATCGATCCCACTAGGATTGCCATGTGCGATTTTTTCCGAAAGTTGTACATTCTCTAATAGTATTTCACGAGACAAAGGGAGTGCTAAGTAATCATAAAAAGCACGAGTAACTGCTGTGGCGACCGCAGCACTTGATCCCATTCCACGTTCAGCAGGAATCGTGCTTTCGATGGTTAGTTGCAAGTTTTTATGGATATCATGCTCTTTTTTTAAATGGATGAATAATTTTTTGATATTTTTTAATGTATGAGGAGCTTCGGCTAAATTTCCTGAATAGTAGGAAGAAACCAATTGATCGTCCATTGCATCCAGCTCTTCAAGGAATGCGGTGACTTTTGTTGCATAAAAAGGAAAGGCAATCGCCGGTTCTCCATAAACAACCGCGTGCTCGCCCATCAAGATAATCTTTCCGCTTGATTCTCCTTGGCCATAGTTTGCCATAATCTAACTCCTTCTCACGTAAAAGTGATTTTTAAGCAAAAAATAAAGCGCCCAAAACGAGTTGCGCTGCTTCACGAAATTTTTTGTCCGCTAAGGGTCTCAAAAAACATTCCTTCTTTATTTTACTAAAATCATCCCAGAAGTAAAACTAAGAATACGTTTTCTAAAGGAAAAACCCTTTTTTCTTAAGAATTTTTTGACCTTTTTACTTTTTTGACTAGAAAAAAATACAATTGACACTACTAGATATTGGGGGTATATTTAAAAAGGTTGGAGTTAAACACAATATTTAGTGATGAAGTGAGCTGGAGGTAAATGAGCGTGATCGTTTTAGCAGGTACAATTGGTGCCGGAAAATCAAGTTTGACAGAAATGATGGCTGAACACTTTGATAGTCAGGCATTTTATGAATCAATTGATGATAATGAAGTCTTGCCCTTATTTTATGCAAACCCTGAACAGTATGCTTTTTTGCTGCAAATTTATTTTTTGAATAAACGTTTTGCAAGCATCAAACAAGCAATGAAAGATGACAATAATGTATTGGACCGTTCGATTTATGAAGATTCGCTGCTTTTCCATCTAAATGCAGATCTAGGAAGAGCGACGGAAACGGAAGTTCGTGTGTATGATGAACTGCTGGAAAACATGATGGAAGAACTGCCCTATGCTGCCCATAAAAAACACCCGGATTTATTAGTTCATATTCGTGTATCTTTTGATACGATGCTAGAACGGATCGAGAAACGTGGTCGTTCGTATGAACAATTGTCCTTTGACCCAAGTCTGTACGATTATTACAAAGAATTGAACAGACGGTATGATCAATGGTATGAAGAATACAAAGAAAGTCCAAAAATCCAAATCGATGGAGATCGCTATAATTTTGTGGAAGATCCTCAAGCAAAAGAAGAAGTCTTGAAAATGATCGAAGAAAAATTAGCAGAAATCCGCCAAACTGAATTAGCCATTTGATTTAAAGCTACTCAAAAAAAGGATGCTCCTTTATTTGAGTAGCTTTTTTCTTTATACTAGAAACAAATATCAGGAGGATGGAGTATGCAGGAAAAACACTATTTTAATCAAGAACGTAATTTTTGGATCAATATACAGCAAGATGATGTGCTAGCTGTTAAAAATTTAAAAGAAGAATATGGCATCAGCGATGAGATGCTGACTTATTCTCTAGATAAAAATGAGCGGGCACGCGTAGAGTATGACTCTTTTGATGAAGCGTTACTACTTGTATCAAATGTCCCGCACCAACAAAAAGTCGATAATCATTACGAAACTAGTCCTATCGCTTTTATTTTAAAAGAAGATGGTTTGTTTACATTTACCACGCCGAATACCGAGTATGTGATTCGACTGATTCGATCACTTTTGGAGCGAATGCCAGACATGAGTGTATACAGTTTATTGTTTCGTACATTATTTTTAATTTCTGATTCCTTTTTTCCTTTAATCGAGGAAGTAAATAGCGAACGTCAACGGCTCAACCTAAAGTTAAGGGAAAAAACAACAAACAAGAATCTACTGCAACTTTCAGATTTAGAGATCGGTTTGGTTTACTTAGTTACAGGAACAAAACAAAATGTAGTACTTTTGGAACAAATCAAGGCATTAGCCATTTATCGCAAGTTGTCAGAAAAGGAAAAGGAAGAGTTGGACGATGCACTGATCGAAGCACGACAAGCAGTTGAAATGACGAACTTAGCTTCGCAGATTTTAGATCAGCTTTCTGGCACTTATAATAATTTACTGAATAACAATTTAAATGACACGATGAAGTTTTTGACTGTCTGGTCGCTGATCTTGACTGTACCGACTATTGTGACAGGATTTTTCGGGATGAATCTTAAGCTACCATTTACCCATTCCGTTTTCGGATGGGGAATCGCCTTGATCATCAGTCTGGTTTTATCTGTTTGGATGCTCATTGCACTATGGCGGCGGATTCGCTGATCTAGTCTTTGATCTGCAAACCAAGGGCTTGAGCAATCACAAGTGCTTGCTCCTGATTGACGATCAGTCCTGCTAAATAATCTTGAGATAAAGCAATGGCAGTGAAGAAATTAGTCGTAAAGTCTAATCCCTTCAGAGAAGTTCGGAACCAATTCGAACCAGTTAACTGATTGTCAGACAAAAAAAGATTTTTCCAAGTGACCTCATAAAATTCGCTGTCTTCTAACTGGCAATGATCGAAGGATACGGCTTTCAAGTTTGTGCTGCTAAAGGAAGCCATCGAAGCAATGCAGTCAGTGAAAGTGCAGTCTCTAAGATAACTTTCGGCAAAATTCGTACCTGTTAATTTACATTGATGAAACACGACTTGGTGGAAACTGCCACCAATCCACTCCAGATTGGACAAATCACACTTTTCAAAAATGACATTACTGCATTCAAAATGACGTAAAGCTGTTTTTTGCATGGTCAGTTTTTGGACATGACTCTCTCTTAATACCATATTTTTGGCATCAAGATAGCTTTGATCACCTCCAGTGATCAGAAGACCAGAGAGGATTTCTTCATCTTCTAAATAAAAATCTCCTTTTGTCAGAGGAGGAAGAGAAGGTAGGATAGGTTCGATTTTTTTCATGTGAATTCACCTCGTTTTTCTTTAGTATAGCAAAGAAGTGGGAGTCACTGCTGGAAAGTCTGCTAGACCAATCATTTTCAGAAAAGGAAGAAAAACTGTATGAAAAACATTGACAGAAGGATTGGTTTTTGCTATACTATGATGGTTGAGAAATAAAAGCAGAAGCACCCGCTTCTCGCCTTAGTTGATAATGTCACTGGGCTAGATAGTTTTCACTGGTTCTATTAGGTGAAGTACGCGCGGGTTCTGTAAGAGAACTCGTTTTTTTATTGCCGTTTATTCGGTAAGCTTTTCTTTCTCTCATAATATTTGGAGGTGAATGACCATAGCAAAGGATATGATGGTTAACGACGGCATTCGTGCACGAGAGTTACGATTGATCGGTTCAGATGGTGAGCAATTAGGAGTTAAGACAAAAGCAGAAGCATTGAATATTGCAGAACAAGCAAACTTGGATCTTGTGTTAGTTGCCCCTGGTGCGAAACCACCAGTTGCGCGAATCATGGACTACGGTAAATACCGTTTCGAACAACAAAAGAAAGACCGCGAAGCGCGTAAAAAACAAAAGGTGATCAATGTAAAAGAAGTTCGCTTAAGTCCTACGATCGACTTGAATGACTTCAATACAAAACTTCGTAATGCACGTAAGTTCTTGGAAAAGGGCGATAAAGTGAAAGCTTCTATCCGTTTCAAAGGCCGTGCCATTACCCATAAAGAAATTGGTCAAAAAGTCTTGAATCGCTTAGCTGAAGAAACTGCTGATATTGCAACAGTGGAACAAAAAGCGAAAATGGACGGACGCAGCATGTTCTTGACGCTGGCACCGAAAAACGACAGTAAGTAATTTGAATGACTAACTGGCTGTTGGACAGCCGATAGTCGGATAACGAAAGATTTTGAGGAGGAAATATAGTCATGCCAAAACAAAAAACACACCGCGGATCAGCAAAACGTTTCAAACGTACTGGTAAAGGCGGATTGAAACGCTTCCGCGCGTTTACAAGTCACCGTTTCCACGGCAAAACAAAAAAACAACGCCGTCAATTGCGTAAAGCAAGCATGGTTTCTAGTGGCGACTTCAAGCGTATTCGCCAACAACTAGCAAAAATGAAATAAGAAGTACAAATAACAGAATCTGAAGATTTATTTTTATTAGGAGGAATTATACATGGCACGTGTTAAAGGTGGAACAGTAACTCGTAAACGTCGTAAAAGAGTGCTAAAATTAGCAAAAGGTTACTACGGTTCAAAACACACTTTATTTAAAACAGCAAAAGAACAAGTAATGAATTCATACAACTACGCATATCGCGATCGTCGTCAAAAGAAACGCGACTTCCGTAAATTGTGGATTGCTCGTATCAACGCAGCAGCTCGTATGAATGGCTTGAGCTACTCAAAATTAATGCACGGTTTGAAAGTTGCTGAAATCGACATCAACCGCAAAATGTTAGCTGACTTGGCTGTAAACGATGCAGCAGCATTTACTGCATTGGCTGACCAAGCAAAAGACGCTTTGGCTAAATAAGCTAAACAATTATAAAGAGGAAAGAAGATAACGAAAAGTTATGTTCTTTCCTCTTTTTTTGTTTCCAATTCTTCACCATATAAAACGGGCTAACAACGTATAAGTCTAAAATAGCATAATTAAGGTTTTTTAATTGAAATCCGAACATTTATGGTCATCCTCTAATGAAAGCGCTAACTACATAAGTTAGAATGAACTTGACTGATATATTAGTTTGCTTATCAGAAAAATAAAATGGACGGAGGAATAACATGAGTGATATTATTATTGGTATTTTGTTAGTTATCTCATTCTTTTTCATGGTCTGGTACTGTGTAAAGGGCTACAACTTGATGGTCGGTTTTGCCATCATGGCGACTGTATGGATGGGATTAGCACTAGTCGGAAACACGTTTTCGCCGAACCCGGCGATGGAAGGGCAAGGAGTAATTGATGTATTGACGCATATCTATACGACTGGACCTGCTGAGTACGCCAAATCGATCTTGGTAAATGTCTTCTTTGGTGCCTTTTTCGGGCGTGTTCTAGTAGATAGCGGAATCGCAGCCACATTGATTCGTAAAGTAGTCGAACTTGGAGGGGACAAACCAAGAATCACGATGAGTTTGCTGTGTGTTGTAACCGCTATTATATTCATGTCGATGACAGGAATTGGACCAGTGATTTCTATCGCAGTCATTGTTTTACCGATCTTGATGTCTTTAGGAATCTCAGTACCGGTTGCGTTGTTCTCGTTTATGGGCTCGATCATGGCTGGGATCTTTGCTAATATCGTCAACTTCAAACAGTATCAAACGATTTACGCTGGTTTCAACCCAGCCGCTGAAAGTTATACGTATAATGACTATTTCCAAATCGGTATGATTGGGATGGTTGTAAGTTTAGTTGTTGTACTAACGGTGGCTAATATATCAATGAATAAAAAGAAACGCTATGCAATGGCAGCAAATGTACCGGCTGAAGGCGGCGACGCACCAATGATCTCATGGTTAGCCGTATTATTACCAGTTTTAGGGGTCGTTTTGTTAGATCTTCCAATCATCTTAGGTTTTATTCTAGCAGGTATTTGGGCATTGCTGTTTACTGGAAAATTGCGCGGAGGTTATAAAGAAATCTGTCGTCAATTTGCAAAACTATTTACAGATGGCGCAGTCGATGTCGCACCAATGGTTGGTTTCTTGATGACCTTAGCGATGTTCAATAACTCAGCTGCGTACGCTTCTCCTTATTTTTCAGCTATTTTCGGAGATTTGATACCGCAATCACCATTAGTCTTGGCAATCGTATTTGCTATATTGACACCACTAGGATTTTTCCGCGGTCCAATGAATCTAGTCGGTTCAGGATCAGCTATTTTAGCTGTTGTATTAGCTGTGAACCCAACAATGTCGCCAGCCTTTTTGTTCCCATTGTTTGCAATCACAACGATTGCCCCTCAGCATTTAGATATTACACAATCTTGGGTCGCTTGGGGATTAGGGTATACAAAAGTAACGTCTCGAGAATACATGAAGAAATCCATCCCAACTGGTTGGATCATCGGTGTGATCTTATGTTTGATTACATTCTTCTTGTACGGGAATGCCTAGTAAACAAAACGTCGATAGAAATGATTAGATGAATGGAGGAAAAGAAAATGAAACGTTTTGTGCGAATGGGAATTGATGTCGGTGGTACGCATACGAAAGCAGTGGCAATCGATAATGCGACACATGAAATCATCGGAAAGTCTTCAGTGAAAACGACCCACGATGATGTTCGTGGGGTAGCTGCAGGAGTCGTTCAATCTTTTCAAAATTGTTTGCGGGAAAATAATATTAGTCCAGAAGACGTTGTTTTTGTTGCACATTCTACTACGCAAGCGACGAATGCGCTGATTGAAGGGGACGTAGCAAAAGTCGGTGTAATCGGAATGGCAAAAGGTGGATTAGAAGGTTTTTTAGCAAAACGACAAACTAGATTGAACGATATCGATTTAGGGAATAAGAAAAAAATAGAGATCGTCAATGCATTCTTACCTGTCAAACACTTAAATGTAGACCGTGTTTCAGAAACGATTTCTTCTCTAGAAAGAGAAAGAGCGGAAGTCTTGGTTTCTTCTATGGCATTTGGAGTAGATAATGGGGAACCAGAACGGGTCGTTTATGAAGCAGCATCGGTAAAATCGATCCCTACAACGATGGCTTCTGACATCACAAAATTATATGGATTGACAAGAAGAACTCGGACAGCAGCAATCAATGCGTCTATTTTACCAAAAATGTTAGATACGGCAACATCGACAGAAGACTCTGTACGAGAAGCAGGGGTCAATGTCTCTTTGATGATCATGCGCGGAGACGGCGGAGTAATGGAAATCAATGAAATGAAAAAACGACCTGTTTTAACCATGCTTTCCGGTCCAGCAGCATCAGTCATGGGCTCTTTGATGTACTTGAGAGCGTCTAATGGTGTTTATTTTGAAGTAGGCGGAACGACAACCAATATCGGGGTCATTAAAAATGGACGTCCAGCAATCGATTATTCAATCGTAGGTGGCCACCCAACATATATCTCTTCATTAGATGTTCGGGTTCTAGGTGTGGCAGGCGGTTCGATGGTACGGGCTAATCAGTCAGGAATCATCGATGTCGGTCCACGTTCTGCACATATTGCCGGTTTAGATTATGCAGTATTTACGGAGACAGAAAAAATCAAAGGTCCTAAGGTTGAATTTTTCTCTCCTAAAGAAGGAGACCCTGCTGATTACGTCAAGGTAGTGATGGAAGACGGAGAAGAAGTGACTATTACAAATACATGTGCAGCCAATGTCCTTGGATTAGTGCAAGAAGAACATTTTTCTTATGGAAATGTCCCATCTGCACGAAAAGCCATACAGGCATTAGCAGACTATTGTCATACGACGGTTGAAGACATCGCAGAGCAGATCATGGAAAAATCCTATGCTAAGATTGAACCAGTAATTTTAGAATTGGCAGACAAGTATCACTTGGAGAAAGATCAGATTTCTCTTGTAGGTGTAGGGGGCGGCGCTGCCTCTTTGATTACTTACTTCAGCAATAAAATGGGTGTGAAATATTCCATCCCTGAAAATGCTGAAGTGATCTCTTCTATTGGTGTAGCACTTGCAATGGTCCGAGATGTTGTAGAACGTATCATTCCTTCACCAAGTAAAGAAGATATCCGATCATTGAAAAATGAAGCGATGAATAAGGCGATTGAATCAGGTGCTACACCAGAATCGATCGAAGTCCACGTAGAAATCGATCCACAGACTTCAAAAGTAACGGCTATCGCTACTGGTTCTACGGAAGTGAAAGCAACCGATCTAACCAAGGAGATCACAACAGAAGAAGCACTAGAGCTTGCTGCAGAGGATATGCGATTAAATAAAAATGAAGTTTGCTTATTGGAAAATACACCTTTCTTTTATGTATGCGGCGAACAGAATCGTTCAAAAAATGCTGGAAGTCTTCGGATCATCGACCAAAAAGGATTTATCAAGGTCCAACGTGGACATGCTTCTTGTCTGAAAACAACTGCAGCTAATTATATGGCAGCAGTCGAACAACTTTGGGAAGATATGGCAGTTTATCAAACGGAGTTGATCGCCCGACCAGAATTTTATCTCTGTTTAGGAGCAAGAGTCTCTGATTTTACAGCGACGGATCTGGAACAACTACAGCTTTTGATGGATTTGGAAGTATCTACTATGGAACCAGAGGAAGAAGTGATCGTCGTTGCCGGAAACATCAAACAAACATAAGTTAGAAGAGTTACTAAACGAATTACAACAGATCCCCGAAGAAATTTGGGGATTCTACCAGTTTCGGAGAGATTTGTTTTGGAAAAAAATCCCTTTGTCCAAGCAGAAAATCCTCATACAACAATCAATTGATTGTGGTATCGAAACGGCATGTAGCATCAAAAAAAAGTACCCTTTTGCCGATGTAGGAGAAATTTGTGAACAAATGGCTGTTCCAATCGTTTCCTGTGAATCAGAGCAAATAAACGAACGAATCACTTTTGCAACTTATGCAGAAGATGAAGGGATCCGATTGATGACGGAGCCGTTAGAAAAATTAAAATGTTCAGGACTTACTTCGATCTCTAAAGAAACAGCGCAAGCTTTGATTATTGGACATGAACTATTTCACCACATCGAAGCTTCTGTTAAGGAATTTTATACGCAAAACGAAAAAATTGTGCTATGGCGGCTGCCTTTTTATACACACCAATCAAACATTCGTGCATTGAGCGAGATAGCAGCGATGAGTTTTTCAAAAGAGATGAATCAAAGCCGTTTTTCGCCTTATGTATTAGAGGCAGTCTTGCTTTGGCCATATAATGAAACGCGTAGCCAAGGGATTTTAGAAGAAATAAAAGAAATAGAAAAAAGATGTGCGGAGTATGATTTTGCTCACAAATAAAGAGGTTGTGACAGAAGTGGTCAGCTTCAAGAAATAAGAAGGAATTTACGAAAATTGCTTCTTAAATTTTTGTGACATTTTGGCTTATTTTTCGAAGAAGCTACTTCTGGAACACCGTGAATCAGAGGTTGTGAAAAAGCTGCCCTGCATCAAGTAATAAGAACAGCCAAACAAAAATAGTTCCTCATATTTTGCCGTTTTTTGAGCTAATATCGAGGAGTTGGCAGGAGAACACAGAAAGGGACTGTGACACGATTTTTGTCACAGTCCCTTTATTTGATGGGTCTTTCCTGAATATCCTCAAAATAATCGGGGTAATTATGAATTACGTATTCTTGCTCTTCGATAATCATATGTAAATGCATCGTACAAAGAAACCCGACTTCATCAAAATTATGATCAATCATTGATTGAAGCATTGTCTGATGTTCATCTAATACTCGACCCCAATCTAATTCTGAAATCGTCAGACGCAACCATCTAAAACGGTTCAAGTGCGTACTATAACTTTCCAGCCAGTCCCAAATCTCTCGTTTTCCAGCAATTTCATAACAAGTTCGGTGGAAATCAGTATCCAAATCAAAAAAAGCTTTTTTATTTTGAGCGATCACTGCCTGATCGGTTTGTTCTAATATTTTTTCTAGTTTAGCTTGATCTTGCGCTGTCATTTTCGCACTACATTCTTGCAGGATCGGTTTTTCCAGCTTTTCCCGCGTATAACGGGCTAATGAAGCAGATCGGATATCGATTTTTGAAACATAGGTGCCGGACTGTGGAATGGTTTTTACAAGTTCCTGATTACGAAGCTGGATCAGTGCTTCCCGAATCGGTGTGCGTCCGATAGCTAGTTGTTCTTCTAACACTTTATCGGAGATTTTACTTCCAGGTGCTAACTCGGAATAAATGATCTGTTTACGGATAGATTCATAAGCTTGCTGCTGCAAATTATTGATAACCATTAAAACTTCCTTTCTGTGTAGGTATAATCTATTATAACGTAAATCGCTTACAAAACGTGTGGATGCAAAGACGTATTCTTGAAAAAAAGCCCTGATAGGCATGCCTATTAGAGCCTCGAAAAGAAAATACTGAATCAATCTGGTCGTACCTCTTGGATCGGTTTGACACGACCGCCGATTCTTTTAGCAAAAGCTTCGGATTCTTTTTTGTCTTTGAAAATGAGCAGATTGTCTAAGTTTTTTTCCCGAGTGCGGCAACCAGTTTTATCGATGTAACCGTGCATTACTTTAACGACATACATGGGGATCACCTGCTTTTTTCTTTTCATTATACGAACTACTCGACACAATACAAGAAAAATGCTTAGACGGTTTTTTATTAAGAAATAGCATTATCCAGAGAAGCGTACGCTTGGAATAACTGATCTAGCTCCGGATTGACTTTGCTCAGCTTCACTAATCGTTGCGAATCAGAAAGTAAGAAACAGTGTTTACTGCTACCAATAGTTTTTAATTTTTTGTCTTCAGTTCCCACAATTTCGTAGCTAAAATCCAAACGTGTCCCCGTATATTTTTGGATAGTTGGATGGATGCTCACTTTTTCTCCGTAATGGATCATTTCTTTATAGCTGCAATTTACTTCCAGAACGGGGATAATGATCCCAGATTCTTCGATTTTTTTATAGGGAAACCCTAGATGTACCAATAAGGCTACCCGAGCCTCTTCAAACCAGCGGATATAATTGCTATGATGAATAATTCCCATTTGATCTGTTTCATAATAAAAAGGTTCTCGTACATAACCTGTAAATTTCTCCATGATTCATGCCTCGTTTTCCATTGATTTTTTACAAAAATAATTCATCCACTTCGGAAGTGCTTCGCTGATCTGTGTCGGCAAAACGACATATTGTTCTTTTGCTAGCTGGTCTCCGATGAAACTATGAAGATAAACAGCTGCCGCAATCGTTTGGTCATTTTGAGGGAATTGGGCGAAGAATCCTGTGATCATTCCTGCTAAAGTGTCCCCCATGCCGCCTGTTGCCATAGCAGCTGAACCTAAAGGATTGGTGTAGAAGTGTTGGTGACCATAAATTTTTGTCTCATGACTTTTCAAAACGACCGCAGCACCGATTTCCTGTTGCTTCTTTTTGTTTTCTTCATCTCGCTGTTCTTGTATCGGTAGAGCACTCAACCGTTGCCACTCCATTTGATGAGGTGTAAGTACTGTTTGTTCGGGATAGGGTAGCGAAAGATGGTTAGCAGCCAGTAAACTTAAAGCAGAGCCATCAATCACCAGCCATTGTTCTTTTGATTGGTTTTCTAGTACTTGTTTGAAACGTTCCAAACTCTTGGAAGAAGTGCCCAATCCGGGACCAATCAAGAGTACATCTGCTTGCTTTATCACGGAAAGAAACTGGTTAGTATCCGTCCAATCTACGATCATTGCTTCTGGCAGATGACTGTGAAGGGCACTCCGATTTTTTTCATCCGTTACTACTGTCGTGAGACCTGCTCCACTGTGTACGGCAGCTAAAGCACTCATGATGATTGCCCCGCCGTATTGTTCATTGCCGCCAATCAAAACGACACGTCCAAATGTTCCTTTATGTGAAATTTTTGGACGAAGTGTGATGACTCTTTTCACTAGTTGTTCGTCTATCAGCATCAAAAAACCTCCTTTTACTCATTATAGCGTATATTTTTTTTAGAGAAAAACAGATAAGAAAAGGAATTGTCAGATTTTTTGAACTATTTTTTTCTGTAATTTGTGGTATCATGAACACGAAGACTTAAATAAGTGGAGGATTAACTTTATGACAATTGATTGGCAAAAAGAAGTAGAAGCACGTAAAGAAGACTTGCTTGAAGACTTAAAAAATCTTTTACGTGTCAACAGCGAGCGAGACGACTCAAAAGTAACGCCAGATGCACCATTTGGACCTGGTCCTCGCGACGCATTGAAACATATGTTAGCTTATGGTGAACGTGATGGATTTAAAGTAAAAAATGTCGATAACTATGCAGGGCATATTGATCTTGGCGAAGGAGACGAAACACTAGGGATATTTGGACACATGGATGTCGTTCCTGCAGGAGATGGCTGGGACACAGATCCTTATGAACCAGTAATCAAGGATGGAAAGATCTTTGCACGTGGATCAAGTGATGACAAAGGCCCAAGTATGGCAGCTTACTATGCGATGAAAATCATTAAAGAACTTGACTTGAAACTATCGAAAAAAGTGCGTTTCGTAGTCGGTAGTGATGAAGAAAGCGGCTGGGGCGATATGGCTTATTATTTCGAACATGAAGAAGAACCAGATTTTGGTTTCTCGCCAGATGCTGAATTTCCGATTATCAATGGTGAAAAAGGAAATGTTTCTTTAGCTTTACGATTCAAAGGCGACAATGCAGGAGATTACGTATTGAAATCTTTTGTTTCCGGACTTCGCGAAAACATGGTGCCAGGAACAGCAACTGCAGCACTTCAAGTACCAAGTGCAGATGCAGCTATCGCGATGGAAGAAGCATTTTACCAATTCATCGAAGCAAATCCAGTAAGCGGAACGATTGAAGCAGACAATACGTATGTAAAAATCGAATTAGTTGGTAAAGGTGCACATGGTGCAAGCCCACAATCAGGTATCAATGCAGGTTCTTTCTTGGCATTGTTCTTAGATAACTATGAATTCTTAGGATCTGCTAAACAATTTATCCATGTAGCAGCAGCTTATGTCCATGAAGATTTCTATGGAGAAAAACTAGGTGTCGCTTATGAAGATGAAAAAATGGGCAAATTGACAATGAATGCTGGACTATTTGCTTTTGAAGAAAATGGTACAGAAGAAGCGAACTTCATCAATATGAATTTCCGTTTTCCAAAAGGTGTAACAGTAGACGGATTGCAAAGTGACATCGAACAAACAGTGAGCCAAGAAGGCGCAACAGTTACTCGAGGTGCTCGCGTAATGGAACCACATTACGTACCGATGGATGATCCATTGGTGGCTACATTATTGCAAGTCTATGAAGACCACACTGGAGAAAAAGGCTACGAACAAATCATCGGTGGCGGAACTTACGGACGTTTGTTGAAACGTGGCGTTGCTTATGGAGCGATGTTCCCAGGATATACTGATACAATGCACCAAGCAAACGAATTTATGAGTCTTGATGACTTGTTCAGAGCAACAGCAATCTATGCAGATGCTATCTATCGTTTGGCGAAATAAAAATACTAAAAAACTCCGGCTATCTCTGATAGCTGGAGTTTTTATGTTTAAAAATGAATCAGTACATCGGTCTTCCTAAAAGTAATTCAGTTCGTCTTTTGATTTCTCAGGAGGGATCAAAAAGGCGAAAGCACTAAGTATAGCAAAACTTGTGATGATTTGCGTACGATACGTAAACCAATAATGAATCTGTGAGTGATTAGCTAAAATGTTGTACCAAATATACGGCGTTACAGCAGCTAAGACAAACAAAACTAGAAGTTGGAACGGACGCCAGCTATTTCGTTTACGATAAGCAAAATAGAGAAAAACAAGACAAGTAATCAATAGCAATAATATTGCTACTTTTGGATACATCAATCTAATATTGCTTTTCAGCATCTCTAATCGATGCAACGGGTATTTGTCGTTTCCTTCCGTTCGAAAGAGGATTTGGTTGATTGCATCTTTTACAATGTTTTTGTTCAATATGATCGATGATAGGATCCATTTAGTCACCCATGTCAAACCATAGCCTAATCCCCAAAAGATACCGGTAAAAACAAAACTGCCTACTTGTTTGCTCAATGAACTGCGTTTATCCATTAAATACTTATTTGTTACATAGTAAATAATGATCACGGGTATCCCCCAAGAGATGACCGGTGTTGTCAACAAGTCAAAAAAGTTAGCTAAAGAACCAATGACAAAGAAATACAAGAATAATTGTTGATTGGTCTTGAACAATTGCGGTTTTGTTAAAAATAGTAATACAGACAATAATGTCAAAATCCAAATATTTGAAAACTGCATACTGAAGAAAAAGATTGCGGCATTTCCTATAACAAGCGAGATTAATAAGGCTATCGCTAAATAGATGTCGCTACGCTTGATTAAAAAGTAGCTCGTTAACCCAATCAACAGAAAAAGAACAGCTGCGTAGATCATCCGAATGCTACCTAAACTCATCACTAGCAATAAAGGTCGCAAAAAGAGCTGATAACCATGCCAATAACGAGGATAATCCGCCATAGACATCGCATTCTCCAATGGGTTCAATTCAGGGTCTGCTTTTGTTTTTCGTATCATCAAATGATCAGTAAAGTTATCTAACCGAGTACCTAGCATATTTCCTTGATTGATAGAAGGATACATCCCTTCTTTTTCAACCATCTGTAGAGATTTTTCTGCATTTGATTCAATAGAATGCTGCGGAATGACAAAAGTAATTGTCAGCAGTACGCAATAGCTAGCAATCAAGAAAACAAAAGCAAAAAATATCTTTTTAAATAGTTTCATGAGTATCTCCTATATCTGTTTTCATTTTTTCTCTTTTATCTAGTAAAAAAGGAGAGAGGATATAGACAGGCAAACCTAATGCTAAAACAAACACATACCGTAAACTAAAAGCCACAGGAGTAGCAATCATAATAGTAGCAAAAACAAGCATACCGGGAAGAAAAAGGAGTAGATACCGATGTTTCTTCTTAAAGATTGCTAAAAGTGCACTGCCGATAGCTAACCACAGTAATGTGCCGGAACCAAAGAAATCACGAGCATCGATGATTCTTTTCATTCCTGACAATCCAGTAAGATGTTCAATCAAATCTACTTGTTTTATCCCATAATTATTCGTATTTACACGAGTATCTAAAAAGCCGTAACTATTTTTTGTACCAGGTACCCAGAACCCGAACGTTTCTAAAATATAAGCATCTGTATAAATTTTTATATTACTTGGTAAATTTCTTGCCCATAGTGATAGAAATTCTTTTTTATGTGTATTCAAAAATTCATTGTTAAAATTTTTATGCCACTTGATTGAGTCTGCGAGACTAGGAGAATACGCTTCATAATCTTTTATCGGGAGTAGCTGATTCATGAATGCTTTATCTTTCTTAGACAAGTCACCATCCATAACAATAGTTCTAGAAATTTGCTGCAAAGGAATACCTAATTGTTCAGCAGTTTCTGTAGGAATAGCATAACGAGCCATCAACGGGTGGATGAGTAGTCCAGCAATCACTGTATAACCGAGTACCACTTGAAAGAATGCTTGATACCTTTTTTGTTTCAAAACAATCAAGCCGCAAATCAAACCTGTGGCGATTACTACATAAATCCCATTATTTCTTAGATAGGTAGTCAGTAAAGCAAGGATGATTACGTAAATCTGATTGAGAATCGTTGGCTTTTCTTGTTGAAAAATAAAGTCAAACACCGCTAAGGAAAATAAAAAGCAAGCGATAGAGAACAAAGTATCTTTTTGCATGTTCAAGGCGTAGATTGGAAAAACCGGTGCAAATGCAAAATAGCATAAACTAATGAGTACCGGAAAAAAATGGATGTTTCTTTTTAACAGCCAGCAAAGAGAATAGCTTATCGCTGAAGCTGTTATCAATGTTTGGAAAATAGAAAATAAAAATACACCGTGATTGATCGTATCAGTTGGTAAATCATGAACAAATAGCTTGACCAGCAAGGTGAATAAGACGGGATGATGATTGCTTATAGGAACATCACCCATAGATTGGGCGACCGAACTTAACGAATCAGGCAAAACCACTCCAGGATACAATGCCAACAGATAAGGAAGCCAACACAGAACTAAAAAGACAGTAAAGAATAAAAAATATTTTCTTGAAGAGAAAGCCTGTGCGTTTTTAGCAGTAAAAAATGTTTCCAGTTTCGGCATTGATAAATAAATCGATTGTAAAAATAAAAAAGAATACACAAAAACGGAGAAAAAAACAAGAAAGTAAAAAATACTTCCATCAGCAATCGTTGTCTTTGTATAGTTTGCTGAGACATACTGAAATTGTATCTGTCTGCCAATAGAAAGTGTAAGAGCAAAAGCTGCAGAAAAAAACAATCGGGCAATAGCTGCCACTTTGTTTTTTATTGAAAACAACTCTATTCCATATTGCTTAAAAGCAAGTAGCAAAACCATGGCTAAACCAATGATTACTGCTGGATTCAAAGTTCCTAAACCATAAGAAGTAAAAAAAGCAAAACCTGACGCAAATAAAGTTGCAAAAAAAGCAGGAAATAGATTCTCCTTTTTCTTATGCATAAAAAAGGCCTCCTACTTCATTTCTTTATTTTGATATTCGTGGTAGACATGGTATAAATTCAATTCATATTCTTTCTTGGCATTTGTGACGACCGTATCCAAAATCAACCCTGTTACTAATGAAAGAAGGGCTAAAGTCATCAATCCCGTACTTAAAATCGCAGAAGGGATGCGTGTAATAAAGCTTGTCAGCATATATTCACGAATCACAGGAATCCCTGTGACCAATCCAAATAAAAAGAAGAAGATAGTCCAGATCCCAAAGAAAAGCAAAGGTTTATAATCTTTGCACATTTTGATGATCATCATGATCACTTTGAATCCGTCAGAGAATGTATTCAATTTTGATTCGCTACCTTCAGGACGATCGCGATAATCGATTGGAATCTCAACGAACTTGAATTTTTTATCTAAAGCATGGATCGTCAATTCTGTTTCGATTTGAAAACCAGAACTCATAATAGGGAAGCTTTTGACAAAAATTCGATTGAATCCTCGATAGCCGGTCATGACATCGCGAATTTTTGTTTTATATAAGTAAGTAATTGTATTTTTAACCAGATTATTCCCAAAATCATGGAAAGGACGCTTATTTTCATCAAAATAGGTTCCATTTGATAGACGATCGCCAATGACCATATCTGCTTCGCCAGAACGTAATTTCTCAAGCAAACCATGTGCAGCTTCTGCAGGATAAGTATCATCACCATCTACCATCAAATAATAATCGGCATCAATATCAAAAAACATTTGACGGATTACATTTCCTTTTCCTTGACGTGGTTCTTTCTTTACGATTGCTCCACCTTGAACGGCCAATTCGTATGTTCGATCGGTCGAATTATTATCATAGACATAAATATCTGCTTCTGGTAGTTCCCTTTTAAAATCTTCAATAACAGTTGAAATTGTCGCCTCTTCGTTATAACAAGGAATGAGCACGGCAATTTTTTCACGTGATTCCATTTGTCACTCTCCTTATATAATAAAACTAATCTTATTTCAAGAATACCGTATAATAACTATAAATACTAGCTATTCCAAGAGGAAATAGCCCTATTTTTATAAAAACCACCCACTATAAAAGAAGGATAGGATACCTCTCTTTTAGATAGTGGGTGCGTATTCGTTATTTCATTTTTGACGTATTAATCTATTGCGCCCTTTTTTCTTGAAATGTCTAATACGGTTCCTGTATGAGCATCTGCTAAAAATTCATAATAAACAGTTTCGCCATCTTCTATCCGGGAAAGCCCACCCCGATAAGCACTCGACCGAACGGCGAATTTCCTAATAGGTTCTTTTTCAAAAGAGATCCAAGAACCTTCGATTGCGCCTTCTTTTAAAAAAGATGTTTTGATATTTTCAAGCACTTGGTCTGCTGATAACACTTTTTTGCGATGATACCAAATCGTTGAAGCTACCCCGCTCAATAATCCTAGACCGATCCCAACGGCTAACCCGCCTTTAAAATAGCTTAATTCGCTTTCTTCATACATGTGGATATACCTCCTTCTTCTCACTTGCTACTCCTTGTGCTTATTTTACCACACTCTCATATTTTCTTTGAAATAAATAACCGCTACCAGAAAAAATAAGCTATAATAAATACGATCGGTCTGCAGAAAAAATCATATTTTATCCGCAGATCAATATAAGTCTGAGAGGAGTTTAGTCTGAAATTTAGACGAATAGCATATGGAAGAAAAAACATTTCAACGAATCAAAGAGTTAACAGAATTACAAGGAACAAGCGGTTTTGAACAAGATATTCGCGCTTATATGGAAAGTCATATGGAACCGTTGGTAGATGAGTTACAGTTAGATGGTTTGGGCGGCATTTTTGGGCTGCGCCACCATGAAGAAGCGGATGCACCTCGTGTAATGGTCGCAGCACATATGGATGAAGTCGGATTCATGCTGACACAAATCCAAGAAAACGGGCTTTTTAAAGTCGTACCTCTAGGCGGCTGGAATCCTTACGTTGTTTCTGCTCAACGTTTTACACTTAAAACCTCTACTGGTAAGAATTATCCATGTATTTCTTCTTCCGTTCCCCCACATTTATTGCGAGGAACAAGCGGACAAAAATCAGTAGAAGTAACAGATATTTTGTTCGATGCTGGGTTTGAATCAAGAGAAGAGGCAATGAGTTACGGTGTCCTTCCAGGAGACACAATCGTTCCTTACGCTGAAACAATCAAAACAGCCAACGGAAAGAATATCATCAGCAAATCGTGGGACAACCGCTATGGCTGTACAATGGTATTAGAAGCTTTAGAAGCGTTACAAAATGAAACATTAGGTCATACATTGATTGCAGGCGCGAATGTCCAAGAAGAAGTAGGCTTGCGTGGTTCTAAAGCTTCTGTCAATAAATTCAAGCCAGATCTGTTCTTTGCAGTAGACTGCTCTGCAGCAGATGACACAGTGACGAAAAATGGCACATTCGGACATTTAGGAGAAGGTACATTGATGCGTATCCAAGATCCAGGTTTGATCATGCTTCCTCGTTTGCGTGAATACTTGCTGGATATCGCTGAAACAAACAATATCCCTTATCAATACTTTGTTTCAAAAGGCGGTACAGATGCAGGTGCTGCTCATACACAAAATGAAGGAATCCCAAGTACAGTGATTGGCGTAGTGGGACGTTATATCCATACGCATCAAACGATGTTCAGTATTCGCGATTTTGAAGCTGCACGAGAAATGTTGATTCAAACACTGAAAGGTTTGGATAAATCAACAGTGAATACGATCGTATACGGAAAATAACGCGATAGTGAAACTATAAAATCTGGCAAAAGAAACCTTTTGTCAGATTTTTTTTATAAAAAGAGGATCAATGTTTGTTAGTTCGTAAGAAAGGTGTATAATTTAATTGAAAAATACATAAAGAGAAAGTAGAGGACAAAGAATGATTATCCCAAATAGTTTAGAAGAATTAGCAGGCTACGTAGAAACTGGAAAGAGTGTATTTTTCTTTACTGCCGGCTGGTGCGGAGACTGCCGTTTTATCAAACCGCAAATGCCTGAAATCGAAAATGACTTTTCTGATTGGCAATTTATTGAAGTAGACCGTGACAAGTACATAGATGTAGCCGCTGAATGGAACATTTTTGGTATCCCAAGTTTTGTCGTGATCCAAGACGGAAAAGAATTAGGTCGTCTAGTGAATAAAGATCGTAAAACAAAACAGGAAATCGAATCGTTCCTAGAAAGTGTAATAAAAGGCTGACATCTGTTAGGAGGGGTCAAGATGAATCAAGAATATAAGAACATTTTAGTAGGTATCGACGGTAGTGAACAAGCACTTGCTGCTTTCAAAAAAGCGGTAGAAGTGGCTCGCCGTAATAATGGGAAAGTATATGTAGCAAACGTAATCGATCAGCAATTTTATAACTTTATGGGCTATGCTCCTATTGATCAAAATCTAGTCGATCAGCAAACTGAAACAGCCAAGCAAATGATCGAAGAATGTAAAGAATATGGGAAATCTGTTGATTACACAAATATAGAAGGAATTATTGCCTACGGCTCTGTTCGTGAATCCATGGCAGTCAAATTGCCAAAAAAATATGCAATCGATCTAATCATGGTTGGGCAGTCTGGACTAAATGCAGTCGAACGCTTTATGACAGGAAGTGTAGCCAGCTACGTCATACGTCATTCACCTTGTGATGTCTTGATCGTTTCTGACGAAGAAGAACAGCCAAGTAATTAAGCAAGTGGAACTTGTATAACCTTTTTAAAAACAGTAAAGGGACTGTGACAAAAGTCTTGTCACAGTCCCTTGTTACGAATAAATGGTGTTCAATCAGCTGACCTTCGGTATTAGCTCAAAAAACGGCAAAATAGGAGGAGCTATTTTGCCGTTTGTTTCTCTAATACTCAGGTCAAACCGCTGATTTTACAACCTCTTCCTTAAACGGTGTTCAAAAGCCAGTTTCTCGGTATTAAGCCAAATTTATGCAAAAATGTGGAAAGCCATTTTCACAAAATTTTTCTTAATACTCGAAACTAAGCGACTTTTTCACAACCTCTTCCTTAAACGGTGTTCAAAAGCTTGCATCTGCGGTAATAAGCCCAACCAAACGAAAAATATGAGGAGCTATTTTTATTTGGCTGTTCTTATTACTTGATGCAGGGCAGCTTTTTCACAACCTCTGATACACGGTGTGCCAGAAGTAGCTTCTTCGAAAAATAAGCCGAAATTTCACAAAAATTCGAGAAGCAATTTTCGTAAATTCCTTCTTATTTCTTGAAGCTGCCCACTTCTGTTACAGTCTCTTCTATTTTGTGAAAACTAGGAAATAAAGCATGAAAAAAATCTCATGCAGTGAATGCAATTTTTTGTTAAGATAAATCTCAGCAAAGGATAATGGAGGAAAGAACATGATTTTTGCTTATAACAAAGCACACGTCGGAGACACTTTGATGGTTATCATAGCCGACGATAAAGGAACAGAAAACACTGTTGAACGTAAATGGAATGTTGCTCGGATCAAAGATGAACAAGGTCAAGTTGTTGCTTGGAACTTTTTCCATATCTCCGATCATCTAACAATCGAAGGGAACGGCCAAGTAAGCTTAACAGATGAAGAATTAGCGAAATTGAATCGATTGATCAAAGAAGCAGGATTCGAAGAACAGCTTGAAGCTGACCATGAACCGAAGATCGTTGTCGGGTATGTCAAAACATGCGTTCCACATCCTGACTCTGACCATTTATCGATTACTGAGACAGAAGTAGACAATGGTACAGTATTGCAAATCGTTTGCGGTGCACCAAATATCGAAGCTGGACAAAAAGTTGTCGTTGCAAAACCAGGAGCCATGATGCCGGATGGAATGATGATCTGGCCAGGAACTTTGCGAGGGGTAGACAGCTATGGAATGATCTGTTCCGCTCGTGAATTGCATTTGCCAAATGCTCCAGAGAAAAAAGGAATTTTAGTATTGCCTGAGGATGCCGCAGTCGGAGAAGCATTTCCAAAATAAAGAGGTTGTGAGTCTGCCTTTTCACTCTGAGTCACAAGGAGCAATTTCAAAAAACAGCTTCTCATGTTTGTTGAATATTGTGACTTGTGACCGAGGAGTTGGTAGAAGAACACCATTTAAAAAAGAGGTTGTGACAAAGACTTGTCACAACCTCTTTTTTATTAATTTTCACTATTTTGATTTTGTTTTAATGCCGATTGATCGATCGTCAATTCAACAGTAGTTGTTTTTTCTTTCGAGCCTTCATAGTAAGTGATTTTGACAGAATCTCCCACTTTTTTCTTATACAAAGCAGATTGAAGTTCTACACCAGAAGAAACTTCTTTGTCATCGATCTTAGTAATGACGTCGTATTGTTTCAATCCAGCTTTTTCAGCCGGTGTAGCTGTTTGGACATTTGTCACGATGACCCCGTTAGTTACAGATGAAGGAATCTTCAAGATTTGTTCTTGTTGCTGAGTAGAAACGGCAGATAAGTCGACCATTGTGATACCTAGAGCTGGACGTGTCACTTTTCCGTCTTTTTCCAGTTGATTGATGATATTCACTACATCGTTACTTGGGATGGCAAATCCCATTCCTTCTACATTTACGTTAGAAGTAGATTCAGAAGTACTTGCGATCTTACTTGAGTTGATACCGATAACTTGTCCTTCGATATTCACTAAAGGACCACCAGAATTTCCCGGGTTGATCGCTGCATCTGTTTGGATCGCATTGATATTGACTGTTTCGTTCGATTCATTCGTACTTGTTACTTGTCGGTTCAAGGAAGAAATGATTCCTGAAGTGACAGAATTCGCATATTCAGATCCTAATGGGGAACCAATCGCAATCGCAGGTTCACCAACCTTCAGAGCGCTTGAGTCACCAAAAGAGGCAACCGTTTCGACTTTATCTGAATTGATCTTCAACACCGCTAAATCTGAATAAGCATCTGTTCCAACTAATTCAGCTTTTACCTTCGTACCGTCTTTCATCAAGACTTCTAGACCTTGCTGTCCATCTACTACGTGGTTGTTTGTGACTACATAAGCAGTATTCCCGTCTTTTTTGTAGATCACGCCGCTTCCTTCGCTATAAGCTTCCAAATTACTATCATCTGAGCTGCTACTTTCTTCTTGCTGCCCGAATAGTCCGCCAAAACCGCTTGATTGGTTTTGACTTTGTAAGTTGATAACAGAAACGACAGCGTCTTGAACTTTATCTACCGCTTTGGTGATATCAGAATCTACATTGACTTTGACATTTTCCACAACTGTTTCACCGGCAGAATTCTGATTGCCGCTTGTAGCAGTAGAACTATTGTTGCCAGTGCCCATCGCTGCATAAAAAATGCCAGCTGTCAGTAGTCCTCCAACGATCCCTCCAACAAGCCCCAGACCTAACTTACGCCAGAGGCTATTATTTTTATTTTTTTTCATCTTTGGTGTCACATTTTTTCTATCCATGTGTTCCTCCTCCAATTACATTCATTTATCTACTGTTAGTATAGTCTTATTTGTTGACTTTAGTCTACTTTGAGACTGTGAACTTTTTATGAAAAACTTTAGGAAAAATCATTGTTTTCAGATGAAAATATTTGATTTTCTTTTTCCACAGATACTGTGTAAAACTACGCGGATAGAATTGGAAAAATAAGGGATAAAACATATCCACAGCCTGTGTATAAAGTGGATAAATTCTTATAAAACGTATGTTTGCCTAATAAATGTGATGAAATAAGGTAAAATAACACTGTTTTCTGTGGATAAACCTGTGGATGTTGTGCATAACTGTTGGGGAAATCTTTTTAACAAAAATAGCCAAAATAAACATATAGACGAAAAAATTGATTATAATAAACAAAGTGAGCGTGAAGATCAAAGGAGAGAAAATATGAATATCAAAATTATTTCAGTAGGAAAATTAAAAGAAAAATACTTGATCCAGGGTATCAATGAGTATGTCAAACGGCTGAATGCCTATGCAAAAATCGAATTGATTGAAGTTCCTGACGAAAAAGCCCCGGAGAATTTAAGCGAAGCGCAAATGAGACAAGTAAAAGAAAAAGAAGGAGAACGGATCTTAGCGAAAATCAAAGAACAAGAATACGTCTATGCCTTAGCAATTGAAGGGAAAAATCCCACAAGCGAATCTTTTGCTAAACAAATCGACCAATTAGGTATCCAAGGAAAAAGCCACCTTGTTTTTGTTATCGGCGGTTCTTTAGGACTCAGCGAAGCCGTCATGAAAAGAAGCAATGCTCAGATCTCTTTTGGCAAAATGACGTATCCACATCAATTGATGCGTCTGATCCTCGTCGAGCAAATCTACCGTGCTTTCCGGATCAATGCGGGGGCGCCGTATCATAAATAAAAATACCATTGAAAAAAATTATAATAAATAAGTTTCAATTGTGATATGAGAAGGATACGGTTCTTCTTAACTAATATTGAAAATAGTCAGCAAAAAGGGGGACAAACTTTTAATTGTCTCCCTTTAATTGTTAGGGTGGAATATTATCACTCTTAAACAATAAGTTTAAAAAATACTCGTTTACATAAAACAAAGGGTTATTTAGATGTGATAATATCATAGATAAAGAAACATTCATCATAAGAAATAGTGATCCCAAATTCTGTTTCAATATTTTTGAAGGCCTTTTTTACATGAAAAATTGGTTCATGAGAAGGCCTTGTGTCATCTTCTGATATAATTTTAAGTTCATGACCGTTTATCAATGTACGCTCAATTAGACACGCTGTATGAATCAAAAGTTTTAAAAGAATGGAATGAGTGAATTTTTTGTGGAAAGTACATTCCAATTCTTGGATAAAATCCATTAAGCTTTTTTGAATCTTATTCCCAGCTAATAAGTAGAGATATTTGTCCACTGCTTCAATCCCCATATCAAAAACGATATTTCTTGTGAATGAGTGGCTGCTACCCTTTTTTGATTGTTGTTCTTCAGTTGTAAGATGACAAAGTACCTTATCTAACCCATCATGAAGAACAATTTCTTCTAGAGAAACAAAAGGAGCATAGCTGATTTTTGGATTTACAGTCCCGACGATTGCTATGATTTCTATATCTTTAGAACGTAGCATGGTTTCTCGTATTGAAGTTCCGTTATGACCGCTAATTGATTGTACATCAACATCAAATATTTTTAATTCTTTCAATAATGATTTAATGTTTTCTTCTAAAAATCGGGCGGTTCCTTCTCCAGTTTGACAAACTGTGTAGATGATTTTGCTTTTTCTCTTATTGAATTTGGAAACTATTTTATTATTAAGTAAAGTATTTCTACGATTATCAATGTCTAAAATATTATTGATAGTAGATTGTAGTCCCATAGATAAAAATTCTGTATTTTTAGCAGCTTCTAATATTATCAATGTATCAATTCGTTCAATGATAAAAATGCTTTTTTGGGTTTCTTTTCTTAGATTAGATTCAAAATTTACTAAAGATCCCATATCAGCAAAAATAATGATCTCTGTTGATTCAAAGTCAGCTATCGTTTTTTTTATGGCATCATAAGTTTGCTTTGGTGTACTGTGTAAAGGCATGTCAACAGGGACAATAATTTCTTTGGAAAGAAGACTATTCACAGTATGTGCAATTTCAGATGCGACGCGCTCGCCGTGGGCACATACAAGAATACTGACATTTTTACTATTTGTTTTATTTTCTACTATGGAAGAAACGATAAGACTCAATGAATGGATTTCATTTTGAGAAAAAATGATCTTCTTTTTTTGTTCTAACTGCTTGACGATTTTACGTGTAACTAGCATAACATTAGCAGATAGCTTCTCTGTTGTTTTGATCTGGCTGAAAAATATATCGTTTTGTTGAGTATGGCTGTGAATATATAAAGCAAAAGCAGTACTGACATTTTTATCTAGGATAATGCCCAAGGTGTTATATAAAATATCTGATATCAATAAAACAATGCTTTTTATATCATCGTTCAATAAAAAGGTGAAATGATCATTTCGCAATCGCTCTTTAGCGATTTCTTGTGAATAATCATTAAATGCTTGTGTAATTGAACGGGTGTTATTTGAATAATTCTTAGTAAAAAAATTTACAAAATCATAGTTGGCGATTGTTTTTCTGTCTTCATCCAACGTGGTATCAAAAACAAATGGCTTTACGCCAACAATCGTTTCAATCTCTTTTTTGTCAGCTAGATTTATTTTTATTAAGGATGATAAAACTGTAGGTGGAAAGAAGTCTTGCGTAATCAGAACTTCTTTTGAATTGTTTTTTTTCTTTTCTAATAGAGCACGAGCTACAGATAATTGAATGTCACTTTTCAATTGACCGATGTTTCCTAGTGGAGTATAAGCTAGTAATGCTTGAATCGCATCTGGCTGTACGGTTATTTGAGAACCAATTTGTTCTGTTTCTTTGTTATATAAGAATGATATGAGATCCAATCTTTCGGAAATGCTTCTTTCTTGAAAGTTTGGAAGTTGGATCATGACAGGGATTCTACGCTTAAATGTTTCTAATAATGCTGAATTCGGAGGCTCTGTAGTTGCCGTGATCAGCAATGTTGAAGCGTAGCGCTTATTGACAGAATCACCTAGTTTATAGAACTGATTTTTATCGATAAATTGAAAAAGCATCTCCTGTCCTTCTGGAGGTAAGCGATGGACTTCATCAAGAAACAAAATTCCTCCATTAGCAGCTTCTATCAATCCTACTCTATCGGCATCTGCTCCAGTGTATGCTCCTTTGACATTTCCAAATAAGTGACTTAGCAGCAATTGCGGATTGCTTGCATAGTCGGCGCAATTAAGAACAGAAAAATTTGCTTTTTCGTTGAAAATATTTTCTTGTTTTCCATAATCAAATATTTTTTCAGCTAACAAGCTTTTGCCAGTCCCTGATTCTCCAAAAATCATCATATGTAACCCTCTTGGAGGATAATTGATTGCTGCCTCTGCTAATTGAATGACTGGTTGTAAACTTTTATTTGCACCGATCAACGAATCAAAAGGATGAATTTTTTTAGAGGAGTAGTTATCTTTCATGAGTTCTTGTATGGAATTTATTTCTGTCTCTCCTATATAACGAAGGTTTAGTCTTTGACAGAGTATTTTTTTACATAGAAATCTGGTTGGTTTTCCTGATAGTTTTAATAATTTGTCCTGCTTCATGAGTTTGTTTAGATCCGAAGAAGCATTATTTCTTAAAATATCTAATTCCAAAGACACTTCTTTTGCGGTTATACCAATATCTGTATCATTTAATAAAATTTTTTTTGAAAGGCTTTCTGTGTAAGCGGTGCAGTAATGGTGTACCTTGTCTATTCGTTTCATAAAATACCTCCTCCCATTAATATAAAGCGCTTTAATATAAAAATCAATACACTTAAATACTTATGGAAAAAGCTGAGAGTGGCGTTTGAAGATAGTGTTCGATTATTTATACCAATTTTATTAAATCTTAGTTAGAAAAAATGTTTTTTGTGTATTTATCTGTATCATTACGTACGTGAAAGTCCAATATTTTTATTATGCGTATTACATGTGCATTTTTTCTTTTTAGAATTGTCTAGATTTCAATAAATTAAAAAATGGCACGAGTTTTGCTTTGTTTTTTATTGAAGGGAGGCATTTGATGAGTAAGAAGATGGGAGTTATTTTAGCAAGTCATGGTTTTTTTGCTAAAGAAGCACTAAATAGTTTAGAAATGATACAAGGTGATTTTAGTAATGCAAGTGTGGTTTCGTTATTTCCAGGAATGAGCTTAGCTGATTTTGTAATTAAAATTGAAGAGAAAATAGAAGAGCTTGATACGACTAATGGACTGCTTATTTTATGTGACATTTTTGGAGGAACACCTAGTAATGCAGCCGCGATGATTTTAATGAAATACCAAAGAAAGGATTACTATGCTTTTGCAGGGTTCAATCTAGGGATTCTGCTTGAATTGTCTAATTTTAGAGAAAAGGCACCTGACTATGTGATGGAGAAAATGAATGAATTAATGTCTTATAGTTGGAAACAGATAGAAACACCAAAACCAATAATCGAAAAAGTGGAGGGATTGTAGATGGCAATTGAATTGATTCGTATTGATGATCGTCTAATACATGGCCAAGTCGTCACAACTTGGGTAAAACAAAAAGGAATTGAACAAATCTTGATTATTAATGATTCGATAACAAATGACCCTGTTCAAAAATCAGTTTTCGATATGATGGCACCTCAAGATGTCATTGTAAGAACATTCGGAGTAGAACAGTTTGCAGAAATCTATCAAAAAACTGCAATTAAAAGAAAAACCTTATTATTATTAACGAATCCTGTAGACGTAGAGACGTTGTTAAATGGAGGGGTCCATTTTAATTATTTAAATCTTGGCGGCATGAAATTTACCTCTACTCGTACAAGGTACACGCGGGCTATTTCTTTAAATGAGAGAGAAAAACAAGCACTTGTCAATATTAGCAACAAAGGTGTTAAAGTATCCGTTCAAATGATTCCATCAGATAAAGAAATCCATATATCAGAATTGATAGAAGGAGAGGGATAATAAATGTTAATACAATGCATATTGTTAGCAGTGTGGGCTGGGATTTGTACTGTTGATGAAAGAACCCTGTGGACTGGAACGCCAAAAGCAATTTTAGCTGGATCAGTTGCAGGAGTGATAATGGGGGACATCACTACAGGTTTGGTAATTAGTGGTACGCTTCAAATGATGTGGTTGGCAAATGCAGCAATCGGCGCATATATCCCACCTAATGAAGCAACAGGAGCGATAATTGGCGTGGCAATTGCCATTATGACAGGCGGTGGTTTAGCAACTGGTTTGGCAGTAGCTGTACCAACAGCATTGTTGTGTCAACAAATCATCATGTTAACGAATACGGTCAATATTGTTTTTCTTCATAAAGCAGAGAAAGCAGTGGAAAGTGGGGATTTTGACAAAGTTGCACGATATAACTATTTAGGAATCCCATTAAGTTTTATTGCTGGTTCAGTTCCTGTCTTTTTAGCGGCATATTTTGGCGGACCAGCAGTACAATCAGTTTTGGATTTTGTGCCGGAACAAATTTTTGACGGACTAACTGTATCTGCAGGCATTATACCAGCTGTTGGTATGGGTATGTTGTTGATGATGATGTTAGGTAAAAATATGTGGATTTTTTTGCTTCTTGGCTTTGTATTTGCAGCATATTTGAATTTAGGAACAATCGCTATCTCGATCATAGGAGTTTGCTTAGCTGGTTTATATGATCTAATGATAAATCGGGAGGACTCAACACAAAATGTTAGTGTAACGTCTAATGAAATTGTCACAAATAAAAATGATGATTCAGAAGCTATTGAGGAGGTATACGATTTATGATTATAGAAAATGAGCAATCAAAGATGACAAAACAAGATTTAACAAAAGCATTCTTTCGTTCTCAATTATTAATGGCTACAAGTAACTTTGAACGAATGCAAGCATTAGGTGCATATTATTCAATAGTACCGACTTTGAAAAAAATATATGGGGATAAACCAAAGGAGGAACGGGTGGCTGCAATTAAGCGACATTTAGAGTTTTTCAATACTAACCCCTATGTATACGGTCCGATTTTAGGAATAACAATGGCTATGGAGGAACAAACACCAGAGGATCAAAAAGAGTCTGTTATTGCTGTGAAAACTGGATTGATGGGGCCTTTTGCTGGTTTAGGTGACAGCTTGTTAGCAATGACAGTAGTTCCTATATACATGAGTATTGCTTCAGGGCTAGCAATTGAAGGGAATCCAATTGGTCCTATCCTTTTCTTCATACTGTTCAGTTTGACTATTTGGCCTTTAAAATATAAAGGAATTTTTATGGGGTATGAAAAAGGATCTGCGTTGTTAACAGGAGAAAACGGCAATAAAATGTTAAAACGGTTGGCTACTATGGGAAATGTGGTCGGAATGATGGTAGTTGGTTCTCTTATCGTAAGTACTGTGAAAATTAATATTCCTATCGAATATACGGTTGGAGAATCTACCATAAAGATCCAAGAAATGTTAGATGGTATCATGCCTAATTTCTTCCCATTGCTTATCACGTTGCTTGTCTATTATTTACTTAAAAAAAGAAATGCAAAAAATGCTGTAGCAATCATCGTTTCGATTATGGTAATTGGAATCTTTTTATCAATAATAGGAATTCTAGCGTAATTATCTGCATAGAAAATTCTTAAGTCATTGAATAATGTGGAGGCGTTATGGAAAATTGTACCGATTTAATAACAATAAATGGAAAGTATACTAATTATGCTGTGGATGTAGAAGAATCGATTATAATAAATTGGTCTCGAATAAACATAATTCAAAAAAAAGCCCAGTTATATATTATGAACGAAGATCAAGATATCGTTCTCAAACAAGAGATAGGAAATAAAAAATTTAGCAACGTGAAGTTTCCAACTATTTCTGATCAAAGAAAAAAGTACTTGCTTCATATCATTATAGAGGGGGAAGAAAGTATACAAGAATTTCATACAACGTTTTATTCCGCAAACTCTAATTTGAAGAACGCACATTGGATTACAAGACAAGATAATCCTATTGAGAAAGAAAATATGTATTACAGAGATCGACCATCTATTATTCTAAAAAAATCATTTATAGTTGAGAGACTAGAGAAAGATTTATTTTTAGATATTTGTGGATTAGGATACTATACAACTTATATCAATGGGAAAAGAATAGATGATTACTATTTGAATTCAGATGTAACGAACTATGGTAAACAAGTGTATTATGATACTTATAAGCTTAATCCTTTTGTGGAAGAAGGTTCAAATGAAATTATAGTAGAATTGGCAAATGGTTGGTACAATCCTGCCCCGTTGAAATTATTAGGGAAATACAACATGAGACATCGCCTTTCCATTGGTAAGCCAATGCTCATTTGTTCAATCAGCGAATTGGCGAATGGCAAACAAAGAAATATCGTTGAGAGTAATCATGATTGGTTAGCTGAAGGAGGGAAAATTCTATTCGACAATATTTATATTGGCGAAAGAGTTTCGTTTGTTGAAAATGAGGAAAGTAATCCTGATTCAACTACTCGAGTAAATATGAGGGTAACGGAAATCGTTGGTCCAGCTGGAAAACTTGTGCCAAGTACTATACCAAAAACGAAAAGATTGAAAAAAAGAAAACCAAATGTAATAAAGAAAACAAAATATGGTTATTTGATTGATTTTGGAAAAATTATTTCAGGGCAGATTTCTTTAATTATTTCTTCAAAAAAACAAAATATAAAAATTAATTATGCTGAGAGCCTCAATGATTCACAAACCGAATTGGACTATTCTACCACAACTACAAGCATATATGGAATCAATGA
The DNA here is from genome assembly GCF_002141285.1 of Enterococcus sp. 3G1_DIV0629. NCBI lineage: Bacteria > Bacillati > Bacillota > Bacilli > Lactobacillales > Enterococcaceae > Enterococcus > Enterococcus sp. 3G1_DIV0629. The sequence continues at coordinate 173,069 of NZ_NGLI01000002.1, read as the reverse complement.
TCCGGAACAGGGGATTAATGAATCAGATACAATCATACAGGAAGATCAGTTTCTATGTGGGGACGGTAAAACGACATTTGAAAACATGTATGTTTATCACTCATTTCGATATATGAAAGTTGAGGGAGAATGCGCTATTTTTGATATCAATGATTTACATGCATTTGATACTTATGCTGATCTTACAATAACAAGTGAATTCAATACTTCTAATCAGTTGTTGAATGATCTTCAACGTATTGCGATTCAAACCAAAAGGAATAATATCCGTTCATATTATGAAGATTGTGCTCGTGAAAGACTAGGATATGGTGGAGATATTGTCGCATTAATAGAATCTCAAATTTATTCATTTGATTCGGAACAATTATTGAAAAAAGTGTTGCTTGATTTTATTTTCGATCAAACCCTTGAAGGAGGAATAACACAAACTGCTCCATTTATGGGTATCCAGACGTTTGGACCTAGTAATAACGCTGGTTCGTTAGGATGGCAATTAGTGCTTCCGGTCATTGTCTTAAAATATATGAAATATTATGGAATGTCCATTATTGAGGACAAAAGAATTTCAGTATCTTTGAATAGACATCTGAATTATCTTTTGAAATTTGATTATGAGTACATTAAGTATTGTTGTTTGGGTGATTGGGGTTCTGTAGATACTGTTCTTATTAATAACAAAGAAACACCGCCAGATAAAGAATTTTGTTCAGCAGCAATGTATTTAATAGTATTGCAAAGCTATCAAAAATTAGCTGTGTTTACCAAAGGAATGAGCTTTGAAACAGAAAAGTTAGAAGAAAAAATCAGGTATGTAAAAGAAAAACTAATAAAGGAATATTACAATTCTAAAGGTTATTTTCAAGGTGGCAGCCAATCAAGCTATATTTTTTCTCTCAAAGCTGGATTAGATAAAGAATTCCCAGAATTATTACAAAAATTCAAAAACCAAATTAGGGAAGATGATGGTGTCTTTAAGATGGGGATTTTTGGCATGGCGTGGTCATATGAAATTCTAGATGATCAAGATTTAATTTATCAATGGCTCACAAGGAAAAGTTATCCAAGTTTTTATTCTATGGTATCTAATAATAGTGGAGCGTTGGGCGAGTATTTTAAAAAAATGGATGGATCTTCTTTAAATCATGCTATGTTCACATCATACAGTCAGTGGTTTATCTCTGCTTTATTGGGAATCAAATTTGATCAAGAGACACAAGAGTCTACTGATTTATTAATTGATCCTTATATTCCTGATGATATAGAATTTGCAGAAGGGACTTTAAGAACGATTCATGGAGAAATTGGAATAGGATGGAAAAAAACGCAAGAAAAAACGATGATAAAAGCCCAGATTCCTTCAACTATTAATTATAGATTCTCAAAAGAATTTAAAGTAAACTCGAAAACAATCATCGATAGCAGTTGGTTAATTGAAGCCATCAAAAGATAATTAAGTAATAGTGTACAATCATTATTTTTGTTACAAAATTTGTATGGTTGAAGCAACTAAATATATTTCACTCTTATAAAAAAATTCGAAAAACAGCATAGTTTTTCAAGAATTTTTTCATCTATTATTACCGGAAAAAGGGGCTGCGACAAGATTTTTGTCACAGCCTTTTTTATTCAAGGCATGATTTTCTCTATGTGATCATTCAGTTTCTGTAAGAGTTCTAATAATTCTTTTTTAGAGTACTTGTAATTGCTTTCTACCCACCGATTGAGAACGGATAGACAACCTTGGACGTGGTACGTAGTGAAGAATCTCATTTCTTCTGTGATAATCGTTTTCTTGTCTTCATATAGCCATATGCTCAGATAGTTTTCTTCAATAACTTGTTTAACTTTCTTCTGAAACGAAATATCACCATGGTTGAGGATAAACAAGCGATATAAAAAAGTATTTGCGTAAACATAGTCGATCAAGCGAGTGTATAGTTCCTCATAGCTATGGGCTGGATCATAAGAGAGAATTTCAGTTAGATCCCGAAAAAAGTTGCTTTCTAATTGATCATATAGATCATAGATATCCTTATAATGTGTATAAAAAGTCGAACGATGTACGTCTGCCGTTTCTGTTAGCTCGCGTATAGTGATTGCTTGAATCTTTTTATTTACTAATAATGTGGATAGTGCTTCAGCCAAAGCTTTTTCTGTTTTTTTGACGCGTCTATCTGTCTTTTTCATTTACCTATCTCCTTATCCGACATATCAAAGCAAAGCTGTCGCTTAATCGACAATCTTATAGATGATTGATTATAGATAGTAGACACTGTGTCTATTATAATGTAAGTATAACACAATCATTGAAGTTAAGGAGGCGAAATGATGAAACTAACTTTTAAACCCTTAGAAAAGAAAGATTACAAAAAAGCGATCTATTTTGCTGTTGAAGGAATGAACTTTGAGAGATATATGGGAAATGAACTTCTGCTGAATCTTTACGGAAGATATTTTTTGTATATGGAGTTGAATCGAGCTACTCAAATTCTTGCTTTGTATGCAGAGGACGAGTTGGCAGGTGTTTTGCTGGCGGAGATGAAAGGAGAAAAAAAGAAACATCGTTCTTTTGGACAGCAAATATATGTTAAGATATTCGATTTTTTACAAAATATATTTGCTAAAGAAAGTAAAGGAGCTTACGAGACAGCAAATGAACAAATGCTTGCAGCATATTTAAAAAAGCATTCGCCAGATGGAGAGATCATTTTTTTAGCTGCAAATCCTGATTTGAAAATAAAAGGCATCGGCACCAAGTTGCTAACAGAATTTGAAAAAAGAGAGAAAGGAAAAGAAATATTCCTTTTTACAGATAGTGGCTGTACGTATCAATTCTATGAACGACGTGGATTTGAAAGACTAAAGGAAAAAATTAGCAAGATAAAAATCTTAGATAAAGAAATAGATCTCCGATGTATGCTGTACAGGAAAATCATTCAATGAAAATTTCGATAGAATCGACAATAGTTGGCAAGAACACTTTTAGTGAGTCTTCTTGCTAACTATTTTTTTGTAGTGTATTCTGCCAAAAGAAAACCGCCTTTTTGACTAAACTTGATAGTGGTCAATTTTTTATGATGGATAAGTATCTATACTTAGTCTCGTAAGAACGAAAAGGAAAAGAGGGAGAAAAATGAAATTTCAAAAGTGGATCCAAGAGCATCGAAATCATATTACCGCCTTATCAGCTGTGTTGATTATTTTTGGTTTTATCGGAAAATTTACTGGATTTGTCTTGTTCTATAACATTGCTCTAGCCATAGCTTCTATTATTGCGGTCATACCTATTATGATCCATGCGTATCAGGCAGTAAAAGTCAAAGTTATCTCAATTGATTTACTCGTTACTATTGCTGTGCTTGGTGCCTTTATGATCGGAGAATACAAGGAGTCAGCTATCGTTACATTCTTGTTTTTGTTTGGTAGTTATCTGGAACAAAAAACATTGACCAAAACGCGGGAATCAATCAAGGCTTTGACCGAGATGGCCCCATCGACTGCCAGCGTTGTCCAAGAAGATGGAACAACCGAAGAAGTGGAAATCGATGACGTGGAAGAAGGCGATATCGTCTTAGTAAAAACTGGTGGAGCTATTCCTGTGGACGGACGAGTCATTGACGGGAAAGGGTATGCGGATGAAGCCGCAGTGACGGGTGAATCACGACAAGTCGTCAAAATCAGTGGAGATGACGTATTTTCTGGAACGATTTTAGCAGATGGCTATGTGACGATCGAAGCAACTAAGGTTGGAGATGATACGACCTTTGCCAAAATTATCGAATTAGTAGAAGAAGCACAAGATACCAAATCCCATGCAGAAAAATTCATTGATCGATTTTCTCAGTATTATACTCCAACCGTTTTACTTATTGCGTTGCTTGTTGGTCTGATCAGTCGTGATTTTCGTTTAGCAATCACTGTTTTGGTTCTTGGTTGTCCTGGCGCTTTAGTCATTGGTGCGCCTGTTTCGAATGTAGCAGGAATCGGTAATGGAGCAAAACGGGGCATCTTAGTCAAAGGCGGTGAAGCAATGGATACTTTTTCCAAAACCGATACTTTTGTCTTTGATAAAACCGGTACATTGACCAAAGGAACTACTGCTGTATCCACTATCAAGAACTATACAGAGAATGAAGAGGGCAGCTTAGCTTTAGTGGCTCGATTAGAAACGTTATCCGATCATCCTCTGGGGCGCGCCGTGATCCATTATGCTCAGGAGAAAGACATTGATTTTCAACAATTAGCAGTCAAAGATAATCAGACGATCAAGGGACAAGGAATCACAGCTGAGATTGATGGTCATGCAGTTTGTGCGGGCAACACCAAATTGATTGCCGCTCACAAACTTTCTCTCACACCAAAGCAAGTACAAGATTTACATCAATTACAACAAACAGGCAGCTCAGTCATTATTGTAGCAATCGACAAAAAAATCACTCAAATCATTGGTGTGTCAGATGTGATTCGACCAGAAGTCGCTGAACAATTAGCTAAGTTGAAACAAGCAGGAGCAAAACAGTTAGTGATGCTGACAGGTGATAATCAGATGACTGCTGATTATGTAGCTGATATGTTAGGCATTGATGAAGTCCATGCTGAATTATTACCAGACGAAAAGGTTCAATTTGTGAAAAAATACCAAGAACAAGGATTGCACGTTGCTTTCATTGGAGATGGAATCAATGATTCTCCCTCTTTGGCTGCGGCTGATATCGGGATTGCTATGGGATCAGGAACGGATGTCGCTATCGAAACGAGTGACGTTGTCTTGATGCAATCTAGTTTTGGATCGTTGGTTCATGCCTACCGTTTGGCTAAGAAAACTGTTTTGAATACCCGTGAAAATGTAGTGATTGCCATTGGTGTCGTCTTATTTTTACTCATCGGCTTATTTGCCGGGTTTATTTACATGGCTAGTGGGATGTTCGTTCACGAAGCTAGTATCTTGATCGTTATCTTTAACGCGATGCGTTTATTGTATTTTGGTCACGAAAGCAAAGAAGAAAAATCGTAAAACTTGATAAGAATCAATTTTTTTATGGAAGCTGTAATCTAGAATAAGACTATCAAGAAAAAGGAAGGAAGAACTACGATGAAAAAAATTATTATGCAATTAGATACACTAGCTTGTCCAAGCTGTATGCAAAAAATCGAACATGCGGTTTCTCAACAGCCTGGGGTAAGCAATACGAAAGTTTTGTTTAATGCAAGCAAAATCAAAGCAAACTTTGATCCAGATGAAGTCCACCCTGAACAATTAGCTGCAGTTGTGGAAAAATTAGGTTATGAAGTCCAATCAACAAAAGTAAAAGAGGCGTAAATCAATGAATATAGTGGAAGAAAAATTTGCTCAAGAAACAAAACAAGCAGATATCGACCATCATAAACCAACTGCTGGCGCCATGGTGGGGCATGTATTAGCAAATTTTAAATTAGAAGAAATGAAATTGATCCAAGCACAATTGTATGTTTTGGGTACATCTTCGCAAGAATTAAGTACCCTTTTTTCGGAATATGCTGATCAAGAAGCGAGATGGTTCAATAAAATCTCTCATGAGTTAGTGATTGATAATGAAATCGTTCCGTCTACTTTAGAAGAAGTCATGCGTTATGGAAAAATTTACGAACATGGTCAAAACAAATATTTACCAGCTTCAACAATGTTGGAAAACTTTGCAAAAGATTTTGATTTCCAAAATGTCTTTATCACACGGGCAATCAAGTTAGCTGAAAAAGAAGAAAAATATGGCTTGCAACAATTGCTTGTTGAACTTTTAAGTTTCAATAAAGAAATCATCTACCAAGTACAAAGACTCCAAGGAAAAACTGTCCGACAAGATTTGGATGAGGAAGACGATGATGACTAAAAGTCTATGTTTCTTCAAATACAAATATAAAGTGTGAGAAAAACAGGAAAAAAACACGAAGTTTTGTCTTAAAAATAAAATAAAAAGAAGCACCCGCTGATGTTGTCTATAAGACATCAGCGGGTGCTTCTTAGTGTTTAAATGGTTTAAAAGATGGATGAGAAAATACAACAAATCAATAAAATCACATTGCTTATTTGATAGAATAAAGAAGTGGGGGAGTAATCGAAAGGAGTTTTTTAATTGAAAAAAAGGATTTTATTAACAATGGGTCTAGCTTTTTTGTTAGCTGGTTGTACCAACGGGAATGATCCAAGAAAAGAATCAACAAAAGAAACAGCGAAAACAACAATTGCAACTACTACAACGACTAGCACAGAGAGCAAGTCAACTGCAACAAGTACAGAAACAGTAGATACCTCTACTTCGTCAGAGTCTTCCAAAACGACTGAAACAACTCAAACATCTACTTCAAGTTCTTCTGTAGAGGCTTCATCTTCCTCTTCAGAAAGCAGCGAACAAGTCGAACAAACACTGTGGAATGCAGACAAAGCCGCACAATTAGAGGCATTTATGACCTCATGGGGCCAAACAATGGGACAACAATACAAAAGTTATACGAATCAAATGAGTGTGGACTTATATGGTCTTAAAGTTCCTCAAGCTATTTTGAATGGGGAGTGGAAGATGGCTATTGGTGGAGTGCCTGTTTCTGCAGAATGGTCAGAAAGTGGGACAGGTCAAGCAGATTATCAAATCACAGCCGTCTATTCCGATGCAGAGACAGAACCATATCTGAAAAAGCACGTCTATCTATTCGGGTTTCAGCAAAATCAGCCAAAAGTATTGGTGACACAACAAAATCAGGGGAATCCCGATAATTATCTTTACTTCAACGAGACAGCGAATAATGAATTGAAAAATGGCTTTAATCAAATCGTTTATGGGTAAGTAAACCAGTGAGAGTGAGAGAAAAAAGAGTCTCAGTGGAAAATATTAATTGATTGCTATGTCTAAGAATTAAGATGAAGGATGAAATTTCTAGTTTCATCCTTCATCTTAATTACGTTTTACTTGGATAACTTTAATAATATAACGATAAATAGTTTTCTCTCGACTTCTTTAGGGATTGAATAAACCCTCCAATACTAAAATTGAATGTTGCAAGAGCATGAATTGCCAATTGTATTATTAGAATTTTTAGAAAATTGCACCTTTAGTTTCTTTAGATAAAATGATACAATGATTGTTAAAATTGTGAAAGGGTGGTCATTTGTTAGAGAAGTTTTTGGATATGTCGTTAGTTCAACGTATTGTTGTTGGTATTTTAGTCGGAATATTGTTTGGTATCTTTTTCCCCACGTGGACATTTATTTCAATATTGGGGACGTTGTTTGTCAGTTGCTTGAAAGCAATTGCGCCTCTTCTAGTTTTTTTCTTGACGATGGCTTCAATTGCCAAACATAAAATAGGAAATAAGACATTTGTGAAGCCTATTTTAGTCTTGTATTTAGTAGGAACATTGCTTTCTGCACTTGTAGCAGTGATTATAAGTTCAATTTTTACTGTTCCTATTACTTTACAAGAAACAGTATCTGAACAAGCACCGCAAAATTTGGAAAGTGTTTTATCTACGATGTTGACAAATGTCACACAAAATCCTGTTCAATCGCTCATTGATGCGAATTATCTTGGTGTCTTATTCTGGGCTGTGTTGTTAGGTCTAGCTTTTCGAGCCCGTTCAGAATCGACAAAAGAATTGGTGGATCAAATATCTGTAGCATTATCACAAGTCGTACAAGTGATTATTGCATTCGCTCCGATAGGGATTTTAGGATTGGTTTATCAATCGATTGCCACGACTGGAATCGCTGGATTGGCAGAGTATCTGCAGCTTTTACTTGTGTTGATCGGCACGATGCTGTTTGTCGCATTAGTTGTGTACCCGTTCCTCACGTTTTTGTTTATTAAAGAAAACCCCTATCCATTGATTCTCTTTTGTTTGAAAGAAAGTGCGCTTCCCGCTTTCTTTACCCGAAGTTCTGCCGCAAATATCCCGATAAACATGATGCTGGCTGAAAAATTGAAATTGACGAAAGAGTCTTATTCCATATCGATCCCATTAGGTGCTACGATCAATATGGGCGGTGCTGCGATTACTATTTCCGTGATGTCATTGACGGCTGTACATTCCTTAGGGATTGAAGCACCATTTGTTTTGAAAGTCCTTTTATGTATTTTGTCTGCTTTAGCTGCTTGTGGGGCTTCAGGTGTTGCGGGCGGTTCACTGTTATTGATTCCATTAGCATGTAGTTTGTTTGGTATCTCTAATGATGTTGCGATGCAAATCGTCGGTATCGGATTTATTATCGGTGTTATCCAAGATTCAATGGAAACTGCCTTAAATTCGTCAAGTGATCTGTTGTTTACTGCAATAGGAGAATTAGGCGCGCGTAAAAGAAGTGGAGAAAAAATCAAATTGAAAGACCGATTAGACGGATTAAATGAACGTTGAATATTAGATATTTAGGGATGAACCTTAGGACGATTAAAATTTTTAATGAGTTATATAGAGGTTCCTGTAAAATAGAGGTTCCTGTTAAATCGAGATAAAGTCGTTTATAATAACAATTAAAAGCATAGGTAATGGTTATTGGAGGCGCATCATGGATTTTTTACGTAAATTCGGTTTTTTCTTTTTACTATTAGGCGTGTTGAGTGATTTTTTGACTCCGTACGTATTAGGATTGTATTATCCTGAATTAGATCAAATGAAGAGTGTGATCAGTGTATTTGGAGAGGTTTCCAGTCCTGTAAGAAAGGCGTTTCTTATTTGGTCAGTGGTTTCAGGGATTTTTTTCATCCTGTCATTGCCTGCATTGTATGCTGCATTTGTAAGTACATCTCGTGTGTTAGCTACCCTAGTTACAGCATCTATCGGTTTTTATGGTATAGGTGATTGTATCTTTACAGGTTTGTTCAGTATCAATACCCATGAATCTTCGTGGAATGTCTCGACATGGGTCCATAATATCGGATCAGGTTTAGGTTATAGTGGTTTTTTATTGTTTCCAGTTCTTCTTTTCTTGATCTATCGAAAAAATGGGCAAATGGACGTAAGCCACTTATACCTTGGACTGTCTGTGATCAGTTTGCTTTTTGCGGCGATTTATGGTCTGGCAAGAATTCCTTCTATAAATTCTTGGCCATTACTGAATAAAATAGGATTTTGCCAAAGAATCAGTTTTTTCTTTAATTATGTGCCCATTGCCTGGTTGAGTATCTTGCATCTCAAACAGTAAAACTTGAGCCGTCAAATTGGACAGTCAGCGGACATTTCGTCCGTTGGCTGTTTTTTTGTTTTTCTGAAATAAAGTTCCATAAATTTCTTGTAGAGCTTCTGTTTTAGCGTATATTAACTGAGAAAGAGTAGTGTATGATTTCTCAGGTTATTTTAATCTTTTATTTGGTCTAGTTCTCCTTATAAGAAAAAATTATAGTGAATATAGAAGGTGATGGAAATGAGTGTAATACAATATCAAGAAAGCAAACTTCGAAGAGTAGCGATCCTGAACAGACTGTCCAATTTCGAGCATGTAAGTTACCAGCAACTTTCTGAAGAATATTATGTTTCCAGAAGCAGTATCGCAAATGATATTTCTTACATCAAATATGTATTTGCGAAAGAAGGGTTGAATCTCAGTTTTGATCGTTTCGGGACATATTTTGAAGGAAATGAAATACAGGTTCAGAAGGTACTAAAGCGTATGATCCTGAATCATTTTGATGAATTGGAGATCGTAAGAGAAATAGTGGATCGAAAGCTTCTAGCAATAGTCGAACGATCTTTTCGCGAGAGCATTGCAGACAAGCAAATTGAGATACCAGAAAGCTACTTTTCAAGTATCATTGTTTCGATCTTATTGATGATCCAGCGTTCAAGAGAAGGGAAGAAAATCAGTTTAAAAGGTAAAAATCAATATGGAAAGTATTTTTTAGAATTTAACAAATATCCCCTCATTTGTGAATTGCTGCATCAGTTAGAGGAACAGCGTATTTACCAATTTTCGCAAGAAGAAGTACAGTATTTGACTTATGTTATTGTGGGAAGTGGTTTACGCTTTTTCATGAAAAATGAAACGATCCCTTTAGTATTTCGAGAAAAAATCCGGCAATTGATCCAAAAAGTGAGTAGAGGCATTCAGATAGATCTTACCCAAGATAGTCGTTTAGAAGAAGATCTGCTTGTACATCTGTATCAGCTGCTTTTACGTATTGAGGCTCAAACGACCATCGTAAATCCTTTGATAGATGAGATAAAACAAAATTATCCTTCTTTGTATGGTGTTGTCTGGTTTGCGTTAAATGATTTTCGCTGGCCTTATCAAGTAAGCTTGTCCGAAGATGAAGTAGGTTTTGTAGCTATCCATTTCCAAGCAGCAATCGAGCGTGTCAAACGATTAAATAGACTCTTATTCGTATGCCCCAATGGCATGGGAACCAGTTCATTTGTTTCTGCAAAAATCAGAAGAATCTTACCTGATATCGATAGTATCGAAACAGCATCTGTCGATAAATTGAACAGACTAGATTTGTTTGACGTAGATTTGATTATCTCCACTGTCGATATACCTAAACAAATTAGACCAGTAGTAAGAATCTCGCCAATGGTTACTGCTAGAGATATGAAACGTATCATGAATCATTATATCGATCTGGTCATAGATAACGAACAAATAAACATCGAAGGCTCGATATCTGAAAAAGTGAAACATCTTATTTCCTCTAATGTCTATTTTGATCACTTTGATTCAAAAGAAGCTGCTATCCGTTTTTTGGTTGATCAGCAACAGTTTGAGAATGAAGATTCGAAACAGCGATTTCTCCACTCTATTTTTGAACGTGAGGAAATCCAATCAACATACTTGGAGAATGGTTTTGCTATTCCTCATGGCAATCCTAATGTTGTTAAACAAACTTCGGTTGCTGTATTGATAGCAGACAAGCCATTTTCATGGGGATATCAAAAGGCAGATATCGTTGTTCTGCTAATGATCCGAGAAGAAGATGTGAAAGAAGTCGAACCTGTGATGAAAATGGTCATGCAAGGAATAGAGGATAAAAATTGGTTTATTTCAAAAATGTTGGAGGTCAGAGAATGAGTACTATCAATAAATTGCTGCCGAAAAATCAAATCCAAGTAATAGAAACGGCTGAAAATTGGATGAAAGCAGTCGAAATCGCTAGTAATCCATTATTAAAAAATAAAATGATAACGCATACGTATTTAGAAAATATGATCAGAAGTGTAGAAGAAAATGGACCATATATGGTGTTGGCTGATTATTTTGCGCTGATGCACGCAAAACCAGGTCTTGGAGTAAACGAGCAAAGTATGAGTCTTTTAGTCGTAAAAGATGCCGTGGATATGAAAGGGAAACCAATCCATATTTTTTTGGTTTTAGCTGCCAAAAACCACGAAAGCCATCTGGAGAGATTAAAAGATATCATGGAAATATTTATGGACAATGAAAAGTATCAAACGATTTTATCAGGAAATAAAGAAACAATCATTCAGTTATTTGCATAAGGAGGAAGAAAAATGAAAATTTTAGCAGTATGTGGATTTGGTGTAGGGAGTTCTATGGTTTTGAAAATGTCTCTTGATAAAGTAATTAAGGAGCTTGGTTTAAAGGCAACAGTGGAAAATACAGATTTATCCACTGCCAAAGCAACGATGGCAGATGTTTATTTTACAAGTCATGAATTACTTCCAGAACTAAAAGCTTCTGTAAAAGCGCCTGTTTATCCTATTAAAAAGTATATGGATACTTCAGAAATAAAGGCGCAATTGGAACAATATCTAGCTGATAAGGGGGAATAAAAGAATGAATTTCATTAGTGAACACATCTTGAAGAATCCGCCCGTCTTGTTAGGTTTGATTGCGATGCTCGGGCTGATCATCCAGCGAAAATCATTTTCAGAAACGGTTAAGGGAGCTTTGACCGCTGCATTTGGTATGGTTGCTTTGACCGCCGGAGTCAATATGCTGGTCGGAACGATTTCTCCAATCAATATAGCTGTCCAAACACAGTTGGGTGTAGAAGTGACAGAAGGACTATCTGATGTGACGTTTACTGCAGAATATGGCGGGACGGTCGGATTAGCTATGTTTTTAGGATTGATTATCCATTTATTGATTGCTCGGTTTACACCTGTGAAGACGATCTTTTTAACAGGTCATATGCTTTGGTGGTTTCCTTTCGTATTTGTAGCAGCTGGTGTGGAAGCAGGACTGTCAGGGGGAGCATTGATTGGAATCAGCGGGATTTTATCGGCTTGTTATTGGTCTTTCATGCCGTGGATCATGCGCAAATATGTCTGGGATGCTACGGGAGATGATTCTTTCCTGATTGGTCATCCAACGGGTGTTTTGTCTTTAGTTTCAGGATTTGTAGCAAAACGAGTAGGAAATAAAGAAAAATCGACAGAAGATATCAAAGTACCTGAGAATCTTTCATTTTTCCGAGAAATCTCAATTACAGGTGCACTCGTCATGTTCTTGATGAATACCGTAGTTGGGATCATCGCACCTGTTTTGATACCAGAAGGGGATAATCTCCTGATGTTTTCGATTGAAGCAGGGTTGAATTTTGGTGCAGGACTACTCATTATGCTATATGGTGTCCGACTACTGATCAATCAAATCATTCCAGCGTTTCAAGGGATTGCAGAAAAAGTCGTACCGGGAGCGAAACCAGCATTTGATGTGCCTATTTTATTCAATTATCGACCAAATGCAGTGATTATCGGTTTTATCGTGGCAATGATCACTTCTACGATTTTAGTTGTTTTGGCGAATTCATTCCATCTATTCGGCGTGTTGCTTGTGCCATTAGTAATCACAAGTTTCTTTGAATGTGGTGGTGCAGCAGTCATCGGTGAAGGTCAAGGTGGCTTTCGTGGAGCGGTTGTCGGAACAATCGCAGCTTCATTTGTCATGGTCGTATTAGCTGGTTTTTCAGCTATTGTTTTTAGTACGACGATCCAAAGCTGGATATTGATTTTCGGCGGAAATGATTTGTCGTTATGGGGAATGATCGGTAGAGGATTCAGCGGTTTGTTTGGAGGGTTCTAGATGTTCAAATATATGGATAAAATCAAACAGTTATTAGATTTGGTTGAAAAGGAAGAAAAAAAGTCAATCAAAGAAGCAATCGATGTATTGACCCAAGCGAATCTGCAAAAAAGTTCGGTCTATATTTTTGGTGCTAGTCATGCTGGTATCTTAGCGGAAGAGATGTATTATCGGGCAGGTGGGATGATGACCATCAATGCTATCTTTGGACGAGAAGTAATGCTAGATCGTTCCCCTATCACCTTTACCAGTCAAATGGAACGTTTAGAAGGATATGGAACGAATTTAGCAAAAACAGTTTCATTTAAAGATCAAGATGTATTGATCCTTCACTCAGTATCGGGAAGAAACCCAATCATTATTGATTTAGCGTTAGCTGCCAAAGCGAAGGGCGTAAAAATCATTAGTTTGACGAATGTCCAATATTCACGATCGGTGACTAGTCGTCATTCATCAGGGAAACGATTGTTTGAGGTTTCTGATATAGTTATCGATAACCATGGGGATATAGGAGATGCTTGCTGTGAGCTGACAGGTATCGTACAAAAAGCCGGTCCTTCCTCTACTGTAATCGGTGCAGCCATCCTCAATACGATCATCGTGGAAGTTTGCGAACAGCTTATTGCAAATGGGATAAAACATCCTCCTATATTTTATTCGGCGAATTTAGACGGGGGCGATCTGCGAAACGCAGAATTATATGAGGAATATAAAGAAGTGATTCATTATGAATTCATGTAATTCATAATGGCAATTTATCTTTTAGAATATAAGTGAAATAAAATGGGACTGCGACAAAAGTATTGTCACAGTCCCTTATTCCGAACAAAGGGTGTTCCAGAAGTATCTTTTGGAAATAAACCCAAATTTCTTGAAGTTGCCCACTTCTGACACAATTTCTTGAATTATTTAAAAGGAAATCGTTTTTTCAAGATAATAGTGAATAAGAAGATGATCCATCCAACGATAGTGAGTATCCAACCTGTCATTAAACCAGGTGTATGATAGATCAGTTTGATTTGATGATTACCTGGATTGAGGAGTAATCCTGTATACATATAATTCGATTGGATAATTGGTATTTTCTTTCCGTTATCATAAGCAGTCCATCCTTTTTCATAAGGGATGGTTAATAAAAGCAGTTTTTCTTTTTCCAGATTTAGTTCACCAGATACTTCATTTGCCGAAAAATGAACATTCTGAAGTGTGTTTTCCCTTAATTTAGCTATTTCCGTACTTAATTGACTATAGTCACGCGTATATAACTCAATAGAATCAAATGTATAGACTCCTTGATTTCTAAAGCTGACTTGAATAGTTTGATTAGGTTGCACTGCCCCTAAATTAAGTAAGGAATTTTTGATCCCTACGTACCATCCTTGATATTGATTTCGAAAATTAAACTCTTTTGACAGTTGTCCATAAGTTACTTTTAAATACGTGGCAGTCTCAGTTGGAAGAAATAATCCTGGTTGTGTATTAGGATAATTTATTCCCTTAAACCGTAGAAACAAATAATTATTTGTCAAATCAGATGGAGCGTCTACAGAGAACGTAACAGTTGCATTGTTCTTAGAAACGATATACTGATTTCCTTTTATCTCTACTCCATCCGTTTGCTGTATATGATCGTTCAGTTTTTTGATTCCTTTATCGGTAATCTGATTTTTCTTTAGACCAGAGATATCTTTATTTACAATAACACTTTTTGTCATACTATCCATAATAGCTAATGAACTAGTTTGAGTATCATTTTGTTTGATATAGGAATCGTACGTATAGCCAAAAGGTAGGAAATTTGTATTCTGATAGATTTCTACATCTTGACCATTTTTATTGATTGTTTGTAAATAAGTATAACCAAAAGGAACATCTTGATTAGTGTCAGTTTTTAGTTTTGCGTAATATTTGCTATTTGCTAAAGTGCCCAATTCTGCACGACTATCTAGCCCATAATATTCATAGTCACTGTTGATATTGTTCTCAATAGACTTATTGAAGGAAAAAATATTTTTATTTGCTAAACTAAAATAAAAATTCGTACTATTTATTCCCCTTAACAAAGCATTGTTTTCTTCGGAACGAGGATTTCCAGTTTTAGACAATTCATACCGAGACCAGTCAGTATCTTTATTGATAATATCTGAGATAGCTGAACTTTTTGGTGCCCAATAATCATTTTCTACGATATTTTTATCAGTATAACTGTTAATGATAAGGGGATTGATTTTGATATTTGTTTGAAAGGCTCCATAAACTAGAGCATTCAAAAATACCAGTATACTCAACGCGATTTTTGTTTTTTTTGAATTAGCAAACAATAAAAAGATAGTTGAATAGAGCAACAGGAAGATCAAACCGATATAAGGCGGTACATTTCGCTTATAGTTTGCAAAAGTGAAAAGGATAAAGAAAAAGAAAACAATAGAAGAAATATGCACAAACCGTTTTCTTTTTGATAAATCAGTTGCGGATTCAACTAAAACAGGTAAGTATTTTGCTGTTAGAAAAGCCCAAAAGAATGCATAACCAAACATCCAACGATTCGTGCTATAAGAGAATCCGTTGAAAAGACTACCAAAAAATGGAAAGAATAAGAAAATAGTCAACAAGCTAATGGCAAAAAGATCAAGTCTTGCAAAATTACTTTTTTGCTTAGAACGATATAAAATAACGGATAATACAAAAATGATGATTGGGAAAAAGGCTGTGACAGTTGAGGCTTCTCCTCCGTAAACTGGTGAAATAAAGTTTTTCACAAAATTCAAATAAAATGATTTCGTGTAAAAAGGTAAGAGCGTTGAATGAATCTCCCCGCGTCCAGCATTGAAAAATTGATTAATTACGGGAATGAAAATAACGGAGCCCATCATTATTCCTAATACGTAACTACCAATAGATTTGAATAAAAGAGAAAACAACACTTTATAGTCTTTTAAAGTATAAAGTTCAAAATATCTGTAAACAGCGTATAAAAAGATTAAGATAGAAAGCATATAAAAGAAATAAAAGTTGCTGATAACAGAAATGAAAATCATAAACGTAAAGAGTTTATATCCTCTTTTCTCGAAGATATACTCAAGCCCCAAACATAGCAATGGTAGATAAATCATCGGATTGATGAAGTAAGGGTGTTTCCAAGCAGAACTTAGTACGAAACCAGAGAATACATAAATGAATGTGGCGATAAAAGTTTGATAGTTGGCCATTTTCTTATATCGAAGAAAGATCGATATAGAGATTCCGGAAAAGAAAATGCGTAACATGATTGCTAATGAAAAGGCAAATTCTGCATACTTTGGTTTAGCAAATACTGCTAATAGTGAAAAAGGATCACCAATGATATAGTAATGTAATGTTCCTAAAATATCTTGACCATAACCAATACTAAAATCATAAGTTGGGATAGAAAAGTTATGATCAATCAAAATATTTTTGATTATTTCCCGAATATATTCGCCAAAATAAACAAATGAAACAAAGTGTTGGGATTGACCATCCCATAGCTCAACAGGGGCTTTTCCAGCAATAGGCCACCACATATAAAGACTAACGATAACGACCCATAAGCAGATGCTTAAAATAGAATAGTAAGTGAAAGCATCTTTTTTTAACAGTTTTTTCAAAACAAGTTCCTCCGATAATAGATTAAAGAATATATATCAAGTATAGACAATGAGAATTAGGAAAACTAGCATTATTTTAAAATGAGTATCTGAAAATCAAGGAGACATCAATAGTTTGCAAGCTACGCTATTTAGATTATGTTATACTCATGAAGCAAATAAATTGTAACTGATCATAAAGGAGTTAAATAAATATGAGAAACATCAAGTTGACAATCGAATATGACGGAAAAAGATATTCAGGCTGGCAAAGACTTGGAGATGACGATAAAACCATCCAAGGGAAAATCGAAAAAGTGTTGCATCAGATGACAAATGAAGAGATAGAAATTATTGGATCAGGAAGAACAGACGCCGGCACGCATGCGCGAGGACAAGTGGCAAATTTCAAAACAAACACAGAAATTGGACTGGCAGAAATGATCGACTTTATGAATCGTTACCTTCCGCGGGATATTGTCATCAAAAGAATCGAAGAAATGCCCGAGCGTTTCCATGCAAGATATAATGCGGTGGGCAAAAAATACAGCTATTATGTTTGGAACAACGTGATTCCTTCAGCATTTGAACGAAATCACAGCTTTTATTTTCCTCAAGAGTTGGATATGGATAAGCTGAATGCAGCTTGCGAAAAATTGATGGGTACACATGATTTCATTGGTTTTTCTGCATTGAAAAAATCCAAAAAATCTACGGTACGTACGATTGATGAATTATCTATCGAACGAAAGGGAGAAATGCTTCATTTTACTTTTGTCGGAGACGGATTTCTATATAAAATGGTGCGAATCATCATGGGAACATTACTAGAAATCGGTACAGGTGCCATGCCGATAGAAACAATCGATGAAATATTCGAAAGCAAAGTGCGGCAGCATGCAGGAGAAACCGTCCCTGCACAAGGTCTGTTTTTGGATGAAGTTTATTATCGTTCATAAAAAAAGAATCATCTTTACTCGACTTCTGAGAACTGGAGAACATCCCTTTTTTCAGAGGTCGTTTTTTAGTTAAACCAAACCATAGACCATAGAGTATGCTTTTTAAGATAAAGATCATCTTATATCATCTGAAGCCGCTTATCTTCTTTGAATAAATACGATTCAATCGCTTATTTCCTCACTTTATGATAAATTACAGCTAAAGTCACTAGCTTGTCTTCTTCGGAAAGGAGGAGAGTCTATGGATAAGGAACAAGTATTCATTCAAACACTTTATAATCTGATTTTAAATCCGAATACACGAGATTGGGAACGAAAAGTATTGATCCAGACAAAGAATGACATAAGAGAAAATACATCTGCTAAAGAACAGTTATCAAAACTAGAAGCAACACTACGTCCATTAGCTATCCGAATGAATCTAACGCCTGACGTAATGGATTTTTATTTATTGCTTACAGAAGGATTTGACACGCAGCAAAAATATGACTTTTCCAAGCATGCTATGCAAGATGCTGACTATCAAGAACGTGCAGTATTTGCAGGGGGATGTTTCTGGTGTATGGTCGAGCCGTTTGAATCGAAAAAAGGGATCCTATCTGTTTTGTCAGGATACACGGGCGGACATGTTGAAAAACCAAATTATGATCAAGTGAGCGGTGGCTACACAGGTCACATGGAAGCTGTGGAGATCATTTATGATACGAGAGAGATAAGTTATAGCGATTTATTGACAATCTATTGGCAAATAACTGATCCCACAGATGCCTTTGGACAATTTCAAGATAGAGGGAAGCAGTACCGTCCGGTGATTTTTTATCAAGGCGAACGTCAGAAAAAATTAGCGGAGCAATCGAAACAGGAACTAGTCAGTTCAGGAACGTTCCACCAACCAATCGTCACAAAAATTGAACCAGCTAGTACGTTTTGGCCAGCAGAAAATTATCATCAGCAATTTTACAAAAAACAACCGAAACGCTATAAAAAAATTCAGCAAGCACGTAAGCAATTTCTGATTTATCAACGAATAAAAAACAAATGGTAAAAAAATACAAGAAAAAAACATTTTGACTAACTCCTTTTCTTTAAAATGTAGTAAACTAAAAGCAGAATAAAAGAAAGCGTTTTAAAAATGGTAAGGAGGAGAAAATTTGTATATTGCAGATAGTGCACGTTATGAAAAAATGGAATATCGTAAATCCGGTCATTCAGGTTTGAAATTACCGATTTTATCTCTCGGATTATGGCAAAATTTTGGTGATTATGATCCTATCCATAACCAAAGAGAGATTTTAAGAGGCGCATTCGACATGGGAATTACCCATTTCGACCTTGCGAATAATTATGGAGGCCCTGCTGGAGCTGCAGAGAAAAATTTTGGGCGTATTTTTAGAGAAGATTTTCAAGCCTACCGTGATGAACTGATTATTTCTAGCAAAGCAGGTTATCATATGTGGGAAGGTCCATACGGAGAGTGGGGCTCTCGTAAATCTATCATTTCAAGTTGTGATCAGAGTCTCCAAAGAATGGGACTAGATTATGTCGACATCTTCTATCATCATCGTCCAGACCCTGATACACCTTTGGAAGAAACAGCAGAAGCATTGATGCAACTTGTAAGACAAGGAAAAGCATTATATATTGGTATATCCAACTATAATGGAGAAGATACCAAAAAAATGACTGAAATTTTAAAAAGAAAAGAAGCACCGTTCATTATTCATCAGATGCGCTACAATATGTTTTCTCGTGAACTACTAGAAGACGACTTATCTCCAGTATTAGAAGAAGAAGGTCTAGGAGCAATCACGTTCAGCCCGCTTGCCCAAGGTTTGCTGACAAATCGTTATCTGCATGGGATTCCTGAGGATTCTAGAGCACATCGTAAGGAAATACCATTCCTTTCAGAAGAACAAGTTGGATCAACTCTGGAAAAAATCAAAGCACTGCAGACAATCGCCGTATCACGAGGGCAATCATTAGCGCAAATGGCCCTTGCATGGAATTTGCGACAAAAATCTGTTACGAGTGTACTGGTTGGCGCAAGTCGGTTAAGTCAGTTACAAGAAAGTGTTCGAATGATGGATAATTTAGATTTCTCACCAGAGGAAGAATTGAAAATAGACCAAATTCTAGAATAGAAACGATGTAATCAAATTTTTTATCCATCTATCAAAAAATGAACAAAAAATGTCATCAAGAATCGAATGAAGATCATCTATTATTGAACATCATACGTTTTGTCGTTCAAAATAAAAATGATCGAAGGCTAGGAGTGAATTTTATCCTAGTCTTTTTTTATGGTAAATAGCTTCGTTTGTATATCCATGAACGGATTAATCGATTGTTTATACAAAAAATCATCAGATGATTCAAACGTGTTATAATAATTACGAAAAAATACATCAGATGAAAAGGAGGTATGTGGTTTGGAAGAAAATAAAACCCTAGTAGAAGTAACCACGGACAAGATTCTTAGATATTTAAAGGAAAAGCAGTTGCAAGTAGGAGATAAATTGCCGAATGAATATGAGTTGTCCGATTATTTAGAGGTAGGACGCAGCACGGTGCGAGAAGCTGTCCGAGCGCTTGCTTCTAGGAATATTCTTGAAGTTCGGCAAGGGGCGGGGACATTTGTCAGTGATAAGCGAGGGATTGCTAATGATCCGCTCGGTTTTTCTTTGATTGAAGATCAGGACCGGATGATACGAGACTTGTTTGAGCTGAGATATTTACTGGAGCCAAAGATGGCAGGGTTAGCGGCGGAATATGCAACGAAAAATCAAATTAGCCGAATGAAAAGCTTAACGCAAAAGATTGAAACGTCTTTTCGAGAAGGTACACAAGATCATGTTCAATTAGACATCGATTTTCATACGACGATTGCAGAAGCTAGCGGAAACGTAGCGTTACTGCATATCATTCCGATCATTAATGAATCGATTGCTTTATTTAACAAAAATTATGATATCCAGCATTTGAAAATCGAGACGATCGATATCCACACAGAAATCGTTCAGGCTATCGAGAGGCGGAATGTACTTGCGGCATTTGATGCGATGACTGTCCATATGGCAACAAATCGGAGAGAATTACAGAAAATAATTGGGAAGAAAGAAACTAATTGACAGTTCATCTGATGTATTTTATGATAAATACATCAGATGAATTTTTGTTTTATATTTGGTAAAACGGACAAGCAAATAGTTTTTATTCACCGAAATGTAAGCGCTGACTAACAGGCAAAAAGAGATGACGCAAGGAGAAGAAGCAGGAATGAGGGGATCTGGAATGAGTTTTATGGATAAATTAGCCAATGTTTTAGGGAACGTGGCAACGAGAATCAATAATTTAAGGTATATCATGGTGATAAAAAACGCATTTGCTGCATTGATTCCGGTAATTATTACGGGTGCTTTTGGCACGTTGTTTTCAGCAATGGTCTTTGATTCGGAAAATGGGTTAGCACAGATAAGTTTTTTGCGTTTTTTAGAAGAATTAAAACCTATCGCATCTGCCATCAGCTATGTCACACTAAGTTTCTTGACCATCTATGCTGTTTTTCTGATAGGGATCGAATTAGCAAAGCTGAATAAAGTGGATGGTGTATTCCCTGGTATCATCGCAGTGATGTCTTATTTATCTGTTAATCCAACTGTTTATGAATTAGTGAATGAAAATCAGACTGTTATAGTCGAAAATGTATTGGCTAAACAATATACAGATACGAAAGGGTTATTTTTGGGCATGTTGGTCTCCATCCTTTCCATTGAACTTTATTGCTGGTTGAGGAAACAGAAGAAACTACAGCTGAGAATGCCTGATACCGTGCCAACGAATGTTTCTGCCAGTTTTTCTGCGTTATTTCCCACGATTCTGACAGTATCAGGTATCGCGGCTACGGGATTTATCATCAAAGAACTTACAGGGATGTACCTTTATGATATCATTTACAATGTCGTGCAACGACCATTAGAAGGTGTCGTTCAAGGGTTACCGGGTATTTTGTTACTGATGTTCATTGCGCAAGTCTTTTGGGTGATTGGTATCCATGGGAATCAAATGGTGAAGCCAATTCGAGAACCGTTGCTTTTAGCGGCAATTGCTGTAAATACGGAAGCTTTTGAAGCTGGAAAAGAAGTACCAAACATTATCACTATGCCATTTTGGGATATGTATATGAGTATGGGCGGGTCTGGAGTCACGATAGGTCTACTGATAGCAGTATTGCTAGTGGGAAAGCGAGAAGATATGAAACAAATCACCAAGTTATCTCTTGCTCCTGGGATCTTCAACATCAATGAACCAGTTATTTTTGGTATGCCGATCATGCTGAATCCTATTTTAGCTATCCCGTTTATCTTAACGCCGCTTGTTACAGGAACGATCGGTTATTTTGCAACCGCTTTAGGATTTGCGGCAAAAGCAGTTGTAATGGTTCCTTGGCCAATGCCGCCGATCGTCAATGCTTATCTGGCCACAGCAGGAAATATCGGTGCAGTTATTACGCAACTTGTTTGTATTGTTGTTTCTATTTTGATTTATCTGCCATTCGTAAAAGTAGCAAATCGTGTGGAAAATGATGGGATCTAAAAAACAGGAGGAAATCATGAAAATTACTATTCCAGAAAATTTTATTCTTGGTGCAGCATCTTCTGCTTGGCAAACGGAAGGTTGGAAAGGAAAAAAAGAAGGACAGGATTCGTTTATAGATAGTTGGTATAAAAATGAACATTTTGTTTGGCATAATGGGTATGGTCCAGCCGTAGCAACTAATTTTATGGAGCAGTACCAACAGGATGTAGATTTGATGAAATCCATCCATCTGACACATTATCGGACTTCTATCAATTGGGCTCGTTTTTTCACTGATTACGAGAATTGTATAGTAGATGAAGAATATGCTCAGCATATAAGTGAAATGATCGACTCTTTAATCGAAGCAGACGTAGAACCGATGATTTGTTTAGAACACTACGAAGTCCCTGCTTTTCTTTTGAAAAAATATGATGGCTGGTCTTCAAGAAAAGTGGTTGATTTTTATGCTAAGTACGCAAAGATTGCGTTTGATCGTTACGGTGACAGGGTAAAAAACTGGTTTACATTCAACGAACCAATCGTTCCCCAAACGCGTTGCTATTTGGATGCTGTTCGCTGGCCGCATGAACAAAACACAAAAAAATGGATGATGTGGAATTATCACAAAGTTTTAGCAACGGCTAAAGCTGTAGAAATTTATCATAGTGGCAATTATGGCGGAAGGATTGGCTGTATTTTAAATCCTGAGATGGTCTATGCTCGATCCAGTTCTCCAGAAGACCAAAAAGCTGCTTATATGTATGATCTGTTTTATAATCGAGTATTTTTTGATCCGATGGTAAAAGGGTACTACACAGAAGAGTTCTTGGAGTTGTGTCGAAAACAATCGATTTATTTCGATCCTGCAACAGAGGATTTAGAAACGATCCAGCATCATACAGTAGATTTCCTTGGGATCAATCAATATTACCCTAAACGCGTTCGTGCCCCTCGTTATCAATGGAATGAAGAGACACCGTTTCATCCAGAACGATATTATGAAGTCTTTGATTTGCCTGGGAAGAAAATGAACAATTCCAGAGGGTGGGAGATCTATCCAAAAATCATGTATGATATAGCTATGTATCTAAAAGAAAATTATCGTAATATTCCTTGGCTGATAACAGAAAACGGTATGGGAAGAGAACATGAAGAACAGTATATGGATGAGAAAGGGATCGTGCAAGATGACTATCGTATCGAATTTATCGGACAGCATTTGCGTTATTTGATCAAAGCAGCAGAAGAAGGTGCAAATTGCGAAGGCTATATGCTATGGGCATTCACTGACTGTGTTTCACCAATGAATGCGTTTAAGAATCGATATGGATTAGTTCGAATCGAATTGAACGATGAACGAAGCAGAACATTGAAAAAGTCTGCTTCATGGTATCAGTCTTTGATTGATAAGAAAGAATTAAGCTTACCTGATGAAGCCTATAAATAACTAGAAGTTTTTTGAAGATATTGATTGTATTTGCTGGTTATTTGAAATAAAAGAGGTTGTGAAAGTAGCATTTTAACCTCTTATTCAAAAAAAGTTATGACAGAAGACTTGTCATAACTTTTTTTGTGCACGTTAAAAGAAATAAACACAATAAAAAAGAATTTGTGTGTTTAGTGTGCGCTTTCTTTTTTAGTGTGTATGTAACTTGGTATAGACCATAAACGTGATAATATCAACTTTTTAAAGCGCTTTTAAAGTTGGCACACTACTTGCTTTATATACAAGTGTAAGAATAGAAAGGAACGTGTTTAAAATGGAAAAGAGAACAATCATGCTTGTATGTTCAGCTGGAATGAGTACAAGCCTCCTAGTCACAAAAATGCAAAAAGCAGCAGAAGCAAAAGGAATGGAAGCAGATATCTTTGCTGTCTCTGCCTCAGATGCAGATAATCAACTAGAATCTAAAAATGTAGACGTTTTACTTTTAGGTCCGCAAGTACGTTTTATGCAAAATCAATTTGCTGAAAAGCTAGCACCTAAAGGGATTCCTTTAGATGTGATCAATATGGCTGACTATGGCATGATGAATGGTGAAAAAGTACTCGACCAAGCAGAAAAACTAATAAACAAATAATAAAAATATCGGAGGAAACAAGAAATGGAAGATCAAAAAAATCTAGAAGCCATCATGGGTCTGATCATGTTTGGCGGAAATGCAAAAAGCGATTCAATGGAAGCGATTGCTGCTGCGAAAAAAGGAGATTTCACTTTAGCAGATGAAAAAATCAAAGATGCAGAGGAATCTTTAGTCCAAGCACATCACTCTCAAACAGAGATGCTGACGCAAGAAGCACAAGGAAACCACGTTGAAGTAACACTTTTGACAGTCCACAGCCAAGATCACCTGATGACATCTATTGCTTTTACAGATTTAGCAAAAGAGATCATTGACCTGTATCGTCGGTTGGACGCGTAATCCACAGTAAAGAAAAGAGGGAAGATTTATGGATAAATTTGTTGCATTTATGGAGAAACATTTTATACCTGTCGCATCAAAAATTGGTGCACAACGGCATTTAGTTGCGATTCGGGATTCATTTATGGTGAGTATGCCGTTAATGATTTTAGGAGCATTAGCAGTAATGATCAATAACTTACCGATTCCCGGATTCCAAGAATTGATGAATTCAATTTTTGGCGGTGAATCATGGAAAGGATTCGGGGCTGCAGCTTGGAACGGCACATTTGCCATTCTTTCTGTCTTGATTGCTTTCTTACTTGCGTATCATTTAGCTAACGGCTACCGAAAAGACGGTGTTTCCGCAGGTGTGATTTCTTTAGGCTCTTTCTTTGCTTTAGGCGGAGCATTAGGTATGAGCTCAAACGGTTTGTTTATTGCTATTATTGTTGGGATTATTTCAACAGAAATCTTTGTACGTTTAAGCGGAAATGAAAAATTGATCATCAAAATGCCTGATGGTGTGCCACCAGCAGTTGCGAAAGCATTTGCTTCATTACTGCCAGCAATGATCACTATCTCTGCCTTTGCTTTAGTTGCTGCAATTTTTGCTGCATTTGGGGTTGATGATATCGTAGGTTCGTTCTATACAGTGGTCCAAGAACCATTTATGGGACTTGCGAACTCTTATCCATCTGCATTATTGCTTGCATTTATCACACCATTCTTATGGTTCTTTGGTTTACACGGGGCGAATATGGTCGATCCTTTGATGCAAACGATCAATGCGCCAGCAATCGAAGCAAATGTCAATGCGATCGCAGCTGGACATAGCGCACCATTTATCGTGAACAAACCTTTCTTCGACAGCTTTGTCAATTTAGGAGGAACAGGTGCAACATTAGGTTTACTGTTAGCTATTTATTTAGTAGGACGTAAAAACAAACCGTATATGGTTGTAACAAACTTGTCGATTGCGCCAGGTGTTTTCAATATCAATGAACCAACGATGTTTGGTTTACCGATCGTATTGAATCCAATTATGTTCATTCCATTTATTTTGACACCAATGGTCTTAGTTAGTGTTGCGTACTTTGCGACTTCTACAGGTTTAGTGCCAGCAGCTACTGTTATGCCACCATGGGTAACGCCACCAATTATTGGCGGTGTATTGGCAACGAAGAGTATTGCAGGTGGTGTACTGGCCGCTGTCAATATGATTCTTTCTATTTTGATCTATCTGCCGTTCGTCAAGGTAGCTACGATCCAAGAAAGAAGAAAAGAAGCTTTGGATGCTTAATGAAAAAAGAAAGCAGAACCGGTTATCTGGTTCTGCTTTTTCTTTTGGTATAGTCAGTGTAAAAAAACGAATCGTGCATATTGCAAAACAGTTTTTACTAGCGTTTCTTATTCACAGCAGAAATGATCAGCATCATTGGGCGGCGCAATTCGTCTTTCATTCCTGGTTGTTCCAACATGTTTTCTGAGGGAATGGGCTCTGCTACATGTTGAATATGAAAGTCGTTAGATAAAAGAGTTTCAAGATAGGTTGTCAACGTTCGGTGATATTTTTTTACAGGCGAATCTAAGAAGTTTGTTAATCGTTCTCCTTCATAGAAATAGTCATTTATAGGAAAGTATTTTATGTTGCCATCTTCGTCATATATCCAATCCTGTTCAGCAATAGAAGTGAATACTGGATGTTCAACTGAAAAGACAAAATGACCGTCTGCTTTTAAATAATTTTTGATTTTTTTGACCAGTGGTTCAAACGATTCGACGTAATGGAAAGCCAGTGAACTTATGACGACATCAAATTGATTTTCTTGAAAATCAACCAGAGAAATATCTTCGTGAAGATAGTCAATAGTTGTAAAAGGTGTATTTTCTTTGGCAACTTGTAACATTTTTTCGGACAAATCAACACCAATCACTTTTTTCGCACCGTTTTCTGCAGCATAACGACAGTGCCAACCGTACCCACATCCTAAATCCAATACTTGCTTATCCCTGAAATCAGGGAGTAATTTTTTCAAGACATGCCATTCCCCAGCGCCTTGCAGTCCTTGTTGGCTACGAGCCATTTGTTTGTATTGTTCAAAAAATTCTTGATTATCGTAGATTGTTTTTTTCATTCATTTTTCCTCCATGCAATAGTTTTTAGATCTAAGAAAGTAGTATTGCATGGAGCAAATCTCTTTTATGTGCAATCATTCTGATCACCCTTTCTTCTGTATTTTAACGAATTTTACGCTACATTTGCAATTAGAATAAAAAATCAAGCGATTGAAAAGCTATTTGAAATACAAGGTGCTATAATAGACCAAATATGAATGGGAGAGAGTACAAATGGAAAGAAGAACAGTCATAAAATTGCGGGATCGACCGACGTTGATAAAAGAAACAGCCGAATGGTTTGCTTCAAAATGGCATCTGCCAGTTGCTGTTTATGAAGAAAGTATCCAAGCAAGCACGAGAAAAAACACATCGGTTCCGCAATGGTATGTGGTGTTGGATGAATTGGGAGAGATTATTGCAGGTGCAGGTGTTGTTGAAAATGATTTTCATGATCGAGTAGATTTGACTCCGAATGTCTGTGCACTGTTTGTTGAAAAAGACTACCGAAACCAACGGATTGCCAAAATGATTTTAGAAACGATCAAGCAAGACTTTGCAGAAATGGGCGTAAAGATGCTTTATCTTGTGACGGATCATACGGATTTTTATGAAAAATACAATTGGCAGTTTATCGGGATGGCTCAGGATAATGAAGGAATTCCTGTGCGAGTGTACCAAATGACGCTGTAAGAGTAGGTACATGAAACAACATAGACGTGAGTATATAGAGAAGGAAACCGAAAAATTGTTCTATACTTAGAAATTTTTTCGAATCGCAGTATGCGAAATATGCACAACACAAGAATAACAAAAAAGCATGGAGAAGGCTAAACTGCCTTCCCATGCTTTTTCCTTGTTCTTTTCTCGTCGTAAATAAAAATGTTCCTAACGATTCTGAGAATAGGACGAATCGTCAAGAAAACAGCACCAGCCAAATAAAAATAGGTGCCATATCGATCGGGGATTTTAGTTAAGGAAGCAAGGCTTCCAAAAATATAGAAAATCCCGGTTAATAAATCGACAGCTAGTGAGATCAATGTGTAACGGTTTTGGAAATAGAAGCGGAAGCGACGTCCTCGTATTTCGATATCTTCTTCTTTTCCTATTTCGATCTCATGGGTATTTCGTTTGATTTTGGGCATAAAGAAAATCACCTGTATTTTTTACTGATTTCAAGGTTTCAAAACAACTTTTATATTTTTATCTTCTTTTTTGTCAAAGATCTCATATGCTTGTGCGGCTTCTTCCAGTGGTAGCGAATGAGTAATGATTTGTGTAGGATCAAATAGTCCTTCTGCAATCATTTCGTAGATTTTCGGCATCAGATGGATAATGGGTGCCTGTCCATGTTTGACCGCAATATCTCGCATGAAAAACTCTTGAAGCGGGTAAGAAGAAGCTGGCGTCATATACACACCAGTTACTTGGACGGTTCCGAATTTTTTGACAGCTTGCGAAGCCATCTGTAATGGAGAAATCGTGCCGCTTTGTAGGCTCACCAAATTTTTTGCTTTTTCTTTTACAGGTTCTAACCCGTCCATTCCTACACAATCGATGATGACATCGGCACCACCTTTAGCTAACTCATATAATTCCGTTCCAGCTTGGGCTGTGTCTTCTAAGAAATAAGTTTCCACGCCGTTGTAATTAGCCGCTTTATCTAAACGATGTTGTACTGGATCCACTGCAATCACGCGCTCTGCTCCAGCCATTACAGCGAATTTTTGAGCAAATAGACCGACTGGACCAGATCCTAGAATCACAACTGTATCGCCTTTTTTTACGCCTGCATTTTCAACGCTCCAATAAGCTGTAGGCAAAATATCTGATAAAAACAAAACTTTTTCATCAGGAAGATTATTATCTGGAACGACAAACGAAGTAGAGTCTGCATAAGGTACTCTTAGGTATTCTGCTTGCCCTCCCCAATGATTGCCATTCAACTTGCCAAAACCGAAAAGCCCGCCATATAACTGATCTGGATTTGATTCATCACATTGGCTTTCCATGTGATTCAGGCAGAAATGACAATGACCACAACTGATATTAAAAGGAATAACCACTCGTTGCCCTTTTTTCAATGTTTGAACTTGTGATCCTACTTCTTCGACGATTCCCATAGGTTCGTGACCTACAACATACCCTTTTTCCAAAACTGCTTCACCATGATGGTAAAGATGCAGATCGGAGCCGCAAATGGCGGTTGCTGTGATACGGATGATTGCGTCTGTTGGTTCTAATATTCTTGGATCATCTACGTTTCTGATTTCCATTTTTTGTTTTCCTTGCCAAGTGACTGCTTTCATTGGAGATGCTCCTTTCAGATTCACAAAATTGTCTGCATTATTGGTACTACAGATAATTTCATTCTAAAGGAGTTCTTATCTTTTTGATAATGAAACGCTTTTTTCTCAACATAAAAATCCTCAAAAAAGCAAGACTTCCAAAATTTTTTTTTATTAGAAAAAGAAGGAGTGTGCCTTCATTGTATCCTTACGTACAGTAAAGTATAGTTGAACTATTGAATCATTTTAACTATTTAAACAATAACCAGCCATCATTCGTTTCAGTGAAAAAACAAATACGAGGAGGCGTAATGAAACAAATTCAAAATAAATGGAATAAACGGATCATTGTTATGATTAGTTCTGTCTGCCTGTTTTGCCTGACTGTTATGCTTTGTTTAATAAGCACCTTGGCAAATCAACATTTTATGTTAGAGCAAAACATGCAATCGGACTATGCGAAAAAAGTAGCTGCTGAGATCAATCGAGAGATCCAAAGCTATCATTATGAGATCGGAGCTCCGGCTGAAGCATTGGAAAAGATTGTTTCTGAAGAACTAGTACAAAAAAATATCGAGCTTTTCATCCGCAACAGATATGAAAAAGAACCAGTAGAACTGATCGGAGAAAAGGAAGTAGAAGAAAAGCTCCAAGAGATAATCAATACATACAAACAAGAAGAAGCAGAGGATGATCCATTTGCTAGTGAAGAAAACAATTTACTCATCTATATGACTTCTGGAATTTTTCGGCGAGGAATACAATCCATTTATTTGATGTCATTCATCGATCAGATATTGACGATACGAGAGCGAATGGTTTCTTTTCTTCCAGTGATCAGTAGTATCTTGCTTGTATTGCTGGGCGGAGTGTTTTATTTATACAGAATGTCTTGGAAAAAAGTTCTTTGGTCATTTGCAGTGGTGATAGGAGGTGCAGGCTTCCAATTATTAATTCTGTCAGTCAGTCTCTATTTGTACGATATGACCAGTCAGTTAAATATTCGAACCCAAGCACTGCAACATTTGTTAGACACATATATTTTGTCATTCATCCAATTTTTTAGTGTAGTAGCAATCGTTGAAGTAGTGATAGCAGCTGGGTTATGGTGGATTGGCAAGAGAGTGAATACTGAAAAAAGGTTTTTTCAAAAAGAAACGAATATAAATAATAAGAGGTTGTGACGTGAAATCTGTCACAACCTCTTGATTATTCAAACATTTTTTTTGCGGCACGAGCTAGAGTAGGGATGTCTTTGTCGTAACGCGGTGTTTTGACAAGATGGGACATAGGGATGCCCGCAAAATGGAAAGCAGCGATTTCTCCAGAACGTACAGCACTTTGTTCAGTAAAGATCATCTGATAAGGCTGCTCAACAAATTCTCCTGTAAAGGCCAGATTGGTTGAATGTTTAGGAATGACTTTTGGTCGATCACTTTTTGCACGGTTATTGAACAATGCGGAAGCATAAGGCATATAGACAGGGATATTATTTATTACGCTGTCGAAAATCTCTGTTTCTTTTTCCCGAATATTCACTGGACCAGGATCTACTTTTGAAAGTTGTCCAATCAGTTCTTCCAACATTTCTTTTCCGTTCATCTTAATATACTGTTTATCCACAAATTCGCCACGTCGTCTTGGATAAAGGAAATAACCCCAAATAACTGTTTCATTTGGTTTTTGAGACGTAAAATGCGGTTGATGATGCACGACGATAGACATATTGACATCTTTTTGGCCTAATGGCGTGATCG
The DNA here is from genome assembly GCF_002141285.1 of Enterococcus sp. 3G1_DIV0629. NCBI lineage: Bacteria > Bacillati > Bacillota > Bacilli > Lactobacillales > Enterococcaceae > Enterococcus > Enterococcus sp. 3G1_DIV0629. Next base: position 142,353 of record NZ_NGLI01000002.1, on the reverse strand, counting down.
GTGTAGTTGAAATAAATGAATTCAAGGCATTTCCTGGTTCTTGAGTCGTGATACGGGTGATTTCATTCAATAACAGGTGGTTTTTCGTCGTCAGAGTAAAGCTGACCCATTCGCTCGCATCTCGATCCGCGAAAAATTTGTCGGGATTTCCTAAGTTATAGAAACGTTCGCTGGCTTTTTTCCAGAGACTAGAAGCTGCACCATAATCCATATTTTCTACAGCTGGTGTTTCGTAATCTCCCAAAGTAGCTGAATCTGTAATAGAACCATTAGTGAAAATAACCGCTGTATCTTCATCTACCGTGACATGCTCCTCTTCCTGAGTCAATGTATTAATCATTTTCAAACCAGTGACAGTGATTTCATCTTGCATCGGTGTATCTTTGAATTCCCAGTCAGTGACACGGCGGTTCAAAATGATTTTGCATCCTTGTTCTTTCAAGTACTCGATCAAAGGAAGCATGATACTTTCGTACTGATTATAGCGTGTTCGATTGACGCCCACTAAATGTTCGATTTGAGTGAATTCATAAATCATTTGATGCATATAGCGACGCAATTCTTGAGCAGAACTACGTGTTCTGAAAGCAAATGTTGTTTCCCACATAAACCAGAAGTTTGTTTCAAAAAAGTGTGGATCATCTTTGAAATATTCTTCGATAGTGATATTGTCTAGTTTTTCTTCTTCTGAATCAGGCATGGCAATCAGTTTAGTCAGAAGAATACGGTCCTTGTTGTTGAAGCCCAGTTTTCCACCGTCAATGATTCCTTTACCACCTTCCATCAAACGTGCTTTGTCAAAGGTACGGTGTTTTGCATCAAAATCTCTCGTATCTTCTTCAGCAGTCATTCCTGGCTCAGTAACAGAAGGTATTCGACTTAATAGATCCATCAAATCTACATAGGTACGGTAATTAAGCATGCGACCGCCTCGAGCAATATAGCCTTTTTGGTTTTCTAATGGATGATTTTTATTCCAATATTCATCCACTACAGTGTCGGTCGGTGCACCATCATTTGAACCGTGATCATCCAATGAATAAAAGGTGATCTGATCCCCTTTCCATTTGCCTTCTTGAATCAAATAAACAGCCGCTGCCATATTGGCAATACCGGCACCAATCATTATTGCTTTACTTTTTCTCATTGTGATTCCTCCAATGTCTTCCAAGTATGTCCGTAGTGATTCAACGAAATAGGATGCTAGATGGATTCAAATTCATCATATAAATGACTATCATCTTCGAATAGTCCTGTTTTTTTTCCTAGATATGCAGCGCCAAGGGCAAGCAAACCTAAACCGATGCCGACTTTGATTAATTTTTTACTCATGAAAAACGCCTCCTTGTTTTCTCTTTCTATATCCAAGGATAGTTCGTTTTTATGAGAATGCCAAATGATAGGGTGAGAAGAAAAAGGAAATTTTGACAAAAAAGAAGAAGTGTCTGATTTTCCTGTAATTAGTAACAGGGTAGGAAAGAAGAAAAGTTTTGAGGAGATGTATGGTTCTATTTTTAGAAATTTGGGTAAAAAAAAAGCGCGAGACAGTGCCACTTTGAAAAGCTGATGACGGACTAAACCTTATTTTAACTTGCTATGTTGTTTTGGATACTTCCATGATGTATGGATGGTGAAGAATGAGAAAGGGAAGAGGAGGATTTTAGGCAAGGTGTGATCAATAAAACAACTTTTAAATAGACGAACAAGGTCTATTTCTTTTACAATAAAAGAATAGGAACAAATTAAAAGAAAGTAGGTAGCTTATATGTTTCACTCAAATTTGATTGAATTTCTAGAATGGATCATTGCTATTTTAAATATTTGTTCTATCGGTATCTTAGTTGCTGGGATCGTTCTTGTTCTATTCAAACTTTTTGATTGGTCTCATGTCAAGAAAAATTATGCAGAACGTAATACTCGTAATGCAGATACAAGAAAACTGTTAGCAAGTTATATTTTGTTAAGCTTGGAAGTGCTAGTCGTTGCTGATATCATCGAGTCAGTTATCAAGCCGACTTGGACAGATATTTTGAAGCTTGCACTTATTATTATCATTCGAACAGTAATTTCTTATTTCTTGAATCAGGAAATAGAAGACAAAGAGAAACAAAGAAGAGGAGAGGTAGGATGACGACAGAGTTGATGCAGTTTCTTCTTCCATATTTTGAAAAACTTGTACTGGGACTTGATATTTTTGCTATCTGTTTATTGATTTGGGGCGTTTGTCTGTCGATTAAGGATTTCTTGAAATACTTATTTGTCCATACAGAAGCGAAAAACGACCGAGTCAGCGAGAACAATGCTATTAAAAAGATGTTGGGAGGTTATATACTCCTAAGTTTAGAAATTCTTGTTTCGGCTGGGATCATCGAATCGATTATCAAACCTACTTTGCAGGATATTTTCCAGCTAGCTGCATTGGTAGTTATCCGAACGATTATTTCTTATTTTTTAAATAAAGAAATCGGACCAGTAGACGTCCCAAATAAGTGAGGTTGTGAGCCCGCCGTTTATCGAGAGGTTGTTAAGAAGTGGGCAGATTCAAGGAATAAGAAGAAATTTACGAAAATTTCAGCTTATTTCCGGAGAAGTTACTTCTGGAATATTGTTTACTCAGAATAAGAGGCTGTGACATGATGTTTGTCACAGCCTCTTATTTATTTTGCACAGCTGAAACGATTGCTCGTTCGATCGTATTGATTGAAATAGGAATAATATTCTCATATTGGACTGCATCCGGTGTATATAGTGTACGTTCACATAACACTCGGTTCGAGGGTTGCTGTGCATACTTCTTTATATCAGCTATACTTGCATAGATTGTTGGTGCAACTTGAAAATCGAAAGTAGTTACAGCTTCCAAGGCTTCCCGATAAATCAGATAATGAACATCTGAATTTGTGACGATATAGATAGTCAGACGTTCTTTTGTCAGACGGAGAATTCCGCTCAATTCGATGACAAAAGCTCGCATGCAATTAGGATTAAACCGTAGATCATAAGGGAGGCGTTTGGCCCAACTGGAAAAAAGAATTTGGACTTCTTTATATAAATTTGCCTGTTCCTCATTTAGAAGATAAAATTTTTCCGGCATGAATAATTGATAGTTATCCCAAGCCGAACGCATCAAATGAATCAGCGCACGTTCAAATGGCTGATTCCCGAATAATTCTTGATGGAAATGAGTTTCAAAGGTAGCAACTAGTTCTTTTATTTCGGGAGTATTGTCAATAAACACTTGGTGCAGCTGTTGAAAATCTTCCGCAATCAACTGATAAGAATGGAAACCATAATTACAAAGATTGAACAGTGTCAAAATAAAGACAAATTCTTCTTTTTTATAATAGGTTTGGAAATCAGTGGTTTCCCATGCTGACTCGACATAATTGTAAATAGGACGTTTTTTGATTTCTTCGATAAATGTTGGATCTATTGTCACAGTACACAACTGCTGGCGCAAAAAACTAATAGCAAAACCAATCGATAAGATTTCTTTATTTTCGTTATCATAAAATCTACCGCTATTCTCCGTTACAGATTCAATGAAACGATCCGCACGTTCAAAAAACGATTCAGGTAGCTCCCAGGACTTAAAGCTGCCTAAACGATAAGCCACATTAAGAAGCAATAGACGTCTTTCCATTTCAGTGAATCGAGGGGAGTAGCGGTCGATTTCGATCCCACAATCATGAAAATAAGCCAATACTTGTTTTTTTAAGGAGTAAGCTTTGCTGACAGAGATGAATTCACACTCAGTTAATTGGAGATAATCAGGTTCATCTTCTTCCAAATAAAGCAGGCAAGTTTTTAAAAACAACGAATTTTGAGTTAATTGCTGCATGATCTTACATCGAGGTATATGTTCTGAAAAATATAAAGTGTAACAATCCTTTTCCCGATGTGTATAAACAATTTGTTCTTCAAATTCTTTTTTTATGTTATTGATATCATTGAGTAAAGTGGTTTTGCAAACATGTAGAAGATTGGAGAGCTTTTCTAGATTGACTTCTTTATTTACATAGAATTGCCCACATAAAAACAGCTGTCTCAAAATATTCTTCTCAATATATTCTTCAATCATAGTAAAGCCTCCATCTTGTATTTTTTTGCACAATATGGAAAACATTATGACATGTTTTCTTTTTGAAATCATCAGTTAATTTCTGAAAAAGCCTGTAAATTCCGTTGATAAAAGATTTGCATGTTATAAAAATTGAAAAATAAATATTTTCATTAGAAAATAGATTGTGAATTACTAACAAGTGAAAGGAATGGAAATACAGTTAATGAATGAATAATAGTCATTTAAGTTATTTGTTCGTTTTTTTTAGACTATCCATTTTAGAAGTCTGTTTTATTAAAAAATTGTTCGTTTTTCCACGTGCAATTATCAGAAAAATCCGACTTTATTTATTTTTGTTTGAAATATTCTACGTGAATCTGATGTTATAAAAAAAATTTTCTCATTTTTGGCGCTATAGTGAAGAGGTGTTACAGATAAGCACATGTATCTGCGAGACATTGACCAACGAAATATGGAGGGAAGAAACATAATGGAAAATAGACAACTGGTTATTCTGGCAAATTAGCTGTATTCCCCCTGTTTTCCATCTATTTTTCCCACGAGATAAGTGCTGTTATCCTATAAGAGGCAACAAGCGACAATCTAATATTTATGTTTTTTGCTCGGAAAAACGAATTATTTCAGACTTCCCTGAAATAATCGATACGCCTGAAAAATCTCCCTACGTATAATAAAAGTATCAATTAAGTAGGAGGGGATAGGATGAACTGGTACAAAGTGACGGTAGAAGATACATTGAAAAACTATCAAACATCAACAGAAGGCTTGTCGCAAGAAGAACGGCAGAAACGCCTGACTGATCAAGGATATAATGAGATAGAAGCAAGACAGCAGACAAAAAGATGGAAAAAAATAGCAAAACACTTTACTGATCTGCTGATGATCGTGTTGATCATTGCCTCTTTTTTGAAATTTGCTTCGAGCGAATACATCGAAGGAAGTATTATTTTATTCGTAGTGATCGTCAACGGACTCGTTAGTTATTGGCAAGAAAGAAAAGCAGAAGAATCGTTGAATGGTTTGAAGCAGCTGATGGGACAAGAAGCGATAGTACTATCGAACGGGATGCAAGAAAAAATCCCTGCGAAAGAACTAGTAAAAGGAGATGTCATTGTCTTACGTGCCGGAGACGTCGTTCCAGCAGATGTTCGGTTGATCGAAGTACATGATCTACTAGTAGAAGAATCGATTTTGACGGGAGAATCAGAAGCATCTGAAAAAAATCATTCCGTTTTGGCAGCAGAAGAATCAATCGGTGACCAAAAAAATATGGCTTTTTCAGGAACGCTTGTACAATCTGGTTCTGCAGTCGGTGTCGTTGTAGAAACAGGAAACACGACAGAAATCGGTAAAATCAATCAAGCACTGCAATCGGTCGAACAACAAACGACGCCTCTGATCAAGAAGATCAACCGATTGAACAAACAAATTTTTCAAGGCATACTTTGTTTGATCTTGTTCTTAGTTGTTTTTACAACATTCCGCTATGGCATGGATTGGCATATCCTTCTTTCAGCTATGATCGCTTTGGTGGTGTCAATGGTACCCGAAGGATTGCCAGCTGTGTTGACCATGATCCTATCTGTCGGAGTACATGAAATGGCAAAAGAAAAGGCGATCATCAAAGGACTTCCTTCGGTAGAAACATTAGGTTCTATGACAGTGATCTGTTCAGATAAGACAGGGACATTGACAAAAAATGAAATGACAGTTGTGGATGTAGCAGCAAAAGAAGAAACTCGCGTACTGTCTATTATGAAAAATTGTCAGGAATTAAAGACGAAAGAAGAACAGAAAACAGAAAATTTAAGTGGCAATCCGACAGAACTTGCACTGATTCGACACACCGAAACAGCCAATCTACCTTTGAAAAAAATAGAAGCAAAAATTCCGTTCAGCTCTGAATACAAATATATGGCAACGATGCATGCGGAGGAAAAAGGAGCGGTGATTTACGTCAAAGGTGCGCCAGAAGTATTATTGGCTAAATCAACTCTTTCTTCTTCAGAACAAGAAGCATGGGGTCAAACAGCCACAGCGCTTGCGAAAAAAGGTCAGCGTGTTTTAGGATTTGCTTACAAAAAAGTAGATTCGAAACAGGAACTCACGCATGAGTCTTTAACCCAATTAACTTTTGCAGGGATTGCCGGGTTGATCGATCCGCCAAAAGAAAGTGCAGTCAAAGCTGTAAAGGAATGCCAACAAGCAGGAATCTCAGTGAAAATGATTACGGGGGATCACAAAGATACAGCAAAAGCGATTGCGGAACAAATTGGCTTAAAACATACTGCTAAAGTTTTAGAAGGGATCGATTTGGATCTTATGTCTGAAGAAGAGTTGATACGACAAGTACCAAAAGTCGATGTATTTGCTCGAACGACACCAGAACACAAACTGCGAATCGTGAAAGCTTTGCAGAAAAATGGAGAAATCGTTGGAATGACCGGAGACGGCGTAAATGATGCACCTGCTTTGAAAAGAGCCGATATAGGAATCGCTATGGGAATCAAAGGTAGTGAAGTAAGCAAACAGGCAGCTGATATGGTTTTAGGAGATGATAATTTCCATACGATCGCAAAAGCCGTAAAAGAAGGTCGGCGCATTTTGGATAACTTGCAAAAGACCATCAATTTCTTCTTACCAACTGCGTTAGCTCAAGGATTGATCTTGATTTGGGCGCTGATACTGAATCGGCCGCTACCTTTGTCCCCAGTACAGATTTTATGGGTCAATATGGTAACGACAATCACTTTATCTTATGCATTAGGGTTCGAGTCGCCAGATCCAGAAATCATGAAGCGTCCACCAAGAGACCCAAAGCAAGGAATCCTATCAGGTTATCATTTGTTTCGGATCATCTATGTCGCACTACTGATCATGGTTCCTGCCTATTTATTGGCTATGCAATTTGAAGGGCAAAGCTTACAGCAAACCATTCTTCTGCAAAATATCGTCTTAGCTCAAGCTGTTTACATGATCAATTGCAGAGAGTTGTCCAAGCCGTCATTGAACCAAGGTCTTTTGCAAAACAAATCGCTTTTTCTTTCATTGGGTATCCTTGCTTTATTGCAGGGGATGGTTATTTTTCTGCCAATCGGCCAGCAGCTGATCGGTACAGTAAGTTTAACGATGACACAACAGTTATTGATTGGGGCAAATGTGATTCTTCTATTCTTAGTTGTAGAAATAGAAAAAGGGATCATGAATAAACTGTTTCGCAAAAAAGAAAAAACAGCTAGAGAATTCAGTCGCTAGCCGTTACTATAAAAAAGTTTTGAAAGTGAGTTCAGTCAAACGATTGAGCTCATTTTTCGTTGGAATAGAAGAAATGTATACAATAGGGATATCTAGAGAATCCAGCGGGAAATTGGAAATCAAGATATCTGTTTTTTCAAAAGAAATAGTGGAAAGATCGGTTAGTTCGATAGGTAAGAAGCAGACACGTTTTCCTAGATAATCTTTTAATTCCTGCTGCAAGAACGCCTTCCAGGAAGGTTCTCCTTGAAAAATAAAATAGACATTGAACAAATTCGGTTTGATAGAAAAAATCGTTTGTTGGATCAGTAAAGATAAGAGTTGAAGGAAGAAATTCGGTTCATTGATTTCCATTTCTTTTTTTAGATCATTCAGTAAATTCTCTTTCTGCTGATACAAGTGTGCATATTGCTGATCATATGTTTCTAAAAAACGATGGTATTGACGGTCCAATGCTTCAATCAATATCGGCGATTCATGATATTTTAATACGAGGAGAGCCAAGTTATCAGTCAGCGATGTTTTTTTTAGTTGATCAAGAGACAGCTCCAAAGCTAGTTCCTCTACAAAAGTTTCGAAGCGTTCGAAAAATGGAGAATGATGCAAGCATCGAGCAGTTTCTTGTCCATAGTTATTGTTGTAATTCCAACTTTCCAGAAAGCAGAAAGAAGCAAAAGAAAGCTCAGTGTCTTTAAGATAAATACCTTCCGTTAAATACAATTTTTTCAATGCAGAGTCATACAGGGAGGAGAGTGTGCTGTTGATATGGATAGAAGAATCTAATCGGCAATTCGCTTTTATACGGATCGTATTGATAAAGAACCAACATGTTCCGAAAATCTCTTCTGTTTCAACAGCTAGTTCAGTTTGACTGAGGTTTCTTAAAAATTGAAAATAATGGGATTCATGGATCGAATAATCCTCGAAAAAATAGTTGTTATGAGTGAAAGGAATCAGCAATCGATGATAGAAAGTACGAATCGCACGCTCTTTTCCAAGAATACAAGCTGTATATTTCGTCAAATCGATCTGCAAGTCGTAACTTGCTAAACGCTGATTGATTTTAGTCACATGTCTTTTCAATGTTCCATAAGAAAGCCCATGGTCGGCTAGAAAATCAGGGACAGCAACTTTTTTTGTAAAAAGCAGATTTTTCAGCAGTTCGACACTGACTGATTGTTTGAAAAAAATCTCCCAAAGGTCATTTGTTAATAAATTTTGCTGGTTTTGCAAACTGATCCCTGCTTGATCGCTGAGGATGTCCCAGCCTTCGGGCAGCTGAGAGCGAATAGATTGAAGGTCAGAAAAAATCGTTCGTTCGGTTGTCCCTATGATTTCAGCTAATTCATTTACGGTTATCTTTGTATGATTCAGCAATTGTTCGACTAAAGAAACATGCCGTCGAATATCTTTTTCGGTAATGATTTTTTTCATTAGTGAATACATAAATCAGACTCCCTTCTATTCTAAGAATACGGAGAAAATAAACGGTGGTCAAGTTTCATCTGATTTTTCAACCAGTATTCATTTTTCTATTCTTACGTGGTATCTTTGAATAAAGCGAATCAATAAGAAAGAGATGGAAGCAGATGCTAACGAAAAAAGAACTAATCGATTACATCGATGAAACATACAATGTGTCTCCAGAATATATTTTTAAAAAATTTCCTGATTATTGCGTATTCAGACATCAAAAAAGCAAAAAATGGTTTGGGGTACTGATGTCTGTTCCAGAAGAAAAAATCTATGATGATGCAAGTGACCATAGAATCATCGACATCCTTGATTTGAAGGTAGATCCTGAACTTGGCGGAATTTTGCGAGGAAAAGAGGGGTATTTTCCAGCCTATCACATGAATAAAGAACATTGGATCTCTGTTGATCTACGTAAAATAGAAAAACTGGATGAACTAGCAGGTTTGATTGATGGAAGTTTCAAATCAACGCAATGAATTCTAGGAAAAATAGAGAAGAGGTTGTAACAGAAATGTTTAGCTTCAAGAAATAAGAAGGAATTTACGAAAATTGCTTCTCAAATTTTTGGGAAATTTGGGCTTATTTCTGAAGAAGTTACTTCTGGAACACCGTTTATTCGAAAAAAGAGCTGCGACAAGAATTTTGTCCCAGCTCTTTTATTTTTATTTTCCTAAATAAAATTCCCGCATCGTTTTTGCAATCATTTTGATCAAAGGATGATCTTCTGTGAAGCTAGAAGATAAATAAATTGTTCGTGTCAAGGGCAAATCTTTGATTTCCCGCAAGACGAAAGGATCATTTTTATCGTAAGACCAAGAAACTTTTGGGAAAAAGCTAACAGCTAAGCCTTGCTTGACAATAGAACGTAATGTCGCAGGATCATCTGTCGTCGAACTGATCGTCAATTCGATACTTTTCGCTTCAAGTGCTGCATCCAGTGTATGACGGAAGGCATTGCTCTTTGACAGCATCAAGATGGGGGTGCGTTGGATATCTTCTAATTGCAGATGTTCTTTTTTCGCAAGAGGATGTTTCTTAGGAATGGCTACATAAACAGGTTCTTTCATGATAGGAATATTGGTCATGCCAGGCTTCATCTCCGAAGTGATGTACAGTACAGGGTCGGTAATATCATCTGGTAAATGATGTTGCATGATCGTTAATTGGATATCAGGATGCTTTTCCATAAAAATTCGGACTAAGTTCGGAATAGAAACAGAGGCTACTTCTAAATACAAAATGACGGAAGTAACGATCTTCTCATTGACCGAAGACAATAATTTGATTCCTTCTTCTAATGTGTCTAATGTCTTGACTGCATACGGATAGAATTCTTCTGCATAAACAGTTGTCTCAATGTTTCTGCCGCTATGGTAAAACAAAGGGACACCTAATTCGTTTTCCAAATGTTTGATCGCACGGCTCAAGGCAGGTTGAGAAATAAATAATTCTTTGGCTGCTTGGGTAACATTTTTTGTTTCGAACACTTTTTTAAAATACTGTAGATGAAGCAATTTCATAATTATCCATCCCATCCATACCTTTTTGTTATGGTTTTTTCTTTTTTTGGCATTTTTTATTATAGCAGAAATTGACTAAGATAGCAGTGGAAAAAGTAAGTGCTAAGGAGGCGAGGCTCATGAGTACAGGTTTCTTATTTCCTGGGCAAGGCAGTCAGAAGTTAGGGATGTTAGCGGATATCCCTGAAATGTACATGGAACGTTTAGAAAATGTGACGGGGTATCGGTTAGTTGATAAAGAAGAAAACTATCAAGATACGGTTTTTATCCAGCTAGCATTACTGACAAAAGCAGTATTTTATTTAGATGAAATGGAAAAAAACGGTATTCAGCCTGATATTGCAGTAGGACATTCGATCGGTGCTTTTTGTGCAGCTGTTGCTTGTCGATCTTTGACATTTGAGAATGCAGCGGAACTAGTCTATCACCGCGCAGTCTTGATGAAAGAAGCTTATCCAAGCGGTTATGCAATGGGCGTAGTAGTAGGTGTGACGAGAAGCGAAGCAGAGGAAATTGTAGCAAAAACGTTTAATCCTGACCACCCAGTCTATCTGTCAAATGAAAATTGTCCGATGCAACATACGTTATCTGGGAGTATCGAAGGTTTATCCGTTACGTTGGCAGAAGCCAAACGGCACCAAGCGCAAACAGCGAAGCTGCTGAAAGTTCCTGTGCCATCTCACTGTCTCTTGATGAATGATACGGTCAAGAAATTCAAGCCGTATATGCAGTCTGTCCATCTATCTGATGCTAGATGTTTGTATATAAAAAATACGGATGGAAGAGCCACTCAGGACGCAGAAGAGATTCGTAAAGATCTGTTGGAAAACCTAGCTTTCCCTGTGCAATGGAATCAAATGATGGACTTGGCAAAAGAATTAGGAATGGATCTGACGATTGAATTTCCCCCCGGCAATACTTTGACAAAGCTGATTCATACAAAATTTGGTGTAGATAAAGGGATCCGTACGATCAATCTAGACCAACATGGTATTGATGACGCCACGTTTCTATATCAAAAATGGAGATGACTAATTATGGAAAAACCAAACCGCAACTGGGCTTCTAAACGCGAAAAAAAAGCGCAGCGATTGGAAAAAATCAGCAACTTGCTCAATGGCAAGTATGTAGAAACTGAAAAAATCGTAGAAGTAATGGAAAAACTGATTGCTCCCGGCGACAAAGTTGTATTAGAAGGCGACAATCAAAAACAAGCAAGTTTTCTTTCAGAAAGTCTTGAAAAAGTAGATGCAGAAAAAGTGAATGATCTGCATTTGATCATGTCTAGTATCTCACGACCAGAACATTTGAATATTTTTGAAAAAGGAATCGCAAGCAAGATCGATTTCTCTTATGCTGGTGCACAAAGCTTGCGTGTCGCCCAAATGATTGAAGACGGCACAATGAAATTAGGAGATATCCATACTTATTTGGAACTTTATGGACGCTTATTCATCGATTTGATTCCAAATGTTGTTTTAGTAGCTGCAGATAAAGCAGATAAAGACGGCAACTTGTACACAGGCTTCAACACGGAAGAAACACCAACAATCGTCGAAGCTGCAGCTTTCAAAGATGGTATCGTGATCGTTCAAGTCAACGAAGTTGTCGATTCTTTACCACGTGTTGATATCCCTGGTGACTGGGTAGACGTTGTCGTGAAAGCAGATAAACCTTATCAATTAGAAGCTTTATTCACACGAGATCCTCAAAACATCACAGAATTGCAAATCCTAATGGCAATGATGGCAATCAAAGGAATCTACGCAGAACACGGCGTACAATCTTTGAATCACGGTATTGGGTTTAATACAGCAGCTATCGAATTGTTACTGCCAACTTATGGCGAATCACTAGGGTTGAAAGGGAAAATCGCGAAGAACTGGGTATTGAACCCACATCCAACGATGATTCCAGCCATCGAATCAGGTTGGGTTGAAAGCATCCATAGTTTTGGTGGCGAAGTTGGTATGGAAAAATATATTGCTGCTCGCCCCGATGTCTTTTTTGTCGGTAAAGATGGCACGATGCGCAGTAACCGAACATTATCACAAGCTGCAGGACAATATGCCATCGATATGTTTATCGGTTCAACCTTGCAATTAGATTACGAAGGAAACTCTTCTACCGTAACAAAAGGACGTTTATCTGGTTTTGGCGGTGCGCCTAACATGGGACATAATCCTGGCGGTCGTCGTCATTCTACACCAGCATGGCAATCACTTCGCGACAATGATGATCCATTAGGGAAAGGACAAAAATTAGTTGTTCAAATGGTTGAAACATATGGTTCAAATAAAAAACCAGTCTTTGTCGAAGAATTAGATGCATTAGCTGTTCAAAAACAAGCAGGCTTAGCCAATGCTCCAGTGATGATCTATAGCGAAGATACTACACATATCGTGACAGAAGAAGGAATTGCTTATTTGTACAAAGCAAAAACAAAAGAAGAACGACAAGCAGCAATTGCAGCCATCGGCGGTGTCACACCTCTTGGGATGACAAGTACTAAAGAATCACTAGACCGTTTGCGTGCAGCCGGCATCGTGAAATTACCAGAAGATCTAGGCATCAAACGTAGTGAAGCGAAACGTTCATTATTAGCTGCACAAACCATCGATGATTTGATCGAATGGTCAGATGGCCTATATGAACCACCAATGAAATTCAGAACTTGGTCATAAAATTGGCGAGGAAAACCTTTTGTCGCCATTTACCCAGATGGAAGAAGAAAGACGAATAAGCAGAACGTGTATGCTCTGTTTTACAAAAAGGGGAGAGATCCATGGAACAATTAGCTTATAAATATCCAACGAAACAGCCGATCAATAAGAAAATCCATGTAGGAGTGGTCGGTTCAGGTGATTTGGAAATCTTGATGTTTCCAACAGAAAAAAAAGAATCTACTGTAAAAATCTGTACAGGAAGCGATGGCTTCGGCGAAGTATGGAACAACGTATTAACGAGATTTTTTGATCGTTATCCAATTTCAGCAGATATCGTGATCAATGACTTCGGTGCTACACCAGGAGTTGTGTACCTACGATTGACGCAAGCAATGGAGGAACTTTCAGATGAAAAATAGTTTTGTAGAATTAAACGCCAGAGAACGAGTGAACGCTCTACTTGACAATGGACGTGAATTGATTGATCCATTTGATCAAATCATCGCGCCAAGTTTGCCAGCACAAGGAATCGTCCCTGAAAGTGATGACGGGATCGTTGTCAGCCGTGGCACGATCAATGGCAAACAAGCAGTAGTAATCGCTATGGAAGGAAAATTCCAAGGTGGCGGTATCGGTGAAGTTTCCGGTGCAAAAATCGTTGCTGCACTCGAACATGTATTAGAAGAAAACAAAAAAGGAAATGAAATCTTTCCAGTCATCGTACTAGATACAGGCGGTGTTCGTCTGCAAGAAGCGAACTACGGACTGTTATCTATTTCAGAAATCGGAAATGTAATCATTGCTCTAAAACAATATGTACCAGTCATCGGTTTGATTCCAGGACGTGTAGGATCATTTGGCGGTATGTCGATTACTTCAGCATTGATGAGTTATTTGATCGCAACAAAAAAAGCGAGAGTCGGTTTGAATGGACCAGAAGTTATTGAACAAGAAGCAGGTGTTCGAGAATTTGATTCTAGTGACAAAGACTTGATTTGGAATACATTAGGATCTCGTCAACGGGTAGAATCAAAAATCATTGATGAATTAGTGACTGATAGTGTAGAAGCAATCAAAGCTGCTGTCATCGCAGCAATGGACGAACGAAAAGACACGCATCGCAGTGAAAGCTCAGCATTTTATTTATCATTACTTGATTCTTTGGATCTTTCAAAACCAATGTCCATTGACGATTACAATGAAGCAATTGCTAACCATCAAGCAAAATCAATGGGCTTACCAGAAGTAGCAGAAGGAAATGAACCAGCTGCAGCAAGTGTTGGTTACGATTGGTTTGCGGCACTAACTGGCATGAAAAATCCAACTTCTTCTATTAGTACTGTGTATTATGGTAAATCAAGTAAATTCATAGAAGAAGCCATCGTGACATCAATCGTACCTGATCCTAAAAACCCGATGTACCGTGTACGAAACGGTGAAGTTGGTTTAGTTGAAGGTTTCCGCATGGGACAAATTTTGGATCACGTTTACGAAGAAGATAAAGATAAAAAAGTGAAACGGCCAATCGTCGTTGTGATCGATGTACCAAGCCAAGCATACGGCTATAACGAAGAATTAATTGGTATTCATGTGGCTTTGGCTAATAGTGCTGCTGCTTATGCAAAACTCCGTCAAGCTGGACATCCAGTTATTGGATTGATTGCAGGAAATGCTATTTCAGGTGCATTTTTAGCGCATGGATTACAATCAAGCCGCTTGATTGCTTTAAACAATAAAGAAATCACTGTCCAAGCGATGTCTAAAGAAAGTGCTGCACGTGTGACAAAACGTTCGGTTGCTGAAATCGAAGCAGCTGCTGAAAAAGTTCCAGCTATCGCTTACGATATCAATAATTATACAAAACTAGGAGCGATCTATCATTTCCTAGAAGATATCACCGACCAAGCTGCTTCAGAACAAAATGTCAACAAAGTCATCGAAGCAATCAATGAAGCCATTCAAGATGTCCGCAATACAAATGACACGATGCTGACAAATCGATACACGAACGAAACAGCCAAAACATTCGGACGTGTCGAAACAAATAAAGTCCGTGCCAAAATGGACGAAGAATGGGATGCATAAAAAATGATTCAAGCACATGATATTGTTCTTTTTGATAAACATGAAATAGAAAGGTTCCCCTTGCCTGAATGGGTCGTTCTAACTGAAAAGATGTTCGGAACAGTCCGTCGTGCGTCGACAGATCACGCCGAAATACTACCGATTGGATTACGTGGCCCTGCCCGCAATCAGAGATGGGCAACAGAAATCTCAAAACATGCTGTCAAACAAGTCATTCATCCGTGGGACATCATCGAACAAGAATCGTATAGACAAGAGAAAATCATGGATTATCCTGTTTATCAGCAATTTCATGCTGCTAGAAACATATTATCAGGATGCAAGTGGGGAATCGGCGGCAGCTTAGGATTTGAATTATCAACTGGGATTCCGGCAGTAAAAGAAACCAGTGATTTTGATTTGCTGCTGTACGCAGATTCACCGATTGAATTGCCAATTCAGGCAATTCGATCGCATCCTGCTTTTTTTGAGCAATTCGATACCCAAGTAGTGACTCGGCAAGGCGGTTTTTCACTAAAAGAGTATTTGAGAGAGCCAGAGAAAAAAATTCTATTGAAAACAGTCGAAGGACCTAAATTAACCAAAGAACTTTGGTAATAAAGAAAAAGAGAGAGAAAGAGATGTTTGAAAACAAAAAAATCAAAATCAACGTAAGTGACTTCCAGAAAGTATCAGCTGTAACGGCTGTTATGATGCAAACGATATTGAGCTTTGCTTTGGCAAACAGCCACAGCGCAACAAATACAGCTTTTCTTGGTACCTTTTACGTCATCGTTAAATACACAGCACCAATGTTTATTTTTGCAATTGTCTATAATATGGTAAAAACAAGTCAGCATTTGTCTTATTGGGAATTTTTGAAAGAAAAGTTTTTTGAACTAGTCGTTCCGTATCTTCTATGGACGACGGCTTATCTTTGGCTATTTCCAGCAGTCCAACAACAAACTCCGTATACGGATACTGCAAGCTTTTTACTGAAATATGTCACAGGTGATGGAGCGCCTCATTTATGGTATACCGTGATGATGCTGCAGATTCAATTGTTCATGCCGTTTTTTGTTTGGCTCGGTTACAAAGTATTTGCTAATAAAAAATATGTATGGCCAGTATTGATTGGTTCAACGATTTTATATGTTGCATGGTATCTGTTCTATCAAACACAAGTATTGACTGGTCCTTATCATGACAGCTGGTACTTGTTAGATCGGTTTGTTGCTAGTTTCATGATTTACGGGATTTATGGGGTAGCCGCATTTGTTTATCACGAAAAAGTCTATCAATATTTGGACAGAGTACGTTATCTTTTCTTACCTGTTGGCTTAGTTATCGCGTTCTTTTCTGTCCGTTCATTGCTCGCACATCCAGGAGACTTGAGCTTTGCGAATGCGCCTTACTTGAATACGATCCAAAGTTTGTACAGTTTAGTCATCATCTTTGCTGTCTTCATGGGCGCTTCAAAAATGATTGTAAACGATTCGCCAAAATTACCATTGTTTAAATGGTTGTCTGTTTATGCTTACCGTACGTATTTAGCCAATGTATTTGTTTTCCAAGTACTGTTGTTATTGTTTAAAGATAGTTGGCTGCAGTTACCTTCAGGAGTCATGATTCTTGTAGCTTATCTAATGACGGCAAGTTGTGCATTTGCTTTAAGCTGGTTGCTTCACATCATTTGGGTAGCCATCAAAAAAGGTTTCAACAAGTAATAGAAAGAAGGAGTGAGTGTCATGATAAATGACGAACGAAAAAAAGCAGTGACTCAGCAACTCGCTGCGTTGGTAGAGGAAGCATTGCTCGCAGAAGTAACATTAAGCCCAAAACCTGGATTAGTGGATGCACTGGATGCGGGTGCACATTCCGATATGGACTATGCTTTATTTCTTAAGTCTGCGAAGACGCTGACTCCTTTTTTTGAAGAAATGGCTCAAATAGCATGGCAACATGCTATCGATCAGGAGTTAAGAGAAAAGATTGCTGAGATTGGACGGAAAGCGGAAAAAGCAATGTTGATTGCTACAGATGGCATCAATACCCATAAAGGAGCGATTTGGGCAATGGGGCTATTGACCAGTGTGACTGCACAAAAAATCAGTATGGAACAGCCTTTTTCTTTAACGGAAATACTCGGTGATGTCAGCAAGCTTGCTGCTTTTCCTGATACAAAATATCGTCATAAAAAAACCACTCATGGGCATACGGTGAAGCAAAAATACGGCGTAAATGGTGCATATGAAGAAGCAGTGTTGGGTTATCCGCATATCAGGCTTGCAATCCAAGCTGCTAAGGAGCTAGATAATGATTCTGATGTACAGAAACAAATGCATATGTTGTTAGTTTTGATGAGTTCCTTAGATGACACCTGCGTATTGCATCGCAGTGATCAGAAAACGTTAGTGGAAATGCAAAAACTTGCTCATGCTGCTAGTCAAAGTGCTTTACCAAATCGTCCATTTATAGCACTGTTGCACTTTTGTCAGGAAAACCAAATCTCTCCTGGAGGAAGCGCAGATCTTTTGTCTGCTAGCTTGTTCATGCTGAAGATAGAGGAAATATGGACTGCCAACACATATGTCTGTCCGATGTCACTCAATGATTAAATTAAGACAAAACTGCTAAAAAAACAGTTTATGTATCTGGTTATTGACTCTTCTTTTTGGCAAGGCTATGATAAAAATAGTTTTTTGTAATAAAAGATAACGAGGAAGACAATGAAAAAAATCAATTATTTAGCAATCATTTTATTAGTGGGCCTATGTTTGTTTGCTCTGCCGACCCAAGGTTTCGCTATCGCGGGTGGTCATGGCGGCGGAACATCTAGCGGTCGAAGTTCGGGCAGAGGTTCATTTGGCGGTCGTTCATATGGGGGCAGTTATTTTGGCAGTCGTTCTTACGGCAGAGATTCTTATGGGTATTATGGTCCAAGTACAGGTCCTTCTAGTTATGAGCAAACGGGATTTCTTGCATTAGCTGTTTTGTCAGTAGGAGGGGTTTCTGCTTTTTCTATCGTCAAGAATAAAAGACAAAAGAAAAGACTGAAAGCGGAGATATTGTCTCGCATGTCAGGAACGGCTAAAGAAAAGAAAGCACAGTTTCTGGAAATCCAAAAGATATTCATGAAGATCCAATCCGCTTGGGAAGAAGAAACTCCTGAAAAAGCCAGAAGCTGTTATACAGACAAGCTGTTTGCCGAACATCAGAAAGTTCTGCAAAAAAACAAAGCAGACGGTGTAAGAAATCATACCAAAAAAGTAACTATTCAGGAAGTAGGAAATTATCGACAGATCCACGAGAATAGTTTTGCCATCCGAATTGATTTCAGATGCTGTGATTATTTAGTTGATCGAAAAGATGGACGCTTGATCTCAGGAAGTACGACGCAACGACAGTATTTCTCTCAGATATGGTATTTTGATTTTTCTGAGAAAGAAAAAAGATGGCAGGCCGATTTTATTCAGCCGATTATGCTGGATTGACAGGAAATATTTATGAATGGAGCTGTGACAAAAGTCTTGTCGCAGCTCCTTTTTCGAATAAACGGTGTTCCAGAGATAGCCTATCGGCAATAAGGCTGAACATCTCTGTCACAACCTCTCCACTAAATGGTGTTCAAAAGCTTGCATCTTCGGTAATAAGCCCAACCAAACGAAAAATAGGACGCACTATTTTTGTTTGGCTGTTCTTATTACTTGATGTAGGACAGCTTTTTCATGACCTCTTTTTTGTATAGATGGGCAAAATTTTTGTAATAATAGGCGTATGTCTTTTTCGTTGAGAAGTTGAAAAAGCATACGGCTTATTTTTTGTTTGCTATGCTTACTTTCTTTCCACTTCAAGTGGCAGAAATATCTACTTTTTATTATGTAAGCGGAACCATATACTTGAAATCAGAAGGAGATCATTTCTATGAAAACAAGAACAATTGAAATACTTCACAGAATCATGACAGCCCAATATCCAGTAAAAGCGGAACATCTAGCAGATGAGTTCAATGTCAGTCAGCGGACAATCCGTCAGGAAGTTCTTGAAGCGAATATCTGGTTGAGCAGTAAAAAGCTTCCGGAAATCAGAACAATTCGCAACAAAGGTTTTTTGTTGAAACTGGAGAATGACAAGCAAGTTCGATTAGAAACTGAAATAAAAGATGTGAAAGACGGCTTTTTGAATCGGCGGGAACGTATTTTTGATTTAGTTTTAGCCATTGCTTACAGCCGAAACCCGATCCATCTAAACAAAAAAGAAGAAGAATTTCAAATCTCTAAAAGTACGTTAGATGAAGATATGAGACGATTACGAGCAACACTGGTCAGTTATGGAATCGAGATCGTTAGTTATGGAAAGCAGGGACTGGTTTATAAAGGTTCAGAACGATCTATCCGTACGATGATCTATGATTTTATCAATCAGAATCTGGGGATGACCGACTTCTTTATGAATCAAGATGCACAACTAACACCGGCTCAAAAAATCTTTTTTCATTATTTTCCTTTGGTGGAAATCAAAAAAATAGAGGAGATCTATTCCAATAAGTTGTTAAAACAAGAGGATGATATTTATAAAAAGCAAATTCTGCTTTTTACATTGATCTGGATCCAGCGAATCAGGAAACATGAATTCATCTCTGCCATTAATTGGAAAAATACAGAAATAAAAGACAGCAGCTTCTCTGCATTTATTGACTACATGATCACGGAATTTCAATTGGACAATGTCCCACAAGTAGAAAGAAATTATCTTCGTTTCACTATCGAGACGTTCAATGCTAGAGATATCTCCAATTCGATTGAGTGGGTACAAGCTCAACTACTAACGATCCAATTGATCCAATTTGTAGAGAACGAGACACACATACCTTTTCATCTAAAAGAAGAAGCTTTATTCGAAAATCTCTATAAACACATGGCTGCACTAATCATAAGAATCAAGCATGCTATTCAAGTCATGAATCCATTGAAAGAAAACATCCGAACAAATTATTTTCCAATCCACCGCGCAGTCACTCATTTTGTTCCTACGATCGAAGAAGTAATTGGCGGCAAGATACTGGAGGACGAGATAGCTTTTCTTGTCATCCACTTTTCGACGATTGCCAGTGTGATCAAGCGAGACCTGAATTATGTTTATCAATCAGTTGTTGTCTGTAATCACGGCATGGCTACCGGGAATCTGTTAGCAGAAAATCTGAAAGAAAAATTTCCTCAAATCGAGATTACTGCAGTTTTAAGTTCAAAAGAAATCGAATTAGTGGATAAACTGGATGTCGATCTGGTTTTCAGCACCTTTCAATTGAATTATCGAAATAAGCCGCTTTTAGTTGTCGATCCAATTTTGACTGAGACGAATATTTTAGTTATAGAAGACTTTTTGAAAAGAAATGAAGAACTGCAGCGGTTAAAACCTAACAGTCATGAATCGACGCAGTTATTCACTCAAATAATCGGTGTCATGGAAGAAAGTGGTGGCCGAGTGGACCGCATCATCTATGGCAAGTTGGAAAAATTATTTGAAATAAACAATCTAGAAATCAACAAAAGGGAGATCCAGCCTATGTTAAAAGATATTTTGACGGACAGCAATATCATGATCAAAGAAAAAGCCGCTACTTGGGAGGAATCAATTGAACTAGCTGCTAAACCATTGGTCAAAGAAAACATTGTTGAAGAACGCTATGTCGAAGCGATGATTCGTGCAGTGAATGAATACGGGCCATATATCGTGATTGGCAAACACATGGCGCTAGCCCATGCTCGACCAGAAGATGGGGTCAATAAGTTAGGAGTCAGCGTAGCTACGATTGAGCAACCAATCGATTTCGGTAATCCTGAAATGGATCCAGTAAAGATTATTTTTTGTTTAGCGGCAGTAGATTCCTACTCGCATCTGAACATCATGAAAGAACTGATCGAACTGATCAATAATGAAGAGAAGTTGGATCGATTGATCGAGTGCACAAATGTTGAAGATTTCAAACAACTGCTTTTTCAGTAGTTGAGAAATAATAAATGATACGGGGGAGAACAAAGATGAACAAATTGAACATTTTATTCGTATGCGGCGCAGGTTTAGGAAGCAGTTTTGCAGCACAGATGTCTGCTGAGGATGTTTTGAACAAATTAGGAGTAGAAGCCAAACTGGACCATTGTGATATTTCTTCTGCAGTGTCCATGAAACCAGATGTGATCATCACAGCAGAAAATTTTCGCTCGCAGTTCGAAAAATTCTCAGTCGATCCTAAAACAGCGATGATCTATTTGAAAAATATTGTCTCGAAAAATGAAATTGAAGAAAAAATCACCCCAGTTCTACAAGATAAGGGAGTTATCTAAATAAAAAAGAAAAGAGGATAAAAACATGGGCGTTATCAATTTTATCATCGAAAATATTTTGACTCAGGCATCGATCACCATTGCATTGATTGCTATGTTGGGTCTACTGCTGCAGAAGAAATCAGCAGGACAAGTCATTTCTGGCACGTTAAAGACACTCCTAGGATTCCAAGTGTTGAGTGCCGGTTCGAGTATCATTGTTGGAAGTTTAACTTATTTCGGGAAAATTTTTACTGAAGGATTCCATATGCAAGGAATCATCCCTTCTATTGAGTCTATCAATGGGCAAGCAATGAATGATTTAGGTTTAGGTAGAGATATTGCACTGACGTTCTTAGCCATTTTTGTATTCAATATTATTTTGGCTCGTTTCACAAAATGGAAGTACATTTTTCTAACTGGTCAAGCCATTTTATGGATGGCGACGATGACGACGGTCTTTGGTTATTTCGCCGGTCTGCGAGGGATCGTATTGATCTTAGTCGGTGGTTTTATCGGAGCTTGTTTCGCCATTGCTATGCCAGCAGTAGCGCAACCAATTATACGTAAGATTACAGGATCGAATGATATTGCTTTAGGGCATTTTTGTACGATTGGATACTTATTTGAAGCTGGCGTGGCTAAGCTTTTTGGTGAGAAAGGTGAAAATAAAAAATCGATTGAAGAGATCAAATTGCCCACGCATTTCGAGTTTCTGCAAGATACGTATTTGTCTGTCATGGTCGTGATGGTCCCACTATATATCATCACTGTTTTGTTTGCAGGTGAACCATTCGCTTCTGAATTATCAGGAGATCAAAACTATATCATGTTTGCCTTTTTACAAGCCATCCAATTCGTAGTGGGTGTGTATGTATTGCTAGCTGGTGTACGTCTACTGTTAGGTGAAATCGTGCCGGCATTTCGAGGGATAGCAATGAAATTAGTTCCTGATGCGATTCCTGCCTTAGATTGTCCAGTTTTCTTTCCCTATAGCCCAAATGCTGTTATTTTAGGTTTCATTACGACAACAATCGGTACGATTATTGCCATGTTCACTTTGCCGATGTTCGGCTTAGCGATGATTTTACCAGGTATGCTAACGAATTTCTTTGCCGGAGGAACAGCGGGGATATTTGGTAACGCAGTTGGCGGACGTCGAGGAGCGATCATTGGCGGTATTGCTCATGGCTTCTTTATTACATTATTGCCTGCTTTGCTAGTAACGATCTTTAATTCGATGGGATTCATCAATGCTACAGCAACCGATGTAGATACAGTAGCCGCCGCACTCTTATATGCCTGGATCTTAAGCCCAATTTTGAAAGCATTTTAATTGAAAGTAGGGAAAATGATGTTCGGATTTTTTAAGAAAAAAGAAAATGAACCAAAAAAAAGATCGATAAAAGAGGAAAAAGTCCTCTCGCCAGAAGCGACCGAAAAGATTCAATCAGAGATTACACAATTAAATCAAGAGATTTCAACGACCCAAGAGAAGCCCAAATTAGCGGAACTTTATGAACAAGTTGGACTTAAATTTTCTGAATTGTATGAGAACGATCAAGCCATCCAATATTTAGAAAAGAGCTTGGAAAATAAACAGACGATCGGAGATGGGTATAAAAAACTGATGAGCCTCTATAATCAGAAGCGTGCAGATGCTGCTCGTGCGGGTGATGATCAAGGGATCGATTACTACATGGGCAAAATGGATGAGATGCGACAAATTGCAAAACAAGTAACGATCAAAGGAAACAAATAAAAAGATAAGGTGGCAATAAAAGATGTATACAACATTGAAAGAAGTAACAAAAACAGCAGAAGAGTTGAATTTTACAGTTGGAGCTTTTAATACGCATAACCTAGAAATGCTTCCTGCTATGCTAGGCGCAGCAAAAGAAATGGGTTCGCCGATCATTATTCAAACAAGTGTCGACACCGCAAAATATATTGGCATGCATGTGTTAGTCAATGTAATGACAGCTATTGCAGAAGAAGAAATGGTTGATGCAGTCTTGCACTTAGACCACGCCCGAGACTTTGATGATATCAAAGAAGCAATCGATAGCGGATATACTTCTGTCATGTATGACGGGTCCCATCTGCCTTTCAAAGAAAATATCTTGAAAACGAAAGCAGTGGTAGAATATGCCCATGCACACGGTGTTTCCGTAGAAGGAGAACTTGGAACGATCGGCGGTACAGAAGAAGGAATCCATGTCGCTGAAAATGACAAGGTATATACAAGACCGGAAGACGCAGTGAAATTTGTAGAAGCTACAGGTGTGGATGCATTAGCTATTGCTATCGGTACGAATCATGGACAATTCAAATCAAAAACAGAAGTGAACATTCCCTTGCTGAAAGAAATCGATGCAGTAGTTGATGTTCCCCTCGTTATCCATGGCGGAACAGGTGTGAAAGAAGAAGATTATCCCGAATTGATCAATAACGGGATCCGCAAATTCAATGTTGGAACGGAGCTTTTAGTCAACTGGACAAAAGTGGCTAAAGGAACCTTTAGTGAAACAGAAATCAACAAGTCTCTTCGCCATAATGTGATTCCAGCAAATGAAGCAGTAAAAGAAATTGTCAAGCATAAGATTGGACTGTTTATGAACTTGGAAAGTCCAATTAACTTAGGAAACAAATGAGATGAAAAAGTATTTCATTCTTCTAGCTGGTAGTCCTGGTACAGGAAAAACATATCTTATAAATAAACTACGGGAACGATTTCCAGATATGTATGCCATCACGCTCGATGAAATCAAGGAATATTATGCAGAATCCATCGGTTTTAACAACTTGGAAGAACGGGCGGAACAAGAAAGGACGAAAGTTTATCCTTTCTATTACAAAGCACTTGATCTGTATATGGAAGCAGGAAAGAAAGTGATTGTGTCCGAGTATCCTTTTAGTGATAAGCAAAAAACTCGACTCCAAGAATTAGCAGAAAAATACGGATATCAGGTAATGACGATTCGCCTAACAGCAGATTTTGAAGTGTTATGGCAACGTCGGTACAAACGTGATCGTGAACCAGATCGTCACTTGAGCTATATCATGGATCATTATCACTATGGCGACATATTGGAAGATCGATCGAAAGGGACGAACCATATTACGAAAGAAGCATTCAAAAAGATCATCACTGACCGAAAATATGATGAATTTCAGTTAGGAACACTATATGAATTTGATGTAACAGACTATACTCAAGTGGATTACACTCCACTATTGGATAAATTAGAAAAAGAAATCAATGACAATAAGTAACGAAGAAATGGTTTGATAGTGACAGATAATAAAGACAGGCGGCTCTTCTCTTGAGGTTGTGAAAAAGCTGTCCTGCATCAAGTAATAAGAACAGCCAAACGAAAAATAGCTCCTCCTATTTTTCGTTTGGTTGGGCTTATTACCGTAGATGCAAGCTTTTGAACATCGTTTATTCACAGCCCCAGAGGAGTCGAATGCCTTTTTGTTCTAAAATGTTTTTTTAATATTCTTTTATTTATTGCCGATTTCCTTGTGTTTATTTGCCGTAATTAGGTCAGTCTTCTATACTTGATTACATAGTCATACATTTGCTGAAAAGAAGGGAAGAGAATGAATAACAAGTTGGCTCAATACAAAAGACTGCTCGCACTTTCTCAAGCTGGTCTGTATTATGGAAAAGATGTATTCGATAAAGAACGATTTGAAGAGATTCGGACGATCTCATTGGAATTGATCAGTGAAATAGGAAAAGAAACTTTCGAAGAAATAAAAGCACTTACAGTTATTGAAGAAGGTCATCCCACACCAAAAGTCGATGTTCGTGCCTATATCAAAAAGGACGGCAAGATCCTACTAATCGAAGATAAACGGACGAGAGAATGGTCACTGCCAGGCGGATTTGCCGAAATAGGTTTGTCCCCTGAAGAAAATGTGCGTAAAGAAGTCTATGAAGAAACGGGTTTAACAGTAGAATCTACTCAGCTGCGAGCGGTTTTTGATACGAATAAACAAAAAGATATTCCGCAGCTTTTTCAGTATTATAAGCTTGTTTTTGCTTGTACGATCCACGACGAAGATGCAAAATTTATTGAGAACAATGAAACTTCCGATATGGGATTTTTTAGTATAGAAGAGCTGCCAAAGCTATCAGAAAAACGAACAACAAAGAAGCAGTTGCTTATTTTAGAAAACAAAAACCAGCTCTATTGCGATTAAGTTTTTTTCGTAAAAGAAGAAAGCTGTTTACTCTGCGAGTTCTCTAAAAAGAACTCGTTCTTTTATTAAAAAATAGTTGCATTTGCAACAAAAAGAGGTAAACTAGTCTTACAAACAAAATAAAGGTGGGGTGAAATGGCTGAAATTCTTCGAGACATCGGAATGATTGCCCGAGCGCTGGATTCTATCAGCAACATCGAATTCAAAGAAGTTGATTTAACAAGAGGGCAGTATCTTTATTTAGTACGTATTTGCGAAAATCCAGGAATCATCCAAGAAAAACTAGCAGAAATGATCAAAGTAGATCGTACAACGACTGCACGAGCAATCAAGAAATTAGAATCCAATGGGATGATCGAACGTTTGGAAGATAAAGAAAATAAAAAAATCAAGAAACTCTATCCGACTAAAAAAGGAGCAGAAATCTATCCTTTCATCATCCGAGAAAACAACTACTCTAATGCAGTCGCATTAAATGGTCTGTCTGACGAGGAAGCAAAACAATTGGAATATCTTTTAAAGAAAGTATGCAAGAATGTTAGCGAAGATTGGAATTTTGTCAAAAAAGGTAATAAAAGGATCTATTGAAAGGAAGAAGCCGTGAATAAATACGAAATTCGAAAAATGACGCCTTCAGATGTAGACTTACTACAACAAATCAGTATCGAAACATTTACAGATACATTTGGAAAAGATAATTCGCCGGAGCATCTAACTGCTTACTTGAGACAAGCTTATGCGCCAGAAAAACTTACAGAAGAGCTAAAAGATAAAGAAACCGATTTTTTACTAGTAAGTATCGACCAAGAGCCTGCGGGTTACCTGAAACTAAATATAGGAACGAGTCAATCTGAGGAAATGGATGATCATTTTTTAGAGATCGAGCGAATCTATGTACGAAAAAAATTTAAACATCAAGGTATCGGTACATTTTTACTAGATACAGCTATCAAAAAAGCAAAAGAAAAGCAAAAAACAGCCATTTGGCTCGGTGTGTGGGAACACAACGATGCTGCGCTCGCTTTCTATCGCAAAAGAGGATTTACCAAGTACAGCGAACATGTTTTTTATATGGGAGATGATCCCCAAACAGACTATCTATTTATCAAACAATTATTCTAATCAAGAGGTGTAAACATATGAAAAAAGTAATAGTGGATGCCGATTTCTGGGAAGTATTTCCTGAAGCAACCATCGAAATCTTATCCGTGAGTGGTATCGATAATCACGTAACAGAAGAAAATGAAGAAACGTATCATCAATTATTGAATAGCGCGGCAAAAGAAGCAAGAAATTACCTTACGGAAGAAACATTCAGCCAAAACGAAGTCATTGCTCAGTGGCGTCAGGCTTTTACCACATTCAAGACTAAAAAAGGTGCACGTTCTTCTATTGAAGCTTTACTGAAACGTGCAAATCAAGAACGGGAATTTTTCCCAATCAATCCGCTTGTAGATATTTATAATAGTATTTCCTTGTCTTTTGGCGTACCTTGCGGCGGAGAAGATATCGAAAAGATTTCAGGAAATCTGCATCTAGGAAAAGCCCAAGGTGGCGAATCATTCCTGCCTTTAGGTGCAGATTCCGATGCTCCGGCACTTCCAGAAGAAATCATCTACTATGATGAACAAGGAGCAATCTGTCGCTGTCTCAACTGGCGTGAAGCCCAAAGAACGATGCTGACGGAAGAAACGCAAGCAGCGGTGCTGGTCATTGAATCTATCAATGCTGAACAAGCGGCACGCGGCGCACAGGCAATCGAAGCGTTGAAGGAAAAAATTGATCAAACATTTGGCGTGACCAGTGTCAGACACACACTAACCAAAGATGAATCAGAAGCAGAATTATAAAAGAATCGAAAAAAGAAGAGCGGCATTCATTGCCGTTCTTTTTTTGTAAAAAAAGTTTGTGGAGGAAAGCAAGTCTAGAAACTATTGCTTTATTTTTCTTGAATAGGATCAAACACAAGGTGTTCGCGCTTTCGTGATATAATGGAATCAGTTTATAGACAGGAAAGAAAATCAACTAGAAAGAAGGGTCAAACGATGATACAAAAAACACGTGTGATGCTTTATGTCAATGACGTAGAGATGATTTGCCGATTCTTTGTAGAAAAAATTGGTGCAGAAATTTCAGAAACGATTGAATTGCCAGAAGAATTTAAGAGTATTGTGCTGAGTATCTCAAAAGAATTAGAATTAGGTGTATTCCCAAAAGTATTTGTGCAGAAATTTTCACCAGAAGTATTGGGACCGCCACCTTCTTTAGTCTTTTTTACGGATGAATTTGAAACTATCTACGAGAACATGGACGAACCTGGAGAAATCACAGACAACAATGGCGTCTTGACTTTCAATTTTTCGGACCCTGAAGGCAATTATTTTGTTATAGGAAAAGCTGAGTCGTCTGATTGAATAAAAAGGAGGATAAACAGTGGATCTAATGGGAAGGCTAGAAGGTTATTTGAAGTATCGGCGAGCAAAACATAGTGAGAAGCTTCGAGCAAGGAATCTCAAATCAGGAAAAAAGAAGACAAAAGGCTGGGGAAAAATGGTCGATACAGGTTTTGGCGGACTAAATAACCTAAATCCTGTCGATACAAAAGAATTCATCAAAGAAGAGCAGAAAAGGATGAATAAAGGGTACGCAAAAAAATGAACGGAAATTTTTGGATAGAAGCTTCATTTCTATCAACCGGATAAATAAAATAAACAACAATAAAGTACTGCTACTTGTTAGTAAGTTTTATTTTTTATAAAATAACTATATGGTTATTGTAGTTATGAAAGGAGTAGCAGATGGAAAAGGGTATCAAAGGGATATATAGATTATTTGCAGTACTAGTTATTTTTTTTATGATTTGGGCGATGGCATCAACTATTTTTTCGCCAAGGATAGGTGCGATATTCTCTTTATTCAGAGATAGTTATTCACCAAAAGTTACTATAGTTATTAATATATTTTGTCTGTTTTTTGCATTTCTTCTATTTTTTATTTTGAAAAATTTATTAAAGAAAATAAGAATAGATTGGGATTTAAGTGACAAACTGCTCTTTTATATATTTGGGTTAGAGTTAGTTATTTATGCAGTCAGCTTATTTCTTTTTATTAGATTTATTGGTTTTCATCAACCAGTCGATGATACTGCTATTACACTAAAATTTTTAGAGCAATTGAAGGCTGGAGAAAATTGGGGATATAATTATATGTATTCCAATCCTCAAAACCTATTGCTGATGTATATTTTTAGGGGAATACAATTTTTCTTTGGTACGAATTACTATCCGATCATTGCAGTATTTTGTGGCATTCATCTAATAACGATCATCTTTCTTTTTCTTTCTCTGAGAAATTTGAAAGTTAGTAATTTTGCAACATTGATTACTATTCAAATCATGTTATTTGCCGTCCAGATAACATTACATGTTCCTGTAGCCTATACGGATATACTTTCATTGTTTTTTGGCTCAGCCACATTCTTTTTTATAACTAAATATGTAAATAAGAAGAAACAGTATGTGAATAGAAACATTATTTATGTACTGCTTGCAACAGCAACTAGCACGATTGGTTTTATAAGTAAAGGGACGGGTCTTATCTTGATCTTAGCGATGATTTTATTCTTTGCTTTTTATCATACTGGGAAATGGCGGTTGCTAGCATTCCTTCCTTTAGTTTTTTTAGTTTTAGGAAATTTTGGGTGGAAACAATTTATCGATGCACAAAAACTCTATCCGAATAGTCACTATGGACAGCCCAATACACATTATTTGATGATGGGATTGAACAATACGCCTATTCCTGATAATTTATCTGGAGATGACAAGTATCGTTGGGTAGTGGGTGCTTATTCTAGCGCCGATCAAAGATTTACATGGGATATGTTCTTGGATAAAAAAATGCCTAAAAAAGAAGTGGAAGAAAAGCACCTATCTATCATAAAAGAACGATTGAATGCGATGGATTTTAAGCAATTCTTAGCTGCAATCAATAATAAGGTTGCAGTTACTTGGAGCTCAGGTGATCTAAAATCATCATTTGAAATATTTTTGGGTACAGGAAAAAATGAAAAGAATATGTGGGTATTCAGAAGTAAAACAAGTGGATTGATTTTATACGCTGTAATGATGGTGATTCAATACTTGGTTTATCTTGGAATTATTTTTACCAGTATAAAATTTTTCAAGAATATAAATCCACTAGTTTTTTTGAGTAACATATATATTTCTGGTTATTTTGCATTTTTATTGATCTGGGAATCTAGTCCTAGATACGCTATGGGGATTTTTGTACCTGCGATAATAATGATAGGACTGTTGATTGAAAAAGAGAAGACAAAAAGAATCTCTTAGTTTGTGGTCATTCACTAAATGATGTAATGTAGATAAAAGAAGACAAGTCTAATAAATAAGTTAGGTTTGTCTTCTTTATTTACAATAAAGAAATGTTTCTCTCTATAAAGAAGAATCTCAAATAGTGGAAATATGGATTTTTTAATCAAATAGAACGTTCGGATTTTGCTCAAAATCCGAATTTTTTGTTTACTTATGTTTTGTTTTAGTATATGATAAAACACGTTGTTTTATTAATAAATCGAAATTTTAACGGACTTTATTTATAATGTTCGGATTTAGGGGGATGGAAGATGAAGGAAAAAATACTTTCCTACTTCGAAATAGAAAAATTGAACACCACGGTAAAACGTGAGGTACTGGCAGGATTTACGACATTTATTTCAATGGCCTATATCTTATTTGTAAATCCAACTGTATTAGGTGCTTCTGGAATGGATGAAGGAGCGGTGTTCACTGCGACTGCATTAGCCAGTGCGATCGGCTGTATTTTGATGGGGGTATTAGCTCGTTATCCAATTGGAACGGCACCTGCTCTTGGGATCAATGCTTTCTTTGCTTATTCTGTTTGTTTAGGGATGGGGATCCCATGGGAAACAGCATTGTCCGGCGTATTCGTTGCTTCTTTGATCTTTATTTTGATTACAATCTTCAAACTGCGGGAAATGATCATTGATGCGATCCCAGCAGATTTGAAATATGCGATTTCTGGTGGTATCGGTCTATTTATTGCTTTCCTTGGTCTGAGCGAAGGTGGGATCATCGTTTCGAACGAATCTACATTAGTAGGATTAGGATCACTCAACGTTGGTTCTACTTGGTTGACGATTTTTGGATTAGTCGTCACGGCTATCTTGCTTGTTCGACGTGTACCAGGTGGCATTTTCATCGGGATGGCAGCTACAACGATTTTAGGTCTGGTCACAGGTTTGATTCCAATGCCTTCTGAAATTGTTGCCGCAGCACCAAGTTTGAAACCAACATTTTTAGTTGCGTTAAAACATGTAGGGGACATCAATTCTCTTCAAATGTGGGTCGTAGTACTAACATTCTTGCTTGTGACTTTCTTTGATACAGCAGGAACTTTAGTTGGATTAGCCAATCAAGCAGGCTTTATGAAAGACAACAAGATGCCTCGTGTAGGGAAAGCTTTAGCTTCTGATTCAACAGCTATGCTTGCGGGCTCCTTATTAGGTACTTCTCCTGTTGGTGCATTCGTAGAATCGTCAGCTGGAATCGCTGTTGGAGGACGCTCAGGAATCACAGCTATTACTACAGGGATTTTCTTCTTGTTAGGTTTGTTCTTTTCTCCATTACTGTCAGTTGTTACTTCACAAGTAACTGCACCAGCATTGATCATGGTAGGAGTATTAATGGCTCAATCATTACGTCAAATCGAATGGGGAAAATTAGAAATCGCGATCCCTTCCTTCTTGATCTTGATCGGCATGCCCTTAACTTATAGTATTTCAGATGGGATTGCATTAGGTTTTATTTTCTATCCAATTACGATGTTAGCGGCTAAAAGAGGAAAAGAAGTATCTCCAATCATGTATGGTCTGTTCTTTGTATTCGTGGGATTCATGTGGATATTGAATGTGAAATAAAGAGGTTGTGAAATCAGCGTTCTTCCCTGCATCAATCAATCCTTTCAAAAAACAGTTGAGGAAATTTTCTCAGCTGTTTTTTTGGTTTATTCTGTTACCGATAACAAGGTGCAATGACCATTTGAAAGCGTTACAATTTTTGGTGGAAGAAACTAAACTAGATGATTAAGCGAAAAATAGAAACATCCATTTATAGGAGGGAAATCATGGAACGAAAATGGTGGCATCATTCAGTTGTTTATCAAATCTATCCAAGAAGTTTTCAAGATTCAAATCAAGATGGGATTGGAGACTTGCAAGGGATTATTTCCAGATTGGATTATCTGGCATATTTGGGCATTGATGTGATTTGGCTTTCGCCAGTGTACGAGTCTCCAAATGATGACAATGGCTATGATATCAGCGATTATCAAGCAATCATGGCAGAATTCGGTACGATGGAAGAATTGGAGGAACTGATTGAAGAAGCAAAGAAAAGAAACATCCGTATCGTTATGGATCTGGTGGTGAATCATACTTCGGATGAACACCCGTGGTACATTGAGGCACGTAAAAATAAAGAAAATCCTTATCGTGACTACTATATTTGGCGTGATCCAGTCAATGGAGAGGAGCCTAATGGATTGCGCTCGATATTCAGTGGACCTGCTTGGCAGTTGGATGAGCAAACAGGGCAATATTTTCTGCACTTGTATAGCAAGCGTCAACCTGATTTGAATTGGAAAAACAAACAGGTTCGCCAAGCGATTTATCAAATGATGAATTTCTGGATCGACAAAGGTATTGGTGGCTTTCGTATGGACGTGATCGATATGATTGGCAAAGAACCGGATAAAGAAATCACAAGTAATGGACCTAAACTGCATGAGTATCTTCAGGAAATGAATCAAGCAACTTTTGGCGACAAAAATCTGATGACCGTTGGCGAAACATGGGGAGCAACTACCGAGATTGCTAAACTTTATTCCAATCCTAAAAGAAATGAATTATCCATGATCTTCCAATTCGAACACATAGGATTAGATCAGCAAGAAGGCAAAGACAAATGGGATTTGAAACCTTTGAGTATCTCTGAACTGAAAAAAGTATTATCGAAATGGCAAACTTCTTTGGGTGATGAAGGATGGAATAGTTTATTTTGGAATAATCATGATCTTCCGCGAATTGTTTCTCGTTGGGGAAATGACGATGTGTATCGAAAAGAAAGTGCCAAGATGTTTGCTATCTTGCTTCATATGATGAAAGGCACTCCTTATATCTATCAAGGAGAAGAATTAGGCATGACGAATTGCCCAATTGATGATATCGCGGAAGCAAAAGATATTGAGACAATCAATATGTATAACGAAAGGATTTCTTCTGGATTTACAAAAGAGGAAATCTTGGAATCAATCAATGCGAAAGGAAGAGACAATGCTAGGACGCCTATGCAATGGAACGCCAGTGAGCATGCTGGGTTTACTATGGGAATTCCATGGCTTCGAGTCAACCCAAATTATAAAGAAATCAATGCAGAAGAAGCGTTAGCAGATCAAAATTCTGTTTTTTATATGTACAAGAAATTGATCGATTTGCGTAGAAAACACGACATCATCGTCTGGGGTGACTATGAATTAGTAGAAGAGACGCCAGAGCATGTCTTTGCTTATTCTCGCATATATGAAGACCAGCGATGGCTCGTTGTTTGCAATATGTCCAGTGAAAAACAGGTGTTCACTGTTCCACGTGAAGCTTTAAGGATTATTGTGTCAAATTATCCTCTGAAACAGTTACCAGACGGCAAAGTCGAGTTACGACCATATGAAGCATTTGTGGTGGAAGTAAATAAAGAAAAGCTTATTTAATTGAAACGTATTACCGAGAGGTTGTGACACATTTTTTGTCACAACTTCTTTTTCTCAAATCTAGACAGAGGAGGCGGACATTATTCCGTGTTTTTTGACAAATCATAAAAATCATACTATGATATGTACGCCAATGGAGGGGATGAAATGGAAAAGCCAATTGAAAAAGCGTTGGATGAATGTCTTTTCTTTAGTGTGAAAAAGTTAGATCGCATGTTGAATAAATTAGCTGATGAAGCGTTTAGAAAAACAGGTCTGGCACCAACATATGGATTTATTTTATTGATATTAAAAGAAAAAGATGGTATACCGCAAAAAGATATTGCACAAATGCTCTATTCTGCGCCTTCAACAATCGCTCGTTTTGTTGAAAAATTAGAATATAAAGGATACGTCAAAACAGTTAGCGAAGGGCGCTTGTCATTAGTTTATCTTACAGAACAAGGACGCCAATTTACTAAGGAAGTCGATGGTAGCTGGGAAGAACTCCATCAGTCGTACAAAGCAGTCTTGGGAAATGAAGCAAGTAAAGAATTAGCCGAGATAATGAATGAAGCAACAGATAAGTTACAAAAAAAATAAAAATTTTTTTAAGCAAATTAGTTGCATGTACAACTAATTGAGTGGTTTAATAATAGATGATTCTCGATAGGTTAATTAGAGCAATTCATGGGAGGAATAACAATGTCACAATTTGATCAATCAATTACTTTACCTTCAGGAGTTCAATTGAAGAATCGATTGATGCTGTCGCCTATGACGACACAACTCAGCTTCTTCAATGGAGTGATCACCGAAGATGAGATCACTTATTATAAACAACGTTCTAAAGGACTTGGTGCTGTTATTACTGGTGCTGCAAATGTCCAAGATATCGGAAAAGGCTGGCCAGGTGAACTGAGCATCGCTCATGATGAAATGATTCCTCGCTTAAGTGAACTAGCTAAAGCAATCCAAGGAGAAGGTGCAAAAGCGATTGTTCAGATTTTCCACGGTGGACGAATGACTAGTCGAGCTACTCTATTTGGAGAACAGTCTGTATCTGCAAGTGCAGTTGCAGCGGAACGACCTGATGCAGAAACACCGCGAGCATTAAGTGAAAATGAAATCAAAGAAACAATCCAAGCATTTGGCGAAGCCACACGCAGAGCGATTGAATCAGGATTTGATGGTATCGAGTTGCATGGAGCAAATACGTATTTGATCCAACAATTTTTCTCTCCGCATTCAAATAGACGAGAGGATCAATGGGGCGGTAGCTTAGAAAATCGCTATCGTTTTATTGACGAATTATTAACAACGGTTTTCTCAACGGTTGAAAAATATGCAAAAAAACCATTCATCGTAGGGTATCGTTTCTCGCCAGAAGAATATGAAACACCAGGTATCCGTTTTGAAGACACGATCTGGCTTCTTGAACGATTACGTGAGACAAAATTAGATTATCTGCATGTTTCATTAAATGCGTATGATCGAAGAGCCCGTTCTGATAAATACAGCGATCAGTCGATTCTTGAAGCTGTCCATGACACGATCCAAGGAAAGATCCCTTTAATTGGTGTCGGAGGCATCCGTACTCGCAAAGACGTAGAGCAAGTACTGAAATATGCAGAACTTGCAGCAATTGGACAGCAAATGATCGTCGATCCTGACTGGGCAGAGAAATTATTGGAAAACCGTGAGGATGAATTTGTAACGAAACCTTTTGAAGAAGCATATAAAGAGCTTTATTTGCCAAGTCCATTATATAATTTCTTGAAAGCACGTTATCAATAACTCAATTTTTATAGAAAGAGGATGGAAAAATGAAAGTATTGATCGTATTAACAAATGTAGAAAAGTACGAAAAGATCGAACGTCCTACAGGTTTGTGGTTAAGTGAACTGACTCATTTTTATGATGTATTAGTAAAAAATGGAATCGATGCAGATTTTGTCAGTCCTAAAGGCGGATATGTACCTTTAGAACCGCAAAGCGTTTTGAATATGGATGAAATCGATTGGGCCTACTATAAAGATGAAGATTTCAGAAATCGGGCCTTGGGAAATACCTTACGCCCTGATGATGTGGATGCAAAAGATTATGCAGCAGTTTATTATGCTGGTGGCCACGGAACAATGTGGGATTTTCCAGAAGCAGCAGATCTTGGGAAAGTTGCTTCACAAATCTATCGAAATGAAGGACTGGTCTCAGCTGTTTGTCACGGTGTTGTCGGATTGTTGCCAGTTACAGATGAATCTGGAAAGTCTATTTTAGCTGGACGCACAGTGACTGGATTCAGTAATGAAGAAGAGGAAGCCAATGGTACAACGAATGAAGTACCATTCTTAGCAGAAGATGCTTTGAAAGAAAAAGGAGCTGACTATCAGTCAGGTCCAGCTTTCTCAGAAGTCGTTCAAATCGATGGACGTCTTCTTACAGGGCAAAACCCTCAATCTGCTCATCAATTAGGTGAAGTAGTGGTTGAAGCATTAAAGCATTAAAAATTGTCAGCATAAAAATGATAGGCCTATTCTAACTATTACATTACACACGCTAAAACTCGTCTTTTCGTTCTTTTCTGTTTCCTATTTGGACAGAGGTACGAAAAAGGCGAGTTTTTTGCCTTTCTAAGAGTACATTTTTTGAAACATCTCTTCAGAAATGATACTCTTCAATTAGGTCAACTAATTTATTACTGAGAAGCAGACCTAGTCACATGGTAGGATGGAGAGCGTGTGTTCTGCTACGCTGCCATGGATCATAGGAATGAGTAACCATGGTTTAAGAACATTGTGATTTCAGCCCATGTTGGCAGTCGCACACTTAATAAGAAAGAGGAATGCAGATGAACATTGTAATTGTCGGCGGGTCGTTTGCAGGGATTCATGCGGCTATTTATCTTCGCCAATTGATACCAACAAGTGAAATATATTTGATTGAAAAGCAATCGAAGTTAGGGTGGATTCCCAGCGGGTTCAATCTGATAGTAAAAGGAAAGGTCACCAGTGAAAAACAACTTTCTTGGATCACCAAAGAAGAGCTGATTGACCGCTATCGTATCCATGTTTACACAGAAAAGACGGTAATAGGATTGGAAGAAAAGAAAGTCATTTTAGCAGGCGGAGACAAACTGGATTTTGACCGTTTGATTTTGGCGACTGGTTCAAATCAAAATTTTCGAAATGTTCCTGCAGAAGCAAGGTTCATTCACCCAGTTAAAAAGATACAAAACATAGCTTCTCTTCAGCAAAAGATCATGGATGCAAAAAAAATTGCCATTATTGGAGCAGGTCAAGCAGGGATCGAAATAGCTGAAGGCTTATCATCAGGAAAAACACAAATCCATCTTTACGAAAGCCGAAAGTCGATTCTTTTTCGTTACCTTGACCCTGAAATGACGGAACCGTTAGTAAAGGAAATGAAAAATCAAGGGATATCGCTTTTCTTAGAAGAGCAAGTCGTATCTTTGTCCGAAAATGAAACCGCTGTAGTAGAGACGGAAAGAAGAAGGGAAAACTATGATCTTGTTTTGTTGGCTAACCATTCTCGCCCCGACAATCAGATGTGGGAAGAACAATTAACATTGAATGATGATGGAACGATCTGGGTAGATGACTACTTGCAAACGTCTCAAAAAGACGTCTATGCAATTGGTGATGCAATCCAAGTCACTTTTCGCCCAACAAATGAAAAAATGTACGTTTCTCTAGTAAATAACGCTGTCCGTACAGCGCGAAATGTCAGCAAGACAATTAGTGGTTCTGCGACAATGGATCAAGGAACCTATCGACCAGTTGGCAATCAGTGGTTTGGCTATTTCTTAGGAAGCGTAGGTATGACAGAAGAAGAAAGCATTTTTTATCCCCAAAAAATTGAAACAGGGTACGCAGAATACAAGCTTGCAGCAATAAACCAAAGCAAAGTCAAAATCAAATTCCTATTTGATTCTGAAAAAAAGATTCTTGGAGCACAGCTCCAAAGCAGAAAAGAAATGTTCCATCTTCTTGACCAACTGACAATCGCAGTAGAAGAAGGCTGGACGTTCGAACAGTTAGAAGAACATGAGCTGTTTTTCCAGCCAGAATATCGTGTGCCTAATATGGTGTGGTCAAAGGTGGCGAATACTGCCTATGAAGATTGAAGCATTATTAGAAAGAAAAGAGCAGTTACAGATCCTGATTTTGCGAAACCTTGTTCTGCAAGGAGGAACAGCCTCTATCAATGGATTGAGAGAGCATGTCCAACTGTCAAAAACCTCTTTTGATCAATATTTGGAAGATATTGAATTGATTGGCCGGATGATGGGAAAAAAAGTAGAAGTACAGCGAAACGAGTATCAGGCGCTGCTTGTGTTGGACGAAGATGTCAGTTTGGAAAAAGTTCTTTTGTTTTTAT
The DNA here is from genome assembly GCF_002141285.1 of Enterococcus sp. 3G1_DIV0629. Taxonomy (NCBI): domain Bacteria; kingdom Bacillati; phylum Bacillota; class Bacilli; order Lactobacillales; family Enterococcaceae; genus Enterococcus; species Enterococcus sp. 3G1_DIV0629. Next base: position 104,573 of record NZ_NGLI01000002.1, on the reverse strand, counting down.
TACAGGAAAGCTTGAAGTTTAAGATGCTTGTCTATTTATTAGAACACCAGCAAGTATCCATCGTTCGATTAGCGACAGCGTTTAATATCAGTGAGTCTTCTGTTTTTCGAAAAATCAAAGAATTGAACCAGCTCTTAGAGGAATTTGGATTACAAATCAAAAACGGTCAATTATACGGAGAAGAGCTACAGATCCGATATTTTTATTATGAATTATTCCAATATATCCCGGAAGATCAACGACCGCTTTTTTTGCAAAATACACCAGAAAAAAGACCATTCATTCTAGGATTGGGCCGCGTATTAGAAACGACGTTTACGGCATCAGCAGAAGCACAGATTGCTTGCTGGCTCGGAATCACGAAAAAAAGACTATTGAATGAAAAAGGTACGTACGCAACTTTGAAAGAAAAGAAGTTGCTCTATCAGTCGGACCGGCTTTATCAAGCAATCGATCCAATCATCGTGATGCATCTTAGTCGAACAGCAGCAGAACTGAATGTATACGAAACAATGATGTTTTACAGCTTTTTTGTTTCTTTTTCGATAGTAGAAGAAGAAATATTTTATCAATATGATTTGACACGGAGCAAAAAGTTACCCACAGCTGTTTTGGATACTTATATTCGGGAAACGATGCTATGGCATTATCGTCCTCGTCGTTTGAAAATCAAAGAGGAAAAAGCAGTAGGCTACCAAATTTCACAAATAAACAGTGAATGGTTTTTCTTTGTTGGAAAGATCGAAGTCTACGAGCGTGATCGGCTTTTGGAGCAGCAGCAAAAAATGCTTGGGCATTCCTTAACACAGTTATTGGAGAAACTACAGGAAACAGCGATGCAACAATTGCCAAGGAAAAGCACCGAAGACAGTGCACTTAGTTATCTGATGATTCAGTATGCCAATGTTCTTTTGATGATTGATTTTTATATTGCAAAACCAGTAGTGATAGGGATCGATTTAGAAAGTTTGCCTATTTACCGTATTGCTTTCCAACAGTATCTGATCAGAGAACTGAGAGGAGTCAGCGGTATTGAGATTGAAAGTTATGAAGAAGGAAAAAACTATGATTTGGTCATAACATTTTGTCAGAGAAACAAGCAACAGAGTGAATATTATCTATCAGAATTTGCGTCGCCTTATGACATTATCCGATTGAAAAGAAGAATAGAAATGTTGAAAAAAGAAAAGAATTGATCAAAAACTAGCATCATAATAAAAAACTGTCAAAAAAAAGAAAAAAAGAATAAAATTTTGACAGTTTCTTTTTTTAAATGAGTAGTATGATAAAAGCAGTTAAAGAAAGCGTTTGCAGATAATGGAGGGAATCACAATGACAGAACCAACGTATATCATGGCGATTGACCAAGGTACAACTAGCTCACGAGCAATTATCTTTGACAAGAAAGGAAGACATATCGGCAGTTCTCAAAAAGAGTTCACGCAATATTTCCCGCAAGAAAGCTGGGTTGAACATGATGCAAATGAAATCTGGAATTCTGTACAGTCAGTTATTGCCGGAGCTTTCATCGAATCAGGGATCAAACCAAACCAAATTGCTGGGATTGGCATAACGAACCAGCGTGAAACAACAGTAATCTGGGAAAAAGATACAGGACGTCCAATCTATCATGCAGTTGTTTGGCAATCCAGACAATCAGCTGGAATTGCAGATAACTTAAAAAATGAAGGATATCAAGAATTTTTCCACGAAAAAACAGGACTAGTGATCGATGCCTATTTCTCAGCAACGAAGATTCGCTGGATTCTTGATCATGTAGAAGGTGCGCAAGAACGCGCTGAAAAAGGCGAGTTAATGTTTGGAACGATTGATTCGTGGTTAGTATGGAAACTGACCGATGGACAAGCACATGTTACTGATTACTCGAATGCCAGTCGGACGATGTTGTTCAATATCCATCAGCTAGATTGGGATCAGGAAATTTTGGATTTATTGAATATTCCTCGAGTGATGTTACCAAAAGTTACTTCTAACTCAGAAGTTTATGGTTATACGCAAGGTTATCATTTTTATGGAAGCGAAGCACCAATTTCAGGGATGGCAGGAGACCAGCAAGCTGCATTATTCGGACAAATGGCATTCGAACCAGGCATGGTCAAGAATACTTATGGTACAGGTTCATTTATTGTCATGAATACCGGTGAAAAACCGCAATTATCCAAAAATAATTTATTGACGACAATTGGTTACGGCATAAATGGAAAGGTTTACTATGCTTTAGAAGGAAGTATTTTTGTGGCTGGTTCTTCGATTCAATGGCTGAGAGATGGACTTCAAATGTTGCAAAAAGCTAGTGATTCGGAAGATGCGGCAAAACGCTCCACAAACGAAGATGAGGTCTATGTTGTTCCTGCATTTGTTGGACTGGGGGCTCCTTATTGGGATCAGGCAGCGCGAGGGGCTATGTTTGGTTTGACACGTGGAACGACAAAAGAAGATATCATTAAAGCTACTTTGCAGTCGATTGCCTATCAAGTGAGAGATATCATCGATACGATGCAAGATGACACTGGAATCAAGATTCCTGTATTGAAAGTGGATGGCGGTGCAGCAAATAATGAATATCTGATGCAATTCCAAACAGATATCTTGAATGTACCGATCCAACGTGCAGAAAACTTGGAAACAACAGCACTAGGGGCAGCATTTTTAGCAGGATTAGCTGTCGGTTATTGGAAAGATACAGACGAGATCCGCGAATTTTATGAAGCTGGCAAGCTATTTGAAGTTCAAATGGAGGAAGAGCGCCGAGAAAAACTTTACAATGGCTGGAAAAAAGCAGTAAAAGCTACCCAAGCATTTGAATAAGGAGGAAATCCATATGTTTTCAAACAAGACAAGACAAGATAGCATTCAAAAAATGCAGCAAGAAGAATTGGATCTGTTGATCATCGGTGGCGGAATCACTGGTGCCGGTGTAGCAGTCCAGGCAGCAGCATCAGGAATCAAAACAGGATTGATCGAAATGCAAGATTTTGCAGAAGGGACGTCCTCTCGCTCGACCAAACTTGTGCATGGCGGTATTCGTTATCTGAAAACATTTGATGTGGAAGTAGTAGCTGACACAGTTGGTGAACGTGCAGTCGTACAAGGTATTGCCCCACACATTCCAAAACCAGATCCAATGCTTTTACCAATCTATGAAGATGAAGAAGCAACAACCTTCAATATGTTCTCTGTCAAAGTAGCAATGGACCTTTACGACAAACTGGCAAATGTGACAGGAACTAAATATGAGAACTATACCCTGACACCAGAAGAAGTATTGGAAAGAGAACCATTTTTGAAAAAAGAAGGGCTAAAAGGTGCAGGTGTTTATCTGGATTTCCGCAACAATGATGCCCGTTTAGTGATCGATAATATCAAAAAGGCTGCAGAAGATGGGGCTTATCTAGTAAGTAAAATGAAAGCGGTTGGCTTCTTATATGAGGGCGATCAAATCGTTGGCGTCAAAGCTCGTGATCTGCTGACAGATGAAGTGATCGAGATCAAAGCAAAATTAGTGATCAATACGAGTGGTCCTTGGGTAGATAAAGTAAGGAACTTGAATTTTACGCGTCCAGTCTCTCCTAAAATGCGTCCAACCAAAGGGATCCATTTAGTCGTAGATGCGAAAAAACTGCCTGTACCGCAACCCACGTACTTCGATACAGGAAAACAAGATGGGCGGATGGTTTTTGCTATCCCAAGAGAAAACAAGACTTACTTTGGTACGACAGATACGGATTACCAAGGAGACTTTACGGATCCAAAAGTCACACAAGAAGACGTGGATTATCTATTGGATGTGATCAATCATCGCTACCCAGAAGCAAATATCACATTGAAAGATATCGAAGCAAGCTGGGCAGGACTTCGTCCGCTATTGATTGGTAATTCTGGTTCTGATTATAATGGTGGAGATAATGGATCGATTTCAGACAAGAGCTTCAATAAAGTGGTTGATACAGTAAGTGAATATAAGGAAAATAAAGTTTCTCGTGCTGAAGTAGAAGATGTGTTGAACCATTTGGAAAACAGCCGTGATGAAAAAGCACCTTCTACGATTTCCAGAGGTAGTTCTTTAGAAAGAGAACCAGATGGCTTGTTGACTTTATCAGGTGGGAAAATCACTGATTACCGTAAGATGGCAGAAGGAGCTTTACGATTGATTCGTCAGCTGTTAAAAGAAGAATACGGAATAGAGACGAAAGAAATCGATTCTAAAAAATATCAGATTTCAGGTGGAAATTTCGATCCAACGAAATTAGAAGAAACAGTGACAGAATTAGCAAAAGAAGGAGTAGCAGCCGGTTTAGAGGAAGAAGATGCTACTTATATCGCTGATTTTTACGGGACTAATGCTCGACGTATCTTTGAATTAGCAAAAGAAATGGCACCTTATCATGGCTTGAGTCTCGCTGAGTCAGCTCGGTTACGTTATGGCTTAGAAGAAGAAATGGTTTTAGCTCCAGGTGATTATCTCATTCGTCGTACGAATCATCTGTTGTTTGAACGAGATCAGCTGGATGAGATCAAGCAACCTGTGATCGATGCAATTGCTGGGTATTTTGGGTGGACAGAAGAGGAGAAGGCGCAACAGACTAAACGTTTAGAAGCATTGATCGCAGAATCAGATCTGCGGGAACTAAAGGGGGAGAAATAAATGAACAGTGATATGACTCAAATCATGGGGGAGTTTATTGGGACATTGATCCTAGTTTTGCTTGGAGATGGTGTGTGCGCGGCTGTGAATCTAAACAAAAGTAAAGCACAAGCTTCTGGTTGGATTGTCATCGCATTTGGTTGGGGACTCGCTGTAACAATGGCTGTCTATATTTCTGGATTCATGGGCCCAGCTCATTTGAATCCTGCAGTCTCTCTAGCTATGGCGATGACAGGGGCAATTAGTTGGAATCTTGTCGTTCCTTTCATCATTGCGCAAGTTTTAGGAGCTTTTGCAGGGGCCATTCTTGTTTGGCTTTCTTATTTGCCACATTGGAATGCAACGAAAGATGAAAGTGCGATTTTAGGCACGTTTGCAACAGGTCCTGCTATACGGAATTATCCAGCAAATGTAATCACAGAATTAATTGGTACATTTGTATTAGTTCTTGGGTTGCTAGCTTTTGGACAAAACGAATTTGCACCTGGAACGAACGTATTCGCTGTAGGTGGATTGATCTTAGCCATCGGTCTTTCATTAGGAGGACCAACAGGATACGCAATCAACCCTGCTCGAGACTTTGGTCCTCGATTAGCACATGCGGTATTGCCAATAGCTAATAAAGGAACTTCAGATTGGGCATATTCATGGGTACCAATTGCAGGCCCAATGATTGGAGCAATTATCGCGGTAGGTGTCTATTCGTTAATGGTGTAAATCTATAAAAGAGGTTGTGACAGAAGTGGTCAGCTTCAAGAAATAAGAAGGAATTGACGAAAATTGCTTCTCAAATTTTTGTAAAATTTTGGCTTATTACCGCAGATGCAAGCTTTTGAACACCGTTTATTCGGAAAGAGGGACTTTGACACGACTTTTGTCACAGTTCCTTTTTTTGTACGGTTTTACTCTAAGGTTTGACAATCAAAATGCGTCTTGCTATAGTTAAGTGGAAAATAAATAAGACCTAGAAGAATGGGGAATGTTTTGTGAGTGTAGCTGGTATCTAATCAGTAAGTCGAATAGCCAATAAACAAGGTTTATTTGGTGTGCTTATGAAACGGTACCTGTCAGGAAAACAATATCTTTGTATTCTAATGAGGATAGGACATGACTTTTTTAAGCTGTGTTCTATCCTTTTATTTATCTCTAGGCCCTTATTTATTTTGGGACAGGTATCTCTTCAAGAAAAGGAGAGAGTATGAACAACGAAATGATTAGTCAATTACAATTTGATCAGATCAAAACGGAAATCCAAGCAAGAGCAATTGGAAACTATAGCAAAAAACGAATCAGCAAGATGACGGCCTCGACAAACCTACAAACCGTCTTGGATCGTCAAGAAGAAACAAGAGAAGCACGCTTGATCTTAGAAAGTAGTCAGCATGTTCCATTTATGGGATTGCCGAGGATCGATGCACTGACAGAACAAGTCAAAAAAGGGCTGGTTCTGTCGCCCGCTGATTTGATCGAATATGCGGATTTTCTAAGAAGCAGTCGGATGATCACAAAGTTTTTTGATAAGAATCAATACCAGGCACCTTTGTTGTTTGCTTATAGCAAGCATCTTCCTGATTTGATAAATGTAGAAGAGTTGATTGACCAAAAAATAAAAAATAATAAAGTCAGTGACGATGCTTCACGTAATTTGCGTAAAGTACGCAAACAATTACAAATAATAGAAAAAGAAATCCAGTCAAAATTGCTGAAATTCTTGCGTCATCCGAAAAACAAAGAAATGATCCAAGAAGCAATAATCGTTCAAAAAGGTGAATGCTATACGATTCCTATCAAAGCCAGCTATAAAAATAAAGTAGATGGGACGATCATCGATGAATCGAACAAAGGAACGACGGTTTTTATTGAACCAACTGTGGTTTCTAAACTGAATGAACACTATCAGTTGTTAAAAGCTGAAGAAATCAGTGAAGAATATCAAATTCTGGCTGCATTGACTGGTGCTATTGCAGAAAATGAAGAAGCAATCGACTTATTGATCGAAACGATGACGGTATTAGATATCATTTTTGCTCGGGCAAAATTCAGTCGAGAAATCAATGGGATCACGCCTAAAATCAATAAATCAGAACATATCGTCATCAAACAAGGCAGACATCCATTTTTACCTGATCATGCGGTACCATTGGATGTTGAAATCGGTAAAGACTATCGAGGCTTGATTATTACCGGAGCAAATGCCGGCGGCAAAACAGTCGTGTTGAAGACGGTCGGTTTATTGACTTTGATGGCGATGTTCGGCATGCAAGTTCCGGCAAAAGAAGGGACGGAGCTTGCTGTCTTTGATGAGGTTTTCGTCGATGTCGGTGACCACCAAAATTTAGAAAATGCGTTGAGTACATTTTCTGGTCATATGCAAAACATTGCTGCTATTTTGAAAAAGATAAAAAGGAATACATTGGTACTTCTGGATGAGATTGGCAGTGGAACAGAGCCAAATGAAGGGGCTGCATTAGCGATTGCAATCATGGAATCTATGTATGAGCAGGGGGCATTGATCATTGCCACGACCCATTATGGAGAAATTAAGAAATTTGCCAGGGATCATGAAGATTTTGTGCCGGCTGCTATGGCTTTCGATCGGGAAGCACTTCGTCCTAAATATCAATTGCGTGTTGGAGAAACAGGAGAAAGCCAAGCTTTATGGATTGCACATAAAATGGCTATGTCTATGAAATTGATCCAGCAAGCAGAGCGTTATCTGGAGGAAAAAGCCTATCGGACACAGAAAAAAGAATTTCCTCCTAAGACAGCAGTTATAACTAGGAAGGACAATAAAAAAGAACGCCAGCTCTTTGCAAAAGGCGATCGAATATTTGTGAATGAATACCAAAAAGAAGCATTAGTTTATGAGGATATAGGTGAAGATACGATTGCCGTATATTTAGAAAAAGAAATGATCCATGTGCCTCGTCAGCGTGTTCGTCTGGTGCGTTCAGCAGAAAATCTGTACCCGACAGGTTACGATTTAGACAGTCTGTTTATCGATTTTAAAACACGAAAACAGCAGCGTGACCTAGAGCGAGGATCAAAAAAAGCCCATAAAGCGTTAGTAAAAGAAATGCGTAAACGACAGGAAGAAAGAAGAGCAAAAGCTGAAAACAGCAAGTGATTATTTCAGAGCAACTCATATGATCAGTGATTGTAAAAAATGACAGCAGTAAAATCATTGGTTTTATTCTCTATGTAAGCTAAAATAAAAAAAAGAGTGCTGAGGAGGTGGGACGGTCAAATGAAAATAAGCACAAACTGGCGTAAAGAAATCCAAACGATTCCGAATCTTTTATCGATATTCCGTATTCTCTTGCTGCCGATTTATCTTTATTTTGTGCTGAGACAGTCGTTTTATGTAGCAGGAGCAGTTATTGTTGTCTCAGGCTTGTCTGATTATTTAGATGGGGTCATTGCTCGGAGATATAATCAGGTAACAGACTTAGGGAAGGTGCTTGATCCGTTTGCAGATAAATTGACACAACTTTTCCTGATTTTGTCTATGGCATGGTATCGACCGTGGCTTTGGCTGTTGTTTGGTCTATTCCTGATAAAAGAAGGCTTTATGTTTGTAGCTGGATTAATCGGGCTATCTAAAAATATCAAATTAAGTGGTGCGAAGTGGTATGGCAAAGTAGCGACTGCTGTCATCTATGTTGGCATGATTCTTTTGCTGCTTTTCCCAGAATTACCAACGCTGTGGGTGAGAGTCATTTTTGCCGTCATCACTTACGGTCTTTTACAATCTTTTGTCTTGTATGCTGTCGAGTACCGAAAGATGTTTCAAAGAAAATAAAGAAGGGGTGTGACCTATGTCGCACTCCTTTTTTTGATAAATAGACTCCCAATAGCTACTTCTCGATAATAAGCCAACCAAACCAAAAACATGAGAAGTTGTTTTTAAAATTATTTCTTGTAACTCGGAGTTAAATGGTAGGCTCACAACCTCTGGGTAAACGGTGTTCAAAAGCCAGTTTCTCGGTATTAAGCCAAATATATGCAAAAAAGTAGAAAGCCATTTTCACAAAATTTTTCTTAATACTCGAAACTAAGCGACTTTTTCACAATCTCTTCCTTAAACGGTGTTCAAAAGCTTGCATCTGCGGTAATACGCCCAACCAAACGAAAAATAGGAGGAGCTATTTTTGTTTGGCTGTTCTTATTACTTGATGCAGGACAGCTTTTTCACAACCTCTTCCTTAAACGGTGTTCAATCAGCTGACCTTCGGTATTAGCTCAAAAAACGGCAAAATATGAGGAGCTATTTTCCCGTTTTTTTCTCTAATACTCAGGTCAAACCGCTGATTTCACAACCTCTGATACACGGTGTTCCAGAAGTAGCTTCTTCGAAAAATAAGCCGAAATTTCACAAAAATTTGAGAAGCAATTTTCGTAAATTCCTTCTTATTTCTTGAAGCTGATCACTTCTGTCACAACCTCTACTGACTAAGGCTTGATATAAGCATAACCTTGGGATTGCAGTTCAACTAAATCAAGTACACCTGCTGGTACAACGATTACTTGTTCAGGTAAAGAACTTTCTGAAATGTGATTAGCACGCATAGCATTCGCACAAGCGTGAAAAACGACTTCTTTCAAATCTAAGAATTCTGCATTGGCAGAGTCTAGATAACCGGTAATCGCGATGCCGTTGATGGAAACGACGATCGTCGTTTCAGGAGAAGCTTTTATCAGGTTTTTTACTTTTTTCCCTGTTTCTGACCATTTTTCTAATTCATCAATATGGAAAACGACTTTCATTGAAATCATTCCTTTACTTTTTAATAATCATCTTGATCGCTTGCTCTAATTTAGCCGCTTGTTCTTCTGGATTACTATCAGGATTCTCAAAGCAATTTTTCAGATTATCTGCAACGATCATTCCCATTACGCGATCAATGCTAGAACGAACAGCGCTTAATTGAGTGATGACATCCATACATTCTTTTTCATCTTCGATCATTTTTTGGATACCACGAATTTGTCCCTCTGTACGTTTCAAACGGTTCAGGATATTTTTATTCTCAATCTCCATAGCACATTCTCCTCTATTTTTTATAACTCGATAATACCCCTAATCGGTATTTTATGCAAATATAAAAAGCAGTAAAAAAAATGAAGAGTCATTCTGGTTGACAGAATAAGAAAGCTCCTGTTTAATATACCCCGCAAGGTATTCATAAAATATAAACGAGGTGCAGAAAATGAGTTTGTTATTTCAACCAATAAAATCGATAACAGTCCCAGAATTAAAGGAAAAGCTTTTAGAAAAGCCAGTATTACTTGATGTTAGAACACCTGTAGAATACCGGGGTGGGCATATAAAAGGAGCTAAAAATATTCCATTACAAAGCATAAACAGATATGATGGAGACAAAGAAAAGACCGTTTATGTGATTTGTCAATCAGGGATGAGGAGTAAACAAGCAGCAAAAGAATTAAAGAAATCTGGTTATGATGTAGTGAATGTACGTGGCGGTATGAATCAATGGTTTGATCGAACAGTAGGAGGGAAATAAGATGAAAATCGTTATTGTCGGAGGTGTAGCTGGTGGGATGTCTGCTGCTACACGGCTTCGCCGGTTAATGGAAGATGCAGAAATCGTTGTTTTTGAAAAAGGGCCGCATGTTTCTTTTGCAAATTGCGGCTTGCCTTATTATCTTTCGGGTGAAATCAGTGACCGGGAAAATCTCCTTGTCCAAACGCCAGAATCATTAGCTGCTCGTTTTTGTTTAGATGTGCGTCCAAATCATGAAGTGACAGCTATCTTTCCTGAAAACAAAACGGTAGAAGTCGTACATGGAGGTCAAAAACACTTGGAACAGTACGATGTATTGGTTTTATCTCCTGGCGCAAAACCAGTTGTTCCGTCGATTCCAGGGATAACAGAAGCCGACAATGTTTTTTCTATTAGAAATGTACCAGACATCGATAAAGTGATGCATGCGTTAGAAAAACAGCCAAAGCGTGCCGTGATCGTTGGTGCAGGATTCATCGGATTGGAAATGGCAGAAAACCTAAAAAAAAGAGGTTTAGAAGTCATGGTGATCGAACAAGCGCCGCATATTCTTCCGACGCTAGATGAAGAAATGGCAGCTTTTATAGAAAAAGAATTGTCTCATCAAGGAGTAGAAGTGATTACTTCTCATGCTGTCGCTGGATTTGAAGACCACGGGAAACGATTGCGACTGGATGACGGGCGTACCATTCCTGCTGATTTAGTTATTTTATCCATTGGTGTCCGTCCTGATAACCAGTTAGCAGTGACCGCTGGAATCGAATTAGGCATACGCGGGGGTATCCTAGTAGACGAACGATATCAAACGAATATTCCTGATATTTATGCGGTGGGGGATGCTATCGTTGTAAAACAGCAAATCACTGGAAAAGATGCACTTATTTCTCTTGCTTCACCAGCCAATCGTCAAGGTAGACAAGTTGCAGACACGATTTCCGGAATTTCTCGAAGAAATCAAGGCAGTATTGGAACAGCAATTATACGAACATTTGGAATGACCGCCGCATCCACCGGATTAAGTGAAAGAACAGCCAAAGAAAACGAGCTGTCTTTTGAAGTCGTTCATGTGTCAGGAAAAGATCATGCAAGCTATTATCCAGAAGCAACAGATATTTTACTGAAGTTGATCTTCCATCCAGAGACTGGCGAGATTTATGGTGCACAAGGTGTTGGGGCAAAAGGTGTGGATAAACGGATCGATATTTTAGCAACAGCAATCAAAGGGCATTTGACGATCTTCGATTTGCCGGAGTTAGAATTGACGTATGCACCGCCATTTGGCTCAGCCAAAGATCCAGTAAACATGCTAGGATATGCAGCAATGAACATTGCAGAAGGGCTTAGTGAAACCGTACAATGGCATCAATTGCCGACAGAATTAGCAAAAGGAAAAATTTTATTAGATGTGCGAACAGCAGAAGAATTGGAAAAGGGCAAATTCAAGGAAGCCAAACATATCCCTTTGAATGAACTTCGGGACCGATTAAATGAATTAGACAGCCAACAAGAATATATCGTCAGCTGTCATAGCGGATTACGTAGCTATCTAGCGGAAAGAATCTTGAAGCAGTCTGGCTACCACGTAAAAAACCTTGATGGTGCATTTTCTTTATATCAAACTGTCCGACCTGAAGAACTGATATATCCTAACAAATGATACTCGTTAAAAAACTTGCATTCGACTCTTAAAAGAGGTAAACTAATCGGTTCCACCACTTTAAAAAAAGAGGAGAATGTGTATGGTCAACACACAAAAGCAGTTAGAAGAAGCATATCTGAAGAACGTGTATCAAAAGTTAATCGATAAAAAAAACGAACTGCGTGAATCGATGGATACGGCAAAAATAGAAGGAAACCAGTCGTTGAAAGAAATGGCTGGCGAGCTTCGATTGAATTTTGACAGTTACTTAGATAATCTGGATACTTTTTCGATGATTGAAATGAAAAATAGAGAAATCGATCAGATGAATATCAAACAGAAAAACGCAGAAAATCAGCTAGCAAAGATTGAACGTTTATTGAAAAGTCCCTACTTTGGAAAAGTCGTTGTAGACTTTCTGGATAATGAGCCAAAAGAATCCTTTTATATCGGTACAGCAAATTTCACAGATGATGCAGATGAAAATCTTGTTTATGATTGGCGTTCACCAATTGCCGAACTTTTTTACAATAACATGATTGGTCCGTCTTCTTATACGGTTCGTCAAAATAAAATCGATACGGTTATCAAAGAAAGACGACAATTTATTTTGGAAAGAGATCGTTTGGTCAAGTTTTTTGATACGTCTGTAGCTATCCAAGACGATGTGCTATTAGAAGTGTTAGGTCAAGATGAGACCAATGAAATGAAGGCTATCACTGCTACGATTCAATCGGAACAAAACACAATCATTCGGGATGTGAAAAGTCAAAATATCTTGGTAAATGGCGTAGCAGGAAGTGGTAAAACCTCTGCTATCATGCAGCGTATTGCGTATCTGCTCTATTTATATCGAGATACGATGACATCTGATGACTTGCTGATTCTATCGCCTAATCATCGGTTCATTGACTATATTTCGAATGTCCTACCATCATTAGGCGAAAGAAATCCACTGAATCTAACCATCTTGCAGCTGGTTTCACAGCTTTCAGCAGAGGAAATAGAAGGTGAAGAAGCTTATTTCAAACGTATCACGAAAGAAAATATATCAGAGCAAGCAGAACATTTGCGTAGTAAAGAGTATATCGATGATCTAAAAGAATCCGATCTTTTGTTTCTAGATCATCCTGATTTTATCCGTGGACTTACTAAAAATGGAAAAACAGTTCTTTCTAAAAAAACGATCGAAAAAATATATGAGAAAGTCCCTGCTCATCCTAAATTGATCGATAGGCTTCAAGCAACGAAAAAGGCACTGATGAGCGAATGGAAGAATCATCTTTTGAAACAAGCAAAAAGTCCTGCTGTGCAGAATCAGGTACTCTCGTTGACAGAAGATAGACAGTTGAAATTATTCGGTGAATTGATTTCTGATGATTCGGAACAAAGTATCGCAGCTTATGCAAGGAAACTTTTACAAAAAAACTATCGAAAAATAACCAGACAGATCGAAGAAATGGCATGGGTGGATGAGCACCGATTGTTTGAAAGAATTTATGAAAAACGATATGGCTCAGCTTATGTTTGGCAACACACACGTACTGTTGATGAAGCAGTCATTTTATTAGCTATTCATCATTTGCTTGTTGAAAAGGTAAATGTACCAGCGTTTCGCTATCTATTGATTGATGAAGTACAAGATTATACCCTGGCACAATTAGGTCTATTGATCGAATTATTTCCAAAAACTCACTTTACTTTAGTAGGTGACGAGAATCAAGCAATCTTTAATTCTTCCACTACTTTTGCTGATATTATGCGTTGTTTCGACGACTACCATCTGCCGATCCATCGGTATGATCTTAGAAATAGTTACCGTTCTAGCGGAGCAATCACAGAGCTTTTCAAAACCTATGCTGTGGATCAAGAGAAGATCGACATCATATCGATCCGACCGCAAGGAAAAGAACCCGAATACCGTTCTTTTCGATCCTCTGAAGAATTGTTGGAAATACTAGCTGAGATTTTGGATTCTCTAAAAGGAGAAAAAGCGGCAATTATTACCCAAACAGAAAAGGAAACCCAAACGCTGCAAGAATCGATTAAAAAAAGTTCATATGGATTAAAAAACTGCCAGATCATCCCTTTGAGTCTAGCAAAAGGACTGGAATTTGATCATGTAATCTTGTATCCATTTGAAAACGATAGAGATGAGCAAAGAAGACGCAGACAAATGTACACGGCGATATCTAGAGGAATGAAAAGCATTGTTGTATTGGAAAGAGAAACATAATTAAGAGATAAAAAAATAAAAAGAATAACTGATAAAAAGAACAAAATATTTTTCATTTGCCGATGAGAAATGTTTTGTTCTTTTTCTTAGGAAAAATTTAGGAACGCTTTATGTGAAAAGAAATGAAAAGTATGGTAAACTCCTACGTCGTAACAAAAAATGTGAGGTGAGGATATGAAAAAAGTAACAAGAGAAGAAGTTGCATCGATTTTGGTGAAAGATAAGTATTTTTCAAAAGGTAATTATTGGTTAAAAATTTGGCAAACGCTAGTGGCTCTTTTCGGTTGGATGATCGTTGTTCTTCCTTTTATATGGGTGTTTTTCCCATTAACGAGACCAGAAAGAGCCAAGAATTTTTACTTGTACGCTTTTTTATTGGAAAAGAAAATGCTGTATTTCTTCATCGGCTTTTTTGCATTGATCTTTTTCAGCTTCCTGATTATCTCATTTGTGTTGACTAGATGGAACAATCGAAATTTGTATAGAAAAGTAAATAAGTCTTTTGAATATGAAGATGAAGAATTGGAAAAAAGACAAGAATTACTTGAAGAAATGTATACGGAGCGTTTTGGAACAAAAGAAGAGAGAGAAACGGTCCGTTTTTATTCTGTCTCCGAAGAGAAAAATCTAGATACGACACTCATTACAGATTTGTATAAAGAAAATGGGGTGGAACTGAAATGACCTCAATCACTCATACAGGTAATCAATTCCTAGATACTTGTTTGTCTATCATGTATTTTTTCCTCGTTTCTTATCCGATTTTAGGCGGATTTGCATGGTTTATTGGAGTCTGGTGTTATGTTTTTTTATACAAACATAAACAAAAAGAATGGGTAGATGTTCCATCGGGTGTCGAACCGTTCATTACGATCATGGTGCCAGCCCATAATGAAGAGATCGTGATCGAAGAGACGATCGAGTATTTGATGACGAAATTGAATTATCACAACTATGAAGTATTAGTGACCGATGATGGTTCAACGGACCAAACACCAGAAATATTAGCCAGACTGATGAAAAAATACGCTAATCTTCGTGTGGTTCGGATCGAAAAAAATAAAGGGAAAGCCCATGCGTTTAATATCGGACTTGCCTTTGCAAAAGGAAAATTGATTTTAAGTAATGATGCAGATACGGTACCGGAGCCAGATGCACTGAACAGGTATGTGAATTATTTCATTCGCCCTGGTGCAAGACATATTGCTGCGGTCACTGCAAACATGGATGTCCAAAATCGTACCAAGTTGATTGCAAAATCGCAAACGGTTGAATTCTCAAGTATCGTTGGTATCATCAAACGAACACAGTCAGCTGTTTTCGGTGGTCTTTATGCGTACAGTGGGGCAAATACGATGTATCGAAAAGCAGCCTTGATCGATGTGGGCGGATTCAGACAAGATCGAGCGACAGAAGACATCAGTATTGCGTGGGATCATCAGTTGAATGGCTGGGTATCTGTTTTTGCTCCTGGGATCATCTTTTTCATGGAAGTACCTGTGACGTTGAAGATGCTATATCGACAAAGAAAACGTTGGGCAAAAGGCGGAACAGAAGTCTGGCTGACGAATTTCAAAAAAGTGATGCTCCATCCTTTTAAACATATCGGAAGAACAATCATCTTCATTGATCAAACATTGAGCATTGTCTGGTCAATATTCTTTTGTATTTCCATGATTCTTTTTATTGGGTTGATTGGGCATTATGTGTACCAAGGAAACTATGAACAGATCTATGTCACTTTTACATTCAGTTTTGTGTTCATCTGCTTTGAAATGGTCGCAGGATTTTTCCAGTTGCTAGCTTCGCTGATTGTAGATGATCGACGAAGAAAATTGAAATACCTTCTTTTCGCACCACTATATATGCTTTTGTTCTGGATAGTGAACGCGATAACAATCGTGACGACTTTCATTCCAGCAGTCAAAACGATTTTAGGTTATGGAAGCGGGACATGGAAAAGTCCGGAACGTACAAAAAAATAAAAGATGCACCGCTTTTTAGACAAACAGCCTGTTGTGTTTATGGTTCTTCCAGACATTTTTGCTTATAATAAGAAATTAGTTAAAAAGTAGTAAGGATGGGGAAAGTGATGAAAAAAAGAATGAAGCCGTTAATCTGGTCGATTGCTGTTTCCGGTATTTTCTTCTTCGGACACACGGCTTTTGCAGAAACTTCTGAACCTGCTCAAACAGAGCCTTCAACAACTATAAGCTCTTCTGATGCTGAAAACGGAACCTCGGAAACAGAAATGACTTCCAATGTACCGACAGATAACTCAGGAGAAACGATTTCGTCTTCAGAAGATACATCAACGAATAGTTCTACCTCTTCTGATCCAATCGATCATTTGCAAGACTTGGAAAATAAAAGAAAAGAACTCGAAGAAGCATTAGAGGCTGCAAAAAACAAATTGAAAGAAGACCAAGCAGCAATCGATCAAGATTTAGCTGATCTTAAAAATAAAGCGGGAAATGACCGTGCACAACTTGAGAAAAAGCTTGCCGAAGCGAAAGCAAAAGCGGAAGCTGTCCAAACAGATCTTGACGGGAAGATCCAACAAGCAAAAGAATTCAATCAACAATTAGATCAGGTTGCTCAAACAGCTTCTGGAAAGCTAAGTCAAACTCAAGCGGATATCACAGCGGCCAGTCAAGCAATCCATGGAAAGATCAGCGAAGCGCAAACAGTTGCTAATGATTTTGAAGCAAAAAAAGCAGACTTAGCAGCTAGTTTCCAACGAATAAAAGATATTTTGCATTCGGCAGGAGAAAAATCAGTGGCCTCTGGAACCACGACAGAAACAGTTCAGCAAACGACAGAGTCATCCGAATCAACAAGTCAGACTTTACCAAAAACAAATGAAAAAACAGCTTCTGTCAATTATTCCTTAGTAGGCACAGGTGTGCTAGTTGCAGCAGCTTACGGAATCATTCGCAAAAAGAAATAAAAAAGAGAGAATGGGAAGGTAGTGAACCTCGAAGTTAGACTGAAAATCTAACTCTTGGGTCCCACCACATGTCCCATCTCTTTTTATTTATTAAGACAGCTATTCCTACTTATCTTGTGGAGACAGCTGTTCCACTACATGTGACCATCAACATGCCATTGTCGCTGCCTAATACTTCGTAATCCATTTTTACGCCGATGATTGCATCAGCTCCTAATGCTTTTGCACGTTCGGCCATTTCCGCAAGGGCTTCTTCTCTTGCGCCCATTAGTTCATTTTCATAACTTTTTGAACGGCCGCCAAAGACGTTTCGCAAACCAGCCCCAAAATCTTTCAATACATTGATCCCAGTAATAACTTCACCAAAAACGATTCCTTTATAAGCTACTACGGTTTTTCCTTCCACACTATTCGTGGTTGTTGTAATCATTCGATCACTCCTCTCTTTAATGAAAGTATAACAAAGTTCAAGATGCGCAACACATATTTTCCCAAAATTAGGAATTTATTATATACTTGAATTGTTCATTAATGAAAGCGAAACCAATCGTTAGCAACTATGTAAAAGAAAGGAAGATTCTTGTGAAAAAGAGTATTTTGCTTATTTCTCATAGTCAAAAAGTAACAGATGGTATTAAAGAAATGATTGAGCAGATGCAAAAATCCGAAGAGGTGCAGATCTTTTCTCTCGGTGGAATAAATGGCGAGATCGGATCAGACCCGATGAAAATCGTAGAAGCTGTCAATGAATCAAGTGATGCAGCTAGTTATTTTGTTTTTGCGGATATCGGCAGCGCGGTATTGAATTCGGAACTGGCAAAAGACATGTTGGAAGAAGAACAGCAGCAACGTTATCATCTGGTGGATGCGCCTTTAGTGGAAGGAGCTTTTGCAGCAGCCATCACTGCCGGTATAACGGATGATACTCAGCAAATCTTAACAGAAGCACAAAATGCCGGAAAGAAAGGATGGGAATAAATTGAAAAAAATCATGAATGATCCAAGCAATATTGTCGAAGAAATGCTGGAAGGATTAGTAAAAAGCTATCCAGAACTTGTTCATCGTGTAGAATCTTCCCGTGTTGTAGCCAAGAATCAGAAAGCGGAACAAGTTGGTTTGGTTTCTGGTGGAGGAAGCGGACATGAACCATCCCATGCCGGGTTTGTAGGGGAAGGAATGTTAAGTGCAGCGGTGCTTGGTGATGTGTTTACTTCTCCAACTCCAGATCAGATTCAAACGGCTATCAAGGAAGCGGATAGTGGAAAAGGAGTTTTACTGATCGTTAAGAATTATACAGGTGATGCATTGAACTTCGATATGGCAAAGGAACTAGCTGCTATGGACGATATTGAAGTAGAAAGTGTGATCGTAGATGATGATATCGCCGTTGAAAATAGTACGTATACTGCTGGAAAACGCGGAGTTGCGGGTACTGTCCTTGTACACAAAATCGTGGGCGATGCAGCAAGAAACGGTGCTTCCCTAGCAGAGTTGAAAGAATTGGGAGAAAAGGTCGTACAGGCAACTAAGACGATCGGTCTAGCGCTTCGAGCAGCAACTGTACCAGAAGTAGGGAAACCAGGATTCGAACTAGGAGAAGATGAGATTGAGTATGGTGTTGGTATCCACGGTGAGCCAGGCTATCGTCGAGAAAAGATGCAGCCTTCTAAAGTACTGGCAAAGGAACTTGTTACTAAGATTTTAGATGATTACTCGAATTTGCCAAAAGAAGCAGGTGTATTAGTCAACGGAATGGGCGGGACGCCTTTGATGGAACAGTTCGTATTCATGAATGATGTTTTAGCTCTGTTGGAAGAAAGAGGCGTCAATGTAGTTTTCCGAAAAGTCGGTAATTTTATGACCTCACTAGATATGCAAGGCCTTTCTCTGACGCTGATCGACTTGACGGAGACACAATGGAAAGATTCTTTAGAAAGCAATGTACAGACGATTTCATGGTAAGACAATCTCAAGATAAAAGGGTGATAATATGAAACTAACCGTTCAAGAAATCCAAGAATGGCTCTCGCAATTTGCAGAGGCAATCAATCAGAACAAACAACATCTCAGTGATCTAGATACCCCGATTGGCGATGGAGACCACGGAAATAATATGGGAAGAGGGGTTTCAGCTTATGAAGAAGCTTTTCAAACCGATCATCCTGAAACAATTAGTGATACATTCAAAGTATTCTCTATGGCGATGATATCGAAAGTCGGTGGGGCTTCTGGTCCGTTATACGGATCTGCATTCATGAACATGATGAAAGCGACAAAAGAGGTCGATTCTATTGATTCTCAAGAAAAATTAGGAGAAGTGATCGAGCAGGGAACAGCGGGTATTCAAAGCCGAGGAAAGGCAGAAGCTGACGATAAAACGATGTTAGATGTTTGGCTACCAGTTACAGAGGCGTTGAAAGCAGGGAATCTAACAAAAGAAATCATTGACCAGGCAAAAGAACACACCAAAGACTTGGTAGCTAAAAAAGGAAGAGCTTCCTATCTAGGAGAACGTGCAATCGGACATATCGACCCGGGAGCTGCTTCCAGTGCCATTTTATTTACGACACTACTCAATGTGATCAAAACTTCATGACCGTCCCTATATAAATGGAAACAGAGGCTGAACTCGAAAAGCAAGCAGTTGCTTTTTCGATTCAGCTTTTTTACAGTTGTTTCTTTTAAATAAGATAGTTAAAATAAAAAAGAAAAGAGGGAACAAAATGGATCTAATGAAAGAAGACTATCAGTTATTTGACAGAGACAATTATGCATTCAAACAACTCAAAGAAATACATACACCAGATGAAGTTGAACAAATCAAACAAGAATACAAAGCACATTGGCAAAAATGGAAAGAGATCCAGCTCCAGACAGCTGCACTTTTGCCTGATACGTATGGCATGAGCAAACCTAAAATCGAAAGCTGGACGAATGGCTGGAATTTACGCAGTCATTTTTGGAGTGCTTATCGAAGCGAATCTCGTCAAGACGAGAATGCCTGTCTAGCAGTTTTGTTGAATCAAAAACAATACCAAATCTATTTGATGTATCAGCACTATAAAAGTGACACGAGAGAAGGAAGCGTTGAAGGATACAATCAATTGCTATCTTTACTGCAGGAATGGAGTACCCAGGTAGCGATTGAAGAATATTATATCTGGCCTCAGCCTGAAAATGAGCTGGAAGATCATTTGCCTTTATCCGTTTATTTATCAGATAAGAGCAAGCAAGAAGAGCTGCGAGAAACAATGGGCGATCGAACCTTCCAACTTGGCAAACTGTTTTTTTCTCCAAATGAATACACGAACATCGAAGAGAAAACTGCTGAGGCGCTCAAAGAACTAGCGCCATTGTATCACGCGATAAAAAAGAAGTTATGAAAAAGCTGATTTGCGTTGCGTACTAAATAGATGGCACATCATCGAATCCAGTGCTCTCATGAGGCAACATAAACAGACACCTGCGAAAAAATCATTTTTTTCGCAGGTGTCTGTTTGGTTTTTCCATCAGCCAAATCAGAATAAAAATTTAAACAAATCTAAAAACATAACGGTTAACGATCTCTAAAAAACGACGATTGCTTGCGTTCCGCTCATTCTTTTGTATATGTGTTTCGATTTGCATAACAGAAAAAATGAAAAAATATTCATTTAGTTATCAAACAAGGAAAAGTAAGAAAAAGGCTTCTTTTTTCACTGATAGGTCTATGGTAAAATCCATTTAAAGCGTTTTCTTTGCGAAGAGAAGTAAGAAGGAGCAAGCATGAAAAAAATCATTTTCAGAGGACTCATAGTTGTCATTGCACTGAGTATAGGAGGGAAAATATTGATGGATAAAAGAGAAAAAGACAACGAAGAACTGCGTACCATCCAAACCGATTTGGCCGATTATTTGTATAATCATTATGAGATTTATACAAAAGATAAGGACAAAATCAATGAAGCAGATAAGAAATACAATGGTGGTACTGGAACAATAACAGATGACGAATACTTAGAGAGTTTAAAAAATGCTAGGCAATATTTCAACATCGAAAAAATAGAATTTACAGGTTTCTCTGTAACCCCTATGAAATCTTTAGAGGTACATTTCGAAATCAATGACCTGCTTTCTCACACTGCGACATTAGGAGTAAAGTCTGCAGAAACAGGTCAGTGGATCTATAGGATTGATAGTGGTATAGAAAAACAGGGGCAAGATCATTATCTCAGTAGAAAAGATCAAGAGACCAATATGAGCATACCCATGAATATCGTCACATTCTATGATGGGGGGATCGACTGATGGATCAGAATCGAATTTTTTCAGAAACAGTTTATCAAGTAGAAGTAGGAAAAATTAAAAATGGTGATAGAACGGGGAAAAGCAATGAATATTTAATTCTTGATACGGTAAACACCGACAAACATACGATCGGAAACGAAAAAACACCAAAGAAAAACGGTATGCAGGCCATGGTCGTGGCTGAAATCAAGGATAAATACAAAGGCTATGATAAAGATGATTTGAAAAAGCAAGCTGGCTACCCCAAATCCGTCATCAAAAAAGACCTGACTATCGCCTACGCAGGTACCAAAAGTTGGCAGGACTGGAAAACGAACATCCGAGAAGTCGGCTTCGAGGACAAACACGACAACGGCGCCTTCCAGTCGGCTTTAGCGTATGCCGATACAATCGAAAAGACCTATTCTGTCAAAGACGGCTACACCATTTCCACGACCGGTCATTCCTTAGGTGGAGCACAGGCGATCTATGTCGCTGTTTTAAAAGGCTATTACGGATTTACATATGCAGCGGCAGGCCCAGGCCTGAGTGAGAAACAGCTCAAGAATTATGAAGGGCAGATCATCAATCTGTATGACACATCAGACATTGTGACCAGCGGCTGGCTGACTGGCGGGAAAGGGCAACTGCCATTTCACAGTTTCGAAATCGACAACGCCGGCTGGAAAAACTATGGACACGATCTAAATCAGTTCAATCTCGACAAAAACGGGAATTACATCGATAAATATGGCGATATCGTCATCTATTCCGACCAACATGGAGGGATCGCCCTCGAACAGACCTTACTAGCCCAGCAAATCATCAAAAACAAAGCTATGATCCGTCAAATGGAGACATATGGCGAAAAAAATCAGTGGGAGAAAGATCGGATCAGTCAACTGAAAGAAGAAAACAAGTGGCTCCAGCTACAAATCAGTGCTTTCTCCAAGCTAGTGACTTGGCGGAAAAGATTCACAGCGAGCAGCGGCGGTCTGTCGACCAATGAACAGATCTATTTAGACGACCAGCAGGCGCTGATGATCGTGAAACATGCGGCTTCCGTCTTCGATCAAGCGATGGAACAAGTGCTAGTCATTTACCAGCGTGGGATTCGTGATTTGGAACAGCTGTGGGCAGATGGTCTTGCGATGGTCCGCAGACAGACACCCCTTTTGTCTCAGAACGAAATGCTCGATGCTCTGCGAGAAGTCGGTTGTACAAAGCAGACGATCGTTGATGAACCTACGCAGGAAATCAGGGAAAAGATCTTCAAAATCAAGCAGCTTTCAGCAGAATTCTCTACCTTGGCAAAAGAGATCGAAGCGAAAATCAATGAACTGGTCCAGCGTGATCGGGACTTGGCACGACAATTATTTTAAAACAAGGAGTAGTGAGATGGAAAAAGAAAACCAGATTCATGAAACATATCGAAAAGAACGACTGCAGCTAGAAGATCAGGAAGATCAGCTCAGACAGATGCAAAAGAACATGCAGCAGATGGCAGAAACGACTTATTCCAATATACGTTTTTCGGTGCGTTTCTTTGAATGCCCGAAGGATTCTTTGTATTTTGCACAAAAAGAACTCAGACGTTTAGAAGAGAGGTTCTCTCATGAATTGATGCAGAAACGAAAAAAAATCTATGATCAGCAAGATGAAGTCGAACGCCGTTATCGTGCTGATCTGCAACGATTAAACAAAAAGTAACAGGAAAGGAGATAATAAGTGATCGTTCTAGAGGAAAAAATTTGGGAAGACTACCAGAAAGAGATACAAAAAATCTCAGCAAGAGCTTTAGGGATTGCGATGACTCAAGACAAAGTCACGAAATGCAAAAAGGCGAAACAAGCCGCAGAGGTGGAAGCAAGCACGGCAAAAAAAGCGGTATCCTCTGCAACGACTGGATTGGAAAAAGCAGTAAAGGGTCGTTTCGGCAAACAAGTAACAGCGGCATTTAGTAAAAAAAGCCGAATGTTAGTAAGTTTTTGAACACCGTGAATCAGAGGTTGTGAACTTGCCGTTTAACTCTGAGTCACAAGGAACAATTTCAAAAAACAGCTTCTCATGTTTGATGAATATCGTGACTTGTACCCGAGAAGTTGGCAGGAGAACTCCGTTTATTCAAAAAATAGGAGTTGCGACAAGGCGTTTGTCACAGCTCCTATTTGACATAAGAGGCAATTTTCAATTTTACTTATGATAGTATCAAAAAATGATTTTAGGACATAAAGCACTCATTACCATTATTATCGAGAGTCTGATCCTGGTGGCCGAGGTGGCAAGCGGTATGCTTTTCCATGAAATGAGTATTCTGATCGTGGTCATAAACGACATGTGTCTGCTTACTTATCGCACAAAAAGAAAAATCTTGATACAAATCAATTACCTAAGTTAAAAGAACAAGTAGAATAACAAACAAGTAAGAAATCCAAAGGAGGAATCTGCTATGAGACATGAAGGATTGTGTGTTTCACTCGTTCCGTTATTCAATCATCTCGAGATAGAAGATCAGCAAAAAATCCACTCGTTAGTGACACACAGAAAAGTGGAAAAAGGAGAACAGATTCTTGCGCCGAATGGAGAGTCTCAATTAGTGATCGTGGCTTCCGGCAGTATGAAAGTGTATCAATTATCTGCTAGCGGAAAGGAACAGCTTTTACGAGTAGTAGAGCCGGGCGGATATGAGGGAGAGAGCCAGTTGCTAGGCGTTCCAAATGAGTCTTTATTTGGCGAAGCACTAGAAAAAACGGAAATTTGCGTATTGAGACAAAAAGATTTCTCGGAACTCTTACTGCATTATCCCGCCCTTAGTCTGAAACTTTTAGCAATCAACGCTGAGAAATTAACAAAAGTACAGCAGCAGACAACTTTTTTGATGATGGAAAAAGTAGAAGAACGAGTCGCTGTCTATCTGCTTGATTTAGCTAAAGCGACAGGGAAGAATCACTTTTTCCTGCCAATGAAAATGAAAGAACTTGCTGCATTTATCGGTACGACCCCCGAAACTTTATCTAGAAAATTTAAATTATTAGAGGAGAATGGTTATGTAAAAAGAGAGAATCGGGAAGTCTGGATCATTGATAAAGAGCAGTTAGAAGACTTGTAAATACAAAAATGACCTCCAAATGTTGGATTTTTGATCCCAATTTGGAGGCTAGCATGAAATTGAACATGCTCTTTTTTTGTTATCCTTCCACTAAATCTCTTCTCCTATAACCGATAGCACCAAGGACGATCAGTGCAAGGCTGATACAGGATAACGTAAGGAATACGGAAAGATCGAAAGAATCGTTTGGCATCCGTGGTACCCAGCTAGGGACCGCTGTTTTGGAGAACCATTCTGGTAAATCCAAAATCCCGCCAAAGTAATTGAGCGCAAAGGAGTAAGCTAAGTAGATGTAAGCAAATTTACCCATTCGAGGAAGCCAGCCGAATAGAAAGCCACTCACCCCGATAAACACTAAAACAGCAGGCAGAAAGTTGAATCCGGCTTTAAGAAACAGCAATAGATCCATATCTTTCGCATCCTTCATCGATGCCAAAGCAGAAAGTCCTAGCGCACCAGAACTAATCAGAATCGACAATATAGAAAACAGGATCGCTAGTAACAGATTTGTCCAATAAAGTTGGTTCCTAGAAATTTTTGTCGCGAACAGCTGATTCATACGTCCGTGGGTTTCTTCTGTAAATAAACGATTGATGCTAGCAATTGGTAAAATAGCAGCTAGACAAATCAAGACGACCATGATCGTGCTTGTAAAGTTTTTTTCAATTGAG
Organism: Enterococcus sp. 3G1_DIV0629; assembly: GCF_002141285.1. Lineage (NCBI taxonomy): Bacteria > Bacillati > Bacillota > Bacilli > Lactobacillales > Enterococcaceae > Enterococcus > Enterococcus sp. 3G1_DIV0629. The sequence goes on along the minus strand of NZ_NGLI01000002.1, from coordinate 79,510 downwards.
ACGCCAGATTGGATAAACATCTGTTTCATTAAGTCGTTACTTTCTAAAAACTGTTGCATATTCCCGTAGATAGAGCCGTATGCCGCCCCCATCAAACCAAAAGTGATAAGCCAACTGATTGTCATCCCTTTATTTAGATAAAATAATAAACCACGCAAGGATAAAAGAGAACGTTTAGCATACGGTTTTCCTTCACGTTCGGGGATATAGCCGGTGTTCAAGTCTCGATGTTCCTCTAAAACAAATGAACTGATTATCAAGATTAGACTGAACAAAAACAAATAAAGCAAAGGAATCCAGTTGTTAGTTGTAAATGGATAGGTCAAATAAGACCAGCCTAAAGGATTCCACATCGAAAGGGAGGAATCAGCTACATCTGTTATTGCTCGTAGAAGGTAAAGTCCACCTAAAAACGCTAAAGACAGACCATTCGAACTGGTTGAACTTGGCATCAGTTGTGCAGCAAACAGTGCAACGGCACTCCCCAAAATCCCCATACTACCTACAGATAGCCCAAAAAGCCAAGCACCTTCTGCAGTGATTGAATCTGCTTGAAAAAAAATCATCGTACAGCTGATTGATATTGCTAAAAGCAAATTGACCAGAATACTTTCAGCGATGACAGCTAAAGAGTTTGCTTGACGTCCGACTCGAAAGGAACGAATAAGTTCAATCAGACCAAGTTCTTCTTTTTTTCTCGTTTGGCTCACCACATGCAAAACAGAGATAACAGCAGCAAACAAACTGCAAAAAAGCAACATTTCATTTGCATACATCGCTCCTAAAGTATATTCAGCAGCATTCGAAGCTGGAGTTGGTCCGACCATTGCAATCATTGCCGGGTTTTGCAAGGTTTCGTATAATCCAGCTAATCCTTGTCCTGAAGTCAATTCTTCAAACGCAGGGACAAAACCACCAGAAAAAGCAGTGACACCGACTAGCCATATCAGGATCTTTTTCCAGTCACGGCTAAGGTTTTGAGAAAAAAGGGTGGACCAGCGTGAAAATTTATCAGTCATTTCGATTCCTCCTCATCCTTCATAGTGCCTCATGAATAAATCTTCAAGAGTCGGTGGAATAGATTCAAATTTTTTCACACCTAATTTGGAAGTTTCAGCTAAAATCACATCGAAAGCTTCGTTGTCAGCAGCAAATTGAGCAAGGTGGTCTTTTTGCACAAAATCATGGACACCGTTCAATTGTGCTAAGTGGCTGTTATCTCCTTCTGTTTCTATAGTAATGGTCGAGCGGGTCAAATGACGTAATTCATCGAGTGTTCCTTCTTCTACGACTGTTCCCTCGCGGATGATCACGACTTTATCTGCCAGCCGTTCGACTTCACTGAGAATATGAGAAGAAAGCAAGATGGATTTGCCCTGTTCTTTCAGTTTTTCAACTTCTTCTTGAAAAATAGTTTCCATCAAGGGATCTAAACCAGAAGTAGGCTCATCAAATAAATAGAGATCCGAATCAACAGCTAAAGCAGCAATCAAGCCTACTTTTTGACGATTTCCTTTTGAATAGTTTTTTGCTTTTTTCTTAGGATCAAGAGAGAAACGTTGAATCAGTTCGTCCTTTTTTTGAGCGTTCCCTTTTCCATGAAGCTTCATGAAGAGATCGATGATCGCTCCTCCAGTCAAATTTCCCCATAAAGAGATGTCACCTGGAACATAAGAAAGACGTTCATGGATAGATAAACTATCTTCCCATACATCTTGACCAAAAATCGTTGCCGTTCCGCCGTCTTTTTTTATAATCCCTAAAAGTGTCCGAATCGTCGTGGATTTTCCAGAACCATTTGGTCCGATAAATCCAACGACTTCACCTGAATGTACGGTGAAAGAGACGTCTTTTAAAGCTTCGAAACGACCAAAGCTCTTTTTCAAATGTGTGACTTTGACGATTTCTGCCATAAAAACCCCACTCCTTTTTCTGAAAATATATACTAAATAAGATTAAACAGTTTAATAAAATGCTTTTATACCTTTTTGTAAAACTTTTTTTATTATTTTAGTACATAATATTCTTTTTATAAATTTCTGTCAATGAATTCATAAACAAGGAATTGCTGGCTTGATACTTTCTCAATAGATAGTTATAATAAACCTCAGAATAAATTTGAACTATAGATATTATAAAAGTTTAAAATTACGGGAGGCTCTACAAATGAACGGTTTTGAAAAGAGAGCACAAGAGAAAAAGAAAGAGATTTTACAAGCAGCTTTTGACTTGATGAACACAGACATAGGAACCGCTGGAGTGACGATGGATAAGGTAGCTGAGAGCGCTCAGGTAAGTAAAGCGACTATTTTTAAATATTTTGGCAGCAAGGAAGGGCTGATTTATGAAGTATTTTTTACATTTATGAATGATTTAGGGCAAGAAGCGAAAGCGTTGATTGCAGAAAATCTTCCATTTGAAGAAACACTGATTGCCATGAGTGAAAACAAAATCCGTTATCTCAATCGAGTGAACAAACAATTTTATATCGATTTGATGACATACTATACAAAAAAAGAAAAAAAAGAATTTTCTGACGCGATGGATGCGTATACGCAAGAAAGTTTCAGTATCATGCTTGATCTTTTCCATCGAGGGCGTAAAGAAGGAAAAGTGGATTTGAAATATTCGGATGAGTTCTTGATCCTCTATTTTCAAGCAATGGTAGAAGGAATTTCTAAGCCGGAGATATACGCAAAACTGCTTCCATATACAGCAGAATGGACAGAAGTCCTGATCAAGGGAATCGCGCCGAAGAAGAAATAAAGCATAAAAAAGCCAAAACTGACGATAAAATGTCAGTTCGGCTTTTTTGGTTTATAAATGATGTAAAATCAAGCGGATTCGCGTGCTTCTTTGTCGTAGACATCATGAACGTTGATGAATGGATCAAGAATAGGGTTTTGTCCGTCTAAATCTGATTGGAACCGAATGCCATCGATATTGATTCGAGCATTTCGATAGAAATCCGTACCTAATTGTCCCCAAGCGGGAGTAGAAGCATCTACATTGCAGAAAATATCGAAACCTTGACTCTTTAAGTAAGCAAATTTTTGATTTTCTGCTGAATAAGGCTGCCAGTCGCTAATATCTGCACCAAATGGATAAATCAGGATATTTGTTTTTCCTAGGATAGGTGCAACTTCTTGCTGCCATAATTCATTGTCTTTTTTGACATCCTCTAATGAAGCTTGAGTCATATTCAAGTGTCCCCAGGTATGGGAAGCAAAGCTCCAGCCATCTTTCTTCAACTGATCAGCCACTTTTTTAGCTTCTTCGATCTCTTTTTTTGTTTTCTCGTTATCTCCGTATTGAGACTTGGATGTTCGATAACCTAAAACACCGTTGTAACCTGTCAGGGCCAAGGTGCCTTTTGCACCTCGATAAGAAAAATCAGGATGTTTCTTGACAAAAGCATCGATCAGAGGAACCATGTCAAAGTCCCCAATTTCTTCCTTATCATTCTCTTTATAAACATTTTTGATTTCATTGTTATTTGATACGACTAATCGGCTAGGAAAACCGGAATTATCCATATATTCATAATAACTGACATCATCTTGTGAAAGAACTAATGGTTTTTTTCCTTCAGGTAGCGCAAGCCCGTTAAAGGAAAGATTTCCTTGTTCGTCTTTTTGGATCAAATCATTCAAATTGACTAAAACAAAATCATTTTGATAGAGTTGTTCGATCGAACGGTTGAATTCTTCAACAGTTACCATATAGTCTTTGTATCCTTGCGCCTGTTGAGAGTGGAAGGCCTTTTGCGGGTCCACGATCAAGCTGTGAAAAAAGACGTGAGAGATCTGAGTAGGATCAGACCAGTCAATCAGTTGTTCTTTCTCCTTTTTCAGTGTTTGAAGAAGCTGCTGTGTTTCTGCAGATCCGTTTTTACTGTTTTTCTCCAATAAAGCAATCGCTTGGTCATAATCATAGCTTTGTGCCAGATTTTTTGCTTGAGTAACTAGCTGTTGCTTATCATCCATTGGCTCTTTTGTCTTTTCTGTTATTTTTTTTTCAGGAATGATCGGTTCTTTTTTTGTGTATGCCCGGATGACAAAAAACAGACTTAAAATTAAAATAACGACAGTTAAAGCAGAAGTGGCTCCTAAAATAATTTTTTGCTTTTTTTCCATATACCTCGTCCCTTGCTTTTTCATTTTTTTACTCGTCCCATTGTTCATTGTAACGAAGAAAGAATAAGAGGAAAAGTAAAGTGACTTCTCGATAAATTGCAGAAAAAATACAGAAAAAATAGTTTCTTTTAACAATAGTTAAAAATAAAATGTTCGGGATTAGAACGGATTCAAAAAAGAAAAAATGAGGAATTTAAAAAAAATATCCTTTTTCTGTTGACAAAGAAAAAGTTGCGCTCTATGATAGACACATATTAATAATAACAAGACGAAGATTGAAACGAAGTAGTTGTTAAAGCCAATGTTTCAGAAAGCTGGTGGTTGCTGCAAACCAGTACATGCTTTAAAGCGAATTACATTTCAGGAGTCTCTGGCAGTGATTGCCACGCGACAGCGTTAAATGTTCGAGAGGTATGTTGGATATCTAGACATACAAATTGGGTGGTACCGCGAGATTTCGTCCCTTGGCTATATGCCAAGGGACTTTTTTTATTTTCCATCCCGAAGAAATACTTAATGACACATGCTAGCAGGTTCCTGCTTTCATAAAAAACTACACGGAGGTCAGTAAAATGAATATTATTGATGAATTAACTTGGCGCGACGCCATTAATCAGCAAACAAACGAAGAAAGACTTCGCGAGCTCGTTGAAGAAAAGAGCATTTCACTTTATTGCGGCGTTGATCCAACTGGTGATTCGATGCATATCGGACATTTGATCCCATTTATGATGATGAAAAGATTCCAATTGGCAGGCCATCATCCATATATTCTGATTGGCGGCGGAACAGGAACGATCGGCGACCCAAGCGGCCGTAAAACAGAACGTGTGTTGCAAACAATGGAACAAGTGCAACATAACGTGGATGCACTTTCCAATCAAATGAGAAAATTGTTTGGTAAAGACGCAAATATCACATTTGTGAACAACTACGACTGGTTGTCAAAAATCTCTTTACTTGAATTTTTGAGAGACTACGGTAAAAACTTCAACATCAACACGATGTTAGCAAAAGATATCGTTGCCAGCCGTTTGGAAGTAGGGATCTCATTCACAGAATTCACTTACCAAATCCTGCAATCCATCGACTTTTTACATCTGCATAAAACATACGATGTACAACTACAAATCGGTGGAGCAGACCAATGGGGAAATATCACAGCTGGTTTAGACCTGATCCGAAAATTAGAAGGACCAGAAGCAGAAGCGTTCGGTTTGACGATTCCATTGATGTTGAAAGCGGACGGAACGAAATTCGGAAAAACCGCAGGCGGTGCCGTTTGGCTTGATCCTAAGAAAACTTCACCATTTGAATTCTACCAATTCTGGTTGAATCAAGATGATCGTGATGTAGTGAAATACTTGAAATTCTTTACGTTCTTATCTCAAGAAGAAATTGAAGAATTAGCGAAAAAAGTAGAGACAGAACCTGAGAAACGTGAAGCACAACGCCGTTTGGCAGAAGAAGTTACAAGATTTGTGCATAGTGAAGAAGACTTGAAAGAAGCGCAAAAAATAACACAAGCATTGTTCTCTGGAAATATTAAAGAACTAAATGCGGAAGAAATCGCGCAAGGATTCGGTAAAATGCCGAACGTTGAAATTTCAAGCACACCTGAAAATATTGTGGAGCTACTTGTTTCCACAAAAATTGAACCATCTAAACGTCAGGCACGGGAAGATGTTTCAAACGGAGCTATAAGTATTAACGGTGACCGCGTTACCGATTTAAATTTTGTCATAAATCCATCCGATGAATTCGATGGTAAGTTTGTGGTTATTCGAAAAGGTAAGAAAAATTACTTTTTGGCCAAAGTAATTGATTAGAATTTAGTAAGTTTTTGCCTTGAAAAAGGGGAATACTATTACAACATTCCAATTTTGAAACCCATCCTAAAATAGAACGCTGGTTGTCGTTAATACAATCTTTGCGAGGGAATTTACTTTTGTAAATTCCCTCGTTTTTTTTAATTATTTCAAAAGTGTGAACAATTCGGATAATTGATACATATTAAAATACGATTAAAAAACGGTCGAAAGCTTAGTTTACAGAATAGGAGAACAGGTGTAATGTAGGGCTCGACAAAATTTAAATATTTTTTTTAGGAGGGTTTCACTATGAGTGAATCATTGTCGAAAGATCTAAACCTAAATGCCCTATTCATTGGGGACAAAGCTGAGAACGGCCAAATCTATAAAGCTTTGTTGAATGAATTGGTGGACGAACATTTAGGCTGGCGTCAAAACTACATGCCTCAAGACATGCCTATCATTACGCCAGAAGAAAAAAGCAGTGCTAGTTTTGAACACACTGTGAATAAAACAAAAGATGTTCTATCAGAAATTTCAGCGCGGATGCGTACCCATTCCGTTCCTTGGCATAATGCCGGACGCTACTGGGGTCATATGAACTCTGAAACATTGATGCCATCTTTACTAGCGTACAATTTTGCTATGCTATGGAATGGTAATAACGTTGCTTACGAATCTTCTCCTGCAACAAGCCAAATGGAAGAAGAAGTAGGCATGGAATTTGCAAAATTAATGAGCTATAAAGATGGCTGGGGACACATCGTTGCTGATGGTTCTTTAGCAAACTTAGAAGGACTTTGGTATGCCCGCAACATCAAATCATTGCCACTTGCTATGAAAGAAGTGACACCTGAGCTAGTTGCTGGAAAAAGCGATTGGGAATTAATGAACTTGTCAACAGAAGAAATCATGAACTTGTTAGACAGTGTTCCAGAAAAAATCGACGAAATCAAAGCTCACTCAGCACGTAGCGGAAAACATTTAGAAAAATTAGGAAAATGGTTGGTTCCACAAACAAAACACTATTCATGGCTAAAAGCTGCCGACATCATCGGTATCGGTTTAGACCAAGTAATTCCAGTGCCAGTTGACCATAACTATCGCATGGACATCAACGAACTTGAAAAAATCGTTCGTGGTCTAGCAGCTGAAAAAACACCAATCTTAGGTGTAGTCGGTGTTGTAGGATCAACAGAAGAAGGAGCAATCGACGGTATCGATAAAATCGTTGCATTGCGTCGCGTATTAGAAAAAGACGGTATTTACTTCTACTTGCACGTAGATGCTGCTTATGGCGGATATGGCCGTGCGATTTTCTTAGACGAAGACAACAACTTCATTCCATTCGAAGATTTAAAAGATGTTCATTACAAATACAACGTCTTTACAGAAAACAAAGATTATATCTTAGAAGAAGTACACAGTGCATATAAAGCAATCGAAGAAGCAGAATCTGTAACAATCGACCCACATAAAATGGGCTATGTTCCATATTCTGCCGGTGGTATCGTCATCAAAGATATCCGCATGAGAGACGTTATCTCTTACTTCGCAACATATGTATTTGAAAAAGGTGCAGATATTCCAGCATTACTTGGAGCGTATATCTTGGAAGGTTCAAAAGCAGGGGCAACAGCAGCCAGCGTTTGGGCAGCACATCATGTCTTACCTTTGAATGTCACAGGATACGGTAAATTGATGGGTGCATCAATCGAAGGGGCACATCGTTTCTACAACTTCTTGAATGACTTGTCATTCAAAGTAGGTGACAAAGAAATCGAAGTTCATCCATTAACTTATCCAGATTTCAACATGGTAGACTACGTATTCAAAGAAAAAGGCAACGACGATTTAGTTGCGATGAATAAATTGAACCATGACGTATACGATTATTCTTCATACGTGAAAGGAAGCATTTACGGTAATGAATTCTTAACTTCACATACTGACTTTGCTATCCCAGACTATGGCAACAGCCCATTGCAATTCGTGAACCAACTAGGATTCTCAGATGAAGAATGGAACCGTGCCGGAAAAGTAACTGTATTGCGTGCCAGCGTAATGACACCATACATGAACAAAGAAGAACACTTTGAAGAATATGCTGAAAAAATCAAAGCAGCTCTTCAAGAAAAATTGGAAAAAATCTACGCAGACCAATTATTGGCAAGCGAAGCAAAATAAGCAAGGTAATCATGTTAGAAAACAGCTTGAATGCTAACTGTTTCTGACGCATGTTTGGATCTGAAGAGCAAGGGGTGACCTAAGCTCTTCGATCCCTTTGTTTTGAGGTTGTCTTTGAAGAACTCCTTCAAGCAATAGACTCAAAGAATCCCCTCAAATATTCGCTGAATTGTTTCGTTTATTGCTGAAACTACTTCAAAGACACCGTTATTTTATCCAGAAAATCAAGGAGAGTGTCAACGGTGAGTAAATCTGAAGTAAGTAAAATGGGTCTTGGGACCTTTATCGGTCTGACAATGGCACTGTGTGCAACGGTTCGGAGTATTCCTACGTTAGCCGCAGTCGGTTGGACATTGATTTTTTATTCAATTTTTGCAGTTTTGTTTTTTGCCGGCCCGATATCAATGGTTTCCGGTGAGCTTTCAACGATGCTTCCTCAAGAAGGCGGTCCTCAGTTATGGGTAAAAACAGCACTGGGCAGCAAATGGGGATTTGTCGTTGCATGGCTATTGTGGGTGCAAATGTTCCCAGGTATGGTAATGGTCGCTTCTACTTTAGGACCATTGTTAGGAAACACATTTGGTAATGTAGAACTTGGCAATAATCATTGGTTCGTTTTAGGTTGTATTTTAGTTATCTACTGGATCATCACGATCTTGAACTTGAAATTCGATATGGCAAAAGTCGGCGGGAACATCGGTGTATGGCTAGGGGTATATATCCCAGTAGTCATCATGTTCGTTTTAGGTGTTTTGGCAGCCTTCAAAGTCGGACTAGTCTCAAACGGCTATCTAGGTGACTTTTCATGGTCAAAAGCTTTCCCTGACTTGGAACATATTGATTCATTGAAATACTTAGCTGGTATCACATTTATTTTTGTTGGGATTGAAATGAGTTCTGTTTACATGCCTCGTTTGAAAGACGCAACAAAAAATTATACAAAAGGCGTATTTATCGCTTTGATCGGATTAGTTTTATTGAATGTCATCAATGCGATGCTTGTTGCCAATGTCGTACCAGATGGAAAAATGGAATTAGCAAATATCACGCAGCCAATCTTGATTGATTGCCAAATCCTAGGCTTACCAGAAGTGATCGGAAATATCTTCAGCTTCATGGTATTTATTGGTGTGCTTTTACAATTATCAGCGTGGGTTACTGGACCATCAAAAACAATCATCCAAGTAGCTCGTGAAGGATTCCTTCCACCAAAATTCGGATTCCATAAAGAAAACAAATACGGCGTATCTAGAAATGTCGTTCTAACACAATCAATCGTTATTTCATTATTTGCTTTACTTTATGGTGTAATGGATGACGTAAGTGCTGTATTCTTGACACTTACAAATGCTACAACTGTTATTTATTGTATCGTGTACATTTTGATTGCTGTTTCATTGCTTAAAATGCGTAAGAAACATCCAGAATTCGAACGTCCTTACCGAATTGGTAAAAACGGAAACGGCTTAGCTTGGGTAGTCAGCTGCATGCTGATTTTCTCTATCATCGTTGTCGTATTTGCTACATTAGGTACAGCGACATTGAGTGATGCATTATTAGTAGCAGCTATCACAGTGGTCATGTTCGTTATTCCATTGATCATCAATCACTTCAAGAAAGATTCTTGGGGAATTGAGGTAGAAAAAAGTTTAGAAGAAAAATAAAAAAATAAGTCTTTCAGCCGACGATCTGTCGCTGATTTAGTAGGAGGTCCTGCCAAGTGAATAGTTTTTTCATGGCAGGGCCTTTTCATTTGAAATAGGAGATCGACGATGAATAAAAATATTTCTTTAAAAGAAAGTATCGCTGTATTGATCGTGTTGTTGGCACTCCTAGGAGTACTGATTATCGGATTCCAACTCTCGCCACATATCCCGATCCTTGCAGCTTTCATGTGTTTGTTGTTTTATGGCAGATTTAAAAAGTTTTCATGGGATGAGATCCATGACGGGATCATCAAAGGAATCACTCCGGGGATCATTCCGATCCTGATTTTTCTTTTGATTGGCGTCTTGGTTGCCTCTTGGATTCTATCTGGAACCATCCCTACGATCATGGTTTATGGATTCAAACTTGTCTCTGTACGTTTCTTTTTACCGACAGCATTTCTTGTTTGTGCAATTGTCGGAGTGACAGTCGGCAGTTCATTTACGACGATTTCGACGATTGGGATTGCTTTTTTGGGAATCGGTCATTTGCTTGGATTCAACGATGCAATGACTACAGGAGCGGTCGTTTCTGGTGCATTTTTAGGGAATAACTGCTCGCCTTTATCAGATACGACAAACTTGGCAGCTGGTATCGGCGGAGTCAATCTATTCGAACATATCGCTGGCATGCGTTATACGGATTTTCCGGCATTCGTCCTTTCGCTGCTTTTTTATACGATATTAGGACATAACAGTCATTCAGCCGACCTAGCCAGTATCAATGAAATGATCCAAAATATGAAAGCAAGCTTTTGGATTTCTCCTTGGACATTGATTCCGTTAGTTATTTTATTTGGCGGGGCAATCAAAAAAATCCCAGCTATCCCTACATTATTAGCAGGATCGACAGCCGCCCTCGTTCTTTCCTTTATCCATGAGAAAAGTTTGACGATTGGAAAAGCAGCAGACATCTTGATGAATGGTTATGTCGCGCATACACCTGATCCCAAGCTAGATGAACTGCTTTCTCGAGGCGGGATCATGAGTATGTTGGGTTCAGCCAGTTTGATTTTACTGGCATTGGCATTAGGTGGTTTATTGATCAAATATTTGATTGTTGAGACCATCGTGCAAGAATTAAAAGAAAAGATGGACCGACCTTCTCGTTTAGTCGGGTTTACTGCCTTGAGTTGTATCGGAGTCAATCTGATCGTTGGAGAGCAGTACCTGTCCATCATTCTTCCAGGAGAAACATTCAAACGCTCCTTTGATGAGGTTGGCTTATCAAAAAACTATTTGACACGGACGTTAGCAGATTCAGGAGCAACCGTCAATTCTCTTGTACCGTGGGGAGTTAGCGGCACATTCATTATGGGGACGATGAAAGTTAGTGCGTTGCATTACTTGCCATTCGCTTTTTTCTCGATCCTTGCTCCTGTCTTTACAATAATAGGCGGTTTTTTATTGAATCGCCGACATGTGAAAAATTGAAGAAAAGATCAAAAGGTTGTGACTATTTTTGTCGCAGCCTTTTTTGCGAAACTAGCGATTTATACGATTGAAAAACTATCTTTTCTTCAAAAAGAAATAATAGGAATAGAAGCCTTGATAATTGCGATAAAATAAAAATGGGATAGATAAAATTCGAGAGAAACATGTATTGACGTGGCAGATGAAAGGGTCAGTTGTGTTGGTGTATCAGGAGTGCCGTTAGAAGAACACAAGGAGAGAAAAGATGGAACTATTAGAAAAAGAAAGTATTGATTTTTATTTGGAGCGTGCTTGGACCGTTTTACGGTATGCTTTTTTCAAGGAAGAAGAGTATGACAGGCTAACTAGTCATCAGGAGGCAGTTTTAGAATTTCTCAATTACTCAAGCAGATTGTGTGCTGGTTGGTCATGGCGAATCAAAGAAGGGCTTATAGTTTCTAAAAAAATATATGCACAAAAACTTTACGAATTCAGAGAAGAAAAAATCAACTATACGGATATCCGATTTTTTGACAAGATGAAAGAGTATCCTATTTATGTGAATAAAGAAATGATGAAGGCGAAAAGA
>NZ_NGLI01000002.1:2500-67568 GCF_002141285.1 Enterococcus sp. 3G1_DIV0629 | reverse complement strand
ATGGTATCTATCGGACTTCTTTTCTTGATGCGCCTCAAGGAGCGGCAGGAACGGAAGAAGAATTTAACCAGTTGAATGATCGTCTTTTTCCAGATAAAGATCATCTGCATATTTACCTTTGGAATAATGAATTTACGAATTATTATAATAATGGTCGTTATTGGGATGGCGCTTATGTATGGTCAGTGTATGACGAAAAAAGGAAGCGATTTACTGTTTTCGATGCTACACTGGTATTGGATTGAATTATTCCATATAGTGAACTGGAAAAAGGAGAGAGAAGATGGAACTATTAGAAAAAGAAACAAGGAGATTCGGCTATCAGACAAGTCTATTTACATATTTTGCATTTTTTAAAGAAAATCGCAGTCAAGGGTTAAAAAGTCATCAAGAAGCTATAATAGGTTACCTTACTTACTGCAATCGTCTGTGGGAATGTAGTATATGGTCTTTAGATATTTTTGTAAGAACAGGTAAAAATGTTTCTTCAGAAAAATATGAAGAAAAATTTCAACAAACAAGAAACAATCCTATTGTTTATACGGATCTAAGCTCGTTTGATAATGTACAAGGGTGGCCTATCCGTGTAAATACCTCACTAATGAAGGCAAAAAAAATCGAACCCAAAAATTTTTTTGTACAGGATGGAAATTATGAAACGGCTTTTCTTGACCATGAAGCAGTTATTCCTAAAACACGAGCTGAATTTATACAAATCAATAATCAATTGTTTCCTGAAAAGAAACAGCTAGAGATTTATTGTTGGGATACTACTTTTACGAATTATTATGATGAAGGACGACGGGGGTGGGGAGCTTATTTATGGTCGATTTATGATATGAAAAGAAACCGTTTTACAGTTGTTAGTATCAACTTAGTCAACCAAGCGTGATACTAGAGGAACCGTTTGCGATTCCTCTAGTATTGTTCTGTGCAAATCAGGAGAGTAGAAATGATATAATACTTACGTTTTTTAATACTGTGTGGTGTTCTTTGGATATTTATTTCCCTGTAATGAATCGTGTCGAATTGAGAATGAATTTACGAATTATTATAATGAAGGTCGTTATTGGGATGGTGCTTATGTGTGGTCAGTGTATGACGAAAAGAGAAAGCGGTTTACTGTTTTCGATGCTACACTGGTATTGGATTGAAGAAAGAGGAGCCGCCCTTGGCGGCTCCTCTTTTACGGTTCTTTGTAAGTCAGGATAAGCAGTTAGGATATAATACTTTCGTTTTTTCCATACGATGTTGGGCATTCTTTGGATAATCACTTTGGCGTAATAAATCGAGTCGAATTGAGAATGTATTCCTGGTGATAATTCATGAAATCCCCAGCCGATTGATGAACCAGCTGAAAGATACTTATATGAACTATATATCACTCGGTTAACATCTTGTCTGAGATGGCAAGTCCCTAAAGGTAATTTGATGTTACCATCTAAGTAACCTTTGTTTGCTGTATAGATAGCAGCATTAATAAAAATTAATGCTCGTTCAGTATCATAGAAGGAGGAGGTATAGTGTAAATAGGTAGAAGCGTTAAGTCTATTCTTCATAGATTCTGCAGTTTGTCCCACATGCCGTTCCATCGTATGCCCTTTCCCGCCGTCTGCATACCATTCGTCATAGTACAAATCAAGAGGGGAATACCATTCGAATTCATCGTCATCATCGTCATCCCCTTTGAAGTTTTTGATTGCTTCAAGGACGCGAGCTAGACTCAACGCATTCCATGCAGCGCCCATTGCGCCTTCGACTAATGTTTTACCTGTACCATCTTCTACGATGTCTCCAGTTTCTTCATCTAATACACCTCTTCGCCCATCGATCGTGATCGAGTCATCTATTGGGATGGCTGCTTCACTGTAAGCAAAATCGATCGCTCCCCACTGGTATTCTGGAACGGCTACGCGAGTGTCAGCGTACACGAACTTTCCTGTTGCATCAAGGACAACCGTTTGTCCGTATAAGGTAGCGATTATACCAGAAGGATCGAAGCTCAATCCGTTTTCAGTCGGTGCCAAGACTTCTGCTAAGTTCTTTTGTATATCGGCAGTGCGTGTATGATAGGCTTGCGCCATTTGCTGAGCCGTCTGGACAGCGACTTCTCTTGAGGGTGTTTCGATCACCCCAAATTCAAAAGTGGTGTTTTGCTGGATATATTCCAGAAAGTCTTCTTGAGTCGCAATCTGGCTCATCAAGACAGACATCGGGACACTTAATTCGACTTCATGGACGAAGGAACCGTTGCTACCCCGATGGCCATAATTGTGACCGGAGATCGTTAGTAATGTTGTATCACTGCCGACTCGAGTTTCCATGACACGAACCATTTCCAGTAAGAAGAATTGATCTTCGATGAACATTCGATCAGCTACCGAGGCATCACGTCCGATCACGCCAGTTCGAGCGCTTTCAGTAAAAAGCGAACCATAAGAGATCAGTTTACGGAATGCCGGATGGTCATTGATCGAAAAGCGATAAGCACCATGATCCGTTGTTCCTGTCAAATATTCCCGCATCAATGCATGACTGGTCACGTCTTGCGCGTATCTTTTTTGCAGACCTTGCGAGAAATTATAGGTACTAGTAGTAGAATCAATTCCCGAAGTGGCAAAAGCGGCCAATTCTTGTTGCAGGGCAGGATTATTGGAAGATAATTCATACAAGCTCGCATTCGTTTTGAGTAAGTCTGCAGTGGCGACGCCTAAGGAGGAACCTAATTGGTAAAAACTATAACCAAGTCCTGCTCCTAGGATAGCAGAAACTACTGCAGCAGAAGCAGGGAGGGAAACCAATGCAGAACTTAATGTAGCACCAACAGCAGAAAAAGGAGAGAGAAAAGAGGAGAAACTGACGCCACCGGTTAAAGGAACCAATGCTGCGTTATGCGGATCTGGTTCTTGGGTAGTGACAGGGATACGAGAGATAGACGGGAGTTCAGGAACAACTTCGGTCGTCGCATGTTGTTCTGCTTTAATCGTATACGTTTCTTGGGCGTGCGTTTGGACAGGCGTGGCAGCAAATGGCAGAAGTGTCAACACAACAAAAAACAAATGAGTGAGTTTTTTCATGTTTTCTCCTTTCAAGAACACGTGCGGCTGATCGACAAGGGGGTCTTTTGCACCTCCATTCATTCCTATTCACTTACACATTTAATTATTCTTGAAAAAACAAAAGAATACAAGGCGTAATAGAAAAAATCAATTTAAAAAAATGTTTTTTATATTATTGGTGTTTCCTTTGTGTATTCTCATGGAAGACAGTAGTTATGTCAAATAATCGTTTGTTTTGGACGCATAATCGTTCAAACAACTGATAAAGAAAAAGAAGGGATAGATTTATCTATTTTAATATTAATGTTATTTAATATTTGGTTTTTAAACTTATAAAAATAACGTATTTTATGTAAAAAACTGACCATAGGATAAATGGTCAGCAAATTCAGTGATTTAACTAAGTTTCGTGCTTTCTAAAGGAACGACTGTCTCTCTTTTGATCAAGCGATGAGGGATGACCAAGCGTACGCCGCTACTTAATTCTTCATGGATCAGTTCACGCAGTTTTTGCATAGCGACACGTCCTAATTCGGAGATATCGATATCGATGCTTGTAAGGTAAGGATGTGTCAATGTTGAGAAGATCGAGTTGTTGAAGCTAATGACGGAAAGTGTCTCTGGAATGACATAACCATACATTTGTGCCAACTGCATCGTGCGAAGGGCGAAGATATCGTCAATGACTACCAATGCTGTGGCTTCGTTTTCTTTCAACGTTTTCTCAAAGGTCAGATAATCTTCTGTATGTTCCAGTACTACACTGGAAAACGCAGGAAGATCAGCCATCATCATCGCTTTTTGATAACCGAAATATCGTTCGAAATACAAACTCTCATGAGTCGTATTCGTCACGAATAGGATATTCTTATGTCCATTCTGGATCAAAAATTCTGTTGCTTGTTTGCCTAGAAGCTGGTTGTCATTATCTACATAAACGATTTCGTTTTCGTGATGATAAGGCTGTCCGATCAAAGTGAAAGGGATGTGGTTTTGGTATAAATAATCAATGACAGGGTCTTGACTATCTGAATACACTAGAATAAAACCATCTACTTGTTTTTGTAGATGCATACGCTGGACGTTCTCTAACAGTAAATCAAAATTTTTAGCAGTAGCAATCGCTGTCGTCATATCATAATTCCGAGCTTCTTCGTTGATTGCTTCCATGATCTCAAGATAAAAGGGATTCCCAATCCGCTCTTTTGAATCAAGAGGGGGTAAGATCACGCCGATGGCACTGGAAATGCGTTTTCCTAGATTGCGGGCAGTCATGTTAGGAACATAACCTAGTTCATCCATGATTTTTCGGACCTTCTTCTTTGTTGCTTCGGAAATACTAGGATGATCATTGATAACACGAGAGACGGTCGAGGTAGCAACACCGGCTTTTTTCGCCACATCTTTTACGGTAATAGCCATGATAAAAACACCTTTCTCTTGTTATTGTGCAGAGAACCGATAAATCGTTTGACTGATCCGTTCTTGACCAGGATGGAGGTTGATCGATCCAAAGTTGGGGAAATGAACGATATCAGGGATTTCTTGCGGTTCGATTGCTAATCCGTAGTTTGAATGCATCTGTTTTCCGTTGACAGAGAAATCAGCTTCAAATCCAGTCGTAGAAAATAATACCATACTTTTATTGGAAGTTGCTATAGTCATTTGACGACCAGAATGCTTCTCGAATAATTGTAAGGAAGTTCTGGAAAGCCTAGGATGATGCAAAAGAAATACATCATCTAGTCCAGCTGGATAACAAGCAAGGATTTCTTGCAGTGTTGGAGATTTTCTAAAGTCGATGGGCAGGTCTTCTTTTTTCGTCCAATTTCCAGTAGGTAGTTTTTCTTGATCTAATTCAAGTATACCATCTAAGAAGACCGTTAACTGATGGTCGTAGATGTCTCTTTTTCCATTTCCTGAAAGGTTGAAGTAGGCATGATTGGTCGGATTGCAGATGGTTTCGACCAGGCTACTGGCAGAGGTCGTCATCTCTAATTCGTTTTTTGTCAAACGGTAAGTGATCGTAGCAGTGATTGGTCCTGGATAGGTAGAAAATTCATCTTTTAAGTAAAAGACCACGCCTATTGATGAAGGAGTTTTGAAAACTTCTACTTCCCAATATTGGAAAGACCAGCCTTTCGTGCCACCGTGGATATGGTGTGATCCGCAGTTTTTCTCCAATCTATGCTCACCCCAGGAAGCATCTCGGATCCTTCCAGCTACAGGTCCGACAGTTGCGCCAAAAAAGCTTTTATCTGTTAGAACATCTTCGAAATGATCGTAAGACAATAAAATATTTTCTGATTTTCCTTCTTTGTCTGGCGCGAAGATTTGATGCAGGCGGGCACCATAGTTGAGAAGAACGACTTCTAAATAGTCGTTCTTCAACGTGATTTTCTTTATTTCAGTCTCTGGGACTGGTACGACGGTGATTTCTGGATTATCCATGGTCATGCCACTTTTCTTTTAAGTAATCAATCGTAAGAAAAGTCGTATCAGGGACAAGCGGGATCTCCTCTCCAAGGTCTTCAGCACGTCCCACGCCAATTGGTTGAGCACCACTTGAGAGGATGGCTTGGATACCAGCTTGCGCGTCCTCGATCCCGATACATTCTTCTGCTTTTAGTCCGACAGCTTTTGCTGCAAGGAGGAAGATATCTGGCGCAGGTTTTCCGCTTGCTGCTTCTGCCGGGTCGGCAATAGCGTCAAAGTAAGGTGTGAGACCCATTTTTTCAAGTAGGAAAGGCCCATTTTTACTTGCAGAAGCAAGAGCGATCTTGATTTTTTCTTCTTTTAAAGAATCTAGTAAAGGGACGACCCCAGGGAAAACATCTTTTGGTTCGATCGTCTGGATCATCTCTAAATAATAATCATTTTTTCTTTTTGCTAATTCTGCAAATTCTTCCTTTGAAAAAGAGTGTTCTTTTCCGCCATAAGCTAAAAGCAAAGAGAGAGAGTCTTCTCGGCTGACGCCTTTTAGCTGTTCGTTGAATGTGCGGTCGATCGTAATGCCGATTTCCTGACCAAGCTTTTGCCAAGCACGATAATGGAATTCGGCAGTATCGGTAATGACGCCGTCTAAATCGAACAATACCCCTTTAAACATTTGCTTCCTCCTTTCTTAGCGTTATTTCTAGGCGATCCTCTAAAGTGTAAGACTGTTCATAGACGAAAAGTTCCAGAGGCATACCTTCTAATAACTCGAAAGTAACTTGTTCATCTGTAACTGAGATGAATAATAAACGTCCGCGATAATTGATATGGAAAGAATAAGCATTCCAGGTTTTTGGCAGAAATGGTGCGAATTTCAATTGATCATGGGCGGTTTTCATTTGTGCAAATCCTTGGACGATCGACAACCAGCTGCCAGTCATGGAAGTGATGTGCAAGCCGTCTTCTGTGTCGTTATTGTAATTATCCAAATCCAAGCGAGCTGTTCGTTGGTACATTTCTACAGCTTTGTTTTCCATTCCTAATTCTGCTGCTAAAATCGAATGGATACTTGGTGAAAGGGAAGACTCATGGACAGTCATTGGTTCATAGAAATCAAAGTTTTTTTGTTTTTCTTCTTTTGTAAAAGTATCGTTGAAGAAATAAATCCCCTGTAATACATCTGCCTGCTTGATGAAGCAAGATCTAAGGATTTTGTCCCAAGACCAATGCTGGTTCAGAGGAAGATCGCTTGTGGGAATATCGGATACAGGCATGAGATCTTTATCTAAGAATGTGTCATGCTGGACAAAAATACTTAATTCTTCGTCCACTGGGAAGTACATGTTCTCTGCGATATCTTTCCATTTGGCTAGTTCTTCTTCGCTGATAGTGATAGCAGCTTCTTCTTGATAAGTTAAATAATTTTCTCGCGTGTAACGCAAGACCCAAGCTGCGATCGTATTTGTATACCAATTGTTATTGATGTTGTTTTCATATTCGTTTGGTCCAGTCACTCCGTGGATCATGTATTTATTTGCTCGTTTTGAAAAATGGACACGGTCTGCCCAGAAGCGGGCGATTTCTGCTAAAACTTCCAGACCTTCATTTTTCAAATATTCCGTATCACCGGTGTAATTCGTGTAATTGTAGATTGCATAGGCGATTGCACCATTTCGGTGGATCTCCTCGAAAGTGATTTCCCACTCGTTATGACATTCGACGCCAGTGAAGGTGACCATAGGATAAAGCGCGCCTTTTAATCCTTGCTGCTGAGCGTTGTGGATCGCTTGCGGCAGCTGGTTATGGCGGTATTTCAGAAGATTTTTAGTTACTTCGGGTTTGGCTAAAGCGAGATAAAGAGGGACTGCGTACGCTTCTGTATCCCAGTAAGTGGCACCGCCGTATTTTTCTCCTGTGAATCCTTTGGGTCCAATATTCAATCGTTCATCTTCGCCGTAGTAAGTAGAGAATAGTTGGAACAAATTGAACCGAATACCTTGCTGTGCTTCTTCGTCTCCTTTGATGACCACATCGGCAAGCTTCCATCGTTCTGCCCAAGCCGCTGTTTGTTCTTCTTTTGCTTGGATATAATTGTTTGTCTGATTTGCTAATTCTGAGACGGCTTTTTCTGCTTGCTGCGCTTCTGGGATATCTCGACTAGTAAGAACGATGATTTCTTTCTCTACTGTCCATGTCTCGCCTTGAGATAATTCAGCAGACAGGCAACCATGTAAGGCTAAAGTATCTTCGTGATAATCAGGAACGACTGCTTTTCCGTTAACGAAATGACGCATTGCTGCAGTAACAGTGAATTGTTCGATCCCGAAGTTATTTGGAATAGTTTTGGTTGTCAAATAGCCGATTTCTTCTATGGTTCCACGATCGATCTCATTCCAAAAATGTTCATCATAGTTGCTGTCTTCGTTTTGGACATTTCCATCCAATTTCGATACGAGGTCGACTGTTCCATTACCTTCAAGCATTTCTATAGTTAAATGGATGTAAGCCGCTTCTTTTTTGACAATGCTTAAAAAACGTTCAAAGGAGATACGTACTTTATTAGTAGAAGTAGTAATTGTGAACGTACGAGATAGCACACCATTTTTCATATCTAGTTCCCAATAAAAATCTTCTGGTTCCAAAGAAGCCAAGTCGATCAGCTGATCGTTGATCGAAATATCTATTGCGATAAAGTTCAAGGCATTGATCACTTTTCCAAAGTACTCTGGATAACCGTTTTTCCACCAGCCGACACGTGTCTTATCAGGATACCAGACACCTGCCAAATAAGTACCTTGATGGTGGTCCCCTGAGTAAGTTTCTTCAAAGTTCCCACGCATCCCCATATAACCGTTTCCAATACTTGTCAGAGATTCTTGCAGTCGAAGATTTTTTTTATCTAATTGGGTCGTGCTGATTTTCCATGGATCAATAGCAAATAGTCGTTTGATCTGTTTCATTGTTCTCCTCCTAATGAGCTGTTTTATACGTTCATAATAAACGCAACCGATTGCGTAAGTCAATAGACAATAGGAAATATTTCATAGAAAAAAGCATAAAAATAAATTTTTTTCGAGCTATTTATAGAAGGAAACTTATGTATTATGGGTTTTAAAGAATGGTATAGACAGAAGAATAAAAAATAAAGCATTTACAAAAAAGAAAACGCACGCTATAATACATTTAACGAAACCGATTGCGTAAAGGAGCTAAACGGAATGAAAAAGATATTTAGTTTTGAGTTTTGGCAAAAATTTGGAAAGGCTTTAATGGTTGTGGTGGCAGTGATGCCGGCAGCTGGATTGATGATCAGTATAGGGAAATCAATTCCTTTGATCAATCCTGAGTGGACGCCGCTTGTTACAACGGGCGGAGTAATAGAAAATATTGGTTGGGCAATTATTGGTAATCTTCATATTTTATTTGCTTTAGCAATAGGAGGAAGTTGGGCAAAAGAACGAGCAGGTGGGGCATTTGCTGCGGGGATCTCATTTATTTTGATCAATCGGATCACTGGGGCCATCTTTGGTGTCACAAGCGACATGCTTGCGAATGAAGATGCGTTTACTCACACTCTTTTCGGTACGAAAATCATGGTTAAAGGGTTCTTTACAAGTGTGTTGGAAGCACCAGCTTTGAATATGGGTGTATTTGTAGGGATCATCGCTGGTTTTGTCGGGGCAATGGCTTATAATAAGTACTATAATTATAGAAAATTACCGGATGCTTTGTCTTTCTTCAATGGAAAGCGCTTTGTTCCGTTTGTCGTTATCTTATGGTCAACGATCGTGGCATTGATTCTTGCTGTTGTGTGGCCAAACGTACAGGCCGGAATCAATAATTTTGGTTTATGGATTGCAGAATCACAGGAAAGCGCACCGATTCTAGCACCGTTTTTATTTGGTACATTGGAACGTTTGCTATTACCGTTCGGATTGCATCATATGCTGACGATTCCTATCAACTATACACAGCTTGGCGGATCGTACGAGATTTTATCAGGTGCACAGGCAGGAACACAAGTTTTTGGACAAGATCCGTTATGGTTAGCTTGGGCCACTGATTTAGTGAATCTTAGAGGTGCAGGGGATATGTCACAATATGAATTTGTGTTGCATAACTGGACACCGGCTCGTTTCAAAGTAGGACAAATGATTGGTTCTTCGGGTATTTTGATGGGGATGGCATTTGCGATGTACCGTAATGTCGATCCTGATAAGAAAGCAAGATATAAATCAATGTATTTTTCAGCAGCGTTAGCTGTCTTTCTAACAGGTGTAACAGAACCATTGGAGTTCATGTTCATGTTTGCGGCTGTACCATTATATGCCATTTATTCAGTCATTCAGGGAGCTGCATTTGCGATGGCAGACATTTTACCATTGCGGGTCCATTCATTTGGAAATATCGAATTGCTGACGCGGACACCATTAGCTATCAAAGCGGGTCTAGGTGCAGATCTTATCAACTTCGTGTTATGTGTGATCGTTTTTGGTGTTGTTACGTATTTCTTAGCAAATTTCTTGATCAAAAAATTCAACTTTGCTACACCTGGGCGTAACGGAAATTATGACAATGACAGTGAAGAAACCACTGTATCTAACAGTGGAACAGGAACAGCAGATCAGCAAGTGGTTCAGATCATTCATTTGTTGGGCGGAAAAGAAAATATCAAAGATGTCGATGCCTGTATGACTCGTTTACGTGTAAGTGTAAACGATCGGGAAAAAGTTGGGACTGAAGAAGCCTGGAAACGAGCAGGAGCAATGGGGCTAATCGTCAAAGACAATGGAGTCCAAGCAGTTTATGGACCAAAAGCAGATGTCTTGAAATCAGATATCGAAGATTTGTTGCAATCAGGAGCAGAGATTCCAGAGCCGCAAATGGTTTCTACAGGAAATGGACAAGCAGATAGTAAGCATTACTTAGGTATAGAACAAGAACTAGTTTCCGCAGCTTCTGGGGAAGTGATTCCTTTAGCTGAAGTAAAAGATCCAGTATTCTCACAAAAAATGATGGGTGATGGCTTTGCTGTTATTCCAACGTCAAGAGAAGTTGTTGCGCCGATCGCTGGAAAAGTGACAAGTATTTTCCCTAGCAAACATGCAATTGGGCTAGAAACGAAAGATGGCGTCGAAGTTTTGATCCATATGGGGATTGATACAGTCCAAATGAATCAGTCAGCTTTTGAGATTGCTGTCAAAGAAGGACAAAAAGTAGGAACAGGAACGAAATTAGCTGAGATGAATCTTGAGGTGATCCAAAACGAAGAAAAAGATCCAACGATCATGATCGTATTTACGAATGATAAAGTGGAAGAAGTAGTGATCAAGCAATTAGGGACAGTGGCAGTTGGTAAAGTGATCGGCTCCATTAAAATATAAGGGGAGGTTGTGAAATCAGCGTCCTGACCTGAGTATTAGAGAGACAAAACGGAAAAATAGCTCCTCATATTTTGCCGTTTTTGAGCTAATACCGAAGGTCAGCTGATTGAACACTGTTTACTGGGGAGGTTGTGACAAAATTTTGTCACAACCCCTTTTGTTTCGAAATGAAGAGAAGGAGAAGAACCATGAAATTCATGACATTGAACACCCATAGCTGGCTTGAGCCAGAACCAGAGAAAAAATTACAGGAATTAGCAGAGAAGATCCTGTTAGAAGATTATGAAGTGATCGCTTTACAAGAAATCAACCAATTACTGGAATCTGAAGAAGCAGACCCTGCAAAACTAATGAAGTTCTGTCCAGTAGAGAATCAAGTTCCTATCCGCAAAGATAATTTTGCCTACTGTTTAGTCCAGCTTTTAAAAGAACAAGGAAAAGAGTATTTTTGGAGTTGGGAAATGAGCCACATCGGTTATGATAAATATGAAGAAGGAAATGCGTTGCTTGCGAAAAGACCATTGGAAAGTCAGGTCCTCACCGTCTCCGAATCTCAAAAGAAAGAAGATTACCGGACGCGCAAGATCTTGATTGGAAAAACAAAAATGGATGATCAAGATATTTTTGTCTCTAGCTGCCACTTTTCTTGGTGGACAGATAAAAAAAGCGGCTTTTATTTTGAGTGGAAAAACTTGGAAAACTACTTTTTTGAAACTCGCACACCACTTTTTTTCCTAGGTGATTTCAATAATCCAGCAAATTCTGAAGGTTATCATATAGTAAAGGAAAGTGGTCTTCTTCTTCGAGATTCGTATGTTATCGCGAATGAAAAAGGCAAGGCTGCTACTGTGGAAAAGAAGATTGATGGTTGGGAACAAAATACAGAAAAATTGCGTATAGATTTCATTTTTGTCCCTGAAGGAGTACAAGTAAAAAAATATCAACGGATTTTTGACGGGATCGATAGTCCAATCATCAGTGATCACTATGGGGTTGAAATCGAAATAGATGGACGATGAACGAACAAAAATATGACACAAAAAAACTAAACAAAATAAAACTCTCCGATCGATCCTACCGTTCGGAGAGTTTTTTTGATTGGATGTATCATCCGTTTTGACTAAGCATGTAGATGCTTGTATCTATGATAAATAAATAAGCACAGCAAGGTAAACCAACCAATCAAAGTAAGAGAAAGAATGAAATAGAAATAGACCGGCGTTCGATAATGAAGCGTGAGCTCGTTGATCCCTTTTTGCTGATTCACAATTGGGGTCCCGATATCCGTTAATTCATAATCAGTCAATGTTTTTCCATTTTGCTGTAGTACAGTCCGATCATAAACGATAACAGGGATATGAACCGTTTTGTCCCCAGTATTTTTCCACTTGATTGTCAAAAGACCACCTGGATGTGTTTTTATGAAAGTTGTTTCGTTTTCTAATATTTCTTCGTTATATCGGTCATATTTGTTGTCTTTTGTCTCCTTATAGATTGGGAGATAGTCAGGGGTAGTTTTTTGAAAAACGAATAAGCTGGTAGACATATCTTTACTGAAGAATGTTTTCCTTGCTTCTTCCGGTGTATCGAAGAGATAAGTATGTCGACTGACAAATGTTTCATTCTCCCACTTTTCTAGATGCTGGTATAAGTTTTGGATCGTCTGTGCAGAAAAAATAAGAATACCCAATATACCTAAAAGACGGAACCACTTTTGCTCAGACCATTGATTTAGTGAAAGGGCAAGGTAAAGCAGAAGCAATAGCGTAAATGGGACGAAAAATCGAAATGGAAACTGAATTAAGCTAATAAAAGGCACATTTTTTTCGATCAATGTCGTCCATGGAATCAAGCTAGTAGAAAGAAAAAAGAAAACAAGACTTGTGTACAACACGATTTTTTGGAACAAGGTGTTCTTTTGTTGAAAGAAAATAAAAAGCAAAAAACCTGATAATATCAATATCGGAAAGGCTTTAGGGTAATGAAGCCAATAACTGCCATCTAGGTCGATCGCCTTTTGACTCATTTCTCTGTTAACAAAGGGAGGAAGAATCTTATTCCCGCTGTAAACAATAGCCAGTCCTGCCCAAATATTTGCTGTCAGAACAAAATAAAGCAAGACCGACTTGATCAGTTGAAGCAGTGCTTTTCCTTTTTCAGTCTGTTTAAAAAAGTAATAAAGATAAAAAGGAATATACATCAAAGCTAACATGATCGAAGACAGTAGATGAATCTGCGTCATAAGTCCAACTGATATCGCAACTTTGATCACAGGAAACTTTTTATGAAGGACGAAATCAGCAATAGGGATCATGCATAAAGGGTAGAAACAAGTTCCCCAACTAGTGAATCCTTGATTGATAGACCAATATTGAATAGAATACGTACTCATGAATAAAACGGCTACTGGTACACTTACCCAGTTCCGAACATTGACATATCTCAGTAAAATCAGCATAGAAAATCCTGAAATAAGATAAAGAATAAAATTTGAAAGAATCTGATAGTGAAACCAACTACCTGCAAGCAACACGATCAATCCTTGTAAATAAGCAAAAAATGGGCCGTAAACGGCATTAACGATCCTACCGCTTTGCTGGAATCCATAAAGTGAAGGAAAATAATGGAAATCCCCATGTTTGATTTGTTGCGCAGCATCGTAGAACCGATTGTAATGGAAGGGGGCATCAGCACCCAAAATTAGTTTATGTGTGAATAAATGAGGCATGAGAAATGCCAAAGCAATGAAAAAAATTGCTAAAAACGGGCCATATTTTTTCAATTGTCGAACTCCTTTGCAAACTTTAGATAAATTCATCATATATCCTATGCGGTAGGGAGGCAAGAAATTAGAAAATTTATGAAAATATTTATGAATTTTACAATAAAAACATAAGTGAAATTTCTAAGGAGAGAGGATGTGACAAAGCCATGTCGCCTCCCTTGTTTTGAGTAATAAGCTCATTAGCCTAGAAAATATGAAAAGCTATTTTCTGACTAGCGCTCTTATTACTCAAAGCATAACGCAGTTTTCACAACCTCATCGGCTTTCATTTTCTATTTTTTTCCTGAACCCATATAATAAAAGAAAGAACAAAAAAACTTGCAAGGGAGGACACATGTGAAGCAGAGAAAGCAAAAACAGTCTCGTCGGCTTTTGTTTCGTTTATTTTTATTGATATGTATCGTCGTAGGGTTACTAATCGCTTTGTATCCATTTTATGTGGATTCTTTAAATAGTCTTATGGATCAAAAACGAATGGAACAAGTACAAAAACGAACCGCAGCCGAAAATGAAGCACAGCGAAAGAAAATGGAGGAGCAAAACCAACGATTAACTGACCAAGGATTCAATCCTGGGGCTGATCCTTTCGATGAACAGAACAGAAATGAAAGCACGACATCCAGCCAATTAGAGGAATGGCTGATCGGAAGTGTCAATATACCTAAAATCCAAATAAATATTTCACTTTATGACCGGCTTAATGGCATGATTCTTGAGAATGGAGCAGGCGTCTTACAAGGAACTTCTTTCCCACTTGGTGGAAATTCGACGCATTCAGTGATTTCTGCTCACAGCGGGTTACCCAATCGACGATTATTTACCGAGTTAGATCGCTTAGAACACGGAGATACGTTTATTTTGACTGTTTTGGGGGAGAAATTGGCTTATCAAGTTGAAAATATACAAGTGGTACTGCCAGATGACACGTCTGTTCTAACGATTGAAGAAGGAAAAGACTTAGTTACCTTGCTTACATGTACACCGTATATGATCAACACGCATCGTTTGCTAGTGACGGGACATCGGATTCCTTATAGTGAATCGGTAAAAAACGAAGAAGAAAAAGGAAATCAGGAAAGAACTTTGCGACAGTTGCTTATTCTTGCAGGAACGATAATAGCTGTAGTCATACTGTTACTGTTTATTGGTCGACTGATTTATCAGTATCGGTTAAGTAAAAAAGTGCTTGATTTTTCATTTATTATAAGTGATTCAGCAGGAAATCCAGTAAATGGTGGCTCATTTATTTTGAAACATAAGAAAAAAACACTTACTAGAAACGGTGTGCCGTTTTCAGTGCAAAGCGATCATTATGGGAAAGTCAAGCTGGATCAATTACCTGGTGGGACTTATCGAATCGTATCAGTTGATGATCCTAAAGTCGCTGCTTCTTTTGGTATCAGAAAATTAAAACAAGAAAAGATGTACTTTTTTGAGGGGCGAAAACTAGTGAAAGAACTTCAAAAAAATGGTTTTTGGTTTAAACTCAATGACTAAGTAAGGAGAGAAAAAATGATTCGTACAACAACAGAATTGTCTGCTGAAGAACTGGAAACTGTTCTATCGATTTGGCTGCATGCTAATTTGGATTCTCATGGATTCATCTCACCAACTTATTGGGAGAGTCAAATAGAATCTGTTAAGAAAGCTTTGCCAGAGGCAGTGATTTATTTAGCAGAAATAGATCAGGAAATCATCGGTTTTGCTGGGGTGATCGATCAGTTCATCGCAGGGATTTTTGTAAAGAGGGAATACCGGCAACAAAAAATCGGTACGCAACTAATGAAAAAAATAAAAGAAACCAATAAAACACTGACTTTGACAGTCTATCAAAAAAATCAATCAGCTATTCATTTCTATCTTTCACAAGGCTTTACCATTCAAATACTGCAAAAAGATGAAGCAGTAAATGAGGAGGAACTTGTGATGCAATGGAATCAAACTAATGATTTTTGATGAACAGAATAACGAAATAATGCTCCCAGCCTAATTTTTGCTGGGAGCATTATTTCATTTTGAAGTCACTATTTTAACTGTGTGAAGATGCAGATGTTACGACCTTTGATAAACGGTGTTCAAAAGCTTGCATCTGCGGTAATAAGCCCACTAGCCTAGAAAATATGAAAAGCTATTTTCTGACTAGCGTTCTTATTACTCAAAGCATAACGCAGTTTTCACAACCTTATTTTACTCGTTTATAATTTTCATCGAAGTATTTTCCGCTACGGATATCATCAGGCATTCCATCATATGGTGCTTCACTAATAACATCTTCATTGTCTATACCTGCATCACCCATATAAGTGATCGTAGCAAATTCAGGAACAAGTAATTTTGGATAAGTTTCATATTTTTCACGAGCTGCTTCCATTTCTGCGATATGTTCATTTTGGAAAGTAACAGTGATTTCTGGATGTTCTTCAACCCATTTAGGGAAAAAGATCATTCCGTGAAGTTTCTTTTCATTTGGCATAAAGTCTAATGCAACGTCTGTCCCTGTTGGTTCTGTCCAAGTAATTTTGAATACGCCATCTGTCAATTTAACGATATCAGCTTCTTGGTCTTTTACCCAACGACCTTTGACCATTCCGCCGTGGATACGGTAATCGACAGTATGGTCATTTTTTGCATACCATTCATATTCCCAACCGTTGTCATACGTATAAATAAAGTGAGTTCCAATAAAATCTTCCAATTCTTTAAATTCTTTCATGATTAAGCATCTCCTTATAAATTAAAACATGTAATAAACTACATGTTTTTGATTACTCATTTATGATAGAATGGATTTAAAGATTTGTCAAGGAGGAAAAACTGATGGCAAGAAAAAATACACTTCGCTATATTTTATTAGGGTTATTGAGTAAGAAGCAGATGACAGGATATGAATTGAATCAATCATTCAAAAATGAAATAGGAGAATTTTGGCAAGCAAAACATAGTCAGATTTATCCTGAGCTGGCAAAAATGGAAGAGCAAGGAATCATTCAGCATCAAGTAGAGATCACAGGCGAAAAATTGGAAAAAAAAGTTTATGAATTAACAGAAGAAGGGAAGGAACAATTAGCAGAGTGGATTCATACACCGACCAATGAACTGCCGGCTAATCGAGACGAATTCGTTTTAAAATTGTATTTCGTCAAAGACGTGAATGATCCGGCATTAGTAGAAATCATCCAGCAGCAGCGTGATCTTCATGAAGAAAAACGACTTCATCTATTAGAGCGGAAAAAAACAATCTTTCCTACAGAAAAAGAAAAACATGAAAATTACGGACATTACTTGATTTTAGCGCATGCGATCAATCGGGAAACAGAATATGCAAGTTGGCTGACAGATGTATTGGAAGAAGAAAACAACCGAAAAAAATAAACTAAAAAATATCCGAACAGTGATGGATGCTTCCTTTCTATGTGAAAGAAATACAGATCACCGTTCGGATATTCTTATGTTCAAACAGGCTTTTTCTAAGTGTTATATGTATCATCTACTTTTTAAAAAGTCTGATGTTTAGGAGATTAGCGGGGCTTAGAATTCTTTTAACAGCTGATCGTAGTCAGCTTTTTCATCGACAGGAAGGAGTTTGTAAGACAATTCGTCTGTCTCGTTGTCATGAATGATGTACATCTTAGCATTCTCTTCTTTGAAGTTACCAATTTGTAAAATCGTATAGCGTTCGTCGATCAATTCGATATCTTTGATTGCTTTTGAAAAAACTTTGCGGACATGATGCATTTTTTTTTGTCGGATTTCTGCCTTTTCTGCAGCTTTAGATAAGGTAAATCCGTCATCTAAGTATTTTTTGATCAGTTCTACTTTTATAACTGTAGGCAAACGATATTTTCTAGGACAATTCGCATCAGCTTCGATCGAACGAATGAATCCCTTTTGTTCCCAATACCTTAATTGACGTGGAGACACACCGACGATATCACTTAATTCACTGATGCCAACAACCAATTGATCGTTTTCCAACAAACGTTTAAGGGAAGCACCAACCATTTTTGTCACTCCTTTTGTCCTCTTACTTTCCTTAATTATAGCTGTATTAACCAATGTGTCAAGTAGGTTGACAAATGGTAGATTTAGGACTAAAGTATTCTAGTAGTTTCAGAAAAAATTCAGAAAGAAGGAGAAATATGAGTAACAACCAACCCGTAGATATTTACGGAAAACCATATAATCGGACACTTTTAGTTGTTGTCTTATTAATTGGTACATTTTGTACCGTTTTGAATCAGACCTTATTGACGACAGCTTTTCCTACATTGATGAAAGCTTTCGATATTTCAGCGTCTGATGTGCAATGGTTAACGACTGGTTTCTTGCTAGTCAACGGGATCATGATCCCAATAACAGCATGGCTGATCAATAAATTCAGTTCAAGAAATTTATATCTTTCTGCCATGACGATCTTTTTGATCGGAACGATTACTTGTTTTACAGCACCTAATTTTAGTACATTACTAATCGGTCGCTTGATCCAAGCTTGCGGTGTGGGAGTATCGATGCCATTATTGCAAAATATCATGTTGTCTATTTTCCCACCAGAAAAAAGAGGATCAGCAATGGGGATGTCAGGAATCGTTATTGGCCTTGCTCCTGCTTTAGGTCCTACATTATCTGGTTACATCATTGATAACTATCATTGGCGTGACTTGTTTGGTATGGTACTGCCAATCGTTGTTCTTGTCTTGGTTTTAGCATTCTTCCTAATGAAAAGTGTTATTCCATTGTCAAATCCTAGCATTGATATTTTATCAGCTATTTTGTCAACGATTGGATTCGGTAGTTTGCTTTACGGATTTTCTAGTGTAGGTGATGATGGCTGGGGAAGCTTGAAAGTAATTGGTTTCTTAGTCGTTGGTGTGATTTTCATCGCCTTGTTCTCATGGCGTCAATTACATTTGGAACATCCATTCTTGGAGCTCCGTGTATTCAAATCATCTACATTTACGATTGCAGCTGTTTTAGCCGGTGTAACGAATATGGCGATGGTAGGAGCAGAAATGGTCGTGCCGTTGTATATCCAAAACATTCGCGGAGAATCAGCATTCCATTCTGGCTTGATGTTGTTGCCAGGTGCTTTGATCATGGGGGCTATGATGCCTATTACGGGTGCGATTTTCGATAAATACGGCGCGAAACGTTTAGCCATTACAGGGATGTTCATTTTAACAGCCGCAACTGCACCATTTGCTTTCTTGACAAAAACGACTCCAGTTTTATATATCGTGATCCTTTATGCGATCCGTATGTTTGGGATTTCCATGGTCATGATGCCGGTAACCACTTCTGGTATGAATGCATTGCCAAATAACTTGATCAGTCATGGGACAGCGGTAAATAATACATTCCGTCAAATTGCAAGCTCGATCGGTACAGCTATTTTGATCAGTGTGTTGACGAATGTGACAAAAGCAAATATCCCAAGCAAATCTGTATTGGACAATACGCCATTAGCTTATAAAGATCAGGCAATCAATGCCACACTGTCAGGTTACCATGCCGCGTTTATCGTAGCGATCATCTTTGGGATCCTTGGCTTTATTATTGCCTTTTTATTGAAGAAAAAAGAACCTGTTCTAACGAAAGCGGGGGATAATGCATGATTATTGGAGTTTTGATTGTCAGCTTGCTTGCTTTTGCTTTAACGAACGTGTTCGCTAAAAAAACATGGCAAACCTTTTTATCTTTGATTTTCGGACTAATCTTCGTCGCTTCACTAAGTTTGATCGTCGCTAATTTGTCCAATCACTTTGGAATGGAAAAAGTAACGGAAACGAAAACAGAAAAAATTGTTTCCAGTGCTGATTCCCAAGGAGCAGATATGCTTTTGTATAAAGCTTTAGGGAATGGAAAAGAAAAAGTGTATCTTTACCGAACGAGTGAAAAACAAGAGAAACCAAAAGCAACTGGTACGGATAACGAAACAAATAAAGTAGAAAAGACAGACGGCGATGCTGAAAAAGTGACGAAAACTACTTATTGGGAATACAAAAACGATATGTATAAATTCTGGTTCAATATTGCTGATAACAATCACGAATATGACAGCCGAGTGAATACATTCAAAATCCCAGAGACATGGGTAGAATTAAGTACGGACCAAGCAGCCAAGTTAGCTGAATTAGTGAAGAAAGAGCAAAGTACGATGGAAAGTGAAGCAAAAGCTTATGTGCAAGACGGTATGGTAAAAGCAATGACTGAAAATCCGCAAATGAGCAAAGCAGAGCAAGAACAACGTACGAAAGCCTTAGCTGCTGAATTCCAACAACAAGCATTCGCGAAATTAGTGAAAGAAGCAAAAGGTGAATAATATTTTGAACACCGTTTATTCGGAAAAAGGAACTGCGACAAGACTTTTGTCACAGTTCCTTCTTTTTTTGCTATGCTATACTAGATGTAAAAAACAGGAGAAATAAAATGAGGAAAACTTATTCTTTTGAATCAAAAATCTATGCTTCCGAAGTCGGTAAGGGTGGCGCGTATATTGTTTTTCCATATGATATAAGAGAAGAATTCGGTGCTGGAAGAGTGAAAGTCAAAGCAACTTTTGACAATGTGCCGTACGAAGGCAGTATCGTGAATATGGGCGTGAAAAATTTAGATGGTTCGGTCTGCTATATCCTTGGACTACGAAAAGATATTCGTAAAAACATTGGTAAAGATATTGGTGATATCGTAGCAGTTACAGTGAAGCAAAAATAAAAACAAGAGGTTATGACAAAAGATGTGTCACAACCTCTTGATAAACGGTGTTCAAAAGCCAGTTTCTCGGTAGTAAGTCAAATTTATGCAAAAATGTGGAAACCCATGTTTACAAAATTTTTCTTACTACTCGAAACGAAGCGGCTTTGTCACAACCTCTTGATAAACGGTGTTCAATCAGCTGACCCTCGGTATTCGCTCATAACGCTGATTTCACAACCTCTTCTTTCATAATGGTTTTTCACCATCTTTATAATAAACTGGTTCTTTGATATGGAAATCTGTTTTTTCTAACCAATCTAAAATCTTGTAACCTAACTCTTCTGACATCGGAAAAGAGGCGTTGATTTGTGCATTGGAGATATGGTCAACATGGATACCAGAAGTGATCGTACAGCTTCCCGGAACGGCATTTTTGATGATCACAGCTATTTTTTCGGCTAAGACATCGTCTTTATGGAACCGACCATCGTGGCTAGGGAAACGTACAGTTTGGATCTCTGTATTACGTGAAAATGTAGTGACTGTTCCGATATGTGGTGTATCTCCGCCTGTTAAAGTAATCAATAAGTCTTTACCAATTACTTTAACAGCAGCTTGGATCGTGAAACCTAGTTTTGTTACTTCAACTATCGTTTCTTTTTCCATATTAATCACCTTGCCAACGTTTTGAATGCTCATTTACAATCCCAAATTGATCCAAAAGTTTCATTGTATGGTGATCAACAAGATCTTGGATCGTTTGAGGCTGATTATAAAAAGCGGGGATCGGTGGTATGATTTGCACACCTAGTCGTGCTAATTTAGTCAAGTTTTCCAAGTGAATGGCATTTAATGGCGTTTCACGAGGAACAATGACTAACTTTCGCTGCTCCTTCATTGTTACATCAGCAGCACGTGCAATCAGGTTGTCGCCTAAACCAACAGAGATACCTGCGACTGTTTTCATACTTGCCGGTACGATGATCATTCCATCGGTCAAAAATGATCCGCTGGCGACAGCAGCACCTAAATCTTTGTTTGAATAATGGTAATCAAACAGGCTTTCGAATTCAGTTAGTGATAAGTCAGATTCCAGCTTTAAGTTCTGTTTTGCCCATGGACTGATGATTCCGTGTGTTTCTACCATCGGATATTCTTTTAGTTTCTTCACTAGGTTGATGGCATAAATGGTGCCTGAAGCGCCACTTACACCAATCACGATTTTTTTCTTCCGTTGTGCCAATTGTTCCATTTTCCGCACTCCTTTTTATGATGTCAAAACAGTTGCAGATCATTCATTATTTCAAATATTTTTCCCAATCTTCTACTTCTTGGAATTTTGCACGTACAAAATGTTCTTTCATATCGAAAGGAACTGTACCGTCAAAGATAGTTTTTGCACTCATCCCACGGAAACGAATAGAGCCGGGATTATATTCTGGTAATTCTGATGGGTCCAATGGATGGTTTCTCATTCCTGGGATCACAATGACGTCTTTATCTCCTTGGAAACGAGTGTTGAAAGTCCAAACTACATCGTTCATGTCGAAAATATCAACATCTTCATCGACTAAAATGACTGTCTTCAATTCTTTGAAGGCTGATAAAGCAAGAATAGCTGCTTGGCGTTGGATACCTTCATCCGCTTCGTTTTCTTTACGGATCTGCATGATGGTCATCAATTTACCGCCACCTGCAGGAGGATTGTAGACATTTACTACTTTTCCTGGAATAGCTTTATCAACCAAGGCAAGAATACTTGCTTCTGTAGGAATACCGGCCATAGATACGTGTTCTTCACTGGGACCAATCGTTGTTTGCATGATTGGATTGTCTTTTCGGTGAGTAACTGCTTTGACTTTCACTACTTGTACAGCTGGATTAGCATCCCCAGTATAGCCAGGAAATTCTGGCATTGCTTTCCCTGAGTTCGTGTTGATATCTTCTTGCATTGTTTCATTTGGCATGATTTCTGCTTCAATAATGAATTCAGCACGAGCAATACCCACTTCATCGACTGCTACACCATCAACGATTTGAATAGGTTCGTTACGCAAAGCTCCTGCACACCATAGTTCGTTGTAGCCAAGTGGAGTGGTAGGTGGTTCGAAAGTCGTACCAATGGCAATTGCTGGATCTAAACCAATATTGATAGTGATAGGCATTGGTTTATTCAATGCTTCAAATTGTTTTTGGAAGTGACCAATGTGGCGACCACCAGGCATGATGTACATGCCGATCGTATCTTTGTCTTCTAGGACCATACGATGGATCGTTACATCGCTCATTGTTTTTTCTGGATCTGATCCTAAGACTACACCCATTGTGATGTATGGACCTGCATCTTCAGGAGTGTTTTTAGGTGCAGGCAAAATGTTGCGAATATCGAAGTCTGCATCGGTAGCTAGATGAACGACTTCTTGTGCTGGAGCGTCTGCTTTGTCTACTTTCACAGGTTTGATTGGATTTTCTACAGCGTCTTTCAAGAAACGGCCAAGTGTTCGATAATCATGGTGCAAAATTTCGCCTACACGTTTACGACTAGCCATTGTCCCGATGTTCACACGTGTGCCGGGGAAACCTTTGATATTGTTGAAAGTCATAGCTGGTCCTTCTTGAGTCGGACGTTTTACTGTACCGCCAGCACCGATATAACGGTAAACACCAGATAATTCTGCTTCAGGATCGATTTCAATATCTGTTTCGTGATATTGACCTGGAAGTGTTTTTAGTTCTTCGATGACTTTTCTTAAATCATACGGTTGATCTGTCATGAGAAATTCCTCCTTAGTTGTCTTTACCTATCTATAGTAAAAGGTGCAAAGGAGGAAAACAATTCAACTTGTTTGATAAAATATTCCTTAATGGAATGAATACGTTTTTTGATAATAGAATAAACTATGATATACTTACAACAATAAGAAAGCGCATACTAAATGCTAATGGAAGGAAAGTGAAAAAAATGGAGGAGTCGTTTCCTAAAGCAGTAAAAGTAGAAAATATAGCGAATATTTTGAAAGTTACATTTGAAAACGGGGAAGTAAAATACGTGAAATCTCATTGGACAGAAGAGATAACCGATGCCTTGCAATTTGGAAAAAAAGGAAGAGGAAAAAGAAAAAATCTTCTCGCTCTGTCTACTAACATGTGGATTGGGACTGAAGTAACGATTGAAGCAGATGGAACAGTATTCATAAATGGAAAAGACAAATATACACCGCAAGAGCTGTGGCTCGAGGGGGAAAATCATATTCCAGAATTATAAATAGGCAAGAGGTTGTGACAGAAGTGGTCAGCTTCAAGAAATAAGAAGGAATGTACGAAAATTGCTTCTCAAATTTTTGTGACATTTCGGCTTATTTCCGAAGAAGTTACTTCAGGAACACCGTGAATCAGAGGTTGTGAAAAAGCTGTTTATTCAAAAAAGGGGTTGTGACAACAATTTTGTCACAACCCTTTGTAGTAATTGGAAAAAACGAATAGCTTTATTCTGCACGCAAAGCGATAGCGGCGTCTTTTTTCGCTGCCATTCGTGCAGGAAGATGACCGCCAAGCATCGTCAATACAGTAGAGACAATCACTAGAATGATTGCATGGACAGGATTTAGTTGCGCAACATTTTTTAGATCCGTCATGCTGTACAAGATGCTATTGATAGGGAATGTAGCTAGCCAGGCAATAAACACACCTAGTATCCCAGAAGAAATACCTAAAATACACGTTTCTGCGTCAAATACGCGAGTGATGTCTTTTTTCCGTGCACCTAAAGCTTTTAGTACACCGATTTCTTTTGTCCGTTCAATCACAGATGTATAAGTAATGATACTGATCATGATCATACTTGTTACTAAAGAGATCCCTGCAAAAGCAATGAGGACATAAGTGATAGCATCCATCAATCCGCCAGTCAGTTCAGTCATCGTTCCAGCTAAATCAGTATAAATGATTTTATCTTCATCTGATTTGCCTTTATTGTAATCATCTAAATAATCCAAGATTTTTTCTTTGTCTTCAAAATTGTTCGGATAAATCATGATACTTGAAGGCAAGCTGTCTCCACCTAAATAACTAAGCAATGTTTGTTTGGTATTTTCGTCAACTTTTTCAGTAGTTAAGACATTTACATCACTGTCTTTTTGGGCTTTGACGATTTCTGATTCTTTGTTCTCATTGACGATTTGAGTCGTTAATTGATCACTATAAGCGATTCCTGGCGATAAGAGATTCATTGTAGAAGAAGACTTCACGCGTAGGATTCCTGAAATCTTCAATTCATCTGAAGAATTCTGGTACATCGAATCATAATCTGTATTAGGAATGAAATTCCCAGTGGGAAGTTTTGTATAGTAAGTATTGTTGTTTACTAACTTGAATGTTGTACCGACGATATCATCGAAATCAAGTTTTTCGTCTTCCTTCACATCAAATCCAAGATTTTTCAATGCATTGATATTAGTATTATTGTTGCCGTCTACGATCAGCACGACATCTGTTGCTGAGGCTGGATAACTTCCGGCAAGTAAAGAATAATTGTCTTTTAAAAAGTTTTCTTTGCTAGTGTCAAGCTGTGTAGGGAAACTTGACACTCCCACACCTGTCATTGCTGACATCGTACTAGACAAGGAAAGAGATTCCGTATCAGGGTTTTGATTCGAGAAGCTGACAGGCTGTACTTTGCCATTTACATCACGTAAAAGATTGATTCCTGTTGTACGAGTAAACCCAATATTATTACTTAAATTAGGATCGATGTCTGTTACATAATCGACATATGTTTGATCGATTTTATTCGTATGCTGTGCTTTGTCTTCTTCGCTGACTTTTGCTGTGATCGTTTTGCTGTCTGGATAATCTGCTTTGCTTGCGCCCAATCCAGCATCGTCACGGGTCTGGTTAGTTGTTACCTTAGAAATAGTGATCGGAAATTTCGCCATCGTTTCAGCTTGCGTGTTATCGATTTGCTTTTGGAAACCAGAAGAAAGGGAAAGGACGATCGCGATTCCGATGATCCCGATACTGGAAGCAAAGGAAGTCAAGAAAGTACGTCCTTTTTTTGTTCGGATATTGTTGAAAGAAAGCTTCAACGCTGTCCAAAAACTCATCTTCGTTCTGCGTAGGTTAAATTGATCATCCTTTGGTCGTTCGATGTGAGGATGGGAATCCGTTAAGATCTTACCATCAGAAAATTCAATGATCCGGTCTGCATATTGATTGGCCAGTTCAGGATTATGTGTGACCATGATTACTAATTTTTCTTTCGATAACTCTTGGATCAGTTCCATGATCTGAATACTTGTTTCTGTATCTAAAGCTCCGGTTGGCTCATCACACAAAAGGATATCTGGATCATTGGCTAGTGCTCGAGCGATTGCTACCCGCTGCATTTGTCCACCAGATAGCTGATTTGGCTTTTTGTGCATATGATCTGTCAAGCCGACCCGATGCAAGGCATCTTCTGCCCGTTTTCGTTTTTCGTCTTTAGAAACACCACTTAATGTCATCCCAAGTTCAACATTTTCAATAATGCCTAAATGACCAATCAAGTTGTAACTTTGGAAAATGAACCCGATAGAATTGTTTCGGTAGGCATCCCAGTCGCTGTCTTTGAAGTCTTTAGTAGACTTTCCGTTGATCACCATATCACCGGAATCATAATTATCTAGTCCACCAATCACATTCAGCATAGTCGTTTTACCAGAACCACTAGGACCTAAAATCGCTACGAATTCTTTTTGTCTGAAAGCGACAGACACACCATCCAATGCTTTAGTGGTGGTTTCGCCGACTTTATAATATTTTTTTATATCTTTTAATTGAAGCATAATCACCCTTCTCCCGTATTGAAATATTCGGTATACTAATAAGTATATCAGAACAATAATCGTAGTATACGAAATAAATGTTAACTGAAGATGAACTGCAAGAAAAAATCTAGAAATTTTTCAAAAAACAGAGGGAGAACAATGAATCGTATTTTAATAGTAGAAGATGATCCGCAATTACAGTTGCTTTACCGTTCTGTGTTGGAACGAGCGGGCTTTTCAGTTATCACTGCACTGAATGGAGAGGATGCGCTGAAAAAACTAGAAACGACACGTATAGAATTGATCATTACAGATATCATGATGCCGAAAATGGATGGCTATGACTTGCTAGACTCATTACGTAGCACTAGATTTGACACACCTGTTCTAATGATTACGGCAAAGACCGATTTTGAGGATAAGAAACGCGGGTTCAAATTAGGAGCAGATGATTATATGACAAAACCCATCGATGTCAATGAGATGATCCTACGTGTGGAAGCATTGCTTCGACGTTCAAAGATCAATTACAGCAGTAGCTTGATAATCGGACAAACAAAATTAGAGCTGGATACTTATACAGTGTTACAAGATCAGCATTCGTTGATTCTGCCTCAAAAAGAATTTCTGCTTCTGTATAAATTACTGTCTTATCCCAATAAGATCTTCACTCGCCAACAGTTGATGGATGATATTTGGGGATTAGATACGAATACAGAAGAACGAACGATCGATGTACATATCAAACGTTTAAGGACCCGTTTTGAAAAGACGGAAGATTTTCAAATCATGACAGTACGGGGACTAGGCTATAAGGCGGTTATTTAAAGATGAAAAAAAAGCTATTTTCACAATTATGGATCTATTTTGCTAGTATCGTCTTCATTTCGATCTTAGTGACACTGCTGTGTTTTCTCGGTTTTATTTTCTTATTGTCTCGACATTCTATCTCACCTGCTGAATCGGCTGGAAAACCAACGCTATACCCGTTATTCGTCTTTGCAGGGTTCAGTATGGTCGTGGGTACAGGAATATCGATTTTTGTTGGGCGGCGTATTCTGCATCCAATCAGTGCACTAGGGACAAATATGAGTCTGGTAGCAACGGGAGATTTTTCGATTCGAATGGATGAACAGCAGAAAGTAGCAGAAGTACAGCAACTGTATAAAGATTTCAATGTTATGGTCCAAGAACTCAATAGTATCGAAACATTGAGGAATGATTTTGTGTCCAGTGTATCCCATGAATTCAAAACACCATTAGCAACGATCCAAGGATATGTACAATTGTTACAAGCCCCAAATCTCTCTGACGAAGAACGCCAAATATTTTTATATCGGATTATCGAAAGTATCACGCAGCTTTCACAATTAACAGAGAACATCTTAAAATTGAACAAACTGGAAAACCAGCGTATCCAACTGGAAAAGGAAGAGTACCGATTAGATGAACAAATTCGAGAAGTAATCGTTTTTTTGCAGCCTAAATGGGAGAAAGAACAGCTAGAATTGGATATCGAACTTGCTGCAGTAAATTACACAGGCAATGAAGAGTTTTTGTACCAAGTGTGGTTGAATATCATGGATAACGCCATAAAGTACAATCAAGTCAATGGACAGATTCATATCAAACTATTTGAGACAGCCACAGAGATTGTACTGGAAGTGACCGATTCAGGTGTAGGAATGAATGAAGAGACCAGAGATCGAATGTTTGAAAAATTTTATCAAGGAGATACAAGTCGTCAAATTTCTGGGAATGGGCTAGGACTTTCACTGGTCAAAAAAATTCTAGAACTGCATGATGGCCGTATTGATTATAGCAGTATCGAAGGAGTAGGAACGACAGCAATGATACGGTTAAGTAAACAATAGGAAAAAGAATAAAACCCCTAAAAATTCTATTGAAGGTTTTTAGGGGTTTTTAGTCGTTTTTTTGTGATTAGGGAAATGTTCTTACGGTTCTTTTGGCATAAAAATCGCTGCTTTCTTATTGAACTACGAGAAATGTTAGAGGTGTCATTGAAACAAGGACATGATGCAAGAAAGAGAGCGAAAGTCATGAGTCGCTCTCTTTTTTGATGGATAGATAGAAAATGAAGGGCTTAGTTCTCTTCTTGTCTCAAATACTCCCAAAATGTGTCTGAAGCCAAAGAATGTTCACCGATTTTACGCGTAAATGCGAGATAACTTTCTTTTGTTGGAGAGATGGGGAGGATCACAGTATTTTCTTTTAACAGATTTTTGACTGTTTTTTCCATAACAATAGCAATCCCCATGTCATTTGCAATCATATTGATGATCAAGTCGATCCTTGATCCTTTATAAGAGATTCTCGGTTCAAATCCAGCTTCGCGACACAAGTCCAGCACAGGTTGATACAAGTTCGTAGTAGGGCCAAGAACCAAAAAATTCTCCTTTTTCAGTTCACTTAGATCCAATTTCTTTTTAGCAGCTAAAGGATGGGTTTTAGGCAGAACTGCTACAAAATCGTCTGTTTCAGTAGGTAGCCACTCAATCGAACTTGGTGGGGCCTGAAAGCTTCTGGCAAAGTGGATCGTATCACTATGTTCATTTGTATCGTCATAAGTCAGTTCGATACTTTCCACTTCTTTCAACTGGACCGTAAATTCAGGATGGCGTTTCAAAAATTCGGTAATTTTGGAAAAGCCTTGGTAATTGATCATGGTTGGTATCGTTAAGATATTTAATGAAAGATTGTTTTCTTGCGTATAGGTTTCAAGCACTTCTTGCATGGCATGGTATTGTTCTACGACATTTTTTACATAAGGGAGCAACAAGCTTCCAGCTTCGGTCAACTCGATTTTTCTATGGGCACGTTCGAATAATTTGACGTCTAGTTCTGTTTCTAACGAAAGAATCTGTTTAGAAATGTTTCCTTGGGTGGTGAATTGTCGTTCAGCAGTTTTGGTGAAATTCATTGTTTCGGCTAAATCAAGAAAAACTTCAAATTTATGGATATCCATCATATTCCTCCTACTTATTCCAATAAAGAATACTTTAACACAAAAAATGAATTGGTGTAACCTACTCTGTCTGGTACAATCTTTCTTGCAGTGAAAGCAATGATTGCAGAAAATTTTCTGTAATGATTTTCGCTTTATAGAGAAAGAGAGGAGTTTTTTTGATGCCAACTGGAGTTTTGTTCAATGTAGGTTCCGTTTTGCTTGGCGGACTAATTGGCGGATTAGTAGGAAATAAATTAAGCGAACACTTTAAAGCACAGCTGACGATGGTTTTTGGCGTGTGTTCGATGGGGATGGGGATTTATTCCATTGCGCCAATGAAAAATATGCCAGCTGTTATTTTTGCTTTGGTGATAGGAACAGCGATTGGACTGATTGTTCATTTAGGTAATGGGATAAACAAGGGTGCTGCATTGATGCAAGTACCTATTTCTAAAATCTTCCCTAGCGAAAAGCTTGGTATGACCCACGATGAATTTATCAGCACATTAGTGACGGTCATTGTTTTATTTTGTGCAAGTGGTACGGGGATTTATGGAAGCTTAGATTCTGGGATGACTGGAGACAGTACGATTTTGATTTCTAAATCTGTCCTTGATTTTTTCACAGCAGCAATTTTTGCATGTAATTTAGGATATGTCGTTTCTGTAGTAGCGATTCCCCAATTCATTATTTTTTATATCTTGTTCTTATTAGCAAAATTTATTTATCCATTGACTACACCGGATATGATCTTAGACTTTAAAGCTTGCGGTGGATTCTTGATGGTTGCTACCGGTTTTAGAATGATCAACGTGAAAATGTTCCCAGTAGCTGACATGATACCAGCGATGATCGTTATTATGCCACTAAGTTGGATGTGGACGAATTGGATCATGCCACTGTTATAATAATAATCAAAGAGAAGCCATTTTTTGCTGACTAAAAGGGATCGAACCTTTTAGTCAGTTTTTTTGTATTTGACAAACTGATTTTGAAACTATATTATATGATGTATAATATAGATTGGAATAAAATATTACACTTGAGAATAGAAGGTGACGTAATGCACATCCAGATTCCAACTGTTCTTCTTGATGGCACTGTGTTAGCAGCATTAAGCAAAGAAGATATGTATGGTTATGCCTTAACAAAAATCGTACAAGAAAGTCTCTCAGTCAGTGAATCTACACTGTATCCGGTTTTGAGAAGATTGAAAAAAGAAGGGTATCTTGAGACCTATGATGAACCTTTTGAAGGCAGGAACCGTCGATATTACTCGTTGACACCAATAGGAAGTCGTCATTTAGAAGAAATTATTGATGAATGGATTGTTTTTCGAGATTCTTTAGACCGGTTATTGGAGGAGAGCACAAATGAATGATTATTTGAATGAAGTTGTGGATCATCTTCAAGAAATTCCTGAAGACGATCGTTTTGATTTGATCCAATATTATGAGGAATATTTTTTAGATTCCGGAAAAACATTAGATCAGGTCATTGATGAATATGGTACACCAAAGCAGTTTGCTTTAAAATTAAAAATCAGTTACTTTTCAGAAGAAGAACAAGCAGAAGATGAGTTAGTGAGAAGTCCAAAAAGACAAATGCGTCTGATTTGGTTGATTATTATCGGTTTATTTGCTTCTCCTGTCCTCATTCCACTAGCATTGGGGTTTATATTGGTTATTGGGGGACTATTGATTGCTTTGCTGGCGCTCATTTTTAGTATCTATGTCCTATGTATCAGTATCTTAGGTATTGGCTTATTCATGATCATCTCAGGAATCAGTGTGTTTGGTCAATCGATTCTGAGTGGGTTGTTCTTTATCGGTGTCGGTCTGTTCGCCACGGGAAGCGCAGTATTTATTTCGCCACTGTTGCTGAAAGGAACAAAAGGGCTTTTTTATGTCATGATGAACTTTGTTAAATGGATGGGACGGCGTTTTATTACAAAAAGAGATCTGCATTCAGCGGGCGTTTGAAGGAGGACAGATAAATGAGATTAAAACATTTTTTGATTACCGGTATTATCCTGATGGTTACTGGCGGACTCCTAGCAGGTGCAACTTATACATTAGGTGCTCAAAAGAGTCTGACTTGGGATAATGGCCCTCGATTGATCGATATGGTGACGGAGACGAAAAAAATCAAAGAGGCAAATAAAATCGTCATCCATGCAGAACATCAAACAGTGTCAGTTATACGCGGATTGGATTTTGAGATAAAAACGACCTACGATAAGACAGAAAAGCCAGAAATAAAGGAGAAAAATGGTGTATTGACCGTGAATGCATTCAAAAAATCAGAAGGTGCGATTATTAGTTTGGAAGACACCAGTGCACAAATCACTATTGTTGTCCCTGCAGATCAGGAATTATCTGAATTGACGATCGAAGGGAATAATAGTGCGATCGACATCAACGAAGTATCGATCAAAAAAGTGAATACTACGACACACGATGGTTGGGTATCATTCAATGAATTTACGGGAGGAACAATAACGGCGAAAGATGAATTAGGTTCTC
This sequence comes from Enterococcus sp. 3G1_DIV0629, assembly GCF_002141285.1. Lineage (NCBI taxonomy): Bacteria > Bacillati > Bacillota > Bacilli > Lactobacillales > Enterococcaceae > Enterococcus > Enterococcus sp. 3G1_DIV0629. Next base: position 35,914 of record NZ_NGLI01000002.1, on the reverse strand, counting down.
TTCGTTTAGATGAAGTCAAGGTGGATAACTTGACCGTCATAGGTGAAAGCAGCAATTTACATCTAGAAGACAGTTTGGTCAGCAAAGAAGGAAAAGTCACTCTAAACAGTAGTAATTTATCTTTGCATGAGATGGAAAACAGTGGCTATACTCTCCAAACATCTGGTGAATCTCATATTGAAAAAGACTACCAGCCAATAACAAGTACTTTGTTAGAGCAAGGACAGAAACGGCTGAAGATCACTGCCAAAGATACTTCTATCAATATCACGACAGATCAAGAGGACAATGAAACAGATTGATCGAGCCATCAACTGGATATTTTAAGAAAAAACAGCAAAGATCGGAAGGATCTTTGCTGTTTTTCATCGCTTAACACACATAACTATAGTAAAATAAGTAAGAATATATCTATAAAGAAAACAGGGTGAAAAGTATATGAAGGCAGAAGAAGGTCAAAGAGAAAAGTTAAAAACAGAAATGGAAAGATTACATACTTATATCACTCAACTAAGTCAAACCTTCTATGATCCAGATAAAGAAAAAGTGATGGTCAACTATCCGAACAATTCAGAAGGTCGTCAATTAGAGCAAGTGTACCATGAAGTTTTCAAACATTTATTGACGGTGAAGAAAGAACTGGACTATTATTCTTTACCGATTATCGATACAGGAATATTGAAGTATGATGGGGAGAAGGAACGATTTATCTTTAAATCTGTTCGGGAAGATTTGCCTCTTTCAGCAGGGATGGATCTAGAAATCTTGGTAGAAGACTATTTTACAGAAGAAAAACACTGGGTTCGAACAAGATTGGATTATTTGCCGCAAGCAGCCGGAGGAACACAGGCAAGCGGTTGGTACATCACTGAAGACAAAGATTTGGAACTAGAAGGTGCAATGGCGCGAATTCGAAAAAAAGATTAAAAAGCAACACTATATATATATTGAAGGATAAAGGAGCGCAGAAAGTAGAATGAGAGAAAAAAGAGCAATTTATATCAATGGTTATGCAGGAATTGTCGGTTTGGTCGTATTAGCTTTAGTTGGTTTATTTTTCTTCTATTTAGGCATGTGGCAAGCGAAAGTTTGGGCACTATTTTTAAGTATTTTTCTTTGGCTGATCGCGTTACTGTTGCTAAGTTCGGCAACTGTAGTCAGCCCTAATCAAGCAAAAGTGATTTTGTTTTTTGGACAATATTTAGGTACGATCCGGGAAAATGGCTTTTTCCTTACGGTCCCTTTGGCACAAAAAATGACTGTTTCGTTGAAAGTTCGGAATTTCAACAGTTCTGTTTTAAAAGTCAATGATTTAGACGGAAACCCCATCGAAATCTCAGCGGTAGTCGTGTTTAAAGTCATTGATACAGCAAAGGCATTATTCGATGTAGCGTATTATCAAGATTTTGTAGAAATTCAAAGTGAGACAGCCATCCGGCATATCGCTAGCCAATATCCGTATGATACCTTCAATGATGATGATTTGACGCTTCGAGGAAACACTACGGCAGTGTCTGACGAGTTGAAAAAGGAGTTGCAAGAGCGTTTAGCAGTAGCAGGTGTCGAAGTAATCGAAACACGTTTGAACCATTTAGCCTATGCAACAGAAATCGCCAGTGCCATGCTGCAACGTCAACAAGCAAGAGCTATTTTGTCTGCTCGACAAACCATTGTTGAAGGAGCTGTCACAATCACTCAAATGGCTTTGGAGCAAATCGAAGAAGGACAAGAAATTAATTTCACCGATGATCGGAAAGTCCAATTAATCAATAATTTACTTGTCTCAATCATTACAGACAAAGGAACGCAACCTGTTATCAATACAGGCGACATGAAAGACCGTAAGTGACATACTTTTTGTAAAATAGGAAGAAGGAGTTTAGGACGGATTATTGTCTTGAACTCTTTTTTAGTTGTTTAAAGAAAATGACAAAATTGAAAGAAGAATGATAGATGATTCGAAGGCAGAATTGTTCGTTTTTTTCTATAATCAATATATAAAGTAAGAGAGAAGGGGAAAAAGTGAAAAAACTTCTGATCGGACTACTTGTTTTCATCGTTGTGGCACTTGCAGGGGTGAAAATCGCAGATTACGTAGTTATGGGCGGAGAAGAATACTATGTACAGATTACGACAGATGGTGCAAAAACAGTATCCAAAGCAGACACTGGACAAGAAACAGTCAACTATAGATATATCCTGCCTGGTTATACGAAAGAGGGTAAGGAAAAAGAACTAGATTTCAATGGGCAATTGACTCGACCGCTTCGTAAAGGAGCATATTTAAAAATCACCTGGAACAAAAAGAAAGGTGTCACTTCATATGAAGAAGTCGAAAAAAAAGATGTGCCGAAAACAGCACTGGAAAAACTAATTAAAGGGTAGGGAAAGAAATGAACAAAATAGTCGAAGTTCAGAATGTAACAAAAGTATACGGGAAAAACAATGAGAAAAAGACGCAAGCATTAAGCGGCATCAGCTTCGATGTAGAAAAAGGTGAATTTATTGGGATCATGGGCGCTTCTGGTTCTGGTAAATCAACGCTTTTGAATATTTTATCCACATTAGATAAACCAACAGACGGGCATATCCGAATCAATCAAAAAGATGTGACGACATTAAAAGGAAATCAACTAGCAGATTTTCGTGCGAATGAAATCGGCTTTATTTTCCAAGATTTCAATTTATTAGAAAGTTTGACAGCACAAGAAAATATCGCTGTTCCTCTTTCTTTACAAGGTGTCAGACCAAAAGAAATCAAGCAACGTGTCCAAAAAATTGCAGAACGTTTATCGATTGCTCATATTTTGGAAAGCTATCCTTCTGAGATTTCCGGTGGACAAAAACAACGGGTCGCTGCTGCACGTGCATTGATTACCCAACCAACGATTTTATTAGGCGATGAGCCTACAGGTGCGCTGGATTCTAAAAGTGCCCGTGATCTTTTAGATACGATGGACGAATTGAATACAAAAGATCATGTATCGATTCTTCTAGTGACGCATGATCCGTTTTCTGCAAGTTATTGCCAACGTATTTTATTCATCAAGGATGGCGGTATCCATCAAGAAGTGAAACGTGGAGAGCAAAGCCGGGATTCCTTCTATCGTGAAATACTATCTATTCTTGGAAACTTGGAACAGTAGGGGGAGATTGACTATGCTTTGGAAATTATCACTTACTGGGATCAAGAGCCGTTTAAGAGATTACTTGGTATTATTCTCAGGATTAGTTATGGCATCTGCTATTTTTTACATGTTTGAATCAATGGCGAGCAACGAAGCCTTTTTGAAAAGTAATACGATCGTTGCAGCTACAGTTATCATTTTCCGATTCGGTTCTGTTTTGCTAGGGATCATTACCTTCGTTTATATTTTATATGCGAATTCTTTTTTGATGACGATGCGGCAAAAAGATTATGCAATGTTTATGATGCTAGGAGCAAAAGGCAGAAAAATCGCACAGATGATTTTTTCTGAAACATTCTTAGTAGGAATCGCGGCTACTTTAGTGGGTTCAGCTGTCGGTGTAGGATTGACAAGTATTGTCCACCAATTATTAGTGGATCAGTTAGATATCAATATTTCGCATTTTACACCTTTTAGCATTCATGGATTGTTGATCACCGTTTTGTTTTTTGCTATTTTGTTTTTATTAGCAGCTATTGTCAATGCTTTTTCAATTGTCAAAAAACCGATTTTAGCATTGATTCGTGCGGATCAGACACCAACAAGAATCAAGCAGCATAAATTCTTGTTCTTCCTTGAAGTAGTACTAGGGATTGCTTTTCTAGGCTGCGGTTATTATATGATGAAGCACGTGGGCACCTATCAAGTTTTTGGTATAGGAGTAGCCTTAGTTACGATCGTATTGGGAACTTATTTCATTTTCCATTCTGTGATCATTTTCTTTTTATCATTACTAAAGAAATCAGAACAGATCTCGTTGAAGAAATTGAACAATTTCACATTGTCACAGTTAAGTTTTCGTATTCGTGAATATACACAAATGCTCTCCATGGTTGCTATGCTGTTTGCCTTAGCACTGGGCGCTTTGACGGTAGGATTAGGTTTTAAAAATGAAATTGCAGACTTGACAGAAAATAATTCTGGGTATGATCTAGTGATGAATAATCCTCGGGCAGAAGATCAGCAAAAAATCAAAGAACTTTCACCAACACTTTCTGCTTCTTATACTCAAAAAGAAGATGCGGGAACGATTTACTATAATGCAAGTGAATTTGCAGCTCAACCATTGGTCATGATAAAACATGAAGATGGAACACCGCCGAAGATCACGAAAGAAAAAGTTCCTGCTGAAAAAATGAATGAACTGACTGTACAAGACGAGCTTCGAAGCTATGAATTGCCGGAACAGCAAGAAAAAGAAATCAAGGTAGTCAGTCAAACAGAATTTAATCAACTGAACTTGCCACAATCCACTTTACAGCTAGTTCAGGTAAAAGACTTCCAAGCAAACTTGGAACCAATCAAAGCACTTGCTACACAAAATAAAACAAACAATCCATCTTTGCAAAAAGTAGAGTACAGCAACCAGAAGTATGAAATGTATGAAGTATACAATAGTCTATTCTCTGGTTTTGAATTTATGGGATTCTTCTTAGGTTTAGCTTTCTTGACTATGCTTGCTAGCTGTCTGATGTTCAAGATCTTGTCAGGAAGCAAGAGTGACATCGCTCGTTATGAAATGCTTGAAAAGATAGGAACACGACGCGGATTGCTTAAACAATCGATCCGTAGAGAAGTAGGTGTGTTATTCTTAGCACCAGGAATCTTAGGTGTAGTCCATGTCTTATTCGGATTACAAATGTTTGGTCTATTCATGCAAAATCCATACAAAGATATTTGGGTGCCATTTACGATCTTCTTCGTATTGTATTTCATCTACTATGTACTGACGACATGGTTGTATACGGGAATCGTATTGAAAAAGAGGTTGTGACAGAAGTGATCAGCTTCAAGAAATTTCGGCTTATCTCCGAAGAAGCTACTTATGGAACACCGTTTGTTCAGAAAGAGGGACTGTGACAAGATTTTTGTCACAGTCCCTCTTTCGTGATCTTTTATTAGAATATAGTAAATTTTTTCTCGTTACTCACGGAATAAGCTGTTAAGAAAACGGTTTCCATGTATACTGGAATCAGTACAAATGAAAGAAAAGAGGGTGCAAGTAACATGGAAATCAATGAACAAAATTTTGGCGGAAATTATCACTTGATTACGATCACGAATCAAAATGGGACATCTTTGTCTGTCAGTGATCTAGGTGCACGAGTCGTCCATTTTCAAACAATGATCGATAATGAAAAACGAGAGTTGGTTTTAGGATTTGATGAAGCAAAAGAATATCTGGAAAAAGATCCTTATATCGGAGCTTCAATCGGACGTATGGCTGGACGGATCACGAATGGCACATTCAAATTAGATGATGAAACATTCAAAGTAAAAACAGACCCAGATACTGGCCATTGTTTACATGGCGGTGCACCTAGCTTTGAAGCCAAGCAGTGGCATTATACAGTTATTAATGGTGAAAACGAAGCCTCTGTCATTTTCTATCAGACTAGTCCAGACATGGAAAATGGATTTCCTGGCACGTTAGACGTAGAAGTACGGTATACACTGACGAATGATGATACATGGCGAGTGACAGTCCAAGGGATCAGTGACCGGAAAACGGTATTCAATCCGACGAATCATGTTTATTTCAATTTAACTGGTGATCCAGCACAGCCAATCGACGAACATACGCTTTGGTTGAACAGCCGATTATTCGCTACGCTCAATAAAGATACGATGCCTACAGGAGAAGTGGTTTCAGTAAGCGGTACAGCATTTGACTTTCAACATCCTAAAAAATTAGGTGAGGTATTCGCCAGTGATTTTCGCCAATCAACGATGGTAGGCGGTATCGATCATCCATTTTTATTGAAAAAACAACCTGATCTGCTAAAGGCAGCGGAATTGATAAGCCCTGATGGAAAAGTGTCAATCCAAGTAAAAACGGATGCTTCAGGAATTGTGATTTTTACCGCAAATTTTGGAGAAGATGGGCCAGAAATGCGCGGAAAAAAATTAGTAGATCATGGCGGTATCACATTTGAGACTCAAGAACTACCAGGAGCAGAGCGACTTGAAAGTTTTGGAGATGTCACTCTGGAACCTAACCAAGTACGCGAATTTGTAACGGAATACAAAATAAATAAATATAAAGAAATAGAATAAATTAAAAAAGGGGATGTGACACTGTCACACGCCCTTTTTTATTTATTCTATTTCTTTAAAGGCAGATCAAGCCAGAATGATTTGTCTAAACTTAACAAAGTTAGTACAGGAACAGTTGCAGCTTTAACTGTACGAGTAGTTGTTTCTGGTATCTGTCTTGCCGTGAACGTGTTCCACAAATCCCAGATTGAAGCGACACGGAAGATGGAAGAAGCATTGTTGACGCGTTTTATCGTTGAAAATTCTAATCCTGTGATTGGCACGCCATCTGTTGTCCATTTGATTGGCACATCGAATCGCTTAGACATATTGAGGATTTCAGCGTTTGCTTCTTCAGTTGTTGCTGCTTCTTTTTTCGGTTCATCATATTTTGTCAGGTCGTACGCTTCGATGATCGCATTCAATTTTTGTGAATATTGGCGATCTGTAGCATAACGTCCTTCCAAATATTTGGTTGCTTCTTTGTAGTCTTTTGTTTCCGACTTCCAAGTTGGTTTGTAGAAATCAGGATTGCCAGTCAGTCCATTTTTGATCAAGTCGGCATAGTCTTCCAAACTTTCCTTGTAAGAAGGATACTTACGGAATTGTGCGCGGATTTGGTAGCTTTGTCCGGAACTATCTTGTTCAAGTGTATTGAAGGTCACGCTGCTTCCTTTATACGATCCTTTGATACCAAAAAGGTTATGATTTGGTTCGCTTGATAATAAGCTGTTTCCAGATCCACTTTCAAGGATAGCTTGAGCCATCATGACTGATGCGTAGATTCCTTCTTTTTGGCCGATTTCCTGTGCATCATCTGCAATCTTTTTCAAGAACTGATCAGTTGTTTGGTTTTGACTGAAATGGAACGAGCCATCTAATCCATCTAAAATAGATGAGCCGCCTGTCAGCGAACCTGAAGCAGCAGGTAAACCTGCTAAGTTTACTCGGACAGCAAAATCAGGCGTGAAATCTGAAATAGAAGTTACTCGAACTTTATCTCCTGGTTGAGGCGCATGGATAAATTGTCCGTTCCCAATATAGATACCTACATGGTGAGTAACACCGGAAGAAGGTCCCCAGAAGACGAGATCGCCAGGTTGGGCCTGACTTACTGGAATCTGCGTACCTGCATATTGCTGTTCGCCTGTCCAGCCACCGATATAATGACCGGTTGCTTTCATATATACGTAATAAGTCAAACCAGAACAGTCAAAAGTATTTGGACCTTTTGCTCCCCATACGTATGGTTTTCCAAGATGCTTGAATGCTTCTCGAACGATTGCTTGTTGGACATTCGTTGCATTTGTAGGCAATACAGCATCAATTGGTGATTTTACAACAAAATCAGAAGAAGCAGAAGATGGATTCTCTATACCGCTTTGATTTGCTGTATTTGGACGAGACGAAGCATTGTTCGTTCCACCATTCGATGAACCATTGTTTGGATGGTTTGGTTCTCTCTGAGTATTTCCATTGTTATTCGATCCAGATGGGTTTGTTTGATTCGAAGAATTCCCGCTGTTCGAATTATTGTTATTATTGTTTGAATTATTTGAACCATTATTATTGTTGCTATTGTTGTTATTACCCTCATCTGGTTTATTTGGCGTTTCCGGATCTGGTGTACTAGGGACTTCTTCACTAGGATCAGTTGGTTCCTCTGTTGAAGTATCCGGTACAGGTTCAAATTCTGCAGTAATAGATAAATTGTTCGTACCTACTGTAAAAGTCTTTGCCTCATAGTTCACTTCTTTAGCACCATTCACAGCGACTGAAGCAATTTGTTCACCTTCAGCTGGCGTAATAGTGTAAGTCACCTTCATTCCTGCTGATAAACCTTCTACCGTTCCGCTTTCTGTGATATTCAAAGGTTGCTGTTCAGCGGTATCCTCTGACGAAGCAGTTAGTTGAATCTTCCCAATCAAAGAAGGAGCAATCGTAAGGGTATATGTCTCGGCTGGCTTTTCATTTTCTGATGGATCAGCCGGATCAGTTGGTTCGGTCGATTCTGTTGATGAGTCAGTTGTTCCGGTTGTGCCTTCTGTAGAAGAATCCGTTGTTTCGCTAGTAGCTGAGCTGGAAGTAGATGTACCTGTTGTGACTGTTTGATCGGTTGTTTGATTATCTACAGCAAATACGGCATTAGTCGACAAAACAGTAGGAGCAATCAGCCAAGTAGCAGCTAGCAAACGCATCGTTTTTTTGTTTTTCATAATAAACTAGTCCTTTTCCTTTCATTGATTTTCTGTTTTATTCAGCATTCATAAGTTATTCGATTGAACAGATAATCGTGTCGAAAAGCTTTTTCTTTCTATGAATCTGCTTGTGTATTCTAAATAAAACAAGTTGTAAAAAAGCAACGAGCAGTCATTCGTTGTGGTTTGATGTTCATTTTATTGCATAAGCCATCTTTGTTTGGGGATAAACAAGTGGGGATAAAAATGGTCATGCATATGTAAATTATACCAAAGATTGGAGAGTATCACAAAAAATTTATAAAAATAACGATCCTAAAAAAGAAAAAGACTGAAATATGTGATAAGCATCTCACACTTCAGTCTTTTTTCGTTCATTATTCGTACGACATTAGGTCTTCATCAAACCCGCTAACAAGGGTGGTGATCATTGCTACGACTAGACTAACAGCCAATCCTGCTAAGTACCAGAAAAAAGTACCGGAAATAAAGGCTGGCAATGTGGTCAGGCTACCAAATACAAAAGCGATCGCTTTCACTTGAGCAAATCCCATGACAGCTCCACCAGCAGCTGCACCGATGCAAGCAGCAACAAATGGTTTTTTCAATGGAATCGCGATTCCGTAAACAGTAGGCTCGGTCACTCCCGCAAGTAAAATCGAAGCGAAAGCAGAACCAGAAATCGAACGTGTTTTTGAACGTTTACTTCGGAGGAATACCCCTAAAGCTGCACCAGCCATTCCAAAATTAGCTGCTCCTGTCAACGGAACGATACGGTCGAACCCATAAGCTGAGATATTGCTGATCATGACAGGATTTACAGCCCATTGGATACCAAATATCACCAAAATGTTCCAGCCTCCAGCGATGATTGCTCCACTGATCGGCCCGTTAATATCCATCATCCAAGTAATTGCTGCAGCTAAACCTTCACCAAGATAAACACCGGCAGGTCCGAAGACCATTAATGTCAAAGGAACCGTGATGACTAATGAAAGTAAAGGTACAAATACTAATTGCATGTTTTCACGAATATATTTTTTAAGGAATCTTTCGACAAAAGAATAAAAGAAAATACCTAAAATCGCCGGCATGACAGTAGAGGTGTACTGCATCAGCACTACAGGAATCCCCAGAAAATCAGTAGCTGCTTTACCACTATCTGAAAGTAAAGAGGTCAAATTTGGCTCAATCAGCGCTGCAGCAATGACAGCCGCGATATATCCATTCACTTTGAACGTTTTGGCGGCAGAAAAAGCGAGAAAGATTGGCAGAAAATAAAAGACAGCATTCGACGCAGCAGACAAAATATGATAAGTCCCGCTCGTTTCACTAAGCCAGCCAATCGTAGTCGCTAAAACAACCAGGCCTTTTAATATACCAGAACCGGCAAATAGGGGAATGATTGGCGTAAAGATTTCCGATATCAAACCAAATAGTTTTTCGATCGGATTTAGCTTTTCTTTCGGAGCTGTATGATCGATTTGACGTGTCAATTCCTTATAAGCAGGAGCCAATCCCTGATCCATAATTACTTCTGCATATCTATCGAGTAAAATGAAATATTTGATGGAAGGGATTTGCTGCTTTAATTTTTCTACATTTGCTGCTGGCTGTTTTTGTAATTTGATACGAAGCCGAGTCGCACATGGGAGGACAGAATCAATATTGTCCTTTCCTCCTAACTGATCAATCAGCATATGAATCTGCTCGGACAGTACCATCTGTTCAGGATTCATTGTCGTTTCCATTAGAAGACCACTCCACTCACTAAGATAATATTGGCATAAGGTGTCATCTCGCCTGTACGAATAAATGCATGGCAGTTATTCAAATCTTTTTTCATTTCTTCATGTGGGATAAAGCTAATCGGTGTATCTGGTAACAGGAATTTGATTTTTTCCAATATTTCCGGATTCATTGTCTTTATTTCTTCCGCCAATTCAATGGATTGTACTTCAAGTTCTTCTAAAACGTTTTCTAAAACAGATAAAAAGCTTGGAAGTCCGTTTGAAACAGCTAAATCTATTTTTTCAGTACCAAAGGGAACAGGCATGCCTGCATCCCCGATACTTAATTTGTCAAAGTGTCCCATTTGTGCGATTACTCGTGAAATATCTGAATTGATGACTTTTCCTTTTTTCATGTTTGTTTCTTCCTCTCGTTGTTAATTTATGACTGCTGATTGTTCTAAAGATTCACGGTAAGGGATAGAAGGTTGCGCACCATAAGACTGTACGGCAATAGAAGAGGCTAGATTTCCATAAAGGATCGCTTCTTTCAAGTTACCAAGGTCTGGCTGAAGTGTGCTGCTCAATGCCCCAATAAATGTATCACCTGCGGCTGTCGTATCGACAGCATCTACTTTAAAAGCAGGGACGATACCGTGTTCTTTTTTTGTGTGGTAGAAAGCACCGACACTGCCCAATGTAATGATTACTGTTCCAATGCCTAATTCATGCATTTTTTCAGCTGCTGCGACCAAACTGTCATGGTCTGTAACTCTGATTCCTGTAATAATTTCTGTTTCTGTCTCATTTGGTATAATGATATCTGTCTTTTCGAGTAGTTCAGTAGGAATGGTTTCTCTAGCTGGTGCAGGATTCAGGATCGTTGTTTTTCCTGCGTCTTTTGCAATAGAAAAAGCTAGGATCGTCGCATCTAAACTACTTTCGAATTGAGCAATAATAAAGTCACTGTTTGTAATCAATTCTTTGTTCTTTCGGACTTCTTGTTCATGGAAAGCATTATTTGCGCCTGCATGAATCAAGATACTGTTTTCTCCTGCTGCGTCCACCATAATCATTGCTTGTCCGGTTGCGGCGCCCTCGATTTCAGCAATTCCAGATGTATCGATGTTTTCTTTCGTCAGTAGATCCAACAATTGCTGTCCTTCACTGTCAGTTCCAACACCTCCAATAAAAGATGTTCGTGCGCCTGAACGTTTGGCTGCCACTGCTTGGTTGGCACCTTTGCCTCCGCCAGCGTGAAAAATCTCATGTGCATGCATCGTTTCTCCTGGTTTTGGCATTTTGGTTAAACGAAGGGTAGTGTCCATATTAATACTTCCAATTACTGTAACCGTGTTCATTTTACAAACCTCCAACTATCTCATTTATTTTGATGGGAAGAATTATTTTTTAAAACGTTTTAGTAAAACGTTTTAATAGTTCGATAAAAATATAGCACACCTTGAAAGCTATTTCAAGGGTGCAGTCGAAAATCTTTTTTCTAGTCGTACAGGTAGCCGTTTTTCTTCCCACTCTTTTTCTGGGAATTGGATTCGATCTAACAATAATTGGGCAGATGTTTGCCCCAATTCGAAGATTGGTTGTGCGATCGTCGTCAGTTTTGGCTTGATATATTCGCACATATCTATATTATCATAGCCAATAATGCTATAGTCTTCTGGGATGCTTTTTCCAGCTTCCTCTAATCCGAGATATAATCCAAAAGCTAATTCATCATTTAAAGCAAACACACCAGTTGCAGCAGAATCAAGAAGTTTTGCCGTGATTTGGTAGCCGCCTTGTTTTGAGAACTGTGTAGGCAAGAGGATCAGTCGGTCGTGAGGGATTTGGTAAACATCAAGAGCAGATTTAAACCCATCAATCCGAGCGTGGACATTTTCCGGAAGATTTTCAGGATAGACAAGGGCAATCGTTTGATGTCCTAGACTAAGCAGGTGCATACCTGCCAGGTAACCACCGCGAAAATCGTCTGTTCGTACGGCATCACTAAATCCTTCAGATTTTTTTTGATCCAAAACAATGAAGGGCCGGCCTTGTTTTTTTAAATTTTCGTTGATTGCATCTGTAGAGACAGCAGAAGTCGCGATAATGAATCCATCCACACCTCGACGTGTGAGCTCGGCTAGGTACTCGATTTCTTTTTGATGATCAGAATCAGCATTACATAATATCGTGACGAAGTTCTGATTGTACAAGATATCTTCAATTCCTCGCATCAATGTACTGAAGAATGGATTCGTGATATCAGGAACGAGTACGCCAATCGTTTTCGTTTCCTTGGTAATCATTTGTCTAGCAAAATAATCAGGTTGATAACCTAATTCTTCTTTAGCAGCTAAAACTTTCTGAACGGTTTTCGGACTGAATTTCTCCGTATTTCCATTTAATATCAAGGAGACGGTTGTGATTGAAACGCCGGAAAGTTTAGCGACTTCTTTGATTGTGATCTTTTTTTTCACCATGTTCATACTCCTATCTAAATCCTGTGGTTATTTTCCCATGAAATCAAAAAGAAGTAAATGGAAATCACATATGCCAGTACTTATTTGCTTTGTTGGATCGCTTCGATTATTTGTTTCGTTGAACGTACTCGTGCAGTTTTCGGAAATATCTTTTTTATGAACAATTGATGCGATTCTTTGTCGCGATCACTACAAGCATCTTCAGCAAGCACGATATGGTACCCGTGTTGAAAGGCATCTAATGCAGTAGCATATACACCGTTTGTTGTCGCTACACCGCTTAAAATGATGGTCTCGATTCCACGACGGCGAAGTTGAAGATCAAGAGAAGTACCAAAAAAAGCACTTGGATTGTATTTTGTGATAGTCAACATATTATCTGTATCTTTCAAAGAATCCTTCAAAAGTAAATCAGTGAATTCTGGAGGTACAGAAGCAGTCATTCCACCCATATCAGTTTGTTGACTCAAATAAGGGAAAGTGGAGATGTCTACATTCACTAAAACTTTCAAGGCAGCGGTATGTTTCAATGTACTTGCTAACCAATCATTGTTTGTCAGAATAGATGCTGCAGTGTGTGGAGAGAGTGTACCGTTATTTACGATCCCTTTTTGCATGTCGATCGCGACAAAAGCAGTTTTTGATAAATCAAAAATCATATTTTTCTTTAAATCATTCATGATGTTCCTTCTTTCAAATAACAATGTTTTTTATGTAAGTAAATCATAAATCGTTTATTTGTCAACTAAATAAAGGATTCCTTTCTTTAGTCTAGAGAAATTCAATGGTAAAATAAATAAGTGTGAGAAAACGCATTCGATGCATAGATTTAGCGAGAAATATCGTGAAAATGGAGGAATCAGAGTGAAGTATGTCGAAGTAAAAAATGAATACAAACGATACAAGATGGGAGAAACGACCATTATAGCAAATGACGATATTTCTTTTTCAATTGAAAAAGGCGAATTAGTGATTATACTTGGCCCTAGTGGAGCGGGAAAGTCAACGATTCTTAATATTTTAGGTGGGATGGACACACCTGATGAAGGGCAGATCATTATTGATAACACAGATATTGCACAATTTTCAGACAAGCAGCTTACTGCTTACCGACGAACAGATGTAGGGTTCGTCTTCCAATTCTACAATCTCGTTCCTAATCTAACAGCAAAAGAAAATGTGGAATTGGCAACGGAAGTTTCCCCTGATGCGCTTGATCCTGTAGAAGTATTGACGCAAGTGGGTCTAGCTCATCGATTGAATAACTTTCCGTCCCAATTATCAGGAGGCGAACAGCAGAGGGTTTCCATTGCTCGAGCATTAGCCAAAAACCCTAAACTGCTTTTATGTGATGAGCCGACAGGTGCACTGGATTTTGAAACAGGAAAGCAAGTATTGAAATTATTGCAAAATGCTAGCAGACAACATGGCAATACTGTTTTGATCATTACACATAATTCTGCTTTAGCGCCCATCGCAGACAGAGTCATCCACATCAATGATGCGAAAGTAAGGTCAGTTGAATTGAATGAGCATCCTTCATCCATTGATGAGATTGTATGGTAGGGGGATTTTATGAAAACAAAAACATATCTTAAAGCAGGTTTTCGCGAAATCCGGCAATCTAAAGGGCGGTTCATTGCAATCATCCTCATTGTCATGCTAGGAACACTTTTATTCGTAGGTGTCAAAACTGCTGGACCTGTCATGCAAAAAACGATGGATCACTATGTTGGTACAGCAGGACTTTCTGATTTGCAAATCGTTTCTACTGGTGGCTTGACACAAAAAGATATCGCTCAAGCAGAAAAGATCCCAGATGCAAAAGTAGAAACAGGAAAACAGTTCTATTATTCCAATACTGGCAAAAATGAAGTGATCCAAATCTTTTCTTATAACAAAAATAGCAGGCAGAACAAGCTACAATTAATTGATGGAAAACGCCCGGAAAAACCCAACCAACTTTTATTAGATGAAAAAGCGGAGAATGCAGGGTATAAAATCGGTGATGTCTATCAGATTGATTCAGATGAATTGAAAGAAAAAGAGTATACCATCACTGGCTTTGTCCGTTCTCCATTGTTCATCAACAATTTGGAGAGAGGATACGCGAATGTCGGAAATGGTAGCGTGGATTATTTTGTCTATTTGCCTGAATCCAATTTCAAGACGGATATTTATTCTGTCTTATATCTTGATTTTACGAACGTAAATAATTTGAATACGTACAGCAAAGCTTACAAAGATAAAATGGAGCAAAATCAAGAAAAGGCAGAAAAGTATTTACAAGATCGACCCGAAGAACGCTTAGAAGAGCTGAAAAAATCGGCAAACGAAGAATTAGAACCAGCACAGCAAAAAATAACAGAAGGCAAAGCACAAATAGCACAGGGAAGAACACAGTTAGAAGATGCTAAAAAACAGTTAGCGCAGCAGTCAGCAGCTATCCAGCAGTTTCCTGAAGCGCAACGGACAATCGCTGTACAAACTTTGTCTCAACAAGAAGCTCAACTCGCTGATCAAGAAAGGCAGTTAGTTGAGAAAGAAAGAGAACTAGCTTCTGCGGAGGAAGAATGGAACGAAAATGCAGAAAAAATTGAAAATTTAACTAAACCATCATACCTATACAATGAACGTTCAGAAAATGTCGGGTTTCAAGAATTTGGTGATCTGGCTGAACGTATCGCAGCAATCGCCAATGTTTTTCCTGTCTTCTTTTTCTTTATTGCCGCATTGATCACCTTTACGACAATGACGCGTATGGTAGAAGAAAACCGCAGGGAAATCGGAACATTGAAGGCGTTAGGTTATACGAAAGTTGAAATCGCAAAAAAATATGCAATCTATGCAAGTCTAGCTTCAGGAATAGGCATTGTTTTAGGAACGATATTAGGAACGAATCTTTTACCAAGGATCATTTTTGAACTATCTAACGAGCGATATGACATCGGGAGTGCCCTTGTTTTTTATGACTGGCCACCGATTTTACAAGCAGCTGCCGCATTCTTCATTGCCGCATTTGGCGCTGCAATGATTGTTTTGTTCAAAGATCTAAGAGAACGGCCTGCTGCATTGCTTCAGCCGAAAGCACCGAAGCCAGGGAAACGTATTTTTCTTGAATACATCACTCCGCTGTGGTCACGCCTTAGCTTTAATCAAAAAATCAGTTATCGAAATCTCTTCCGATACAAGTCAAGAATGCTTATGGCGATTATCGGAATTGCTGGCTGTGCCGGTCTGATGGTTGCGGGCGTGGGATTGAAAGATTCTCTAAGTTCTGTCTCAGCCAAACAATTTGGACCAATCATTGACTATCAAGCAATCGTTACATTAGATTCATCCACGGAAGAGAATCATCAAAAAGCAGCGGATATGTTGCAGCAGCAAGAAAAAGTAAATGAGATCCTAGCTATTCATACTCAAACCGTAGAATTGAGAAAAAAAGGGCATGCTTCGCAAAGTCTGACAGTGATCGTACCGAGTAAAACAGCTGATTTTGATCGTTTTATCCATTTAACAGATCTTGAAGAGAACCCACGTTCCTTACCTAAAGCAGGAATCGCTATTACGCAAAAAGCAGCAGAACTATTTGACTTATCTACAGGAGATCATATGTCGCTTTATGATGAAAATCAAAAAGAATGGAAAGTCGAAGTAAAAGAAATCGTGAAAAACTATCTAGGCAGCTTTATTTATCTGTCCCCTGAATATTATGCTTCAGTGACTGATCAATCGATGACGGATAATGCATTTTTGCTGCGTACAGATAAGATGACAACGGAAGAAGAAGAAATGCTTTCCGAGAAACTGCTTGCTACAGACGCTGTGACAAATACATCTTTCATGTCCAAACAAATCGAAACGCAAGAAGAATCAATGGCGAACTTAGACTCGGTTGTATTAATCTTTGTCGTATTGTCAGGGTTGCTGGCTTTTATCGTCTTGTATAATCTAACTAATATCAATATTTCCGAACGTGTACGCGAATTATCTACGATAAAAGTCCTTGGATTTTTTGATAAAGAAGTCACGATGTATATTGTTCGAGAAAATATCATCTTTACTCTCTTAGGGATCATTGGAGGATTTGGTGTAGGATATGTATTGACTGACTTTATCTTACAACAAGCATCTATGGAGAATGTCATCTTTCCATTAGTGATTACATGGTGGGCTTATGTTTTATCAGCAGGATTAACCATCGTATTCACGGTTATTGTGATGATTGTTACCCATTTCAAATTAAAGCATATCGATATGATTGATGCGTTGAAATCGAATGAATAAAAATAGAGGTTGTGAAATCAGCGGTTTGACCTGAGTATTAGAGAAACAAACGGCAAAATAGTTCCTCATATTTTGCCGTTTTTTGAGCTAATACCGAAGGTCAGCTGATTGAGCACCGTTTAAGAAAGAGGTTGTGACAGAAGTGGTCAGCTTCAAGAAATAAGAAGAAATTTACGAAAATTGCTCCTCATATTTTTCATTTGAAAGGACTTATTGACGTAGATGAAAGCTTTTGAACATCATTTATAGAAGAAACAAGAACATTTTGCTATTTTAAACAAGAGACTAGACAAATACATGTCTGATCTCTTGTTTTTTATTGGACAACACCCTCTTAGGAAGTATAAAGATAAATTTTACAAACGCTTTCTGTTCAGTTATAATAATAAATGATAACTTGTATATATAAGTTGTGATAGGTAAGAAATCAGTTGAATGGAGGCAAATATCCATGACATTTAAAGACAAAGTCATTTATCAAATCTATCCCAAATCTTACAAAGACAGTAATGGTGATGGAATTGGAGATTTAAAAGGAATTAAAGAAAAACTGCCATATTTGAATGATCTAGGGATCGATATGATCTGGCTAAATCCTATTTATCCAAGTCCTCAAAAAGACAACGGTTATGATATCTCTGATTACACAGCCATCGATCCTATCTTTGGTACGATGGAAGAATTCGAGCAACTAATAGCTAAAGCAAAAGAATACCAAATAGAAGTCATGCTCGATATGGTACTAAATCATGTTTCGACAGAACATGAGTGGTTCAAAAAAGCACTAGCAGGGGATCAGTATTATCAGGACTTCTTCATTTTAAGAGAAGAACCAACGGACTGGGTATCAAAATTTGGTGGGAGTGCTTGGTCGCCCTTTGGAGATACAGGGAAATATTATCTGCACTTATATGATCAGACACAAGCTGACTTGAACTGGCGGAATCAAGCAGTAAGAGAGGAATTATTCAAAGTAGTTCGTTTTTGGATGGAAAAAGGGGTAAAAGGATTCCGTTTCGATGTTATCAATGTTATCGGTAAAGACGAGCAATTGAAAAATAATAAAGAAAATGATGGTAAACCTGAATATACAGACAAACCAATCACCCATACGTATCTAAAAGAATTGAACCAAGCAACGTTTGGGACGGATTCCACTATCATCACAGTCGGTGAAATGAGCTCTACGACGATCGAAAATTGTATCTTGTATACAGAACCTAGTAGAGAAGAATTATCGATGGTCTTTAATTTTCATCACTTGAAAGTTGACTATGAAAATGGCAATAAATGGTCAACTCCTCCATTTGATTTTGCAGAATTAAAGCGACTGTTCCATACTTGGGGAGAAAAGATGAGTGATGGTAATGGCTGGAATGCTTTATTTTTTAATAACCATGATCAGCCACGTGCGCTCAATCGGTTTGTAGCTATCGATCAGTATCGAAAACAAGGAGCAGAGATGCTAGCAACCATGATCCATTTAAATCGTGGAACACCATACATTTATATGGGAGAGGAAATCGGCATGGTCGATCCAGACTATTCCTCAATTTCCGACTATATTGACGTAGAAAGTTTGAATGCTTACAAGTTGCTCCTTGCACAAGGATTCACAGAAAAAGAGGCGTTCCGTCGAATCAAAGCAAAATCTCGTGATAACTCTCGAACACCCATGCAATGGTCCGATGCAGAACAAGCAGGTTTTACTACAGGAAAACCTTGGTTAAAAGTTGCAGGTAAGCTAGAAGAGATCAATGTAGAGAAAGAACGATCTTCTGAGGATTCTATTTTGTCCTATTATAAGAAATTGATTCGATTGAGAAAAACATATCCAATCGTTGCACAAGGCGATTATCATGCTTATGGAGCAGATCATCCGCAAGTTTATGGCTATCTTCGCCAATTTGAAGGGCAGCAACTGCTTGTATTAACAAATTTCTATGATAAAGATACAAGGATCACCATTCCAGAAGGATTCACAGAAGCCGATATTCTTATCGATAATTATCCCGATACTGTTCTCCATCAAAACCTGGAGCTAAAACCATATCAGGCAATTGCTTTACTGAAAAACTAAAATAAAAAAGTATAAAACGCCGATCCTACGAACTATTCTCGTGAGATCGACGTTTTGTGTTTTATTTAAAATAATCTTCTTCAGAAAATGAAGAGTGTTCATACTCTCCTTTGTCGCCATAAAATTTATTGTAGCGTTGTTTGAATTTACGGAAAATAAAAGTAACGAGTAATTTGACTAACGTATAGATAGGAATACCGAAAATAACGCCCACAATTCCCATTAGATCACCCATGACAAGCAAAACGATCAAGATCGTAATCGGATGGATCTGCAAACGATCACCCATTACTCGAGGAATCACCAAGTCACCATGGAGAAGTTGTACGGCAAACCAGACAATGACAAATTTGACAGCCATAAAAGTAGAGTCTTGGAATGCAATGATCAAACCCGGGAAAAAAGCGATAAACGGTCCAATATATGGAATAATACATAATAACCCAGCAGAAATAGCTAAAACACTGGCAAATTCTAATCCGATCAGTAAGAAACAAACCCAGTAGACTGCTCCAAGGATAAATGAAGCAATGATCTGCCCCTTTAAAAATGAACCCAATTGTTGATTAGCAATCTTTGTCAAATTTTTAAAGTCTGTACGAAATGCTGGTGGGACAATCGCTAAAACTGACTGATAAAATTTTTGAGGATTTCTCAAAAGGAAAAAAGTGACAATGGGCCCAGTAAATAAAGTAATGAAAATAGCTGTAACAGTTGAAAAAATATTGCTGATCCGTTGTGCGCCACTTTCCCAATAATTTCCAATAAAGCCAGCTATATCAGACGTCACGTCATCAATAGAAGTAAAAAATTGATTAAATGAATCGGCAAAAGGTGTTTTTTCCAAAAATTGACGGAGACTCTCTTGGAAATCTTGAAATAAATCTGGCAAACTGCTAATCAATGTTTTTGTCTGTTCTTCAAGAAAAGGAACAAGCCATACGCTTCCAAGCCCCAATAAAAATAAAATAATCACATAAACAATAATGACTGACAGGTTCCTCGAAAGGTGCTTGCTTAAACGTTTGATGACTGGTTCCAAAAGATAATATAAGATCAGCGCAAACAATAATGGGGGCAAGATAGTAGCGATAATAATCCCAACAGGCTTGAATATAAATGAAATCTGATGGAAAAAATAAATGATCAGTGCCAGCAGGATCACCATACCTAAAACATAGTAGGAGGTTTTGCCTCCCAAAAAGCGGATCAAACGATTCGTTGTATCTGTTTCTTTTTTCACTCATTTTCCTCCTTTGTCTATAACTTTATTATAGACAAAAGAGGGGATAAAAGGAAAATGATAGAGGTTGATTGAAAAAATATCGGGAACCATCCATACGAATTTTCTCCTCAATTAAAATAAGAAAACGCTTGACAGCTCTTTTAGCCCTATGATAAATTAAATTCTGTTGCTAAAGCGTAACTATTACGATTTGTTAGAGGCGAATCGGAACATTCAAATGAAAGAAGATGAGAAGGAGTGTTATAAATGAAACGACTGATAGGTATATTGGCTACACTGGTTTTAACAGGTATGTTAGCTGGTTGCGGGGCAAATGGAGAAGCAGGGGACAGTAAAGAAAAACTGAGCGTGATGACGACCTTTTATCCTATGTATGATTTTACAAAAGCAATCGTCGGGGATGAAGGAGAAGTAGAATTATTGATTCCAGCAGGGACTGATTCCCACGATTATGAACCTTCTGCTAAAGACATGGCAAAGATCCAAGATACAGATATCTTTGTTTATAATGATGAAAACATGGAAACATGGGTCCCCGCAATCCAAAAAACATTACAAGAAGGCAACGTCCATACGATAAAGGCGACAGAAGGTATGCTTTTACTTCCGGGAAGTGAAGAAGTACATGATCATGACCATGAACACGGGGAAGAAGGTCATACACATGAGTTAGACCCGCATGTATGGCTAGCACCAAGTTTAGCAATCAAGCAGGTAGCAAGCATACGTGATCAGCTGATTGAAGCCTACCCAGAAAAACAGGAAGTATGGACAAAAAATGCAGCAGCCTATACCGAGAAACTTCAAGCACTCCATCAGCTTTATCAAGAAACATTTAAGCAAGCAAAACAAAGATCTTTTGTCACGCAACATGCTGCATTCAACTATCTGGCATTAGAATATGGATTGAATCAAGTATCTATTGCTGGTCTTTCTTCTAGTGAAGAACCGTCTGCGGCGAGAATCGCTGAACTGAAACACTTTGTTAAAGAACATGGAATCAACTATATTTATTTTGAAGAAAACGCCAAAGATAGTATTGCCAGAACGTTAGCAAACGAAGCAGGTGTATCTTTAGAAGTATTGAATCCTTTGGAGGGGTTGACGAATGAACAAATAGAAAATGGAGAAAACTATCTTTCTATCATGGAAGCAAACCTCGAAGCATTGAAAAAAACGACAGAGACAGAAAACCCGTTAGAAGATACTTTGACCCCCAAAAAAGAAAAGAGCGTCTATAACGGTTATTTCGAAGACGAGGATGTACAAGATCGCTCTCTTTCAGATTGGTCAGGAACTTGGCAGACAGTAGATACGTATGTAGAAGATGGGACATTTGATCCTGTTTTTGAATATAAAGAAAAATTGAATCAGGATAAGACAGCACAAGAATATAAAGAATACTATACGAAGGGCTATCAAACAGATATTGCTTCAATCAAGATCGGTGAGAAAGAGATGGCATTTACGTTTAAGGATGGAACAACGAAACGTTCAAATTATCGTTATGTAGGGAAAGAAATCTTAACCTACGAGGCAGGAAACCGTGGTGTAAGGTATCTATTCGAAGCAGAAGATAAGGAAAGTGGCGCGTTTAGATATATTCAATTCAGTGATCACACGATTGCACCGTCTGACTCCGAACATTTTCATTTATATGTAGGAAATGAAAGTCAAGAAGCATTGCTAAAAGAAATGGAAAATTGGCCAACATTTTATCCAGACACAATGAATGGCCGTGAAATTGCACAGGAAATGCTTTTGCACTGAGAGACAAAAAGAACCGAAGGGTTTGGATCGGCTGATTATTTAGTCGGTCCAAACTATTCGGTTCTTTTTATGAAATTAACTTTTTTAATCCACGGATAGAGACAGGGATAGTCTCACCGTTTGCCAACGTGACTTCTCTGGTTTTTTTATTAATCGACCGCACGTTTTGTGTATTGATAACATAAGATTTATGACAACGAATAAAATTCCGATGCATTTTCTCGATTTCTTTGATCTTCTCGTAGAATTGCAATTGAGCATGAGTCAAATGAACTTCCAATTTATGTGGTGCGCCTAACGAAGTAGAAAAATATTGGATTTCTTTAATCGGTAAAAATTTAATTTCATCATTGAACTCTATTTTGAAGATATCTTTTTGGATCTGGGACATTTGAAAATCTTCAAAAATTTTGCTCAGGATCTGCTCGACATTTTCTTTTAAATCATAAAGGTCTTCTTTCACAATATAGTCAGTCGGCTCAATGTTGCTTTTTAAGATTGTCATCGACATTTCCGTATGAGAAGTCACATAGATTATTTTTCCTAAAGGATCTAATTCACGGATCCATTTACCAATCGCTACGCCATCCATTTCACTGTCTTCTAGTTCAATATCTAAAAAGTAAATACCAAAAGAAGAAGTTCTGATCTTGGCCGCATTGAGAAGTTCTTCCGGATCAGAGGTAGAAATATGAACATAACTGTCTAAGTTTTCAATCATGATCCTGTTTTTGATCACCGTTGATAAAACTTCCAATTGTTTTGGATCGTCTTCACAAATATAAATGGGAATCATATCATTACTCCTTTATTTTATTTGTATATAAATCGTTTGAGAAAAACGTTGGTTTTCAATTGATGTTTCAAGGAAAAGATAAGGGTTTGTCTTTGTCAATTCATCCAAGATAAACAACCCAAGTCCTTCGTTTTTTGGATTTGTTTTTGTTGAGAAACCTTTTTGTTTCAACTGGTTTAACGGTAATGTATTTGTTGTTGTATTGATTACGCGAATCATCACGGAATGATTTTTCTTGATGATTGTCAATTCGATCTTTTTCTTCTTTGCAGCACTAGCTCCTTCAATCGCATTGTCCAAGATAATACCAAGCATACGTACAAGGTTTACCGTATGTTTCGTATCCAACTCGATTGGTTTAGGAAAATGAAGCTGGACGATCAATCCTTTTTCCTGTGCCATCATGAGTTTTAATGACAGTAAACTGCGTATTTCAGGAACTTTCATATTATCCAACATACTTAGATTGGCCGGGAAAAGGTTCATCATCTGGCGTGTAGGCAATATCGTTTGATCGTAGTACGATCGTAATCCTTCCAAGTCGCCTTCTGCAATATAGCTGTGAAGAGAAAAGAGCAGATTTTGGTAATCATGTTTGAATTCTCTCAAGTCTTGATAGTTTTTTTCCAGATCTTTGATATAATCCTGTTGCATTCTGACTTGTTGCTCTAACAACTGATCAGCTAATTTCTTATTAGAGATTTTCCAATAATAAACCAAGATGATCAAGCCGACACACAGATAAAGAATGAAAAAACTAGTATTCAAAGCTAAGACATCAGGTGTTTCACCAGAAAAACGGGTATAAAAAATAATGATATAGTATGTAAATAATATCAACGTCCCAATCGTACCGATCATACGGCGGTCCACTGTGTGAAACCAAGTCTCTAACGATTTTTTAAAACAAAAAGCTAATAAAGCAGATAAAAGAGCGGATAAGGCGATGTGAAAATACTGCAAGGAATCTCCTGGTTCAACAACCGCAGATTTCAAAACAAAAAAATCGCCGATGCTTGTTAAATGATCTCCTAAAAGCGACGTCAATAATCCAAAAGGAAGCGCGTAAACTAATTGTTGACGCGAAGTCGAAAAGAAGAAAAAAGTAAGCATCAGCATTCCTATAGCAATTAGAGCAGTAAAAATCCCTAAAACTGAGTAGACCCATCCAATCAAAACGCAAGAAATCAGAGTAACTCCTGCAAACAGATAGTTGTATCGGATATGATGGTCAATCAATAAGATACAAATTGTGTAAATCAAATATTGCAACGCTATGGACCATAAAAACATAAAGTACAGCTCCCATTGATTTTTACCAAATTATAGCACAATTAGCGTATTATTTTTTTAATTTTTCAGGGATTTTGAATTCAGAACTCATACCAAAGCAGCAGCCAGATACAAAAAAGTCAGATAAGTTAGTTAATTGTTTAATGATTGTTTTTTTCATGAAAGATTCCTCCAAAATTCATCAAGTAGTTTGTAATAGGAAGCAACGTAGCTATTTCTAAAACAATCCCAAGTAGCAAATAGGTAGAAAAGTAAGAAGCTGAGAAAAATAAAGTGATGAGAGAAAAAATTAGAAACATGCTGATCGCCTTCTTTAATAATGGTGGACGTTTCTCGGGTTCAATGGGATTGATTGCTGTACCTCTTGATCCATAGCGAAGCAGTAACAAAAAGCAGCTGATTAACAAAAAGACCATCATTGGGAAGGAGATAGTCAATTGCAGATGTTTCATCACCAAGGGAACGCCCCATAAATAAAGCAGTGTCCACAGCAGACAAACGAATTCAGAGTCGGAATGCAATCCATAAGCATATCTGCGGATACAGATATAGGAAAGAAAGGTGATTCCTGTTTCCGCCCATGAGCCCGTCACCAGAGAAAAGACTAGAACGACCGCTAGTTTTCCAAGGTTGTTCAATAAAACTTCTAAGGCAAATTTTACTTGGACATACACCATATCTTCTTCCGATTTGTCTCCGTTGAATAAGGTTTCTAATAATTTGTTCACAACTTTATCTTTCATCTCATACGTACCTCCACCACAAATTCTATGCTAAAAAAAATAAAAAACGTGTTTTGTTTCATAAAAAGTGGTTTTGGCATCAAAACCGTCATGATTTCCTTAAAAAAATCTTCATTTTTTAAATCCTTTCCAAAAAAGGTGACAGTTTTGATACGAAAAGTGCTTTTTATGACAAGTTTGTGTTTTTTCGAGTATTTTATGTTAAAAATTTACTGACCTTAGAAAAGGTGATGGAGGGATTCTTATGGAAAATGAACAATTGTTTGAAGTCGGCGAAACATATGCATTTAAATCTGATTTATTTGAATCACCAATAAAAGGAAAAATAGAAAAAATCTATGAAAATAGCGTGATGATACGTGTCATGAATTGCGCAGCAGAAGACAATGATACCGCTCATAATCTGCACTGGCAGTTAGTCGTACGCAAATCAAGTACAATAGAAGAATAAAAACAGATAAAATGTTGAGAGCATAAAAGAGTAGAAGTTCATACATTCTACTCTTTTATTTTCATGAATAGGCGTGACTTCTAGCTACTATTGACGAAGCAGCCTTTAAGGAGCAGATAAAGTCAAGGCTTTTATTTCTATCAATGAAGTAGTAAAATGAAGAACAGATTTTATTACAGGAAGGATGCCGATAATTGTGATTATTGTTGCAGGAACGATCGGTGCAGGGAAAAGCACACTGACTGAAATGCTTGCCCAAGATTTAGAAACAAAACCTTTTTATGAGAACGTGGAGGATAATGAAGTATTGCCACTGTTTTATTCTAATCCGGAAAAGTATACTTTTTTATTGCAGATATTTTTTTTGAACAAACGTTTTTTGGCGATTAAAGATGCTTTCAGCCATGATGACAATGTACTAGACCGCTCCATCTACGAAGATAGTATGTTGTTTCATCTGAATGCCGATTTAGGGCGTGTTTCTGAAGTAGAAGTAAAGCAGTATGAAGGGCTTTTAGAGACGATGCTGAAGGAATTAGAAGAAATTTCGCCGCAAAAGAAACCGGATCTGCTGGTTTATATTCGTGTATCCTTTGAAACTATGTTAGCAAGAATCAAAAAACGAGGTCGGGAATATGAACAGCTAGAGCAAGATCCTGAACTCTATTCCTACTATAAAGAACTCAATCGACGTTATGAAGAATGGTATGAACAGTTTGATATATGTCCCAAAATAGTAATCGATGGGGACAAATACGATTTCGTAGCCGATCCAGCATGTGGAGAACAAATCGTACAAGAAATCAAGATGCGGGCAAAGAAAATGACAGAAGAGGCAGATGCCCAGTCAATCCGCTACACTACAAATAACCCGAAAGCAAAGGGTATCTTTACAACTAAATAATAAAAAAACTAAGCAAATTGCTCACTCACAAAATTTCTTTGTGAACAGCATCCTGCTTAGTTTTTTTGATTCAGGGGAATTAAAAGGTGAAACGGTTCGTATGATAAAACTGCCATAACTGAAATGTCTGAGTGAGGGCCATGATCAAGAATAAAATAGAAACGACCAAAATCGAATGAGCGCCAAACAAATGATGACAGAATACAAGGACAATAGCCCCTGCGATAAAGGCAAGAACGACAGTTAAATAGTGGAAAAATCGATCAAAATCTGCTTTTTCTTTAGTAATACAATAATCATATAAATTTGTTGCTACCCCTTTTAAATTTCCTGTTGTGAATAAATTGGTGTAGGCACGCCCGTTGATTTTATCAAAAGCCACCCACTGGATCGAGGCCGTAAAAGCAATTAAAATCGTTACTAATGCGGGATGCTCATGGACAGGTGTCAAACTGACAAAGAAAAAAATCACTGCTTCATAATATAGAACAAATAAGCGCCAGAAATGTTTTTCTTTTTTTCTAAAATAATCAATCAAATACTTTGTTAGAAGAATCCCTAAGAAAAAGAAAAGGGTAGACAATACTTTTTTGCCAACGCTTAGCCACTCTCCGTCAAAAGCTTGGATGATCGATAGGATGATATTGCCAGTTTGAGCAGAGGCAAAAGCACCATACTGGATATAAGTATAACTGTCCATTGCTCCTCCGATAAATGTCAGCAAAAGACCTATTGTACGCCCCTCGTGAAAGGAAGTCTGCATTTTTTTCATCACCTTTTATGAATATAATTTTGTCTTCCTTATCTTAGCATAAACGATTGAAAAAAAGGAAAAATTTTCAGAAAACTAAAATCATCTCGCTCCCCATTTTCATTTTTAGAAAGGTCTGTTAGTATAAAGAAAAAATAGACAACGAGATTTTAAATAATCAAATTGGAATAAACAACTTCAAAGAAGAAAGATGGGAAGGAAATCAATCAGTTGGATGAAAAAGAAATTCTCCGATTACAAAAAGAACTGAATCGTTGGGAGAACAAATATAAAAAGCTTCAACAAGTCTTTCGGCTACAAGAAGAAATTATTGCTACCTATGAAGCGGCTTATGGAGAAGCCCCTGGACTTATTGAGGAAGAAATGCAGGAAAAAGAAAGCAAAGAAAACAACTCTTTCTTTAAAATGATGGAGAAACGTTCTTATAATCGCTTCAATCAAGAACAAAAAGCAGCTATCACATACGATATGCAGAAACATCTTCGAATCATAGCGGGAGCTGGGAGCGGCAAGACGCAAACAATCTGTGCAAAAGCTGTGTACCTGATGACACAAAAACAAGTAGACGAAGAACGCATACTGATGATTACTTTTACACGGAATGCTGCAAATGAACTAAAAAAACGAGTAGATAATTTCAGCCAAAGGAAAACTGCTGTCCATATCGGAACATTCCACAGTATCTTTTTCAGGATATACAATGAGATTTGTCGAAAATTCCCTGATGTGGCAATGCAAGGGATACAAGGAGACTTTTCAAAAGATACTGCGCAAAAAGTAAATGCTGTTTTGCAACAGCTGATACGTAAATATAATCTTTATCTATTTGATCAATATGGAGAAAAAACGATTGCTTCTCGCTTAGACTATTGGCAGAATATGAACCTATCAATAGAAGAAATGATTCAGTTAGTTAAAGAAAAATATGATTCCATTGATAAAAATGCAAGACAACCGATATCAGAACGACTGTATGGATTGCTCACAGAACTCCAAGAACAAAAAAGAAGGCAGCAATTGTTAGAGTTCAATGATGTACTCCAAAATTTGAAAAGCGCTTTGGAGAATGACGAGATTCAGCGCTATATTGGACAGAAATATAATTATCTATTTATTGATGAATTTCAAGATACTAATCCACTTCAATGGGAAATCGTGAAGCGGATGACAAAGGAAAACGGAATCAAGTTAATCGTTGTTGGAGATGATGACCAAAGTATCTATGGATTCAGAGGATCAGAGCCAGCATATATCAAGAACTTTGAAAAAGAATATCCTACTAAAACTCTTTTCTTATTAACTAATTACCGCTCTCGGGCAGCTATTGTCCAAGGAGCGAATAGATTGATCAGCTATAACAAAAATGATCGGATACCAAAGGCGATGATTCCAGCACAAAAAGAAGCGGGCATTATGGAGGCTTATTTGTTCTCAGATACAAAAGCAGAAAGCCAGTGGCTGATAAGTCAAATTCAGTCATTTATTCAAAAAAATGGGAAATATAAGGAATCGATTATATTATACCGATCGGCTTCGCAAACACAGCAACTTGTCCAATCTCTGCTGAAAACGAATATTCCTTTTGTACTGGAAGCAGATAGTCCATATGAAGGTATCTTTGGCATCAAGTCTTTCCAACAGTTCTATCAAAAAATCGTTCATTGGCAAACAGCGCAGAATCCGCAAAAGAAAAATCAAACCTATCAGCAATTGCTGCGGCAGCTGATGGTAGACTGCTATCTGAAAAAAAGTGAATGCGATCAATACTTTTCTCCTAAATACCAAAATACAGCCATTACGGATTATATTTTGTCGGTAAGACCCAATTTAAAATCCAAATCTGCAGAAATCCGCCAGTTTGAGGAAGCGTTGCGTAAAACAGACCAGCATCAAGACATCTATTCGCTTGTACAAAGCTATCTTCATCTGCCACGTATAGCTAAGGAAATCGATCAGAGTGATCAAGAATGGATACGAGAAGAAGTAAAGCAACATGCTACTTTTAGAAGTATCCAAGCCTTATCGCAAGAAACCCAAGCAACAGCTAAAGAATTAAAAACCCGCTTGATTGCTTACAGACAAGGAAAACTTGATGCGCTATGTATCCAGAGCATTCATAAAAGTAAAGGTCTTAGTTACAGAAATGTCTTTTTAATTGGCTGTAACGAGGGAAGTTTGCCTTATAACGGAGCAACAGAAAAGAAAGTCATCGACTCTAATGAAATAAAAGCAGAACCAGTGACGACGATAGAAGAAGAACGAAGACTATTTTATGTTGCGATGACTAGAGCAAGAAATCGTCTGTATCTATGTGTACCTCAAATGAAAAATACAAGAAAATTGAAAGTATCAAGATTTGTCAAAGAAACCGGTAGTCGTATGAAAAAAGGAAAGTGATGGAAAAGAGGTTGTGACAGAAGTGGTCAGCTTCAAGAAATAAGAAGGAATTTACGGAAATTGCTTCTCAAATTTTTGTAAAATTTCGGCTTATTTTCGAAGAAGCTACTTCTGGAACACTGTTTATTCGGAAAAGGGAGGTGTGACAAGATTTTTGTCACACCTCCCTTATTTATTTTTGAAAAATGAGAATACGATTATTAAAATAGGGAATACATAGAATAATTCTCATTATTTAAACGTAGATAATCGATTTTTTTCGACTTTTTTTATTTTTTATTAGCTAATAATTGGTATTTTAAAAGAAATTGCTGTAGAATTGGATTATAATTAAAAAGGAGTGAGAAAATGATAAAAGTATATACTTCGCCTAGCTGTACTTCCTGTAGAAAAGCAAGAGCATGGTTGCAAGCGAATCAACTTGAATTTGAAGAGAAGAATATTTTTGCCGAACCGTTAACAGAAAGTGAGATCAAAAAGATCTTAGCAGCGACTGAAGGAGGAGTTCAAGATATTATTTCCACTCGGTCGAAAATTTACGAGAAGTTGGGAATAGATTTTAACGAATTAACTTTAAAGCAAATGATCGTCCTATTCAAAGAATATCCTTCATTATTGAGACGACCTATTTTGATTGATGAAAAAAGAATACTAATCGGATTCAATGAAGATGAAATCCGTTCATTTGTCCCTCGTGAAATTCGGTGTGTTGCTAGAAACCTAATCTATTTACAAAACAATAACATCTTAAATTCATAGGGAGGGAGTCTTCGTGGAAGTGAAAGTCTATGGATCGGCGCACTGTGTAACCAGTCTGAAGGCGAAACAATGGTTAGAATACCATCAATTGCCTTATCAATTTGTTGACTTAGAAGAACGCGATCTAAGTACAGAAGAAGCAGAAGAATTATGCAGTTTTGAAGAAGTGCAAGCAGAACAGCTATTTGCGACTTGGTCTGAGGCTTTTCACAACATTGCGATAGACCTTTCCTGTGTAGGTAAAAAACAACTGATTTCTTTATGTACACAACATACAAAACTCCTCAGACGTCCGTTGATCATTATCGATGAAGTTCTATTTATTGGATACAATGAGCAGTTGATGGAGCAGCTTATCCTAAATAAATAGTCTTTACCTATTTTAATCAAATTTCTGAGCGCTTCGTACAGTTGGAACAGTCGAACACTTAACATTAAGTGTGTTATGTGTTCTTTTTTTTGTCTTTATTTTTCTACTATAAAAGATATGCTCGATTTATGTGGTCAAAATTCAAATGTACGAGGGAAAATAGGCTGAGAAATATATTGACATGTGTAAATTTACATGATATATTCATTTTTGTTGTTTTAAGTAATACGCAAATAAAGCAGCATTTAAAAAAACTTAAAAAATAGTTATTGACATGTTGATGATGACATGATAAGATAACTGAGTCGTTAAAAAAGAACAGCTTGCGAAGCTTGATTCTATAGAAAAAAACTTCAAAAAAGTTCTTGACAAATAACAAACGATAAGTTATGATAAATGAGTTGCCGAAAGATTTCAAAAAACGAAATCGAAAAAAACTTTTAAAAAAAGAGTTGACAATCGCTTGTCGCTCTGGTATGATATAAAAGTTGCTACGGCAGCCAAAACAAATCGGAGAAACACTTCCGATGAAGTAGACCTTTGAAAACTGAACAAAGTAAGACAAACCAAATGTGTAGGGCGTCTTGATTCAATTCAAGACAACAAACATTTTTAACAAGCAAGCAATATGCTAGCAAACAAATTGAGCTTAACAATCGCAAGATTGTTCGAACTTTTTATGAGAGTTTGATCCTGGCTCAGGACGAACGCTGGCGGCGTGCCTAATACATGCAAGTCGTACGCTTCTTTTTCCACCGGAGCTTGCTCCACCGGAAAAAGAAGAGTGGCGAACGGGTGAGTAACACGTGGGTAACCTGCCCATCAGAAGGGGATAACACTTGGAAACAGGTGCTAATACCGTATAACAATCGAAACCGCATGGTTTTGATTTGAAAGGCGCTTTCGGGTGTCGCTGATGGATGGACCCGCGGTGCATTAGCTAGTTGGTGAGGTAACGGCTCACCAAGGCCACGATGCATAGCCGACCTGAGAGGGTGATCGGCCACATTGGGACTGAGACACGGCCCAAACTCCTACGGGAGGCAGCAGTAGGGAATCTTCGGCAATGGACGAAAGTCTGACCGAGCAACGCCGCGTGAGTGAAGAAGGTTTTCGGATCGTAAAACTCTGTTGTTAGAGAAGAACAAGGATGAGAGTAACTGTTCATCCCTTGACGGTATCTAACCAGAAAGCCACGGCTAACTACGTGCCAGCAGCCGCGGTAATACGTAGGTGGCAAGCGTTGTCCGGATTTATTGGGCGTAAAGCGAGCGCAGGCGGTTTCTTAAGTCTGATGTGAAAGCCCCCGGCTCAACCGGGGAGGGTCATTGGAAACTGGGAGACTTGAGTGCAGAAGAGGAGAGTGGAATTCCATGTGTAGCGGTGAAATGCGTAGATATATGGAGGAACACCAGTGGCGAAGGCGGCTCTCTGGTCTGTAACTGACGCTGAGGCTCGAAAGCGTGGGGAGCAAACGTGTTTGGATCCCCTGGTAGTCCACGCCGTAAACGATGAGTGCTAAGTGTTGGAGGGTTTCCGCCCTTCAGTGCTGCAGCTAACGCATTAAGCACTCCGCCTGGGGAGTACGACCGCAAGGTTGAAACTCAAAGGAATTGACGGGGGCCCGCACAAGCGGTGGAGCATGTGGTTTAATTCGAAGCAACGCGAAGAACCTTACCAGGTCTTGACATCCTTTGACCACTCTAGAGATAGAGCTTCCCCTTCGGGGGCAAAGTGACAGGTGGTGCATGGTTGTCGTCAGCTCGTGTCGTGAGATGTTGGGTTAAGTCCCGCAACGAGCGCAACCCTTATTGTTAGTTGCCATCATTTAGTTGGGCACTCTAGCAAGACTGCCGGTGACAAACCGGAGGAAGGTGGGGATGACGTCAAATCATCATGCCCCTTATGACCTGGGCTACACACGTGCTACAATGGGAAGTACAACGAGTTGCGAAGTCGCGAGGCTAAGCTAATCTCTTAAAGCTTCTCTCAGTTCGGATTGCAGGCTGCAACTCGCCTGCATGAAGCCGGAATCGCTAGTAATCGCGGATCAGCACGCCGCGGTGAATACGTTCCCGGGCCTTGTACACACCGCCCGTCACACCACGAGAGTTTGTAACACCCGAAGTCGGTGAGGTAACCTTTTTGGAGCCAGCCGCCTAAGGTGGGATAGATGATTGGGGTGAAGTCGTAACAAGGTAGCCGTATCGGAAGGTGCGGCTGGATCACCTCCTTTCTAAGGAATATTACGGAGACTACACAATTTGTTTTTACTTTGTTCAGTTTTGAGAGGTTTACTCTCAAACACTTTTGTTCATTGAAAACTGGATATTTGAAGTAAATGTAAGTAATACAAACCGAGAACACCGCGTTGAATGAGTTTTTTAATAAGTTCAATTGCTTATTTTCTTGATCTGACTTCTATCGCTAGAAGAAGGATCAAAACCCAACCGCAAGGTTGATAAGGTTAAGTGAATAAGGGCGCACGGTGGATGCCTTGGCACTAGGAGCCGATGAAGGACGGGACTAACACCGATATGCTTTGGGGAGCTGTACGTAAGCTATGATCCAGAGATTTCCGAATGGGGGAACCCAGCATCTTTAATAGGATGTTACGATTGTGTGAATACATAGCACATTCGAGGTAGACGCAGAGAACTGAAACATCTAAGTACCTGCAGGAAGAGAAAGAAAATTCGATTCCCTGAGTAGCGGCGAGCGAAACGGGAAAAGCCCAAACCAACAAGCTTGCTTGTTGGGGTTGTAGGACTCCGATATGGTAGTTCTTTCAGATAGTCGAATGACTTGGAAAAGTCAGTCAAAGAGGGTAAAAACCCCGTAGACGAAATGTGGAAGACACCTAGGAGGATCCTGAGTACGGCGGAACACGAGAAATTCCGTCGGA
This sequence comes from Enterococcus sp. 3G1_DIV0629, assembly GCF_002141285.1. Classification (NCBI taxonomy): domain Bacteria; kingdom Bacillati; phylum Bacillota; class Bacilli; order Lactobacillales; family Enterococcaceae; genus Enterococcus; species Enterococcus sp. 3G1_DIV0629. The sequence continues at coordinate 2,506 of NZ_NGLI01000002.1, read as the reverse complement.
ATCCGG
>NZ_NGLI01000001.1:1517657-1700514 GCF_002141285.1 Enterococcus sp. 3G1_DIV0629 | reverse complement strand
ACATGGTTTTTACCAATATCACAGTTAATGGTATCAAACGTGAAATGTGGTTACCTGTCATGGATAGTTCGAATAAGGCGATGAAAGATGAACCATACACATACAAAGTCAAAGAATATAAAGATAAAAATTGGACAGGAAACTATATTGATCGTACTTGTGAAGCAGCAACTATGTTTGATATCAACAAAACAATCATGCGTTGTCTTGTAAAAAATCTAGCAATGTTCGGGCTAGGGTTATATATCTTTGCGGGTGAAGATATGCCAGAAGATGTTTCGATGCTTGAACCAGCTAGCGAAAGAAGCAAAAAGCTATTCTTGGATGCTTTACAACTGGTTGCTAACAAGTACGAAAAATCAATTGATGAAGCAATTGTTGCATTGACTGATGCGGCTTCTATAACCGCTGATGACAGTAAATGGACCAAGAGAGACTTGGGCATTCTAAAACGAGGCGTTAATTGGCTTGAAGATCAGTACAGAGACGAAACAAAAGAGAAGTGATATGAGTGTTTAAACCATTAATCGATTCATATTCAGCGGTTCTGAAAAAATTCAAAGGAAAAGACATAGGCGCAACCATCAATGAAGAAGTGAACATCGAACGTTTGAAGACGATGTACGACGGATATGATGGCGATCGAGTCATTGAAATTCGTTTTATTGATCCTAGACGTTTCACAGTACAGCAACGAAACTTCATCTATGCACTCATAGGCGATATTTTCATCGATACAGGCATGCCAACGGACTTCTGGAAGGAATTCTTCTACTTCCGTTTTGAAGGCGTCACAGGGCGCAAAATAAGCCTGAAAGATGAATCGAATACAACTGTGAGTGATGCTAATGTCTTAGCAAATATTATCCTAGATTTCATCTTTGAACATCATATTCCTTTCAAAGAAGGCTATGAGATTTTACCAGCGAATCAAGAATATTACTTCTACAAATGCATTACAAAAAGAGTTTGTTGCATCTGTGGCAAAACAGGAGCTGACATCGATCACTTTGACAAAGCTTTAGGAAGACGAAAGCGCAAAGAAGTTGATCATTCAGAGTACACATTTGCAGCACTCTGCAGAATCCATCACACGGAGAAGCACAAAATAGGTGTGATCAATTTTAAAAATAAATATCAAATCAAAGGGATTAAGTTAAACCGAGAGACAATCAAAAAACTTAATATAGGTGGCTAAAGTGAGCAGACGTTACGATATTGAATCTCATTTGGAAGAATTAAACAAAACCGAAAGACGATTGCACGAAGAAATCAACGCCCTAGAGAGCGAAATAGATTCTCTGCAAGGCGAGTTAGAAGATTTAGAGTCAAGCTATTGGGATATTCAACAAGAGATAGATGATTTTGAATTTGAATTAAATAGCTTATCAGATGGTGACGATGATGAAGAATATATAGCTGAAAAGTGGTTAAACCAGAAAGAAAGTTTGTTTGATAATTTTGATTTAATCGAGGGAAATAATGATGATTAGTTTAAAAACAGCAGCATTTGAACGAGCATGGCGCACTAAGTATAACAAAATGAGTCCAAGAGACAAATTGTTCTTAGAAATCATGACATTTGCTTTCATCGGTACACAAGCTGAACAAAGCGATATTAGTGTCGAAAAAATTAAGACCAATAGATTAGTTAATGGAATTACAGAGACTTGTTACCAGTACACGATTACTGTCGCGGATGAGGAGGGATAATTTTGACAGAACATCGAAGTTATTACGCCATCATACCTGCAAATGTTAGATATGACGATTCTTTGATACCTAGTGCAAAACTTCTTTATGGGGAAATCACAGCTCTATGTAATGAGAAAGGTTATTGCTGGGCTAGCAATGAGTACTTTGCCAATCAATATAAAGTAAGCAAACCAACCATTCAGAATTGGCTAAAGTCACTTGAAGAAAAGGGCTATATCTATAGAGAAGTTAAGTACAAAGAGGGTAGTAAAGAAATCGAGGCTAGGTATATAAGAATTCTTGGTGGGGGTCACCAAGAAAATTTGGTGGGGGGTCACCAAGAAATCTATCAAGATAATAATACATCTATTAATAATACATTTAATAATACAAAAGAATATATAAGAGAGTTACCGCCTTCGAAAAAATCGAAGGCTAAGCCCATCCGTCATAAATACGGAGAGTATAAAAATGTGCTTTTGTCAGATGAGCAGATGGAGAAACTCAAAACAGAATTCCCTAATGACTACCAAGAGCGAATCGAACGACTGTCAGAGTATTGTGAATCATCTGGTAAGACTTATAAAAACTATTTGGCAACTATTCGAAGTTGGGCAAGGAAAGAAAAAAGTGAACCTAAGAACGCAAGCAGTGGATACAAGCGCACAGGAAGACGAGAGAAGCTTCCTGAATGGGCAATCGACCAAGAAGCCTATCTCAAGAAAAAAGCGCTAGAACGAGCTAATAGACAATCAAAAGCACCATTTTAAGAGGTGGAAAATTGAAAATCGATTATCTAGAACTAATTAATGAAATATCGAACTATAAAAAGGGCGAGGAAATAGACATCCTGAGAGACGTGTATGAACAGCTTGAAGAAGCTGGAATTGAAGGGATTAAGAATGATCGTTCGAGTTGGAGTAAACTCAGATACTATTTCGCACTCTATATCGATACAACACAATTAAGAAATTTAGCATATACCAAATTACTATTTGTTGATTGTGTTAAAGGCTTGCAAAAACATCTTAATGAACTCGAGCAGGTGTAATCAGATGGACCTAAAGACATTTACAGCACAGATCGAATTAATGCATCAAGAAGCTTTAAGACAAAGTGTGTCGTACGAAGACAAGTGGCTCAACACGTTTCATGGCGGACGTGAGAGCGCACTTGATCAAGTACTCAAATTATTGAAAGGAGAATGTCAGGATGGATAAGAAAGCAGCAATGAAACGAATCATCGAACTGACACATTCTGAGAATTGGCAAGAAGACAAAGAAACTGCTTCGGAAGTAAAGAGGCTCGGAAGAGCGATGTGGGCTGACAAAACTAGAGGCGGGAAAAAGCCTCGTCAAATTGCAATTTGGCACGGTGACAAACTTCTAGTGACAGGAACAGCTGAACAGTTAGCAAGTTTAACAGGCTTGCACGAGAAAATCGTGAGGAAAAGAGCTAGGTGTGGATACACAGACGTTAAGAAGAGAACGTTTAGATACGTGGAGGAAGAAATATGCTAGACATGAAAATCGAAGATTATCGAATTACCAGTGATTCTAGAAATATTGTCTTATCGAAGGTAAGACGAGACGAAGAGGGAAACATCCGCTACACAGAAGCAAAAGAAGAATCACGAGCAGATATCGGATACTTCCAAACTGTCTCATCGTGTTTGAAGGCGATACAACGCGATTACGTGTTAAGTGAAGAAAGAACGATAAAAAGTATTATCGAGTACAAAAAAGCGTTAGAAAACATCACTAGACAGTTTGAACAGGCATGTGAGATTGAGGAGGAGAAATAATGGACGAAGAAATGTTAAAAGAAGAGCTAGAAGAACACTTTACTAATCTAGGAAATATCGAGTTGATCGCTAGTGAATCATTTAAGTCACTATACGAAAGCTTAGTTAGAACATTGAAAGAATATTTTGAGGAGGGCAGCAAATGATACCGAAGTTTAGAGCATATTCAACAGAAGAAAATGAAATGTACTATCCGCATAATGACAAAAACGTAGACTGGACAATAGATGATGAAACAGGCTTTATTGCTCCTCTAGTAAATTTAGGAAGCGGCATGTGGGGAATGATAGACAAGTACGAACTCATGCAATCCACAGGAATGAAAGATAAGAATGGTGTGGAGATATTTGAGGGAGATCTAGTATCAATCAGCGTGCAAAATGGATTCGATTATTTAGATAATAAAGTTTGTGTTGTCAAAAATTCAATAGGACATTCGGGATTAGTTTGTGCCACTGTTGATGAAGACTTAGAGTATCGAATTTTTAACACAGAGCTGTTTGAAGAATACACGTATGAAGTCATCGGAAACATCTACGAAAATAGCGAGTTATTGGAGGAACAGCGATGAATAAACAAGAATTGATTGATAAACTAGCAAGCCTTGTAGGTAGCATGGAAGACTTTAAAGGTATAACTGATTTTCATGATGGGAAATATGCGGGTTTAGAACACGCATTAGAACTAATCCAAAAACTAGACGAACCGCAGAAGCCAGTGGTGCCGAAGTTTTTCGATGTTTGGGCAAAACGAGTTATAGCAAAACATGACGAGTTTTATGCTATTTCACTTGTTGCACGTGCAGGTTGGGGATACGGTGTTGATTTTGAACTTAGCGAGAACGGATCATCATCAGAAAACAAAGATCTGTTGTACTGGATTATTGATAAATGTAGTGACAATTATCCTAATAAAAAGAAAGCAATAGAAGCTTTGTTATACGGCTACGAGGTCGAGAAAGAACCGGAATATCATGTGATACTGAGTGAAAATACAGGTGGATGGAAATATACTTTTTTAGATGAAGAGGGAAGTATTGATCGTACAAATAACAAAGCACATATTCCAACTTTTACTGAAAAGAAAGTAAAAGCAATCGATGAAAGATACTGGGTGTTTGCTGTGCCAGTGGAAGAGGGATAAATAGTGTTGACTATTTTAAAACTATATAGAGAGGGATTTAACGAAAAAGTAAGTATCGGTGAATCTATTGAATATTTAGGAGAGAAGTATATCATTATTCGTATTCTTGAAATTAACAAACTTTATTTTAGCAAATCTATTAGTTTAACAGTTAGAGTTCTAGTGCAGAAAGTCGGAGCTTTGAGTGATTATTATAACTGCAAAAGAGAAGTTATTGTGGATAATCGATACGACCAATCAAAAGATGATAAGCGAATAATAAAAATAGGAGATATTATCTTTCCTGAGAAAGGGATAGCATATGAAGTAGTGTCTATCAATAGATTTCGCTATGAATTTGTTGATTTGGTTGTCGAATATTCTGTTCGATTGATCGTTCCGTGGAGTAAAGAAGAAATTAATGAGGCATTAAAAGATGAACGAAGAAGTACATTCAAAGTTTTAGAAGGTGGGAAAGTATGAAATACAAATGCTTAGAAACATTTAGTGTTCCTGAATGGGACGAATTTGAAAATTGTGAGGAAGATCGTGAGTTTATTGTTCACGAAGGGAGTATTTGGAAAAGTGATAAACCTATCGCAGAGGATGACCAAGAAGTATTTTTGAGCAGCGATGGAAGTACTTTAAATGTTGCGAAAGACCTATTTGATTTGATGTTTGAGGTGGCAGAAGGATGAGCAAGGCGTTGAAATGGTTAGAAGCAGAATCAGACAGATTAGAAAAAGAGTGTAACGAGAATAACGACCCTCATAAGACGGTAAATCATAGCTTTTTAGAAGGATTCAATTATGCGCTATTAAATGCCTAAGCTCTTGAACAAATACAGCTAGACGACAACCAGAAAGTCGTGTTGGAATGGCTAGAAGAATATTACACAAAATCACAGTGGCCGTTTCCTTTTTACGTGTTAAAGCATGCAGCAAACGATATGTCAGCGAATATTTTTGGTTTTTATGATGATTTTACTATGAAAGAAGAATTCGAAGTCCTAGCAGCATTCGCTCAATGGGGATTGGGACAGGAGGAAGCGGAATGAAATATATTTATACACCAGTACCATTTACAGAAATAGCAAAAGGGCTAGAAGATGGCAGGCTGAAAGCAAAAGATGTATATTTCGAAACCGCATCTTTTAAAGGAGTTCGTGTATTAAGTGACACAAAGCTAGATTTGAAAGATTGTGTTAAAACAACATTTTATTTTAAAAAAGAGATGGCTTAGGAGAAATAGAAATGAAAACATACACAATCAAGTTTTATGGAAATACAACCTGTGTACACATCCTAAGCGGTCTCAGACTTGACTTTAGAGGATATTCCAAGGATGACCTTTTAGAATCCTTATGGGGTTATGGGTATTTAAATGAAGATGAGCTAGCATACTTAGATGAGTTTACAAATGCTTGGACGATTGAGGAGGAATCAGAATGAAATACGAAATAGCACTAAGCGAAGCAGACATCCAGTCAATTATCAACGGTCGGGAGGTTAGCATAAAAATCCCTGATGGTACTGAAATAGTTATCAGACAAAGTTATTTGAAAGATATGGCAGCTCCTGTATTAATTGATCGTTTTAACGTGACTGATTCTGTGGTAGAGAACCACTTAAAAGAATTTAGATCAAGTATAAACGACACTTTCAGATTAGGGAGTTGATTGATTATGAACGATAGACATCGTAGAGTAGCGAAACTCAAGAAACAAGAATTGAATGTATTGAAGGCAAAGTTTGAAAAAGAATACGGAGTTTCTGTAAAAGAAGCATATAAAGTTTTGAGTCAGTGTGTTGCTGATGCAAGTGAGGCTATTCGTAAGTTTGGAATTTCGATATTAAATGATGATCGTAAATGGGAGGAAACAGAATGAAGATTTATGTAGTAAGGTTCGGGAATCAATTTTACAGAAGTGACGAACGCTCTATAAGTAATAATACGGTAATCCTTGTAGATTTTCTTCAAAACGCGAGATGGTTTGATAGCCTCGAAGAAGCTAACCGAGTTTCACAACGACTTGGTGGATTAACGCAAGTATATGAACTGGTCACTGTCGATCACGAGGAGGTAGAGTAATGAAACTAAAAGACGGATTCTACGCTAGTAGTCATGGTATCGGCGGTTTAATGCTAGATATGCCGACAAAGAATCCTAAAAAACGTAAGAAACCAAAAGTCAAAGTCGGTGACATGGTTCGCTGTGAAGCAGAAGAGTTCATCTATCCGTTTCGTGGATATGTAGAGTATGTCTATAATCACTCAGCAATCATTCGCATTGAAAACACGATGGAATGCGATAAGTGGCTAGCGAAAAGCAAAGAGAATTTAGCTGTAGCGAGATTGGTGGATATGGAACTAATCAATGACAAATAAAAAAGCCGGATCGCTCCGACTGTTCTAATAAATTCCACAAGTTTATTATATCACATAAAGGAGCGGTTTGACTTGATGCAGTTGTTACGAGAGGTAGATTTCAAACAGACGAGATGTAATGCGAGAGATGACTGAAGATTTAGATTTAATAGAGGAGGAAACGAAATGTTAGTAAAAATTATTGTAGGAGTTATCTTTTGGATCATGACATTAATGCTAGGTTACTTTATCGGGAAAGAAGAAGGTCGTAAAGAAGGCAAATAAAAAAGCCGGATCGCTCCGACTGTTCTAATAAATTCCACAAGTTTATTATATCACATAAAGGAGCGGTTTGACTTGATGCAATTGTTACGAGAGGTAGATTTCAAACAGACAAGATGTAATGCGAGAGATGTGCTGAAAAACTTTCGGCGTTTGGAGCGGATGGCAGGTCGCTCTTTGATAGATATTAAGTCTCCTATCATAACCGATATGCCGAAGGCACCGAAGCATGGCAATAAGACAGAAGACGCGATTATTCAGATGATGGATATAGAAGCGGAAAGAGATGCGATTTTAGCGGCTTTGATGGCTCTTAGTCTGATTAGCCGTCAGATACTCTACTACAGCTTCTGTGACGTTAATAAGCACTCTAATTATGAAATAGGTCAATTGATACGAGGATATGGAGAGAAGAACGTAGAAAAATTGAAATCTATCGCGTTGATCGAATTTGCAGAAGCATACAAAAAAGGTGTGTTAGTTCAGTATCGTTGATTTTGTAGGGTTTTTGTAGGGATAGTGTAGGGTTTTTGAGTGTTTTAACGTGATATTATGATAGTGTCGAAAGATTAGGAAACAGGATCGACAAAATAAAATGTAAGGGAGGAAATCTCCCTCATCGTTTAATTAAGCTTCGATAGACAGCAGCGGAAATATTAAGAATAAGGATGTGAATTTCAACTCCTTCTAAATTGTTCTTATTATCTATCATCCGTTGCTGTTTATTAATTTATGTATTGGAGGGTATATAAAATGAATAATGCTTCCGAAAAAATTGATCAACTAGCTATTTTAGTAAACCAAAGAATCGAAGATATTATCAAAGAATTCGAAGGTGAAAAGATTAAGAACATAAAGCTTACTTTAATGGATCATAAGTTCGAATTAAATTCGACAAAAAGGAAGATCGTTGAGCTTATAGAAGAAGAAATAGCTCTCCAGATCAATGAGCAACAATTAACTAATTAATTTATGCATTGGAGGGAAAACGAATGGATAAAGAAAGTACACGAGAACATTATTTGAGTAAATTCAAACGCAACAATAAACCAGAAGAAGTTTTTGGATCAAGCGTTAAAGAGGTTGGAGAAAAACTAACTCAATTATTAAAAGAAGAAGACTTAACATATGATGAAGCATACGCAAGTCTTCAGTACTGTTACAATTTATTGAAGTATGAGTCTAATTTTATCAAAGTAAGGTAATTAATTATGTCACTGTGGCGGAAAGGGTAGACGCTACCACGTAGAATAATCGACTTTAGGTTTAGTGTTTATATAGGTCGAAGTAGCAAGAACCTGTAAACATCTAAATATTGCGGTTTAGGATGATCGCAGTACAGTCCCAACGTAAGATAATCTTGCGAACCAGTTGGGCGACACCTTAAACAATATTTGGAAATGAACTATGTAATTCTAAAGAGGGATTAAACGGTAAGATTATTCATGCAAGGTTCGATTCCTTGCCAGTGACTTTTAGCAACCGAGGCTGTGGTAGGGAGGAGAAGCAGACGTCGGGCTTGTGTAGGTTGCTATTACATATTAGATCACTCATTGAGTGGTCTTTTTATTTTGTTTAAAAGGAGAATAACTATATGAAACAATATACTACTAAAGATTTCGAGGAAATGAAGCAACTAAAGAAGGACTATGAAGAAGTTGGTATGGAGCTAACTGTTGGAGTCATTCAACGAAGACTACGGGTCGGATTAGAGACAGCAAAGGCTATTTACAATGATCTAAATGCTATTGAAGAGAAGAATGGCTAATGAGAAACTACTGGTACGTATCATTATCGAATAGATATCCGCAACCGACTACAAATGATCCAATTAGAGTTGTCCAGTCAGTCCAAATCAAAAAGAAATACTCCATCATTGAAATGACCAGAGAAGCAACACCAAATGAGATCGATAAGTACAATCTTCGTTACTGTGGCCATGGATATTTTAGTGAGCAGAACATACAGACAAATATTGAGAGGTATTGTTAATAAAATTGAAAGGTGGTGGCTTGAATGTGGTAAATTTGACACCAAAACAAGAAGCTTTTGCGGATGAATATATAAAAAATGGTGGTAATGCTACTCAAGCCGCCATTAAAGCGGGTTATAGCAAACGATCAGCAAGAGTAATAGGTAAGGAAAACCTAACTAAACCTAACATAATACAGTATATTAATGAACGGCTAAATCCTATCGAAAAGAAGCGCAAATTAAGTGCTGAGGACGCTTTAAATGAATTGATAGATATTTGGCAAGGAGAAATACAAATAAGCGTGAGCAAGCAAATAGACCGCTTGGAGAAAAACAAGGTTATTAAACATATGCAATATGAATATACACCAGATTTAGAAAGCAAATTGAAAGCCTTGGATTTGTATTTGAAGTATAAATCGCTGTTATCACAAACGCAATTAGAAAAAGCTCAAACAGAAATAAAATTAATGCAAGCAAAATTAGAACAATTACAGATAAACTCAGAGCGTTCTACCGAAGAAAAACTTGATGAGTTGTTAGAAAAGATTAGTGGTGAATTAGATGGGACTAGTTGATATTTATAACCCAAAGCAAATCGACGTGTTAAATAAAACCATTAAGAATGATTGGTTTATTACTTTATTACATGGAGCAAAACGTTCTGGAAAAACAAAAATAAACAATGATTTGTTCTTGTTTGAATTGCGACGTGTGCGAAAGATTGCCGATGAAGAAGACATTAAGGAACCAATGTATATCCTAGCAGGAGTTTCAAGTGCAACAATCCAAAAGAACATCTTACAGGAACTATACAACATGTACAGCATAGAACCTAAATTCGATAAACATGGAAACTTTAAGCTATTTGGCGTTAAGGTCGTACAAGCTTATACAGGAAACATTGGCGGTGTTGGTGCAATTCGTGGTATGACAGCATATGGCGCTTATATCAATGAGGCATCGCTAGCTAGACAAGAAGTATTTGCTGAAATCGTTTCACGTTGTTCAGGAACAGGAGCGAGAATCCTAGCTGATACAAACCCTGACAACCCGGAACACTGGCTAAAGAAAGAGTATATCGACAATTCAAGTAAAAACATTCAATCGTTCCACTTTGAATTGGATGATAATACTTTTTTATCTGAACGCTATAGAAATAATATTAAAGAATCAACACCAAGCGGCATGTTTTATGATCGTGATATCAAAGGTTTATGGGTTTCTGCAGAAGGGGTTGTTTATCGTGATTTTGATGCTAGCAAACACTACATCCAGTCAAAAAACTTGCCACCTTTGAGCAACTTTTATTGTGGTGTTGACTGGGGATATGAACACTGGGGTTCAATCGTAGTTATAGGTGAAACGGATGACGGAACAGCTTATTTAATCGAAGAACATGCTACTCAATTTGAAGAGATTGATTATTGGGTAGATGTAGCAAAAGGCATTCAAGAGCGTTACGGCTTACGAGTGCCTTTTTATTGTGACTCTGCGAGACCGGAGCATGTGGCTAGGTTTGTAAGAGAAAAGATTAATGCTAAAAATGCTCATAAAGCACGGTTATCTGGAGTTGAGGAAGTCGCCAAGAGATTTAAACAAGATAAATTGTTTATCTGTCAAGATAGAGTGATGAAATTTCGGGATGAAATTTATCAATACATTTGGGACAAGAAAAAAGGCGAGCCAATAAAAGAATATGATGATGTGCTAGACTCCGTTCGATATGCGATATATACTCATGAGCTTCTTAAGAAACCAAAAGTTAATGTCAACGAAAAGATTAAACGTGTTAAACGCATGTTTTAAGGAGTGTGAGAAATGAATAAGGTAAACGAGTTTGAACATGGATCTGATATACATTATTCTAACGACGTGAACACAAATTATGTAAAGTTTAGCGTAGATTCCAATCTTCACTATAGGTTTAGCTCAGCAGAAGATTTACTTAACGATTTAGATACTTTAGCAGCAATGATAAAACATCATCATGAATATCAGGTAAAAAGGCTAAGTGTATTAGATGATTATTACAAAGCTAGAAATACAAATATCATGGATAATCGTAGGCGTAGAGAAAAGGAAAAAGCGGATCACCGATCAGCACATAACTTTGGAAAAGTTCTTTGTACGTTTGATGTTGGGTACAACACAGGCAATCCTATAAAAGTGCAAATCGAGGACACAAATCAACAAAAAGAAATCGAAGAGTTTAATACTAATAATGACATAGACGGGTTAAATGCTGAACTCTGGCTTGATATGGATAAGTATGGGAGAGCCTATGAGATTATCTATCGAGATTCAGATGATACAGATTATGTTGATTTGGCTAATGTATTTGAAACATTTGTTGTATATGATACTACAGTAAAACGAGAGCCTATTTTGGCTGTACGGTATCCTAAGACAAGATTCAACAAGGATGCTGATAAACAGTACATTCAACCAATCGTATACACAGAAGAAAAAAGTATCACTTATGATGAGACGACACTAACAGCAATTGAGTTAAAGAATCCCCAGGAGGAACCGCATGAATATAAAGAGGTACCTATTACAGAGTATTCTCCTAATCGTTTTCGGATGGGCTTGTATGAAGATGTACTATCTTTGATTGATCTATACGATGCAGGGCAGTCTGATACCGCCAACTATATGACTGATCTAAACGATGCTCTTTTAGTTATTAGTGGTGATATTGAAGCAGCAGGACTATCCACAGAGGACGCCATCAAACAGAAAGAAGCGAATATGCTTTTGCTTGAATCTGGAACTGATGTGAACGGTAATAAAACAAGTGTGACTGCAGGATATATTTATAAACAATATGATGTGAGTGGTGTAGAAGCATACAAAGACAGAGTGCGCAAGGATATTCACGAAATCTCAATGGTTCCTGATCTTACAGATGACAATTTTTCCGGAGTGCAATCAGGAGAAGCAATGAAATATAAATTGTTTGGATTTGAACAAATGACGGCAACAAAGCAAAGGCTATTCAAAAAAGGTCTTATGCGGCGTTATCGTCTTTTATTTAGCCTAAAATCAAGTATTTCTGAAATGGATAACTCCGATTTGAAAGACTTCCGTGTAATATTTACGCCTAATCTACCTAAAGCCATTCTGGAAGAGTTGAAATCTTTGGTTGATGCTGGAGCTGAACTCAGTCAAGAGACGATCTTAGGACTCGCTTCTTTTGTTCCAGATGTACAGGCAGAGTTGAAACGAGTAAATAAAGAAACGCAAAAGCAGATTGGCATTTTTGATTCAGATGGTGAAGAAGTAATTAACAACAAAAAAGATGAAACAGGGGAGTGATTAAATGAACTCCCAAGAATATTGGATCAAACGGGAAAAAGATTGGCAAAAGCAACAAATTAAAGATGATAAAAAGCGCATGGCAGAAATTAAAAGTCACATGCAATACGCACAAGATGCAATACAGAAAGAGATAGACGCACAGTGGGATAGTTTTTCCGATGGTCAGAAAATCACTCGTAGCGAAGCGATGAAGCGTGCTAGTGAAATGGATGTCAAAGCATTCGCTCGCAAAGCAAAGAAGTATGTCAAAGAGAAAGATTTTTCTCCTACAGCAAATCAAGAATTAAAGCTATACAATCTTACGATGCGTGTAAATAGATTAGAGCTCTTAAAAGCTAATATCGGGCTTGAATTGATTTCACTGTTTAATGAATTGGATAAGTACTTTTCGAATGAATTAACAAAAGCTGGTTTAGCTGAATTGAAGAGGCAAGCCGGTATTTTAGAAATGACTATTGCTTCAAGTGGATATGCAAAGCTGATAGAACTAGTAATAAACAGCTCCTTTTTGAGTGATGACGTGTCTTTTAGTGATCGCTTATGGATGTATCAATCAGAATTGAAATCAGAATTAGATAGGTTGTTACTGAGAAGTATAACGATGGGGAAAAATCCTAAGCAACTTGCATCTAAATTGGCAGAATATTTAACAGCTGAAGGACGAGAAAACACTAAGTTCAACACTCAACGTTTGATGGTGACTGAAACGACTAGAGTTCAGGTAGGGATCCAAGAACGAAGTTACAGAGATGCAGGCATTACCCAGTACATCTATATAGCAGAACCAACGGCGTGCAAACTGTGTATACCGTTAAATAATCAAGTTTTTGATGTTGCCGATATGCAGCCAGGAAGTAACGCTCCTAACATGCATCCATTTTGTCGATGCAGTACAGCGCCAGTAATTTAGATATTTTTTATAGATTAGATAAATATGTAAACAAAAAAGCGAGGAGTGCTATATTAATTATATAAAGAGAAATCCTCTCTTTAATAATTAAAAAAGGAGTGTTCAAAATGAAAGAAAGCGTACAAGAAATTTTAGAAGTGTTGGAAAAAGCAGGTTTTTTACCAGAGGGAAGACAACCGATAGAAAACATGATTTTTCTGAGGAATGCTGAAGATAATTGGGATTTTGTTATCGATCAAAAAACCACTCTCAAGTTAGTTCACGATACACTGGAAGACAATGAAAAGCTCAAGCAAATGAATGAACATGCTCGTCAAGTGAAACTAAGAAAAATGCGCAACTAATTTGTAAATAAAAAGCCGTTTACAAAATCGTAACGGCTTTTTATTTTGCCCTCTACTGCTCGGGGCATTAAATATTGAGCTGTTTCGACTGGCCGGCGTAACTGGTCAAATTTATCGGGTAGCGGCGTAACCGTGGAGGATCAATCATGAAAAAACGTTTATTTATGCCAATGAGCTTACAATTTTTTTCTGAACCAGGAGACGGTGGATCTGGTGATGAGGGACAAAAAGGAAACCTACCAGCTGGCTCACAAGAGACACCGCCCACAGCAAAAGAAGAAAACAATACTGGCAAAACATTTTCTCGTGATGAAGTAGCGAAAATGATTGCTGCTGAGACGAACAAAGCAAAAGCAGCGTGGGAAAAAGAACTAGAAGCAAAAAAAGAAGAAGCTAAAAAGCTGGCAAAAATGAATGCGGAAGAAAAACTACAGCATGAGTTGGAACAAAAAGAAGCTGAAATCGCTGAATTAAAGCGTGGACAGGCACTATCTGAAATGACGAAAGAAGCTTCTAAAATGCTGACAGATGCAAATTTACCACACGATGATGATTTGCTTGGGCTGATTGTTTCTGATGATGCAGATGCCACAAAACAAGCTGTAGCAGTCATCACTAACTTTGCTTCTTTGATTAAGAAAGAAAACGCAAGACAAACACCACCGAATGAAGGTGGACAATTTACAGCATCGAAAAATACTAAAGAAACAGTGGCTAAACTAGCTGCTAAAAATCGAATTATCAAATAGGAGGAAAACTTAATGAAAAAGAAACAACTTTTACCAATGAACTTGCAAATGTTTGCTCAAACATGGGATCCAGACAATGTCATGGTTTATGAAACAAAAGAAGGGAAAATTCCTGATAAATATAATACGCTCATTTTGAGTGAAATTATGGAAAACTCTAAGATCATGCAGTTAGCAAAATATGAAGAAATGACTGACAAAGAAAAGAAATTTGAATACTTTGCAGAAGGACCAGGCGCATACTGGGTGGGTGAAGGTGAAAAAATTAAAACGTCTAAACCTAAATGGATGCAAGCTACGATGACTGCAAAAAAACTCGGTGTCATTCTTCCGGTTTCTCGTGAATATTTAAATTATAAATTATCAGATTTCTTTGAGGAGATGCAGCCAAAAATTGCTGAAGCTTTCTATAAAAAATTTGATGCAGCTGCCTTATTAAATAAAGAAAATCCATTTCCTCAGTCACTAGACGAATCAGTTGTTAGTGCGGGGAATGTGGTTGAAGGCGGATTGACTTATGATAATATTCTAGCCTTAGAAGACAAGTTAGCAGAAAATGAATTCGAACCTAATGCGTTTATTTCAAACCGAAAAAATCGTACAGAATTACGTTCTGCAGCTCAAACAGTTGGTTCAAATGTTGAGTTTATTTATGATCGTTCAGCTAATACGATTGACGGATTGCCAGTAGTAGACCTTAAGTCTTTAGATAAAGGGACTCTTTACACTGGAGACTTTAACTACATGTTTTATGGAATCCCATATAATATTTCATTTAAGATTTCTGAAGAAGCCCAATTGTCTACTTTAAATAATGAAGATGGAACACCAGTTAACTTATTTGAGCAAGAACTGATTGCTTTGCGTGCAACAATGGACGTAGGATTTATGATTGTAAAAGATGAAGCATTTGGGAAGATTTCCCCAAAAGCGTAACGCCTGCTACCGGTATTGTGCCAAATCAAAAGACATGGACCGGTAAAGTAGGCGATACTAAAACATTTACTATTTCAGCTGTGCCTACAGATGCTAGTGATGCAACTGCTGTTGTTGCAGCTACTACAGCAACTTCAAGTGATGGAGCTATCGCAACGATTGAAAAAAATGAAGATGGTAGTTTTACTGGAACAATTGTATCAGGAGGATCTACCACTTTTAACTTTGTATCTGGTGAATTTACTGCATCTATAAGTGTCACTGGACAAGCTACACCCTGAAGCGCCCCAAAATCTGACAGCCGTTTATGATGCAGAGAAAATGACTGTCACTGTAACTGCGGGCTGTCCGGAAGGGGCGACAAGTGCGAAATCATATAAAGACGGTCAAGAATATGGTAGCGCTGAAATTGTTGGCGATTCTGTGACTAGCATATTTACGAAAATTGCGGGAGGGGAAACGCATGTATATGGTTTGAGTGCCTTATATGATGGAGTCGAATCGGAGACATCAGTAATTGAATACACCGCACCTGCGGGGAATGTTGTGACTGAGCTTGTTCCAAGTCGTGATGATATAAAAGTTGGAGTTGGAGCTAGAACACGAGTCAGAATAGATCCGGAACCGGAAGATGCCATTAATGCAGATGAAGTACTGGATAATCTTGTAGCAGTGCCAGAGGATCCCATTGTTGTTTTTAGCGACTCTGGTACAAAGGGCCTTTTTGAAGTAGACGGAATTGTAGAAGGTGAAACCACGGCTGTATTCACTTCTGGTGATTTATCTATTTCCCTACCGGTATTGGTGACATGATTGTAGTGTATGTAGCTTGGAGGTGATCTGATGGCTATTGCAGAAGATATAAAAAAATTATTTAAAGGTGATATCGACGAAAAATTAGAAGTTATTGAGCGCTACACGAATAAACGTCTATCTGCTTTATTGCAAGTACAAGAAGTACCAGAAGAATTGGGATATATTTCTTATGAAGTCACATTAAAAAGATTCAATAGGATTGGTCAAGAAGGTATGCAGTCATATTCCCAAGAAGGTTTATCTATGGCTTTTCCTGATTCGGATTTTTCAGAGTATCAAAATGAGATTGACGAATTTAAGCGTAAAGATCAGGAAGAGTTGTACAAGCCAAAGCGAGGGAGGTTTAAATTTATATGAGATTTACAGATGAAATTATATTTGTTAAACGTTCATCTGACTCTAAATATGATCCAGATCTCGGTGAGTGGGTTGAAGGCAAACCAGAAAGAACAAGAACAGAGGTAAACGTGACAGATATTGGCACTGATAGAAGTGTGACTGTTTTTGGTAGTGTTAAAGAAGGGGCGAAAGTCATTAGGACTCAGCCTCTTTTTTCTATTCCAGAATTCGACTATATCGAATTTGAAGGGAAGACTTGGCAAGTAACGACTGCGAGGAATCCATCATTTCGGAATAGTCTCATTGTACAGGAGGTGATTGTTGATGAAAGCACATCTGGAGTTCAAGGGAATCGATCAATTGATGAGACACCTGAAGAAAGCTGCGACTCTCAATGATGTACAAACAGTTGTAAAAAATAATACTGCTGAAATGACCGAGCGAATGCAAAAAGGTGCGCCAGTGGATACAGGTTATTTACGAAGATCGATCAACATGACCTTGTCAGAAGCTGGCTTAACTGGGATTGTTGGACCGACAGCAGATTATGCACCTTATGTAGAATATGGTACTCGTTTTATGTCAGCACAGCCTTATGTTAGACCAGCGTTCAATTACCAAAAGGTCAAGTTTATGGCTGAAATGAAAGCCTTGGTGAAATGATGATTAAAACAAGAGATCAATCAATTTTTGATGAACTTTTTAAAATATCCCAAGACAAACTCGGATATAAAACCTACGATTACAAACCTTTAGATGATGTTGGCTATCCTTTTGTAGAAATTGAGAATACTCAAACTACTCATGAAGCAAATAAAACTGATATCAAGGGATCTGTGATTGTAGTTCTATCCGTTTGGGGATTACAGAAGAAGAGAAAGCAGGTGTCCGACATGGCATCTGCTCTTTTTAATGAAGCTAGATTAATAGAAGCCACAGAAGGCTATTACTGGGCTTTGAATTATCAAGCAAGTGGAATTCAAGTGATGGATGATACAACGACAAACACACCGTTAAAAAGAGCATTGATCACGCTTGAATTCATAATTAGATAGGAGGAAGAATATGGAAGCAAAAAAAGGAATTGACGTTATTCTTTTATATCGTTTGCTAGAAAAAGAAAAGGATGAAGCGGCATGGAAAATGGCTTTCCAAACCGAACATGAAAATGGGATGACGGTGGATACGGAATCAACAGCCACAAAAGACGGACCCATTCAAAGTGTTGGAGACGTTACCTATGATTTTTCAGCAACATCAATTTTAGCTAAAGGCGATAAAAAGGTTAATGAGCTTAAAGATGCAATGTTAAATAAAAAAATCGTTGAAATTTGGGAAATTGATAAAGCTGAGAAGGCTCCCGATACGGATGCAGAAAACAAGGGAAAGTACGAAGGAACCTACTATCAAGGATATATCACTGGATATACTAAAAATCCTAATTCTGAAGATGCATTAGAACTTGAGTTAACATTTGCTATTAATGGTGTAGGTCAAGATGGTTACTGTACTTTGACTGATGATCAAGCTGAAGTAGTTCAATATGCGTTCAAAGACACCGTTCAGGTGAATGCGGGATCAGGTTCTGGAGACAATGGCGGAGAACAAAAGAGCAAATAATGCTCTTTTTTTATTTAGGAGGAGAAACTATGAAATTAAAAATTGGAAAAAAAGATTACTCATTTAAATTTGGTACTAAGTTTGTTCGTGAATTAGACAAAGAGTTTCCCGTTACAAGTGGAGGCGTTGATTTTGGTATGGGCTTATCTGCAAAAGTGTTACCTGAACTACGCTCTTATAACGTCAACACATTATCTAAAGTTTTAGAACTAGCTAATAGAACAGAAGATAAATCAATCACTTTGGATGAATTGGATGATTTTATCGATGAAGCGGAAGATATTGAAAAATTATTTAATGACGTACTCAAAGAAATTTCAGAGTCGAATGCGGGAAAGTTAGCAGCTCGAAATCTGGATCAGAAACTGAAAGAAGCGGAAAAACAGAAAGCAGAATAGAGTCTGCACTCGCATATGAACAAATTTTAATTAATTCTTTTCGATATTTGGGAATGACCAATATCTCAGATATCGAAAGGATGACTTTGTATGAGTATAACCTTCGTATGACTGCGGCACAGTTATCTTGGCTTGATAAAGAAAAGATGATTCATGAACTTGCTTGGGCAAATCAACAAGTTCAAGCGCAGAAAAAAGTAGGTAAACATACTGTTCCTGTATATCGAAACTTCGATGAATTTTTCAACTATCAGAAAATTGAAGACTCGATCATGGGTAGTTCCGAACTTTCAAAACAAGATAAAACATTCCAGCACTTGTTAAGTAAGGCTAATTCTTGAGGAAAGGAGGAAACACATGGAGCAATTTTCGGTAGAAGCACTATTAAAAGCCACTGATAATGGTTTTGTCAAAGCATTTAAAGATGCACAAAAAGCTGTTGAAACGTTTGAGAAAAAATCGAACAGTATGACGACAGCAGTAGGAAAAGTCATGCAGAGTACTGGTGCTTCTATGACCAAATATATAACCACGCCACTTGTTGGAGTTGGAGTAGCTGCTGCTAAAGTTGGTGGCGACTTCGAAGAACAAATGAGTCGGGTTAAAGCTATTTCAGGAGCGACTGGTGATACGTTCGAACAAATGAAACAACAAGCGATTGATTTAGGAGCTAAGACAGCTTTTAGTGCAAAGGAATCAGCAGCAGGGATGGAGAATTTAGCTTCTGCTGGTTTTAATGCTCAAGAAATCATGCAAGCCATGCCAGGGCTTTTAGATTTAGCTGCAGTTTCAGGCGGTGACGTTGCTTTAGCTTCTGAGAATGCAGCTAGTGCGCTTAGACAGTTCGGATTAGATGCCAGCCAAGCAGGACATGTAGCTGACGTGTTCGCACGTGCTGCTGCCGATACGAATGCTGAAGTAGGAGATATGGGTTATGCGTTGAAATATGCTGGTACTGCTGCAAAAGCAGCTGGGTGGTCTCTAGAAGAAACTGCTGCAGCGATAGGTATCATGAGTGATGCAGGTATTAAAGGAGAGCAAGCAGGTACGACGTTACGTGGTGCATTGACAAGATTGATGAATCCTACCGATGCTATGATCAGTAGTATGGATCGTTTAGGCGTAACGATGTATGACAGTCAAGGTAAGATGTATCCTCTTGAAGGAATTCTTGCCCAATTGAGTAGTGCAACAAAAGGTTTGACTGATGAACAAAAGAACCAAGAACTAGCAACTATATTTGGAACGAATGCATTAAGTGGGATGTTAGCTTTAGTAGATGCAGGACCAGTCAAACTTTCGAAACTGACAAAATCTCTCAAAGATTCAGATGGTGCAGCTGATGATATGGCGCGTACGATGCAAGATAATGCTAATTCTTCAGTTGAACAGATGTTAGGCGCTTTAGAATCTGCTGCTATAGTCATTCAGGAAATTATTGCACCGGCTATTAGAACAGTTGCTGATGCAGTTGCTTCCGTCGCAGAAGCTTTTGTTAATGCCCCTGAGCCAGTACAAAAATTTGTAGTAGTGCTTGGCTTGATTGTTGCTGCTATAGGACCTTTAATTTTTATTATCGGTTCAGCCATCATGTGGTTTGTGAAATTAAAAGTAGCTATAGGGGAATTGAGTACAACTATTTCTATTTTTAAAAAGATTGGTTCAGCACTCAGTTTTTTAACTAGTACCGTAGGTTTAGCAATTGCGGCTGTCGCACTTCTAGTTGTAGGATTTATCTATCTTTGGAATACAAGTGAAGGATTTAGAAATTTTTGGATTGGACTATGGGAAGGCATCAAAAATGCTGTAGACGTAGCAGTAGAATGGATACAAAATGCTTGGAATTCAATGGGTGAATGGTTTACAAATTTGTGGCAAACCATCAAAGATGGCGCAGATAAAACATGGACCACAATTCAAGAAGCACCAGGAAAAGCAGCAGATTGGATTGTTAACAAATGGACTGAGACTAAAGAATTCTTTTCAAATATTTGGGAAGGTATCAAGGAATCAGCTAGCGAAGCTTGGGAAGGTGTCTTAAATATACTTTCACCGTATGTTACTGCAATAAAAAATGTTTTTCAGCCAATGATTGATTTCTTCTCAAATCTATGGACACAAATAGGTTCGATTGCAGGATCTGCATGGGAAATTATTAAAACTGTCATAATGGGACCAATTCTACTTTTAACTGATTTGATAATAGGTGATTTCAATCAATTAAAAGAAGATGCCACGATGTTGTGGACGACGTTAACCACTAACATACAAAACATCGTCACCACGTTCGTAGAAATAGTTGTGGGTTATTATACTGCCTTAAAAGATACTGTGGTAAATATCTGGAATGTATTAGCTTCGACTGTCAAAGATGTCTGGAGTTCTTTTACTACGTGGCTTACAGAAACAACGGATAATATTATAAACAGTATTAAACAAGGCTGGGATAATTTAAAACAAGGTACAATTGATCTATTTAACAATACAGTACAAGGCGCAAAAGATATCTGGAATTCCTTTAAATCGTGGATTATTAACTTAATTACCGATACAAAGGACAATATAATTCGAGGTTGGGAAAACCTGAAACAAGGTACAATTGATACTTTTAACAACCTAGTCAATGGCGCACAGCAAGTATGGGACAACTTAGTAAATGCTGTTAGCGAGACAGTAGATAAAGTTACTGGATGGTTCGATAAATTAAGAGAAATTGATTTATGGGAAGCCGGTAAAGCGATTATGGACAGCTTTTTAGAAGGTTTGCAAAATGCTTGGAAATCTGTCCAAGATTTTGTCGGCGGAATTGGTGATTGGATTCGTGAGCATAAAGGACCAATTCAATATGATAGAAAACTATTGATTCCAGCTGGTCAGGCAATCATGGAGAGTCTATTAAAAGGTTTAACAGATGGTTTTGGAGATGTGCAGAATACGGTAGGGAATATGGCAGGAGTTATTGCCGGACTATTCAACACAAACGCAGAAGTAGATATTGCTGCAAATCTTAAAAATGCCAATAGAAATATTGCTACACAAGTTGAACACAGTGTAAATATGGGTGGTTCATCTAAACCAGCTGTATTTAAATTTAATCTTGGAAAACTGTCATTCAGTCGGTTTATCGATGATATTTCACAAGCTATGGGCGAAGGCGCAGACATTAATTTAGAATTCTAGGAGGGAATTATATTGGAACAATGGGAAAATAAAATGTATTCATTTAAAGATACAACAGTGAATAAAAAAAGTTCTAAACGATTCCTTCCTACGTCTGCAATGATGTACGATGGAATGTATTTAGAAGATTTGATAGATGGATATCAAACGCTCACTGTAGAAGGCAGAGAAATGCTTTCTGTCGAGATCGAACAACAAGAAATACAGGTGGGTTCAATTATAACTAATCAAACCTTGCCTTCAAGATCGCTTAAAGTTTCTTATAAGTTGGAAGATAGAAATCCAGAGAAATTACAATTTAAATTCAAGACATTACTGAATTACCTATATCGGACTAAAGATATTGAAATTAGATTCCATGATGAATTGGATTATTATTACTATGGGCGCTATACAACTGCGGACACTGTACCAGGAGACTCCAATTCAATTATTTCAAGTTTTACAATCTTTTGTTCAGATCCATTAAAGTATACGAGAGAGGTTGTTAGTGAAGGATATATTGGAAACTTTGTCCAGTTTCCTATCACTCCTCGCAAAATAGAAGCTAATTTAAGCTCTGATAATTCAATTAAAATCACAAATGGCATGCAAACCATAAGTATTACAGATGCAGACATAAAAGCTGGAGATTCGCTTGTTTTTGATTTTATGGAGGAACAGGTACTGGTGAATGGTGAAAACCGTACTTCGATTATTGATTTAGAAAGTGATTTTGAAAATTTTTATCTTGAACAAGGGCAGAAAATAGTTAGTGATAATGGAAAGATTAAAGTTTTTTATAGGGGGGCGACAATTTGAGTGAAACAGTTTATTTTTTTAATCACCTCCAGAAACTTATCAAAAGAAAAAATACACGAAGTATAATCGAAGACTCTCAAGAAAAAGAAATCACCTCTGACAAAAGCGATTTAATGAAAGACACGCTACAAGTTACAACCACGTATGATAAAGAAATTGAAGAAGCGAGTTTTATGGCGGTTCGTGAAAACGAATCGTCATTTTCTTTGTATCGGATAACAAAGATTAGTGATCCCGCCGAGACTTTAGAATTTACTGGGATAGGATTTGCGCCGAATGAATTAGACGCTTATATCATTAAAGATATTAGACCTAGCGGTGAGCCAATAAAAAGCGTTCTTGATCGTTTGATTGGATTTACAGAAGGAAACTGGCGTGTTGGTCATGTGGATGCGATGTTGCCAGCAGTGACAGCAACTTTTTACTATATATCAGTTAAAGAAGCATTGAAACAATTGCAGACTTTAGGAATGGAAATTCTATTTAGATGTTCCTTAGATGCTGACGGTATCAAAGATAAATGGATTGAAGTATATGAACAAATTGGGGAGGAATCCAATACACGATTTGTATACGGAAGCAAAGCTTTAACAGTCGTCAGAGAAATCGACCGTAGCTCAATTTCCACTTCTATGATCGGTAGAGGACGTGGAGAAGAGGTAGGAGATGGCTATGGGCGAAGAATTGAATTTACAGATATAGAATGGAAAAAAGCCAACGGAGATCCCTTAGATAAACCTAAAGGACAAAATTGGCTTGAAGATCCTGATGCAACACAAAAGCATGGTATCCCACAAAAAGATGGCTCAATGAGGAAAAGGGAAACTGTTGTCGTTTTCGATGATATCGAAGATCCCGAAGAATTACTTAAAAATACTTATGCCACATTAGTGGAATCTGCTAGACCTTTGGTTCAGTTTAAAGCTGAGGTGGTTGGAGGAGATGTGATAGGCAATATCGTTACTATACACAGACACGATAAAGACTATCACTATAAGACTCGTATTTATAAAACTACTTTTGATCGTCTGACAGGAAAAACTACTATCGAGTTAGGGGATAACCTAACAAAAGATGCTAGGAAGCAAACAGCATCGATTATCAATAATATTAATAGTCTAGAATCCAGCAAGATGACTTTCTATGAATCAACTGAAATCGGAAAATATCAAGATGATATCATGCGAGGCGCAGGAGATAATGGTGGTTCTATTTATTGGGTAAACGGAATCGAAGCTGGTGTCAGTGATAGCCGAGAAATTTATGAAACTGTTTATATGGACGGGCCGAGCATTCCAGAATCACAGCTTTTCATGGTCCAAAATAATTCAGGTATATCTTTCAAGCAGTGTAAAAAAGGTGAATGGAAAACAATCCAAGATGTACACAATGGCGATAGCACGACTGCGTGGACGTTGGATGGAACTTTCAATGCTAATTTTATTCAAGCAGGAATTCTTTCAGGTATTCTCGTGCAAGGGGTAGCTTTAAAGACATTGGATGATAAAGATTTCCAATTAGTGGCAGAAGGAGGACAACTTTCTTTTGAAAAAAAGGTCATTTCAACTGGGCTTGACGATGTTCACGGAGAATCGCTTGGATCCATCGTAGCAACTTATGGAGGCGGAAAAATAAATGGGTTTGCTGTATGGAAAGAACCAAACTATATTTTTTCCATTAACGCTGGGGACGGCGGCGATCGAGGGAATCCTGTTTTTCAAATTCCAGCAGACGTTACTGCTGATAAGCGCAAATATAATCTTTACGGTGATGGTAAATTTTCAGAAGGAAATATTACCATAGATGGTCGTTTAAACGTCAAGGAGCTTTATGTAAATGGTGTAAAAATTGATACTAACGGTGGTGGAAACAGTGGAGGAGGAAACGATAACGGTTGGAATGGACAATATCCACCAGAAGTAACCACTGACAGAGACAAACGTTATTGGCAGATTTGGGCAATGGCAATAGGTGCTGGCTTTACTAAACAAGCTGCTGCAGCTTTACTTGGAAATGCACAAGGAGAATCAGATGCTAATCCAACCGCCGATGAGGGAAATGGCGCACCAGGGTTCGGTTATGGTGTATGGCAATGGACCGATTCTTCTGGCGCAACTAGCGGACGTGTTTACATGATCAATTTAATGACAAAAGCTGGCATCAGTGATGATCCAGACACGATCACGGCGCAGTTCAAATTGTTGATGTGGCATGCGCCAAATGGTCAATGGATCGCAACTAGCGCTTATCCTTATACATGGACACAATTCATGAATCTGAGCGATATCAACATAGCAGCACAAGCATTCGTGGCTAACTTTGAACGTCCACGTGATCCACATCCAGAACGGACGACATGGGCACAAGAATGGTATGACAAATTTAAAGATTTGGAAATTCCTGCATCAAAAGGATATATAAAACCAATTGCAGATCCAATCACAGTGACGAGCGAATTTGGCTGGCGCACTTCTCCAATCACAGGAGCACAAGAGTTTCATAACGGTATTGACCTTGTAAATGAAAATCCTAATACACCTATATTTGCTTCAGCAGATGGCGAAGTGATCGTTGCAGGAGATGCGAACTATTATGACTGGTATGGAAACTGGACAGTAATCAAACATGCTGATGGAATGTATACAGGATATGCTCATCAAAGCCGTGTGGATGTCTCAAAAGGTCAAAAAGTAACTGCTGGTCAGCAAATTGGACTGATGGGGACAACAGGACCATCAACTGGAGAACATCTTCATTTCCAATTTATGGATGAATTTTATCCATCTTCTTCTGGTCATTTTCACAATGCAAGAGACTACATCGATTTCTAAAGGAGGGATAGTCGTGGCAGAAACGCAACATAAAATGGTCTTATCCACCACAGAACCAAATAACGGAATAAATTTGGTTCGGATTCGGCAAGGGGATGTTTTAACTCAAAAGTTCGTTGTTGAAGTAGTGGAATATGGAAAATTAAAAACATTCGATGGGCTAGTACCATTTTTTATTAACACAACAAAATTTGGCGAAAACCAACCTGTTGAACAAAAAGTACAAGAATACAGTCCAGCACAAGCAAGGCTTGTTTATACGTTAAGTGAGCCTGACTGGCAATGGGGCGGTGAAAACACCGCACATTTCAGTTTCCGATCACTCAATGGCGATGGAACTTGGAGTGAACAATTTAGCACGCAGGATTTTACCTATCGAGTCATTTCTGGAATATCAAGAAGTCGATTACGTGATTCTGGCTATGTTTGGACTTTTGAAGATTTACTAAGAAAATTCAAAGATTATATGAATCAAGGAAAGAGTGACTGGGAGCAGTGGTTAGAAGATAATCGCGAAATACTGGAAAACATCGATCCAGGTGGTACGATCATCAACATTCTGAATGAAGCCAAAGGAGATTATGACAGTTTAGCCGATCGCTTAGACGATATGCAAAATAAAACTTTCAGCATTCCTATAGGCGTGGAGCAAGTGCCAATTCGTAAGGATAAAAACTTCTACGATAACGGGTCATACAAAACAATCGTTCCGTTAAACCTAGATGAAGTTATCACACAAGCGGACAAAACAAAGTTTAACATGGGGTTCATGACAGATATTCACACTGACGCTCACAATATGTATACAGAACCGATTGACACTAAAATAAAACACGAGCGTCGATGGAATATAGTCGGACAATTCCGATCGCTAGAAGCATTTACAGACGTGATGGTGTATGGTGGCGATAATATCGACGGATACAGCGGGGCGACAGCGCAAGGTATTTATCCTTACACGGCTAAAGAAAGACGTGCGAAAAATTTGCATGTAGCAAAACGATTCGCAAGTGCAGCAACAGCCGGTGCAAAAGTGCCCGTTATTCTGTGTCAGGGTAACCATGAAACTGGTAAAATCCCTTATTCAAATGATGGACGTACGCCACAAGATTCGCTGACAGGCGCAGACCTTAGCAAAATCAATAACGGCAGTTACGGCCCTGTGTTGTTCCCTGAAAAGAAAATCGCTATCTATCGAATCAACACGGACGATTTCAGCGATGCTGTAGACTCTCAGGGTAAGTTCTTAGAGTATTCGGGCTATAACCAAGGGGAAAGTTTTCCCGCGGGCAAATTAGGCCAAACGCAACTAGATGATTTCGGACGTTGGCTAGAACAACTCGACCGAAGTTATCACGTTATCATCGCTGGACATGTACCGATGGAAAGAGAAAATGATGTGGCAAATGTGACGAAATTTGCTACCTTACTAGACGGATTCAAACAAGGTATAAGCGTAACGATTGACTATAGCACGTTGATTGGTCACAACCCTAATCCAATAGGACCATGTACTTATAACTTCACGACTAAAGGAAGTGGAACAGTCGTGGCAATCTTCGCTGGTCATTGGCACTACGAGACAGTGAAACAATTAGGAACAACGCAAATCATCGTTTGTACGACAGGTTATTGCGAGCCGGAAAATTACGATACGGACAAAGAAGCAGGCTTTGCGAATGTACAAATTGATACCATAAAACGGACCATTAAATTGCAAGGTGTAGGGCACTACACAAGTAGGGATTTCACGTACTAAGGAGGTTTAAGCAGTGGACAAAGAAATAAAAAAATTACAAAAGTCAGTCAACTGGATTCTTCAGCAATTAGAAATTCACTTTGATGGCACACCTCAACAAGCACACGTCGACGCTACACCGTTAAAC
Source organism: Enterococcus sp. 3G1_DIV0629 (assembly GCF_002141285.1). Classification (NCBI taxonomy): domain Bacteria; kingdom Bacillati; phylum Bacillota; class Bacilli; order Lactobacillales; family Enterococcaceae; genus Enterococcus; species Enterococcus sp. 3G1_DIV0629. The sequence goes on along the minus strand of NZ_NGLI01000001.1, from coordinate 1,673,136 downwards.
GCGGGGTTTTGTACGCCGGAAATCGCAATGAACGCACGCGGAATCGGTTTGAAAGACAATGAATTAAACAAACTATATCCTAGTGTATACGATGTGCCACCAGGATTTTACGCTACCACTAACCAATGGTACGACAACGGAGAAGTCACGATGTTTTCTAGTGGTTCAATTATGTTGTTAGGCGTTATGCAAGAACACAACGAGCGAAAATTGATATGGATATCGGATGGTTATGGCGGTAATATCTACATTGCACGTACACATGGTGCGGATAACGGCTATAATAGTCCGGGTTTCCGAAAAATGTTGACAACTTTTACCTTATTTGAAGGCGAAAAGAGCGGTAAAGATACAACGATCGATTTAAAAGATAGCATGAAACATTACACATCTATGCGTATTCATATTGCAGGTTGGGGTGGTCAAGTATACGAAGCAGACAATGTAACCGCACCAGTTATCATGTTTACTAACTTATATGACGATGCAGGCGGCATGGAAATGTATGAGTTGAAATTAGAACGTGTGACAGATACACGGTATAAAATCGCGCGTTCGGCTATGGCAGCTATCACTAGCGCAATGAACTACCATCAAGATGAAAATGCAGGGATAAAAATCACGAAAATTGAAGGTGTTAAGTAGGAAGGAGGGATTGATTTGGCAGACAGAAAAGTTGGTGAGATCACCGTACCTACAGAACCAGTTAGTCGTGCCACCAAGATTACAGGCTTTACTTTTAAATCTTATGATAAAAATGCTGGTGTTTTACAATTTAATATTGAAAATCAAGACGGAAGTCCGACCGATTTAATCGATGCGACTGTTCGTCTTTTTATGTACATCTATCAAGAGGAAGAGAAAAAAGAATTTCCTATTTTTGACAACCAAATTATTACTGAGAGCTACATGCAAGGTATTGTAAAATACCCGATTCCTGATATGTTGCTTTCTTACGAAGGGAAAGTCGATGCCAATGTTTACATCGATTTTCCAGATGGCAGTCATACCGACAATTTGGCATTTACCTTTAATATTGAGAAATCTATCATTGATGGCGATGTTCAATTGAATGGAGAATATTATTTTAAGGACTTTCAACAACTGCTTGATGGGGTCAAGCAAGAGGCGACAGATGCTGTTAACGCAGCATTAACAAATGTGGATTCTACGATTGAAAAGGCAAACCAACAAATAAATGAATTTGTAGAGGGAGCCACACAAGCAATTGATAAAACTGTTGACGAGGTAACAGAGCAACTACAAGCTACTCAAACTAAGGTTGATACCGTTTCTCAAAACGTTACATCGGCACAAAACAATCTTAAAGCAGTTGAAGACAAGATGAATCAAACCAATCAGCAAATCGGCGATCTCGGCAAGCTGAAAAAGATGTACTCCAATAGCATCGACTTCGGGAACTATGATTATTCGGGGAATCCGAATTTAATGAGTGTAATTAAAGCTTCTGATTTTCATCTAGAAGGTGATACTGTTGTAACAGATGTTTCTACTAATGCTATACACGTAATCTCGAAAGGTGCTGAACGACTCAACGCATTTACTTCAAATAACGCACCTAGTTTAATTAGTGGTAAAACGTACACCATAAGTGCAAAAGTTAAAGTAGATGAAGGTACAACTGGAGATATTAATACAATAAGAATATCTTATCGTAAAACTAACAATGGTACTATTTTATTAAGTGTTACTGCTAAAGATATTGAAATAGGTAAAGAAATAACGGTAAAGGCTACAGGTGTAGTAAATTATGAACTCACAGATTTATCAAGGTTTTATTTAACTATTGATCTTGAAGGGTATAGTAGTCGGATAAATGGTGGGGTAATAGTCAGTGACATTAAGATTGAAGAAGGCTCAACAGCCACACCATACCAGCCTAATCTACTCAATGCTCCATATTATTTGAGTAAGGTGGCTTTGGGTGAGAACATTGCCGATCCTACAATTAAGTTTCCGATCAACTCTGAAGGTTCGGTATTGTATCAAGGCACAATGACAGAGCCTTTCGTTATAGGCGAAACTTACACGGTAACGCTTGAAGGCACGAAACCGTCGGGGCAACTCTTTAGGTTTTTCAATCCGGGCATTTCTGGTTATGGCAATCTTTCGCCGGTAGAAGGTCTGCCGAATATATGGGCACTTACTTTCACGGCGGAAAAAGTAGCCGATAATCCTAAAATAGCCCAAATCATCCAAACACCAAACAACAGTCTCGGCACGTGCCAAATCAACTGGCTCAAAATTGAAAAAGGCGACACACGAACTCCGAATATTAGTGAATATAAATACTTCGGTGAAGGATTGAAAGACAGCAACAATCCCAATGATTACAGCTGGGACATCACACCTGAATATACTGAAAAAAATTTGAATAATACGGTTAGTTTGACCGAACCACAGTCAGTTGAAGGTTTAAAAAACTTTGAAGATGGGTTACAGATTGCAGGTAAAGAAGTTGCAACAGTTCCAGAAGATACCGGATGGGTAAATCTAACAGCAATCAATGGTCACTCATGGAACAAACAGGGACAAATCAGGAGAATTGGAAAACTAGTAATGTTCCGTGGATCATTAAAAGGCAGCACGCTAAGTACACAAGATTTTTGTACGATTCCAGAAGGATTTAGACCAAGTAATCCAACTGATAATTATGAGTATCAATTCTTGTTACCACCACAAAGTAGCAATACTTTAGACAATGGCGGGATGGCTTATATCCGACCGAACGGCGTTTGCGGTCTACCTTCATTTAGGGGAACAGTCAACTTGTTTTTAGCGCCAATTCAATACTATATAGACTAGGAGTGAAATAAATGAAAGATATTTGGAAGTATGGCAAGCCTGGTGGGGAATATGCCGGAAAAGTGTTAGATGATATGGTTATGACTGTCCCGTTTACTGATGTCCCACCATTAGAAGGAATTCGTTCAGATGGGGAGCCGTTAACAATTAATGATCAATTATTTGATCCGCAAGAAAACCGATGGATTGTTTTGACGAATGTATTGGATCACAATAAGCTAAATAATCTTGAAGCAGTGTACGAGGCTCTGGAACACGAGAATGGTAATCTAAAACAGCTCAATGCCAAACTCATGCTAAACGATGTAGCAATTAAACAGGAAAATACTGCATTAAAAGAAAAAGCTGACAGTTTAGCACAAATCAATTCAAAGACAATGCTTGCTTCGCTTCAAAACAGCAAGGATATTGCAGAAATTAAAGAGCAATTAAATCCAGAATCAGAAGGAGGTGAGTAGTATGTTTAGTTTTAGCGATGTGAAAATGATGTTTGACTGGGGCTGTTTTACAGAAGAACAGGTTCGTGAGTTTGTGCCATTGTGTATTACGGACGAAGAAGCAGATGAGATTATTAATAAAGACGAGAGTGCATTTTAAGGGATGTGCTTTTTTATTTTGTAGAAAAGATGGTGAAACATGGAAAAATTATTAGGGTCGTTGCTGTCAAATCCTGAACAAATTAGCTTTGCTGTTTTATTCGTGGGTTTATTTATTTGGGTAATGCAACAGAATAACGCAAGAGAAAAAAGATATCAAAGTACGATCGATAAACTGACGGATGCTCTGGGCGATGTGGAAGATATCAAAAGTACAGTAGAGAAAATTCACGAAAAGTTAAAGTAGGAGGAATAAAAATGAAATTAAATAATTCAACGTATGACATTGTCAAATGGGTAGTATCGATTGTTCTGCCAGCATTCGCTGTATTGGTAGGTGGACTGGGAAAAGTCTATGGGTATGAACATACTGATGTGGCTGTCACAACGATCACAGCTGTGACGACATTTTTAGGGACAATCATGCAAGTATCTAACAAAAATTATAAGAAAAATGGAGGTAATCAATAATGGTCAATATTATCAATAATTCAGTATGTCGTGGTGTAGCAGGTAGACGTGTAGGAGATGTGAAGGGTGTAGTCATCCATAATACTTGGACAAACACGACAGCAGAACAAGAAATGAATCGTTTGGCAGGAATGACAGATAAACAGTTAGAAGCAGGATTTGCTCATTATTACTGTGATGAAAACACGATTATTCGCACAGAAGATACTTATAATCGTGCTTGGCATGTCGCTAATTCTGATGGTAATAATAGCTATATCGGATATGAAGTGCGTGGGAATCGGGAAACACCAAAAGCAGTTTTCCTACAAGCAGAACAAAATGCTTTCTGGCAAGCAGCGGAGGATCTTCGTTTTTACGGATTGCCAGTTAACCGAGATACAGTCAAATGCCATCATCAATTTTCAGCAACTGAATGTCCTAAGCGTTCACTAATGGAACATTGTGGCTATGATTCTACGTTAGCAGTTCCTGCAGCAATCACTGTTCAAATGCAAGATTACTTTATTGCGCAAATCAAGAAATACTATGATAATCCCGCATTGAAACCTGATGGCAGTACAGAAGATCAGAATCATGATGATAAAGTATCAGCAAGTACGCCAACGCATCAAGGGAACGCCTATGGAAAACTAGATAAATTTAATAAGGTATCAGACAAAACTGTTCGTGTGGCTGGTTGGTTGGTTCCTGATAAACCACAAGGTGCAATTGGAACATACGCATACGTACTTGTGATGGAACACGGGACACATAAAGAATTAACGCGCATCCAATCTCAAGGGATTGCTCGTCCAGATGTCAAAAAGGCATACGGCTATCAAGGTGGCGATGCGCTAGGTTTTGATGTTACTTTTGATTCTAGTTGGATGAAAGGAAAGAAAATTGATATCATCTTACGTCGATGCAATCAGTCAAACGGTGAAGGTGCAGTAAATGATGTGCGGATTTCTGATATCTATTTGACAATATAAATAAAATAGTCCCTCTTTTAGGGGTGGTACATGAAAAATATAACATTTTTGTTACAAATTTATTGTCATATAAATCAAAAAGTGTTGTTTTAATATCATAAACGTTTAACTTGAACTTATGTTCCCTATGTGTTAAAGTAACTCCATAATCCTCAAAGATTATATTTGCCGATGGAAGCCTTAGGACCCTTGTTTTTAAGGCTTTCTTTTGATTTAATTAAAAGGGCAAATATATTAATTTTGGAGGTAATTGTTATGACAACAAAAACAAAAAATTTACATTTTTTTCGATTGGAATTATTGAGATTAACTGAAGATAGAAATGGAGATTCTGTGATGTCTCCACTAAGTATTAAGGAAAAAAATATATATTTAGATGATTTAGTTAAGAATCATTTAAATAGTAATAATGCCTTGAAAGTAAAAAGGTATGATAGCAATTCAACAAAAGAAAAATTTGCTTCTGTTGAAATAATTACTTCAAATGAATATTATGTTTTTGGTAAGATGGGAAAAGAACAAGATATTAATCAATTTCAAATTAGAAAAAACGATTCTTTAGAATCAAGGTTAATTTCGAAAGAATCTGATGAATTATTTGAAGCATTTTCATATTTCCTTATTGATAAAAAAACTTTTGCTGTAACATATATTAAAGAAAAAGTGGCTCCAAACATTTCTTATTTAAGTGATATGTTTACACAAGAATTTAAAGATAGTAATAAAATATGGGGGAAAACAATTGTATTAATGGATGAAGATGCAATTGATAAACTAAGCCGAAAAAAAGTTATTGGTACTATTGAGTATGAATTAACTCTTCCAGCCGGTACTCACAAAGAAATAACAGGTCTGAGTGAAGACGAATATATCTTATTACAAAATCAAAAACATATTAAAACATGTGTAAAATTAGTAACTGATAGCAGGAAGAATTCTGTGTTTGATAGTTATGAAAAAGCTAAAGAATTCTTTAGTAAATTTAAAAGTAAAAATATTAATCTTAAAGTAAAAGCTAAAGACGACGAAGATGATATAATGCAAGAGTTCAAATTATTAAATGATAATTTTACAAAAAAAGCAAAATTTAATTATGATACAAGCAAAACTGCAAATGATTTGCAAGAAGAAATTGAAAGTCAGATGTGGATTCAGTTCAAGAAAAACGAGTCGGATATATTGAGTTATATATAAGGCAGGAGGGAATATCAAATGGAGAGAAGGAGGAAGGATCGAGACAAAATTAGTTGGGGAATAACTATTATAAGTATAATTATAGCTACTATAGTTTTTTTCTGCAGAAAAAAAGTAACTATACCAGAACTTGACGAATTATATAACTTGCTTACTATAAATACTATATTTGCTGGTTTCTTATATTCCATGCTTGGCAATATGGTAGAATTTTCAATGAGACCTGAGGTTAAAGAAAGAGACAAAGCGGGATATATAGAATCTTACTTCTCACCTATATATTTTGGTTTATTTTTCTTTTTATTTTCTATAGTGATTGAAGTTTTACTAATATTTTTTAATTTTAAATTCTTTATGTCGTTTTTTATCTATGCCCAAACTTGTACCTCGTTAATAGGTATAGTATTTTTTATATATAGTACAATACGGTTAAGAAAAATGATAAATAACGTTCGTAACCACTAAAAAAGACCTCAACCAATCATCCTTGGCTGAGGTTTTTTCATTTTTTCTGAAAAAGTTAAGCAAATAATAGACTAAAAAATAACCATGTGAGATAATGAACATAGAAAAAAGCTTCAGATACCCCCTCACCCTAGAGTCTTTCCCCAAAAAGATAAGTATCTGAAGCTTTTTTCTTTTTATGACTTGGAAATAATAGCATAAAATAATATATTTTACAAAGAATAAGTACAATATAGTTTTTTGCTATTAAATGTGTAATAATTAATGTGCCATCACAACAAAGAATGAAACCCATTATTATCTAGTCTATGTCCATTCTTTTTGTTTGCAGTAGTTGTGATGGCTTCTCGTACCTTTAGCTCAGTTGGTTAGAGCAGACGGCTCATAACCGTCCGGTCGTAGGTTCGAGTCCTACAGGGTACATATAGTAATTAAGTTAGTTCTATGCTAGAATTTTTTTGAAGGATATCATACAAATCAATGTTTATTTTTCATTGCCACTCATTTGAGTGGCTTTTTATTTATACCTTTCTGGATCAACGAAAGTATACTTTATATAGTCATAACGCCGATGATCGCTCCGTGCGTCTGGCACGTCAGTCACGATATCAAACAAAAAATATACATCTTTCTTCATTCTAGTTTTTGCAGCAGAAATTTTGAAATAGTTCTTATTAGAATAGTAGAGATTGATTAATAAGCTATCTTCGATTGCTAAAAAGAAAACTTCTGAATTCCATACTTTATAAAAATCTTTGATAAATCTATTCGAAGGGTCAAATTTAAACCATAATTGTGTTTTTCCTTCCATCAACATAATGTTCACCTCAAAAAGAGTATACGAACAAATGTTTGTATTGTAAATAGAAAAAGATGAGCTAAATTAAATGCTCATCTTCTTTGATAGATATTATAAATCTAATAATTCTTGTTTCTTTTTATTAAATTCTTCTTCTGTAATGATTCCATCATCCAATAGTTCTTTATATTTTCTTATTTCTGAAGCTGAGGAAATTGTTGATGTATTGGAATTTGTAGCAGAAATATTTCTTCTTTTTAAATTATAAATAATTTCGTTTAAAGAATCACTTATCCTATCAACAGTATCTTTATCAACTGCAACATTCAATACTTTACCAAGAGTATCAATAGTTAATGTACCCAACAGCATTCCTCTTTTTTTACTAATATTATTTAAATTGTCTAATATAATACTTTGTACATTATTGCCTATCATTTTTTGTTGAGCTACAATTAAACGTTTATTAGTTAATGCGTATGCATAATTATTGTCATGCTTAGTTGATGAGATATAATTATGCAATCCTACAAAGCAGAAGATTACGTATTCGTCACTGTTAAGTTGATCTGATATTAAGTTAAAATGATGAGTTGTCCATTTTTTAGTCATTCCTTTACCGTAGCCGTATTTAAGACAAAATTCTACCATCTCTTCAGTGGTTCTCATTCTATCATTACCTATATCATGATTGTTTTGTGCAGTATGATCAGATATGTTTAATTTTCTTTTTTCTGATGGATCCTTATCTAAATCTTCTAAATTCAAAGATCTTATTATTTTATAAGGAGTAGTCATACCGTAACCAGCTTTTTTCATACAATTGCCGCAAACAATTTGTTTATCTTTGATTTTATATGAAGTTAAGCCAATTTTACCTCCGCACTTTGCACATTGTTTACTCACATTAGTTCCTCCTAGATATCAGCTTTCTACTACTATTAATATTCTATCAATAGTGACCATACTTTGACCATACTTTTTAGAAAGAATAGAAAATTCCAAGATATTTAATAATAGAAGAAAAGCACTAACATCATGGGTTCAGAAGAATTGAGATCTTATCAGGAAACAGTATAATTGAAGTGTCTGTTTATCCAGTAGCTCAAGAAGCTTAATTGAATCTTGCGATTAAAGAGGTTGTGACAAGACTTTTGTCACAGCCTCTTTTTTTGTTTATAAAAATAAAAGTTGTAATGAAGGATGCGAAGGTTACCATGTCTTTTTACGCTTAATATTTTTTTGCCATCTTGTAATCAGGATGTTTTGATAACTATTGTTTTTATTGATGAAAGCGTTATTGTTTACTATCAGGAGCATCATTGTAGGATAAATAGTGTTCTTTTTCTTGTTTCCGATATAAAAATGGAATTGATATTTTGTGTTCTTTTATCTTCATTACGCTTGTCCCTTCGCTTGTTGTCAACAAAACAAAATCAGGTAAATAGTTGACGAAACGGAAATAAATACATAGTATTATGTTTTGAAGCCTAAGAACAACAGTCTATAGAAAAGGAGCGATACCATTGGCAAAACGCATGGACCGAATTTATATGTATGTCAAAGAAAAAACCGCTCATTTAACAAAGGCAGAATATGACCAAGGAGTAACGACACAAGAAATTGCTGAAGTGTTAGGAATCCAACGAACGAATAGCAGTAAGGATCTGAATCAGCTAGTGCGCGAAGGAAAATTGATAAAGACAGATGGACGACCAGTACGTTACATATATCAAACACTCGCTACGCACGTAAAGCCAGCTACAAAACATGTGGTCAGTTACAAAGAAACGCCGGTCTCTGAAGAAAAAAATACGCTCCAGATAGATACTAAGGATATCTTTGCAAAAATCATTGGAGCTAATGGCAGCATGAAAAACTCGGTGGAACAGGCAAAAGCTGCGATCTTGTATCCGCCAAGAGGATTAAATTGCTTGATTACAGGACCTACCGGATCAGGAAAGACTTATTTTGCGCACGCGATGTATCACTTTGCCAAAGCACATCATGTAATAGATGAGGAAACGGAACTGATTGTTTTCAATTGTGCTGATTACGCGAATAATCCTGAGCTTTTGATGAGCCATTTATTTGGGTATGCAAAAGGAGCCTTTACAGGTGCAGATGAAGAAAAAATGGGAATTATCGATCAAGCGGATGGTGGTATGCTATTTCTGGATGAAATTCACCGATTGCCTCCAGAAGGTCAAGAAATGATCTTTTACTTTATGGATCACGGGACTTACAGCCGACTTGGAGAAACAACGAAATCCCATGAAGCAAATGTACGAATCGTAGGTGCGACCACAGAAGATCCAGGCTCTTCGCTATTGGAAACTTTTGTTCGGCGTATCCCAATTAATATCAAACTTCCGGCTTTTGAAAAACGTCCTGCAAATGAGAAAGTCGATTTAGTAAAAATTATGATTGCCCACGAAGCGAACCGCACGCAACGAAAGATCTCTTTGACAGAAGATGTAGCAAAAGCACTGATTGGCAGTGTGACTTATGGGAATATAGGTCAATTGAAGTCGAATATCCAGTTAGTATGCGCACGAGGATTTCTAAATCATATGCAATCTCCCGAAATATCGATTACGATTGATGATTTGACAGAAGGGATTCGTAGCGGATTGATTCAATTAGCAAGCAACCGCAGTGCAATGGCAGAGCTTTCTAAAATATTGGAGCCAAAGATAACTGTAGCACCAAACGATACGATCATGAAAATCCAATCAGACTCCTATGAATTACCTTATAATCTATATGATATCATCGGAGATAAAGCAGCTTTGCTGAAGTCGGATGGGTTGGACCAAGAAGCAATCAATCACTTTATTTCTACAGATATCAATATCCATCTGAAGTCTTTTTATAAAGACCATGGGTTTTCTTTTAATGCAGATAGCAAATTAGCAGAATTTGTAGATCCAAAAATCATAGAAGTGACCAATCAGATTTATGTAATGGTCAAAAGATCTTTACCATATGAGTTTCAGCAAAACTTTATTTATGCTATGAGCTTGCATATCAGTTCGTTTTTGAAAAAAATAAATTTAGGAGAAGAACGGCATACGAATGATAATATCCGTGAGATGGCATTTGATTTTCCAGATGAATATGCTGTTGCGAAAGAAGTGCGTAGTTATATAGAAACGTATTTTCAAGTGGATATTCCAGAAAGTGAAGACTACTACTTGACTGTTCTACTCGTCTCGTTACGGGCGAACCAAGCAAGCGGCAGAATCGGTGTAGTCGTTGCGGCTCACGGAAACAGTACAGCAAGCAGTATGGTTCAGGTTGTCCAACAGTTGTTAGATGCAGAGAACGTACGAGCAGTAGACATGCCGTTGGATATGGATCCGAAAACAGCTTTAGACCGAATTGAACGCAATGTACAAGAAGTAGATGAAGGAAGCGGGGTCATACTATTAGTGGATATGGGGTCCCTCGCCTCATTTAATTCACAAATTCAGCGAGACACTGGGATACCTGTACGTACCGTTGACATGGTAACGACTTCTCTAGTTTTGGAAACCGTACGAAAGGTCTCTGTATTAGGGACAGATTTAGATATGTTGCATGAATCGTTGAAGAATTTTCGAGGTTACGCAGAAATATCTTCTGTAGAACCTGTCCAGGAAACAAAACCTATCCATAAGAAAAAAGCTGTTTTGGCTATTTGTGCATCTGGCGAAGGTACAGCACAAAGAATCAAAGAATTGATCGAACGAGCGGTAAATAAGCGTCAAGAAACAGAATTAGAAGTTTTAGCTTTGTCGATTGTGGAAGTGAAAGAAGAATTGCCAGTCATCCAAAAAGAATATCAGATCATAGCAACTACTGGAATTACTGATTTGAATATCCAAGCACCATTTATTCCTTTAGAGCGCTTCATTGATCAAAATATCGAAGTCATTTTGGATCAGTTGCTTATGGAATCAGAAATGGAAGAAACTGAATTCGTCTCGCTAGATGAAGAGACAGCTAAAAAAACATGTGTTGAGTTTATCTCTGAGAACTTCATCTTTATCAATGGTAGTAAACTAATCGATCCAATGTGGCAATTTTCTACACAAATCTCTCAGACGATGGGAATTGGCGATGAAGAATATGGCTTTAAGATCAACTTGGTGATGCACACAGCAGGAATGATCGAACGGATTATTCGAAATGAAACGTTGACGGTGGAAGAAAACGAATTGACGAACACAACGAGTGATCCTCTTTATAATCAATTAACAGCCTCGGTTGTCCTGCTAGAAGATAAGATAAAAGTAAAAGTGCCAATAGAAGAAATGTATTATCTGCTACGTCTAGTGCATAATCAGCTAGATAAAAAAGAATACACTATGCCGTAAATACACAAAAACGATACACTTTTATAGTGTATCGTTTTTGTGTATTGGTTAAGAATCCTTTAAATTCAATTAGTGTATCGCAAAAAAGTTGGCACGCTTTTTGCTTATAGTAGTGTGTGCTAGGAGGTGGTTGTTCACACAGAAATGATAGGGGTTTCTGTGAAGTAGTGAGGAAGAAGGAGTTTTGCAGATGGATATTCGATTGGCACGTATAGATGATCGTTTAATCCACGGGCAAGTCGCAACAGTTTGGTCGAAGCAAACAGGTGTTGAACGTATCATTGTGATCAGCGATGTAGTTGCTCAAGATAAATTGAGAAAGTTTCTATTAAAAGAAGCTGCACCGCCGGGAATCACAGCAAATGTAATAACCGTGCAGAAAATGATTCAAATCTATCATAGTGGACTATTATCACGAGCGAAAGTGATGCTTTTATTCACCAATCCCCAAGATGTTGAAGCGGTTGTCCGCTGCGGTGTACAGTTGAAGTCGTTGAATATCGGCGGTATGAGTTTTACTGAAGGCAAATCAATGATTACCAATTTTGTTTCAGTAAATCAACAAGATATTGATTCCTTTCGTTACTTGAACAGTCAAGAAGTGGAGTTAGAGATTCGAAAAGTACCTGCTGACAGGAAAATCCTTTTGATGGAACTACTAGCGAAAATCAAAAAGGTGTAACAAAAATGGTTGTTGGAAAAGGTCAAATAATTCTGTTGTAATGGTTAGCAATTATTAATATTTTTGAATTTGTTACAACAAAAGTAAATAGGAGGTATAAATATGGTAGGGATTATCCTAGCAAGTCATGGACAATTTGCTGAAGGAATCTTACAATCCGGTTCAATGATCTTTGGCGAACAAGAAAACGTCAAAGCCGTGATTTTGAAACCAAGTGAAGGTCCAGATGACTTGAGAGCCAAATTGGAAGAAGCGGTTGCTTCTTTTGATAATCAAGACGAAGTGTTATTCTTAGTTGATTTATGGGGCGGAACACCGTTCAATCAATCAAACACATTATTCGAAGAGCACAAAGATAAATGGGCAATCGTCAGCGGTTTGAATTTGCCAATGTTGATTGAAGCCTATGCATCACGCTTTTCAATGGAATCTGCTCATGAAATTGCAGCGCATATCATTGAAACAGCAAAAGATGGTGTAAAAGTGAAACCGGAAGAATTAGAACCGGCAGAAGCACCGAAAGCAGCAGTTGAAGACGCACAACCTAAAGGAGCACTTCCGGAAGGAACTGTGGTCGGAGACGGGAAAATCAAATATGTATTAGCTCGTGTTGACTCACGTCTGTTACATGGACAAGTTGCGACAGCTTGGACAAAAGCAGTGCAACCAAACCGTATTATCGTTGTTTCAGATGCAGTATCAAAGGATGATCTGCGTAAGAGACTAATCGAACAAGCTGCTCCTCCAGGTGTAAAAGCAAATGTTATTCCTATTAGCAAAATGATCGAAGTGGCAAAAGACCCTCGTTTTGGAAATACCAAAGCATTGCTTTTATTTGAAAATCCTGAAGACGTATTGACAGCTGTTGAAGGTGGCGTGGACATCAAAGAATTAAATGTTGGGTCAATGGCGCATTCAGTTGGTAAAGTCGTTGTAAGTAAAGTATTGTCTATGGGACAAGAAGATGTTGAAGCGTTTGAGAAGCTTGAACAAAAAGGTGTGAAATTCGATGTACGTAAAGTACCTAATGATTCACGCGATAACATGGATGACATTTTGAAAAAAGCAAAAGCTGAATTAGCAAAAGCGTAATAAATAATATTAAAATTTATAGGAGGCTTATCATGTCTATTATTTCAATAATTTTAGTCGTATTAGTTGCCTTTCTAGCTGGTATGGAAGGTATTCTTGATGAATTTCAATTTCATCAACCACTAGTGGCATGTACATTGATCGGTTTAGTTACCGGTAACCTCGAAGCTGGTATCGTACTTGGCGGTACGCTTCAAATGATCGCTTTAGGTTGGGCAAATATCGGTGCCGCTGTAGCACCAGATGCTGCATTAGCATCAGTAGCATCAGCAATTATTTTAGTTTTAGGTGGACAAGGTGTTAAAGGTGTTCCTTCTGCGATCGCGATTGCCGTTCCTTTGGCTGTTGCAGGGTTGTTCTTAACAATGATCGTACGTACAATCGCTGTTCCAATCGTTCATTTGATGGATGCGGCTGCTGAAGAAGGAAACATCCGTAAGGTTGAAATGTGGCACATCATTGCTGTATGTTTACAAGGGGTTCGTATCGCGGTCCCAGCAGCAGCATTGCTATTTATCCCAGCACAAACTGTGCAATCATTCCTTGAATCAATGCCAGCATGGTTAACAGATGGTATGGCTATCGGTGGGGGAATGGTCGTAGCTGTAGGTTACGCTTTGGTAATCAACATGATGGCTACAAAAGAAGTATGGCCATTCTTCGTTATCGGTTTCGTTGTAGCTGCAATTTCTCAATTAACATTGATTGCTCTAGGTGCTTTAGGTGTTGCATTAGCTCTTATTTACTTGAACCTTTCTAAAATGGGTGGTTCATCAAATAATGGAGGCGGAAGCAACTCTGGTGACCCTTTAGGCGACATTTTGAATGACTATTAATCTTGAAGGAGGAAAATAAAATGGCAGAAGAAAAAATCAAATTATCAAAAAAAGATCGTTTAGCTGTTGCATGGCGCTCTACCTTCATTCAAGGTTCATGGAACTACGAACGTATGCAAAACGGTGGCTGGGCATTTTCTATGATTCCAGCAATCAAAAAATTATACAAAACAAAAGAAGAACGTTCTGCAGCATTGAAACGTCACTTGGAATTCTTTAATACACACCCATACATTGCTTCTCCAATTTTAGGGGTTACATTGGCACTGGAAGAAGAACGTGCGAATGGCGCACCTGTGGATGATGTAGCGATTCAAGGGGTTAAAGTAGGTATGATGGGTCCTTTAGCTGGTGTTGGTGACCCAGTGTTCTGGTTTACAGTACGTCCAATGCTAGGTGCACTAGGTGCTTCATTAGCTATGGGAGGAAATATCCTTGGACCAATCATCTTCTTCTTAGGTTGGAACATTATTCGTTGGGCATTCATGTGGTATACACAAGAATTCGGCTACAGAGCTGGTTCTAAAATTACGGATGACCTTTCTGGCGGATTATTACAAGACGTAACAAAAGGTGCTTCTATTTTAGGGATGTTCGTATTAGCTGCCTTGGTACAAAGATGGGTATCAATCAAATTCTTACCAGTTGTATCAACTGTAAAATTAGATAAAGGTGCTTACATCGAATGGGATAAATTACCTTCAGGTGGTGAAGGAATCAAGAGTGCATTTGAACAAGTTAATAATGGCTTAGCCCTTTCTCCTGAAAAGGTAACAACGTTACAAGACAACTTAGACCAATTGATTCCTGGTTTAGCTGCATTAGGATTAACATTGTTCTGTATGTGGTTGCTTAAGAAAAAAGTTTCTCCAATCGTTATTATCCTTGGCTTATTCGTAGTCGGTGTTGTAGGACACGTCATCGGACTTTTATAATCCATAAAAATATAGCTCGGGCGTTGTCCCGAGCTTTTTTTATATAGTATACTGTGAATAAACAGATATTTGGAGGGAGAAAATGGTTCAATCAATCAATACAAAAGTAGACTTAGTAATTGACGCTACTTCATTTACGGGGCTGACAGATTACGGACAAATCATGATAGGCGATAATGGCTTTGAATTTTACCATGCGCGAGACAAACGCAAATATATCCAAATTCCATGGGAAGAAGTGGATTATGTACTAGCATCGGTCATGCTAAAAGGAAAATGGATTCCTCGATATGCCATTCAAACGAAAAAAAATGGTACATACACATTTTCTTCCAAAGAACCTAAAAAAGTACTTCGTGCGATCAGAGAATATGTAGATGAAGATAGAATGGTACAATCATTGAGTTTCTTTGATGTAGTGAAACGTGGTATCCGTAGCATGTTTAAACGCAAATAAAAAATAAAGAAAACTTCTAAGGGGAGGTTTTCTTTATTTTTTTACTTTGCAGAAGAAAACATGAAATAGCAGAACCAATTATTTGTCCCCTTTAAATCCCTTATGCTAAAATTGATTAGCAAAGAAGGAGGTTATATTATGAGTTGGTTATGGACATTGATTGTTGGAGCTGTGATCGGAGCGATTGCAGGTGCAATCACCAGCAAAGGAAATTCGATGGGCTGTATCACGAATATCATTGCTGGATTAGTTGGTTCAAGTATTGGACAAGCGATTTTCGGCGAATGGGGACCAAAAGCTGCAGGTATGGCACTTATTCCATCTATTTTAGGTGCAGTGATTTTGGTAGCAGTTGTCTCGTTTTTCTTTGGAAAACGGTCATAAGTTTTTATAAAATAGTAAAGCTAAAGGAGTTGCGGCGAAACCGTGACTCCTTTTTGGCTTTCTTTCTTTAAAAGAAAAAGAAGTTTTCCGGAAATTTTTATTTAACTGTCGTGTACGAAGAAAAGTTTGCTATAATAGAAAAAAGCGTGCAAAGAAAGAGGGAGTTTCATTATGATGCTACGTGTAGAAAAATTGCGCAAAAAGATGCAAGAAGAAAATTTGGATTCATTTTTGGTTACCAGTCCGTACAATCTTCGTTACTTAACGAACTTTACAGGTACGACAGGATTAGCTGTTATTACTTTGGAAAAAGCATTTTTTATTACTGATTTTCGTTATACCGAGCAGGCGGCAGCGCAGGCTCAAGGGTTTGAAATTATTAAAAATGTCGGACCTATTTTTGATGAGGTAGCAAACTTAGTACGCAAAGAAGAACTGCACTCATTAGCTTTTGAGGAAACAACAGTCTCATTTTTAGAATATTCGGTTTTAGAAGAAATCATCGATGCGGAATTAGTCCCTGTTTCACAGATGATTGAAGAACTTAGAGAAGTGAAAGATGAAGAAGAAATCGCCATTATCGAAAAAGCATGTAATATTGCGGATATGGCATATGATCACATCCTGAAAATGATCCAACCTGGCATGACTGAGATTGAAGTCGCAAATCAACTAGACTTTTATATGCGTTCTCTTGGCGCTTCAGGTGTTTCTTTTGATACGATCGTTGCTAGCGGATTGCGTTCGGCTATGCCGCATGGTGTAGCAAGCAAGAAACTCATCGAACAAGGTGACTTGATCACGTTGGATTTTGGCTGCTATTACGAAGGGTATGTTTCTGATATGACACGTACATTCGCTATTGGTGATCCTGGAGAAAAATTAAAAGAAATTTATCAAGTAGTTCTAGACGCGCAATTAGCGGTTATTGATGCTGCGAAACCAGGAATGACTGGTGTCCAATTAGACGCAGTTGCTAGAGATTACATTTCAAAACATGGTTATGGTGAAGCATTTGGACATTCTACAGGTCATGGGATCGGTCTAGAGATCCACGAAGGACCGAATGTTTCTTCTCGTGCGGAAAAACAATTTGTACCAGGAAATGTAATTACTGACGAGCCAGGGATCTACTTACCAGGAATCGGCGGGGTACGTATTGAGGACGATTTGCTGATCACAGAAGATGGGAATCGCGTATTGACTCGTTCACCAAAAGAATTGATCATCTTATAGTCTCGTCCATAAAAGAAGTAAGCGTAAAAATCAGTGTTCACAGACTTTGTTATAGAAAATCGCTTGATTTAATGATACACTATAGAAGAACTTTTAAGCTGTAAGAGATAATAAAGTTGGATATTTTCTCCAATTCATAGCAATTTGCAGCTGATCGGCGGCAGTTTTTTTACCAAATGATCATTATAGCCGCATCATAGAGAATTCGGATGTATCTCGTGCTTAGGCAAAGGGAGGAATAAATAAATGGCAGATGAAAAAAATTTGATTTTAAACGCAAACCAAGATTTGGGAGAGATCGTGATTGCTCCTGAAGTCATCGAAGTAATCATCGGGATTGCTGCTTCTAAAGTAGAAGGCGTATACGGAATGCGCGGAACTTTTGCCAGCAATGTCACTGAATTATTAGGACGAGCAGCTCACGGAAAAGGTGTTTACTTGGCAAATGAGGAAGATGGCTTGAAAGTAGATCTTTACTGCTACCTGGAATATGGTGTTTCAGTTCCTAAAGTTGCAATGGAAATGCAAGAACGGGTTAGCCAGCAAGTCCTTTTCATGACAGATATCGATCTAGCTGAAGTCAATATCCATGTAGTAGCTGTTGTTCCTGAAAAATTAGAACAACCAACAATCGAAGAACTTTTTGAAGACGAAGAGGAAGAGAATGAATAAAGAATTATCAAGACACGAGATTCGGGAGATGGCATTGCAGGCTTTATTTCCGTTAGACTTCAATGCAGACCTAACAAAAGAAGATGCGATTTTCAACGCAATCGAATTAGACCACCGCGACATGATCAATGAAGATGAATCAGAGTTTGTTCCTGTTTATCTTGATACGCTAGTTGGCGGTGTCTGTGCAAAAAAAGATGAATTGGATAAAGTGATCGAAAAACATTTGAAAAACAATTGGCATATCAATCGGATCTCAAAAATGGATTTGGTGATCTTGCGTATCGCGATTTTTGAAATGACTTATGTGACAGATGTACCAGCGGCTGTTGCTTTAAATGAAGCAATTGAGTTGGCAAAAACATTTAGTGATGACCGTTCGCGTAAATTCGTCAACGGTGTCTTATCCAATGTATTAAAAGAATTAGAAGCTGGGGCGTAAGTCCTAGCTTTTTTCTGTGAATCATCATAAACCTGTTATAAATCGGGAAAATTCTATGGTAGAATGAAAACAAAAAATATCTGGGAGTGGTTAGATGGCAGAATTGATTAACGGAAAAGAATTAGCTGAAAAAATGCAGGCAGAGATTGCTGAAAAAATCCAAAAATTGAAAGATAATGGTATCCATCCCGGATTAGTTGTTTTATTGGTAGGGGAAAATCCAGCCAGTCAAATCTATGTAAGAAATAAAGAACGCGTAGCAAAAGAAATCGGAATCCATTCATCAGTAGAGCGTTATCCTGAGACGATTTCTGAAGACGAACTACTTGCAGAAATCGAAAAATACAATCAAGATCCTAGATTTCATGGTATATTGGTCCAATTACCATTGCCAAAGCATATAGATGAAGAAAAGATCCTGTTAGCTATCCGTCCTGAAAAAGACGTAGATGGCTTTCATCCAATGAATTTAGGCAGACTCCTTGCGGGTAAACCGGACAAGATTCCTTGTACTCCATACGGCATCATGAAAATGTTTGAAGCTTATTCTATCGATCCGACGGGTAAACGAGCAGTAGTTATCGGACGAAGCAATATCGTCGGTAAACCGATGGCTCAGCTACTCTTGATGGCAGATGCAACTGTTACTGTTGCTCATTCTAAAACCGAAAATCTGGCTGAACTGGCACAAGAAGCAGATATTTTAGTCGTAGCAATAGGACGTGGACATTTTGTCACAAAAGAATTTGTAAAACCAGGTGCTGTAGTGATAGATGTAGGGATGAACCGTGATGCTAACGGTAAGCTGATCGGTGATGTGAAATTTGATGAAGTGGAGCCTATTGCAGGCTGGATCACTCCTGTGCCAAAAGGTGTAGGGCCAATGACTATCACGATGCTGATGTATCAAACCGTAAAATCTGCCGAAGCTTTTGGAGCAGGTGAATAAATGGCACAAGAATATTTAACTGTCACTACATTAACGAGGTATTTGAAACGTAAATTTGATGCCGATCCTTATTTAGAACGAGTATATTTAACAGGCGAAATATCGAATTTCCGTTTACGCGCCAACGCCCATCAATATTTCAGCTTAAAAGATGATCATGCAAAAATATCTGCTATTATGTTCAAAGGTGCATTCCAAAAATTACGATTCCAGCCAAAAGAAGGAATGAAAGTCCTTGTTGTTGGGCGTATTTCACTCTATGAAGCGGGAGGTTCGTATCAAATCTATGTAGAGCACATGGAGCCTGATGGAATAGGTGCTTTATATCAAGAATTGGAAGAACGAAAAGAAAAGCTGATGAAGGAAGGCCTTTTTCAAGGTCCTAAAAAAATGTTGCCGCGTTTCCCAAAGCGAATCGCGATCCTTACCAGTCCAAGCGGAGCGGTTATCCGCGATATCATCACGACGGTGAAAAGAAGGTATCCAATTGTCCAATTGGTTTTGTTCCCAACCGTTGTACAAGGGAATCAAGCAGCGGACAATGTTGTCAAGAATATCCGACGAGTAGAAGAGATGGGCGATTTCGATACAATGATTATTGGTCGTGGAGGCGGATCGATTGAGGATTTGTGGCCGTTTAATGAAGAACGGGTTGCCCGAGCGATTTATCAAGCCAATACGCCGGTGATTTCATCTGTGGGACATGAAACAGATACCACGATCGCTGATTTAGTAGCAGATGTTCGGGCTGCTACTCCAACAGCAGCTGCAGAATTAGCTGTTCCTGTTTTGTCAGAAGAGTTGATGCGCATTCAAGAACGGCAAGCTAGATTGCAGCAGGCGTTTGTACGCCAGATCCAGCGCAAACAAGAACGGTTCGAGCGTGCTCGACGTTCCTATGTCTTTCGGCAGCCTGAAAGATTGTATGAAGGTCAGACCATCAAATTAGATCAATTGAAACAGCGATTATATCAAGCTACACAGCAGATTTATCATGCAAAAGAAAAGCAAACGATCGCGTTAAGCCACCAATTGGAACAAGTGGCTCCGCTTTATCGAGTCAAAGCAGCTCGCCAAGAAACTGCTTATCTAGAAAAACGTTTAGAAGAGAAAATCCAACAATATATGAAACAACAGCAGCAGCGTTTTGCTCAAGCTGTTCAATCTCTTGATTTGTTGAGTCCATTGAAAATCATGGGAAGAGGCTACAGCTATACGACGTTAAATGATCAAGTAGTAAAAAGTGTCTCCGAGATCCATCAAGGGGATTTGCTGACGATCCATTATCAAGATGGAATCGTTAAAGGACAAGTACAAGAGATAGACAAAGGAGAATAAAAATATGAAAAATCCAACTTTTGAAGAGTCACTGCAAGAATTAGAAAAAATCGTCATGCAGCTAGAACAAGGAGACGTTCCATTAGAATCAGCTCTAGATTCGTTTAAACGAGGAATGGAATTAAGCAAACATTGCCAAGATACCTTAGCTAAAGCAGAAGAAACCTTGACGAAAATGATGACAGAATCAAATGAAGAAGTTGATTTTGACGGAAACGAGGAAAGCTGAGATGAGATTAACTGACTTTTCAGCTATTCATCTACCTGCTGTAGAAAAAGAAATCTTGTCTTTTTTAGATGAACATACGACGGATAGAGCACTCTGTGATGCGATGACTTATTCAGTGAAAGCAGGTGGAAAAAGAATCCGTCCCTTATTACTTTTAACGGCTGTTGCTTCCTTTGATGAGCCTATCGATGTTCCCGTCTATCAAGTAGCAGCTGCTTTAGAAATGGTGCATACGTATTCCTTGATCCACGATGATTTGCCTGCGATGGACAATGATGATCTTCGAAGGGGAAAACCTACCAATCACAAAGTATTCGGCGAAGCGTTAGCTATATTGGCTGGAGATGGTTTACTGACAGGCGCATTCCAGCTGATCAGTATGGCACATTTAGGTCATTCTCCTAAGCTTCTGTTGCTTCAGCAATTAGCTGTTTGTGCGGGATCACAAGGTATGGTGGCTGGACAAGCTGCAGATATCGAAGGCGAATCGAAAAAGCTTTCGTTAGAGGAATTAGCATTTATTCATGAAAGGAAGACAGGGCGTTTGATTCGTTATGCCTTGCTAGCTGGAGGTATATTAGCGAAGCAACCTGAAGAAATCTTATTGCTACTTCAACGATTAGCCGAACATTTAGGTTTGGCTTTCCAGATAAGAGATGATCTACTTGATGTGATTGGTACAACGAAAACATTAGGGAAAACAGCTGGTAAAGATGAACGTATGGAAAAAAACACTTACCCGCGTTTATTAGGCCTAGAAAAGACACGTGAGGCATTGGAGATTGAGTTGTTATCCGCCAATAAGATCATAGACAAATTAGAAGAGGACGTTTTTTCTTTTGATGGCGGGATGATGCGCCAGATGCTCAAGCAATTTGATGTGGAGAAATGAGGGAAAGAATGGAAAAAGAACGCGTAGATGTATTAGCGGTCAAACAAGGATTATTTGAAACAAGAGAACAAGCCAAACGTTCAGTTATGGCTGGTTTGATTTACAACGAAAAAAACGAGCGGTTTGATAAACCGGGAGAAAAAATTCCAGTAAGTAGTGAATTAAGAGTCAAAGGTAAAAAACTTCCTTATGTTTCTCGGGGTGGATTAAAATTAGAAAAAGCGCTCAAAGCATTTGATCTATCTGTTGAAGGAAAAACATTGTTAGATATCGGTGCTTCCACTGGCGGATTTACTGATGCAGCTTTGCAAAATGGCGCAAAAATGAGTTATGCTTTAGATGTCGGTTACAATCAGCTAGCTTGGAAAATCAGACAAGATCCTAGAGTCGTCGTAATGGAAAGAGTGAATTTTCGTTATGCAAAACCCGAAGACTTTACCTTAGGAATTCCAGAAGTTGCTGTTATCGATGTTTCTTTTATTTCACTAAAACTGATGCTGCCTCCATTACATGCTATTTTAAAAGAAGAGGGAGAAGTGATTGCCTTAATCAAACCCCAATTCGAAGCAGGCAGAGAAGCTGTAGGGAAAAACGGAATTGTTCGTGACGCACAGACCCATCAAAAAGTTTTAGAAGACATTTTGTCATTTGCGGCACAAGGTGGATATGATGTGCTGGAAGTAAGTTATTCTCCGATCACGGGAGGAGAAGGAAATATCGAGTTCTTGGCTCACTTGAAGAAAGTACCTGAAAGCGGCACGATCAATCCAGCTATTAATATGGCAGAAGTGGTTTCAAACGCACACGAACAGTTTGACCATAAATAAATTGTAACTGTGAAAATCAAGTGAGAAGTATGCGGATTCTTCTTTATTATACCAAGGAAATAAGCTATCATTGGTTAAGAAGAATAAGCTAAGGAGCGAAGACGTAATGAGAAAAAAAGATCGGCATCGTTTGATTACTCGATTGTTGAGTGAGCAAGATATCCGAAAGCAGGAAGAATTTGTTGAAATCCTGAAAAGCAAAGGAATATCTGTTACTCAAGCTACGATTTCCAGAGATATAAAGGAACTGAAACTGATTAAGGTACCGGCCTCAGATGGCGGCTACCGTTATAGTATACCAGCTGAAACAAATGAAGATGTAAATACTAAATTGGAAAAACTGTTAAAAGACGCTTTCGTAGCAGTTGACCAAATGGAAAAATTTGTTATTTTGAAAACTTTGCCGGGGAATGCTTCGGCAGCAGCGAATTTGATCGATAAGCGCTACAAGAAAGAATTATTTTCGATTATCAATGATGACGATAATGTTTTGATGATTACACGAACTGAAGACCAGGCAGTTTTACTAAAGAAAGACTTCCTGCATTACCTTTAAGTTGAGGAGCGAATGTGATGCTACAAGAAATCAGTATTACTAACTTTGCGATTATTCCGGAATTGCGGCTTTCTT
The DNA here is from genome assembly GCF_002141285.1 of Enterococcus sp. 3G1_DIV0629. NCBI lineage: Bacteria > Bacillati > Bacillota > Bacilli > Lactobacillales > Enterococcaceae > Enterococcus > Enterococcus sp. 3G1_DIV0629. Next base: position 1,649,848 of record NZ_NGLI01000001.1, on the reverse strand, counting down.
TTCACGAAGGAATGACCGCGCTGACCGGAGAGACTGGTGCGGGTAAATCCATCATTATCGATGCTTTAGGTTTGTTAGCAGGAGGAAGAGGTTCAAGCGATTATATACGTCAAGGCGCAGAAAAATGCATTCTTGAAGGATTGTTTGAACTTCCGAAACAAGAAGGATTCTCTGAATTGATGGTTGAATTAGGTATCGAAACGGATGAAGACAATCTGATTGTTCGACGGGATATGTCGTTGACTGGAAAAAATGTTTGCCGAGTGAATGGTCATATCATCACGCTAGCTAATCTAAGGAAAATCGGCAGTTATTTAGTGGATATCCAAGGGCAAAACGAACATCAGGAACTGCTCCAGCCTGAATCACATCTTGCTTTATTGGATCGTTTTGGAGATGCAGCTTTCCAACAGAAGAAAAAGAGTTATCAGCAAGAATATACCTCTTATCGTGAGCTGGAAAAAAGGGTACGAAAAGTGCAGCAAAATGAAAAATCCTATGTTCAGAGAATAGATATGCTTCATTTCCAGCAAGAAGAAATAGCTGCTGCTGATTTGCAAGTCGGAGAAGAAGAGAAATTAAAAGAAGAAAGAGAAAAACTTAGCAATTATCAAAAAATTGCTGATGGATTAGCTGCAGGCTACGGAGCACTGACGAATAATGAACAAAACAGTGTAGATGGTGTTGGCTTGGCCGTTGCAGAATTGCAAGGGATCGCACATCTAGATGTGGAGTATGAAGCAATTTATGAAAATATCCAAAGTGCTTACTATTTGCTACAAGATGCAATCGGCGACATGAGTCGTCAAATCGATTTGTTGGAGTTAGATGAGAGTCGTTTAGAAGAAGTGACGCAACGTTTAGAATTAATCCGACAGTTGAAACGCAAATATGGCGAATCCATTGAGTCGGTATTGGCTTACTATGACGAAATCACCGAAGAGCTAGCTTCTTCTGATTTTTCAGAAGGTCAATTGGACAAAATGAAAGAGGAACTAGAGCAAAAAGAGCTTCTACTTCAGCAACAAGCCGCAGATCTTCATGAAGCGCGTAAAAAAATCGCAAAAGAATTGGAAAAATCCATTCTGCATGAATTAAAAAGTCTGTATATGGAAAACACTGAGTTTGAAGTACGTTTCTTAAAAGAAGAAAACAGACAATTGAATCATGATGGGTTTGACCAAATCGAATTCTACATTACGACCAATCCAGGAGAACCGCTGAAGCCTTTAGTGAAAGTCGCTTCTGGTGGCGAATTATCTCGGATGTTACTGGCTTTGAAAACTATTTTTTCTTCTGAGCAAGGTGTGACAAGTATTATCTTTGATGAAGTGGATACAGGTGTAAGTGGAAGAGTTGCACAAGCCATCGCGGATAAAATTTCTCAAATATCGAAATACTCTCAAGTTTTGTGCATCACTCATCTGCCGCAAGTCGCCGCAGTCGCCGACTATCAATATTATATCGTGAAAGCAGTGATTGATGGTCGTACGCAAACATCTGTTTCAGAATTGAAAACAAAAGAAAGAGAAGAAGAAATTGCACGTATGCTAGCTGGGAGTGAGATTACAAAGCTGACACTCGAACATGCAAAAGAACTATTGCAACTCGCAAAAAGGACCTGAGCCACTGTAGTGGTTCAGGTCCTTTTTAGCAGCTGATAGCTATATTTTATTTTTTACATGACACTCATGACAGCAGTCAATACAACAGACCCAATCGTTAAAATCAGCATCGTCCAAATGACAAATTTTGTTACTTTAGCAAAAGTACTTGTTTGTTTTTTTTCACGCATTGTTTTCAACCTCGTAATTAATTAGTTAATCCAAGTGTACAATCTTTTTGTCTTTTCTACAAGAGGTCTTTTTTATAAAAACTTCCCTTTTTTTAAATAATAGGTAGTTACGATACAAATAAATAATGTTAATAGAACTAGCCAGATAAACGCATCATCTCTTTCAGCAATGGGTAGCTTGATGTTCATCCCATAGATACTTCCGACGATTGTTGGTATAGTTAATATAATCGTTAAAGAAGTTAAAATTTTCATAATATTATTCAAATTATTCGATACAATTGCTGAAAAAGTCTGATTCATTTGTTCTACTAGTTTTAATTGAATGCGAGAAGTAGTCATTGCTTGCTCTGTTTCTACCAATACATCACGCAGATGGTTTTTCAACGCATGATTTTCTTGGAAAAGTTTATTTTGCGCTAATTCTTTCAATGCATCTAAATTAGCAGAAGTCGCTTCTCTGAAATAAACAAGGCTTTTTTGGATATCCATGATTTGATAAAGTTGTTTGTTTTCAGTTGATACTTGAAGTTTGGCTTCCAAAGTATCGCATTGAGATTGAAGCGTAGCTAAATAACTGTTATAAGACAGTGTAACCTGCCAGATGAATTGAAAGAAGATATTGAGATTGGGTGAAACATCGCTTTTTGGAAAGGTTTGACTAAAGACTTTCTTTAAAAATAGTGGTTCATGATTCGTAATTGTGATAAGCTTCTTTTTGGGCGTCAAAATGATAGAGAGCGGGTATGTATCCACTTGAAAATAACCGCTAGGGCTTGTTTTAGCAAACGGATATTGCAACAATAATAACGCTGGTTTTGTCAACTTTGATTGATTGAATTCTTCTGTACGGGAATTTTCTGCATCGTCCAATATGGAAGTGATGTAATCTGACGGAATTTCAAATTGATGTGTCAGCTGATGAATCTCTTCTTGATTGGGACGTTCTACACAATACCAGATCGTTTGGTCAGTTTCCTTTCCGGTATTACGCAGTTTCTCATTATCTAATGTAAAATATTTGATCATGATTTTCCTCCTGTTGCCTGTTTCTTTTATTATAACGGATAGGGAATTGGAGTACATGGAATGTGTTTGTAAGATATAGAATATAACTGCATAAATTTAAATAAAATGAAACAGTTGTGTAAAGTATATACAGTATACTTGAAGCAACGATAAAAAAGGAGTTTACGTTCATGGGCACATTCACACCACTTATCTTGTTTTGGTATATTTACCCGGTAATCGTTTTGTTTGGTTGCCAATTTCTTGTAAAATTATTTTCGTTAAATCGTCGTTTTAAAATAAAAGCCCCTGATTTGGCGATTCCTTTTTTGTGGGGCGGTATGCATGCGTTGTCTAGAAACACAGCGACAATTTCTATCCTGCCGTTTTTCTTTATTTCTGTTTTACTAATGGGCATCTGTATTGCTGTTTTCCAAGCATATTATTATGAAGAAATCATTTATCCGCGTTATTTCAAGATGACTTGGCGTTTGGTTTTTCTGCTGACAATCGTCTTGTACGCGGTCTTGATCATTGTGAATATACTTTCTTACCTATGAAAAAAGCAGAAAAGCTGTAAAAAGTCTTTTAAAAGGCTTTTTACAGCTTGATTCTTAAAAAAATGTTTATGAATAAAAAAAGTTGTTCCCGGATTTCCTAGAAAAGGTGGTAGAAAGTGGGGGATTGTGGTAGACTAATTTTAGTTAGTGGAGGAATGGGGGGCTTTCAATGTTGATGGGTGAATTCCAACATAATATTGATGCAAAAGGACGTTTAATCGTTCCCTCAAAACTTCGTGAAGAACTTGGCGAAAAGTTTGTTCTGACACGCGGATTGGATGGTTGTCTTTTCGGCTATCCGATGAGCGAATGGGAAAATCTGGAAGCTAAGCTGAACGAAATGCCGTTGGCTAAAAAAGACGCACGTACATTTGTGCGATTCTTCTATTCGGCTGCCACTGAATGCGAACTTGATAAACAAGGACGGATCAATATACCAAGCACGTTAAGAAATTATGCAGCTTTGACAAAAGGGTGCGTAATCATCGGTGTATCTAACCGAATTGAAATTTGGGATGAGACACGATGGGAAGATTTTTCTGCAGAAGCAGAAGAGAATTTTGACGAAATTGCTGAAAATATGATTGATTTCGGACTATAAGAATAGGAAGAGGCTGACTAATGACTGAAACATTTCAACACTATACAGTCATGTTGAAAGAAACGGTAGATGGATTGAACATCAAACCGGATGGCGTTTATGTAGACTGTACACTCGGCGGTGCCGGACATAGTGAATATTTATTGAGCCAACTAAGTTCTAAAGGGCACCTGTATGCGTTTGACCAAGATCAAAAAGCAATCGATCACGCCAAGCTGCGTTTGGCTTCTTATGTCGAACAAGGGATGGTCACATTTATCAAAGCGAATTTCAGAGAATTAGAAGAACGCTTGAGTGAGTATGTAGATAAGGTAGACGGTATTTTGTATGACTTAGGGGTTTCCTCTCCTCAACTAGATGAAGCAGAACGTGGATTTAGTTATCATCAAGATGCACCCTTGGATATGCGTATGGATCAGTCAGCTCCTTTATCCGCTTATCACGTAATTAATGAATATTCCTACCATGAATTAGTAAAGATTTTCTTCCGCTATGGCGAGGAGAAATTTTCCAAACAAATTGCTCGTGAAATCGAACGAGTACGAAAAACAAAACCAATCCAAACAACTGGTGAGCTTGTCGAAATCATTAAACAAGTCATCCCAGCTCCCGCAAGAAGAAAAGGCGGGCATCCTGCAAAAAGAATTTTTCAAGCTGTGCGGATTGCAGTAAATGACGAACTTGGTGCCGAAGAGGCCTCTTTAGAACAGGCAATCCGGTTATTGAAAGTCAATGGAAGAATCAGTGTGATTACATTCCACTCATTAGAAGACAGAATTGTCAAAAGTATGTTTAAAGAATATAGTACGGTACAAGATTTACCACCGGGACTTCCTGTCATACCTGACGAATTTCAACCGGAACTGAAAGTCATTACTCGTAAACCAATCCTTCCTTCAGAGGAAGAGTTAGCAGAAAACAATCGATCACGCAGTGCAAAGTTACGTATTGCAGAAAAAATAAGAATGAAAGAGGAGTAGAATGATGGCAGAATTAAAGAAAATGCAAGAGTACGAATATGATTTACCTGAATTGGTGGATCAGCCAGAACAACAAATGCCAGATTCTTCTTCGAATCAAGAAATCATTCTTCCACAATCACCAGCAAAACGATTGAAGCAGATTTCTGCTTTGGAAAAAATTGCTGTGGCAAGCGTGGCGATTGCTATTGTTGCTTTGTGTGTGTTAACAGTCATGTTGCGTACAAATATCAGCGGAGCTGAAAAAGAAATCACGTCAATACAAACAGAAATCAATGATAAAAAGCAAGAAAAAACGAGTTTAGAACAAGAAAAAAATGAACTTTCTCGTACTGAACGGATTAAACAAATCGCAGAAGAAAAAGGATTGTCTATTAACGACGACAATTTAAGGAAAGTGAAGTAAATGAGTCTTAAAAATAAAATTCGGCGGTTTTTGGAAAAGAAAAATCTAAATCCGATGAACAATCGCAAAAAAGTAGGTATCATTTTATTTGCTACGAGTATTGGATTGTTCTTTTTATTTGCCGTCCGTTTCTCGTATATCGTTATTGGAGGTCATGTTGCTGGTACCTCATTAGCTGAAAAAACAAAACAGTTGTACCAAGGAAGTGAAGTAGTAAAAGCAAAAAGAGGAACGATTTATGATCGTAACGGTGTGGCGCTCGCAGAAGATGCCTCCTCTTATTCAATTAAAGCGATACTCTCAAAAACATATACTTCTGGGGATAAAAAACTGTATGTCGAAGAAAAGAATTTTGATAAAATAGCAGAAATCCTGCATAAGAATCTTTCTATAGACAAAAAAGATGCACTGAATATTTTAGAAGACGGCGCAAAAAAAGAGCTGTATCAAGTTGAATTTGGTAGCTATGGGAAAAATATCTCCCAAGAAACCAAGCAAAACATCGAAGCAGACATGAAAAAAGAAGGTGTCGCTGGTCTTTACTTTGTCGACCATCAGGCTCGGATGTATCCAAATGGCGTCTTTTCTTCTCATTTTATCGGATACGCAGTTCCAGACAAAGATGAGAATGGCTTAGTAGGTAAACTAGGTTTGGAGTCTGCTTACAATGATATTTTGAGCGGTAAAGATGGTAAGATTATTTATCAAAAAGATAATTTTCAAAATCCTCTGCCAGGTACAGTAGCAGAAGAAGAAAAAGCTGTCGATGGACAAGATATCTACACGACTTTGGACAGCAGACTACAAAGTTATTTGGAAACACTGATGGATCAAGTAAATGAAGAATATCAACCGGAAGAATTGACAGCAGTCTTGATGAAAGCAAAAACTGGAGAGATTTTGGCAATGGGGCAGCGTCCTACTTTCAATCCCGAAACAATGGAAGGTTTGACTGGAGAAGATGCTATCTGGCGTAATTTCTTGGTACAAGATAGTTATGAGCCAGGATCAACCATGAAAGTTTTCACTACTGCAGCCGCTATCGAAGAAGGAGAATTCAATGAGAATGAAACCTTCCAATCTGGAAAAATCCAAGTAGAAGATGCGACGATCAATGACCATGACTTTGGTGAAAAAGGTGTGCTGACCATGCGTCAAGCTCTTTCATGGTCAAGTAACGTCGGGATGGTTATACTGGAACAGCGATTAGGCGGACGATGGTATAATTATTTACAAAAACTAGGATTTGGACAAAGTACCCATTCTGGATTAGATGACGAAGTAAATGGTGCTTTGCCTACATCAAATATTGTCGACCGAGCAATGAGTGCTTATGGACAAGCGATAGGTGTGACGAATTTCCAAATGATGAAAGCTTTCACTTCTATTGCGAATAACGGTACAATGATTCAACCTCGATATATCAGCAAAGTAGTGGATCCTCAAACTGGAGAAGAGCGAACAACTCAAACAGAAGTTCTAGGTCAACCTTTTTCAAAAGAAACAACAGAAAAAGTCCGTGAATATATGAGAGATGTTGTCGAAAGCGAAAACTACGGTAGTGCTTATGGTGTATATAGTGTACCTGGATACAACGTATCGGCAAAAACCGGAACAGCCCAAATCGCTTCTGATACAGGGGGATATCAAACAGGAGATACAGCCTACCTGTATTCGATTGTGGAGATGGTTCCTTCTGAAGATCCAGACTATGTCTTGTATCTAACAATGAAACATCCTAAGACATATGATCGAATGGCTTTGGCTAAAATCGCAAATCCATTGATGAAACGGGCAATGGATTTTAAAGAAACTGAAGAAGATGCGGATACAGAAACCAAAACAGAAAAAGTATCCGTAGCCGATTATCGTAATCTAGAAGCAGATGTTGCAGCAGCGGATGCTCAAAAAAGCGGACTGCAACCTGTCGTTATCGGTAACGGGAAAAAAGTACAAAAACAATCTACTGCCAACGGTGATCAGTTGATCTCTGGAGAAAAACTGATTCTATACACTGGTGGCGACAAGCTGATGCCTGATGTAACGGGATGGTCAAAAGCAGATATCATGAAGCTAGGGAAAATCCTTGGTATCGAAGTTAGTTTTGATGGGGATGGTTATTGTGTCAAACAAGAACTTGCTCCATATGAAAAAATCACAAAAGACAAACTTAATTTTACTTTAGAAGAATAAGAAGAGAAATAGGAGAGAAAAGAGCATGGAATGGACACAAGCATTGATTCCCATTGTCAGCAGCTGTGCAATGACGATTGCCGCAATGCCGCTATTTATTGGTTACTTTCAAATGAAAAAGCAAGGTCAGGCGATTCGCGAGGAGGGACCAAAGTGGCACAATATCAAAGCCGGAACTCCTACAATGGGCGGCTTAGTGTTTCTGATTGGCTCTATTTTGACAGGGATTTGGGTTGGAGCTTGGCAAAAACAGCTGACTCCTACTCTTTTCATCTTGCTTTTTGTATTAGCATTATATGGAGTAATTGGGTTTCTTGATGATTTTATAAAGATCTTCAAGAAAAGAAACATGGGGCTGAACTCGAAACAGAAACTGATTGGACAGGTTCTAGGGGGAATCATCTTTTATCTTGTTTACCGTTCTGAAGGCTATCCAGGTGTATTGAATTTCTTTGGGTTGGATCTGCCTTTAGGAATCATTTATGGGGTTTTCGCTATCTTCTGGCTTGTTGGATTTTCAAATGCGGTCAATCTGACGGATGGTATCGATGGATTAGTTGCTGGCTTAGGCAGCATCTCTTTTGCAGCTTACGGTCTGATTGCTTGGCATCAGCATCAGTATGATGTATTAATCATTTGTCTCAGTGTCTTAGGTGGTTTACTTGGATTCTTCGTCTATAACCGGAAACCTGCCAAGATTTTTATGGGAGATGTCGGTTCATTAGCTTTAGGCGGACTTTTAGCGGCTATTTCTATGATGCTGAACCAAGAGTGGACATTGCTTTTGATTGGCTTGATTTATGTTATGGAAACTGCAAGTGTGATGCTTCAAGTTACATCCTTTAAACTTACGGGAAAACGAATTTTTAAAATGTCTCCAATCCACCATCATTTTGAAATGTGCGGATGGTCGGAGTGGAAGATTGATACAGTTTTTTGGTTGATCAGCATTGTGACTTCATTGATCACATTATGGATCGTTTGGTAGGAGATGACAGGAAATGAAAAAAATATCAACATATGAAAATAAAAAAGTGCTTGTCTTAGGACTCGCAAAAAGCGGAGTAAGTGCGGCCAAATTATTACATGAATTGGGCGCACTTGTCACCGTTAATGACGGAAAACCTTTTGATGAAAATCCGGAAGCACAAGAATTGCTTTCTTTAGGGATAAAAGTAATAACAGGCAGTCATCCAATCGAATTACTAGATGAAGAATTTTCGTTGATGGTCAAAAATCCTGGGATTCCCTACAGCCATCCTTTAGTAGCAAAAGCCCAAGAAATGGGTATTCCGGTAATTACGGAAGTGGAGCTAGCTTACGAAGTAGCGGAATGCCCAATTATTGGGATTACAGGAACGAATGGAAAAACCACGACAACAACGATGACTGGACTACTACTGAATGCAGGCGTAGACAAAGGAGTTGCACGTTTAGCAGGAAATATTGGGTATCCAGCAAGTGGTGTCGCGCAAGAAGCGAAACCAGAAGATAAAATCGTGATGGAGTTATCTAGTTTTCAACTCATGGGAATCACAGATTTCCATCCTCATATAGCGGTGATCACCAATATTTATGAAGCACATATTGATTATCATGGGACAAGAAAAGAATACGTCAAAGCTAAATGGAACCTTCAAAAAAATATGACAGCTGAAGATTATCTGGTTCTTAACTGGAATCAGTCAGAACTACAAGAATTAGCGCAAAGAACAAAAGCACGGGTCCTGCCTTTTTCGACAAAAGAAGTGTTGGAAGACGGTGTGTATGCTGACGATCACGCAATTTATTATAGAAAAGAAAAAATAATGGAAATTTCTGAACTTGGCGTACCAGGTACGCATAATGTAGAAAATGCGCTAGCTGCTATTACTGTAGCAAAATTGTATGGTGTATCAAATGAAGCTATACGACAAACGTTGCATTTATTCCATGGCGTGCCACATCGTACGCAATATGTAGGAGAGATCCAAGGCAGAAAATTTTATAATGATTCAAAAGCAACCAATATTTTAGCGACTAAAATGGCTCTAAGCGGATTTGAAACGGCTAAGGTCGTGTTATTGGCAGGCGGATTAGATAGAGGAAATACATTTGATGAATTAGTTCCTTCATTAAAAGGAATCAAAGCAATGATCGTATTTGGTCAAACAAAAGAAAAATTGATTGATGCTGGAAAAAAAGCAGGCATCGAGACGATAGTAACAGCCGATTCTGTAGAACAAGCAGTTCCTTTAGCATTAGAAAACAGTACAGATGGTGATGTGATTTTATTATCACCAGCGAATGCCAGCTGGGATCAATACCCTAATTTTGAAACTAGAGGAAACCGATTCATGGAAGCAGTGAATCAATTAAAATAGAAAAAGTAGAAGCGAGCGATAAAAAATGAAAATTTTGGTTACAGGCGGAGGAACGGGAGGACATATTTATCCAGCTCTTGCCTTTGTCAACTATGTGAAGACTCAAGAACCGAATGCTGAATTCATGTATGTGGGAGCAAACCGTGGTCTGGAAAATAAAATTGTCCCTGATACAGGAATGCCTTTCCATACTTTGGAGATTCAAGGCTTTAAACGAAAAATTTCCATGCATAATATCAAGACAATCCGATTGTTTCTTAAGAGTATCCGTCAAGCAAAAAAAATCCTCAGTGATTTTCAACCAGATATCGTTATCGGTACTGGAGGATATGTTTCCGGAGCGGTAGTGTATGCTGCAGCAAAAATGGGAATTCCAACTATTATCCATGAACAAAACAGTGTACCAGGTGTTACCAATAAATTTTTAAGCCGATATGTGGATCGGATCGCTCTTTCATTCAAAGATGCGGCTCCTTTTTTTCCTGAAAACAAATCAGTCCTTGTAGGTAATCCTCGAGCACAAGAAGTAGCAGATACTAAAAAATCAGATATTTTGAAAACATTTGGGTTGGATCCAGAAAAGAAAACAGTCTTGATTTTTGGCGGCAGTCAAGGAGCACTTAAAATCAATCAAGCGGTATCGGTTTTTTTAAGTGAATATATTCCTTCATCTTATCAAGTCTTATATGCTTCAGGAGAAAGATATTATGAAGAAATCCTAAATAAAATAAATCCTGAAATACAAAACATTAGTGTCCAGCCTTACATCAAAAACATGGCAGAAGTCATGGCTTCGAGCGATCTGCTGGTGGGACGTGCTGGTGCAACTTCGATCGCAGAATTTACAGCTTTGGGGCTTCCGGCAGTGTTGGTTCCCAGTCCATATGTTACGAATGATCATCAGACTAAAAATGCAATGAGTCTTGTTCATGCAGGAGCAGCAAAAATGATTGCGGATAATGAGCTAACGGGTGAATCACTAAGTCAGACAATTAACGAAATCATGGATGACGAAGAATTGCAAAAGCAAATGTGCCGAGCTTCTAAAGAACAAGGCATCCCTGATGCTTCAAAACGTCTTTATGACGTAGTGAATCAAATAATCAAAAAATAAAGGCGGTGGTCTTAGTGAGTAAGAAAAAAGAACCTAAAAAATTGTCTCATTCGTCTTCTGATGAAAACAATTTGACTCCTTGGCAAAAGGCTAACCGAAAATATCTGGCAGAACAAGGGATGAAAAACCAAGAGCCAAAAAAAGAAGACACACCATTAGACACACCCCTTTCAGATTCTGAAGAAGAAAGAACGGTTCAAGAGGAACAGCAAGAAACAAGCCAGTCAGAAAGCCAGTCCGAGAAAAAAATCGAATTTTTTGAAGAGATCAAGCAAAAGAAAAACGGTGGCCCGTATAACGGTTCTTTTTTGAATCGTCTCCCCAATTTAAAAAGTCAAAGGCACAAAGTACTGTTTCGTCGGTTAGCATTGATTATTACTGTATTGGGCATACCGCTGATTTTTTTAATCTATTATGTTTCTCCTTATAGCAAGCTACAAGCAGTTGCAGTGTCAGGTAATAAGGTAGTCAACAGTCAGGAAATCATCTCTGATACCAAATTGTCATTGGGAGAAAATGTCTGGGGGCAGTATTTCGATCGATCCACTTATATCGAACGGCTAAAAAAAGCACAGCCGAGAATCGAAAAAGCAGCTATACACTTCAAAGGGATAAATGAGTTCGATTTGGATGTGACAGAATATAAAGAAATCGCTTTGATTGCAAAAGATAATCAATACTATCCAGTAATTGAAAATGGAACAGTATTAGATGAAAAAGTAGCAAATCCTACAAAAAATCTCCCTATCTTGGAAGAGTTCAAAGATTCAGCAAAAATCAAAGAATTAACAAAGCAATACAATCAGTTATCATCAGAATTGCAAAAAGCAATCTCTGAAATCAAGTATACACCAAGAGCAAGTAATAAAAACCTGATCCAATTGAACATGAATGATGGCAATCAAGTCATTGTAAATATCAATAATCTTGCGAACCAAATGAAATATTATTCGCAAGTAGCTAAAGACATGGATGAAAAAGGTGTGATCGACATGGAAGTTGGCATCTACTCATATCCTTACAGCAGTACTCAAGAAACGGCAGAATCGGACCAAGCGGAAGAAACAACTGGAAGTGAAGAAAACGCGGATCAAACAAATGGGTCAAGTGAAGAGGCAGAAACGCAAGCAGCAGATACACCTGAATCGTCTGATACAAACGGCTCATCTGATTCAAATAATTCAAGTGAAGCAAGTCAAATAGAAGACAATCCAAGTACAACTCCGTCAAGTTTAAATGAAAATTGATAAAACAACTTTAAAAAGTAAGAATGTACTTTCTAAAAACCAGTAATTTATGGTAGAATTGAAAGCAGTGAATATATCTATTAATAAGTATATTTTAAAACGGACGCTAGTTGTTCGCTTGTATATGGAATAGTAAGTAGGAGGGAATCCCATTCATGGCAAAAACAGGAATGTATGTAGGCCTTGATATTGGAACGACATCTGTTAAAGTTGTCGTGGCTGAATATATCGACAGCCAAATGAATATTATTGGAGTAGGAAACGCAAAATCAGAAGGGATTAACCGAGGCATTATCGTTGATATCGATAAAACGGTCCAAGCGATACAACGAGCAGTACGACAAGCAGAAGAAAAAGCAGGTATCCAGATCAAAGGCGTAAGTGTCGGTTTGCCAGCAAACATGCTTGAAGTAGAAAATTGCCAGGGAATGATTGCAGTTAACGGAGATTCAAAGGAAATCACCGATGAAGATGTCAGAAATGTGGCTTCTGCTGCCCTTGTTCGTTCAATACCTCCTGAACGTCAAATCGTGTCAATTTTGCCACAAGATTTTACTGTCGATGGATTCGAGGGGATCAAAGACCCTCGTGGAATGATCGGCGTAAGATTAGAAATGTACGGTCTGTTGTTTACCGGACCAAAAACGATCATCCATAACATACGTAAATGCGTGGAAAATGCCGGATTAATCGTCAATGAAATGGTGATTACTCCTTTAGCGCTGACAGAATCAATTCTTTCTGACGGAGAAAAAGATTTTGGTACGATTGTTATTGATATGGGTGGTGGCCAAACGACAACGGCTGTTATGCATGATAAGCAATTGAAGTTTACCAGTCTCGACCAAGAAGGTGGCGAGTTTGTCACTAAAGATATCTCTATTGTATTAAATACGTCTTTTAACAATGCAGAAGCGTTGAAAATAAATTACGGGGATGCATATCCAGAACGGACATCACCAGATGAAGAGTTTCCAGTAGATGTAATTGGTCAGTCAGAACCAGTGAAAGTCGATGAACGCTATTTGTCAGAAATTATTTCAGCTCGTATGGAACAGATTTTCAACAAAGCAAAAGATGCATTGGACCAAATCGAAGCATTAGAGTTGCCAGGTGGCGTCGTATTGACAGGCGGAGCTGCTAGTCTTCCAGGTGTTGTGGACTTGGCACAAGAAATCTTCGGCGTAAATGTGAAACTGTATGTTCCAAATCACATGGGACTGAGAAACCCGGTATTTACAAATGTAATAAGTATCGTTGATTATTCAGCAAACTTGAGCGAAGTGTATCAATTGGCAAAAATTGCTGTTACAGGTGAAACCTCAGCAGCTCGCCAAATGGTAGTTGAACAAGAAACAACAAACACATATGAAAGCTATGAAGCACCTGAAGAAACAGTCTACGATGAGCCGGAACCAAAAGAATCCGGAGAAAATGTAAAAAATAAAATCAAGGGTTTCTTTACAAATATTTTTGATTAATTCATCCTGGGAGGAATAAGATATGGAATTCTCAATTGATAATAATATCAATGACGGCGCAGTAATCAAAGTCATCGGAGTCGGCGGTGGCGGTGGAAATGCTGTGAACCGAATGATTGAAGAAAACGTCAAAGGTGTTGAATTCATTACAGCCAACACAGACGTGCAAGCATTAAAAAATTCAAAAGCTGAAACAGTTATCCAATTAGGACCAAAATATACTCGTGGTTTAGGTGCTGGTTCTCAACCAGAAGTTGGACAAAAAGCGGCAGAAGAAAGTGAACAATCCTTACGCGAAGCTTTAGACGGTGCAGATATGATTTTCATCACTGCAGGAATGGGTGGAGGAACTGGTACAGGTGCTGCACCAATCGTTGCAGGGATCGCTAGAGAACTGGGCGCATTGACTGTTGGTGTCGTTACACGTCCATTCACTTTTGAAGGACCTAAACGTGGCCGTTTTGCTGCAGAAGGTATCGCTCGTTTGAAAGAAAATGTGGATACATTATTGATTATCTCAAATAACCGTTTACTGGAAGTTGTAGATAAAAAGACACCAATGCTTGAAGCTTTCCGTGAAGCAGATAACGTTTTACGTCAAGGCGTACAAGGTATCTCTGACTTGATTACGGCACCAGGTTACGTTAACCTTGACTTTGCTGACGTGAAAACAGTGATGGAAAACCAAGGTACAGCATTGATGGGGATCGGTGTAGCTAGTGGAGAAGATCGCGTAGTAGAAGCAACGAAAAAAGCAATCTCCTCTCCATTGCTTGAAACATCTATTGATGGAGCGGAACAAGTACTTCTTAACATCACAGGCGGTTTGGATATGACATTGTTTGAAGCACAAGATGCTTCAGATATCGTAGCAAATGCAGCAACTGGCGATGTAAATATTATTCTAGGTACATCTATCAATGAAGAAATGGGCGATGAAATCCGCGTGACGGTCATCGCAACAGGTATCGATGAATCAAAAAAGGAGCGCAAGTCTAGCCGTCCAGCTAGACAAGCACAAATGCAATCACCTGCTCAAAAGACTGTATTAGATATGGATCAAGCTAAACCAACTTCTGCAGAAGAAGAAAACAGTTTTGGCGATTGGGATATCAGACGTGAACAAAATGTTCGTCCTAGAGTTGATGATTCCAATTTTGACAATATCGAAAAAAAAGAATTTGATACATTCAACCGCGAAGAAACAAAATCTCATGGCGATGATGAATTAAATACGCCACCGTTTTTCCGTCGTAAAAAATAAAGGAGAGGAAGAGCACATGATTGCTGACAACTTGCAGAAAATCAAGCAAGAAATTCAGGATTCGTGTGCTCTTGTTCATCGTGATCCGAAAGAAGTTACATTAGTAGCTGTAACAAAATCTGTTGAATCAGCCCAAGCTGAAGAATTGGTCAGAGCTGGCGTTATGAATTGTGCAGAAAACCGAGTAGATAAACTATTACAAAAGAAACAAGATTTATTTGATTTTCCCGAAATAAAGTGGCATTTAATTGGTAATTTACAGCGCAGAAAGGTAAAATTGATTGTAAATGAAATTGATTACTTTCATGCGTTGGACAGTTTAAGATTAGCAGAAGAAATCCAGAAGCGGTTAGAGAAAGAATTATCCTGTTTTATTGAAGTAAATGTTTCTGGTGAGGAATCAAAACATGGAATTTCACCAGATGAGCTTTTACCGTTTGTGGAATCTTTAGCTGCCTGCACAAAAATCAAGGTTGTTGGGTTAATGACTATGGCGCCTAAAGAAGCTTCTGATGAGCAAATCCATAAAGTGTTTGGTACGCTGAAAGAATTGCGTGATCTTGTTCAAGCAAAAGGTTATGCCCATGCACCATGTAATGAATTAAGCATGGGGATGAGTCAGGATTTTCAAATTGCGATTGAAGAAGGTGCAACATTTATCCGTGTAGGAACAGCGCTATTCAAAGACGAATAAAGGAGGAACAAAAATGCCGCTTTTAAACAGAGGAGCAATTGCTAATTTTTTCGGATTAGCTGA
Source organism: Enterococcus sp. 3G1_DIV0629 (assembly GCF_002141285.1). Classification (NCBI taxonomy): domain Bacteria; kingdom Bacillati; phylum Bacillota; class Bacilli; order Lactobacillales; family Enterococcaceae; genus Enterococcus; species Enterococcus sp. 3G1_DIV0629. The sequence continues at coordinate 1,634,079 of NZ_NGLI01000001.1, read as the reverse complement.
TGAGGAAGAGTACGAATACCAAGATTATCCTGAAACAACAAAAAAGGCTGTACAGCCAACTAAAAAAAATACAACACAGAATCAACCAACTCATTCTGTATCTGCTGCGAATACTCATGAGAAACAAAAAACGGCGACTTCACGTCCTGTAACGCATGAAAGTATTCAGCCGGCTGAAAAGAAAAAAGTAATTGAACTACATCAATCACCTACAAAAACTGTAGCAAAAGAAAGAACAGCTTCAAGAACGGCTACACAACCTAAAGCAAATCTTGCGGGAAAAATCACTGTGATGGAACCAAGAGCTTATTCTGAAGCGATGGCGATTGCTAAACGAATCATCGCTGGTGAAGCAACCTTAGTGAATTTTCATTTAGTGGAAGAAAAGCAAGCGAGAAGAATCGTTGATTTTCTAACAGGAACAGTTTATGCATTAGATGGAGATATCAAACGCGTTGGAGATGAGATTTTTCTTTGTACACCGACAGGGATGGAGATTGACAGTTCAACCGCTCAATCTTTTGCAGATGCGAATTTGTTTGATCTGTAAGAGGAGGAACTACGATTTATATTATTGCGCTATTACTTCATTTAATTCAACGGGCAGCCTATTTCTATAGCATTATCTTGATGGTATATGCTTTGCTTTCTTGGTTTCCAGGCGGTTATCAATCAGGGTTAGGACGGTTTTTAGCTAAGATCTGTGAACCGTATATCAGTTTATTCGATCGTCTGCCTTTAAGAATCGGTCCTTTGGATTTCACGATTTTAGGGGCCATTCTAATCTTGAACTTAGCCGTACAAGGATTAGCACAGATCGTTATATGGATAACTATCCATTTAGTTTATTGATTCAAGCAACAAAATCTTTATTCTCAGAATAGATAGGAGGGGAAAGTTTTGGATGCAAATGTATACCAGCACTTTCGGGCAGATGAACGTACATTTATCGACTCAGTAGGTGATTGGATTGAACAAGTTCAAGGACAATATGCGCCATATCTGACTGAATTTCTTGACCCCAGACAATCCTATATTTTAGAAACACTGATTCGGCAAAGTAGTGATTTGCGTTTCATGTTTTATGGTGGATATGAACAGGCAGAAAGAAAAAGATGTTTGATTTTCCCCGATTATTACGAACCTGTAGAGGAAGATTTTGAAACAGCATTGTATGAAATCCATTATCCTAGCAAATTTGCCAGTCTAAGTCATGGGAAAATCCTTGGGACTTTAGTGGGAACGGGTATCAAACGCTCTTACTTTGGCGATATCATCTCAGATGGCGATCGCTGGCAAGTATTTATTGCAAATGAGGTGGATCATTTTGTTGCTACACAAGTAACAAAGATTGGAAAAGTTGCTGTACGCTTGGAACCAATCAAATACACAGAAATGATTTTGCCGAAAGACAGCTGGACACAAGAAAGAGGAACAGTTAGTTCCATGCGACTGGACAGTGTGATCTCTGAGATTTATAATATTTCCAGACAGCGGTCCAAGCAGCTAATTGAAGCTGGTAAAGTAAAAGTGAATTGGACAGAAAATACAAGACCTGATTTTGTACTTGAACTATTAGATATTATTTCAGTCAGGGGTTACGGCAGAGTCCAGATCCAAGAACTTGAGGGGAAGACGAAAAAAGAAAAGTACAGGGTGTTGTTCGGTGTATTACGTAAATAAAATAAAAAGGTGGTTTACTCATGGCTTTAACTCCATTAGATATCCAAAATAAGACATTCCCAACAAAAATGCGGGGATATAATCAAGACGAAGTAGATGATTTCTTAGATTTAGTTGTTCGTGACTACGAAGAATTGACTCAAAGAAACCGTGAATTAGAAAAAGCAGTCAAACATTCAGAAGAAAAACTTGAGTATTTCAATGAATTGAAAGATGCATTGAACCAATCGATCATCGTAGCTCAAGACACAGCGGATAAAGTAAAAACAAGTGCAAGTAAAGAATCTGAAGTGATCGTTACTTCTGCACAAAACAAAGCAGATGAGTTAGTTGCGAATGCTGAAAAACGTGCACACCAATTAACAACTGATGCAGAAGAAAAAGCAAGAAAAATCTTGACAGATGCAACAGAAAAAGCAAGACAGCTTGCGACAGAAACAGAAGATCTTAAGAAAAAGACACGAGTATTCCATCAACGTATCAGCTTGATGCTTGAATCTCAATTGGAACAAGTGAAAAGCCCAGAATGGGACGAAATTTTACAACCATTCTCTAGCTATGTGACTGACAGCCACGAAGTGATCAAAGAAGTTTTAGCAAAACAGCTTGACAACGAAAATGATACTGATGTAAACTCAGACACAGGAGTCATAGAAGCACCTATGACGGCATTTGATACACAGGCTATCGATATCTCAATCGTACCTGGTGAAAATGAAAACGAGTAGAACAGAAAAGCACTTTGTTATTCTTAAAGCGAGCCGATGAGAGTGGAAGATCGGTAAGACACTGCATCGTGAAAGATCCTCTACTTGAGACTGCTTTTCTGAAACTAGAGTAAGAAGCAGCGGCTGACCTCGTTATTGGTCACAGAGAGTTTGCATTAGATAGATGCAACTAAATTTGGGTGGTACCACGGCATGTTCGTCCCTTGCGGCTGAACATGCCTTTTTGTGTCCGGAAAATAAACGAAGGAGTGAATGGTTGAATGAAAATGAAAGAAACCTTGCAATTAGGAAAAACAAAATTCCCTATGCGTGGTAATTTGCCAAACCGAGAAGGCGAATGGCAAAAAGAATGGGAAAAAAATCAAATCTACCAAAAAAGACAAGAATTGAACGAAGGAAAACCTAGCTTTGTTCTTCATGATGGACCTCCTTATGCCAATGGTAATATCCATTTAGGGCACTCATTGAATAAAATCAGTAAAGACATTATCATTCGTTCAAAATCAATGTCTGGCTATCGCGCACCATATGTTCCAGGCTGGGATACACATGGATTGCCAATCGAACAAGTGTTGGCTAATAAAGGCGTGAAACGTAAAGAAATGTCCATGGCAGAATATTTGGAAAAATGTCGTGAATATGCACTTTCCCAAGTAGATAAGCAACGAGAAGATTTCAAACGCCTAGGGGTTGCAGGAGATTGGGAACATCCCTATGTCACATTAGACCCTTCGTATGAAGCTGCACAAGTACGCGTATTTGGTAAAATGGCTGAAAAAGGCTATATTTACAAAGGATTGAAACCCATTTACTGGTCTCCGTCAAGTGAGTCTTCTTTAGCGGAAGCTGAAATTGAATATAAAGATGTAAAATCCCCATCTATTTTTGTAGCTTTCAATGTCAAAGACGGCAAAGGCATCCTTGATGAAGATACAGCTTTCGTCATTTGGACGACAACGCCATGGACATTGCCAGCAAACCAAGGTATTGCTGTAAATCCCAAATTTACGTATGTACTGGTCGAAGCTGATGGCCGTAAGTTTGTTGTAGCAAAAGATTTGCTAGAAACAGTTCAAACAGAAATCGGTTGGGAAAATGTAACGGTTCTAAAAGAATTTGCTGGCCAAGAAATGGAATATATGACTGCAAGTCATCCATTCTATGACCGTGAATCGCTCGTAATTTTAGGTGACCATGTTACTTTAGACGCTGGTACTGGATTAGTCCATACTGCTCCAGGACACGGGGAAGATGACTATATCGCCGGTAGCAAATATAAACTATCTGTAGTGTCACCTGTAGACTCAAAAGGGTTGTTTACAGAAGAAGCTCCTGGATTTGAAGGAATCTTTTATGATAAAGCAAATCCTATGATTACTGATTTATTAAAGGAAAAAGGAGCTTTGCTGAAACTAGATTTCTTTACCCATAGTTATCCTCATGATTGGCGGACGAAAAAACCTGTGATTTATCGTGCAACTCCACAATGGTTTGCATCTATCGATAAATTCCGTCAGAATATTTTGGATGAAGTAGAAAAAGTAGATTGGGTTATTCCATGGGGAAAAACACGTTTATATAATATGATCCGTGATCGCGGCGACTGGGTCATTTCTCGTCAACGTGCATGGGGAGTGCCGCTTCCGATTTTCTATGCTGAAAATGGTGAAGCAATCATCACGCCAGAAACAATCGAACATGTAGCAAAATTATTCGCTGAACATGGATCAATCATCTGGTTTGAAAAAGAAGCAAAAGAACTTCTTCCTGAAGGATTTACTCACCCAGGTTCTCCTAATGGCGAATTTACAAAAGAAAAAGATATCATGGATGTCTGGTTTGATTCTGGTTCTTCTCATGAAGCTGTTTTACGTCAACGACCAGAATTATCATTCCCAGCAGATATGTACTTAGAAGGATCAGACCAATATCGTGGCTGGTTCAACTCAAGTATCACGACAAGTGTGGCTATCAATGGCGTAGCACCATATAAATCAGTTATTTCGCAAGGATTTGCTTTAGATGGCGAAGGCCGTAAGATGAGTAAATCTTTAGGAAATATCATTGCACCAGAAAAAGTGATCAAACAATTTGGTGCAGATATCCTTCGCTTGTGGGTATCTAGTGTCGATTATGAAGCAGATGTTCGTGTATCTATGGATATCTTAAGTCAAGTGGCAGAGGTATATCGTAAGATCAGAAATACGATGCGTTTCTTATTAGCGAATACAGAAGATTTCGATCCTAAAAAAGATACTGTTTCGTACAATGATTTACGCTCTGTAGACAAATACATGACCGTACGATTGAACCAAGTAATCAAAGAAATCAGAGAAGAAGGATATGACAAATATAATTTCATGCATATTTACCGTACAGTTATGAACTTCTTGACTGTTGATCTATCGTCCTTCTACCTGGATTTTGCTAAAGATGTGGTTTATATTGAAGCAGAAGATGATTATCAACGTCGTTGCATGCAAACTGTTTTCTATCAAACAGCTGTAGCTTTGACGAAACTATTGACGCCTATCATTCCACATACGGCGGAAGAAATCTGGTCATTCCTGAAAGAAGAAGAAGCATATGTTCAGTTAAGCGAGCTTCCTGGCTATGAAGAGTTTGCAAACCAAGAGGAATTGATGGACACTTGGGCTGCTTTCATGGATTTCCGTGACAAGGTCTTAAAATCATTGGAAGAAGCAAGAAATAGCAAATTGATTGGTAAATCATTGGAAGCAAAACTAACTGTTTATCCAAAACAACAAGTTCGTGAAATGTTAAAAGCTTTGGATGCAGATATTGCACAATTGCTGATTGTTTCCCCAGACTACTTTGAAGTAATGGAAGCAGATGTACAAGTGCCAGATAATACTGTGGTATTTGATGATGTTGCTATTACAGTGGAAAAAGCAGACGGAGAAACGTGCGATCGCTGTCGTCAAGTTCGTAAAGATGTAGGAGTAGATGAAAAACTTCCTCATCTATGCGGTCGTTGTGCAAAAATCGTTGAAGACTTCTATCCCGAAGCTGTAGCTGAAGGATTCGAAGAAAAGTAAAATGGAAAAGGGGTTGTGACATGTTTTTTGTCACAACCCCTTTTGTTATCAATCGATTAATTTTCCACGTTCGCGATACCAGTTATCTGGTTGCCAGATCCATTCGAATCCGTCTTTTTCAAGTAGTTCGAAAGCTGCTTTAGGCCCCATTGATCCGGCTTTGTAGTTTGGAAAGTCCGGTTGTGTTTGGTCCCAAGCTTTGCGAATGACATCCACGATATGCCAAGATTGAGCGACTTCTTCCCAATGAGAGAAATTGGTTCCATCACCATTCAACGCATCTAGCAGTAATTTTTCGTAAGCTTCTGGGCTATTTTCAACCATTTCTGCACTATTTCGAAATTCTAATTTGATTGGTTCCGTTTCAAACCCCTGACCTACTTCTTTTCCATTCAGGGATAAAGAAAATCCTTCAGTTGGCTGGATATAGATCGTTAGAACATTCGGTGGGAGTGTCGTATCGTCACATGGTTCATCGACAGATGTTTTGAATACATTAACAGGAACCTGTTTGAACACGATATTGATCCGAGTACCTTTTTCAGTCAAACGTTTGCCTGTACGCACATAGAAGGGAACACCAGACCAACGGAAGTTGTCGATAGTGAATTTTCCTGCGACGAAGGTTTCGGTCTCTGATTGAGCATCCACTTTGTCTTCTTCTCGATAACCTTTGAATTGTACGCCATCTAATTCACCTTGAGCATATTGTCCACGAACGAAGTTTTCTAACACTTCTTCTTCGTTGTAGATGCGGATTGCTTTCAATGCTTTGATTTTTTCTGTACGGATTTCTTTTTCGGAAAATGCTACTGGTGGTTCCATTGCAAGTAATGCTACAACTTGCAGAATATGATTTTGCACCATGTCTTTCAGTGCGCCACTATGATCGTAGTAGCCCCCGCGATCTTCTACACCAAGGTTTTCACCAAAAGTGATTTGGATATTATCGATATAACGATTATTCCATTGAGCCTCAAAAATATTATTGGCAAAACGGATAGCTGAGATATTTTGGATCATTTCTTTCCCTAAATAATGATCGATCCTGAAAATATCTTGCTCTGGGAATACTTCTCTGATTTGCTGATTCAATTCGAAAGCAGATTGGTAATCCGATCCAAATGGTTTTTCTATAATCAAACGATTGAAGCCATTTTTTGTCATAATGTTTTGTGATTTTAAATGAGAAACGATCGTTCCAAAAAATTGAGGTGCCATGGCCAAATAATAGACGCGATTGCCGTTTAACTGATAGTGTCCATCTAATCGGTCAGACAATTCTTTTAATGTTTGATAATGTGTTGAATCATTTACATCATGGGATTGGTAGTAAAAATGACTAGCAAAAGTAGTTGCTTCTTCATCAGAAGGATTCAATGCACGGATCGTTTCTTTGACAACTTCACGGTAGTGTTCATCGCTCCAAGGACGGCGAGCGGTCCCGATCACGGCAAAATGCTCGCCTAAATTTCCTTTTCTGTAAAGGCGGAACAAAGACGGGTACAATTTACGTTGGGCTAGGTCACCTGTGCCGCCGAATATCGTAAACAATACATTTTTTTCATTAGACATGTAGATACACTCCTTTATATTTTATCGACAAAAATCGTGCTGGCCGCCTTGAAGCTGACGGGTATTTTCTTTCTATCATTTTGGATAGTGATTGGTCCTTCATAAGCTGCGATATCAACGATCTCATACTCTTCGTTGATATTCAGGTCAATTGTGACTAAGTAATCCAACAATTCTTTTTCATCAAGCACTCGTGCAATACGCACTTTTGTACCGACAGGATAGGATTCTAGTGTTTGCCGGCGTTCTTCATGGACGACTTCCTCTTTTTTAGGAATCGATCCTCCATGAGGACAATGTTCAGGATGATTCAAATAGTTTTCTAAATGATCTGCAAGATGTTCCGAAGTCACATGTTCCAATACTTCAGCATCATCGTGGACTTCATTCCAGCTATAGTCTAAATGTTCAACTAAAAAAACTTCCCATAAACGATGTTTGCGAATCAAACTGCTAGCTTTTTGCAGTCCGCTTGCAGTCAATTGTACACCTTGATAAGGGGAATGTTCTACAAGCTCTTCTTTCACAAGTTTAGAAATCATTTCACTGACAGATGCAGCTGAGACATCTAGGCTAGATACGATTTGTTTATTGTTGACTTTCGTTGTATCTCCGCCTAGTTCTAAAATGATTTTCAAATAATCTTCTCGATTTGGTGTCATATTCGATCATCCTTTCATGGTAAAAACCATCATTAGTAAGTGTAACAAAAAAAACGTTAATTGACTATTTTTCTAAATAAAAAACAAAGGATTTTTGGACGTTTTTACAACAAAAAACGAAAGATGAGAAAGAAGACTCATACTTTCGTTTATAGATATATATTGGGAGGTGTCTATTTTTCAGATGTCAACTTATACGAGACATCTGCAGATTCATCATAAAGAGTTTGTTCGGGATAAGAAAAGACAAGATAAAAACCGTATTGATCACGTACGACTAAACGCTGTTCATCTATTTCTACCACAGATGTGCCAAGTGACTGACCGTTGATCAAAAACGTGTAATCAGATGTAATCTGTAATTGTTGTTTTTGCTGGCTATCACTGAAGAACCATGTACCTTGATACCTCGAGAGTCTTTCAGATTTTTCTGCTTGTTTTTTCTTTTTCAAGTAAATCCAACTTGAGAGAACGGCAACGAGTGAACCAAGAAAATAGATCATTTTTTTTATCACCAAATCACTCCTTTATGAGAAAATCATCGTATAGAAACATTCTTCCTTCTTTATTCCATTGTACCGAATAAAAACTAAAATTTCTCTAAGACTTTCGACTGGTTTTTTTACTGTTTTTCCACAAATTATGATAGGATACATAGTAGGAAGACAGGTGACAGAATTTGAAGTATCAGCAAGTTGAAACAGCTTTTTTTATTGACCGCCCGAATCGGTTTATTGCACATTGTATGAAAAAAGACGGAGAAATGATTATCGCGCATGTCAAAAATACAGGCAGAGGAAAAGAGGTCCTGATACCGGGCGCTGAAGTGGCTATTGTATTTGCTCCTGGACCTAAAAGGAAAACCGACTATGATTTGATTGCTGTAAAAAAGAAGGGTGATTGGTTCAATATCGATAGTCAATTGCCTAATCAGTTGGCAACTGATGGTATTTTAGACGGCACGATCCTTTTACCAGGATTAACTGGTCCATTTACAGCATACAAGCGTGAAGTAACTTATCTTCACTCCAAATTTGATATTTATTTGGAGACGGCGGCCGGACAAAAAGCATTTGTTGAAGTCAAAGGTATGACGCTTGAAAATAAAGCAATTGGTGCTTTTCCTGATGCGCCTACACTCAGAGGATTGAAACATGTTGGAGAATTAGCGTATGCCGCACAAGATGGTTATGCCGCTTATGTCTTGTTTATTGCTCAATTCGAACATCTTCATTTCGCAACGATCCATGAAGAAATGCAACCAGCGCTAGCTGATATGGTTCGACATGCGCAGCAAAGTGGAGTTCAAATCCTCGCCTATAATTGTCAAGTAACGGCAGATGAGGTAACTGTCAAGCAAGCTATCCCGTTTGATGTAGCTATCCCGTTTGAAGATCCTATACAATAGAAAGAAGGTAAAAAAATGATCAACTTAGGTATTATTGGAACAAATTGGATCACTCATCAATTTGTCCAAGCAGCTTTGAGCACAAAAAAATATGAATTGACAGCGGTATATTCTAGACATTTGGAAAAAGCACAGGAATTTGGTTCTCATTATGAAGGGGATATCGAATTTGCAACAGATTTGAAGACTTTTTTCAATATTGCTCATATGGACACTATTTATATTGCTTCTCCAAATAGTCTTCATTTTAGTCAGACTAAGCAAGCAATTTTGGCAGGTAAAAATGTGATAGTGGAAAAGCCAGCTTTTTCGACGCCAAAAGAAATGGATGAAATCATCCATTTAGCAAATGAACACAATGTGTATTTTTTTGAAGCAGCAAGAAATATCCATGAATCAGGTTTTAAAAAGATTGCCGATTACTTACCATTAAAAGACGAGATAATCGGTGCAAATTTCAGCTATATGAAATATTCTTCGCGTTATGACCAAGTATTAGATGGAGAAGAACCAAATATCTTCTCGACTCATTTCTCAGGTGGTGCATTGATGGATTTAGGTGTTTACCTTGTATATGCAACTGTCGCTTGGTTTGGAATGCCAAAAGAAGTCCATTATTTTCCAAGAAAGATTTCTACTGGTGTGGATGGTCTTGGATGGGGAATCTTGCGTTATGATACTTTTGATGTATCGATCCAACCAGGTAAAATCGGTGATTCTTATCTGCCATCAGAGATCTATTTTGACTCAGGAACACTAGTGATGAATGGCGTCAATGCAATCGAACAAGCAGAGTTTCATGATCGGGTACACGAAGAAATCATTGACTTAGCAGTAACAGCTGCAGAAAATCCAATGGCAGATGAAGCAGAGGATTTTGCCAATGTCATGACTCATCCGAAAGATCCAGCGTGGGGATTATTGTATGAAGAGTGGATCGAGCTGGCTAGAAATGTGAACCAAGTGATTTATGATTTAAGAAAAAATGGTGGCATCAAATTCGATGCAGATAATGAGGAAGATTTTTAATGAACGAATTTGTACAAGTATTTCCCGAAAATTGGCAGAAAAATTATGAGAATAAAGGATTTATTACACCTTCTCTTATTCAACAGGCAGTTTTTCAGCCATTAAGCAATAAACAAAGCATAGTAGCTATCTCTCCAACAGGTTCAGGTAAAACACTGGCTTATCTTTGGCCGTTACTACTAAACGTGAAACCAGGTGAAGCAAGTGCGTTGGTTATCTTTGCATCTTCTCAAGAACTAGCTATTCAAGTAGCAGATGTTGCACGTGAATGGGGAAAAGACAAAGAATTGAAAGTCCAATCTTTGGTGGGCGGAGCAAACGTTAAACGACAAATTGAAGGTTTGAAGAAAAAACCAGAAATCTTGATTGGTACACCAGGAAGAATATTGGAATTGATGAAAGCTAAAAAAATAAAAGCACATCAAGTGAAAACAATGGTATTTGATGAAGCAGACCAGCTATTTGATGCGGGTAACAGCCAAATCATTGATCAGATTCTTCATCAAGCTCCGACAGAATATCAGCTAGCCTTTTTTTCAGCAACAGCAGATCGTTCCCTTGAAAGCATTGAAAAAATCACTGGGAAAACGTTTGAGACGATCGACGTGACAGCAGAAGATGATTCTCGAAAAGGCTTGAGACATTACTTTTTACGAGTGCCAATACGAAAGAAAGATGAATATTTAAGACGTCTCACTCACATAGAAGATTTTCAAGGTCTGATTTTCTTTAATCAACTGACTGAATTAGGTGTGATGGAAGAAAAATTGCTGTATAGAGGGGTACCGGTAGGAAGCCTGGCCTCTGATCAAAACAAGCTGCTCCGAAAAGCGGCGTTGGAACAATTCAAAAAGAAAAAGATCAGCGCACTTTTGACCACAGATGTGGCGGCTAGAGGTTTAGATATTACAGGACTTCCTTATGTCGTGAATGCAGAAGTGCCGTTAAGTGAAGAAGCTTACTTGCATCGTTCTGGAAGAACTGGTCGAATGGGCAATGAAGGAACAGTGATCACACTCGTACAAGATAACAATTTAAGAGATTTGAAACGACTTTTACGTCCGACAAACATAACACTTGAAGAGATTTTTCTGCACGGAGGAAAGTTACAGACGGATCAACCAATCAAAGAAGATGTAGCTACTGCAGCGAATAACAAGTATACGAAATCTTTTCCTGGGAAAGAACAAAATCCAGAGCATAACAAAAACAAATCAAGAAAAAAAGTTAAAAATAAATCAAAAAAAGAGAGAAATAAAGGAGCAAGGCGCAAATAAGCGCCTTTTTATGCTATGATTATGAAAACGGGAACAAAATTGGTTGCCAGAGGAGGGATTATGTGAAAGAACGTCAAGAAGAGATCTTGCATCTATTGACAGAAAACCAACAAGGATTGACAGCAAGCGATGTAGCTGAGCGTTTGAATATTGATCGAAGCAATGCAAGCCGATATTTAAGCGAACTGTATAAGGCTCATCATATTGTAAAAACCGCTGGCCGACCAGTCGTTTACTCCTTGCCAACGGAAAAATCAAAATCTGATGAAGTACATGTCGACTCTTCTACGCAAGTGACTTTTGAAACGCTCGTTGGAGAAAATGATTCTTTAAAAGTCAGCATACAGCAGGCAAAAGCAGCGATTCTTTATCCGCCGCGGGGGCTGCATACCATTATTTTTGGAGAAACTGGTACAGGGAAGTCGATGTTTGCGGAATGTATGTATCATTTTGCAATCGAATCTGAAATGCTTTCAGCCGATGCGCCATTTGTTTCTTTCAATTGTGCGGATTATGCTCAAAATCCGCAACTGCTCTTTGGACACATCTTTGGGATCAAAAAAGGGGCTTACACAGGAGCAGCGCAAGATAGTCCTGGTCTAATCGCCAAAGCAGACGGCGGTATATTGTTTTTAGATGAGATCCACCGTTTACCACCGGAAGGGCAGGAAATGCTGTTTACTTTCATCGATAAAGGTATCTATCGTCCACTTGGAGAAAGTGCACAAGTACATGAAGCATCAGTTCAGATCATTGGGGCAACGACTGAATCTTCAGAAAGCTTCTTGACTACCTTCAACCGACGGATCCCTATGGCTATCACCTTGCCAAACCTTGCTTCTCGATCATTGGATGAGCGTTATGAGATCATCTCTCTTTTCATCAAACAAGAAGCGAACCGTTTGAATCAACGTATCGATATCGAAAAAGAAGCGATTCTTGCCTTCATGCTTTATGATGCGGAAGGGAATATCGGTCAAGTGAAACGAGACCTGAAATTAGTCTGTGCAAAATCTTTTTTACATTACCGAACGCATCATGAGAAAAAGCTGATCATTCGAAAAGAAGAACTTTCCCTTCAAGTACAAAAAGGACTACTGAAAATCAAAGAAATACCAGAACGCCTCGACCGATTCATGGACAGCAAGAGCCAGTATTTGACATTTGAACCAGGATTTGCTGATGTTGTCTGGTCACAAGATCCAGAAAGAAACATGCAAGTCTACAACGATATTGAGGAAAAAGTTACTTCTCTTTCTGAAACCGGTGTGGAGAACATCGATTTGGAGACGCTCATTTCAAAAGATGTGGATGCTTATTTTCAGACATATGTCAAAGAATTGACTAAAAGTTCAATCCCAAAAGATCTTTTGCCAGATGAAATCTGGCGGTTAACCAATCAATTGTATGATGTGGCTGAAAAACGGTTAGACCGTATTTATAATGAAAAAGCGCGTTTTGCTTTTGCTTTGCATCTGCAAAGTACATTGGATCGTGTGAGAGAAGGACATATGATTGTCCATCCAGATTTGAATAACGTACGAAAAAATTTTAAGAGGGAATTCCAGGTAGCAATCGATCTTTCGACAATCATTGAAGAAGAAGAACAAGTCGAGATTCCTTTTGATGAAATTGGCTTTATCAGTATGTTTCTTTCTATCAACTTAGGAGAAAGTGAGCCTGTTAAAGAAAACAAAGTAGATGTTCTCGTACTGATGCACGGCAGACAGACCGCTTCAAGTATGTTGGAGATGGCGCAAGAACTATTAGGAACAAAAGTAGGGAAAGCTTTTAATATGCCACTGGTTATGGAAGTTCAAACAATGTATGAAGAGGTCCTACAATATGTTAAAAATTATCAGGGGCATTTGACGAATGGGCTGCTTTTGTTAACAGATATGGGATCTTTAAACACCTTCAGTGATTTGATTTATGAAGAGACTGGCATTCGGACGAAAGCTATCACAATGACAAGTACGATGATTGTGATAGAAGCGATACGGATGGCAAGTGTTGGAAGAAGCTTAGAAGACATCTATCAAAATATTCAGCTCTCCTTTGAATCAATCGTACGTGATCAGTTCAAAGCGGAAAAATCTGAAACTTTACAGCGTAAAAAAGCCGTCATCGTGACATGTTTTACTGGTGAGGGAGTAGCTGCCAAATTGTATCAACGGATTATGCCGGTGATTAATCAAAACAAAGTAGAACTGATCCAGATGCAGTTTTTAGAACGCGAATCATTCAAAAAACACATTGATGCCTTATTGGAAGAATATGAGATCAAAGCAATTGCAGGAACGGTTGACGTTGATTATCAAAATATCCCATTTTTTTCCGCCTATGACGTTTTTGATGATGAAAAATTGAATGTTTTAAAGCGTATAGCTGATGATGAGGTTCCAACAGCTAAAATTGTTGATTCGCTTTCAGGATCATTAAGTGATGTCTTTTCTATTGATGAATTGATCCGCTCATTGCAAAAAACAGTTCAGCAGATCCAGACAGATTTGTCGATTATCGTAGAACCAGGAGTAGATACCGGGATCGTCATCCATTTAGCCTTCATGCTAGACGGATTGATCAAAAAAGAAACGCATCGGCAATTTGAGAAACTATCTATTTTCTCAAAAATTTACCGTTTGGAAATGGATATCGTTCGAGCAAACTTGATGGCACTGGAACGAAAATATCAGGTAAAAATTTCAGAAGATGATATCGCGTTTCTTACACAAATGTTTCTTGAAAACAAAATAAAAAAATAAACACACTAATCATACTGTTTACACACTGAATACCAGTGTGCGCACTATATAAAAGAGCTAAAAAGCATGAAAACGCTATTTTAGCTCTTTTTTTCTTGGCATGCTTCTTGCATTATATAAAAGTGTAAAAAAAATAAAAGGAGTGTTAAAAATGGCAAAAAAAACAATTATGTTAGTTTGTTCAGCAGGGATGAGTACGAGTTTATTGGTCACAAAAATGCAAAAAGCAGCAGAAGAAAAAGGAATGGAAGCCGATATTTTTGCTGTCTCTGCCTCAGATGCAGATAATAATTTAGAATCTAAGAATGTCGATGTTTTATTATTAGGTCCTCAAGTACGTTTCATGAAAGCTCAATTCGAACAAAAACTTGCGCCTAAAGGTATTCCGTTAGATGTCATCAATATGCAAGACTATGGCATGATGAATGGAGAAAAAGTACTTGCACAAGCAGAAAATCTAATGAAATAAATCAAGTATGCAGTTGGGGGATAACAACGTGGAAGATCAACAAAATCTAGAAGCCATCATGGGACTAATCATGTTTGGCGGTAATGCAAAGAGCGACGCGATGGAAGCGATTGCGGCTGCTAAAATCGGTGATTTCGAGTTAGCGGATAGAAAAATCGCTGATGCAGAAGAATCACTTATACAAGCACATCATGCACAAACAGACATGTTGACACAAGAAGCACAAGGAAATCATATGCAAGTGACGTTATTGACTGTTCATAGTCAAGATCATTTAATGACGTCTATTGCGTTTACTGATTTAGCAAAAGAAATCATCGAACTTTATCGTCGCGTATACAGCGAATAAATACAACTTCTTTTTTGAACGGAAGAAGAAAAATTTTTGAACGGATTTTTTATTTTGTTATAAAGAGAACTCTCTTTATATAAAAAACTTATAGGAGGAAGTAAAAAATGAACGGACTAACAAGTTGGATGGAGAAATACATCCTGCCGGTTGCCGCAAAAATCGGAGCGCAAAAACATCTAGTTGCTTTGCGCGATGCTTTTATCGGCACACTGCCCGCAACAATGGCGGGATCAGTCGCTGTAATGATCAATGCAATTATTCGAGATTTACCGCAACAGTTTAACAGTACCTACGCTGACAGTTTAGCAGCAGACAAAGGAATCTTTGCCGTATTGAATGTCATCATCGGAATCAATGGTTTTGTCTGGAATGGTACACTAGCAATCGCCGGATTGATCTTTGCCTTTTCTTGGGGGTATAATCTTGCCCGAGCTTATGGAGTAAATGATCTAGCTGGGGGGATCGTTGGTCTAGCTACCTTGATCCAAGGTATTTCCTTTGGTCCAGCATTATCAGCAGCATTAGATGTGAATGTCCCTTCAAATGTCGCAGATGCAATCAATAGTTCTGAGATTGGTGCAACGATTGCAGATGGCACACTGTCAGTTGGATTATGGGGGTGGCTAAAACTAGATCATTTGAATGGAAACGCTTATTTTACAGTTATGATCATGGGAGCAATTTCAGTCATTATTTTTTGTAAATTGATGCTTGCTAACATTACGATCAAAATGCCTGATTCAGTACCACCAGCAGTATCTAAAGCATTTGCAGCCATTTTGCCAGCGACGATCGCTTTATACGTCATTGCTATTATCAATTATATCGTAGGTCGTGTAGCTGATGGGCAACTAATCATTGATTTGGTGCAAAAATATATTGCAGAACCATTCCTAGGATTATCCCAAGGGTTGGGAGCAGTATTGATCGTCACAGTGTTTGTTCAAGTATTCTGGTTCTTTGGTATTCATGGACCAAATGTATTGGCACCAGTGCTAGAGGGAATCTGGGGACAAGCACAACTAATCAATATTGATATTTTCCAAAAAGGTTATAACGGAAAAACTGGTACACCAGCCGTGTTAGATGCAATCGAAGATGGAAAAGCTTATATGTGGGTCCGTGGATCGTTCGATGCTTTTGCATGGTTTGGCGGATCAGGTGGAACGATCGTCTTACTGATAGCTATCTTGATTTTCTCTAAACGAGCGGATTATTTAACAGTAGCTAAATTATCCATTGGACCTGGTATTTTCAATATCAACGAGCCAGTGATGTTTGGTCTGCCGATCGTATTGAATGCAATCATGTTTATCCCATTCTTGGTTGCTCCAGTAGTAGCAACAGCAATTGGCTGGGTAGCCACTTATCTTGGTCTAGTCGCTCCAGTATCGCAACAAGTTACATGGGTAGTACCGCCGTTCTTATTGTCATTCTTAGCAACAGGAGCGGACTGGCGAGCACCAATCGTAACGTTGGTATGTATGGTCGTGACTTTCTTGATTTGGGCACCGTTTGTCATTTCTGCAAACAAAATGGACCCTGCTGCAGGCGAACAACAATAAGATGAATCTGAGGAGCGGGACGCTTTAAGTTTCGTTCCTCATAATGAATTTTCGAGGAGGAACTGAAATGATTTCAATTGCCAGTGCAATGCAACAAGATGCAATCAAAGAATTGTTAGAAGGATACAATGAAGAAGGAATGACATTTACGTTTAAAGAAAAACAAGGAATCAAAATGTTCTTTGAAACAAGTGCTGAAGATCCGGAAGCTGCGGCTAAAAAAGCAAAGGAGCTAATCAAAGCACAGCCTTGGGGAACAGTCCTTTATTTTCAGTCAACAGCTGTTTAAGAAAATGGTTCAAAAAGATAGGATGGTTGATATGATAAAAAACGGTTTATTTTTATGTAGTATTGGTTCTTTGATCGTGTTGTATAGTTTGAATCCGCATTCGCAAAGGTATGATTTGTATAGTATGGTCACGGGTCTTTTCCTAACAGGATTAGGGATCTACTTCTTCATGAAGGGGAAAAAAAGAGAAGAAGCAAAGGAGAAAAATAACTAATGGAAATCACAAAAAAATTAAATATTCCAGCGTCGTTTTTTTACGATAAAGTTATGGATTCTGTTCTTTTCGATGTACGTAAAGCGACCGGCAAATCAGTGACCAGAAAACAGCTGAAAAATTTGGAGTACGTCAAACAATTCTCGCAAAATAACCGGGCTCGTATAAAAATCGAAGAAGTCATTGAAAACCAGTCTTATAAGTTTCGTACATCGACAACGAAGAATGAATTCGTTGTTCATTATCAAATCAAACCAGTAGACGATTCGACCTGTGAGGTTCATTACACAGAAAAAATGGAGTCTTATGGCATGCTTCAAAAGTTGAATGATATGCTTTTAGGAACGATCTTGATGTACTTTAAGCGGAGACGTTTCAAAAAAATGTTAGAGATGATCGAAGCAACGTATTAAACCAGTGAAAAAATGGTACTATTTAGTTATTGAAAAATGAAGTAAGCTAGAAGAGATTTTTCAGAGGAAGCGAAGTCTTTCCTGAGATTCCTCACTAGCTTTTTTGTAGGAAGGGGCAGCAAAATGACAAAACAAGTAAGAGAGCTAGGGGGATCTTCGATTGAGGAAATGTTTGCTTTAGCCACATATGCATTTAATGGGGCAGATACACCTGAAAGGAGAGAACGTTTTCGTACACTTGCGGAGAATTCTTGGAATTACGGATTTTTTGATGAGGAAGATCGGCTAACAAGTCAAGTCATGGCGACTCCTTTTCCAGTGAATTTTTACGGACAAGAGTATTTAATGGCCGGTATTGGCTATGTTGCTTCTTATCCTGAAGCAAGGGGACAAGGTGGAATCAATCAGATCATGGAAAAGATTCTTGAAGATTGCCGTGATCGTAAAGTAAGCTTATCTTATCTGGCGCCATTCTCCTATCCCTTCTATCGGCGCTATGGCTATGAACAATCGTTTGATAAAATCAGGTATCAACTAAACAGTCGTGACGTGCCGTTTACCAAAAAAAAATCTGGCAAAATGAAGCGTATGAATTTCGAAGATGCAAAAGCTGCAATCAAACGAATTTATGAACAGATGCCTGAAAACCAACGAGCTGGTCTGAAGCGCGAAGACTGGTGGTATACGTATAAATTCAAGCAAAAAGGTAATTACCAGTTTGCTTTGTATTTTGATGATACTGGGGAAGCAACGGGCTATGTCGTTTACCAGCTTGCAGCGTCTTCCTTTATTATTGTGGAATGGGGATTTTTGAATCATGATGCCTTTTGCAGCCTTGTCCGCTTTGTAAGTTCCCATAACGGTGCTTTTGAAACATTTGAATATTCATGTGGCTACGGTGGCAATGATCAAAATTATCTATTAGCAAATCCATTTGCTTCTGTAACGATCACACCTTATATGATGGCGAGGATCGTAGATATTTCTTTGTTTTTGGAAAAATATCCATTTAGAAAGAAACAAGCTGCCTTTGCCCTTCAGATAGAAGAAGATCAGTATGCAAAATGGAATGAAGGAATCGTGGAAGTAACGATCGAAAATGGAAAAAACCATCTCTCAAAAGTAGAACAAACAGCATTACCGATCGTTCGCGGAAGTATCCAACATATCACACAGCTATTATTAGGATATCGTAAAGTTGAAGAGCTGGTATTCCAAGAGAGGATACAGGTAGCAAAAGAATATGAAGAAACGTTAAGCTCGATCTTGCCACAGCAACAGCCAATCCTTAATGACTATTTTTGATAAAAAATGGGTGATGACAATATTTTTGTCACCACCCTTTTGTTTTTTCGTTTGGCATTTGAAGGAAAATGTTAAAGTAAATCCTCTTTTTTCGTAAATTTGAATTTTTTGTTTTCTTTTGTTTTAGGGTTTTCTTTTTTGTGGTCTTGGATTGCTTCTTTCGTAATCTTTTCCCGATTTTTTTTAGATGAATCTAAGCGTTCGGCATATACTTTTTCTTTTGGCTTATCATTCATTGGAAAGAACCTCCCTGTATTATTTCATTCTACTCCTAGTTTATCATCTGTTAAGAGCTAGTGGAAACGTTTTGCCTAACTTACAAGTTGATTTTTTTAGCAGATAAGCTTGCAAGTAAAAAACAAACAAGCTACAATTGATTTATTGAAATTGTTCCTGTAGCTCAGTAGGATAGAGCAATCGCCTCCTAAGCGATAGGTCGCTGGTTCAATTCCAGTCAGGAACGTACAAATAACCCCTGTATCCTTTGTGGTACAGGGGTTTGTTTTGTGTTTGTGCCAAAAATGTGCCAAACTAGTTATCATTTTTATATAAACTATCGAACACAGCATTGATTTTTTCTTTATCCTGATCTTCAAGCTCTCGAACAATATGAAGATAAGTAGACATTGTAGTTTCTAAACTGCTATGCCCTAAACGTTTCGATACGCTAAGTATATTTACTCCTTGATAAAGTAAAATAGATGCATGTGTATGCCTTAGTCCATGCAAAGTAAATTGCTTTTCAATCCCTAATTCTTTTAATTTTTTGCGCAAATATTTGCTGACGGCGTTTGATGAAACTAATCCATTTTTTAAGTTGAAAAAAACAAAATTATGAGGGTTTTTAATTTCAAAATTCTCGAATAATTCTTTTTGATTGATTTTAAACTTTTTTAAGAGATCAATCGTATGTTTATCAATTGAAATTTTCCGATTTGAAGTCTCGTTTTTTGTTTTTCCCCATTCATTTAATTTATAATTCCATGTTTTATTAATAGTGATGATTTGATCTTCGAAATCGATATCTTTCCATGTTAATCCTAGAAGTTCAGCAAATCGCATTCCAGTAGCACCAGCAACTAACACGAGCATAGGAGAAGAGTACTGTGCAGAAAGGTTTTCTTCTACGAGTTTCATTAAAGATTTAAATTGATCATAATCTAAATATTTATCTTCTTTTGGCTTCAATGAATCTTTTCCTTTGATTACTGCTTTTCTAGTTGGATCAAACGGAATTAATCCTTCTTCTACGGCATCTTTCAACGACGCTCTAATATGGTTATTAAACTTAATAACGGTAGATTTTACATGGTCTTTAGCATACTTATTTAAAAAGCGTTGATATCCAACTCTATCTAAATCAGAAATCAACACTGCTGGCATATATTTCTTTATGTTCATTAACGTATCTTCGTATTTTCTATAAGTGATAGGAGAAACTGTTCCTTCTTTATAAAGTTGCATCCAATCCTCAAAGTAATCTGATAATAATAGATTTTTGCGATCTCCTTTAAGGCCTTTGTTCAAGTTATATTCTAATTCGTTGGCGGCATCTTTTGCTTCGCCTTTTGTCTTAAATCCTGATTTTCTTATCTTCGTGTATTTTCCGTCATCTTTTTTGTATGAAATTTCGTATTGCCAACTATTTCCACGTTTGACTAATCTTGCCATAATTGAATCTACTCTCTTTCTCTGATACAATAGGCACTGTAAAGAAGCCTATTGTGTAGGTTTGTTTTTAACACGTCCACAAACTTTGGCGAGGGAGGGGCGTGTTTTTTATTTAAACATATTCATTATGAACCAAATGCAAAATAAACCCAATGGCAACATAAATATAAAACAACCAATTTGTGAGATGAAACTTCCAGTTTTTTCTATACGTTCACCAGATTTCTGCATCTTTTCTCCGGCTCTGTATAGTTTAGAATTTGCTAATCTTGATTCATAGTTGTAAAAAACTTGATGTACTTCTTCAGGAGAAAATTTTCCTCCACAATTAGGGCATTGGGTTGTGTTGAAAGTTAAAATAAAGTCTTTCTTACAAAAATTACAATTTATTTTTATCCGCTCTTTCTCCAAATCCATTTTTAACTCCTCATTTCTATGGTATGATTTTACTGGAGAATCTTAGAAATAAGGTTTTTAGTCCCGTGTTGCAGCACGGGCTTTTTTACATTATATAAGAAAGCGATAAGCGCTTTCTGGAAGTCCGTAAAGATTCTTTAATTCCTCAATTCGTTTAGGATATTGATCATTGTCTTCTTTGTATAGAGAAACAATGAGATTAGCAGCAAAGCAATTAGCTTCGCTTTCAGATTTGCTTCTAGACGTTCTTGTTGATACATAGTAACTGGATAAGCCACGATGAAAAATAGCGTGACCTAATTCGTGAGCACAAATGTAGAATCTTTCCTCAGAGTCTCTCAGTTCATCATTTAAGAAGATTATTGCACGACCTCTAATTTCTTGAAACTGTCCTTTGGGATTCTCGATAAAAGGAACGTATTGAATTTTAATGCCCATCTTTTCACAAATATAAAAAGGATTAGCGGACTGGTATTTCCGCTTCAACTCCTCGACTAAATTAATCGTATCCATCTCCATAAGCTCACATCTTTTTGCCTTTTTCTTTGTCTTCTTTCACAATATCCCAGAAAGTCGCTATAAGGATATCTTTTACGCGCTGTATTTGTTCGGGTGTCAATGTTTCCCCACCATAAGACATATTAACATTTGAGTCTAGTAGTTTATCAAGTTCAACCACTTCCTCTTTTGTAGCCCATTTGGGAACATTATTATTACCCAATAAATAATCAGTTGTGACACCAAAATAATCAGCAACTTTCTTTAAGTTCTCAGATTTTGGCGAGGCTTTATCCCATCTTCTTATTTGTCCATTAGAGATGCCCACCTGCCTTTCTACTTCTGCTATAGTCACATGCTTTTCGTCTGCTAATTCTTTAATCTTAGTAACTAAACTCATTATTATCAACCTTTCAAAGCTGAAAAGAAAATAAATAGCTTAAAAGTTATATTTTTAGTTGACAATTAGCTTTTAAGCTAGTATATTTAATTCGTAAGCTAAATTGTTAGCTAAATAAGAGCAACAAAAATCTCTACTAATTTAAAACATTCTCTCGGTCGCCAAACTTAGAAATGTTATTTTAGAGGCTTTTTATAAGTCTTATTTAACTATGTATTCATAATAGCTTAAAAGCTAATAGGTGTCAACGATTTAGCTAATTTTTTAGCTTACAAATTATTTGTTTAGAAAGGAGCTATTTTTATGTCTGAGAATTTAGACTTAAAAATTCGAGCGGAGATGAGAAAAAGAAGAATGACTTTCAAAGAACTAGCTGCGCTTGTTGGTATTTCAGGAGCTTATTTATCAGATATTCTAAACGGCAATCGTGATGGTAAAAAAGCTCAAGAGCACATAGAAACTGTAAAAAAAATATTAGGTATTCAATAGGAGGAACAGCTAATGCAATATCTAGAAGCAAAAATCCCAATTCCAGAAGGCTATGTAATTATATCCCAAGTGGATTATGAGAAGTTAAAAAAAGCTGATGATACTGGTAGATGGATGACGTTGCCAGAAGTACTAGAACGGATTAACAGAAAATATGATTGGTTTACTTCTAGAGTTTTAAAGAACCCAAGATATAGAAATATTATCGATATCGAAAAAAATAAAAATGGATTTGTCTATTATCCAGTTGAAGGAAGAGACACATATCTATTTTTAAGAAGTAAAACACTTGAATTTTTAGAAACAAATTTTTCGGAAATCTTAAGGAGGTAAGCGGATGGGTAAATTTAACAGAGCATTAGTATTCAGCGCACCGCTAATCATCTACGCTTTAGGTCTTTGGGGAAGCAGACAAGCGTTGATAGGGACAATCGTTTACATGGTCTGGATTTTTATGGGGCTTGATGAAGCTGAGTACAAAACAAAAAAGCCAGTCGGGAGGGACTGACTAATGAGTAAGGACGATATTGTATTTCTGTTAATTATGTTTTGTGGGATTGGATCAATAATAATTAATTTGTATTTGATTATTAAAGAAAAATTTTTCAATTAAAATGAGTCTTTTAGCTTTAACTTGAATTTTTTTTGATAATTAGCTGTTCTTATGACCATTACAAGTTTTTCGCCAGGTAATATATCTTTCATCTTTAAAACTTCTGAAAAAGCGACTGAGCAGCCAGGAGAGATTTCTTGTGCCAACGGTATAGGAGATAAAAGGCTACTTTTATGAAAGCTTCCCATATCAAAACCATTATCGTGATAATGTGAACAATCAATTTTATTACCGTTGTAAAGATACGTACATTCGATAATTGAGTTTGGCATTTTTGATGGGTTTGCAATTACGCCAGTAAGAATCATTCGATTACTTTTATCATGCTTAACTAAAAAATAGGAGAGCGTAATTTTTCTTTTATCTTTAAATAAGTTATAGAGGGATAAAAAAAATCCTGAAATAGAAATGATTAAAGTAATAGCGACTTGGTAATCGCTCAAAATTTTTATCAAATAATTCACCACCTTTTTACTCAAATTATATCAAAAAGGAGAGAAGAAATAATGCAAGAATTAGTAATTTTGAAAAATAAAGAAGCTGTGACTACGAGTTTGCAAGTTGCAGATAGTTTTGAAAAAGAACACAAAAATGTTTTGAGAGATATTGAAAAGTTAAAAGAAGATGTGCTCAATTTTGAGCAGATGTTTGTGGAAGGTAATGAACCAGATTCATACGGTAGAAATCGGCGAGTTTTCTTCATTAGCAGAGATGGATTTTTCTTGTTGGCTATGGGATTTACAGGAAAGAAAGCTATTTACTTCAAACAGAAGTACATTGAAGCATTCAATGAAATGGAAGATGTTATTCGGAAGAATACTGTTCCTCAAACAATTGAAGATATGATGATCTACCAACTAGAAGAAATGAAAGATGTTAAAAAAGATGTCTCCATGCTTAAAGATACTATGCGAATTAGCGGACAACAAGAGTTTGAAATTAAGCAAAAAGGAAATATGAAAGTTATGGAAGTTCTAGGGGGAAAAGAAAGCCGAGCTTATGAAGAAATCAGCAAAAAAGTATTCTCAAAATTTTGGTCTGAATTTAAACGTACCTTTTCAATCCCAAGATATGGCGAGTTACCTCGTAAGAGATTCGATGATGCTGTTTCATTTATTGAAATGTGGTTACCAGAAACTGCGATCCGCATGGAAATCGATCAACTGAACAGACAACAAAGACTTTTCGGTGATGAAAATGAATAGAGCTGAAGCGCTAAGAATAGGGACGATAATTGCTAATCGCTGGTGGAGACACAATAAACCAATCATTCTAAGTCAGCAACACATCGAAAAGCAAAAAGCATGGAGGCTAAAAAAATGAACAAAAAACTGTTAGAACAAATTTTATTTGAACAAAAGAAAACAAATGAATTGCTCCAAGTTATCGCAAGTAACTCAGAGCAAAACCAATCCAATATTTCGTCGTACAGACCTGTCACTGTAGAAGAAAAATTTGATAATTGGGAATTATATGAAGACGAGTACAAAAATTAAAACGGCAAAGAGTCATCTTCTATATAAATGAGAGTATTTTCAGAATTATTATTGACTGGTGACATGTCTTCCCATCTAGTTTGCTTACGTCTTTTTCGTTCTGCTTCTTGCTCTAGTTTTTTCTGTTTCATAATAGCTAAGTTGTTTTTTTGAAAGGCTGACTCAGAAGCACCAAGAATAACTTGTCCGTATGAATAGTTATCGTGTTCACTATTTTGAACGATAGACAGGATTCGCCAGCCATCTTTTAATAACTCATTTATTACTTTCTTATCTTTGTCATGGGTACTAAAAGTTTCGATATGAAATACATCATCATACATGTAACTTTCCCTCTTTCTCTAAAATTATCAGTTTGTTTACTTCTAAAGTATATCAAAAAAGGGGAAATATATTAATGCGAGAATTGACCATATTAAAAAAAGACACGATCGCCAGCAAGCAAAATCGTGTCCAAAAACAAATCATAACTAAGGAGATTTTAACATATGGAAAATGAACTTTCCACTCTAGATCAATATTTGACTGATCCTAGTTGGGGCAAATCGAATATCAAGGAAACAAATAATCGAAAAATAAGACGAAATCTTTTGACGAACGAAGAACTAGCATGTGATCAAGATGATTTGGGGAATTTTGTGAGTATTTGGGATCATGTCTATCTTATTCATCTATCGAAGCGGTCCAGAAAACCTGAATACATCTATGTCATCGAAGATGGCTTGATTGATGCACTAGAAGAGTACGACAGAGATAACTTGATTGATATCTCTTATTACGGACCAGGTAAGAAATACATTGCTGAAATGGAGGCAGAATTTGATGAGTGAAATCAAAGGGGCAACGAACTTTGAAAAACTTTTTAGTCGCAAGTTAAATAAAATACTCAAGAAAAAAGGAAATTTTGATTATTTATCTTGGGCTCACGCATGGGAGATTATGAAAAAGAATGATCCACAGGCAACGGTAACTATTAATGAGTATAAACACTACAGAGTTGTTTCTGGAACTCATCAAGACTTTCTTGTTGAGGAATACAAACCTTTTCTTATGGACGAAACAGGGACTTATGTATCTGTCTCAGTAACGGTAAAAGGACACACGGAAACCGAGTTATTTCCTGTTTTAGATTATCGAAACCAACCAGTTGTTAAACCAAATGCTATGCAAATCAATAACTCATTGAAGCGATGCTTTGTGAAAGCATTGGCTCTACACGGACTGGGATTATATGTATTTCAAGGGGAAGATATTCCAACACCACCTAGAATCGATACAAAGAAATTAAACATGCTAGAGACGATTCTAGAAGCTTTCAATGAGCAGATGGGTAAAGATATGACCAAAACCTTAATCGAATATGTTAATGAGCAGACAGATAAATTAGGGCTCTTAGCTGATAACGTTGAAACTATTGAACAGTTAAGCTATGAGCAATGTGCCTTGATGGAGCGAGCAATAGCAGCTAAGAGAAAAGAATTAGATAAGAAGTGATATGAGTGTTTAAACCATTAATCGATTCATATTCAGCGGTTCTGAAAAAGTTCAAAGGAAAAGACATAGGGGCAACCATCAATGAAGAAGTGAACATCGAACGTTTGAAGACGATGTACGACGGATATGATGGCGATCGAGTCATTGAAATTCGTTTTATTGATCCTAGACGTTTCACAGTACAGCAACGAAACTTCATCTATGCACTCATAGGCGATATTTTCATCGATACAGGCATGCCAACGGACTTCTGGAAGGAATTCTTCTACTTCCGTTTTGAAGGCGTCACAGGGCGCAAAATAAGCCTGAAAGATGAATCGAATACAACTGTGAGTGATGCTAATGTCTTAGCAAATATTATCCTAGATTTCATCTTTGAACATCATATTCCTTTCAAAGAAGGCTATGAGATTTTACCAGCGAATCAAGAATATTACTTCTACAAATGCATTACAAAAAGAGTTTGTTGCATCTGTGGCAAAACAGGAGCTGATATCGATCACTTTGACAAAGCTTTAGGAAGACGAAAGCGCAAAGAAGTTGATCATTCAGAGTACACATTTGCAGCACTCTGCAGAATCCATCACACGGAGAAGCACAAAATAGGTGTGATCAATTTTAAAAATAAATATCAAATCAAAGGGATTAAGTTAAACCGAGAGACAATCAAAAAACTTAATATAGGTGGCTAAAGTGAGCAGACGTTACGATATTGAATCTCATTTGGAAGAATTAAACAAAACCGAAAGACGATTGCACGAAGAAATCAACGCCCTAGAGAGCGAAATAGATTCTCTGCAAGGCGAGTTAGAAGATTTAGAGTCAAGCTATTGGGATATTCAACAAGAGATAGATGATTTTGAATTTGAATTAAATAGCTTATCAGATGGTGACGATGATGAAGAATATATAGCTGAAAAGTGGTTAAACCAGAAAGAAAGTTTGTTTGATAATTTTGATTTAATCGAGGGAAATAATGATGATTAGTTTAAAAACAGCAGCATTTGAACGAGCATGGCGCACTAAGTATAACAAAATGAGTCCAAGAGACAAATTGTTCTTAGAAATCATGACATTTGCTTTCATCGGTACACAAGCTGAACAAAGCGATATTAGTGTCGAAAAAATTAAGACCAATAGATTAGTTAATGGAATTACAGAGACTTGTTACCAGTACACGATTACTGTCGCGGATGAGGAGGGATAATTTTGACAGAACATCGAAGTTATTACGCCATCATACCTGCAAATGTTAGATATGACGATTCTTTGATACCTAGTGCAAAACTTCTTTATGGGGAAATCACAGCTCTATGTAATGAGAAAGGTTATTGCTGGGCTAGCAATGAGTACTTTGCCAATCAATATAAAGTAAGCAAACCAACCATTCAGAATTGGCTAAAGTCACTTGAAGAAAAGGGCTATATCTATAGAGAAGTTAAGTACAAAGAGGGTAGTAAAGAAATCGAGGCTAGGTATATAAGAATTCTTGGTGGGGGTCACCAAGAAAATTTGGTGGGGGGTCACCAAGAAATCTATCAAGATAATAATACATCTATTAATAATACATTTAATAATACAAAAGAATATATAAGAGAGTTACCGCCTTCGAAAAAATCGAAGGCTAAGCCCATCCGTCATAAATACGGAGAGTATAAAAATGTGCTTTTGTCAGATGAGCAGATGGAGAAACTCAAAACAGAATTCCCTAATGACTACCAAGAGCGAATCGAACGACTGTCAGAGTATTGTGAATCATCTGGTAAGACTTATAAAAACTATTTGGCAACTATTCGAAGTTGGGCAAGGAAAGAAAAAAGTGAACCTAAGAACGCAAGCAGTGGATACAAGCGCACAGGAAGACGAGAGAAGCTTCCTGAATGGGCAATCGACCAAGAAGCCTATCTCAAGAAAAAAGCGCTAGAACGAGCTAATAGACAATCAAAAGCACCATTTTAAGAGGTGGAAAATTGAAAATCGATTATCTAGAACTAATTAATGAAATATCGAACTATAAAAAGGGCGAGGAAATAGACATCCTGAGAGACGTGTATGAACAGCTTGAAGAAGCTGGAATTGAAGGGATTAAGAATGATCGTTCGAGTTGGAGTAAACTCAGATACTATTTCGCACTCTATATCGATACAACACAATTAAGAAATTTAGCATATACCAAATTACTATTTGTTGATTGTGTTAAAGGCTTGCAAAAACATCTTAATGAACTCGAGCAGGTGTAATCAGATGGACCTAAAGACATTTACAGCACAGATCGAATTAATGCATCAAGAAGCTTTAAGACAAAGTGTGTCGTACGAAGACAAGTGGCTCAACACGTTTCATGGCGGACGTGAGAGCGCACTTGATCAAGTACTCAAATTATTGAAAGGAGAATGTCAGGATGGATAAGAAAGCAGCAATGAAACGAATCATCGAACTGACACATTCTGAGAATTGGCAAGAAGACAAAGAAACTGCTTCGGAAGTAAAGAGGCTCGGAAGAGCGATGTGGGCTGACAAAACTAGAGGCGGGAAAAAGCCTCGTCAAATTGCAATTTGGCACGGTGACAAACTTCTAGTGACAGGAACAGCTGAACAGTTAGCAAGTTTAACAGGCTTGCACGAGAAAATCGTGAGGAAAAGAGCTAGGTGTGGATACACAGACGTTAAGAAGAGAACGTTTAGATACGTGGAGGAAGAAATATGCTAGACATGAAAATCGAAGATTATCGAATTACCAGTGATTCTAGAAATATTGTCTTATCGAAGGTAAGACGAGACGAAGAGGGAAACATCCGCTACACAGAAGCAAAAGAAGAATCACGAGCAGATATCGGATACTTCCAAACTGTCTCATCGTGTTTGAAGGCGATACAACGCGATTACGTGTTAAGTGAAGAAAGAACGATAAAAAGTATTATCGAGTACAAAAAAGCGTTAGAAAACATCACTAGACAGTTTGAACAGGCATGTGAGATTGAGGAGGAGAAATAATGGATCTCATTACACAATACAGTGATATCATCCTCAAGAAAATCATGATGAAGATTCAGAAAGACAAAAAATCAAAAGAACGAGCGGAATTAGTTAAGTTGGAAATGGCTGAAACAGGAGCAGGAGTGCGAAGTAGCAGACATTGGAAAGCAGCAGCAAACATTGAATTCTATTACAACGAAATTCAAAAAGGGTTCGATCAGATACGTGAGCTGGATCAGCAAACAGGTTGGAGTCAGAAACTTCATCAAGATCGTTTCAAGTTTGTAGAGAAATATAAAGAGATATTAGACGAATACATGGAGGACAGCGAATGATGATGCCAAAAGAAATCTATTCAGATGCATTAAGAGGTGCTAGAAATCAATTGAAAATGGCAAAAAGAGCTTATAAAATTCGGCCCACAATCGAAAATGAACGCAGAGTAAAAGCAATTCGCCGTAGATGTTCAATTTACGGTGAGTTACAGAAGGAGGACAGCAAATGAAAAATTATGATCCGAATATACGATGGGGCACACATACTATTAAGGTTTCTTTCCAACATTGGGATTACAAAGGCTTTGTTACGTTTAAGAGAGGCGGAAATTGTAAAGGACTAGATGTTTTATCATTAGACGAGGATGATTTATACGATCAAACATTGACTGATAATCCAATTGGATTCAGGGTGATAGATGAAGGTGATGAATGGTTCAAGATGACGCTTAAAAATGACAAAGATGATGTATTAGAAGTTGAAGATGAATGGAGTTACCTTGCCAGCTATATCGTCGGCATTGAGATTATTGATTTTATCGAGGAGGACAGCAAATGATACCGAAGTTTCGAGTGTGGGATAAACAAACAGGAACTATACAAGAGATAGAATCGATATCTTTCAAAGAAAAAAAGCTTGTGATTGAGCAACAATCCATCGCTTGGTTTAACGCTGATTATATTAGAAATTTTGATGATATCGAACTCATGCAATCAAGAGAACGTGTTGATAAAAATAATATTGAAATATTTGAGAGTGATATCGTGAAAAATATTTCTGGTGGCTATCTTGGCATTATCGTTATTGAAGATGGTGCATTTAAAGTTAAAGCGAAACATTCAACATTTGAACTAACTGACAATCGTTGTTCTGGCATGGTTGTTGTCGGAAATATATACGAGAATAGCGAGTTATTGGAGGAACAGCGATGAATAAACAGGAATTGATTGATAAATGGGAAAGTAAAACAGGAGCGCCTTCATATGAAATAAGTGACTTTTCAATTAATCCATCTAAAAATGACATGTACATTGCAGGGTATGGCGTAGCACGTACTGAAATTATAAAGGACTTAAAGCAGTTAGACGAACCGCAGAAGCCAATTGTGCCAAAGTTTGTGGCGGAGTGGTTTGAGGATAATAAGGATAATTTAGAATTTGCCATTTGGGAATTGTGTGTAGATTCTTATAATGCTGAAGCTGAACCGGGAATTATTGATTGGATTCAGTGTCCCGAAAATAAACCAATCGAAACATTTATCCGCATGAAAGACGGCTACGAGTTCGAGAAAGAACCTATGTACAGAGTTAAACTAGGCGAAGGCTATTTCGTTGAATATCAAGGAAGAGGTGCGTTGATTATCCCTGATGGCAATAAAGAGATCAAGATATTCGATTCGAAATCAGATGCCGAGCGTACTGCTTCTACAATTGGCGGAACAGTGGAAGAGGTGGTAGAAGGATGAGCAGACATCTAATGCTCCATATACCAGACGGAACAAAGGCAATTGCAATTAGCATTGTTGCTGAACGAAAAGATGGCGGTTTGGCGTTGACCACAAAAGGTATTGATACCAAACAGATTTTAGAAGGCAGAGATGTCGAGATAGAGATCGACGAGGAGGAAGCGGAATGAGGAAAGCCGTGAAACAACTCATATCTGAGAAAGAAAAGGAACTGCAAAATTTAGAAGATAGCTTAGGTCTAGGATTTCCAATTATTGAACAAGCGAAAACGACTCGTATTTGTCATCTCGAAGCTGAATTAGAAGATTTGAGAGGGTTAGAGGGACAGATTAAACTCAACGACAACCAGAAAATCGTGTTGGAGCAACTGAAAATCAACGCAGGCTCAAATGGATCATTAATAAAAGCAATTCATTCTCTCTATAATTTGCTAACTATTTCATCTAATCGGTTAGAAAAAGATGGAGCGAGGGGGTTATTGAAAGCTAAAAATGCACTTGCAAGATTGACTAGAAAACAAGCGACAGAAGTCCTAGCAGCATTCGCTCAATGGGCTTTAGAACAGGAGGAGAATCCTAATGGAATCAATTGAATTTTTAAAAGGATTACAGCAGAAGTATAAGCGAGGATGGTATAGAAAAGGAAATACTCATAGATTTTTGTTTGCAATAGATCCTAGGGGAATGTTGCTTTATCAAACGAAAACAGCAGTGAAAAAGAACTCTAATCAAATTACAGGAGTTCATCCAGATTTTGATAAGTGGTTTGAAAAAGCTGAGTATGTTGGTTTGGAATTGGAGGAAGCGGAATGATTATAACAGTGAAAGAGTTGCTAGATGTAGTTGGTGTTGGAACGGCTTTTTGGGTTCGTACAGCTAATCAAGGTGAGTGTGTTAATTATTCTCGTGAAGAGGTTTTTGGACGTTTTTCACATAGAAATATTTTTGAAATACGTTGCGAAGATACTGATGAACTAGTTATCGTGCTGGAGGAAGAAGAATGAAAGTAAACGAAGCGTTGGAAATATTAGAAAGTATGCCAGCAGAAGCTATGTTGTATTTTTGGGTAATTTCAAATGGTAAAAAGTGTTTAATGACTCCTAAGGAATTTAAATTGAACCCTGATGGAGATGGGGTAGGGATTGAAAGTGAAATCGTCATTGCGACGGATGCGGAGGAAGAGGAATGAAATATGAAATACCACTAAGCGAAGCAGACATCCAGTCAATTATTAATGGTCGAAAAGTTAATAAAAAACTTTCTGATGATACTGAATTAGTCATCAGACAGAGTTATTCGAGAGATATGGTAGCTCCAGTATTAATTGACCGTTTTAACGTGACTGATTCAGTGATAGAGAACCGCTTAAAAGAATTTCGGTCAAGTATAGGCGATACTTTCAGATTAGGGAGTTGATTGATTATGAACGATAGACATCGTAGAGTAGCGAAACTCAAGAAACAAGAATTGAATGTATTGAAGGCAAAGTTTGAAAAAGAATACGGAGTTTCAGTAGAAGAAGCATATAAAGTGGCAAGTCAATGTGTTGCTGGTGCAAGTGAGGCTATTCGTAAGTTTGGAATTTCGATATTAAATGATAATCGGAAATGGGAGGAAATGAGATGAAGGAATTAATTTTAAATAAAGAAAACATTCTTGACTTATTAGATTGCGTGAATGCTTGGATTATGTTGTATGGCTATGAAAATATGCGTCCTGAAATGAAAGAATTAACTTCTAAATTATTGGAGATGACTGAAGATTTAGATTTAATAGAGGAGGAAACGAAATGTTAGTAAAAATTATTGTAGGAGTTATCTTTTGGATCATGACATTAATGCTAGGTTACTTTATCGGGAAAGAAGAAGGTCGTAAAGAAGGCAAATAAAAAAGCCGGATCGCTCCGACTGTTCTAATAAATTCGACAAGTTTATTATATCACATAAAGGAGCGGTTTGACTTGATGCAATTGTTACGAGAGGTAGATTTCAAACAGACAAGATGTAATGCGAGAGATGTGCTGAAAAACTTTCGGCGTTTGGAGCGGATGGCAGGTCGCTCTTTGATAGATATTAAGTCGCCGATCATTACGGATATGCCGAAGGCACCGAAGCACGGTAATAAGGCAGAAGACGCGATTATTCAGATGATGGATATAGAAGCGGAGAGAGACGCGATTTTAGCGGCTTTGATGGCTCTTAGTCTGATTAGTCGTCAGATACTCTACTACAGCTTCTGTGTGCCAGACAGCTTCTCAAACTACAGAATTAGCCGTGAAATGGGTTATTCAGAAAGAAGCATACAACGGATGAAGTCGGAAGCTCTAATAGAGTTTGCAGAAGCGTATAAACATGGGAAAATAATTGCTTATAAATAAGAGGTGGAATTGATGAAAGTTTATACTAAAAAAGATTATGATTATAGACAAACAGTACTTGAAAATATTAAAAATGTAGAACCTCTATTTCAAACAGATAAAGTAATAGAGTTTAACCAGCCTTTTTCCTACAGAGGCAGAAACTATATGAGTTGTATGCATGATCCTGAAAATGACATTCTTATTGTTGAATCTTTTGAATTAAAGGAAATTCCAGAATATGATTATCAGTATTCGGATGAAATTATGTGTCCGTATTGCGGAGATTTGCAATGTGATTCATGGGAATCAGATGAAACAGGCAAGGAACAATGCGATATATGTGGAGGTACATTTGAGTACTCACGTGAAGTGACGGTTAGCTATTGTTCAACCAAGCTAGAATATCCTCAAATAACTTTAATCGAATAATTTGGCGGTTTTTTGGCGGAATGATGGCGGTTTTTAGCCATTTATCAGTGATATTATGATAGTGTCGAAAGATTAGGAAACAGGATCGACAAAATAAAATGTAAGGGAGGAAATCTCCCTCATCGTTTAATTAAGCTTCGATAGACAGTAGCGGAAATATTAAGAATAAGGATGTGAATTTCAACTCCTTCTAAATTGTTCTTATTATCTATCATCCGTTGCTGTCTATTGTTATTATGTCACTGTGGCGGAAAGGGTAGACGCTACCACGTAGAATAATCGACTTTAGGTTTAGTGTTTATATAGGTCGAAGTAGCAAGAACCTGTAAACATCTAAATATTGCGGTTTAGGATGATCGCAGTACAGTCCCAACGTAAGATAATCTTGCGAACCAGTTGGGCGACACCTTAAACAATATTTGGACATGAACTATGTAATTCTAAAGAGGGATTAAACGGTAAGATTATTCATGCAAGGTTCGATTCCTTGCCAGTGACTTTTAGCAACCGAGGCTGTGGTAGGGAGGAGAAGCAGACGTCGGGCTTGTGTAGGTTGCTATTACATATTAGATCACTCATTGAGTGGTCTTTTTATTTTATTTAAAAGGAGAATAACTATATGAAACAATATACTACTAAAGATTTCGAGGAAATGAAGCAACTAAAGAAGGACTATGAAGAAGTTGGTATGGAGCTAACTGTTGGAGTTATTCAACGAAGACTGCGGGTCGGATTAGAGACAGCAAAGGCTATTTACAATGACTTGTTTTTGGAAGGAGAGTAAAAAATGAATGAAAAACAATTAAGAGAGTTATTTAAAACGAATGAAGCAAACCAAACCATGGAGGCGACATTCTACGAAACTCAAAAAAGCTTAGCGTTAATCGCAAAACAAGCTAAGTATTTCTACGATCAGCTTATTCTACAAGGGTTTAATGAAGGACAGGCTATGGAATTTATGATGCGAACCTTTTCTGCCAATAACCAACAGAAAGAGTGATACATAATGAGAAACTACTGGTATGTATCACTAACGAATAGGTATCCACAACCAAACGCAGATGATCCAGTTAGAGTGGTTCAGTCAGTCCAAATCAAAAAGAAGTACTCCATCATTGAAATGAGGAGAGAAGCTACACCGAAAGAGGTTGATAAGTACAATCTTCGTTACTGTGGCCATGGATATTGGAAAGACGAATATATTCAACAAAACATTGAGAGGTACATCAAATGAATGATAACTATGATTACATCAAGTTGATTGAGAAGATAAGAGCAGAGAAAGATATGGATGAACTAGCTACCTTATTCATGAACATCATTAGTTTGGTGGGGTTAAAGATGGATGAAGTAGCGGCACTAAATTATTTCATCGCTGAGCAAACAATTAGAGCAGAGCACAATGCTAAGTTCTTGAAAGATAGACTAGATCTAGATGTAAAAGAATTAGGCGTTGAAGGGATATTCAAAGTGCAAGAAGCCTTAGTGAATGTTTATGTCGAAAAGATGCAATAGCATTAACAAGTAATTATTGGATGTTTTCAGGAGGGAAACTATGAAATTAAAAGATTATATCAGGGAAGGGTATAACATTGTAACTACACCAAATCTAGCTTATAAAATCCAAGAAGATTATCCCGATGCTTTAGTGTTTACTGATAGAGCTTTAGATGCCATTCCTATAGGGAAGTTATTAGTTGATCGTTATTATAGCAATAATCCAGATGTTCTTAGTGCTAAGCCACTTCAAAACGCTTATGCTATTGAACGCTTTACTTGCGAGTTTACTGGTTATGAGATGGTATTGCCAATGACAGGCGAGACAGGAAAAAAAGTAATGCAACAAATCAAAAAGAGTATTGATGAATTGACGTTAGATGATGGAAGTAACACGAACCTTCTAGAGATCAAACTAAAAGATACTGACTCAGTACCAGAAGTTTATTATAAAGGTCAACGAGTGGATGGACCTGTAATTGATGGTATTGGTCTAGTAGATATACGATATCATTATCATACAACTGGCGATGGTAGTGAAACACCTGATGGGTCTAACGATATTTCTATTGAATATTATGATACCTCTGATGGCAGTAATCATTTAGATAGAAAAATTATTGGACACAAGAGAGATGCTTAAATGAAAGAAGCTAGGCCTAGAGACGAGATAGACAAACTCTATAAGACGAACAAGTGGAGGAAGCTTAGAGAAATAGTTATAGCAAGAGACTTTGGTGTATGCCAAGAGTGTCAACGTCGAGGGATAGTCACAAGAGGGATAGTTGTCCATCACATAATTGAAGCAAGAGAAGATATAACTAAGTTCTGGGACATTAATAACCTAGAGCTTGTTTGTCTTGCATGCCATAACAAAGAACATCCTGAGCGATCAGGAGGAGAAAAGAAAATTAAGACGAGGAGAAAGGTAGTGAAGTTCTATGCCACAAGAGAATAAACAAGTGGATGTTAGCAGCACAACAATTAAAGACGCCGAAATACAACAAGTGGAATGGTTAAAAAAGGTAATAGAGCAGCTGGAAGAGTTTAAAAATAGAGTAAGTAAAGGAACTATCATTTTAGAGGAAGGATATTTTGATAAATCCTTGAATCTACCTGAAATAGATGTATTAAGAACAAACGGATTGAGGTTGAGTATTGATTACACCGAAGTAAAGTAGCCCCCCTACTGAGAAAAGTAGAAATAGGAGGGGGCCAAGACCGGTGAGCTCCCTCCTTCACACAAATACCGCTTTTCAAGTTTTTTATTAGACCAATTGAAAAACATATTCACCAGCTAAGACCTTAGTTTCGTCGCCGATGTAGTCAAAACTGATTTCTTTACTAGCCAGATAAGATAATCCAGAAATATTAGTCTTCAAAACTTGTAAGATGTTATGTTCAATAAGTTTGAAAGAAATAAAACTGCCATTAGAAAAATTCACAGTTTGTATATTCATATCGTGACTATTGACTTTGATAACTTTCATAATTAGCACCTCCAATCTCTATATATTTTACCATGAAAGAAGGTGATGGAATGCCACAACCAGCAAAAAGTGCAAAACTGCAGCTTTTACAAAAAAATCCTAATAAAAAAAATACTAAAGAATTAAAGAAACGTGCAGATGCTGAAGAACGCTTGCAAATGAAAAGTGACAACATCAGAGCTCCTGAATGGCTGAATGAATCTGCAACAAAAGCATTTGATTTCTTGAAAGAAGAGTTGCTTGAGATAGAATTAATTACAAACGGTGATATTTATCCACTGGCTATGTATTGCTACTGGTACTCAGAACATTTAAATCTGCAAAATCAAGCAGCAAGAGTACAAAGGGATGATCTAGAAGGAATTGGCAATCCGCTGATCAAACAATTGGATACTTGTTCAAAAAACATGCGGTCTTTTGGAAGTGATTTGGGGTTATCGCCTTCAGCTAGAGCTAAATTAGCTATAAAAATGGCTAAAAGCGAGGATGATGATGAATGGACTTGATGTCATTATCATATTCAGAACTTGAAAGATGGTGGGCTGAATACAAAGAAGAACAAGCTTCATGGGGAGGAATCTTATTAGAACCATATCCTGAACTGTTGACTACTTGGTACGCTGAACGATTGATTGATGGATCTATACCAGCGAGTAAAGAAAACATCCTTGCTGCTAAACGTCATGTATTAGATTTAGAACGACAAGGAACCGAAGAATTTCCGTGGATTTTTGATGAAGAAGTAGGGCATCGTCCTATTCGTTTTATTGAAGATAATTGCCGTCCGACTGAAGGTGACTTTGGCCGATTTATTTTGCAACCATGGCAACATTTTATCATCGGTTCGATGTTCGGATGGATTCATAAAGACACAGGAATTCGGCGTTTTCGTGAAGCTTTGACATTTGTTGGTCGTAAAAACGGAAAGACATCTCTTATCAGTGGGTTATCTGCTTACATGCTTGGATATGACCATGAACAAGGTGCTAATGTCTATGTTTTGGCCAATGCAAAAGATCAAGCGTCTATTTTGTTCGATAAAACCAAAGAAATGGTGAAACAATCGCCACGTTTGGATAAAAAATATAAGCCACAAAGATCCTTAATTAAAGATGAGGTTACTTTCTCTAAAATGGAAGCTCGAGCGTCTGATAGTAAAAAGCTGGATGGCTTAAACACTCATTTTGCGATTTTTGATGAAATTCATGAATTCATTAATTTCAAATTGATCAATGTAATAAAAAAATCTCGTGGTACACGAAGACAACCGCTGATCGTTTATATAACTACAGCTGGTTATGTTCTTGATGGGCCGCTTATGCAATATTATGACAATGCACTCGATTGTTTAGAACATCTTGAAGATGGGCTAGATGAACGAGTTTTTTATTTTGTAGCAAAGCTAGATGATGTTTCTGAAGCGGATGACCCAAGGAACTGGATCAAAGCTAATCCAAACATCGGGTTGATGTCATTTGTTGATTTGGTAACCGATTGGAAAACAGAACGTAATAGTCCCCAGGAACGAGCGGACTGGATTACTAAGCAGTTCAATCTATTTTCTGACATAGACGAACTATCGTTTCTAGATATGCAGACAATCAATAAGAATAACAAAATAATTGATTGGGAAATCATGGAAGGTGAAGAATGTGTTGGGGGGTATGATTTATCAGAAACACAAGATTTCACGTCGGCTGATTTAGAGTTTCCTATTTACGAAACTGGAGAAATAGCAGTTCTAGAACATAGTTGGATTTCGCAAGAGAGATATAACAACGACAATAATAAACAACGGTTGGATGCTTGGATAAAATCAGGTGATCTAACTTTGACACCAGGCAGTTATGTCGATTACCAGTTTGTTTTTGACTGGTTTGTTGAACAATCAAAAAAATATAAAATACTGAAAATCAGATATGACAGAAGAAACAGTTTGATTTTGAATCGGCAAATGATTGACTACGGGTTTGTGATGGAAGAAGCTATTCAGGGCTTCACTACTCTTGGCGGTCCGATGAAAGATTTGAAAGAACGCTTTTTAGACGGAAAAGTAATTTATAACCAACAGAAAATTTTTAGATGGTATCTTTCTAACGTGAAGCTAGTTCAAGATCGTAACAATAATTGGATGCCGACGAAACAATCGAAGAATAGGAAAATAGATGGTTTTGCCGCTGTATTGAATAGTCATGTCAGCGTAGTTGAAATGTTTGCTACAAAATCTAAACAGAGCGGAACCATTGGTTTTATAAGCGTCAGAGAAATGAT
Source organism: Enterococcus sp. 3G1_DIV0629 (assembly GCF_002141285.1). Taxonomy (NCBI): domain Bacteria; kingdom Bacillati; phylum Bacillota; class Bacilli; order Lactobacillales; family Enterococcaceae; genus Enterococcus; species Enterococcus sp. 3G1_DIV0629. Next base: position 1,595,446 of record NZ_NGLI01000001.1, on the reverse strand, counting down.
GAGGGGAGGTAAATAATGAATAAGTTTCAAAAAGTGGTTAATAGAGTAACTCCAAAATTTATCAAACAGGCAATTATAAAAGATTACTCAACTAGTAGTAATTTCAAGGTTTGGTTTGGTAAAACTTTTTTTGGAATAGAAAATTCAACTCTTGAAACCAATGAAAATATTTTTTCGGTCGTATCTCGTTTAAGTAATACATTGTCTAGTCTACCATTCAAAAAATATCTAAATTACGATCAACAATTTGATGAGTCTATGGACCGATTAATATATTTTCCTAACAAAAATCAAACTTTGGACCAAATAATTAATGTACTTGAAGTTAGCAGGAATACAAATGGAAACGGCTATGCTTTGATTATTAGAGATTTTAGAGGGCAATTTGATACATTGGTCCCTTTCAATCCAAATTATGTTGAACCGGTAATTGAACAGGATAGTAAAGAATTATGGTATCAAGTGAATAACGATGGCAAAACATTCTATTTTCATAATACTGATGTTATTCATGTACGACATATTGCGGGAAATGGTAATTGGAAGGGAATAAGTCCAATCCAAGTATTAAAAAATTCAAATGATTTTGATAAAGCGGTTCGTGAATTTTCTTTAAAAGAAATGCAATCCTTACGAGATTCATTCATTTTAACTTATGCCACTAGCGTTGATGAAGAAAAAAGAAAAGCCGTTGTGGAAGATTTTAGACGTTTCTATGAAGAAAACGGTGGCGTGCTTTTCCAAGAACCGGGTGTAACTATTGAAGAAATGAAACGGAACTTTGTAGCAACTGATATGAAGATCACTGAGGAAATTACTCGAGATCGTATTGCTAATGTTTATAACGTTCCTAGCATTTTCTTGAACTCTGACAGTAGCAGCTTTTCTTCAAATGAACAATTGATGCAACTATTCGTTAATATGACACTTACTCCGATTGTAAAGCAATATGAAAGAGAGTTTAATAAGAAAATACTTCGAACAAACGAAAGAATAAAAGGATATTATTTCAAATTTAATATGATGGGATTGCTTCGCGGAGACAGCGATGCACGTCAAAAGTTTTACCATGGCGGAATACGCGATGGTTGGATGTCTCCTGACGAGGCAAGAATGTTAGAAGAAATGCCTCCACGAGGTGGAAAAGCTGCTGATCTATGGATTTCAGGTGATATGTATCCGCAAGAAATGGATCCAACATTAAGAAAATCGAATAAATCTAGTGAAACAGACGTAACTAAAAATAGTTAGGTCTTTTTTATTTTGCCTTGAAAGGAGGGTTGAAATGAAAAAGTTTTGGGAATGCAAACAGTCTGCTAATCAAAATGAAGCAGATGTTTTTATATTTGGAGAAATTGTCTCATTCAAATGGGACGACACAGACACTACTGCAGCAAGTTTTCAAAAAGATTTGAAGGAGCTTGGAGAAGTTAGCCAGATTAATCTTCACATAAATTCACCAGGTGGTTCTGTCTTTGAAGGAATTGCAATTGGAAATATGTTGCGACAGCACAAAGCACGTGTTGTAGCTCATGTGGATGCTTTAGCGGCATCAATTGCCAGTGTGATTGTAGCAAGCTGTGATGAAGTCATTATGCCTGAGAACAGCATGTTAATGATCCACAATCCTTGGACAATTTCAATGGGAAATGCCAAAGAGCTACGTAAACAAGCAGATGATTTGGACAAAATAGCTGAATCTTCTGTAGTTACGTATTTAGCAAAAGCTGGTGAAAAGTTAACAGAAGAAAAAATAAAACAAATTATGGACGAAGAAACTTGGATGTCTGCTCAAGAAGCATACAATTACGGTCTTTGCGATGTGGTTGAGTCAGCTAATCAAGTTGCAGCTTCAATCAGTCAAAAACTGTTTGAAACGTATCAAAAAGTTCCAGAAAAACTTTTGGACTCTAGACAAGAAGACTCGAGAGACCAAGAAAAAATAGAAAAAATCGTTGAACATGCAAAACAAAACAAAGCCTTGATAGGCACAATTCTAGGAGGATTATAAATGAAAACACTGTATGAATTAAAACAAGATTTAGCTACATTAGGACAGCAAATTCAAAAACAAAACGATACGATTATGCAAAAAGCAACAGATCCAGGGACGAGCGCTGAAGAGTTAGTTCAAATGCAAAAATCAAAAGATGATTTACAGCAACGTTTCGATATTATCAAAACTCAACACGACCAAATGGAAGCAGAACAAAAGGCTAATTTGTCAAAAGGACAATTTACTACTTCTGAAAATCCTAAACAAAAAGTAATTGATGCAAAAGCAGAATTGATTCGCAAAACCATTGCAAAAGAAGCTGTTCCATCAGATGTTTTACAAGTATTAGGCGATGATGATGCATCAAAAGGTGGGAAATTCTTACCTAAAACAGTAGCCACCGACATTATCTCTGAACCGATTGTAAAAAATCCATTAAGAGATGTTTCGGCTATCACAAATATTCCTAATCTGGAAATTCCAAAAGTTTCTTTCACATTGGATGATGATGATTTTATTGCAGATATGGAAACAGCAAAAGAACTGAAAGCAAAAGGGGATATAGTAGCTTTTGGACGTCATAAGTTTAAAGTTTTTACTGGTATTTCTGAAACTATCTTAGCTGGAACAAATACGAATTTAGTTTCAACTGTAGAGCGTAACTTACAGTCTGGTGTAGCTGCAAAAGAGCGTAAAGTTGCGTTTGCTACAACTCCTAAAACTGGCGAAGAACATATGAGTTTTTATGACGAAACGGAAGTAAACATTAAAAAAGTCGAAGGTGAAGATTTATACAAAGCAATTAAAGCTGCTATTGCTGATCTACACGAAGACTATCGTGAAAATGCAAAAATCATGATGAAATATGCCGATTATTTAAATATCATCGAAACCCTAGCTAACGGAAGTACCACTCTTTATACAGCACAACCTGAACAAATTTTAGGTAAACCAGTAATCTTTACTGATGCTGCTGTTACCCCTGTTATCGGCGATTTTTCATACTCACACTTTAACTACGATATCGGTGCGACGTACGAACAAGATAAAGACGTGAAAACAGGTGTTAATTTGTTTGTTGTCACAGCATGGTTCGATCATCAAATCAAACTAGCGTCAGCATTCCGTCTAGCTACGATAAAAAAAGCGTAGCCCCGGCAGTCGTCGGGAAAGTGACCCCGACTGCAGATGGGGCAACTATCGAACTTAGTTAGGCGGTGTATTCATGATTCTAGATCCTAAAAATGAACAAGATTTAGAAGAAATTAAAGAGGCGATTCGTGAAGATTTTTCTGACGATAATACTGGCATTAAACGATCTGCGGCAGCTGCTATTGCATACATCAAAGGAGCTATCGGACAAGATAAGCCTTCTTTTTATGAAACAGATAACGATTCCACAGATCTTTTAAACCTTTCTATCTTGATGCTGACGGATCATTACTATCATGCACGCTCAGCTACCATTGAAACAGCGAATGCAACTGGAGGTTTAAGAGAGTATGATTTAGGCTTCAACTCTCTTATTCTTCAACTCAAAGCGAGTTATAAAGTATTCAAAGAAGGTGAGTCCACTGAAAAGGTCTAGTACAAGAAAATTAAATACGAAAGTTTTCTTTTATCAATATAAACCTTCAAATGGGCCTGAACCCGGTAATGATGAGGAAAAAATATTGTATAAAACAAGAGCTGAAATATACGATCCATCAATGAAGGACCTTGAAGTTTTGAATGGATTAGATAGTAAGTTGGCTGTCACTATGGTGATGCGTGATCCGAGAAAAAAGTATACTCCAGACAATAAAGATTTCGCAGAAATAATTGATTATCGATATTCCGGACTCAGATGGAATATCGTGGAAGTACGACATGATTTAGCCTCAAATGAGTTTGTCACACTTTTATTAGCGGTGATAAACGATGAGTAACGTAAAGTTTGAAGGCGTTCAAGAAACAATCCAAGCTTTAGAGAAAAAGTTTGGAGAAAAGAAAACTAAGACATTAACAAAAAAAGCAATCAATGTTGGCGCTGAAAAAGTAGAAAAACAGTTGCAAACGGACATGACCGTTTTTAAAGACAAAGGTTATACGATCGATGAGGTTGTTCGCAAGAACGCTACGTATAGAGATTACAAGGCAGAAGCTGAAATCGGTTGGAATGGTCCACATCAACGATATAGAATCATTCATTTGAATGAATGGGGCTATACACGAAAAGGCAAACAAATTAGACCGAGAGGATTTGGTGTAATAACAAAATCACTTAAGAATTCCGAGCCGTTGTACTTTGATGCTGTAGGGGAGGAGGTTAAAAAGAGTTTATGAAAGATATGCTTAATATCATTTACGAGGCTCTTTGTTTGAATGAGTATATTCGTTCAATGACCTACAACGAGAATAACGAGCAATATCGTATTAAATTTTATGAGCAACCTGAAACCGCCGATAAAACAGGTCCAATGATCACGATTCGTCCTGTAGATACACCTAACGAAGCATATCACGGGAGTAACAAAGAGCTTTCTGTGGAGCATATGATACAGATCGATGTTGAATCGAAATATAGAGCAACATGCAAGCAGATTCAATATGAGATAAAAAAAGAGATGAAAAAACTAGGCTTTGGCCAAATCTCTGGTCAAGGGTTAGATGAATACTTTTCTGAAACAAAACGCTTTGTAGACGCGCGTCGTTACGAAGGAAATACAAAAATTTACGATACCGAATATTAGAAATTAAGACACGAAAATAACGTGTCTTTTTTATTACCCAAAATTAGGAGGAAAATTTTATGACTTTAGTAGGATTCAAAAAAATGACAATCGGGGTCTTTGACAGCACAGGGAAGATTCCAGCAGCAAATCTATATGTAATTGAAGGTAAACAAGACGAAGGAGCAACTGTATCTGCTGAAATCAGTGGGCTATCAAAAGAACCATCAAAAGTTTACGGATCGAACATCGCTTACTATGTCTCTCAGAAAGGAACAGGCGATGTTTCAGCTACTTTTGGATTGTTAGATTTACCAACAGAAGTAAATGACAAAATTCTTGGTTACAAAACCGATACAAACAAAATCAGCTTCTTGGGAGAAGATACTGAGCCACCATATTGTGCAATTTTGATGGAATCGGAGGATTTGAACGGCGATACAGCAATGCTTGCGATGTTCAAAGGAAAATTCAGTCGGGAATCTATTAATCTTAACACTACGACAAATGAAGCTTTCGAACCAGAAGCAGAAGAATATGTATTTTCAGCGATTGCCAATGATGTTGAAGGTGATGCTAAAGGCCAAACAGTCGCAAAATATGTTGGAGACGAAGAAGCTTCTATTACTGCTTTGAAAGAGATGGTATTTCCTGCAGCGGGGGAGTAACTAGCCCCGTTGTTGGAGCAATCACTCCCACTATTAATGGGGCAACAGTTGAATTAAGTTAGGAGGATAACTATGTCAGATACATTTAAAATCTATAAAAAAAATGGTACTGAATTTACAAAAGTCGCAGAGGGTGAAAGTCCACTTTCTATTACTGGAATTGCAGCAAATACTCAAGTTGCTAAAGGAGATTATCAAGCTACGCGTGTGGTTGGAGGTCAAGAATCAGTAAAAGTAGATATTCCTGCATTTACCACTCTTCCAATTTCAGTTACTGGTGTGACGTTGGATAAAACGACAGCTGAAGTTGAACAAGGCGGAACCTTAAAATTAACTCCTACTGTAACGCCAACAAACGCAACAGATAAAACAGGAAGTTGGAGCAGTTCGAATACAGCTGTAGCTACGGTTAGCGGGGGCAACGTTACAGTAAAAACAGACGCTGAAGTTGGTGGAACTACAGAAGTTTCATTTACTACTACGGATGGCGGTAAAGTAGCAAAATGTACTGTTACAGTAGTGTCTCCCAGTTAAGCCCGGAATGATTCCGGATGAGTATGTTTTTGGTAGCAGACATATGTTTGGAAGCTACACAGGTGATATTAAATTTGCTAGAGCTTATGTCAATGGTGTTGCTCAAGCGATTGGTGGCGAATTTTCTCTAGGAAGATATGATTACTATATTGGTGGTGCTATAAAACAAAAAGATGACATTGTAGAAATTGATGGGCGAGATAAAAATAATGAAGTAATAGTTCCGAAACAACGGATAAAAGTTGAATGAAAGTAATAAGGAAGATTGGTATAGAGCCAATCTTCCTTATTTATATAGTAGGAGGAATATAAATGGCAAAAGTAAGAATCGAATTGAAAGAAGGATCAGCTAAGAAAGTTTACGAAAATCTTGATACAACAGGTAAAGATTATCGAAAAGCTTTAGAGACAATCAAAAAACTAAACGAAGACGGAGTTATGGGTTGGGATCGCTTGGACATTTATTTGGATTTTGCTGTAGGAATCTTCAGGGACAGTAATTTGACAGCTGAACAAATTTTAGATGGATTACCATCTGAGAAGGTAATGAGCACGTTGGATGGCATATTAGGAGAAGTGATGGGGATTGAAAGCAATCCAGACCCAGATGCAAAAAAGTAACGCCTGAAGAAGCAGAAGAAATGTACTTAAACCTATGTAGAGAGTTAGTGAAAGCGGGATGGTCGCTATCTGACATAGAAGATAATTCCTTTGAAATGATGATGAAAATTGCGTGCACTTCGCCTAAAAAAGAGAAACAAAAAGAAGTTGATCTTAAAGACTTCTTGAAATCCATGTAGAGAGGAGGTAAACATATGGCAAACGGAAAACCTTTAGGCAATATGATTATCAAACTAGACTTAGACAGTTCAGCCTTTTCAAAAGGTCTAGCCGGAGCTAAAAACGCTGTTAACCATCAAATGAAAGCAATGAAATCACAAATGCAAGTAATGAACTCTTCAGGGAATTCTCTCGGCGCTTTACAAGCAAAATACAATGGTTTAGGCGGAGTTCTACAAGCAAATGAAAAGCAAGTAGAATTGCTCACTAAAGCTTATAAGGATAGTTTTGACTCTAACGGAAACGCTACTGCTTCGACTGCTAAATACGCTAATCAATTGAATCAAGCAACAGCTAGATCAGCAAGTTACGAATCTCAGATGAAAACAACTGTTGGACAGATTGCTCGGATGAAAGTGGAAACGGAAGGGTTTACGGGGAAACTAAAAGCTAATTCTGATGTATTGATTAATTCTGGGAAAAAAATTGAAGCCTTTGGTAAAGGAGTTTCTGGGATAGGATCTGCCCTAACTGTTGGAGTAACAGCTCCAATAGTGGCAGGTGCAACTGCAGTTACTAGTGCAGCTATTTCATGGGAAAGTGCTTTTGCAGGAGTAAAAAAGACAAATGATGAAGTTGTAGATTCGAATGGGAACGTAGTTTATTCCTATAGCGACTTAGAGAAAGGTCTGCGTAATCTTGCCACTCAATTACCTGGTAGTCATCAAGAAATAGCAAATGTAGCCGAAGCCGCTGGGCAATTAGGTATAAAGACTGAAAACGTAGTTAGCTTCACTAAGACGATGATAGATATGGGTGAATCGACTAATATGTCGGCTGAAACTGCGGCAACTTCTTTAGCACGATTTGCTAATATTACCCAAATGTCTCAAAAAGACTTTGATAAATTAGGATCAGTCATTGTCGATCTAGGTAACAATTTTGCTACAACCGAATCAGAAATCACTGAAATGGGATTGCGGTTAGCGGGTGCTGGTAAACAGATTGGAATGAGCCAAGGCGAAATTCTAGGATTTGCTACTGCTCTATCTTCTGTTGGTGTCGAAGCTGAAGCGGGTGGGTCTGCCTTTTCGAAGGTCATGATCCAGATGCAGCTAGCTGTAGAAAAAGGATTTGGCGCTTTTGATCAGCTGAAACAGATGGCAGAAGAACAAGGTGTTCCGTGGGTTAATTTAGTAAATGCTGTGAGAGACGGTGGAAAATCGTTAAAAGCAGTATCAGAGCAAATGGGATTCACTTCATCTGATTTAAAGAAAATGTATAAAGAAGCGGACAATTCGAAAAGTTCGCTTGAAAATTTTGCGAATGTGGCAGGTGTTACAAGTGAACAATTCCAGAAGTTGTTCAAGAGTGATCCTTCAGAAGCAATCATCAAGTTCATTCAAGGGCTGAAAGATTCAGAAAAACATGGGACTTCAGCAATCAAAGTTCTGGATGACATGGATATAAAAGAAGTTCGACTACGCGACAGTTTATTGAGAGCTGCAAATGCTAGTGACATATTCAAAGGAGCAATTGAAAAAGGAAACGGCGCGTGGAAACAAAATACAGCTTTAACAAATGAAGCTAATAAAAGATACGAAACAACTGAATCAAAGCTAAAGATGTTGAAAAACGAAGTGATTGATACAGCAATCGATCTTGGAGGTCCATTTGTAGACGCGTTGCGTGATGGTCTAAATGTATCGAAACCATTGATAAAAAACTTAGGGAATATGGCGAAAGCTTTCTCGGCTATGAGTGATGATCAACAAAGAAACATTATCAAATGGGTTGGATTAGCAGCAGCAGCTGGTCCAGCGCTGAAGCTTTTAGGAACTGGTACTTCAGTAATAGGTAAAGTTACTTCAACTACTGGAAGATTGACGAAAAGCCTTGTTGATTTAGCAGCGAAAGCAGCAGAAAAGAAGGCTATGGATGCCTTTGCATCGTCGGTAACAACAGCTGGTGCTGCAGCTGCAAAGACAGCAGGAGCTGGAGGTATTGGCGGGTTAGTCCCTATGATGGGAAAAACAGCTAGTGCTGCAAGTACTGCTGCGGGCGCCAGCGGAATAGGCGCAATGACAACATCACTAGGTTTATTAGGTCCTGCTCTGCTTGGTATTGTTGGCGTTGGTGGCGCACTAGCAGTTGGCTATGGGGCATGGAAATTATTTGGTGAAGAAGCATGGAATTCCTCGCAAAGAGTAAAGCAATGGGGAACAGATGTCGGTGAGGAAATAGATAGTACTCTTGACGGAGTACAGAAGAATATTGAAGGTGCAAATGGTCAATTCGGGCTTCTCAAAGAGGGATTTACTGTTGATGATGCGAATAATATGGCGGCTAATTTCGCAACCGCTGGAACATCTTTAGAAACATCTTTAACAGGTAGAATAAAGGCATTAGACGATGCACTAAAAGGGCTACCTCAATCAGTTCAGGATGCCATGAAAGAAGTAGCTGAATCAGAAGAAGAAACCTTAGGGCAATCTCTTTCTAAAATAAAAGACAACAATGAAGAAATAAAAAAAATCAGAGAAAGAGCCGCAAATCAGAACAGAGACTTGACTGTTTCAGAACTACAACAGATACAGGATCTAATGAAAGGAACTTCTCAAGCGTATGTGGATACGCTCGATGTTTCTGCTAAAGACAGAAAAAAGATACTATCAGCCATGAATGGTGATGTTGCACAGGCTACAGAAGAAGAAGCGAAGACGTGGTTACAATCTTTAGCGAAACAAAAAGCTGCAACTACCGAAAATTATAGACAAATGCTTGAAGAAAAAAAGGCGGCTTTAAAGGAAAAGGGAGTAAGCAAAGAATTCATTGATGCATTAGAAGATGAAATGAATGATTACATCAAAACTACAAATCAAGGATTCGATAGCCAAATAGCTGCTATAACAAATAAATATCCACAATTGATTAACGAAGTGAGTTTATCAAATGGTCAATTATTTAGCAAAACGGCAGCTGCTATGGACAATACTGGTCAGTATACAAAAGTTTTTCTCGAAAGTAATGAAAAGATTTTAGCCCAAGCGAAGAAAACATCGGATGAAATAGCAGATAATGCCGAAAAAAATGCAGAACAACTTGGTATGGTAGCTGATGAGGCTACGCATGCTGGATCAACTTGGAATGGATTAGTTTTAGACGAAAAAACAGGAAAAGTAAAAACTAACGTACAAGAAGTAGTGAATGAAGCAACGAAGGATTTCACTAAATGGAATGAACTTAAACCTGTTGTTCATGATGCGAAACTAACAACGAACGCAAAAGATGTCATTTCCATAGCGGCAGTACAAAATGGTTATTGGGATGATATGGAATGGAAAGAAAAAGAAGCATTATTAGAAGATGAGTGTTCTAAAAATGTATACAAGGCTTTAGAAAATGCTGGTAAATGGAATGAGTTAGATATTCCTTCTAAAGAAGCAATCCTAACTTCAAATACTCCTGAAGTTATGGGTGAAACTCTCATGAATTTGGGATTATGGGATACTTACAAACTTCAAGTGAAAGATTTAGATTTGAATGCGTATAAAGTATACGATGCTATCGATGGATCAGAAGAAAAATTAAATAGTTGGGCTCAATTAGATAACCCCACAAAAGAATTGTTATTAGATAACTCAGATTTTTCTACAAAACTTTTTAATTCCGAAGAAATGTTTAAACGTTGGAATCAGTTATCATCTAATGCAAAGTTTCTTTCAGCTAATAATACTAAATTTACAGAGGTTCTTTTATCATCTGACAGAATGTGGAATCAATGGGTAAACCTTCCTGATAATGAGAAAAGATTACTTGCAGATAACGAAGATTTAGCTACCACTGTTTTATCTTCAGAAGAAATATACGGAAGATGGACTCAATTACCAGATAATCAAAAATATATGTTAGCTGACAATACTGACTTAGCAAACAAAATATTCGCTTCAGAAGAATCATGGAATGCATGGAAAGCAATTCCAGACACAGTTAAAAACTTGCTTGGTAATAATATTGATTTACTGGCTAAAGTGAAAGACGGGACTGTAAGTGTAGAAGAATATAACAAAGTTATGCCACTTCTTAAAACTCTATATGGAGATAACGTTAATTTAAAAGAGGCAATCAGTGGGGCTAAAAGCTCTATAGAGAATTACAACAAAAATATTTTTCCTAATGATAAAACTGCAGTAGGACACGATGAGGCTTCACAAGCTGCTAAAGATGCATTTGAAGCGTTCAACATCTTCCAAACAAAAATACCAGATAAAATTACTAAAACTGTATCAGCTGACTTTATAGGTCCTATGCCTAATGCTAAAGGAACGAACTTCCATCCTGGCGGAGCAGCTATGGTAAACGATCAAAAAGGACCTACTTATGAAGAGCTTATAACCTTGCCGAGCGGAGAAGCTTTTATACCTAAAGGACGTAATGTCGTTTTAGACTTACCAAGAGGTTCGAAAGTACTGAACGCCACTAAAACTAAACGTCTAGTGCCTAAATATGCTGATGGTATAGGAAACATAACGACGGTTTCATCTACGCTAAACTTAGATGCTTTAATTTTAGCTATTAACGAGCTAACGACGGTATTGAGAACTCAACTGATGGCAGGAACGACTAATGCTAAAGATACTAAACTATCAGATGAAACAAAAGTTGCCGATCCGATTATTCCGGACAGTCTTTCAGAAAAATCAGATCAGTATCTAGGAATTGGAGCTCAATGGTTAACTAATCTAATGAATGGTTGGAACTCAGCGGTTCCTCAATATATGAATAGTGAAATGGTTTTTATTACAAACTATCTCAATGCGCTAAAACTTCAAAACAATCCTAATTATACGCAAGGAGTAGCATGGAATAAGAACTTACTGAATGGATGGAATAGTTTAACTGGGACATTTATTTCTACGATCAATTCATTTTGTAATCAAGCAATGGTCACGCTTAGAAACTACAACACTCCTATGTACAACAATGGCCGAACGTGGCAGCAAAATAATCTTAATGGTTGGAATTCATTGTATGGATCATTCATAGCCCGTGTAAATCAGCTTGGTAACGATTCGATTAACAACCTTCGTTCTAAAAGTGGTGGTTTTTACAATGCAGGGACATTCTTGTTGCAATCTTTAATAAACGGAATGAATTCGTTAGGTAATTCTCTTTCTACAACAATGAACAATGTCGCTAATACAATGGTTGGTGGTATGGGCAAAGGGGTTAATGGCGTCATATCGGGAGTTAACTATGTGCTTAAGGAAGTCGAGTCAAGTAAGAATATCGGAAACTGGCCAATTCCACAATACGCTAAGGGAACTGATGGACATCCTGGTGGACTTGCTATGATTAATGATCAAAAAGGCCTAGTTCACGAAGAATATGTTCAGATGCCAGATGGACGTGGTTTTATTGCCAAAGGTAGAGACCTTCTTGTTAATTTGCCTAAAGGTGCTCAGGTCTTAAATGCTTCTTTAACAAAGAAATTAAAGGAACGTTTAAATATTCCACACTACAAAAAAGGGATTGGCAATTTAGATATTGTTAATTTGTTAGATGATGAAAAAAGAATGTTAGAATTCTTAACTAGCAAAGTTGACTTTTCAGGCATTAATGAACCATGGCTTGATATGACTAAATCAGGAACGTCATTAATGTCCAAAGCTGCAAATACAATGCTTCAATCAAAATTAAGTGAATTCTTCACTCATGGCAATTTTGATGGTGCAGTAAATGCCAATGGTGTTTATCAATATTTAGTTGATGTGGCACAGAAAGTAATGGGTAAGTTCCCCGGACTTACAGTAACTTCTGGATATCGAGCAGGAGATGCTTACTATCACGGAAAACGGCAAGCTATAGACTTGGCTTATCCAGGTATATCTGGAGACCCGAGATATACAGCAGCAGCAAATTACGCTTTTGAAAAATTCCCTTCAAAAATTGCGTATGTCATTACGAATGGGCGTGTACGTGACCGCATGGGATTATCTGGAACAGGGGCAAGCGGACAATGGACGAATTGGCCAGATGGCGATCACTTCGATCATATTCATTTAAACGGTTCTATGGGTTCTGGTGATATATTCAATGGAGGAGTAGGAGGAATTGGTGTTGCGCGCTGGCGTTCTTACGTGTCTAAAGCATTGAAAATGAATGGATTACCAGCTACAGCAGCTTATATAAATGCCTGGATGTCCCAAATCCAAACGGAATCTGGTGGTAATGAGAAAGCAATTGGTGGCAATGATGGGCTCGCTGAAGGCAATGCAACAGGATTACTTCAAATGAAATCCGGAACTTTTGCAGCTAACGCTTTTCCTGGTCACGGAAATATTATGAACGGATTTGATAACATGTTAGCAGCAATCAATTATGCTAAGAAACGTTACGGAGTTGCAGGTATGTTGCAAGTTATCGGAAAAGGACATGGATATGCCAATGGCGGATTGATTACCAAAGACGGATTATATCGAGCAGGAGAAGGAAATAAACCAGAAATGGTTATTCCATTGACAAGAAAAACAAGAGCTATTGAATTGATGGGTCAAGCATTAGCTTTCCTTTCTGGCGATGACAAGAAACGCTCTAACACTGCAAATACAGCTGATAATTCAGCAGAGCTTGTAACTTTGATTAAACAGCAACAAAAACAGCATAATGAGTTAATGATGATTCTTAGAGCGATTCTTGGAAAAGATTTAAGTCTCAAGTCTTCTGACATTGGGCAAGCTGCTAATCATTATATGGGCTCTGATTTGAATAAACTTCGATATACGAATGGAGGTGTTTGATAATTGTTTTACAAATTACAGTTCAATCAAAATGGGAAGTTGTTTGATCCGCAAAGAAAAGAAAAAATTGTATGTAAAGAAATCAAACGTCAAGCACCAGTGTATGAAGTGAATTACGAAGATTTTGAAGGGACGAACGGTAGCAGAGAAGCTAATGCTAGTTTTCGTCCTTTTGAATTAGTGCTGACTTTTGATATCTTTTACAAAAATAAGCATGATAAAGAACTGCTATTAACAGAGTTCTATGAGCTGATTTTTGTTGGTTATCAATATTACATTTCCTATGATTTAAGTCCAGGAAAAAGATTTAAAGTAAATCCAACAAATTTCGAAATTACTGAGGAAGAGAACGATTATTCTACGATAGAAATAACCTTTAATATTCCATCGGGGAGTGCTGAATCCATCGCAACCACTTTAACGGATTTCAATCTAGAGGAAGAATGGCAATTCTCGCAAGGTCTAGTGGCGGAAGATTACAAGTACACGCATCAGACGAGTCACTTCATTATTTACAATGCTGGAAGCTTTGAAATTGATCCACGTGAACATTATCTGCGGATCGCATTAGAAGGAGAATCAGAAGGAAATGTGACGATTTTCAATAAAACAACTGGCGATCGATTTATTTACTATCCATCACTTTCTACGAATCTCGGACAGACATTAGTCTTGGATGGCGTGATTCCAAAATTGAACGGTGTAAGTTGTGGGATCAATACGAATCATGGCCTAATCAATTTGGTTGAGGGTGTCAATGAAATCGAGATCCAAAATATTACTCGCGTGAAATCTTCATGGGATTTCCGTTTCTTATATAAGTAGGTGATTGAGTGACTGATTTAATTATTCGAAATTATGAACAAACAAAAGAAGAAATCCTTGTCGGCTATGACAAGGGTTCTTTTTATGAAAACTGGCAACAAAATAAAACGTGGGAGATTGGCTTTACCGTTACCAGCAATTCGTTGAATCAGGAAGTATTTGATTTAGTTGAATACGAGTCTTCTGTTTTTTACAACGGACAGGAATTTGTAATCAAAGAAATGACTCGCAAAGCACTTGGACAGTTGTTGACGAAACAAGTGGTTGCGACACATATCTATTACACCGTTCAAGATGGTTATCAGTACAATACAGTAACTGGTGCGAGATCTATTAGCCAGTTGCTTACGCATGTATTTAGTGTAGGTAGTCGCGGCTTTACATGGGAAGTCATTGATCCAAACCATAAATTCCTTACAGTTGAACAAGAAAACTTCGGTAATGCGAATTACTTGAAGCTGATCAATGAGATTCTGTCTGACTATAATGCAGTCGTGATTCCGAATAATAAACATCTAACTTTTTATCCTGCCAGTGAGTACGGCCAGCGGACGGAAGAACAGATTCGCTATAAATACAATACAGATGAAGTGTCATTCGATATTGATACGTACAGTCTAAAGACACAAATCAAAGGATATGGAAAATTGAAGGATGGCGCAAATACTGAGAATCCTAAAGATAGTGACTATATATTTACTCCTATCACTTACACAAGTCCTGAATCACAGAAGTGGGGAATCAGGATACAAGATCCTGTTAAAGACGAACGGTATACCGTATCAGGGAACATGCTCGAGCGGTTAAAGACAGACTTGCAAGACTATCCAAGTATTTCGGGATCTGTAACGTTGAAATGGAAAATAAGTCCCGAAAAAGGCGATCACGTCCCATTCATTTATGAACCTTTGAATATCAATACGTACATTCAAGTGGTAGGAATCAAGACGTATCCAGCGATACCAAATAAGCCGCCAGAAATCACATTGAGCAACACAAAGAAAACAATGACGTCGATACTCGCTGAAATGGCGCAGAAAGGAGTGATTTGATGGGGTTATTAAAATTAATCAGTAACCGTATCTCTACGGAATGGAAAGAGAAATTTAATAAAAACATTGACTACCTCAATGATCTTGAAAAGAAACTATCTGATCAAGACAAAACAACGAACAGTCGTATTGATAATCTCGTAATCAACTCGGGTGGGGATTCACCGAACGAAGTAGTAGATGCTAGAGTTAACAGGGAAGGGGCAACCTTCGAAACATTACAAGGAAGACTTCTTGCGACTGAAACAAAACAAGAATCTGAAATAGCGGCATTGACCGATCGGCAGAACGCAACAGCGGAACAAGTGGATCAGTTGAATACTAGCGTAGAGACAATAATTGGCGGCAGTAATAATAATCTCGATTTATATGTATCAGCAGAAAAAGGTAGTGACCAGGCAGGTGATGGAACAGAAGAGAAACCTTTTGCAACAATACAAACGGCAGTCAATCAAATTCCATTAATCTGCACTCAGGTAGTGACGATTTGGATCGATAATGGCGTTTATCTAGAGGATGTAGTAGTCAAAAATATAAATGCTTCTCAAATCCATATTCGTCCTAAGGACAACGTAGATGATGACGGCTATACAACAGGTGCAGATAGGTCTGTAAAAGTCAGACGTATATCATTTAGTTATTGCTCTGGTTACTTTCGAATTTACGGCTTACAAGGGGTAGATCAAGCAAATACTAGTTCCACTTTTTATATTGAAAATAGTGGCTATTTAGCAGTTGCATGTGTCACCTGTAAAGAAGATACGAAATCAATTAAAGATCACGTAGCAGTAAGAGCAAATGCAGCAAAATGTCATATCTATAATTCATATTTTGAAAATCAAAACACAGTTATTCATTCAGCGCTTTTAGCTGACGTACTTGCTTCTTCTTTAAACAACGGAAAAAACAATAATATTGGCATGGTAGCAAACAATGCTACCATGCGTGATGGCATGTCTAAAACTATGGCCTTCGCTACTACACGTCATCAAATTGTTAATTCAGGTTTGATCATCGCGAAAGGGCAGGTGTTGTCCTAATGATTTATAAAACCAATGAATCCATTATTATTATCCAAGCAGAAGCGATTCAACCTATTTCAACAGGTGTAGTTTTTTGGTCTTATGATCGAGGTACAGCCAAGCTTCGCTTCAAATTGCAGAAAAATGGACTTCCTCAAAGTCTACCAGAAGGAACTATGGTTCCTATTCGCTTGATATTTAAATCTGCAACGGCAGAAGGTGGTTATGGTAAGCATGACTATCTTGCGACAATTGAAGATCGTTTGAATGGCATTGTGTCTATTGTATTAGAAGATAATATTTTAGGATATCAAGGAAGAGTAGATGGAAGTATCTATATTGATTTCCCAAATGATCAGTCGTTAGACACGGCTGGTCGTTTTACTTTTGACATCAAACGCAGTCCAATCGATGATAGTACGCCAGAACTAGAAGACTATTATTTCAATGGTTTTAGCCAGACAATCGATAAAATCGAAAAAATTCTAGCTGATGGAAAGCAAGAGATTGAACAGAAAATTGCGGAATCCGAAACGCAGATTGATGCGAAACTGAAAGACACAAACGACAAAATCACGAAAGCCAATCAAGATGTCGTAACTCTCAATACTAATATTGATAAGGCAAATGATCGTATTGATCAAACCAATCAGCAAATCGGCGATCTCGGCAAGCTGAAAAAGATGTACAGTAACAGCATCGACTTCGGGGACTATGATTATAGTGGGAATCCGAATTTAATGCCATATATTACAGACCCGTGGGTTGGGTCTTTGCTAGCTAATGGAGATACAGTTAAAGATAGTGTTAAAAGGGTTATAACTCATACTAAAACTAGAACAGCTGATGCCGGCGACATATTATCGCTTGGCTTAGGTATTCCGCGCACAGCGGAAGCTAATAATAGGTATCTTATAACTGCTTTACGACCATCTACGCCGTACGCATTAACCGTTACTATGAGTGTTGGTTCAGATTGGACTGGGGAGACCAATACTATAGGGGCTAGGGTTAGATATTTAAATGAATCTGGTGGTACAGAACTACCCATTAATGTATTACTACCAGCAAATGTAGAACGCGATAAAATGATCACTCATACATTTACTGGGACAACAAAAGCTAATTTAACTGGTATGACAAATTGTTATGTTCAAATATTCTCAGTTAACAGTGAAGACAAAGGAACGGTTAGTGTCAGCTATGATGTTAAGTTAGAAATTGGTACAATAGCCACCCCATACCAGCCTAATCTACTCAATGCTCCATATTATTTGAGCAAGGTTCCACTGGGAGAGAATCTAATTAAACCAGAATCACAACAACCAGTTACTAATAGTAACTATCTTATTAAAACCTATAACACCAAACCAATGGTAAAAGGCAAGAAGTATACCATCACACTGGAAGGAACTAAGCCAGCAACACAGGTTTTTAGACCATTCTTTACGCAAGCTACAGGAAGTCCATGGGGATTTGGTGATTTGAAGCCAGTAGAAGGAGTAACTGATACTTGGTCTGCAACATTTACCGCAAGTACTGATTCACACCCTACTAGCCCACAAGTGCAGATTTATCAGGTACCAAACACAAGTGTAGGTCAATGTACAATTAAGTGGTTAAAACTAGAGGAAGGCGACACCCGAACTCCGAATATTAGTCAGTTTAAATACTTCGGTGAAGGCTTGAAAGACAGCAACAATCCCAATGATTACAGTTGGGATGTCACACCTGAATATACTGAAAAAGGCTTGAATAATACGGTTAGTTTGACCGAACCACAGTCAGTTGAAGGTTTAAAAAACTTTGAAGATGGGTTACAGATTGCAGGTAAAGAAGTTGCTACAGTTCCAGAAGATACTGGATGGGTAAATCTAACAGCGATCAACGGCCACTCCTGGAACAAACAGGGACAAATCAGGAGAATTGGAAAACTAGTAATGTTCCGTGGATCATTAAAAGGTAGCACGCTAAGTACACAAGATTTTTGTACGATTCCAGAAGGATTTAGACCAAGTAATCCAACTGATAATTATGAGTATCAATTCTTGTTACCACCACAAAGTAGCAATACTTTAGACAATGGCGGGATGGCTTATATCCGACCGAACGGCGTTTGCGGTCTACCTTCATTTAGGGGAACAGTCAACTTGTTTTTAGCGCCAATTCAATACTATATAGACTAGGAGTGAAATAAATGAAAGATATTTGGAAGTATGGCAAGCCTGGTGGGGAATATGCCGGAAAAGTGTTAGATGATATGGTTATGACTGTCCCGTTTACTGATGTCCCACCATTAGAAGGAATTCGTTCAGATGGGGAGCCGTTAACAATTAATGATCAATTATTTGATCCGCAAGAAAACCGATGGATTGTTTTGACGAATGTATTGGATCACAATAAGCTAAATAATCTTGAAGCAGTGTACGAGGCTCTGGAACACGAGAATGGTAATCTAAAACAGCTCAATGCCAAACTCATGCTAAACGATGTAGCAATTAAACAGGAAAATACTGCATTAAAAGAAAAAGCTGACAGTTTAGCACAAATCAATTCAAAGACAATGCTGGCTTCGCTTCAAAACAGCAAGGATATTGCAGAAATTAAAGAGCAATTAAATCCAGAATCAGAAGGAGGCAAGTAGTATGTTCAGTTTTAGCGATGTGAAAATGATGTTTGACTGGGGCTGTTTTACAGAAGAACAGGTTCGTGAATTTGTTCCATTATGTATTACGGATGAAGAAGCGGATGAGATTATTAATAGCGAAGAATAGAGGCGTACTCAAACGAGTGCGCTTTTTGTATGGGCAAAAATAGAAAGTGAAGGGTGGAAACATGGTGATCATTGATAATTTAGTTTTGTTATCAGAGTTTAAAAATCTAGTAAGCAACGTTTATATTCAAATTTTTGTTTGGATTGTCATTGCGGATATCATTACAGGAGTTTGTAAGGGACTTGCTGGAAAAGAAACAAATAGTACTAAAGGACTGATGGGGGTAGTAAAGCATTTGCTTGTCGTGGCGCTTGTGCTGATTGCGTATCCCTATCTTAAAATCATGAACTTTGAAGGAGTCGCAACAGCTTTTGTGCTTTCATACATTGCTGTTTACGGAATCTCGGTGATCGAGAATTTAGGTCAATTAGGAATCCCAATTCCAGATTTTGTGAAAGATCGATTCAGTAAATTGAAAGATTCATCTGAAGAACAAGGAAAAGACAAAAATAATACTTTAGGAGGAAAACAATAATGGTCAATATTATCAATAATTCAGTATGTCGTGGTGTAGCAGGTAGACGTGTAGGAGATGTGAAGGGTGTAGTCATCCATAATACTTGGACAAACACGACTGCAGAACAAGAAATGAATCGTTTGGCAGGAATGACAGATAAACAGTTAGAAGCAGGATTTGCTCATTATTACTGTGATGAAAACACGATTATTCGGACAGAAGATACTTATAATCGTGCTTGGCACGTCGCTAATTCTGACGGCAATAACAGCTATATCGGATATGAAGTGCGTGGAAATCGGGAAACGCCAAAAGCAGTCTTCTTACAAGCGGAGCAAAATGCTTTCTGGCAAGCAGCGGAGGATCTTCGTTTTTACGGATTGCCAGTTAACCGAGATACAATCAAATGCCATCATCAATTTTCAGCTACTGAATGTCCTAAGCGTTCACTGATGGAACATTGTGGCTATGATTCTACGTTAGCAGTTCCCGCAGCCATCACTGCTCAAATGCAAGAGTACTTTATTTCACAAATCAAGAAATACTATGATAATCCCGCATTGAAACCTGATGGCAGTACAGAAGATCAGAATCATGATGATAAAGTATCAGCAAGTACGCCAACGCATCAAGGGAACGCCTATGGAAAACTAGATATTTTCAAGAAGGTATCAGACAAAAAAGTTCGTGTGGCTGGTTGGTTGGTTCCTGATAAACCACAAGGTGCAATTGGAACATACGCATACGTACTTGTGATGGAACACGGGACACCTAAAGAATTAACACGTATCCAATCTCAAGGGATTGCTCGTCCAGACGTCAAAAAGGCATACGGATATCAAGGTGGCGATGCGCTAGGTTTTGATGTTACTTTTGATTCTAGTTGGATGAAAGGGAAGAAGATTGATATTATTTTGCGCCGATGTAATCAGTCAAACGGTGAAGGCTCAGTGAACGATGTGCGGATTTCTGATATTTATTTAACGTTGTAAATAAAAATAGCCCCTCGTTGCGAGGGGCGTACATAGAGATTTAAATGATGTTTAGTTGCAAAAAATGCGTAAATGTTGTAAAATAGTTGCAATGACAAAAATGTATTGGAGGCAACGTATGGGAGAATATAAGTATATATTTCAAGAAGAGGATCCAGAAGAATTTTTGACAAAAACGTTCGATAAGGAAATGAGAGTATATCTCAATTCATCGGTAAAATTGGGTTATCAATTAGCTATTGATACTCTAAGAAAAGACGAGAGTTGGTTAAATCAACTTCGCGGAAAAGAAATACTTCCTAGGTTAAAAACTTACGCAGTGGAGTATATGATTGTACAATATATAAAAAACGGCTTAATTGATTTAAATTATTCTATAGAATATACTTCTAGAAGAAACAACACTTTCTTATTATTTAACGATCAAGAGATGAAAACAAACCTTATTGTTAACCAAGCGACATCTCCAATTAAACCAAGTAGATATGCTAAATATAGAGCTTACCGTTATAATAATTTTGAAACTTACTTTGATTTTGCTACTAATAGTTATATTGAAGAAAAACCAGTATATGTCGAACTGAATCATGGATACCAAACAGATATACCGATATTCTCTGTACTTGGAATACCTAAAAATAATCAATTATGGTATACTTCGATACCTGTAGATAAAGAATTTGAACTTCTAACAGAAGATAAAAGTAAATTTATAACTACAGAAAATGAAATGTCAGATTTTAATATTGATGATTTTCAAAAACATATTAAAGAGAGTGATGCTCAATGATAAATAATAATTCCTTTGGCTTCCAGGGTAATAAGTTAAAGCTTGCAAGGGAATTAAAATTATGGACAATATCTAAATTGGGCTCCGAATTAGGAGTTAGCCACCAGTTGGTATCTGAATGGGAAAATAATAAAAAGAAGCCCACTTTTGAAAAAATTTTAGATATAGAAACTAAACTAGGGTTTCCAAGACAGTTTTATTATACAAAGAGTGAGAACACTAGAGTAGATAATGGATTATTATATTTTCGAAAGGGTGCAGCAGTTGCTGTAAAGTATCAAAAGCAAGTAGAGCAAAGCGGAATTCTTTTTAGTATTGTTGAGAGAGTGATTGGTAAATATGTGAATTTACCTGAATTTTCATATCCACAGTATTCTTTAAGAAAGAAAGAATTTTCTCAAATAGATTTCGAAGATATTGCAAATATAGCTAGTTCTCTTAGAAACGAATATGGCTTAGGTATTGGTCCTGTATCAAATATGACATTACTTATAGAAAAAATGGGTATAAGAGTTCACTTTGAGGATCTAAGTTCTGCTAAAATAGATGCTTTAACACTATTTATAGATGGCCAGCCGTATATCATCGTTAATAATCAACGTATATCTAGCGTTAGAATTAGATTTAATTTAGCTCATGAATTAGGACATATTCTATTACATTCTTCGTATAATAAAAAAGAAGTTGCTAATAGTTCAAATCATAAGCGAATTGAGATGGAGGCTAATTTTTTTGCAGGTAGTTTATTGTTGCCGGAAGAAGGATTTGTTTTAGATTTAACATCTACCAATTTGAATCATTTAATTCAGCTAAAAAAACATTGGAAAGTTTCTTTGCAAGCGATTATTTATAATGGTGAACAGTTAGGGTTAATAAGTAGTAGACAGGTTTTATTTCTACGTCAACAAATAAGTCGAAATAAATGGCGACTGTTCGAACCTTATGATAATGTAATACCCATCGAATACCCTACTTTATTTAATAAAGCAATTCAATTTGTGAATAGTGAAAAACCTGATTATATGAATGAAATTGCTTTTAGCACTGGACTGACAAAAGAAAAAATTTTAGAAATGTTTAACTACGATAAAGATAGTTATAAACCTGACTCCAAGAATCACCTAAGACTCTTGTAGAGATATTCTTTTGTTATCAAAGACCTCTCTCGGCTAATCCTGAGAGAGGTCTTTTTTTCGTTCTGCGATTAACTTTTCTAACTCTTCTAGGTCTGTAAGAGTAGCCTTAGAGTTTATGAATGATCGCGCATTTCTACGAGCGTTCATGTAGTTTCTATGTGCCTTTTTTTCCTCGTCTTCATTGACACGTTTTCTATACTGTTTACTTGCTTCTATTTGAGAAGCTGGGGTTTTGTTTTCACTCATTACTTAATCACTCCTATCTGAAATAAATGAGCCATGCAAGAATGCCTACAAATACGATCCATCCTAAAAGAGCTTTCCAGTCGAGTTTAATCCGTTCTAATGAAAGTGTCCACTTGCCTTTTTTGACGACCTTTTTATCACCAATCTTCATATTAGTCACGTGATATGATATAATGGACCCATAGAAGCCAGGGGGTTAAGACCCCCAGCTAATTTTGACTGAGAACTTGAATATTAGAAGATTGATTTCGAAGGCAACTTCTAATTTTCTGGTTCTCTTTTTTCTATGCTTCCATTTCATATCTAACTCCTTTCTTAGAATTGTAAGTCATTAACTAACTTACATACTTATTATAACGTATACGTTATGAGCTGTCAACACTTTTCCCATATAAAAACACAGAAAAGCCCGATTTTTCGGGCTTCATAATACATATACGCAAAACTTTGAAATATTTTTTAATCTTTGTATCTTTCTGGATCAACGAAAGTATACTTTATATAGTCATAACGCCGATGGTCGCTCCGTGCGTCTGGCACGTCAGTCACGATATCAAACAAAAAGTATACATCCTTCTTCATTCTCGTTTTCGCAGCAGGAATTTTAAAGTAGTTTTTATTGGAATAGTAGAGATTGATTAATAAGCTATCTTCGATTGCTAAAAAGAAAACTTCTGAATCCCATACTTTATAAAAGTCTTTGATAAATCTATTCGAAGGATCAAATTTAAACCATAATTGCGTCTCATTAAAAAGCATAACCATTACTCCAATCAGTTTTTAAACTTAGTTTCTACCTCTAATATATATCGAGTTTTTATTTTACCTTCAGAGAATACCGTTTCTTTTTTGGCAGTTACAGGTTGGTTATTTTCGGAAAAAGCTAATATAGCTAAGATTGAAACATCCATCTGGAATTTATCTTTTTTGCTGCTTTGCTCATAAAAGTCTGCATATTCGTCACTGATATTTTTTCTAATAAATTCTTCCATCATAAAGATCACCTCGAAAAGAGTATACGAACAAACGTTCTTTTTGTAAAGGTGGAATTTATTATACTAAATAAATAGGTGAACAAGTACTTGTGCCAAATTATGTGCCAAAAAAAATCGAATTTAATAAAACACAAACAAAAAGGAATCCTATTATGATAACATTTCTTATAATAACAAACACAACAGAAGACGTGTAATAGTTAGTCAGGAACGTATAAATAACCCCTGTATCCTTTGTGGTACAGGTTTTTTTATTTTAAAACAACAAAAATTAAATTTTTTATAATTAAAGAAACTTCATTATGCATTGATATAAAGGTATAATTATTATGAAAGGAGGAAATTAAAAAAACTTTTTAATGGAAACAAAAAGTATAAAATATAAAAAATAAAAACGAAAGAAGAGATAAAAATGAAAAATTTAACAAAATGGATTCTTAGTGCTACATTGATAGCTTCACTTGCCGCATTTACAGGAGGAACACCCACAGATGCAAGGGAAATAGAACCAGGAGATTTTAATGGCAGAAGCGTATCTTTCCGAAGTATACTTGATCCTTCCAAAGTGCTAGCGGTAGAACACTCTCAGCGTACAGAAGTATTTTTGACTTCCTTCACTAATCGAGATAGCCAGATATGGAGACTTATGTATAGCGGCCCATTTCAATCATATATGATATATCCTTATGACATTCGAGGAGGTTTTTTTGCAGAACTACCTGATCAAGGAGAAGGAATCGTTGGAATGATTACTGGATTGAATGGAAATGAACAATGGCATTTAGTATTAGCAGGGAAGTACAACAATGAACAGGCGTATTACTTAGAGAATCGTGAAAGTGGAAGAGTACTAAGTATAGCTGATCCAAACAGCTCTGCGCTATTTACTTCGCGTTTAGAAGAAATGGAAAGTCAGAAGTTTTTTGTTCGACGCGAAACATCTACCGGACCTGAACAAATACATAAAAACTCACCTTATCTTAGCTATTGAAAAAATTGATACTTAGCACAATCGTCTTGACATCTTTAAGTAGTGGGTTTTTAGGGACTGGGACGGTGGATGCTAGCGAACATGCTAGAAATACTTATAATAATAAAGTTGTTTCACTTCTTGCTGCTAGTGACCCAACGCTTGCTATTACACATACAGAACCAGATTCTTATTTATGGAATGAATTGTTTATGGAAACGTATGCCCCATCGAATACAGCACAACGTTGGGTGATGGAGTATGATGCAAATTCGGGTGGTTATTATATACGGGAAGATACACCGTTACTTACGTCGAATCCTTTTTATCTTGTATATAGTGGGGGATGGTTTATAGACCCGCATTTGTCAAAGGGGGACGTAGGGTCGCTGTGGCAATTGATTCCAGTAGGTAATGCGTATTTTGTGAGAAATATGGCACGTGACGAATATCTAACTTGGCACTTGAGAAGAAGTGGATTATTAGATGTAGATGTAACTGCTTTCAATTGGGATCGTGAGCAAAGATTCATTGTGCAAGTTGTAGGGGAAGTTTAAAAGAGAAAAATGGAAGTACACTAATACGTTCAATCTTTTTGACTTATATCTAAAAAACAATGTCCTTTATTTTAAGGACATTGTTTTTTTAGATTAAAAGAAAATTTCTATGAATACATGAAAAAGCAGACCTAGTAAAAAGAGACAGAGAAAAAGGAGCGACAAACGTTTACCAATCTCAGTACTAAGATTATGGGGATATTTTCTGCATAAATAAATGGACACAAATAATGAGCAAATCAACAAGATCGTTACGAATGTTTGGAAAGGTGAAGGTAGCAATGAAACGAGTCTTTGACCTTTACAATAAACGAGTAAAGATACAATAAACAAGAAATTGATCACTAAAGAAAAATTTCCTAGCCCCAAGGATCGTTTGATTTTCATGATTCATCAGACTCCTATTAAATGATTATGATGGACTCTTACTGTTTTTGTGAATGTAGCATGTTCCAACAATAGATACAAATTGCTAGTGAGATATTATTTACAACTTTACTTGTTAAGATACCACGCAAAGAAATCGATCGCAAAGCATTTCAATGAAATTCATTTTTATATGTTGTTATTTTATTTAAAATAGACAGTTTGTTTGCAAAAAAAATAGGATCTAAGTTGTTAACTTAGATCCGTTTATCTATATTTTGTATTATTTTATACGCCCTTAGCAAGATTTCACTCAAGCCCAATCTCCATTACGGAAAATCGGTACTGTAGAACCATCTTCGCGGATTCCATCGATATCCATCTTGTCAGATCCTACCATGAAATCTACGTGGGTTTGACTTCTATTCAAACCAGCTTCTGCTAATTCTTCGTCGGACATTTCTGTACCGCCTTTCACACTGAAGGCATAAGCAGACCCTAAGGCTAAATGGTTCGATGCGTTCTCATCAAATAATGTATTGAAGAAAATGATACCAGATTGTGAAATAGGTGAAGGGTCAGGAACAAGTGCCACTTCTCCTAGACGACGCGCACCTTCATCGGTATCAAGCAGTTTTGCTAAGACATCTTCGCCTTGTTCGGCAGAAAAGTCAACTACTTTTCCATCTTTGAAAGTAAATTTCATACCAGAGATGATCGTACCAGCATAACTCAGTGGTTTTGTACTTGAAATATACCCATCTACTCGATGACTGTCAGGTGCGGTGAACACTTCTTCTGTTGGCATATTTGCCATGAATTTTTCCCCTCGAGCATTGTAGCTTCCAGCACCTTCCCAAAGGTGGTTTTTAGGCAATCCAATGATGATATCCGTACCAGGAGCAGTGTAGTGCAGGGCAGAAAATTGTTCTTGATTCAATTCTTCTGCTTTTTTTGCTAATTTCTCATCGTGTTTTTTCCATGCTAAAACAGGGTCTTCTTCGTAGACACGAGTTGTTTTGAAAATTTGATCCCATAATGCATCAACTTGTTCTTCTTCTGGCAGATCTGGAAAAACTTTTGCTGCCCATTGTTTACCAGCAGCAGCTACAACAGTCCAACTGACTTTATTTGCCTGAGTTGCCTTGCGCAAATTCATTAGTGCTTTACCGGCAGCTGCTTGATAAGTTGCTACTCGGTGGCTGTCTACACCGGCAAACGCATCAGGGTCGGCAGAAACGACACTGATCCTGCTTGCTCCTTTTTCAAGCCATTCATCCGCTTGATCGATTTTAGATTGTGGTACATTCTCAATACGATCTGTTGCTGCATGTAAAAGAAATTCTCTTTGAATCTGATCATCTGTCCATTGAACGATGACTTCAGCAGCTCCTAATTTGTAAGCTTCTTGTGTGATCAAGCGAGCAAGGGGTGCTTGGTCCACACTGATCTGTAAAACGACTGTGTGACCTTTTTCTGTGGCCACGCCAGTTTCTGCAATTAAGCGTGCATATTTTTTTAGAAGTTCATTAAAATCGGATAACATAATAAAAATTCCTCCTCACCATTTTTTCTGGTAACTATTAGCATGATACCATTTAATCATGATTCAAACAATGTAGCTTTAAATAAAAAAAGGAGGTTATTTTTTTATGGTTGCGTTTCACGTTCTATGACACGACTTGCTATTTTAGCTTGTGAAGAAAATCGAAAACTAATTTTGCATATCAAAAAAAACATGTTACAATGAAATTAATCAATGGTGGAAGCGTTATAAAAAAATTGAGGAGATTAAAAAAATATGGCAAGAAAAAAGACGATTACTAAAGAACAGATTTTGGCAGCTGCTTATGAAGTAGCTGCCACCGAGGGATTTACACGATTTACTGCGAGAAACATTGCGAACAAAATGAATTGTTCCACGCAGCCGATCTATCTTGAGTTCAAAAATATGGATGACTTGAGACAAGCTCTTTTTGAGCAAATCTATGATTATTTGCAATACGAAGTGTTTCCAGTTGAGCATACAGGGAATACGATTATCGATCTTGCTTTTAATTATATCCATTTTGCAAGAAGAGAGAAGAAGTTGTATCGTTCACTGTACTTAGAAGAATATGGTGGAGGAAAAGAGATGCAAAATTTCTCTTATACTTACTTTGTGAATACAGTGAAACGGGACCCAGCCTACGCGGATCTTTCAGAAGAACAGATCGAATCCTTGCATAACGGTACATGGATCATAGCTACCGGGATTGCAGCTTTGATGTCTTCAAGCATTATCCATCCAACTGATGAGCAGATTGAAAAAATGATCCAAGACAGCATTGATGCAATCTTGAATCTCAAAGAACCGATCGAAATCGATTGAATATACTCAAGAGTTTCACCAATCAGTAGATAACAAGAGATGTGTCAACATAAGGAAAATTTCGTTTTTCTTACAGCGTATACATTTTTAACTCCCGAAGAACTCTTCCATGAATACAATAAAAGAGCCGTCTAGATTGATTCAATCTGGACGGCTCTTTTATATCTCAAGCATATTAAAGTTTTGCGACTAATTCTTTAGCGAAAGCTTCTAGATTTTCGATATCTTCTTCCTCAGCATTTAAATCTACTTTTACATTTTCTGCGCCTTTTGATGCGCCTGTTTTTCCAAAAGCAGCATCGAAGTCATCCACTGATTTACAGAATTCATCGTAAAAAGTATCACCAGATCCGCAGACGCCGTAGATTTTCCCTGATAGATCCAACTCTTGCAAGTCTTCATAAAAATCTACAATCTCATCAGGAAGATCGCCATCATCGTATGTATAAGTAGCTACGACGCAAATATCTGCCTCCTCGAATTCATCTGCATCTACTTGGGTACATTCGTTGATTTCGACTTCGATATCCATATTTTCAAATGCTTCTGCAACAATATCGGCGATTTCTTCAGTATTTCCTGTCATGCTAGCATATACGATTTTTGCTAAAGCCATGATGTGCCTCCTTGTTTAAAATTATTTAACAATTATGAATTATACCAAAACATCGTTGAAAAGAAAATAAAACCTAGAGACACATGGGAAATGTCATTTGGCTAAATGTATGCCGCTATGTTAAAATGAGAGAGATTTGTAAAAAGGAGACGAAAATATGATTACTTTAAAATCAGCACGTGAAATTGAAATGATGGCAGAATCTGGCGCTTTATTGGCAGATGTACATAAAAATCTGCGTGATTTTATCAAACCAGGCATAACAAGTTGGGATATTGAGGTATTTGTCAGAAACTATATCGAGAGTCATGGAGGAATCGCTGCGCAAATTGGCTTCGAAGGGTATGAATATGCAACTTGTATCAGTATCAATGACGAAATTTGTCATGGATTTCCTCGGAAAAAACCTTTGAAAAGCGGCGATTTGGTAAAAGTCGATATGTGTATCGATTTGAAAGGCGGCATTTCCGATTCTTGTTGGGCTTATGTAGTAGGAGAATCTACACCTGAGATCGACCGATTGATGGAAGTAACGAAGAAAGCATTGTACATCGGTATTGAGCAAGCACAAGTAGGAAATCGAATCGGCGACATCGGTCATGCTATCCAAACGTATGTAGAAGGCGAAAATCTAGCAATCGTCCGTGACTTTATTGGTCATGGCGTTGGTCCTACGATCCATGAAGAACCAGCCGTTCCTCATTACGGAGAAGCTGGAAAAGGTTTGCGATTGAAAGAAGGTATGGTCATCACGATCGAGCCTATGGTCAATACCGGAACTTGGAAAATGAAAATGGATCCTAATGGCTGGACTGCTTATACAAGAGACGGCGGATTATCTTGCCAATATGAACATACATTGGCTATTACTAAAGATGGCCCTAGAATCTTGACATCACAAGGAGAAGAAGGTACCTATTGAACCAGCCAATCAATAGGTACGGGAGAGGTACATGAAAGTTTGGAACAAAATAAAACAAAATGAAAACCTGATGCGCTTTATTGAGACGACTCAAAAGCGCATCACTGATTCAGAAATGAGTACGACCTCGGTTGTCGTTGCTTATTATTTACTCTTGTCTTTATTTCCATTGATTATTGCTTTTGGTAATATTTTGCCGTTTCTCCACATCGATCAAGAGACTGTACTGACCTATTTACGAGAAGTGATTCCTGAGACCGTTTACCAGTTTATTGGCCCTGCAATCAAGGACCTTTTGACACAAAGTTCAGGCGGTTTGCTATCCGTTTCTGCTTTGGCGGCCTTATGGTCTGCCAGTCAAAGTATCAACGCTTTACAAATTGCGATGAATAAAGCGTATGGCGTAGAAAATAGAAAAAATTTTTTGATTGTCCGCTTCTTCTCGCTGATTGTGATCGTCTTGTTCATGATTGCCATTAGTGGAGTAACTATCGTTCTTGGTTTAGGACAGCTGATTTTAGATGCGATCCAACCGATTGTACAAATACCTGTGAACTTTATTGATCAGTTCCAAACGTTGAAATGGCCAATCACATTGGTGGCTTTATTTGTCATCATGTTCTTGATTTATTTAATTGTCCCTAATGCTCAGTTGAAGTTGAAGACGATTATTCCAGGTACGATCTTCGCTACTGTCGGCTGGATGCTGTTATCACAAGTGTTTAGTATCTATGCCAGATATTTTGCAACGAGGATCAGCGGTTATCAGATCATAGGAAGTTTTATTGTCCTCATGCTTTGGCTTAATTTTGCTGCTACGATCATCATTTTGGGCGGAATCATCAATGCAGTTGTTCAAGAATACGTGACGGGACATCAAATCAAAAAACGTCGAGATCCAAGCCGAAAATGGTTCAATAAATTGAAAGCTAAATTTTCTCATAAAAAAAAGTAGAAACAAGAGTTCTTATTGTAAATTTATATCAGTAATTTATAATAATTATGACTCTTAATTAAAGTAGGTGCCCATATGCTTGTTTCTTTTAGTATGGTTATAAGATTTTTTCTGACAATTTTATTATCACTGATATTAACACCTGTATTTAAAATCATTTCAGTACAAACGGGTATGGTCGACAAACCAAATGAAAGAAGGATAAACAAAGTTCCAATGCCTTCCGCAGGCGGACTGCCCATTTTTATTTCATTTGTTATATCGACTTTATTCTTATTCCGTAAAATCATTCCACAATCGTATATTGTGCCGATCTTGCTCGCTTCTTTGGTGATCATCGTCACAGGAGTACTCGATGATAAATTTGAGCTGACGCCTAAACAAAAGAGTGTAGGGATCTTGCTTGCCTCTCTTATTATTTATTTTGTAGCAGATATACGCATTGATTCCTTTACGCTTCCTTTTATTGGCTATATCCAATTAGGGTGGCTTAGTTTCCCTGTAACGATTTTTTGGATCTTCGGTATCACGAACGCAATCAATCTGATTGACGGTTTAGATGGGCTAGCGGCAGGGATTTCATTGATTGGTTTAATCACGATAGGCATCATTGGGTATTTTTTCCTTCATGCTTCCACAGTGTACATCCCGGTTGTTATTTTCTGTCTTGTAGCAAGCATTATCGGATTTTTCCCGTACAATTTTTATCCGGCAAAGATTTATTTAGGCGATACAGGAGCGTTATTCTTAGGGTTCATGATGGCCGTCCTTTCACTACAAGGGCTGAAGAACGTAACTTTTGTTTCGTCAATTTCTCTACTGATCGTCATGGGCGTTCCGGTAACAGACACGTTTTTTGCTATCATTAGAAGAAAAGCAAACCGTGTTTCTTTTTCTACAGCAGATAAAAAACATCTTCATCACCGACTAATCAGTTTAGGATTTACTCATAAAGGTGCCGTCTTGACGATTTATGCGATGGCTTTGATGTTTTCTTTCACAGCTATGGTCATGAATTATACTGGAAGAATCGGAACGATTGTATTGATTATTGCTATGCTATTTGCTGCAATTTTATTATTTGAATTGATTGGTCTGATTAACGAGAAACATCAGTTTATTTTAAAAACATTGCGATTTTTAGGGAATAAAGAGTATCGTACGCAAGTAAAACAGAAATATTTGAAGAAATGGAACCGTCATATAGATGAATAACAAATTAAACCAGCCAATTCTTATTAGTATTGTAACGGCGAACAGTGATAAGATTTTTCGGACACTAGATAATTTTATTTCAACTGTAAAAGATGAAACAGCGATAAAAATTCGGATTTTTGACAACAACTCCCTTCCGGAATATAAAAGCAGACTAAAAGAATATGTGACATATCCGTATATCGAAATCTATTTTCATGATGAAAATTCCGGTTTCGGTTATGGACATAATCACAATCTGCTGAACAGCAATTGCCACTATGGTATTATTTGTAATCCAGATATTTTAGTGGATGAAGAAACAGTTACAGCATTGGTGTTGTTACTGAAAGAACATCCCGAATGCGCGATGTTAGCACCTAAGATTCTTAATGAAGATGGGACCACTCAGCACCTCATCCGTGAGCGGCTGGCTGTTTTTGATTATGTTTTGCGCTTTGTGCCTTTCAAATGGGTCAAAAAAAGGTTTGATAAACGGCTAGCTGTCTTTGAATGCCGTGGCTTGCCCACTGATGTTGATAGTTATGTGCGAATGATCTCGGGCAGTTTTATGGTAGCTGATATTGATAAATTTAAAGAGATAAGGGGATTTGATGAGCGTTTCTTCATGTACTTTGAAGATAATGACTTGTGTTTGAGTTTTGAAAAAGCAGGTTACAAATTATTGTACACACCCTTTTATGCAGTCGTCCATTTTTATGGAAAGGGTGCACATCGAAATGCAAAACTTTTTCGTGTGTTTTTGACTTCTATGATGAAATTTTTCAATAAGTGGGGGTGGCGTTTTTTCTGATGAAACCAGAAATAGTAGTAGTAGTCGTGCTCTATCAGCAACTATTCAGCCAATCTCCTACTTATGAACCATTAAGCAAAGCACTTAGCGAAAAGCATATTCAGCTTGTTATTTACGATAATAGTCCTCAAAGACAGCAAAATGAGCTGTTTGAAAAAGAAAATACCATTTACTATCATGATCCGCAAAACCCTGGATTAGCGGCAGCTTATAATTATGCGTTGTCTCAAGCAAATGAAAGAACACGTTGTATCGTTACATTGGATCAGGATACGAGGCTAGTCGACAACTATTTTGAAATCTTGCGTAAAGTAGCTTTTACAGATGAATGTGTTGCTGCAGTTCCGATGATTTTTTCTGGGGGACGGCAAGTTTCTCCCGTCTATTCAAATCATTATATCAATCGTACAGCACAAGCAGTAGAAGTAGACGGTACGACAGCTGAAAGAATCATGGCAATCAATTCAGGTGTGGCATGGTCTGTCAAATTTCTAAAAAAGATTGGCGGGTTTAATCCTGCTTTTTCTTTAGATTTTTTGGATCATTGGCTGTTTTGGAAAGTGAATCAGTTGGAAAAAACGGTGGAGATACTACCAGTACGACTGGAACATGATCTTTCGGTATTAGACTATGAAAAAGTTTCAAGCAATAGATACCGTTCTATTTTACAAGCAGAAAATCGATTTTATCATGAATATGATCAAAGACATTTATCCAGTCACCGACAACAATTATTGTTAAGAACAGTTAAACAGTTTTTGACCGTCAAAAACCGGCATATCTGGCGGATGACTTTGCGCTCATATGTTAAGAATTGGAAGGTGTGAATTCGTGCGTTCGGTTTGTATAGCTACCTTTAATGGGGGCAGATATTTAAGAGAGCAGTTGGATAGTATTTTATCTCAGCTTTCAGCAGAAGATGAAGTGATTATTTCTGATGATGGGTCAGTAGATGATACATGGGATATATTGACTGAATACGCAGAAAAAGATAGACGGATAAAGCTTTTTTCAGGACCTCGTCAAGGGTTGATCGCTAATTTTGGCTATGCGATCCAGCAGACGAAAGGAGAGCTAATCTTTTTGGCAGATCAAGATGATGTTTGGTTAGAGACAAAAGTGAAAAAAATCACTGACTATTTTGAACAGCATCCGGATCAGTTAGTAGTCGTTTCAGATTTGATCATTGTGAACAGTAAGCTGCAAGAGATCCATGCCTCCTATTTTTCATTCCGAAATTCCAAAGAAGGATGGGTCAATAATGTGATACGAAGTCATTATATTGGTGCAGGTATGGCTTTTCGCTCTTCGTTGAAATCCGATATTTTGCCGATTCCGTCAGAAGTGCCTATGCATGACATGTGGATCGGTTTGTTGGGAGGAAGGAAGACTGGGTTTCTGAGAGAACCTTTGACACTGTATCGAAGACATGATTTAAATGCGAGTGAGATTGAAACGCATTCTAGATTACGCCAAAAAATTTCCTGGCGTGTTCATCTGATTACGGCGTTGATCAAACGAAAATGGTTTAAACGTTGATAAAAGATGTTTAAATCCTTAATATTTCCATGACAAATATAACGATTGATGAGATAATAGCAAAGTGAAATTTGAAATCAAAAAGGAGAGCATATATCCATGAAGGGAATCATTCTTGCTGGGGGCAGCGGAACACGTCTGTACCCTTTAACAAAGGCAACATCGAAACAATTGATGCCGATTTATGACAAACCAATGATTTATTATCCAATGTCTACTCTGATGTTGGCGGGAATCAAAGAAATTCTGATTATTTCAACGCCACAAGATACACCACGTTTCAAGGAATTATTTGGAAACGGAAATGATTTAGGACTGCAGATCGAATATGCAGTACAAGAAAGTCCAGATGGATTGGCACAAGCGTTTATCATTGGAGAAGAATTTATTGGAGATGACAGTGTCTGTTTGGTATTAGGGGACAATATTTACTATGGTGGCGGTCTGTCTAAAATGTTGCAACGAGCAGCTTCAAAAGATGCAGGCGCGACAGTATTTGGCTATCATGTCAATGATCCAGAACGCTTTGGTGTAGTAGAATTTGATGAGAATATGCAAGCTTTGTCGATTGAAGAAAAGCCTGCTCAGCCAAAATCAAATTACGCAGTAACTGGCCTTTATTTTTATGACAATGAGGTGATTTCTATTGCTAAAGGAATCAAACCGTCAGAACGTGGAGAACTAGAAATCACAGATGTCAATAAAGCATATTTGGATAAAGGAAAACTATCTGTAGAACTTATGGGACGCGGATTTGCTTGGCTTGATACAGGAACACATGAATCATTGCTTGAAGCATCTACCTTTATCGAAACGATTGAAAAACGTCAGAACTTAAAAGTGGCTTGTTTGGAAGAAATTGCTTACCGTATGGGCTACATTGATAAAGAACAACTGCTAGCCCTTGCACAGCCTTTGAAAAAAAATCAATACGGTCAATATTTATTGAATTTGGCCGCTGAATAAGGAGTTCTTACAGATGAAAGTAACAGATACAAAATTAACAGATGTAAAAATCGTAGAAATGGATGTCTTTGGCGACCATCGCGGTTTTTTTACAGAAAGCTATTCAAAAGCAAAATTTGCAGAACATGGATTAGATTATGACTTTGTTCAAGACAATCATTCATTATCTGCTGAAGCTGGTGTTCTTCGGGGACTCCATTTCCAAAAAGGAGAAGCTGCACAGACAAAATTGATTCGTGTGGTTACTGGAGCAGTTTTAGACGTAGTAGTGGACATCCGCAAAGGCAGCCCGACTTATGGTCAATGGGACGGATTTATCTTATCTGAACATAATCATCGTCAGTTGCTTGTACCTAAAGGATATGCACATGGATTCGTTACTTTGACACCAAACGTGAACTTCCTTTACAAGTGTGATAATTACTATAATGCAGAAGCAGATGGAGGCATCGCATTTGATGATCCAGATTTAGCGATTGATTGGCCAATTGATCCATCAAGAGCGATTATGTCTGAAAAAGATCACCGTCATCCGACATTAAAAGAATTTGAAGCAGAAAATCCATTTGTTTACGGAGAAATCTAAGAATTAAGGAGAAATTTTCTTATGAAAAACATCATTGTTACCGGAGGTGCCGGATTCATCGGCTCTAATTTCGTTCATTACGTGGTAAACAATCATCCAGAAGTGCATGTCACTGTTTTGGATAAACTGACTTATGCAGGAAACAAAGAGAACTTGGCTGGACTTCCTAGCAATCGCGTAGAATTGGTCGTAGGAGATGTTGCAGATGCAGAATTAGTGGATCGTCTAGTAAAAGAAGCGGACGCAGTTGTTCATTACGCGGCAGAATCCCATAACGATAATTCATTAAAAGATCCTTTCCCATTTGTACAAACGAATATCATTGGTACGTATACACTTTTAGAAGCTTGCCGCAAGTATGATGTACGCTATCATCACGTATCTACTGACGAGGTTTACGGAGATCTTCCATTACGTGAAGACCTACCGGGACATGGAGAAGGCGAAGGAGAAAAATTCACTGCCGAAACACCATATAATCCTTCAAGCCCATATTCTTCTACAAAAGCTGGTTCAGATCTGTTAGTAAAAGCGTGGGTACGTTCTTTTGGCTTACGTGCAACTATTTCAAATTGTTCAAACAACTATGGTCCTTACCAGCATATTGAAAAATTTATACCTCGCCAAGTAACGAATATTTTAAGCGGTATTCGTCCAAAATTATATGGTGAAGGGAAAAATGTTCGTGACTGGATCCATACAAATGATCATTCTTCAGCAGTGTGGTTGATCTTGACAAAAGGCAGAATTGGCGAAACCTATCTGATCGGTGCGGACGGCGAAGAAGATAATAAGACCGTGATGGAATTGATCTTAGAAATGATGGGTCAACCAAAAGACGCATACGACCATGTAAACGACCGTGCAGGGCACGATTTGCGTTATGCAATCGATTCGACAAAATTGCGAGAAGAGCTAGGTTGGCAGCCTGAGTTTACGAACTTCCGTGATGGGTTGGCTGACACGATCAAATGGTACGAAGAACATGAAGACTGGTGGAAAAAAGAAAAAGAGGCCGTTGAAGCAGCATATGCCAAAAATGGACAATAATACAGAGGAAATTTCACTGTATTAATGGAAAAACACATGTGAGGCAGGCGCTCGCCTGTCTCTTTTTTAAAATAAAAATCAAGGAGCGGATAACCATATGTTTTTATTAACTGGAGGAAATGGACAATTAGGTACAGAATTGCGCCATTTATTAGATGAAAAAAATCTGCCATATGTTTCAACAGATGCAAAAGACTTGGATATCACAGATGCTGAGAAAACAATGGCTTATATTACAGAATTAAAACCGGATGTTATTTTCCATTGTGCAGCTTACACAGCAGTAGATAAAGCAGAAGAAGAAGCAAAAGAATTAGATGAGAAAATCAATGTCGATGGCACAAGAAATGTAGCACTTGCAGCAAAAGCTGTGAATGCTCAATTCGTCTATATCAGTACAGACTATGTCTTCGATGGAAAAAACAAAAATGTAGAGTACGAAGTAGATGACCAAACGAATCCGCTAAATGAATATGGTCGTACGAAATTATTAGGTGAAAAAGCAGTAGAAGAGATTTTAGAAGACTATTATATCATTCGAACTTCTTGGGTTTTCGGGATTTATGGACACAATTTCGTCTTCACGATGCAACGCCTAGCGGAAACCCGCGACAAACTGACTGTAGTAAATGACCAGTTCGGGCGGCCAACTTGGACACGTACTTTGGCAGAATTTATGGTATATGTTATCGAAGAAAAAGCACCATTCGGTATTTATCATTTGTCGAACAAAAATAGCTGTTCTTGGTATGAATTTGCAAAAGAAATATTGAAAGATACAGATGTGGAAGTAGCGCCTGTTACATCAGAAGAATTTCCACAAAAAGCAACGCGTCCGCAGTATTCAGTCATGAGCCTGAAAAAGACAGAAGCGTTAGGATTTGCCATACCAACTTGGCAAGAAGCACTTGCGCAAATGCTGGAAGCTGCCAAAAAAATGAATAAGTAATTTCCTTTTTATCAAATAGAATTTGGAGCATGATATGGAAAAACAAACAAGAAGTGCACGACGAAAAGAAAAACCAAAAGCGAATCAGGCAGATTCGAATTTGGTGCTTGACCTGTTTCTAAAACTCCGATACCTTATTGGTGTTTTAGTCATCGTGGTCATTGTTACTTTTAATTTAAACGGAAGTTCACTTGGTGTTTGGGATAAATATGTGTCGCAAAGAGACGATGGGAAAAAAACTGATGTGATTTTTGGACAGAATCGGGAAGTGCGGTCAGATGAATGGCTGGTGCAGACACCTTTTTACCTCTCACAAGCTGAAGAGGACTTTCCGTTGGTGAACGAAGATTATTCATTGAACGGACAAAATATGATCATTGCGTATAATTCTCCTGTAAAGGATATTACGGTTATCGGAAAACCATTCAACTGGGGATTCTTTTTCCTCGGAAGAGATCGAGGCCTTTCCTTTTATTGGGCGATGAAATTAGTCGTCATGGTCTTGCTTGGATTCGAAGTACTGATGATATTAACGAAGAGAAAAAAAGCTCTATCGCTGATCGGTGCATTTGCGCTGACGTTTTCTCCAGCAGTCCAGTGGTGGTTCATGCAGCATGTGGGCGATTTGATTTTCTTTACTTTGGGACTGATGACTGCTTTTTATCATTATTTCTACAATCATGATAAAAAATGGCTGCGAACGTTGATGATGTTTTTGGTGGTTATTTTCGGTATTGGGTTTATTTTAGTGATTTACCCAGCCCATCAAGTGATGCTGGCGTACTTGCTGATTTTTTATTTTGTTGGCTTGCTTATTTACTACAGCAAGAAAATTTCTTGGGATCTGTTGGATGTAGTGTTGATTGGAGGGGCAGTTTTATTTATTGGCGGAGTCATGGTTCATTTCTGGCTGACGTCAAAAGACGCATTGTTAGCTTCTTTGGATACCTTATATCCAGGAAAACGAGTCAGCACCGGTGGAAAGTGGACGATTGGCGAATTTTTTTCTTTCCTGACAAACTGGAAAATCCCTTTTGAAGACATCAACTATTCGAATAACTCTGAAGTGGCTTTGTTCTATCACTTCTTTCCAACTGTATTCCTAGCCAGTCCATTTGTGTTATTTGGCAAAAAAGATAGTGAACAAAAGTTATTGGGACGTATTTTGATGATTTTTTGTCTGTTTTCTATCTTTTGGATTACCGTTGGATTGCCAAAATGGCTAGCAGAAATTACTCTGCTGTCTTATGTTCCTCCTTTAAGAGCCATCCTTACTTTTAGTTTTGCGGCTTGCCTATTATCAATTTGGTTCATCGCTTATATTTGGAGAGAAGATGTTATTCCTATTTGGTATAAATTCATTTTACTGGCAGTAAACGCATGGTCTTATTTCTATGCAATTACTCATTCGAAGATGGATAATTATTTTTCAGATTTCGAAACCATCGCAGTTGCTGTGTTGGGAACAGTGATTTTAGCTTTTGCATTATTTGGCTGGAGACGCTTGTTTTATCTTGCTTTTGCCGGCGTGATCATCGCATCTGGTTTTTTTGTCAATCCAGTCGTAGAAGGTACTGGAGCGATTTTTGAAAAAACACTGGCAAAAGAAATCCGAAAAATCGATCAACAAGACCCTGGCAAAGTCTGGTTGACTGAAGATGAACTGTATAACTTCACCCCAACTTTGGGTGTAAAATCTTTCAATACAGTCCGCTTTTATCCAGATATGGCTGCATGGAAGAAAATCGATCCAAAAGAAGAATATGAGAAGTATTATAATCGGTATGCTCACACAAGAGCTTTTATCGCTAAGGAAGATACAAAGTTCATTTTAGATCGTCCAGATATGTTCTCGGTCACGTTGAATTTTGAAGACGCAGAAAAATTAGGGATCAACTATGTAATCAGTAAACGACCGTTAACTGATTACAATCAGTTATACGAAGCTCAATTCACACAACTATATGGACCGGATAAAGATGGTTATATGATTTTTAAAGTAGAATATCCGGATTATCCAGATGTACCACAAACACAAACTCAGGAAAATCAGCTAGTCTTACAGTAATGGGCTAGCTGAGATTAACCCTGAAGTATTATTAGAAAGGAGAGTGGAGATAATTCAAGCAATCGTACAAAAATTTGTCAACAAAATGAGTGCTGGTTTCTTGCTTTTGCTGCTGACGCTGGTCTTTTTTGTTTGGACAGCAGGATTAAGCTTCCCAGCCACTTTATTTATATATAACAACAGTTCGCTACTTATCACTTTTAGTGTGGCTATTTTGCTCATTTTAAATGTTTATAAAGCAAAAGGCGTCGATTTTCTTTATCTAGGTGTTGCGCTTGCACTTTTCATTTTCTTTTCTTACTTTCGGGAATTAAGAAATGAGTCTTTATTTGGAGATTTACTGTTTCCTTTGATTATTTTATTTTGTTTAGTAATTAAATGGATTGAGTGGACAAAATGGGATCGCGGGATTTATCTGCTTGTCTTTACGGTCTTCCTCGGAATCACGTTATATCGTGTATTTACAGAGATCCAAGTACCAGAAGGACAAAGCATCTGGACGCCAGGCAATTCGCTTTCTGATATTTGGATCAATACGAATACAATCGGAAGTTCTTTGATGACTCTTGCTTTATTGATCAGCGGATTTGCCAGTTCTTTTGAACGATGGTATGTTCGAATCATCGGTGGGATAGCAGTCGTTGCTGCCTTTTTAGGTATTTGGGTCTGCCAATCAAGAGGCGCATTAGTTGCATTGATTGTTTTTGCAATATTGGATCTTTTACCTAAATCATTGATGCGTGTCATTCGTGCACCGTTTATTGCCTATACGGTTACGATTCTTTTGGCTTTACCGATTTCTTATCTAGCCGCTGTTTCCGAAAAAGTCAATTTGTTTACCGGTCGAGAAGATATTTGGCATAAATTCTATCAGACGCTAGGAGAAAAATCTGAGCAAGTTTTACTAGGGATGAAAACATTCATCTTCCAACGAGGAAACCAATTTTTAGGAAACCACAATAGTTATAATTCTATTTTGAATATCTATGGGTTAATAGGGTTTGGAGTTGCTGCTTTACTGCTTATCCTTTTTATTGGTCGCTTAACGTTGAAAGCAGATTTATCCAACGGGCAGATGACTTTTATCTGGGCCTTTTTTGCGGTGATGATGCAGTCATTTATGGAGGATACATTGACTTCATACCCATGGGTTCCGATTATTTATATCCTGTTGGCTATGTCCGTTCATCGCTATGATGAAACGAAAGTTGTGGAAGAATACTATGACATAGAAGAGCCATATGACGACATGAATGCTGGGGATCCAAGTTATGAGGAACAACCAGATAGCGCTCATTCTTCTAGGATCCAACGCTATCATTGATAGGCGCAAAATACGAGAGAGGCTGTGACAACCGTCGCAGCCTTTTTTGGTTTATTGCAATTGTCTAGCATCTTCTGTAAAATAGAAACGTTAGAGAAAATCTTGTATCATAGAAAATTAAGAAATAAATAAGAACGCAGCTCGGTACCAAAAATATGGTAAAATGGCACTTGACTGTAATTCACTGAAATCGCTTGGAGGAACACAAATGTTTAAAGATTTGTATTTATTTATGAAGGACATTTATCAGAACAGAAAATTACTGCTACAGTTTTCGATCAATGACTTCAAATCAAGATATGCAGGATCGTTTTTAGGGATCTTATGGGCGTTTATCAATCCGTTATTTACTGTATTGATTTATTGGTTAGTATTTGGCGTTGGATTGAAAGCACAAATGATCGATGCAAAATACCCATTTATCGTATATTTAGTTACAGGGATGATTCCTTGGTTCTTCTTCTCTGATGCCTTTGCATCAACTACGGTTGTTTTTCGGGAATATACTTATTTAGTAAAGAAAGTCGTATTCAATATTCGTATCTTGCCCACGACGAAAATCCTATCCAATCTGTACACCCATTTATTCTTCATTCTGATTGGCATAGCTGTTGCGCTTATAAATGGTATATATCCTTCAGCCATGTCTTTACAGCTGATTTACTATCTATTTTGTATGTGTGCTTTCTTGACAGGATTGACTTGGCTGACAGCATCCATCCAACCATTTTTACCAGACATCATGCAATTGATTACGATTGTCCTGCAGTTGATCATGTGGACATTGCCGATATTATGGAGCCCGAACCAGTTTGACTCAGGTCTTGTAAGCATATTGAAATTAAATCCGCTGTACTATGTTGTTCAAGGCTATCGTGAGTCGTTTTTAAGTGAAGCTTGGTTCTGGGAGCATGGAACATATACTTTGTATTTCTGGGTGTTCACATTAGTAATGTTCGTAATCGGCTCTGCAGTGTTCCGTAGATTGAAACCACATTTTTCAGATGTGCTGTAAGGAGAATAGCTATGACAGAATATGCAATTAGACTAAAAGATATCACAAAATCTTATAATATGTACGCAAAACCGTCGGATCGATTTCGTGAAGCACTTAATCCTTTTAAGAAATCCTATCATGATGTGTTTTATGCGTTGAAAAACGTGAATGTAGAAATAAAAAAAGGTGAGATGATCGGTTTCGTTGGAGAAAACGGATCCGGAAAATCTACGATGTTGAAAATCATTACAGGAGTACTGACACCAACATCCGGTACGATGGAAATCGAAGGGAAAATCTCTGCTTTGCTAGAACTAGGTTCAGGATTCAATCCTGAGTATTCTGGCTATGAAAATATCTATTTAAATGGAATGG
This sequence comes from Enterococcus sp. 3G1_DIV0629, assembly GCF_002141285.1. Classification (NCBI taxonomy): domain Bacteria; kingdom Bacillati; phylum Bacillota; class Bacilli; order Lactobacillales; family Enterococcaceae; genus Enterococcus; species Enterococcus sp. 3G1_DIV0629. The sequence continues at coordinate 1,553,049 of NZ_NGLI01000001.1, read as the reverse complement.
TACTAGGCTTCTCAAGAGAAGAAGTCGATGAAATGGTCGATGATATCATTGAATTTGCTGACATCGGCGACCATATTTATCAACCTGTAAAAACTTATTCAAGTGGGATGTTCGTTCGTCTAGCTTTTGCTGTAGCAATCAATGTGAATCCTGATATTTTGATTGTAGATGAAGCATTGGCAGTAGGAGACCTTGAATTTCAACTAAAATGTATGGAAAAATTTACAGAAATCAAGAACTCGGGAAAGACGATTTTATTCGTTTCTCATGATATCAGTTCGATTCGCCGTTTTTGTGATCGTTCCTATTGGTTGAAAAATGGAGAAGTCGTCGAATATGGCGATACGATGGAAGTAACGACGAATTATGAAAACTTTTTAAAGAAAAAATCAGTTAAAACAGTGGATCGGAATAAAAACCAAGTAGAACGGTTCGCCGCTCCAGATATCGTCGACGTGACGAAAGCGGAATTGTTGGATAAAGACAAAAATCCGGTGGATATGCTGGAACAAGGAGAAAAACTATACGTTAAAGTAACTTATGAAGTAAAAGATGATACAATCAAAAATCCGGTTTTAGGAATTGCGCTACGAACAGTCGACAATTTTTATGTGTGCGGACTTAATACTCTACTAGATGGTATCAAGATTCCTTGGAAAAAAGGAGAGAATATCTTTTATCTGGAGTATGAAAAGTTAGGTTTGTTAGCTGGTGAATATTATTTTGACGTTGCGGTCTTTGAAGAAAATGCAACGGTTCCTTTGGTATATAAGACAAAGTACATGAACTTGTTTGTCAGCGGTTCTTATATCGGAGAAGGCATCGTGGTCTTAGACCATAAATGGGAAGAAGGGACTCATAGCAATGAAATATGATTTTGAAATGGACCTAGATGAACAAAGCAGTGTGGGGAAAATTGCCGCACAGATCAAACCAGGAAGTAAAGTTTTAGAGTTTGGTCCCGGAAACGGCCGATTAACGAAACATTTAATCGGAGCAAAACAATGTGAAGTGAGCATTGTTGAGTTAGATAAGGAATTGTTCGATTTTGTCAGCGAATTTGCTCAAGATGGATTTTATGGTGATATCGAAAGTTTTGAGTGGGCAAACTATTATGCTGGACAGACATTTGATTACGTCTTGTTTGCGGATGTTTTAGAACATTTGGTAGATCCTGGAAAAACATTGAAGAAAGTCAGAGAATTTTTGAATGAAGAAGGAGAAATCCTGATTACATTCCCTAACTTGGCGCATAATTCTGTCATGATCGATTTGTTCAATAACCAATTGCCGTGGGCTTCTTATGGTCTCTTAGATGAAACCCATAATTCTTTTTATACTCATGATGGCTTCCAAAAAGTTTTTGAAAAAGCGGGATTATTCATTAATATTGAAGATTATTTGTACTTAGCTGTAGGTGATACAGAATTAAAATCAACTTATGAAGAATTGCCGGAAGCTGTACGCTATGATTTCAAAATGCGACCATTTGGTGAAGTCTACCAATACTTTTTCTCATTGATGAAACATCCAGTAGCACAAAGTTCCATTGCACAGCCACAAAATTCTAATTATGTAAAAGTGTTAGAAGTAACCCAGCAAACGAAACAAGATGAAACAATCCAACAAATACCATTCAATAATTTCACAGGGGAAAATGAGACACTAAGTTTCCCCATAACAGAAGCAACAGAAAGAATGGTATTTCGCTTCGCGCAACAACCTAGCTTTATCGAATTCAGCGCAGAAGCTGCTGGAGAAAAACTCACATTTATTGATTCAAATGCTGTAGTCAAAACAGTAAATGATTGTTATTTGTTTGATGGGAAAGAATTACCAGAGTTCGTTCTAACGGATATTTCTGGAAAAGAAGTGACGATCCATTGTCACTATCGCTTTATCGGGGAATTGACACCAACAATGAAAGAATTGTTGGAAACGATTCGTCCCATGGCTGAAGTCACAAAGCAGCTTTCTGAGAAAAATGATGAATTAGAAAGAGAAAATCATCATCTTCTTGAGGAAAATACAAGACTAAACCATACGTTAAAAACAACCACAAATCGCTATTGCACATTGTTGGAAAGTGATGAATGGACAATCAAACATAGACTAGGACGACGTAAGAAAGAAACATCGAAAAAAATCCAAGAAAAAGAGCTTTCTATATGTATTGACGAGAAAATCTGGGATGCAGAAACAAAAATATTAAAAATCATCGGATGGGGAATCGCTAATTCGGATCGCCAGCCATTGTCCTATAAGTTATCAGCTGACCAATCGCCATTTTTCGAAGCAATTCCTGTTTCACGAGAAGAAGTCAATCAAGCAGAACAGCTCGCAAAAGGAACAGAAGCGGGATTTGAATTACGAATCCTTTGCGAGCAAGAACGTTCATTCTTAGTGGAAGCAGTAGCTCAAAATGGCCAATCATGGATCATTGAAATGTAAATAATGATTAACTTATAAAGATAAGGAGTAAACGAATCGTGCAAAAAAAAGAAATTGCCGTATTTATCGATCAAATCACTCGTGAACGGGCCACTGGCGATTTGCTTATTGTGGGCTGGGCAATTGATGAAGTGACCAAAGAAATCCCTACGATAAAGGTAGAAAAAGAAAATGTGATTGCTGAAGCGACACATGTCGTAAGATTGGATATCAATCATTTATATAATCTTGATGTTAAGACCCAAAGCGGTTTTAAGGTACGTTTATCAGGGAAAATGAGAGGAAAAGCAATCTTAGACTTCCAAACAGCGAGACATCAAAATGGCATAGCTGTGAAATTAAACGGTAAATACCCTTATGATGACGGCATTGAATCTTCATGGGAAAGAAAAAAAAGATTACTGAAAAAAGGGATAAATTATGCAAGGACTCATGGCGTAAAAAAAGCGATCCGCCGAGTCAAATTGGAATTGAAGCCAGGATCGATCGACTATGCAGAATGGATCAGTCGTCATGAGAAACCAGATCTGAAAGAGCAAAGGAAAGAAGCACAAGGATTTGCGTACCGTCCATTGATTTCCATACTTATGCCTGTCTATAACGTTGAAATCAAATGGCTCGAAAAATGCATTGATTCGGTACTGGATCAAACGTATGATCATTGGGAACTATGTATCAGTGATGATGCTTCTACTGATCCAGCTATCCGAAAGTGTCTGGAATCCTATCAAGCAAAAGATGATAGAATCAAAGTCGTTTTCCGACAAGAAAATGGACACATCAGTCTGGCAACTAATTCTGCATTGGAAATGGCAGAAGGAGAGTTTATAGCACTCTTAGATAATGATGATGAATTACCGCCATTTGCATTATATGAAGTGGCAAAAGTGCTAAACGTACATCCAGAACTGGATTTGATCTACAGTGACGAAGATAAAATCGATGCAGATGGCAATCGCTTTGATCCGCACTTCAAAGCAGACTGGTCTCCTGATACATTGATGGGAAATAATTATATCTCTCACTTAGGCGTATATCGAACAAGCATTGTTAAAGAACTTGGCGGTTTCCGTAAAGGCTATGAAGGTTCTCAAGATTATGATTTGGTCCTTCGTGTGACAGAACAAATCCCTGCAGATCATATTTACCACATTGACCGAGTCTTGTATCATTGGCGGACGATCCCAGGGTCAACTGCAAGTAATGGTGAAGCCAAAAGTTATATCTATGATTCCGGAGTGAAAGCATTGACAGATGCCCTGTTTAGAAGGAACATCAAAGGAAGCGTACGTCCTGGCAGAATTTCTGGATTTTATGAGATTACTTATGACGTCTTGCAAGAGGATTTGGTCAGTGTGATCATTCCAACGAAGAATGGCTATGAAGATCTAAAAACTTGTGTGGATTCGATCATCGAAAAAACGTCTTATTCAAATTATGAAATCATTATTGCGGATAATGGAAGTACAGATCCAAAAATGCAAGAATTATTTGCAGAATACAAGCATCAGCTGAAAGATCGCTTTATCGTAGAATTGATTGACATTCCATTCAATTATTCTCGAATCAACAATTTAGCAGCAGAAAAAGCAAACGGCAAATACTTTTTATTCTTGAATAACGATACAGAAGTGATTGAGCCAGATTGGATGACGGCGATGGTTTCTTATGCACAGTTTGATCGAATCGGCTGTGTAGGAGCAAAACTGTTTTATCCAGATGATACAACGCAGCATGCAGGAGTATTATTAGGAATCGGTGGTGTTGCAGGGCATGCATTGAATAACTATGATCGAACACATTGTGGTTATTTCGGCCGATTGGTCATTGACGTCAATTACTTAGCAGTCACTGCAGCTTGTATGATGGTCAAGGCAGCTGACTTCAATGCTGTCAATGGATTTGATGAAACATTAGAAGTAGCATTCAACGATGTTGATTTGTGCTTGAAAGTTTATGAACTGGGTCGTTACAATGTCTATGCACATCAAGCAGAATTGTACCATTTCGAATCTAAATCAAGAGGTTATGAAGATACACCAGAAAAACAAAGACGTTTTGCTGGGGAAATCAAAAAAATGCAAGATAAGTGGCCTTCTTATATTGCTCATGACCCATTTTATAACGATAATCTAACTAAAGAAGGAATCGGCGATTTTTCGTTGAGACCTGATTGATCAAAGAACTGTATTTTCATTTTTATTGATGAAAATACAGTTCTTTTAATTTAATTATATGAATATTGTAACTTGTGACCGAAGAGATGATAGGAAGAACACCCATTCAGTAGGAAGCGTGGGATACGGTTTTTGTACAACTCTCTGTTAGGCAGAAATACACATATAAGCCTACAATAGTTGCCTTTTCTAGTTTCTTTTAATTTCCTTTACAATTTGGTTATTCACTAGGTTTTTAAACTTTGCTATGGTAAGATGATAGAGGCATTATTTTATGGTTAGGAGTGTATATATGAATAAAAATGGGGAGTGGAATGCGGCACGCAGGATATTCATTATCATCATGGATGTACTTGTATTGAATGTGTCGATCTATCTTAGCTTTTTGCTGAAGTTCCAAGGAGAAGTCCCAGCAAGAAACTTAGAGACCTTTCAGCATTCAGCAGTTTTTATTTCCATTATCTTTATTGCGTTGAATATTTTGTTAGGAGCTTATGTATTCTATAACCGAATGATCAGTGATATCGTCTTCATTACTGTTATTGGACAGGTGCTGATAGCATTGGGGATCATGGTGGTTACTTTTGCTGGACGTTGGTTTGCATTTCCGCGTGGCGTCATCGTGCTCTCGTTTATACTTGGCACGATATTACTTAGCGTTTATCGGATAGTCGTTTACAAACTATACTTAAGAGTCAGTCGTGATAAGAAAGTACTTATCGTAGGTTTGGAGAAAGCTGTCGCACCAGCGATCCAAAACTTTCAATCTAAGAAAAACAACAAACATAAGGTTGAAGCAGTAGTCATCGACAATTATTACGAAAACACAAAAAAATTGATTGATGACATCGATATTGTCTACTTGGCTTCAAAAATCCCAGAAGATGAAAAAATCAATATTTATCAATTAGTGACTAAAAAAGAGAAGAAGCTATTTTTAAATACAACTTTTGAAAATTTAACGATGATCAATCCGAACATCATGAATTTCGAAGATGAAAGTATCATTGAAGCTTCCGGTTTCAAAATTCAGCCGGAATATGAATTATTCAAACGTCTCTTTGATATCATCGTTTCGCTTATTTTACTGATCCTCGCTTCACCCTTTATGCTAATCACAGCGATTTTGGTAAAAACAACTTCTCCTGGACCAATTATTTATAAACAAGTACGTATTACGAAAAATCAAAAGGAATTTTCAATCTATAAATTTCGTTCCATGAGTGCAACAGCTGAAGCAAAATCAGGACCAGTCTTGGCAAAGAGCAATGATGCCCGTGTGACACCAGTAGGCAAATTTATCCGTGCCGTACGTTTTGACGAATTACCTCAAATCTTTAATGTATTGAAAGGCGATATGTCGATCGTCGGACCACGTCCAGAAAGACCATTTTTCGTTGATCAGTTCAATGAAGAAAATCCTTATTATTATTTAAGACACAATGTACGTGCAGGGATTACCGGATATGCACAAGTATACGGAAAATATGTATCAGATTATAATAGTAAACTACGTTTTGATTTGTTGTATATCAAAAAGTATTCCTTACTATTAGATTTGAAGATTTTACTTCAAACAATCAAAATCTTATTTGATAAGATGTCCTCACAAGGACTAGATGAAGATGAAAATATCAGTTCATTAGCAGAAATCGACTTTTCACAAGAGAAAATTTATCGCTAAGCTGGAGGAAAGAAATGAAATGAGCCATCCGATATTTAGTATAATTGTTCCAGTTTATAATGCCGAAGACACGATCGTTCATACAATAGAAGTTTTAAAAAATCTGGCATTTGAAGAATATGAAGTGATTTTGGTCAATGATGGGTCAACTGACAAAACAGAGCAGCTGATTCAGTCAGCTATCCAAGGTGATAGTCATTTTCAACTTTTTACAACCGAAAATCAAGGACCTGGACTTGCTCGAAATGAAGGCATCAAGCAATCTATAGGGAAATATGTATTATTTTTCGATGCAGACGATGAGCCAGTCAAGGAAATTTTGGCAGATTATCAGCAGTTGTTTGAACAGTATCCTGAAGCAGATTTGCTTATCAGTTCTTTTACATTCCGCACGCTAAGCGGGGAAGAAATCATTTCGGAAAAGGACTATCTTGTTCCAGAATACCAATATACAAATCATGAACAGTTCGTGGATGATATGTATCATCTGATGAATCAGCAACTGATGTATGTGGTTTGGAACAAATGTTACAAGAGGGAACTCTTGATGGAAAAACAGATTCTATTCAAAAATTACAGCAGTTGTGAAGACCGTATCTTCAATTTGAACTATTATGAACATTGTCAGCAAGTAATATTGAATCCAAGAATCGAGTATATCTATCATTTTGAAGGTGGAAAAGGGATAACCAACCAATACAAACCGAATAAATTTGAAACCTTTAAAGAATTTTATGAATTAGCAAATGTCGTGACAAGTGATAAAGACAAACCAGGTATGGCTTCTCTTCTTTTAAAAGGAACAACCTCTGTCATTTTTTCTATTTATGAGAATTCTGAGCGAACTGCCAAAGAAAAAAGAGAAGAAGCTATGCATATCTTGAATGATCCAGCCATCCAAGAAGCTAAAAAGGTTGCATTGACTGATTCCAGCGCGAAAAAAGTAACAAAATGGCTGTATAATTTGCCAGCTCCTCTCTTATTATCTGCGGTGAAAGCCGGCAGCTTTGTGGAAGTGAAAATGCCAAGCATCATGGCATTGTTGAAGAGAGTTTATTAAAAAAGTCGGAATAAGGGGTTGTGACTGTCTTTTGTCACAACCCTTTTAAAAACAAAAAATAGCTGTTTATCTATCCGTTTTCAGTCAGTAAAGAAAGAACCACTTGCATAAGATTGAAAACCGCCTCTATTTATGAGAAAATAGGGAAGATTAATAAAAGAATGGTTGAGGCAACTATAATGTACAGTACAGATCCTGAATTAAAAAAAATTCAAAAAGTAAATCTCGAAATGGCACAATACTTTGTAGATTTTTGTAAAAGTCACGATTTGTTGTGTTATTTTTGTGGTGGCGGCGCAATCGGAGCAATTCGACATAAAGGTTTTATCCCATGGGATGATGATTTAGATTTTTTCATGCCTAGAAGGGATTATGATCGCTTAGCTGAATTATGGGAAACCGGCCCACAAAAAGATAAATTTGTTTTATTAAGACCAACTCTGACGAATCACGATCGGAACTCCTTTACAACTATCCGTAACGTCCAAACGACCTTTATCAAAACGTATCAGGAAGATTTAGATATCCCTCATGGTATCCAATTAGATATTTTTCCGTTAGATACTGCACCTGAAAAGCAAGCAGAACGGAAAAAGCAAAAGATATGGGCAATGATCTATGCGATTTATCGAAGTCAGCAAGTACCCCAAAATCATGGGAAAGCAATGGAATTAGCTGGAAAGTTATTGTTAAATAGCGTACCCGCAAAAACGAAGTATAAAATATGGAGATATGCTGAAAATCAGATGACCAAATACAATGATAACCCGACGAATTTCGTTACAGAACTTTGTGTCGGTCCACGATATATGGGAAATGTTTATCCTGCAAAAGACTTTGAATCTGCTGTGTGGGTACCATTCGAAGATACAGAGATGCCAGTACCAATTGGCTATGATCATTATTTAAGTCAAGTTTTTGGAGACTATATGCAGCTTCCACCTGAAAAAGATCGGGTTTCTCACCATGAAGCAGTTTATATTGACCCAGAACATTCATACAAAATGTACAAAGGAAAATATTATTTAACTAAAGGAGCAGAAAAAAAATGATTACAGCTATTATTATTGCCGGCGGTGTCGGTAAACGTATGGGACAAGATATCCCAAAACAGTTCATTACAATTGAAGGTAAACCTATTATTATCTATACTTTAGAATCATTTCAAAAACATCCACAGGTCGATCGGATTTTAGTCGTTTGTAAATCTGGCTGGGAAGAAACGATGTGGGCGTATATCAAAGAATTCAACATTAGCAAAGTCCAATGGGTCATTACAGGGGGATCAAAAGGACAAGAGTCGATCAATAATGGTGTCCAGTTTTTGAAAGATTACTCTGAAGACGATGATACGATCATCATCCATGATGGTATCCGTCCACTAGTAGACGAACTAGTATTGTCAGATGTAATCGTTAAATGTAAAGAATTTGGTAATGGCGTAACCTCTCTACCTTACAATGAACAAATTTTTATCAAGAAAACAGAAGAAACGACGGAACAGTATGTCGATCGTAACACATTGCGGCGTGTCTCAACTCCACAAGCTTATCAATACGGAAAACTACGGGCAGCATATGACCGAGCAGTGAAAGAAGACATTGGTATGACTGATTCTTCCTATACGAATACCATGATGGTAGATTTAGGAGAAACTTTATATTTTGCTGCTGGTTCTGATAAAAATATCAAATTGACAACAACAGATGATCTAGAATTGTTCAAAGCATATTTAAAAATGAAAGACTAGGAGAAAGATGATGACGTTGATTAAACAACCAATGTACCAAAAAGATTTGGCAAAAGTGATCAATCATACACCAAAAATAAAACAGCTACATGGCAAATCCGTTCTGATGATTGGCGCTTCGGGAATGATCGGTTCTTTTTTGATTGATACGTTGATGGCTGCTAATGAACAACTAGACATCAAAATCAAAGTATATGCTATGGGCAGAAACCGTCAGAAGCTTGAAAAAAGGTTTGCCAGTTATCTTTCCTTAGATACTTTCGAAATTGTTGAAGGTGACGTCACAGAACCCTTACCAAAAGAAATTCAAGCTGACTATTTGATACACGGTGCAAGTAACACACATCCTAAGGCTTACGCAACTGATCCAATCGGTACGATCATGACTAATCTTGCAGGTACAGAGCAAGTATTGAAACATGCAGTAGCAACCCAGCCTGAGAGAGTATTATTTTTATCAACGGTAGAAATTTATGGCGAAAATCGAGGCGATATAGAAAAATTCACAGAAGATTACTGCGGGTATATCGATTGTAATACACTGAGAGCAGGCTATCCTGAAGGAAAAAGAGTCAGTGAATCATTATGCCAAGCCTACATCGCAAAACACGACCTCGACATCGTGATTCCAAGGCTTTGCCGTACGTTTGGTCCGACGATGCTTTTATCTGATACGAAAGCATCCTCACAATTTATTTTAAATGCAGTCGAACAAAAGGATATTGTTTTAAAAAGTGAAGGAAATCAGTATTTTTCGTATGTTTATGTTGGAGATGCTGTTTCTGCTATTCTTCATTTACTGCTTGAAGGAGAAAAAGGAGAGGCGTACAATGTTTCTTCAGAAAACTTTGATTTACGACTAAAAGAATTAGCACAACAGCTAGCTGATATCAGCGGCAAACAAGTAATTTTTGAATTGCCGGATGAGATTGAACAAAAAGGTTTTTCAAAAGCTAGCACAGCGATACTTGATAACAAGAAAATCAAAGAAAATGGTTGGTATCCAATATTTGAATTGAAAGAATCATTGATACACACAGTAGAATTAGTTAAAGGTGAGAAGCAAAATGTGTGAGATTAGTATTATTGTTCCTGTTTATAAAGTAGAACCCTATTTAAGAAAATGTGTAGATTCAATCTTAGCACAAACATTTACTGATTTCGAAGTGATATTAGTAGATGACGGTTCTCCCGACAACAGTGGTAAAATATGTGATGAATATGCATCAAAAGACAGTCGTGTCCGTGTCATCCATAAAGAAAACGGAGGATTAAGTAGCGCAAGAAATGCCGGGATTGATGTGGCACGAGGAAAGTATTTAGGTTTTGTTGACAGTGATGATTATATCGAAAAAGATATGTATGAACTTTTGTATGACAACATTGTCAAAGAACAAGCAGATCTTTCTATTTGTGGGATTTACGATATATATGCTGGTAAAAAAGTAAGAGTTCTTCCAGAAGAATATAAAGTATTAGACAAAGTTTCGGCGATGAAGATTGTATTAGAAGCACAATCATTCTCAGTACATGCAGTAAACAAGTTGTATAAAAAAGAATTGTTTAATAAAATTAGATATCCAGAAAATATAATCACAGAAGATGCAGCTGTGATTTTAGATATACTAGAACAAACGAACAAAGTTGTAGCAGATAGTCGACAAAAATATTATTACTTTCATAGAGAGAATAGCATATCTACAAATTATTTTAGTGAAAAAAATATTGATACTATTAATGTATGGAAAAACAATGAAAAATGGATTCTAAGTAAGTATCCTAGCTTATCACAAATTGTTCATACGAGAGTCTGTTGGGCTCATTATATTGTCTTAGATAAAATTTTAGTCAGCAATTCTGAAAACAAATATGAAGGCACTAAAGACATAGTAACCTATTTAAAGAGAAACTATATTTTTGTGTTACGTAATCCCTACTTCACTAAAAACAGAAAAATAGCTGCAACTGTATTGCAGTTGAATGTGAGATTGTATAAGAAACTTGCAATTTTGGAAGATGAGAAATACAAAAGTAAAAATAGTTAGGTGAGTGTGTAAAAAATGGATTCTGTTAAGTTTCATAAATACTCAGAATATAGTAAAAAAGGGTTTATTTTAATATTTGGGATAGCACTGATTATTCGTATCATCAATTACTACAGTCTGATTCCCTCAAAATATGATACCTTGCTGTTTACACTGATTACGGTATGGGCAGCATTAATTACTGCAGTAGATATATTTACTAAGAATTTTAGCTTGAAAAAAGCAGATTACCTGCTTCTAGCTTTCATACTAGCCATACTATTATCCACATTTTTAAACGGTCCTGCCGGAATCGTCGATAATATCAAGTTAGTAATTTGGCAGTTTATTTATCTCTTTGTGGTTTTTCGTATAGGTAGGGAGGACCATTTCAAACAAATCATTCCTATGTTTGAAAAAATATTGCTTGCTTGTTGGAATCTCTTAGCTCTTATCTCTTTAGGAATGTTTGCGTTAAATTATTCCTACGTACAGGAGTTAGATAAATTCTATAATGGGTTTAGAGCAGGATTTGTCGAGAACCGTTTGTATGGTGTTTTTTCTGACCCTAATTTTGCCGGTGCAACTTCTGTAGCAGTTATTTTTCTTGCTGTAAAGCTATTAATGACGAATAAAAACAAAATGGCAAAAATATATAGCATAGTTACGATCCTTCTTCAATTTGCTTACATCATTTTGTCTGGATCAAGAACAGCAGAGATTGCTTTGGTATTGTGTGCTTATTTTGCTATCTTCTTTATTGTCTATAACCGATTTGGGAAGACGATTGCTTCTAAATTATTATTGGCAGTAATCTGTGGGATTATTGGAACTGGAGCTGTTTTAGGAATTGCTGAAGCAGGGAAATATGCTGCCCCTAAATTGATCAATATAACAGCAAGATATGTTCCTAGAAAGTCTGAAAGTCCGGATAAAGATCAGAATTCTATCAGTTTAAAACGGGATGATGTTGTAAATAAGGACGATGTATCTAATAATCGTTTTGCTTTATGGAAAAGTTCGTTTGAGATTTTTCAAAGTAGTCCGCTTGTCGGGAGTTCACCTCGTAATTTGGTTAATTATGCTCAAAAAGAATTACCGAATACGTTCATTGCAACAAAAAAACAAACTTCCCATAATTTTATCTTCTATTTATTAGCAACAACAGGTCTGTTAGGGACTATACCGCTATTTGTATTTCTTGGAATTAAGATTTGGAATACATTGCGACAACTATTTATGCGTACTATAAAAGACTACGATTCGTATGTATTAAATACCATGGCAGTACTTGCAATTTTGATTTCAGCTATGTTTTTAACAGAACTCGTTTTAGTAAATAAAATAGGAAGTTTTATTTTCTGGTTGTATTTAGGCGGAATTTCTGCATTTGAATACACTAAAGTAAAAGGTGAGTGAATAATAAAATGGAAAAACTAACGAATGAAGATATCCAGCGTATAAGCGTAGATATCTTAGTATATATTGACAAATTATGTAGAGAACACAATATTGATTATTCTATCTTTTACGGGAGTCTGATTGGTGTTGAACGACATAAGGGATATATTCCGTGGGATGATGATTTAGACATCGTCTTAACAAGGCCCAACTATGAACGACTACTTGAGTTGCTTAAAAAACAAGAAGACTATCTTCTTTTAAGCCCGGAAAATACTGATAATTATCGCTATACTTTTGCTAAGTTAATAGATAAACGCACAAAAGCAGTAAGTAAACAATATTATAGTAGTGAAGACAAAAATATGGGGGTTTTTGTTGATATCTTCCCCATTGATGGGTTCCCAACAGATTTGAATGAGCGTAAAAAATTTGGTGAACTTTGTGAATTATATCGAGCGAATATGGTTTTTTCTTTGAATCACTCTTATGCTATTTCACGTTCTTGGCTGAAAGCTAAAGCTAAAAGAATTTTATACTACCCAAAATATCGTAAATTACTTCGCCAAGGGGATTATAACTACTGGAAAAATAAATATGAATCTCTAGTAACAAAATATCCGTTTGAAGAAGCAGAATTTTGTGGATATATGGAATTCATTAATGAAAAATGGGGAGTATTTCCAACGGATTGGTTCAAAGAATATGAAGATGTAGAATTTGAAGGACATAAATTTAGGGCAATTAAAGATAGAAAAAAATTCTTAACTTTAAGATATAACAACTATATGGAACTTCCACCAGAAGATGAACAAGTTACACATCATCCATATCAATTTTACAAAATATAGGAATGATAAAAAATGATTAATTACAAGAATATCATGATTGTTACGTTAGACAAAAAATCTGTTCTTTATTCTACGGAAGCAATGGATTTAGGAATTGATGTTAATAGTTATTTTAAAAAGAGGAATTTTTTTATTAAATGTTTAAATCATATTGATAAATCCTTAAATACAACATATTCTAGTGTTGCTTACGGTGATTGGAAAAAAAGATTAGGCGACGTAGAATTATTAATACTAAATTCACATTTTTTTTCAAAATCAGTTATCAAGTATGTAAATAAACATTATCCACATGTTCGTATTATTATTTGGTATAGTAATCCTGTTTCAGTAGATACACCTATTGACTTCTTTGATGGACTAAATTGCGAAATCTGGTCATTTGATAAAAAAGATGTTGAAGAATTCTCTTTAAACTATAATAATCAATTTATCGATACTAGCAAACTAAAAATTACTTCACACGAAAAAAAATATGTAAAAGATATTTGTTTTATTGGAGTTGATAAAGGACGTTTGTCATATCTACAAGAACTAAAAGTTTTTTTTGAAAAATTAGAGTTAAATTCAATGATTTATGTGGTGGATTCCAATCGTAATTCTTCAACTACGTATAATTATGAAACTCCTTTAAGTTATGAGAAGCTAATAAACTATGAAGGAAATTCGAAAGCGATATTAGATATTGTTCAAGAAAATCAAACAGGACTGTCTCTTAGACCTATTGAGTCGATTTTTTTGGAAGTAAAATTAATAACCAATAATAATATGGTAAAATATCAGGATTTCTATAATGAGCAGAATTGTTTTTTACTAACAGAACGACCTTTATCTGAACTAAAACAATTTTTAAATACCCCATATATTCCGGTACCAGATAAAATATTAGAAAAATACACTCTAAAGAATTGGATCAACAACTTTATACGATTTGATTCAGATAAATGATTATAGTTTTTTAGAAAGATGATGTGATAAAACTTGAACACGAAGGCAAAAATGGTTTTTCGTAACTTATATTATACGGTTGGAGCAAATTTCATAACTTTAGCAATTTCCGTACTATTGAATTTATTTGTGCCTAAATTGCTTGGAGTAAGGGAATATAGTTACTGGCAACTGTATGTGTTTTATTCTTCTTATGTTGGTTTTTTGCATTTAGGATGGATAGATGGTATCTATTTAAAAATTGGCGGTGAAGAATATGAAAATCTAGATAAAGATAATCTAGGCTCGCAGTTTTGGTATTTATGCCTTTTTGAGACCCTATTATCTGTAGGTGTTATTATCTTTAGTCAGTTCTTCATGCCTCCATCGTATAAGAAAATGATTTTGACTTTAACAGCAGTAGTTTCTGTTATTACGATAATGAAAACATTTATATTATATGTATTACAATCAACAAACAGAATAAAAGAGTATGCTCAATTATCTCGTGGCGACAGATATTTATATGTAATAATGATAGGAATTTATTTTTTTATAGGCGGACGAAACTTTTTTTGGCTGATTATATTAGATATCATTTCAAAACTAATCATCACTTTATGGGGAATGATGCAAATTTCTGATATGGTTTGGCAAAGAAATATACTTAAATTTAAATCTGTTTTAAGAGAAATTGTTGATAATATCAATATTGGTAGTAAATTGATGTTATCAAGTATTGCAGGTATGCTTATTATTGGTTCAATTCGTTTTTTTGTAGAACAAAGATGGACAATTGAAATTTTCGGTAAACTATCTTTTACTTTGAGTATCTCTAATATGTTTTTGACGTTTATTAATGCAATAGGTATAGTAATGTTTCCACTGCTACGTCGTTCGAATAAAGAGAAACTTCCATGGTTATTTAAAACAATAAGAGATTTGTTTGTACCAATTACGTATAGTTTTTTAATTTTTTATGTTCCAGCTAGATATATTTTAAGCATGTGGTTACCAGAATATGCTGATAGTCTTCAATATATGGGAATTCTATTTCCTATTGTTATTTACGAGGGAAGAATGTCTTTATTGATAAATACCTATTTAAAAACAATACGTAAGGAAAAAACAATTTTGTTTGTAAATATACTTACTTTATCATTAACATTGTTGTTTGCTATAGTTATTATTTTCTTAGTTGGAAATATAATGCTTGCAGTAGGACTAATTTTATTTAGTTTAGCATTAAGATGTAATCTTGCAGAATTTTTCTTATGCAAATACTTAGATGTAAAAGTAGGAAGTAAAATTATATTAGAAACCGTATTAACAATCTTGTTTATTATTGGTAACATAGTATTCAACGGTGGGTTCTTAAGTATGGTTGTTTATTTAATTAGTTTCTTAGTATATATATTTATTATTAGAAAAAATTTGGTAAAAAGTGCCAAAGAATTTTGGCATCTAATGAAAGCCGATAATTAGTTTGATATTTAAGTTAATAGAAAATAAATATGTGCAATTGGAGTGAAACTTGTGGATACTATATTGATTACTGGCGGAGCTGGTTTTATCGGTTCAACGCTAGCGAATTATTTGGGAAAAGAAAACAAAATCGTAGTAGTCGACGATTTATCAATGGGAAAAAAAGAAAACTTGGATATGGATAAACAAGTGACTTTCATTGAGGGGGATGTATCAGATCCTCAATTGATGGAAAGAATCATGAAAGAATATCAGTTTGCCTATATTTTTCATCTAGCTGCTGTAGCTAGTGTGGCAGATTCTGTAGAACGGCCTGTAGAAACACATCGTGTAAATTTTGACAGTGCGCTTTTATTGCTTGAATTAGCACGGAAATATCAATCTGATTTAAAACGATTAGTATTTAGTTCATCAGCTGCAGTTTATGGTGATGAACCAACACTGCCAAAAAAAGAAGAATCGGTCATCCGTCCTTTAACACCATATGCTATCGATAAATTTGCAGCAGAGCAGTATTTTTTAGATTATCATCATTTGTATGATGTTCCAACAAGTGCTGTCCGATTTTTTAACGTTTATGGTCCAAATCAAAATCCGAACTCTCCATATAGCGGAGTCATTTCGATTCTAGTGGACCGATACAAAAAACAATTGGCAGGAGAAAAAGCAGAATTTACTTTATTTGGTGATGGGAGCCAATCTAGAGACTTCGTTTATATAGAAGATGTTATACAAGCACTTTTACTTGTTGCCAAGGAAGAAAAAGCTTTAGGACAGCAATTCAATGTCGGTACAGGAAAAAGCACTACGCTACTTGAATTGATTCATTCAATTGATCAAATCTTAGGAACAGAGCTAGCGCTTAAATATGAAGCGGAGCGTTCAGGGGATATACGTGATTCTTTAGCGGATATTTCAAAGATCCGTTCTTTAGGCTATCAGCCTAAATTTGATATATTGAGCGGAATGGAACGGTATTTAAAGTCAGAAATCAACTAAAACAAAAACCAGCAAGATGCTGGTTTTTTTGTTTCGACTTAGCTTTTTAAATTAACACCTTCCATCAGTTCATAAATCTGATTTCTTAAATCAGTGGCCGGCAATTTGATGTTCTTATCCGATTGGATATTACTTTCCATGACGATTGCATCTTTAGTGTCTTTTTTCATCGCTACTACTGCATGGAATCGATTGATATTTCCCTGAGCAAGGATATAATCATTTCCACTGTAAACACCGCCGCTGTAAGGATGTTTATCACCATTATTTTGCCACAAGGAGAAAAGTAGTTCTTTTGGTATGATACCGCCAGAAAGAATACTGGTAAAGAATTTGTTCAAGTCATAAACAGACATACTTATGTTTCCTGTGCCTAATTCATTTCGGATGTCGGTTTCAGGTTCGATCAATGCTTTTGAATAATCGTCAGTTGCAGACATCTGGTAAGATACAGCATGTTGAGGCGAATTTTTTACATTGTCATAAAAATCTGTATGTTCTAGATGGAGAGGACGAATGATTTCTTTCTTTAGAAGAGTTTCATAAGGCTGATTCGTTAGTTTGATCAATATCCCTGTAAGCAATGTATAATTCAATGGTTCATAATGATACGTATCATAATCAGTAAGTTTCAAATGATGTAGGGCGAACTGAATGATTTCACTATCCGACATAGGTTTGTCGGGAGAAGCAGTTCGATGAAGACCAGAGCGCATATAAAGCATATTTTTGATTGTGATTTGCTGACTTCCAGGAACCTGAGGATAAAATTCAGCTAACTTTGTGTCAAAAGTTAACTTACCAGCTTGGATTTGTTTTAATATCAGTAAAGCAGTCATTGCTTTTTGAATCGAACCGATTTGATAGTAAATAGAAGGTGAATTCGGTTCTTTTATGCGCAGATTTGCGTATCCATATCCTTTTTCTAATAGTACGCGATTATTTTTGCGTACATAAATCGAACCGATATAATCTGATTTTTGCAGTAATTGATCAATTTTGCTAGCAAGCATCTGCTCATCGGGCGTTAAATTGG
Organism: Enterococcus sp. 3G1_DIV0629; assembly: GCF_002141285.1. Classification (NCBI taxonomy): domain Bacteria; kingdom Bacillati; phylum Bacillota; class Bacilli; order Lactobacillales; family Enterococcaceae; genus Enterococcus; species Enterococcus sp. 3G1_DIV0629. The sequence continues at coordinate 1,535,204 of NZ_NGLI01000001.1, read as the reverse complement.
AAGTAAGTTGTGCTGGCCCCGTTTCATAAGTTTGGGACTGAGGTATTTTTGTTAATTGACCTCCTATAATGATGCCTGTTGAAAAGAAGCTGACAGACAATAATAAAATTACAAGAAAAGAAATAGAAATTTTTTGTTTTTTTCGATGTTTTCCTTTTGACATGTTAATTCCTTTCTATCCATTTTTAACTATTTTTCATTGTAATCCTCAAAAAGAGTATTTGCCACTTACAATTTTGACATAATATTTGGTAAAATAATTCACGGCAGTAGAAATTTCATGTATAATAAACAGAGTTACGAAGATGATAGTAAGGAGGAGTTGTTTTGTCAGGAAACAAACAACACCCAAGTAAAGATAAAAAAGAAGCCAGTAAGGCAGCTACAGCAGATATAATCGACAAGCGGAGAAATCTGCGTAAAAAAGAAGATAAGATTGTGAGGAAGATCATTTTAGTGATCGCTCTTACATTATTGATTATTGGCGGATTTCTTGGATTTACCGTGTATCGCTATGTAGATAGCGGGTTGAAGCCTTTAGATAAATCAGATGACCAATTAGTCCAAGTGGAGATCCCAAGTGGCTCTTCTAACAAGCAGATTGGTGAGATTTTGGAGAAGGACAATATTATTAAAAGCGGGATTGTTTTCAATTACTATACAAAATTTAAAAATTTAACTGGCTTTCAAGCTGGCTATTATCAGTTAGCGCCTAATATGACTCTTGACGAGATTGGCAAACAGCTGCAAGAAGGCGGCACTTCTGAGCCAACAAAAGTTGCAGATGGGAAAATTGCCATTCCAGAAGGTTACGATATCGATCAGATTGCTGAACGGGTAGCGAAGGTAACTGGTAAAGACAAGAAAGAATTTTTAGATTTAGTGAATGATGAGACTTTCTTTAACGAGTTGCACCAAAAATTCCCAGAACTGTTGGAAAGTGCATCTAAAGCTGAGAACACAAAATACCGTTTGGAAGGTTACTTATTCCCAGCCACATATGATTATTACACGAGTACTTCGCTTAAGGATCTAGTGATTGAAATGGTGAACAAGACGAATACGGTCATGCAAAACTATTATTCAGCTATCAAGCAGAAAAATTTGACTGTACAAGAAGTTTTAACTCTAGCTTCTCTAGTTGAAAAAGAAGGCGTAAAAGAAAATGATCGTAAAAACATTGCACAAGTCTTCTTTAACCGAATCAAGGCAAATATGCCACTTCAGTCAGATATCTCTGTTTTATACGCATTAGGTGAACACAAAGAATTAGTGACGTATGAAGATACAGCTGTAGATTCACCATATAATTTGTATACCAATACCGGCTATGGACCTGGACCTTTTGACAATCCAAGCGAAGAGGCAATCAAGGCAGTATTAGAACCAGCGGAAAATGACTATTATTATTTCGTAGCAGATACGAGCACTGGAAATGTTTATTTCGCTAAAACATATGAAGAACATATGGAATTAGTGGAAAAATATGTAAATAATTCTTAGAAAAACAGGCTCTAGACATTGATCATTTTTAGAAAAACATTTACATTTGAAGAAAAGCGTGGTAATCTTTTTTGGACTATATTCCTCAAAAGATTACCTTTTGCGGTATTTTATCGAAAAAAGGAGACGTTACACATGGTAGAGAAAGTTTATCCAATGACTCTAGAAGGTAAAGAAAAATTAGAAAAAGAATTAGAAGAACTAAAAACAGTCAAACGCGGAGAAATCATTGAACGAATCAAAATTGCCCGCGGTTTCGGAGATCTTTCCGAAAACTCCGAATATGAATCAGCGAAAGATGAACAAGCATTTGTTGAAGGAAGAATCACAACAATTGAAAATATGATTCGTTTTGCTCAAATCATCGATAACGACGGTGTAGATGCAGATGAGGTATCAATTGGTAAAACAGTTACATTCATCGAATTACCAGATGGAGAAGAAGAAGAGTACACGATTGTCGGAAGCGCTGAAGCAGATCCGTTTTCTGGCAAAATTTCCAATGATTCTCCTATTGCGCAAGCATTGATTGGCAAACGTAAAAATGATGAAGTAACTATTGCTACTCCAGGTGGCGATATGTTAGTTAAAATCGTCAAAGTAGAACAAGCGTAGTCTGACTGAAAGATCTAGAGAGTTCATCTTACTGATGATACACTCTAGATCTTTTTCTCTTTGTATATTTCAGATTTCAACAAACGATCTTACATCTAAAGTCCTATAGCCAACAGTTAAAAAAATAGGTATGATGAAATGAGAATGTGTCAGGAGGGAGAAAGAGCGATGAATAGTTCTTGGCGTTTTTTTGTGGTAGTTGAAGCACTACTGCTGTTATTTGCTGTTTGGCAAATCGTAAACAATACTGGACTTTTACTTTTAGTGATATTCGGTATTTTTAATATATATCTAGCTATGCGCAAACATCCTCGTACTAAATTTCAAAATTTTCAATTGATATTAGGAAGTTTGGTCATTTTTTTTAGCTTAGTCAACAGTCCTGCTTTATGGATGATGGCTGTATTTGCCGTTTTATTTATTGGACTAAAAGGTGTAGAGATTTCAGGGATAGATTTAACCAAAAATGCTTTTTGGCGAAAGAAACAGATCATGATGGTCCAAACAGAGCAATTAAAAACACATAATAATGAGCGGAAAAGACAGCAATTATTCGGTAACCAACGTATTGGAAACGACGTCTATGAATGGGACGATATCAACATCGCCGTCATTTCTGGTGATACTATCATAGATTTGGGCAATACGCTTTTGCCAAAAGATGATAATATTGTGATTGTAAGAAAAGGGATAGGCAGAACACGGATCTTAGTACCTTTGGGCGTAGCCATCCGATTAGAGCATGCGACATTAGTAGGAAATGTCTTGTTTGAAGAAGAGCAATTTTCTTTGAAAAATGAACAAATCAAAATCTACAGCAGTGATTATGATGAAAACCCTCGTAGATTGAAGATTATTACCAATACCTTGATTGGAGATGTCGAGGTGATACGAATATGATGGGGAAAATATCCAGAGCGATGCTAGCTGTTTATTCGGGGATTGCGGCTTTCCTTATTATTCTATTTTCACTTTTCACTTATTTTTATGCCAGTAATCAAAGTCATTGGTGGGGAGAATTACTGCGTGCACGTTTATTATATGTTCCGCTTATCTTCCATTTGTTAGCCATTTCCTTAGGTGTAGGATTAATCGTCTTTCTATTATTATCACTTATTCAAAAGACAAAATACGGAAAAATTGAAGAAAAGCTGCGTGCACTCTCTTCTGGCAATTATGAATCCAAATTGTTGCTTCTTCCGATCCCAAGTGCATCGGACGATTTATACATCAAAGATATTGATATGGAAATCACTAAAATAAAAGAAAAAATGATTGAAGTATCTAGTGAATTACAAATTGTAACTAGCCGACCCCAATATGTAGATGGACAAACCAAAGAAGAAATTTTAGAATTAGAAAGACATCGATTAGCCCGTGAACTGCATGATTCAGTTTCACAACAATTGTTTGCAGCAATGATGATGATGTCGGCATTGACGGAGCAAGCAGAAAAAAGCGAGACACCAGAAATGTTCCGCAAGCAGTTGAAAATGGTAGCAGAGATCATCAACGCTTCCCAGTCTGAGATGCGTGCGCTGCTTCTTCATCTGCGTCCAGTCAATTTAGAAGAGAAAAGTTTAAAGCAAGGTATCGAGCAGTTATTGAAGGAATTGCAAAATAAAATCCAGATTTCGCTGAAATGGGATGTAGAAGATGTAAAACTATCTAGTTCCATTGAGGATCACTTGTTCCGAATCGTTCAAGAATTGTTATCAAATACATTAAGACATGCCAAAGCCAATGAATTAGAGGTATATTTGCATAAAATAGACAATAATCTTTTATTACGTATTATTGACGACGGAACAGGGTTTAATATGAATGAAACGAAAACGGGAAGTTATGGATTGAACAATATCAAAGAACGAGTAGCTGGTATTGGTGGAACAGTAAAAATCATTAGTTTTAAAGGGCAAGGTACAAGTGTAGAAATCAAGGTCCCTTTGATGAAGGAGGCATAGATAAGGATGATAAAAGTTTTATTAGTAGATGACCATGAAATGGTGCGCTTAGGCGTCTCTTCTTATTTATCTATCCAAGAAGACATTGAAGTAATTGGAGAAGCTGAAAATGGACGACAAGGCTATGAGAAGGCGATGACACTTCGACCGGACGTCATTTTAATGGACTTAGTCATGGAAGAAATGGATGGTATCGAATCAACAAAAGCAATCTTAAAAGATTGGCCAGAAGCTAAAATCATTATCGTAACCAGTTTTATTGATGACGAAAAAGTTTATCCTGCCATTGAAGCAGGCGCAGCAGGGTATTTGTTGAAGACTTCTACCGCACATGAAATTGCTGATGCTATAAGGGCAACGCAACGCGGCGAGCGAGTACTAGAACCAGAAGTGACAACAAAAATGATGGAAAAAATGAGTCGGCGAAATGAGCCTGTATTACATGAAGAACTAACGAATCGGGAAAATGAAATTTTAATGCTGATTTCTGAAGGGAAAAGTAATCAGGAAATAGCGGACGAATTGTTTATTACACTGAAAACAGTAAAAACACATGTTTCCAATATATTGGCTAAGCTAGAAGTGGAAGACCGTACACAAGCCGCTATCTATGCATTCAAACATGGTTTGGTGAAATAATGATTTTTTGAGGGAAAGATTTAGCTAATCTACCCTCTTTTTTTACATAAAATAAAGGATTCATCCTGTTTTTAATCTCTTTTTCTGTTCACCAACTGTTCATTTTTCTTTTTTTATAGTTTAATAGTAATAGGAGAAAACTTTATCCGAAAAGCGAAAGAACGAGGGAGAAAATTATGAAGAAAAAGTGGATAGGACTATTCTTAAGCCTGTTGTTATTGACAGGATCAATTGCGCCAAATGCTTATGCTGTTACTCAAAGCAGCATTTCTGATGAGATAAAAACGGAACATACAACAGAGACTTCCACACAACCAATGAGTGAGTCGACAACCCATGAAAGTACAGACGACTCCTTGCCACAGGACTCAGCCAAGGAAGAAGATTCTGGAGAATATTCAGAAAATAATGAAATAACAGAAAAAATAGAAATCAATAAAAGCAATTTTCCTGATGATCATTTTCGAAATTGGTTGTTGGAAATGATTGATACAGATAAAGATGGTTACTTATCAAATGAATTATTGGAAGTAACACAGTTAAACTTGGAAGGGTTACAGATACAGACACTAGAGGGAGTCAATTTCTTTAAACATTTAACGAAGATCGAAGTACAAAACAATGAGCTGAAAGAGTTAGATGTACACGAGTTAAAGAAATTAGCGTATTTAGATGTTTCATCTAACCAACTTTCAAAAATTGATCTTTCCCAAAATAGCGAATTAACGTATTTTAAGGGAGAAAATCAAACGGTTACAAGTATTGCAAATAAAATGGATAATAAATGGGAAATAAATGATGACACGCTGAAACCAGAGAAAGAACAAACGATTTTAGAAACAGAAAAATGGCAGTATGATGGAAGTCACTTTTATTCAAGCGAACAGACTCCATTAAGCTATATTTATGAAGTAGATTTTTCAGACGACGCAGTATTAGAAGAGGCAGCAGAAAAAACATTGACAGTAAAAGTGATGATCGAATATATGGAACCAGAACAAAAAGAGGCTGATTCTATCGTACCTGATTCATCATCTATAGTATTGAAGAAAGGAGAAACAAAACAACTTGCGTACACGAATGTCCCCGATGGAAGTATTATATCGGATCCGTTATGGGAATCTTCTAACCCATCAGTAGTAGAAGTAGATGAGAACGGTAAAGTAACAGCAAAAGAAGCTGGGGAAGCCAAGGTAGAGTTGAAGAACGCTGAAAAAGTCCTCGGTGAATTCACGATCATTGTAAAAGCTGAAAAAAATGAATCTCAGACAAAAGAAACAGCACAAACTTCTGACGAAACCACAGATCGTTCACCAATTTATAGACGAAGTGCGTTAGCTGCGACGCCTACGATCACCTATCAAACACATGTACAAGATATTGGTTGGCAAACACCAACTGCTAATGGAGAAGTTGCTGGAACAACTGGACAGAAAAAAAGGATAGAAGCTATCAGAATTCAAGTGAACAACAGTTCATTAAATGGTGACATTGAATATAGCAGTCATATTCAAGAACAAGGATGGCAATCATATGTTAGAAATGGTGGTAACTCTGGTACAACGGGTAATTCACTTCGTATGGAAGCCATACGTATTCGTTTAACAGGTCAGTTAAGTCAATATTATGATATTTACTATAGAGTACATTCAGCAGAGTTTGGATGGCTAGGGTGGGCAAAGAACGGAAAAGATGCAGGAACTTCAGGTTTTAGTTATCGCATGGAAGCCATACAAATTCAGTTAGTAGAAAAGGGGAAGAAAGGGCCTTTGGAAAGCACAGCTTACTACCAAAGAAATTCTTTAATTCCTCCAAATATCAATTATCAAACATACATCCAAAATATAGGGTGGCAGAATCCACAATCAAATGGGTTAACAGCTGGAACTGTAGGAGAAAAACTTAGGTTAGAAGCTATTCGTATGAATGTAACCGATTCTGAATTTTCTGGTACAGTTAAATACAGTAGCCACATTCAAGACGTTGGTTGGCAAAAAGAGCAAGAAAATAATGATATCTCTGGTACTAATGGTCAAAACAAAAGAATTGAAGCAGTAAAAATACGGTTAACAGATGATTTAAATAAATTTTTTGATGTATATTACAGAGTACACTCAGCGGAATTCGGATGGTTAGGCTGGACAAAGAATGGAAGTGAAGCTGGTAGCTCTGGTTTTTCATTTCAAATGGAAGCAATCCAAGTTCAGTTAGTAGTAAAGGGGCAGAATGGACCAACTACCTCTATTCCTTATTATGAAAAAAATAAACTAACGGTACCAACCATAAACTACCAAGCACATTTACGAAATATTGGCTGGCAATCTGTTCAAAGTAATGGAAACAATGCGGGGCTGACAGGGCAAAGTGCTAGGATAGAAGCTTTAAGAATCAATGTAGCAAACACGCCACTTCCTGGTGCAGTGGAGTATACAAGTCATGTACAAAATATAGGTTGGCAAAATTATAGTAGAAATAACGAGATTTCGGGAACAACTGGAAGAGCTCTTCATACAGAGGCAGTTCGAATACGTTTGACTGGACAATTAAATCGTTTCTATGACATTTATTACCGAGTCCATTCAGCACGTCTTGGCTGGTTAGATTGGGCAAAAAATGATCAATATGCTGGAACATCTAGATTGAATTTACCAATGGAAGCAATCCAGATCATAATTGTCAAAAAAGGTGCAGCGGCCCCTGGACCAACGACGAATCCTTATCAGACATCTATTAATCATCTATTTGTGATGGGACATGGAGTCAATGATCCTGGAGCTTCTTATAATGGTGTCAATGAGCGTGATTTTACTAGAGGAGAATTGATGCCTCATTTACAAAGATGGGCTGCTCGCTTAACGAGGAATCGGATCACTTTTTATAATACAGCTGCAGATATGTATCAGGATTCTCAACGTATGCAAGGTGCATATACGATTAGCAGTTCATTTTCTTCTGTATCAGAATTTCATTTAGACAGTGGCGTCATTGGGGTTAGCACTGGCGGTCATGTAATCGCTCATCGTAATGGGAACTCATTGACTGCACAAAATTATGCAATCGCCAATGTCATACGAAATTATGTAGGTCTTTGGGGATCGGTACAAAACACAGGAGGGATCAATCTGCGAGCTGACTTACTAAACATGAATGTATTACAATCAAGAGGGATACCTTACCGTTTAGCTGAGTTAGGCTTCATAACGAATACAAATGATGTAGCAAATATCCGAAATAATATCGATATGATCGCCAAAGGAATTGTAGAGAGTGTGACTGGCGAAAATTTATAGTGAAACAAACTATACAAGAAAGATAGTGGGGAAAGTTTGGGACTGTGACAAAAGTCGTGTCGCAGTCCCTTTTTCCGAATAAACAGTATTCAAGAGACTGCTATCGGTAATAAGGCGCGATTTTGTCGTCGCCCAATGTTGAACGTCTCTTTTACAACCTCTTTTTCCGCAAAAGAATGCTTGCTTTTGTTTTTGTAAAGGCTTTGTTATACTGAGAAAAGAAGATACTAAAGGAGGAAAACGGTGAAACAAAATTTTGCAATTGTAGGTCTTGGACGATTTGGCGGAAGTATCTGCCGAACACTGATCGAAGCTGGTCAAGAAGTACTGGCTATTGATAGTAATGAAGACCGGGTCAATGAATATATGAATATAGCCACTCATGCTGTTGTGGCAAATGCACAGGACGAAATGACACTTCGATCATTAGGCATAAGAAATTTCGATCATGTAATTGTCGCTATTGGGGAAGATATTCAAGCCAGTATCTTAGTTACTCTGATGGTAAAGGAAATGGGCGTACCAAATATTTTAGCAAAAGCCCAAAATGAGTATCATGCCAGAGTACTTGAAAAGATCGGAGCTGATCGCGTCGTCCATCCTGAGCGAGACATGGGAATAAGGATTGCACATAATTTAGTATCAAAGAATATTTTAGATTACCTAGAGTTGTCAGATAAATATTCTTTAGCAGAAATCCGAGTATCCAATCCTAAATTTTTCAATAAAACATTATCTGAATTAAATTTCAGACAACGTTTTGACTTAACAGTAGTTGCAATTCGCAGAGTAGATCAAACGGTGATTGCTTCACCTGCAGCAGATGAATATGTTCGTGAAAACGATAATCTGCTAGTGATTGGTGAGACAGGCGATGTGGATATTTTAGACGATAAGATGAATCAATAGAAAGCAGGTTGTTAGGATGGAATTAACAGTAACGCCAAAAGCACAAAAATGGTTTGAATCAGAAATCGATCTGCCAGAAACTTACGGAATACGTTTTTTTGGAAAAGTCTACGGCAAAACAGAAGTTCATGATGGTTTTTCGATTGGGATGTCAGTGGAACAGCCTGAACATCCTGTCAAGAAAGTGGAAATAGATGGAACACTGTTTTTTATTGAGGATGCAGATGAATGGTTCTTCAAAGGGTATGATTTACTTGTTGATTATGATCCAAAACTAGAAGAACCAACCTATCACTTTAAAAAACAATAGAAACAAGAGGGTGTGACAACTTGTCACACCCTCTTGTTTAAAATAGGCTGATTCAGCTATCAATATCCTGCAGACAATTTGACTTGATTGGTTTGAAGGTCATGAGTAGCAAGGTAGCTTTTTAGATTAGTTAAAAAAATAGACATTAATTTCTTTTGAAAATCAGGTGTCAAACCTGCAATATGGGACGTGATCAGTACATTGTCCATTTTCCAAAGAGGGTGATCTTGTGGGAGAGGCTCCTCCTCAAAAACGTCTAATGCCGCAAAGGAAAGTTGTTGCTTGTTTAATGCTTGTATCAAATCTTGCGTTTTAACAGAAGCGCCACGACCGACATTGATAAATACAGCTTTTGAATCAAAGTGTTCAAATAGGTGTTGATCAAAGAGTCCAGTTGTTTCCTCCGTTAGAGGTAAGATATTGACGACGAAATCTACTTCTGGAAGGACTTCCTGAAGTTGCTTTAAAGAAAAAGTTTTTTCCATTCCTTCTGCTGGATGACCGGATGTATTGATTCCATAGCATATCATATCCAATGCTTTGACTTTCTTTGCAATCATTTTTCCAATATGGCCAGTTCCAATGATCAATATTTTTTTCCCTTGGATAGGTTGGTAATGGATTGAGGAACCTAACCATTTCATTTCACTCTGTGCCCTTTGTGCTTGGAAAAGACCGCGAGAATAACCTAGAATGATTCCTAATACGTGCTCGGAGATCGATTCACTGTGGATACCACTTCCATTTGAAAGTAAGATATGTTTTTTTGAAAATGCTTCAAGGGGGAGTTGATCAACTCCCGCTGAGATAGACTGTACCCATTTCAAATTAGAAGAGGCTAATAGTTTTTCTTGATAGTTTGAGTTCCAACCCAAACTGATCTCTACATTTGGTAGATCCTCTGGTTGTAATTCTGTCTTGAAGACATAACCAGGCGCTATAGTATGGATTTCTTCAATAAATTCGTCACGAAATGGACGATCTGCGTAAATGATTCTTTCTGACATAGTTAATTACCCGCCTTTCTTTACTTTAAGTGTAGCGCATATAAGAAGAACTTTGAAGTGCCATGCTTTTTTAGAAATTAATATTGTATAAATAAAAAAGAGTTGTGACAAAAGATGTGTCACAACTCTTTTTCCGAATAAACGGTGTTCCAGAAGTAGCTTCTGCCACAACCTCTAAAAGAGTTTATTGAAGTTGAAATAATAAGTTGTCTGTATTTCTAACTGATCGATATTTTTGACCATCCTTTGACAGCTTGAGCAAAAATAAAGATACCTGCAAAAGCAATAAATGCACTAGTGTCAAAAGAAGGGAGAAAGATCATCAAGAGTGTTGCAATGATAGTCGGCAACGAGATTGAATAGATCAATGTCTTCAAGCAATCAAGGAAAGTAGCTTTTGTTAGTCGAAAGCGTGCATAGAGAAAAGCAGCGATATTGGCAAATAGTAAAGTGATCAGCAGATTCAAGAAACTAGGATAAATCGAAAATAGAAAGGTCAGGGCTTTTACCCACATCGGTATAGATGCTTCACTTAAGAAGGATCGGAGCTGCTTACCTGTTAAATTTTTTAAAGATTCATTGGTGTAGGGAAGTTCTAACTGATTATTGTTCAATAAAGCAGAGGTAGTGCCTGTATTGGGAAGAGCAATGACAAGTTTGTCTTTTAACATCCCGACACTAACGAAATTTCCCATCAAATCAGTAGAGATGTCTTGTTCTGTACGTTTTCCCTCTGGATCAAATGTAAAGATAATGGAGTTTGTTTGATAAATGAAACCTTCTTTTTCTTTTGTTTGAAGCTGTCCGCTTTGGATTGTAAAATCAGGAATGCGGGTAGCAATCTTTTGTCCGTCCAATTGAATGTTATTTAAGACTTGAAAAACTTGAAAAGAGATTGGCAGAGCCATAATTACACTCAAAACCAGAAGATAGACAATAGCTTTCCAAAATGGAACGTTTCTCGCCTCCTTAAGGTCTTTGAATCGTATAAAGGAACTGATAATTAATTGTTTTGTTGTCATAAGTACTCCTCATCTAGTAGTGTCATCACTTGCAATTCTAGCGAAGTATCAAGTGAAATACAAGTGCTTTAAGGAAACATCTGAATGATTGGTGAAATATCAAAAAAATGTTATTCTTGATTTAAGATTAACCAATACAAATAAAATGGAGGAACGAATCGTGCATACACAGCCACAGAAATCATCAAAAAAGCTATTTGGGGTAGTGGTGCTGAATGCGGTGATCACTTTATCAGAATTTATTGGAGGGATTGCGTCGGGAAGTTTGTCTCTTGTTTCAGATGCTTTTCATAACCTTAGTGATACATTAGCAATCATTTTTTCTTATGGAGCACAAAAAATGGCCCAAAAAGAAGCAAATGAAAAGCATACGTATGGCTACCAACGTTTAGAAATATTGAGTGCGTTCATCAACTCATTCATACTGATCATATTATCCTTGTTTTTAGCTGCTGAAGCATTCAAACGGTTCAATTCCCCTGAAAAGATAAATAGTCATTTGATGCTGATAGTAGCAGTTATCGGATTGCTCGCGAATTTGTTTTCGACGTTATTGTTGAGACAAGAAGCAGACGAAAGTTTGAATATAAAATCTAGTTATCTGCATTTGTTAAGCGACACACTGTCTTCGATAAGTGTGATTATCGGAGCAGTTTTGATTCGATTTTTCGGTATCTATTGGATTGATCCAGTTATTACATTGGTCATTTCGATATATATATTGTTAGAAGCGATAATAGTGATTAAAAAAGCTGCGGCTATTTTGATACAAAGTGCACCTACAATCGACTATGAAAAAATGGAGCAAGAAATCAAAGCAATCGAAGGGGTAAAAGATGTTCATCATGTCCATATTTGGCAGTATAGCGAAAAGATTATTATTTTCGACGGACATATTGATTTTGAAGATCAGTTGCTAAGCGAGATTGAAAAGGCATATCCGCGTATAACTTCTTTGTTAAAATTAAAGTATGGGATTACACATGTAACGATCCAAGCAGAGACACATGTAAAAGACCAAAAAAAATTAATTTTTTTAAATAAAGATGAAAGTTACTGAAAAATAGAGTATGATAAATAAGAATTTCTAATAAGGTAGGTTGGCTCATGAAGCAGTATCGACAAATAAAAGGATATTTAGAAGCAAAGGGATATTGGGAGATACTGGTTTATCTCTTTTTTGGTGGTTTGGCTACGATTGTGAACTTTGTTAGTTTTGCCCTCGCACGCCAATATTTTGATTTAAGTATGGCTCTGTCCAATTCTATTTCATGGTTTTGTTCTGTATTGTTTGCTTTTGTGACGAACAAACTTTGGGTATTCCATTCAAAATCACCGAATTTTACACATGCACTTATTGAATGTGGTAAGTTCTTCTTTTACCGCATCCTTTCTTACGGGTTGGACATGGGAGCAATGGTGTTATTAATCAACGTCATGAACAGCAATGAATATGTGGCAAAAATTATCACTCAAATTATTGTTATCCTAGCTAATTACATTTTCAGCAAGTTGTTCATTTTCAAAGAAACTGAGGTTTTTGAAGAAGAAGTAGGCCAAGGAGAAAAAGACGACTAGGCATAACTATTGAAGAATTTCCTTCTCTTTGTTACTCTTTGTAATGTAGACATTATAAAGAAAACATTGAGGAGGAATTTTTTTATGACTTACACATTACCAGATTTACCTTATGCATATGACGCATTGGAACCTTACATTGATGAAGAAACGATGCACCTGCATCATGACAAGCATCACAATACTTACGTAACGAATTTAAATGCAGCAATCGAAAAATATCCAGAATTAGGCGAAAAAACAGTAGAAGAATTATTATCTGATATGGATGCTGTTCCAACAGATATCAAAACAGCTGTACGCAACAATGGTGGTGGACATGCTAACCATTCATTTTTCTGGGAAATCATGGCACCGAATGCGGGTGGCGAACCTACTGGGGCAATAAAAGAAGCAATTAACGAAGCTTTTGGTGATTTTTCTTCTTTTAAAGAAGAATTCAAAAAAGCAGCAGCTGGACGTTTTGGTTCTGGTTGGGCTTGGCTTGTACTGGAAAATGGGAAATTAGCTATTACCTCTACTGCAAATCAAGATTCTCCATTGATGGAAGGTAAGACACCAATTCTAGGTTTAGATGTTTGGGAACATGCTTACTATTTGAAATATAAAAATGTACGTCCAGACTACATTGCAGCATTCTGGAATGTTATTAATTGGGACGAAGTAAACAAACGTTTCGAAGCAGCAAAATAACTATTTTCTCCATCATATCAGTCTTAAAAATAATTTGGAAAATAAACGAGCGAAAGCTTGCGAGCGTTTTCTAAATTGGGTATAATGTTCTTGCAAGGTTACTTGCAAGAACTTTTTTGGAGGCTATACATTTATGGAACACGGAACAGTTAAATGGTTCAACAATGAAAAAGGATTTGGGTTTATTACAGTAGATGGCGGAGATGACGTATTTGTTCATTTCTCAGCAATTCAAGGAGACGGCTTCAAGAGCCTAGAAGAAGGCCAAGAAGTAGAATTTACGATTGTTGAAGGTGCGCGCGGTCCTCAAGCTGCTGAAGTGACTAAATTATAATAATTTGTTGGATAAAGACACGACTTCTTAGGGAGTCGTGTCTTTTTGTCTATTCAAGAAGTTTTTTGATTTCTTGACTAAGTAAATAGATTTGTTCACTAGACATTTCATAACTAATTGTCAAGCAAGGTACATCTTCTTCATAAGTAACGGTTTTTAAAGAAGTATCAGTTGTTCGGATGATCAATTCCGGCTTGAATAAAAGGTCATTAGTAAACACAACATTTAAATACATACTCAGCTGTTCTTGAAGAATTTCCATATATGCTAACTCCAAACCAATCGGAAGGTCACTCTCAAATTTGATTTTGATTTCTTTATTAAAGTAAGTAGGAGAAATGATCAACATGAACGCTTCTGCTAAATTCCAAGAATGCAACCAATCAAGTTCCTCAGATTCGTTTTTTAATTGTTCCGTTAATCGATTGATTTCTCGGTGGAATGCCGGATAACTCATCTCGATAAAAGAGGTAATTTCATGTTTGACGATCGAAAATTGAGGAAATAGCAATCCATGCATCCCATTTGCGAGCAGTGTACTGTTCAACAGCGACTTTTTTGAATGGATTTGGGCAGACTTGAATCGATTGGAGTAAATATAAGAATAAAAACTAGTCTGCAGTTGTTTTACAGGGGTCGCAATTTTTGTATGGATACGTAAAGCAGTTTGCAGATAGTCCTCTTTCAAATAAAAAGCAGCCCGAGATTGCATCCAAAGAAACAAGAACATGCTATCTGTCAGATTGAAACGCATACGTTTATAATTCGTTGTTAAGTCTTCAGCCATTTTTTCAAAGCCATTCCAAAGGTCAAGTGAAAAATCAGGCAATTCTTTTGTGGGGATAACGTGTCCCTGTTGAGAACGAAGATAAGTAACAGCTAGTATAAAGGACCATTCGATCATTTTTATCTTATTTGGTTTTTGATGAACGATAGCAAAAGAATCTTCCACTTCTGAAAATAATTGATGGAACTCTATTGAAGCAAAAGGCCATTCAACACTGCGATAGGATGGCCATAGTATCAAATAAATCAAATAACGAATTTGCATCTCACTTCCTTTGAAATACATCTCGCCTTTTTTTGTTTTGATCTGCAGTTGATATTTTTTTAGTATCTGATTGATGCGAGTAATGTGCCGCCGAAGGATGGATTCACTGATGTTATTATCCTCAGAGAATTCCGCAATCGTTACTTTCGAGTCAAGGCATAAATTTTTCAATAGATGAAAAATAGGCGAGCGCTTCAAAATGGACAGAATCAATTCTTGAAAATCCGAATTGGTACCTAAAAATAAATAATTACGCCCTTCCTTTCTGAACTGATCGCTAATGGAGAGGGTACGTACTTGTTCACAATAATTTTGTACAGAACGTTTGTCACAAGCAGTGAATTCAGCTAATTGTTCGATAGACCAAATTTTATTGGAATGATAGATGGTATCAAGAATAGTAATCTGTAAACGTGTGGTCTTTTCCAATAATGAATAAAAATCCATGAATTTTAGTTCCTCCAATCAATAGTTAGTACTTAAGTTATCTTGATATTAAAAAACAATGTTATTTTTATCAAAAAATGTATGCAGAAAAAACAATTTATAATAAAAAAAGTTTGTTATATGAAAAGCTATACCTTTAGTTTGATAAACAAAAGATTAATTTTAGTGTTATTTTATTTATTTGTGAATAAATTTACTTCAAAAAAGATAAAAATATTTTTTATTCTTTTATGCTTAATTTCATTATAATTCATCTCATAAAAAAAGCATAATTTTATACTAAAAATAGAAAATCGATTATTTTGTACTTTATTTTCGTGAAAACTGGATGGTTATTTAAAAAAAGATTAAAACTTAATAATAGATTTATCATTGAGAAGTTGTTAAACTTCCTCTGACTTAAGTTGAAAACAAAATCTGCACAAAAAGATATCTTTTTGATTAAAAAATGTTAGCTAAGGGGTGTTGTAATCTTTTCTTTTTTATAACGATCAAAAATTTGGGGATGAACGATAGAAGGGTGACAGGAGGACAAAATGAAAAAGGATTATAAAAAAAGTATGAACCAGAAGGCACGGGCAAAAAGTAGATCGAAAAAAATCTTGCTTGCCGGTACATCCATTGCAGCTGGTGTGATGTTAGGGATCACACCAATCTCAATGGCTACGCCATTATTTACTATTGGTTCCCAACAAGTACATGCAGATGTAATCAGTGGGCAACTGTTTAACAATCTAAGTACGGAAAATACCAGTGAGACTACAGCTGATGCACCATTTCCTCTTCAGGGGGCAACTCGGAATGTTGATTTTGTTATATCAGCGAATAGTGGTCTTGATGTTAGCGTGATTAATGGAACGCGTCGTGCTGTCTTAGCTATTCCAGAAGAAATGCAAGGATTGGTCACTCCGAATGGAACTGGTACTTTCTACACAGATATCTTGCTTCCAGGAAATAGTTTAGCACCTCTATTAAATATTGTAGATGGAGCGGTGACTACTTTGGTAGGAGCAGTAGAAGGTTTGATTAATTTGAATCCTTTAGCTACAGTGAACCTTTCGGAAGTTTATGAACAACTTGCTTTATTGAATA
Organism: Enterococcus sp. 3G1_DIV0629; assembly: GCF_002141285.1. Classification (NCBI taxonomy): domain Bacteria; kingdom Bacillati; phylum Bacillota; class Bacilli; order Lactobacillales; family Enterococcaceae; genus Enterococcus; species Enterococcus sp. 3G1_DIV0629. The sequence continues at coordinate 1,518,750 of NZ_NGLI01000001.1, read as the reverse complement.
ATCTAAGTACACTGACTTCTGCTGAAGTAGAATTGCAGCTTCAAATGCAAGGGGATGAATACATCTACGGAGAGCTAGACGGTGCATTGGAAACCGTGATACGAGAAAATTTAAGTAATATATTGAACGGAATCAATAATGCAGTTCAAGCAATCGAAGCAACTTCAACCGGAGGGCTGCTTGGAGATGTAGCGGCCGGAACGATCAATACTGCTTTAGCAGTTACAGTCAAACCAGCGTTCAATCTTACGTTTAATACCGCTTTAGCATTGGTGAATGTCGGTTCTTCTTTCCTTGGTAATCTTGCTGATGCAAGTATTTTGGGTGAAACGACTGTTACTATACCGACAACAATCCAAGATCCTACTTATGCAGACTTAACAAATGCAGGTGTCGACATGACTGTTCCTTATGAAGCAGGATTTATCGGTACCATTCTTAAATCAGACATTCTATCGATCTCTATTGCTTCGAATGTTGATGGCTATTCTCCAGTGTTTTATGCAGCTGAAGAAGTCACTGCTCCTTATAACGTAGAAGTTACAGGTAATTCTACTGATGGTTATGAGGTGACTGGGATGGCAGATCCAAATGCCACAGTTCGTATTTATGATGACGAAGGAAATATGATTGCAGAAGGTCAAGCAGATGAAAATGGTAATTTTGCTATTCCAGTCTCGGCAGAAGATGTTGTTCCTTTAGAACAGATCCAATTGATTGCTTATGATGAAAATGGTGTAGCAAGTGCGCCAACAGCAGCAATTATTCCAGATGATGATGAAGGAGATGCGGATGCCGACGCGGATGCCGACGCCGATGCGGATGCTGACGCCGATGCGGATGCTGACGCTGATGCTGACGCGGATGCCGACGCCGACGCAGATGCCGACGCTGACGCCGATGCGGATGCTGATGCTGATGCCGACGCAGATGCCGACGCTGACGCAGACGCTGATGCTGACGCCGACGCCGATGCGGATGCTGATGCCGATGCTGACGCCGACGCCGATGCTGATGCCGATGCTGACGCGGATGCTGATGCCGATGCGGATGCTGACGCCGATGCGGATGCCGACGCAGATGCCGACGCTGA
>NZ_NGLI01000001.1:1439857-1517064 GCF_002141285.1 Enterococcus sp. 3G1_DIV0629 | reverse complement strand
GATGCCGACGCAGATGCCGACGCTGACGCTGACGCAGATGCTGATGCGGATGCCGATGCTGACGCTGACGCAGATGCTGATGCGGATGCCGATGCTGACGCGGATGCTGACGCAGATGCAGATGCAGATGCAGATGCCGATGCTGACGCCGACGCTGATGCCGACGCAGATGCTGATGCCGATGCTGACGCCGACGCCGATGCCGATGCGGATGCGGATGCAGATGCAGATGCGGATGCTGACGCGGATGCGGATGCTGATGCGGATGCTGATGCCGATGCTGACGCCGACGCTGACGCCGATGCTGATGCTGATGCGGATGCCGATGCTGACGCCGACGCCGATGCTGATGCGGACGCGGATGCTGACGCCGATGCGGATGCTGACGCTGATGCTGATGCTGACGCTGATGCTGACGCCGATGCTGATGCCGACGCTGACGCTAATCATCCAATGGGAGACATGCATTCTCATGATCGAGATCCAGGCCAGATGCCAATAAGACATGGTCATTCAAATACACCAAAACCAAGTACTACAGGTGGTTCTACACCGAAATCCTTGCCAAAAACTGCTGAGACACTTCATAGTTCACTTTCTTGGTTAGGAGCAGCTCTGTCTACACTATCTGGTTTAGGAATTTGGAAAATCAAAAAAAATAAAAAAACAGATAACAATGAATAATTAAGAAAGAAGCCGTTGCGGCAAGCAGTTCCGTATCTATGCTTTTTTGATAAAAACGGATGTTCAGATTTTGTTTGCCGCAACTTCTTTTTAATATGAGGTGATTGAGTGCTAGTTAAGACAAAAGAAAGCTATTTGCCAGCAATCAAAGAAATGATAGAAACAATTGAAACAAATGTATCAAAACAATTGATGATCGTCTCTACAGGAGATTTTACGAATAGAGGAAAGATCTTTGAATTCTACGGCAGTAATTTTGATACGATTTGGCGGAATTTTTTGACAGCTTACCATGTCAATAAGCTGGATCAGGCGACTTATTTAAGAATCGATATTGCTATTGAAGAAGAAAAAACCAACTATGAGCAGTTTATACAGCACTTAAAAAAAATCAGAAGAAATAATTACATTGATTTCAATGTAAGAATTGATGGGCTAAGAAAAAGAAGTTTCTTAAAAGAAGAACTGGTAGCAAATGCGATCATCAAACCTAGTAAAACACATAAAGTTGGGAAGAATCTTCCTGATTTAAGAATCGACGCTCAAAATTACCGCAGTTATGTGAAACGCAAGTATGGTCGTGAAGAGACAGATCTCAGTTACTTGGAGCGTTCTGCGTTCTATTACTTTAAAACAAAATCTTTTTATTTTGAAGACGGTCATATTTATCCTTTGCAAGATTACGGTAATGGAAATTGCTTACGGGAAGTTTCATATGAAAATTTATCAGAAATAACAGATCTAGTGATCGAAAAAGGAAGTATATATCTACAAAACCAGCTAACTGCTACAGGGAAATTTATTTACGGATATTATCCTTGTTATAATCAGCTGCTTAAAGGTTACAATTCCGTGAGACACTTTTCGTCTTTATATGCGCTAGCCGAAGCAGCAGAATACTTTTCAGATGAAAAAATGCTCTCAGAGGTTGAAAAGGGTTTAGATTGGGGGATTGAAAATCTGACTTCGGAGACTGACGGTTATTTTTTAATCAAGGATTATTTAAACACAGAGATTGAATATAAGCTAGGAGCACAGGCTACAGCAATCTTAGCTTTTTCAAAATACATCGAACAAACAGGTGACGAACAATACGTTCCAATCCTAAATCGTCTGATAGAAACTGTTTCCGCTAAATTTTTAACAAATGAGCATCGAACGATTCATGTACTTAATGCACAACTAGAAACGAAAGAAAAATTTCGGATCATTTATTATGATGGTGAAATTTTATTCTCTTTGCTTCGAGCATATGAGATTTTAGGCAATAAAGAAGTTTTTGCTATATGTCAAGGTTTGATGGACCAGTTCGTAGCGAACGACTATCAAAAATATCATGATCATTGGTTAAGTTATGCGACCAATGAAATGCTGAAACATAGCCAGACAGAAGAATATTATCGCTTCGGTATAAAAAATGCGTTAGATAATATCGACTTTATTGATAAAAGAGATACTGCTTATCCTACGATGCTGGAATTGCTTGTCGCTGCTTCAAAAATGATGAGAAAATTGGAGTTCAGCACGTGGAGAAAAACGATCTTTGCTGAAGAAACTGACTTCTATAAGGTAAAAGAAAGAATAAATACAGTAATGAGAAAAAGGGTGAGACATGAAATCACTACTGGGGTCATGTTCCCTGAATTTGCTCAATTCTTCAAAGAACCAGAAATAATAAAATATGGCTTTTTTGCACGTCATGATCGTTTTCGTATGAGGATCGATGATGCAGAGCATTTTTTATCAGGATTGATTAACTATCGAATGTATGATCAAAAGAAGGAGTGAGAAGAATGGTTGGATTCATTCGCTTTGCTGCATTAGCTGCATTTGGTGTTTTCTATTTAGGGCTTAAAATACGTCGGAAAAATGATCAAAAAAATAATCTGAAAGAATCAGATTTAAGTCAATATAAGAAAAATGAAGAAGGGTTGTATCCTTGGGAAGTGGATCAAGATGATTCTCCGAAAAGGATCGAACCGAATGCCTCCAGATATGTAAACCAAGCAAGGCCAAGAAGAGGCAGGTGGTAAGCCATATAGAAAAAACAAGAAAAACAGGAGGAGAGTTATGACTTCTATACATTCATTATTAGTTGATATGGATGGCCATTATTTAAAGAAATATGGAGATTTAGATAGAAATATCCAAGATGTTGAATATTTCTCAGGCCACTTAAAACGAAACATGGATTATTCTGATACGATGTTTGTTTGTGTTTCGCCAGAAAGAAGGAGTTACGTCAATCGAAAGGTCGTGAGATGGCGAGATGGAAATGAACAAATCATCGGAAAAGAAAATTGGTTTGGTGTGATCGTCACTGAAAAACCAATCATGGATCCGTCAGTGACGACACCACAGTTCATCGTAGAAGATAGTTGGAAATTTTTATTGGAATTATCCGCGAAATTGCGGTCCTGTTTTGTAAATCCGGTTGTTGCGATTACCGGGTCAGCAGGGAAGACTTCTACGCGAATGATGATCACTCATTTGCTTCAAGAAGATAAAGTTTTGGAAAACAGGGGAAACCACAACGTTCGGTTTGCTGTTCCTTTATACATGAGTAAATTACTTTCTAATCCTGATGTCTTGAATCTTGAAGTTTCTGTCAATGCTTTGAATTCATATGATACAGGGTCGATGTCTAATTTGATACAACCAGATATTGCTATTGTGACTTCAATTGGAGAAGCACATCTTAGTTCTTTAAAAGATACAAAAGGAGTAGCAGTGCATAAAGCAAAAATTTTCGAAGGCCTGAAACAAGATGGGATCGCCATCATCAATGGAGATATAGGAAAAGAAGAATTTTCAATTTTAGTAAGCGCTGCTGAGAAAAGAACCAGCAAAATAGTGGTCTATTCATTACATGATGCTTCAAGAGATGTTTTTGTGAAACAAATCTCACAAAAAAGAGAATATTGCGAAGTCCTAGTTTCTTTTTTCGGAGAAGATATTTTATTGAAACTTGCAGTTTCTTCAGAAGGGATGATCGCTAATTCATTGGCTGCGTTGACTGTAGCAAAAGAACTGAAAAAAGATATTTCTCCATATATAAAAAAATTTGAGACATTCAAACCACTACCTAAGATATTGGAACGTACGATTTATACATCAGAAACAGGGATGGACTTCACCTTTATTGATGATACGCATAACGCTTCATTGCCTTCCATGAAAAATGCAATCAATTACTTTGATGGGATACAACCATTTTATAAAGGAAATAAAGTCTTGATACTTGGACAAATCGCTGATTTAGGCGATTCAGCAAAGCAAATCCACCGCTTTGTACAAGAGGAGTTAAACCAATCGGCTGCCACGCATATTTATGGTTATGGGGAACATTTTAAATTGCTTTTTGAAGAAGGACAGAAAACAGATGATCGGCTTCAATGGTTCGATTCACTTCAGGAACTATGCAATGATCTGGAAACAAAACTAATAGAAGACAGTTTAGTTTTAGCAAAAGGATCAGTTACTGGAAGTGATTTTCATGAAATCGGCAAATATGTGCGTCAGATCGGAAACAAGCATAATATGAAAAGTCAGACTTTATAGAAGGTATTAGGGAAACGCCATGTTAGTCTGAACAGAGTGGAGAGGAATCGTTAAAATGACGGGAAAGGAGTGTGGCAGGTCGATGTCACACTCCTATTTTTGTGAAATATCTGGTTGTTCAATTTTTCTAGCAAAAAATGCATAAAAAAAGATAAAACGGTTGTAAACTGCGTATATTCGGGCTTTCGAACTTTTTCGTGGTGTGGTATGATAGTTAAGAATTTTGAGAAAATTTTTAAAAGAACGGTTATTATACAAGAATTATTTTTTAAAGTTTTCTTATGATTAAAAAGTGAATTTGCTGATTGAACAGTTGTATGAGACAATATTTTAGAAAATGTGAGACAGAGGTGTACTATGAAGCGATGGCAAAAAGTTCTATTAACCTTATTAGGTATACTCGTTTTGCTGATAGCCGGATTATCAGCATACGGTATCAGATTTATGGGAGAAGCGAGCCAAACAGTAAACAAAATATCTAAAAACTCTAATCGAATATCTTCCAAACGTTCTGAGAAAGTAAGTATTGATGACAAAGAACCGTTTTCGGTTTTGCTATTAGGTTTAGATACCGGTGGATTAGGAAGAACAGAACAAGGGCGTTCTGATACGATGATGGTAGTAACCGTTAATCCGAAACAAAAAAAATCAACGATTATCAGTTTGGACCGAGATATTTATACGAATATCGTAGGGTATGGAACGGTAGATAAATTAAATCATGCCTATGCATTTGGTGGCGTCGAAATGGCCATGGATTCAATTGAACAACTGCTTGATATTCCTATTGATCATTACGTAACCATCAATTTGGACGGTATGGAAGATTTGATCAATGCGGTCGGCGGCATCAAAGTGAATAATAAAATCGACTTTACGTTGGATGGTGTCCATGTACCAGTAGGTGAACAAACATTGGATGGAGAAAAAGGATTAGCCTATTCCCGAATGCGACACGAAGATCCAGAAGGAGATATCGGGCGACAACGTCGTCAGCGGGAAGTAGTGACGAAAATCGTCAATAAAGTTTTAAGTTTAGATGGCGTAAGCAATTATAGAAAAATTTTAAAAGCAGTCGAAAACAATGTGACAACGGATTTGGATTGGGATGACATGCTTGATGTAGCAACAAATTACACGGCAGCATTCGAAACGATCAAACAAGACCAGTTGCAAGGTGAAGGTCAAATGATCAATGAAGTCTACTATCAGATTTTAGGACAAAACGATCTTCTTTCGATTCAAAATGAACTGAAGAAACAATTAAATATCAAAACAAGCGACACATTACCTAATTTGAAAAATGAGAATGCTTCAATGATGTTCTTTGATGATTCGGAAGATGCCGATTCGACAACCGGTGATGGATCGAATAGTGAAGGATACACTGATTATTCTTCCTATTCAGAAAACACCTATGATCAGTACCAAGATCCGAATACCTATTATCAGCAAACAGAAGATACAAGTCAGTACTATACACCAAGTCAAGATACTCAAAGTTATGATCCTTATGCTGGACAGGAACAAAATGGTTATGGTTATGACCAGAATAATGAGTATGGAACAACAAGTGGGTACTAGAAAAAAATAGTTTGGTTAATAAAGAGTGCCACCTAAATTAGACAAAAAAATCTAACTTAGGTGGCACTCTTTCTATGTGTTAAATATACTTTTTAACAAGTTTTCACTTATTAGCACTTAGTTTAAAAAATAAATCGAATAATTCAGTAGAGTTGCGAATAGAACCCATAAATAATATGGAATCATGAGCCACATGACTAGGCGATGATGCAACCATAATTGATACATAAGCACTGACAAGAAAATAACCAAAAGTGTAATATCGATTGCTGCAACGAAGATATTTCTTAAATTAAAAAATAGAGCAGTCCATATGAAATTAAAAATGAACTGAATCACAAAAAGACCTACAAGGTTGTTTCGCTGTTTTTTGTTGTTGTGATTAAGCAACAAATAAAGAGAAATCCCCATCAAAATATACAACAAGGTCCACATTGGTCCAAATATCCAACTAGGTGGTGCAAATGGCGGAAGTTGTAAAGAATAGTAATATTCTCCAGGATTTCCGCTAAGCAATCCTGATAAAAAGCCTAATATGACAATTCCTATAACACAAACCCAAAAACGAATATCTTTTATCATCTTCATTCTATTAACTCCTTTCTATAATAATATTTTACATGAAGAATCACAGCAATACCTCTATTTAGTTTGTGAAGTAAGAGTAATGGAGTAATATTGTTATTTAAAAAAGTTAAAAATTTGTTTATATGAATCATGAATTTGAAAAAGATCGTATTAAATAATTCTCATGTTTTTTTTAAATTCGTTATTTCCTTGTGTTTTTCTGTTACAATCTACATTGTAATCGATTACATAAAAGCTTGTTAGAAGTAAAAAATTATACATAGGAAGGTTGATAAATATGAAAAGAGGTTTACGTAAAATACTTACTGGGGCGGCACTCAGCACGATGCTTTTTTCTCCTGCATTGCTGATCCAAGTACAAGAATCATCTGCAATCGAACAAAAAGTAGCGACTAATCCCGATTTTGGAGTAGGACAAGGAATTGAGTGGCCAAAACAAGTAGTTGCTCCTTATGTGGATATAACTGCTTATTCTTCTGATGAAGAACTATCTAATAACGGTGCATTGAACCTAGCAGCTGTTGCTCAACAAACAGGACAGAAATTTTTTAAATTAGGTTTTTTACAGGCGAGAGGTATTAGAAATGGTCGAATTGATTGGGCTTGGGGTGGTTTTAATGGTCTAAGTGAGATTGATAATGACGAATGGCAGTATGAAGGAATCAAAAAATCTATCCGGGAATTACGTCAAAATGGCGGAGATGTAGCTGTTTCGTTTGGCGGACTGAATTCAGGAGCATTTTGGGAGGTCACTCAAAATCAAGAACTTTTATATGATGCCTATATGGAAGTTATTCAAGGCTATGGATTGACACGTGTAGACTATGATGTCGAAGCCGCTGCGATGGGATATGAAGCGAATTTGGCAAATGCAAAAGCGGTAAAGAAAGTTCAAGAAGCAACTGGTGTAGAAGTAACGTTGACCTTGCCAGTCATGGATACTGGCCTGATTTCGACCGGATTAGCAGTGTTACAAGCTTATCTGGAGGCAGGCGTAGATTTGGCAAATATCAATCTAATGACGATGTGCTACGGAAGCAGTGTACCAGATTATGCCCAAGGATCGCTTGATGCTGTGGATAATACAATGGTGCAGTTAAAAGAGTATTATCAAAGATTTATGGGAACGACTTTGACGACAGAACAAGCATATGCTAAATTAGGAACCACTCCATCAATCGGATTTGAAAGTGAAGCTCATCCATACTTTACAGCAACGATGTTGAATCGAGTCGTTCAGCATGCAAAAGAACGAAAGATTGGGATGGTTTCCTACTGGTCAATGAATCGAGATTCAAAGGTCGATGGAGGACAAGGACAAGTCAATAACCGGTATGAATTTTTAAATGTGGCACAACGTTTTACAGATGACACACCTCTTCCAGAGGACAAAGAAAAACCAACTATTCCAGAGAATTTTAAAGCAGAATTGGTGACATCTAGGCGTGCTGCGCTAAGTTGGTCACCTGCGACAGATAATGATTCTATTGGAAAGTATAACCTTCGATTGATTGGAAACGAAGAAATAGTTGAAAGAAGCACAATAGATATCAATTATACTTTTGAGGATTTAAAAGCGAATACAACTTATACAGTGGAACTTACAGCAGAAGACCGTTCTGGTAATATTTCGGATAAAACAACATTGACGTTTACAACATTAGCGGACAATGAAAGTGAATATCCAGTATGGGATCCTGAAAAAGTTTATGCGGCTGGCGATCGTGTTGTATACGAAGGCATCATCTATGAAGCTAAGTACTGGACTCAAAACAATAATCCAAGTGAATCTGGAGAATGGGGACCTTGGAGACAGATTTCTTGATTCATAGATATATATGAAAAATAAAATAAAAAATGTAAACAGGAGTTTTATTTAGCTCCTGTTTCTTTTTATTTTAATATAAAATTATAAAAGCATAATGTTTGCGCTAATATAATAAAGCGTTTACAATATGTTTATCAAATGAAGGAGGTTTCTACATGAAAAAGATTAGTACGTTATTGTTTATCGGGTTAGTTAGTTTAGGGTTGTTCGGTTTCAGCATTCCAGGTTTCGCACACGGTTATATTACTTCTCCTGGAAGCCGTGCATACCTAGGAACATCAGCAGCAGGGAATCTAAACCAAAATGTCGGAAGAGCACAATGGGAACCGCAAAGTATCGAAGCTACCAAAAATACATTCATTGATGGAAAAATCGCCAGTGCAGGAGTCAGCGGATTTGAACCTTTAGACGAACAAACATCTAACAGATGGCATAAAAATATGGTCAATCCAGGAACATTGAATATTACTTGGAATTTAACAGCACAACATCGGACAAGTACTTGGGATTACTACATTACCAAGCCAAATTGGAACCCTGATCAACCTTTGAAATTTAGCGATTTTGAATTGATCACAAAAATAGACGACAAAGCAACCGTACCACCAAAAACAGTCAACCAAACAATTACACTTCCTCAAGACCGCAAAGGATACAATGTGATTTTAGCAGTATGGAATATCAGTGATACGACAAATGCATTCTATCAAGTGATTGACGTGAATATCCAATAATAATCAAAAGGGCTGTGACAAAAAACGTGTCACAACCCTTTTTTTGAATAAGCAGTGTTCGCCTGCCAACTCCTCGGTCACAAGTGACAATAGTTATCAAACATGAGAAGCTGTTTTTTGAAATTGTTCCTTATGACTCGGAACTAATGGCAGGCTCACGCCTTCTCTCATTTAATCAGCAAGTCTCGTCATCTTCACGACGACTTCACAACGTGCAGTCTGAGGAAACATATCAACAGACTGTAAATATTCAACATTGAACTTTTTACTTAAATGGACCAGATCTCTGGCAAGTGTAGAAACGTTACAGGAGATATAAACAAGTTTTTTTGGCGGAAATTTCAGTAACGATTGAATCAATGCGTTATCCAAACCCGTACGTGGCGGATCTACGATGATACCATCTGGCTGAAAACCTTCATTCAACCATTTAGGTAGAACTTGTTCGGCTGTACCGACTTCATATCGAGTATTGTGATACCCTAATCTTTCCGCATTTCTTTTTGCATCAGCGATTGCTTGAGGAACGGTATCCATTCCTCGGACTTCTTTGACCTTTTTTGCTACACTTAAACCAATCGTACCAACACCGCAATAAGCATCTACGATTGTTTCATCAGGCTGGGCATCTAATGCTTTGATTCCTTCACCATAAAGCAGTTCGGTCTGCTGAGGATTCAACTGAAAGAAGGCGCGAGGAGAAAGATCGAAAGTCACTTCATTGATTTGTTCTTCAATGGCTTCTTTTCCCCATACGTGGATCGTTTCATCCCCCATCACGAGAGATGTTTTTTGTGCTTGGACATTTTGCATGATCGAAACAACTTCGGGCAAGCGTTCATTGATCTCACGAATCATTGCGTTTTTTTGTGGGAATTTTTTACTGCGAGTAATAAAAACGACTTGCAGCTCTCCAGTTTTGACACCGATTCTGACCATGATCGTGCGGAAAATACCACTGTTTGTCCGTTCATCATAGATGGGTGCATCAAATTTATTCAATAGTTGAACAACAGTATTCATCACTTTTTGTGTTCGGGGTTCTTGTACCAAACAGTCTGTTATAGGAACTAACTGATGCGAGTTTGCTTCATATAAACCCGCTTCGGCCTTTTGCGTTTGTTTATTTTTTCGTAATTGAAATTGTGCTTTGTTTCTATAATGCCATGGATCATCCATCCCAATCGTCGGTAACAACTGGTAGGATCGAAAGCCTGCTGGTTTGAATTTTTCCAATGCTTGCAAGAGTAGATCCTTTTTAAAATCCAATTGTGCTTGATAGGCTAAGTGTTGTAATTGACAGCCACCGCATTCATAATAAACAGGACATGGCGCCACTACGCGATCTTTGCTTGGCTTTTTGACTTTTATTAATTCTCCTTCTGCATAACGAGGAGTTGCTTTCGTGATTTTGACTAGTACTTCTTCTTTTGGTAGTGCATACGGAACAAATATAATCAATCGTTTGAAATAACCAATTCCTTCGCCATTTATGCCTAAACGCTTGATTTTCAAAGGAACCGTTTGTCCATTTTTGACAATTGTTTCTGCCATAAGTATCTCCCTTTTTCTTTTTTCTGTGGTTTATTCTAACATATAATACCTGATTACGGGGATTTTCTATGGTATGATAGAGAATATATGTTCGAGGAGGATGTTTATGTTAACCGTTACGAGAATCAGTAAAGGCAAAGGCCCTTTCTATCGCGTAGATTTATCTGAAGGAAAAGCTTTACAAGTATCTGAAGATGTATTAGTACGCTATCGTTTGTTAAAAGGACGGGAATTAGACGAAGAAACTATCCAAGAGATCAAGAAGAGCAGTGGAGCTGATTTCGGATTTCAGCTAGCAATGAATTACTTAAGCTATCAATTACGGTCGGAAAAAGAAATCCGAACATACTTAAAAGAAAAGGAAATCCTTCAAGAAGATCGAAATAAAATCGTAGCCCGCTTAAAAGAATTGGATCTTGTCAATGATTTGGTCTATGGGGAAAGTTATGTGCGCACGAATATGCGCTTAAGTGACAAAGGTCCAAAAAAATTGTCACAGCAAATGCAGCAAAAAGGATTAAAACCAGAGATTATTGAACAGGCGCTCGCCCAGTATACAGTTGAAGACCAAGTTCAAAATGCACGTCAAACGGCTGAAAAAACATTTGGAAAAAATCATGGGAAAAGCCAAAAAGAATTATTGCGGAAAATCCAACAAACTCTGATGACAAAAGGTTTTTCTCAAGAAGTGATCCAACAAGCGATGGCTGATCTTCCGCAAGAAGTAGACCAGGAAACAGAATATGATTATTTAGTCAAACAAGGGGATAAACTATGGCGAAGAAATTCAAGATTTGAACCTAAAAAAAGAAACCTAAAAGTAAAACAAAGCTTATATCAAAAAGGATTTGATTTGGATATGATCCAGCGATTCATTACGGAAAAGGAAGAGGAAAGTGAATAAAGAATGGGAAAAATGGACAGACGAAGAAACAAAAGAATTTCAAGATCAGTTCATTCGATGGTATGAACAAGAAAAAAGAAACCTGCCATGGCGCTACAATCGGGATCCTTATCGTATCTGGATCTCTGAGATCATGCTCCAACAGACCAGAGTAGATACAGTGATCGATTATTTTTATCGCTTCATGGAATGGTTTCCTACAATTGAAGAATTGGCAACTGCTCCAGAAGAAAAGCTTTTAAAAGCTTGGGAGGGGCTTGGCTATTACTCAAGAGCCCGAAACATCCAAGCAGCTGCTAAACAGATCATGTCTGAATTTGACGGAAAAATGCCGCAAACGCCTGAAGAAATCAGCTCATTGAAAGGAATAGGCCCCTATACGACAGGAGCGATAGCAAGTATAGCATTTGGACTTCCAGAACCTGCAGTTGACGGTAACGTGATGCGAGTAGTCAGCAGATTGTTTTGCATTGAAGCAGATATCGCCAAAGCTTCCAGCAGGAAAATCTTTGATGAAGCGATGCGGAAAATCATTGATGAAACGTATCCAGGTGAATTCAACCAAGCAATGATGGATCTAGGATCAGCTATCTGTACACCAACTTCTCCAAAGTGTGAAGCTTGTCCGATCCAAGCCTTTTGTTTAGCCAACAAACGAGGAATCCAAACGAGCTTTCCTGTAAAAACAAAAAAAGCAAAGCCAAAAGACGTTTATTATATCAGTGCGGCTCTTCAAAATCATTCTGGAGCGTATTATTTTGAAGAAAGAGATAGCCAAAAACTGCTAGCAAATATGTGGACATTTCCAATGATGGAAGTGACACAAGAGGAGTACGAGCGATTGAAAAAAGGATGGGAAGCAAAACAGGAAGTCGATCTGTTTGATGATCTAGTAGCAGAAGACGGAAAAGAGCTTCCCTTCGAAAAGCAGGAACTTTTTATTTGGCAGACACGTCATTTAGGAGAAGTTACTCATGTCTTTAGTCATCTGAAATGGCATGTCCTCCTTTTTTACGGACGGGCAACCGAGGAAGCAGAACAGGAATTTACCGAGAACAAAACTTCGAAGTGGTTGAAGCCTACTGCATTTGATTCGGTCGTTTTTCCTAAGGTACAAATGAAACTAGTGGAACAGTTGGAGAAAAATCGAAACAATAGGAATCCTTTCTAGGCAAAGCTCATTTTTATTGATATAATAATTATGATGTCGGTGTAATGAACACCCAAACACAAAGCACAAAATGCTGCTTAAGGAAGGGTTGCTATGGGAGTTCCAAAAGAAGGAGAGTTTGTGACGATCCAAAGTTACAAGCACGACGGCAGATTGCATCGAACGTGGCGAGATACCATGGTATTGAAAACAAGCGAACACTCTATGATCGGCGTGAATGATCACACATTAGTCACTGAATCTGACGGACGCCGATGGGTAACGCGCGAACCAGCGATTGTGTATTTTCATAAAAAATACTGGTTCAATGTAATAGCAATGATCAGAGAAAAGGGGGTTTCCTATTATTGTAATCTAGCTTCACCTTTTTTGCTGGACGATGAGGCCTTGAAATATATCGACTATGACTTGGATATCAAGGTGTTTCCTGACGGCGAGAAACGACTATTGGATGTCGATGAGTACGAGATGCACAGCAAAATGATGAATTACCCGAACGATATTGACTTCATCCTAAAAGAAAATGTGAAGATTCTGGTTGACTGGATCAATAATGGAGATGGCCCGTTCTCAGAAGGCTATATTGATATTTGGTATGACCGTTACAAGCAATTGTCGCGTAAGTAAACGCAAAAAAGAACAGTAAGCCAGTGAGAAATCTTTCTCAAAAGCTTGCTGTTTTTTTGTTTTTTTTTTCGAAAAATTTTTTATAAAGTCTTTTTCATATAAATGTGAGGCATGCCAGCGTCTTCAAAAGGCTCACCGTAAGCTATGTAACCAAGCTTTTCGTAAAAAGCTTCCGCTGTAGACTGCGCTCCTAATAAAATCGTATTATAGCCTTGATTCTTAGCAAAGGTTTCTGCTTCTTCAATCAATAGTTTACCTAAGCCTTGGTGTCTGTATTCAGAAAGAATCGCCATTCGCTGTAATTTCATTTTTCCGTTTTCTAAAGGCAAAAGACGTACAGTTCCTTGCGGTTCTTTTTTTTCTGAGTACAAGACGAAATGGATGCAATGTGCTTCATCTTTATCTATTTCTCGAGCCAGAGGGACACCTTGTTCGACTACAAAGACTTGATGTCTGATTCTTACAGAATCTAAGTAAATATTGCTCATTGTATCTTTTGTTTGTACAACTTTCATGGTCTAGCCACCTTCCTTTCGTATAGTATACTGGAAAATAAAATAAATAAAAAGTATGGAAAGTTTTCAAAAATAAAAAAGAATAAAAGAATTTTTAGCGAATATAATATATACTAGGAAGAAAGAAAGGAGGAAATCTATTGTTTGAAAAACTTAGACAGTCTAAACTAATGTTTTGGTCGCTTGAATTATTGATCATAGCTGCACTGATCATGATTTCATCAGAAATAAATTTTATTTTTGAACCGATCGGGACATTTTTTTCCACGTTATTTGCACCTGTACTGATTGCAGGCTTTCTTTACTATTTGCTGAATCCTATCGTCAAGCTGCTGATGAAAGCAAAAATCAAAAGAATATGGGCTGTCGCAATTGTGCTGCTCCTTTTAGTTGCAGCAATTATTTGGATTTTACTCAGTGTCATTCCAAGTCTAGTACAGCAAATTTCCTCATTGGCATCCAATATGCCTGATTTTATCAAACAGGTCGAAAGTTGGTTAAAAGAGGTAGCCGAATTGCCTGTGTTCAAGGAAGTTGATATCAATAAATATTTTGAACAATTAGATATTTCTTACGGGACGATCATTCAACAATTCCTTAGTGGCGTTTCCAACAGTTTAGGTTCGATCGTTGGAACGATTGCTTCGGCAACCGTAGTGATTATTACGGCACCCTTCATCTTGTTCTATATGTTGAAAGATGGTGAAAAACTAGTGCCAAACATCCAACAGTTTTTCCCGGAGAAAAGAAGAAAACAAATTGTGGAATTATTGGGACAGCTGAATAAAACATTAGCTAATTATATTAGTGGACAAGCAATTGAATGTCTATTCGTCGGCACTTTTACATTTTTAGGATATATGATCATCGGTGTAGATTATGCTTTCTTGTTTGGGGTCATTGCAGGGTTGACGAACCTGATACCATATTTAGGACCTTATCTAGGGCTAGCACCTGCATTTTTAGTGACGATCTTCAACGATCCGATAAAAGCATTGCTTTGTTGTTTAGTTGTACTAATCGTCCAACAGTTAGATGGAAACATCATTTATCCGAATGTAATTGGGAAATCACTGAAGATCCATCCACTAACGATCATTATCGTCCTTCTAGTAGCAGGAAACATTGCCGGATTGCTTGGTATCTTCTTAGGTGTTCCTTTTTACGCAATTTGCAAGACGATCATTTCCTATATAATCAAAATCATCAAGGAAGATAAACAAAATGAAAACAAGAAAAAAATTGCTACGACCTCGTAGATAGTTTTAGTACACTTGTTTTTATTGCAAAGAAAATTGCTTTGTGATACCATTTTAACGTGGCTATAGTGCCACGTTTTTTTCTATCGTAAACTAAAAATTAATTTTATAAGGAGAGAATGCGATTATGAATGCTGACCCTGAGAGTCAGTCGCTGTTAGCGCAGATTTTATTATTGATCGTTTTGACATTGATCAATGCTTTTTTAGCAGCTTCCGAAATTGCTGTTGTTTCGATCAATAAGAATCGAATCGAGCAAAAAGCTGATGAAGGAGATGTGAAATCTCAAAAGCTTTTAAAAATATTGCAGAATCCAAATAATTTCCTATCGACAATCCAAGTAGGAATCACTTTGGTCAACATTTTGTCTGGTGCGTCACTAGCGAATACTTTATCGGAACGGTTAGCTCCGGTATTAGGTGGCGGTACAGCGGCAAAAAATATTGCAAATATCATTGTGCTGGCTATTTTGACCTATGTATCGATTGTTTTTGGAGAATTGTACCCTAAACGTATTGCTTTAAATAAATCAGAAGAAGTCGCAAAGTTCACTTCAGGGCTGATACGCTTGATCGGCGTAGTAGCTAAGCCCTTTGTCTGGTTGCTTTCTGCTTCCACAAGTTTGTTGGCACGTATCACACCGATGACCTTTGATGATGAAGATTCAAAAATGACCAGAGATGAAATGCGTTATATGCTTGAAAACGAAGGTGTATTGAACAACGAAGAATTGGAAATGCTCCAAGGGGTTTTTTCTCTTGATACGAAAGTTGCCCGAGAAGTAATGGTCCCACGAACGGATGCATTTATGATTGATATCAATGACACTGTGGAAGAAAATGTGAATGAAGTTTTATCTGAAAACTATTCAAGAATTCCTGTCTATAATGAAGACAAAGATAAGGTAGTTGGAATCCTTCATACAAAGAATTTACTAAAAGCAGCCCATAAATTTGGCTTTGATCATTTAGATATCAAAAAAATCATGCAGGAGCCTTTATTCGTTCCTGAAACGGTCTTTATTGATGATCTATTATATGAAATGAAAAAGACACAGAATCAAATGGCTATTTTATTGGATGAATATGGCGGTGTCGTTGGTTTAGCAACATTAGAAGATCTTTTAGAAGAAATCGTCGGAGAAATCGATGATGAATCAGATGAAGTTGAGAATCTTTATGAAAAAATCGATGAACACGAATATATTATCCAAGGACGAATGCTGATTGATGAATTCAATGAAGCTTTTGACAGTGATTTGCATATGAGTGATGTAGACACGATGGCTGGTTATTTGATTACAGCGTTAGGCATGATTCCGGATGAAGGCGAAAAGTTATCGTTTGATGTCGATAATATTACGCTGGTTTCTGAAGAAATGGAAGGTTCTCGAATCCTTAAAATCCGTGTCATTTTTCATGATCCGGAAGAAACAGAAGCAGAACCTGAAGAAGAACGCAGATACTTCAGAAAAGAATTCGAAGATGACGAACCAAGAAGATAATTAGAAACTTGGTTATAAAAGAGAAGACGAGAGTGGGACAATAGTCCTTTCTCCAAAAGAAAACAAGTCCGATTTTGATGGTTAATTTCAAAATCGGACTTGTTTTTTCTTCTTTGCGTCTCTTCCTTTCCATGTATTTCCCTAATTTTCTTAAATTTAATGCCATGAGTGCCAAGCCAATGTCAATCTTAGCTCCTTGTTTCCCTCGTAAGTGGAAACGTTGGAACGCCAAATAATCCTTTAGATGTCCAAACACTGGTTCGACATCGATTTTCCGTTTCCGATAGATCGAACCTGTTTTTTCCTCTAAAAGCTTCTTTTTACATTCTGCTTTGAAATAACGCCATGTATTATTCACTAAAATTTGTCGGTTTCACTCACTTTTTGCTTTCGTACATTGACTACGAACAGGGCAGCCTCTATAGGTCTTTTTATTTTCTTTATGATAACTAGCATAGATAATTAATGGCGTTTTATGCAAGATATCGTTGTTATACATATAATTTTCTTCACTTCCATAGCCGGCATCCGCTACAATATACTCGGGTAATTCGTTGTGTTGTTCCAAAAAGCTGTCTAAAAACGGTTTTAAAGTTTTTTGTATCTGTTGGATTTGGTCACTTTAATCTTACAGGGATGAGTGCTTTTTGTGTACCTTGAAATCAAAAATAGTAGGGCAATAATCAGATTTTTTTCTGACTATTGGCCCACTCTCATTTTTGTTTAAAAATTAAAACTGCAATTTCTATCAATTTTGAGGAAGTGAAATTCTGGATATTTTTTTGCTACATAGAGATACTACAGATGCTTTCACTATTTTTTAGTAGGCAGTTGCTTAAGCATTTCTGTAAGATATATTAAGAGTACGCTTTAAACAAAACTATATATTTATCTTTTTCAGAAGAGTTTGTGTGTAAAATGGTTAGTCTAGTTATAGAAATTTGTTCATAACGTAATGAATTCTCTAGAATATAGGTAATAAATTTTCTTTTATGTTTTGAATACAATAAGTGGGGGCAAAACTCTCATCAATTTATTTAATAGACTGCAATTATGCTCTCAAATTAACTTTTTATGATATAATTATCAAATTTTTCTGAAAATTATGTATAGTTGTTTCAGAAAGAGGAGGCATTAATTTATGAAAAGAAAATTATTTAGTTTAGCTCTTATCGGAATGTTTGGGTTAGTAGTGACAGGTTTTGGTACAAAAGTTGATGCAGCTACACGTTCATATGGTAATGGTGTTTATTGTAATGATGATAAATGCTGGGTGAACTGGAATGAAGCAAATCAACAAATCGCTGGAATTGTGATTAGTGGTTGGGCTTCTGGTTTGGCAGGTGCATAATTTTTTGTAGTTAGGAGTTATTATGTCTAAAAAAAGTGATGAAGTGAATACTATTCTTAAACTGACTGATTTGGCGTTGAATGATGCTGAGATTAGAAGTGATCAACAGCTAACTTATTTGTTGATTGAGATAAAAAAAGAAGCTTTAAAAGGCAAAGTTTTTTATGATTATAAGAGAGAATTATCGCGATATGTCAGTGGGTTTTCTAGAAGAAATCATTTTCGTGTTCCTGAAGTTCTGCTAAAATTAATGGCAATCATAAAAACGCCTAAGGCTTGGTCAGGACTTTGAGTTGTAAGAAGAGATATATTATTTTTATAATAGAGTGGGGCGACAGTCAGATTTTTTTCTGATTATTGTCCCACTCTCGTCTTTTCTTTAGTCAGCTGACAAAAATATTTGACTCTTATGATTTGGTGGCTTTTTCATTCGCTGAATCCATGCTATACTGATTCAGTTGTAGTAGTTAACAGAGGTTGTGAAAAAGCTGTCCTGTATCAAGTAATAAAAACAGCCAAGCAAAAACAGCTTCTCCTGTTTTTGGGTTGGTGGGGCTTGTGACCACAGATGCAAGCTTTTAAACACCGTGTATGAGAGGTTGTGGAATCAGCGCCTTGACCTGAGTATTAGCTTAACAAAACGGAAAAATAGCTTCTCATATTTTACCGATTGTTGCGCTACTACCGAGAGTCAGCTGATTGAACACCGTTTACTCGGAAAAAGGGACGGCGACACGGCTTTTGTCACAGTCCTATATGAAATTGTCTTTCCTTAAGAGAACGGACAATCTGTCTAGAAAAATATAAATAATTGAATGGAAGAAATGGAGTTAGGTTATGAATAATCCAGAATTAAAGCAGCAAGTGGACAATCGCAGAACGTTTGCGATCATTTCCCATCCGGATGCGGGGAAAACAACGATTACAGAACAATTACTATTGTTTGGTGGAGCTATCCGTCAAGCCGGAACTGTAAAAGGAAAGAAAACAGGTAATTTTGCCAAATCAGACTGGATGGAAATCGAGAAACAACGTGGAATATCTGTCACTAGTTCTGTTATGCAGTTTGATTACCAAGGAAAACGAGTAAATATCTTGGACACTCCAGGACATGAAGATTTTTCTGAAGATACTTACCGTACTTTGATGGCCGTGGATAGTGCGGTCATGGTAATCGACAGTGCCAAAGGGATCGAAGCACAGACAAAGAAATTGTTTCAAGTGGTTAAAAAACGTGGCATCCCGATTTTTACTTTTATCAACAAACTAGATCGTGATGGTCGCGAACCATTAGAACTGTTAGAAGAATTAGAAGAGTTATTAGATATCGAGTCTTATCCGATGAATTGGCCAATTGGTATGGGAAAAGGTTTAGAAGGTCTTTATGATATTTACCATAATCGTGTAGAGTTTTATCGTCCGGAAAATTATCAAGGAGAACGTTTAGTAGAATTGGATGAAGATGGTCTGCTTCCTGATAATCATCCTTTAACTGAAAATTCCTTGTATGAACAAGTCTTAGAAGAAGTAGAACTACTCAAAGAAGCTGGAGATGCATTTAATCAAGAAAAAATTGCTCGTGGCGATCAAACACCAGTATTTTTTGGTTCTGCATTAACTAATTTCGGTGTACAGACTTTTTTAGAAACTTTCGTTGAATTAGCACCAGCTCCTTATGGGCATAAAACACAAGATGATCAGACGGTAAGTCCTTATGAAGAAGAATTTTCAGGTTTCGTATTCAAGATACAAGCAAATATGAACCCAGCCCATCGTGACCGAATCGCTTTTGTCCGAATCTGTTCTGGAACATTCGAGCGAGGAATGGATGTCTGGTTAGAACGTACAAATAAAAAATTGAAATTAAGCAATGTTACGCAATTTATGGCAGATTCGAGAGAGAATGTCGAAAAGGCAGTAGCAGGTGATATTATCGGTGTATATGATACTGGTAATTATCAGATTGGGGATACGTTGTTCGAAGGTAAACTAAAAGTTGCTTATGAAGAACTTCCTTCATTTACTCCAGAGCTGTTCATGAAAGTGACTGCTAAAAATGTTATGAAACAAAAATCCTTCCATAAAGGAATCTATCAATTGGTTCAAGAAGGAGCAATTCAGCTTTATAAAACATATCTAACGGAAGAATATATCATTGGGGCTGTTGGTCAGCTGCAATTCGAAGTATTCCAATATCGTATGTTAAATGAGTACAATGCAGAAGTCATCATGTCTCCGATGGGGCACAAAATTGCTCGCTGGATTGATCCGGAAGATTTGGATGAGAAGATGAGTTCAAGCCGTAATATCTTAGCGCGTGATCGTTTTGATCAGCCGTTGTTCTTATTTGAAAACCAATTTGCAGAACGGTGGTTTGCGGATAAATATCCTAATGTAAAATTAAAAAGTTTGATGTAAAGAGGCTGTAAAAAATACGCTGTATCAAGTAATAAAAAAAGCCAAACAAAAACAGTTTCTCCTGTTTTTGATTTGGTTGAATACCGTTTACCAAGAAACCATAAGTCTGCCACTCAGTTTCAAGTGCAAATAAAAATTTTGAAAATACATTCTTATACTTTGTTGATAGCCGTGACGGATTTTCCGTTACGGTTCTTTTTATCATTTAAAACTATAAAAAATGTCTAATCTAAAAAAATATAAAAATTACTTTGCGTACATACTATTAAAGAGAGGAGGGTTTGTGAAATGGAAACAGAATGGCAAAGGCGTCAAAGAAAAAAACAGAAAAAAGCAGAAATGTTGCGATTATGTCGATTGTTGGATGTAAAAGACTGGGACAAAAACGAGCAGATCGCACAAGAAGTGAGATCAATCATCCAGAAAGAAGAAAAAGTAAAAAATAAAGATACGAGTAGATCAAAAAATGAAAAGAGAAAGACACAAAAGAAGCGTAAAAAAATAAAGAGCCAGAAAGCAAAAGAAGCAAATGAGGCGTGAATCGTCTCATTTGCTTCTTTAATTATGTTCAAAAGTTGATTACACGGCTAACGTCGCGCCTAATTCATGTTTTGGAATAGAGATTTCAACAAGCCCGGCCAATTCGATTACTTTGATTTCATCCTCGTGGTAAACAGCATCTTTGATTTTATCCAAGAAATAATTTTTAGCTTCTTCGATTTCTTTCGGCTGGATTTTACGTTTATCATTGATTAACAGAATTTCATTATGTTCAGGGGCTTCAGTGTAGACAATAGTGGTATTTCCGGCTGTGTAGACTTTGACCAGATGGGCATCAGTGTTTTCAAGCTGGTTCAATACAAGACGGGAATGGCTGTTTGTTACATTTACCAATTTCATGGCGCTCACCTCTTTTATGTATTTTTAATTGCTTGTTTCTCTTATTATAATTTCTTTTTTATAAAATGAACAGTATTTTGACTTTTCTGAAAAAAGAGAGCGTGGGACAAAAGTAAAGAACACTTTTGTCTCACGCTCTAAACACGTATAAACGGCGGAAGCAGAAGCAACTCCTTCGGAAATAAGCTGAAATTCACAAAAATTTGAAAAGCAATTTTCGTGAATTCCTTCTTATTTCTTGGAGTTAAACGCTTCTGTCCCAGCCTCTATATACATACTAGGTTTACTCAGCCGTTTCTTCGGTTGTTTCTTTTGCTAAACGTTCTGGTTTAGAAGTCACGATGATTTTTCCATCCTTATCCAATTTTGCTTTCAGCTCATGAATAGAAGGGTGGTCAAGGTAAAATTCAGCGATGCCATCTTCGATTTGTTCTTGGATTGTTCGTCGAAGGGGGCGAGCACCCATGGATGGATCATAACCTAAGTCAACTAATTTTTCTTTGACATTCGTAGGAACTTCGATATGAAGTTGCTGTGCTGCAAGCATTTGATTGACATCATCTAGCATCAGTGTAACGATGGTCATCAAGTTTTCTTTTGACAAAGCACTGAATTCGATGATTCCGTCAAAACGATTTAGAAACTCTGGTGTAAAGTAATTGTTCAATTGGTTCAATACCGAACGAGTAACACCTTCACGTGCCGCACCAAAGCCAACATTTGCTTCTACTTTACCAGTACCGGCATTACTTGTCATAATGATGATCGTATCTTTAAAGCTGACGGTTCTTCCTTGTGCGTCCGTCAATCGGCCATCATCTAAGATTTGCAAGAACATGTGCAAAACATCTGGATGAGCTTTTTCAACTTCATCTAATAAGACAAGACTGTAAGGATTTCTTCGAACTTTTTCTGTTAATTGACCAGCTTCTTCGTATCCAACATAACCTGGAGGAGAACCAATCAATTTAGAGACACTGTGTTTTTCCATATATTCAGACATATCGAAACGAATCATTGAATCTTGTGAACCGAATAATTCATAGGCAAGCTGTTTGGCAAGTTCTGTTTTACCTACACCGGTTGGTCCGACAAATAAGAAGGAGCCAATTGGACGATTCTGTTTGTTCAATCCAACACGGTTTCGGCGAATCGCTTTCGCTACACGGTCTACAGCGTTATCTTGACCAATGACATGAGCCTTCAAGTCATCTGCTAAGTTTTTCAATTGTGTCTGTTCTTTTTCTTTTAATTCGCCCACTGGAATACCTGTTCGTTGTTCAACAATTTTTTCCATATCTTTTTCGGTGATGACAGGTGTTTCTTCTTCGGTGAGCTGGCGTTCTTTCATTTTTTGAAGTTTGTTGATTTGGTCACGGTAATAAGCCGCTTTTTCGAAATCTTCTTCTCGAGAAGCAAGAACTTTTTGTTCTTCCGCTTCTTGTAGTTTTTTCTCGATCGTTTTAGGATCAACGATTTGAATTGTTAAGTTTTTCTTAGAACCTGTTTCATCTAGCAAATCGATGGCTTTATCCGGCAAGAAGCGATCTTGGACGTAACGATTGGATAAAGTTGCGGCTGCTTCGATGGCTTCATCAGTATATTTTACATGATGATAGTCTTCATAACGTTTTTGCAGTCCTTTCAAGATACTGATTGTTTCTTCGACAGTTGGTTCATCTACTCGTACGGGTTGCATACGACGCTCTAAGGCAGCATCTTTTTCGATGATGCGGTACTCGTTTAAGGTAGTAGCACCAACCATCTGCAATTCTCCTCGAGCTAAAGCAGGTTTTAAAATATTACCAGCATCCATGTTTCCATCGCCTGCGGAACCAGCGCCGACGATTTCATGCACTTCATCTATAAATAGGATCACATTTTCTGCTTGACGAATTTCTTCAATCAATTTTTGCATACGTTCTTCAAATTGGCCTCGTATACCAGTACCTTGGACTAAGGATACGACATCTAAACGAATGACTTCTTTGTCCATTAATTTTTGTGGGACATCGCCATCTACGATTTTTTGTGCTAACCCTTCAACAACTGCTGTTTTACCAACACCAGGTTCACCAATCAAGACAGGATTGTTCTTAGTTCGGCGATTTAAAATTTCGATGACACGTTTGATTTCATCATCACGACCGATCACAGGGTCGATATCCCCTTGTCGAGCTTGTTCAGTGATGTTGATTCCGTATTCTCCTAGTAAACCTTCCGTATTTCCTTGAGGTGGTTGTCCACCATTGAAGTTGTTGTTTCCACCAAATTGTGTTGGCGGTGTTTGCTCATAGTTTCCTTGCTGTTGCATTTGGCGAGACATGGAACGGAAAAGATCGTCCAAACTGCCAAATCCAAATGGATCGTTTTGGGCCATATTAGTTAGACCTCCATTTTGCTGATTTTTGATTTTTTGATAACAGCTCTGACAAT
This sequence comes from Enterococcus sp. 3G1_DIV0629, assembly GCF_002141285.1. Classification (NCBI taxonomy): domain Bacteria; kingdom Bacillati; phylum Bacillota; class Bacilli; order Lactobacillales; family Enterococcaceae; genus Enterococcus; species Enterococcus sp. 3G1_DIV0629. The sequence continues at coordinate 1,493,446 of NZ_NGLI01000001.1, read as the reverse complement.
AATCAAGTTGTGTCCGCTGACCATTGACAGTGGCATACAAGTGAATCGTTGCCTCATTCTTGCCGCAGTTTTGACAAAGCATGAATCATTCACGTCCTTTCACAAAAATGGGTACATCCATATTTTACATCTCGTTTTTCATGAGGTAAAAGAATAACCCCTATTTTTTAGGGATTTATGAGGTAGTAAAGGTAAAATGTCTATTGACCATTACTGACCTTTGATTCTTATTATACTAAAAATCGAAAGGGAAGCAAGTAATTCGTTTCATATAAAAACAAACAAGGTCAAAGGAAAGAATGATAAACGTCAGGAGAAGAGATAGCGACAAGAAAAAGAAAATAAACACGTTTGTTATAAAATGTGAAGAAAAGGATGAAAAAGAATCCGGAATAATTTGAATACTTTTATCTGAAATTGAATGAAAACTGTTGTATCTAACGAAAAAAAATGTTAATCTTTACAGATGAAAGGGTGACACTTGTTAGGATTCTCTGAATTACTAAAAAAGAAAACCCTCACATAAAAACAACACTCACTTAAAGGAGACCGATTAATATGGAAAAGAAAGAATTTCACGTAGTAGCAGAAACTGGGATCCACGCACGTCCAGCTACATTATTAGTACAAACAGCAAGCAAATTTAACTCTGATGTAAACTTAGAGTATAAAGGTAAATCAGTAAACTTGAAATCAATCATGGGCGTTATGTCTTTAGGTGTAGGTCAAGGTTCTGATGTTACTATCACTGCAGAAGGTGCTGACGAAGCTGACGCAATGGCAGCAATCGTTGAAACAATGAAGAAAGAAGGCTTATCTGAATAATGGTTGAAATGCTAAAAGGGATTGCCGCTAGTGACGGTGTAGCCGTTGCAAAAGCTTACCTGCTAGTTCAACCGGATTTAACATTCAGTAAGGCAACAGTAGAAGATACTGCGGCTGAAGAAGCTCGTTTGGATGCTGCATTAGCTAAATCTACTGAAGAATTGCAGCAAATTCGTGAAAAAGCAGCGCAAAGCTTAGGTGAAGCAGAAGCGCAAGTATTTGATGCCCATTTGATGGTTCTTTCAGATCCAGAAATGGTAGGTCAAATCAAGCAAAACATTAAAGACAACAGCGTAAATGCTGAATCAGCGCTAAAAGAAGTAACGGATATGTATATCGGTATGTTCGAAGCAATGGAAGACAATGCTTACATGCAAGAGCGTGCTGCAGATATTCGTGACGTTGCTAAACGTATTTTAGCGCACTTATTAGGCGTTACTTTACCAAATCCATCAATGATCAACGAAGAAGTGGTCGTTGTTGCACATGACTTGACTCCAAGTGATACAGCACAATTAGATCGCAATTTTGTAAAAGCGTTTGTAACAGACATTGGTGGACGTACTTCACATTCTGCTATTATGGCACGTTCTTTAGAAATCCCAGCGATCGTTGGGACAAAAGAAATCACTGCTAAAGTCAAAGAAGGCGTTATGTTGGCTGTTAACGGGATCGAAGGCGATGTGATCATCGATCCTACAGAGGAACAAAAAGCTGAATTTGAAAAAGCAGGTGCGGATTACGCAGCACAAAAAGCAGAATGGGAAAAACTAAAAAATGCAGAAACTGTCACAGCTGACGGCAAGCATTTTGAATTAGCTGCAAACATCGGAACACCAAAAGATCTAGTTGGTGTTCATAACAATGGTGGAGAAGCAGTTGGTCTGTACCGTACTGAATTCCTATATATGGATTCTCCGGACTTCCCAACAGAAGATGACCAATACGAAGCTTACAAAGCTGTATTAGAAGGTATGGAAGGAAAACCAGTTGTTGTTCGTACAATGGACATCGGCGGGGATAAAGAACTACCATATCTGCAATTACCTCATGAAATGAATCCATTCTTAGGATATCGTGCATTACGTATCAGTCTATCTGAACAAGGCGACGAAATGTTCCGCACACAAATGCGTGCATTACTTCGTGCATCTGTTCATGGTAACTTACGTATCATGTTCCCTATGGTAGCTACGCTCAAAGAATTCCGCGCAGCAAAAGCGATCTTTGAAGAAGAAAAACAAAAATTGATCAGTGAAGGCAAGGAAGTATCTGATACAATCCAAGTCGGCATCATGATTGAGATTCCAGCAGCAGCAGTCTTAGCAGACAAGTTTGCAAAAGAAGTGGATTTCTTCTCCGTAGGTACGAACGATTTGATTCAATACACAATGGCAGCAGACCGTATGAATGAACGTGTTTCTTACTTGTACCAACCATATAACCCATCAATCTTACGTTTAATCAAAAATGTAATTGATGCAGCACACGCTGAAGGAAAATGGGCAGGTATGTGTGGAGAAATGGCTGGAGATCAAACCGCTGTTCCGCTGCTAGTAGGTATGGGTCTAGATGAGTTCTCAATGAGCGCGACATCTATTCTTAAAACACGTAGTTTAATGAAACGCTTGGACACAGCGAAAATGGCTGAACTTGCTGATCGTGCATTGAAAGAATGCGATACGATGGAAGAAGTCGTTGAACTTGTTCATGAATATGTAAAATAAACAACGTATCAAAAACTGGTGTAGCTTGTAAAAGAGCTACGCCAGCTTTTTTGTTTTCTGTTCTTTTTTAAGAAAACGTTTTTGTCAGCAAGATTAGACAAAAATAGGGCTTAAGTTTGAGTGACAGTTTGGAGGCTATGTTATACTATATAAATGAAGGGGGACGTAAGGTGAAGGTATTATTATATTTTGAAAGTGAAAAGATGCTTGCAAAATCTGGAATCGGACGTGCGCTTGATCATCAAAAACGTGCTCTGACGGAAGTTGGTATCTCTTATACACTAGACGACAAAGATGATTATGACATCCTGCACATCAATACATACGGAATCAATAGTCATAATATGGTCAATAAAGCCAGAAGAGAAGGTAAAAAAGTTGTCTATCATGCGCATTCAACAGAGGAAGATTTCCGAAATTCCTTTATCGGATCGAACCAGCTTTCTCCTATTGTAAAAAAATATCTGGTAGGATTGTACCAAAAAGCGGACTATTTGATCACGCCAACACCTTATTCAAAACAGTTGTTGGAAAGCTATGGTATCCGTGTACCGATTCAAGCTATTTCCAATGGGATCGACCTAGAGAAATATCGCCCTGATCCAATGAAAGAACAAAAGTTCAGAGAGTATTTCAAACTATCTCCGGATCAAAAAGTAATCATTTGTGTCGGTTTGTTTTTCGAACGTAAAGGAATCATTGATTTCGTAGAAATTGCTAAGAAGATGTCCGACTATACATTCATTTGGTTTGGTCATGTTCCGATGTACTCGATTCCTCGAAACATCCGGAAAATTGTAAAAGAAGACCATCCTGAGAATGTTCTGTTTCCTGGATATATACGAGGGGAAATCATCGAAGGAGCATATTCAGGTGCAGATCTATTCTTTTTTCCTTCTTATGAAGAGACGGAAGGAATCGTTGTTTTAGAAGCTTTAGCAAGCAAGCAAAATGTACTTGTTCGAGATATTCCAGTGTATAATGGCTGGTTAGAAGATAGCAAGAACTGCTATATGGGGAAGACAAACGAAGCGTTTATCCAACTGATTCAACAGATTACCAATGAAGAGCTACCGAGTTTGACACAAGCCGGTTATCAAACAGCAAAAGAACGAAGTATCAATAAAATCGGTGAAGAACTTAAAAACGTATATGAAAGTGTGCTGAATGAAAAAGTCTCTAGCAAATTAAAAAAAGTACATCAGACAAAGGACTAGTTTGGAGGCGAAAAACATGAAAATCGGCTTTTTTACCGATACCTACTTTCCGCAAGTCAGCGGAGTGGCTACATCGATCAAAACATTAAAACAAGAATTAGAAAAACATGGGCATGAAGTCTATATCTTTACGACAACCGATCCTAATGCGGACAAGTTGGAAAAAGATGTGATTCGAATGCCAAGTGTACCGTTTATTTCTTTCAAGGATCGAAGAGTTGTTGTTAGAGGCATGTGGTATGCTTATTTGGTTGCCAAAGAACTAGAATTAGATCTGATCCATACCCATACAGAATTCGGAGCAGGAATACTAGGGAAGATGGTAGCTAAGAAGTTGAAAATACCCCTGATCCATACTTACCATACGATGTATGAGGATTACCTTCATTATATCGGTAAAGGAAAAGTGATCAGACAATCCCATGTAAAATACTTATCCAGATTATTTGCCAATCATACGACAGGTGTAGTCTGTCCAAGTGAACGTGTTATTGATACATTACGTAGCTATGGCGTAGTAGCACCGCTTCGTGTGATTCCTACTGGTATCGACATTGAGAAATTCAAACGTTCTGATATCACTCAGGAGGATATCAACAAGTTAAGGGAGTCATTAGGACTTCAGGAAAATCATCTGATGATTCTTTCTTTAAGCAGGATTTCTTATGAGAAAAATATCCAAGCATTGGTTAACGGATTTCCTCAGATTATCTCGGCTTACCCTAATGCCAGATTAGTTATTGTAGGAAAAGGTCCTTATGTAGAAGAGTTAGAGGAATTGATTTCCGAACTGCAGTTAGAAGAATTTGTGCAGTTCACAGGAGAAGTGGATAATAATGATGTAGCCCTTTATTATAAAGCGGCAGATTATTTTGTCAGTGCTTCTACTTCAGAGACACAAGGGCTTACTTATACCGAAGCGATGGCAGCCGGCACGCCTTGTGTCGTAGAAGGAAATGCTTATTTGAACCGATTGTTCGATCATCCTTCATTAGGGAAAACTTTTGAAACCGACGAAGACTTTGCACCTGCACTTATTGATTATATTTCCAGTGAAGTCCCTAGAGATCCAAAGGTTTTAGAAGCCAAACTTTATGACATTTCGTCTACTCATTTCGGCGAAGCCATGATCGAATTTTATCAAGATATGGTTGTTTACCATGAAGAAGAGATGCGAAGAAAAGAAGAAGAAGATTCGATTGAACGAATCAAAATCAAATTAAATTCATTTAAAAGATAAAATTCAAACATTTTTTATAAAAAAATCCTTGTTTCTAGCGTATACTAGCATAGAAGCAAGGATTTTTGATTTTTAGGAGGTCGAAAGAATGAAACTGGGTTTTATCGGAACAGGCGTCATGGGAAGTGCTGTTGTACGCCATCTACTAGAAGCAGGTCACGAAGTCGCTGTTTATAATCGGACAAAAGTAAAAGCTGATTCTTTAGTAACAGAAGGAGCTGTCTGGGCGGATACACCAAAGGCTGTAGCAGAACAAAGCAATATTCTGTTTACAATGGTAGGTTATCCTAAGGATGTAGAAGAAATCTACTATGGAGGATCGGGGATTTTTTCTGCAGATGTCTCGGGACGTATTTTAGTTGATTTGACTACAAGTACACCAACTCTGGCAGAAAAAATTGCAAAAACAGCAAAAGAAAAAGGTGCAGATGCATTAGATGCACCGGTGTCAGGCGGTGACTTAGGAGCAAAGAATGGCACACTGACGATCATGGTGGGCGGAGAAGAATCGGTCTATGATCAAGTACTTCCTTTATTCAAGGAATTTGGTACGACATTTACATTGCATGGCTCTGCTGGGAAAGGTCAGCATACGAAAATGGCCAATCAAATCATGATTGCAGGCACGATGACAGGAATGACGGAAATGCTTGTCTACGCACAAAAAAACGGTCTCGATTTAGAGAAAGTGATTGAGACACTTTCAGGAGGAAGTGCAGCTAACTGGTCTTTAAGTAATTATTCTCCACGTATCTTGAAAGAAGATTACACGCCTGGTTTTTTTGTCAAACATTTTATCAAAGATTTAAAGATTGCATTAGAAGAAGCAGAAAAAATGAACCTTGTATTGCCAGCAACCATCCAAGCATTGAAACTATATGAAGAGTTGGCAGATAAAGGTTTTGAGAATGATGGAACACAGGCTTTGATCAAACTTTGGTGGCCTGAAGGAAAAATACCAGAAAAAAAATCATAAAAAACGAGTTTTTTTAGAGAAAATCAATGCAAGTAGGCTATGCTTTTGATACAATATAACAGAAATAAGAAAAGGAGGACCTCCGATGACACATTCACAATTAGTCGCAATCATAAAACGACTGGAGGCTATGGTCGAGTCAGCAGATAATGAACTGCAAGTTCGCCGTTTTGAAAAAGAAGGCGTAGAAAAGTGTACAGTAACTTATGATAAAGCGACCGATACGTTTGAATTAACTGAAACAGATACTCATCAGCAATACGAATTCGATAATATCGATATCGTAGCGATGGAAATCTATGACTTAATCCAATAAATTTTAGGATAATTGACATTTGAAGTTGAAGATGCCTAAAAGAAGCCGAGAAGCAGCTAATTTAGTTGCTTTTCAGCTTCTTTTTTGTTTAATTGTTCCATTTCGATCTGTTCCTTTTCTAATTTTTTGCGGTAACTAATCAAAATTTGTACAGGATCGATTTCTTCTTTTGATAATTGGCGTTTCAAAGATAAATGAGCTTCTTTTTTTTCATAATAAAAGTCAGGTGGATTGTCCCCAGAAGCAATCATTGTTTCTGCAAGCTGTCCGTAACAAATAAGGTAGTGCTTTTTCTGACTTTCATCCGCTGCCAGTGGCATACTGAATGTGAGGGATGGTGTTCTTAAAAACTGCTTTTGTTCTTGGATCCGTCTGATGAAATAAGTAACTGATTCGATATCTTTTTGAAGCATTCCAGCTTTTTCGAAATTCAGCTGATAGATGAAATGTTGTTGTCTCTTTTTCAAGTAAGTCAGTAGCTTTTTATTGCGACCCTGAAACAATCCTTGGATCTCCTTCTTTTTCTGTTCAAAAGTCATTTCCTGTAAGTCAGGAAGCTGGACTCGCAAAGCTAATAAGCTGATTTCAGACAGCCAAGGCATTTGATACGTTTCTTCCATTATACGCAAAATAGACGGCATTTTTTTATAGAGACGAAACGGACCGTATGTTCGAGTTGTAGGAGTATCTGTTAATACAAATCCCTTATTGGAAATATGTACATAATTGTAGTTACTGAAATAATTCATTTGTCGGTTATAAAAAGGACGGTAATGTTGGATTAGTTGACACTCAAGCAACAAAGCATCTAATTCTGTATCTACTACGACGAAATCAAAATCTGTTATATGATGAATCATACGTAATACTTTTTTTGAATGTTGCTTATTCTGATGAAAATAGCTGCTTACTCTATTTTTGAGCCGTTTTGCTTTACCAACATAGATGACCATCCCTTCTTGGTTTTTCATAAGATAGACACCCGGCAGCATGGGGAGATTTTTTATTTTTTCTTTTAACATAGGGTCTCCTTTCACGCTTTGAATAAAAAGACTATAACAAATTTTGAAATAATGGACAAGTTTTAGGGAATTGGATCATTCTATCAACAAGAAATACTTTGATAATCAAAATATGTCAGTGCAATAGTTTTTCTAATAAAATAAATAAAAAATGCTGATTTATCAATTTTTTTAAATGAGTAAAATCTTAAAATAAACTCATATAGCAAAAAAATGATCTTTTACGGTTGCATTTTGAAAAAAGTTAAGATATAGTTTGAACATCAAAAGATTTGATAATCAAACTAATTAGTGGACGGTGGAACATGGAACCAGATTTAAAAACAGTAAATGATTATCTTGTTAGTGTCTTCAATGATATTTTGACAATCGAAGAGTCTGAGTTGAAAAAATCTCAATTCAAAGATCTGTCAATCACAGAGATGCACACGATCGAGGCAATCGGGATGTACAAGAAAAAAACAACTTCAGAAGTAGCCAAAGAACTATCAATTACTGTTGGGACCTTGACCACTGCTATTAACAAGTTAGTAAAAAAAGGCTATGTCGAACGTATCCGCAGTGAAGATGACCGTCGTGTTGTAAAGTTGGGACTAACGAAAAAAGGAAAGTTACTGTTTCGGGTCCATCAGCATTTTCATCGTGAAATGGTCAAGAACATCTTAGAAGGAATGGCTACGGAAGAACAGCATGCCTTGCTGGATGCACTGAAAAACTTGCATGACTTCTTGCAAGACTATAAGTGAGGATATTTAATGGAACAATTTGGAATGATTACTGCAACAGCCAGCGTCCTTCCTGAAAAGATCATTACGAATAATGATCTTTCCAAGATGATGGACACCTCGGATGAATGGATTTCGTCAAGAACGGGTATTCGTGAACGAAGATGTGTAACAAATCAGGAGACATCTGATTTATGCCTCTTAGTGGCGGAAAAATTGATGAAACAAAAAAATCTGAACCCTAAAGATTTGGATTTTATCTTAGTAGCAACAATGTCGCCCGATTACACGACACCATCTGTAGCAGCACAAGTACAAGGGAAATTGGGAGCAGCTAATGCTATTGCTTTCGATATCAGCGCGGCATGTTCAGGATTTGTTTATGCGCTAAGCATGGCTGAAAAAATGATCCGCTGCGGTTCGACTAAAGGATTGGTAATTGGCGGTGAAACACTGTCTAAACTAATCGATTGGTCTGATCGCACGACTGCTGTATTATTTGGTGATGGAGCAGGCGGGGTTCTCTTAGAAGCAAACCCACAAAAAAAATTGCTGAAAGAAAAATTAGCAACTGATGGTACCAGAAGTACCTCACTGACTGCTGGCTACCAGCAAAATAAAAACCCGTTCTATTCAGAAGATTCAGAAGGTTCGTATTATTTGCGAATGACCGGCAGAGATATTTTTGATTTCGCCGTTCGAGATGTTGCAAACAATATCCAAGAAGTCATGAAAGACACGCCAGCTGATTATCTGCTTTTGCATCAGGCAAATCTCAGGATCATTGAGAAAATCGCCCGAAAAGTAAAGATGCCGCAAGAAAAATTCCTGACCAATATGGATAAGTACGGGAATACCTCTGCTGCAAGTATCCCTATTTTATTGGATGAAGCAGTTTCTAGCGGAAAGATCACCTTGGGAAAACAACAGAAAGTAATATTTACAGGCTATGGCGGAGGTTTAACGTGGGGAAGTATTCTCATGGAGCTGTAAACTGTTAAATTATAAAAATAAAAAAGCAAACAATATCGGAGGAATATATTATTATGGTATTCGAAAAAATTCAAGAAATCATTGCAGAAGAATTAGGAAAAGAAACTGAAGAAATCAAATTGACTACTGACATCCAAGAAGACTTAGAAGCTGACAGCTTGGATTTATTCCAAATCATCAATGAAATTGAAGATGAATTTGATGTAAAAATCGAAACAGAAGACGGAATCAAAACGGTTCAAGATTTAGTGACTTACGTAGAAAAACAAACTGCATAATCATTAAAATTAGGTTGGGGGCTGGGACATTTCCTGAAATAGGGATGTCTCGGCCTTTTTGAATAAGAAGAATTAAACATATATTCTGGATATATTGGAGAAAAACATGAAAACAGCATTCTTATTTAGTGGCCAAGGTGCACAATATCAAGGTATGGGAAAAGATTTATATGAAGAAGCCGTTGTAAAGCAGACATTTGATGAAGCAAGTGAGATTCTCGGCTACGATATGGCCGACCTCTGCTTTTCAGAAAATGAACGTTTGGATCAGACACAATATACACAGCCAGCTATTCTAACAGTCAGCATTGCGTATTATCGCTTATTGAAGGAGCATGGAATCGTCCCAGATGCAGCTTTAGGACTGAGTTTAGGAGAATATTCGGCATTAGTAGCCAGTGATGCGTTATCCTTCACTGAAGCCGTTGCACTAGTAGCGAAGAGAGGCGCTTATATGACGGAAGCTGCCCCAGCTGGAAGCGGGAAAATGGTCGCAGTAATGAATGCACCGATTGAGACGATTGAGGAAAGCTGTCATGAAGCAAGCAAGTACGGCATCGTGTCTCCTGCTAATTACAATACACCTCAGCAGATCGTGATCGGTGGCGAAGAAAAAGCCGTAGATGAAGCTGTTTTGCTCTTAAAAGAAAAAGGAATCAAAAGGATGATCCCACTAAATGTCAGTGGACCTTTCCATACAGCTATTTTAGCACCAGCATCAAAAAAACTGGCGAAGGATCTAAGTCATATTCAATTTTCTGACCCTTCTTTTCCAGTCATCAGCAACACAACAACGGAAATAATGAAGAAAGAGACGATAGCGGGACTACTTGAACAGCAAGTCATGCAACCTGTTCGTTTCTACGAGAGTATCCATAGATTAAAAACAATCGGTATCGAGCGAGTCATTGAAGTCGGTCCCGGAAAAGTATTAAGCGGATTTATGAAAAAAATTGATAAAACGATACCAGTTCTGCGTGTTGAGAATAAGCAGACATTTGATGAAACAATAGCAAAATTATAAGGAGGAAGGTTATGGATGTAAAAGGGAAAAATGTATTTATTACAGGTAGTACAAGAGGAATTGGCAAAGCGATGGCATTAGCTTTTGCAAAAGCTGGAGCAAATATTATTTTGAATGGGCGCGGAGAGATTCCAAAAGAAAAGATAGAAGAAATTGAAGCATTCGGTGTAAAATGCGTAGGAGTTTCCGGCGATATCTCTGATTATGAGAAAGCAGGACAAATGATCAAAGAAGCAGAAGAAAAGCTTGGATCGATTCATATCTTAGTAAACAATGCCGGAATCACAAATGACAAACTTGTGATGCGGATGGATGCAGAAGATTTCAAAAAATGTCTGGATATCAATTTGATCGGTACCTTCAATATGACGCAACACGTTTTGAAAAAAATGATGAAGCAGCGAGAAGGAGCCATCATCAATCTCTCTAGTGTATCTGGATTGATTGGAAATATCGGACAAGCAAATTATGCAGCTAGCAAAGCTGGTGTCGTAGGATTGACAAAATCGGTTGCACGAGAAGCTGCGACTAGAGGTATCACATGCAACGCCATTGCACCAGGATTCATCACAACTGATATGACGGAAGTTTTAGCAGATAAAGTCAAGGAGCAAGCGGAAAAGCAAATTCCAATGCAACGTTTCGGACAAGTAGAAGATGTTGCACAAACAGCAGTTTTCTTAGCACAAAATCCATATATCACCGGCCAAGTCATCAATGTCGATGGCGGATTGGTCATGCACGGATAAGAAAAGGAGAGCAAATAAATGAATCGAGTGGTAATTACTGGCTATGGAGTCACTTCACCTATTGGAAATGACGCAGACAGCTTTTTGAATAGCTTGAAAGAAGGTACGAATGGCATCGCACCGATCACTAAATTTGATGCTTCAGAAACAGGGATCACCTTAGCGGGTGAAGTCAAAGATTTCCCTTACGATAAATATTTTATTAAAAAAGATAGCAAACGAATGGATATGTTTTCGATCTATGGGATCTACGCTGCTTTAGAAGCAATGGAGATAAGCGGTTTAGATAAAGAAAAAATGAATCAAGACCGATTTGGTGTCATTATCGGATCAGGAATCGGTGGTCTTCCGACAATCGAAAATCAAGTTATCCGTCTGCATGAAAAAGGCGCAAAACGAGTTTCTCCAATGTTCGTGCCAATGGCGATTGCCAACATGGCAGCTGGAAATATTGCTCTGCGAGTAGGCGCAAAAGGTATCTGTACAGCTATCGTAACAGCTTGTGCTAGCGGAACGAATTCAATCGGTGAAGCATTCCGTAACATCAAACATGGCTATTCAGATGTCATTCTTGCTGGAGGAACAGAAGCAACAATTTGTGAGATGGGGATTGCTGGATTTGCAGCTTTAACTGCACTTTCGGAATCAACTGATCCTAATCGTGGTTCGATCCCGTTTGATGAAAATCGAAATGGTTTTGTGATGGGTGAAGGAGCAGGTGTTCTAGTTCTTGAATCTTTAGAGCATGCACAAGCTCGCGGTGCCAAAATCTATGGAGAAATCGTTGGATACGGTGCAAATTGTGATGCTTACCATATGACAGCCCCTACTCCAGATGGTTCTGGTGCGTCTAAAGCAATGAAGCTTGCGATGGAAGAAGCTGGTATACAGCCGGAGCAAGTTGGATATATCAATGCGCACGGAACGAGTACGCCAGCTAATGACCAGGCAGAAGCAAAAGCAATCCAACTCGCACTAGGTGAAAATTTCAGAGATACTTATGTCAGCAGTACGAAATCAATGACTGGACATTTATTGGGAGCAGCCGGCGGGATCGAAGCATTGGCCACTCTGATGGCATTGGAACATCAATTTATCCCACCTACGATCAATGTAGAAAAACAAGATCCTGAGATTGATTTGACAGTTGTCAAAAACGAAAGCCAACCTGCAAGCTTTACTTATGCAATGAGCAATTCATTAGGGTTTGGCGGACATAATGCGGTTCTTTGTATGAAACGCTGGGAGGAATAATTTTGGATATCAATGAAATTAGAGAATTAGTTAGTCAATTTGATCAATCTTCGCTAACGGAATTTGACTTGCGTGAAGGTCAATTTGAATTGTACATGAATAAAAATAAAACAAGCCGAGGCATGAATATGGTTCAAACAAACGAAACGGTGCCAGTTTCGGAGCCAGTTAACGCCATGCCTGAACAAGCAACAACTGTTCCAGAACCAACGAAGGAAAAAGAATCGGTAGTATTTGATGGAATCGAGGTTGTTTCGCCAATCGTGGGAATCGTTTATCTGCAACCGGCACCAGACAAACCAGCTTTCAAAAAAGTAGGTGATCAAGTTGCCAAAGGAGAAGTTATCTGCATTATTGAAGCGATGAAACTGATGAATGAGATAACTAGTGAGGCCGACGGAGTAATCACAGAAATCCTTGTAGAGAACGAGTCAGTTGTTGAATATGGGCAGCCACTCTTTAGGATCCAACCAAAATAAGCAAAGCAGGAAAGAGGGAAATAAATGAACATACAAGAAATCAAAGAAATTATTCCGCATCGTTATCCAATGCTTTTGATTGATCGAGTGGAAGAGATGGTTGAAGGAGAACGGATCATTGCTAAGAAAAATGTAACGATCAACGAGCCCTTTTTTCAAGGACATTTTCCAGAAGAGCCTGTTATGCCAGGGGTACTGATTGTTGAAGCAATGGCGCAAGCAGGAGCAGTCGCATTACTTTCTCTTGAACAGTTCAAGGGTAAAACGGCTTACTTCGGCGGATTGGACAAAGCAAAATTCCGTAAGAAAGTTACACCGGGCGATACCTTATATCTTGAAGTTGAGATATTGAAAGTGAAAGCCTCAGCCGGAATAGGCAAAGGAATCGCTAAGGTTGACGGTAAAAAAGTAGCCGAAGCGGAATTAACCTTTATGATTGGATAGGTGAAATATGTTTTCTAAAGTCTTGATAGCTAACCGTGGCGAAATCGCTGTGCGTATCATTCGTGCATGCCGCGAATTAGGGATCCAAACCGTAGCGATATATTCAGAGGCAGATGCCGAAGCACTTCATACACAGCTAGCAGATGAAGCAATCTGTATTGGTCCGGCAAAAGCGGTTGATTCATATCTGAATGTTCAGGAAGTACTGAGCGCTGCAATCGTAACAAAAGCTGAAGCAATTCATCCAGGTTTTGGATTTTTATCTGAAAATAGCCGGTTTGCCTCCATGTGTGAAGAGTGCAATATCACATTTATTGGTCCTAAAAGCGCAACAATTGATGCAATGGGGAATAAAATCAATGCGCGTCAATTGATGCAAGAAGCAAATGTCCCAGTCATCCCAGGAAGTACTGGTGTATTATCTACTGTAGAAGAAGCATTGGAAATAGCAGACAGGATCGGCTATCCAGTGATGCTGAAAGCAGCTGCAGGCGGTGGCGGGAAAGGCATTCGAAAAGTTCAATCAAAAGAAGAACTTCCACAGCATTTTTCTTCAGCTCAGCAAGAAGCAGCAGCGGCATTTGGAAATGATGATATGTATTTGGAAAAAATCATTTATCCTGCACGCCATATAGAAGTTCAGATTTTAGGTGATCATTTTGGCAATGTCATTCATTTAGGAGAACGAGATTGTTCTTTGCAACGTAACAATCAAAAAGTACTGGAAGAATCTCCTTCTGTAGTGATTTCACAATCAAAAAGAGAAGCACTAGGAGACGCTGCTGTTCGAGCAGCTAAAGCAGTCAATTATGAAAATGCCGGAACAATCGAGTTTCTGATGGATGAAGAAGGCGATTTTTATTTCATGGAGATGAATACTCGAATCCAAGTGGAACATCCCGTAACAGAAATGGTCACAGGAATCGATTTAGTAAAAAAACAGGTGGAGATAGCAGCCGGTGAGCCTTTGAATGTGCGTCAAGAAGAAGTAGTATTCCAAGGACACGCCATTGAGTGCCGAATCAATGCAGAAAATCCCGCTTTTCATTTTGCTCCTTCACCAGGGAAAATCCAAAACTTGCTACTTCCAGCAGGTGGGATGGGGTTGCGGGTAGACAGTGCGGTTTATCCAGGCTATACGATCCCGCCATATTATGATTCAATGATTGCGAAAATTATTGTCCATGGAAATACACGTTTTGAAGCATTGATGAAGATGCAGCGAGCCTTAAGTGAATTTATCACAGAAGGGATCATTACGAACGCAGAATTTCAGATGGATTTGATTAGTCATCCAGCAGTAATAGCAGGTGATTACAGCACAGCATTTTTACAAGAAGAATTTTTACCGAATTGGACACCAGAAACGGAGATAGGAGGCGCATAGATGGCTCTGTTTAAGAAAAAGAAATATATTCGGATCAATCCTAATAGAGAGAGCAAACCTGCTAACTCGCCATCTGTTCCCGATAACATGTGGGCGAAGTGTCCAAATTGCAAACATATCCTTTATACGAAAGACATCGGTGAAGAAAAAGTATGCCCCCATTGCGGATACGCTTTTCGAATCGGTGCATGGCAGCGTCTAGCTTTGATCATTGATGAAAAAAGTTTTGAAGAATGGGATACGGATCTTGTAACCGAAGATCCGCTAGCATTTCCTGAATATACGGAAAAAATAAAAAAAATGCAAGATAAAACGGGGCTTCATGAAGCAGTCCTCACTGGTAAAGCAACCATTCAAGGAATCCCCTTCATTATTGGAGTGATGGATCCCAATTTTATCATGGGAAGTATGGGCACGATTGTTGGAGAAAAAATCACTAGGTTATTCGAACGAGCAACAAAGGAAAAACTTCCAGTCGTTTTGTTCACGGCTTCAGGAGGCGCTCGGATGCAAGAAGGCATCTTTTCTCTGATGCAGATGGCGAAAATCTCTGCTGCTGTCAAACGGCACAGTAATGAAGGCCTTTTTTATCTAACTGTTTTGACAGACCCGACGACCGGAGGAGTAACTGCCAGTTTTGCAATGGAAGGTGATATCATTTTAGCAGAACCCCAAAGCTTGATTGGTTTTGCTGGAAGACGTGTCATCGAACAGACGATCAAGCAGGAACTTCCAGAAGATTTCCAAAAGGCCGAATTCTTATTGTCTCATGGTTTCGTCGATCAGATTGTTCCCCGCATGGAATTGAAGCAGAAAATCCATACGCTTCTTGAATTGCATACACAGAAAGGATGGATAGATCGTGGATAAAACAGCACATGATGTCGTTCAGCTAGCAAGAGCTAAAGAACGATGGACTAGCTTGGACTTTTTTGAAGAGATCTTCGATTCTTTCGAGGAATGCCATGGTGACCGTTTATTTGCAGATGACGAAGCGATTGTTGGTGGCATCGCTCGATTAGATGGCAAACCGGTAACAGTGATAGGTATTCAAAAGGGAAGGGATCTGCAGGAAAATATCCGCAGAAATTTTGGTTCTCCTCATCCTGAAGGCTATCGCAAAGCTTTACGACTGATGAAGCAAGCTGAAAAGTTTAATAGACCGGTGATTACATTGATCAATACAGCAGGTGCCTATTGCGGTATAGGAGCAGAAGAGCGTGGCGAGGGAGAAGCAATTGCCAAAAATCTGCTCGAAATGTCTGATTTAAAAGTACCAATCATCGCCGTCATCATTGGTGAAGGTGGAAGTGGCGGTGCCCTTGCTCTAGGTTTAGCGGATGAAGTCTGGATGTTAGAAGAAACGATCTATGCTGTGCTTTCCCCAGAAGGGTTTGCTTCGATTTTGTGGAAAGACGGCAGTCGCGCTGCAGAAGCAGCCGAGTTGATGAAAATTACTGCACCAGAACTACGTGAGCTAGGGATCGTGGATCGAGTGATTCCTGAAACGTTCAACGGCGAGCAGTTGCCACGGCAAAAAGTCGCTCACATCATGAAAAAAGCGTTGATTGAAAAATTGACGGAACTTGTTCGATTCGACCAGCATGAACTACTGGAAAAACGATACAAGAGGTTCCGACAATATTAGGTGTTTAACAACTAAGCAAAGAGTAAAGAATGATTCTTGCTCGCTTAGTTGTTTTTTGTTTCTAAATTTTTCTGTAATTAATCTTTATTTTTGGTCATTTTGTAAAGAAATGCTTTTTCTGAAAGAGGAACGAGTATAGAGGTAGTTTTTTTTGCTGATATGCAGTATAATACGGGGTTGAGGAGTACTTTATGTGCTCCTTCATTTTTTGCAGATGAGGAGACAACATGTTTTCAAATTACAAACCAACATGGATGGTAGAAGCCATCTATCAGATTACACCTGCCCAATTAAAGAATCTAGGCATCAAAGCAGTATTGACAGATTTAGACAATACGTTGATTGCATGGAATAATCCAGATGGAACAGAAGAGTTGCTTACTTGGATTTTAGAAATGAAAAATGCAGGAATCCCTGTTGTTGTTGTTTCAAACAATAATTCAAAACGTGTCGCGCGAGCGATTGAAAAATTTGATCTTTTGTATGTTGCACGAGCAATGAAACCTTTAGCAAGAGGGATCAACATAGCAAAGAAACAATTGGATTTAGCAGATGATGAGATAGTAATGGTAGGCGATCAGATCATGACTGATATACGTGGAGCCAATCGTGCAGGGATACGTAGCATCCTTGTAAAACCCATTATCGCAACAGATAGTTGGAAGACACAATTTAATCGTTTTTGGGAAAAAAGAATTATGGCCTATCTATTAGCAAAATACCCTGATATGGGCTGGCGAGGTGGAATCGAATGACAGAAGAATTACAATGTATCGGCTGCGGTGCCGTTATACAAACAAGCAAACCCGGTGAATTAGGATACACGCCGCAAACGGCTTTGGAAAAAGGGTTAGCTTCCGGGGAAGTCTATTGTCAGCGTTGTTTCAGATTACGCCATTATAATGAGATCCAAGATGTCTCATTGACGGATGACGACTTTTTACGCTTACTGAATGAATTAGGGCAAAAAGATGCATTGATTGTCAATGTGGTGGATATTTTTGACTTCAATGGTTCACTGATTCCAGGACTACATCGTTTTGTCGGTGATAATCCAGTACTTTTAGTGGGAAACAAAGTGGATATATTACCGAAATCATTGAAAAAACCTAAATTAACACAATGGATGAAGGAACGTGCTCACGAAGCAGGGATTCGTCCAGTAGATGTATTACTAACTAGTGCTAAGAAATCTCATGAGATGACGGAACTATTAGAAAAAATTGAAGAATACCGCGATGGACGGGATGTCTATATCGTCGGAGTAACAAACGTAGGGAAATCAACGCTTATCAATCAAATCATCAAAAATACAGCGGGAGTACAAGATGTGATCACAACCTCACAGTTTCCCGGAACGACCTTGGATAAAATCGAGATTCCTTTAGATGATGGACATTTTTTGATTGATACACCGGGGATCATCCATCGTCATCAAATGGCGCACTACTTAGGTAAAAAAGATTTGCGGATCATTGCCCCGTTAAAAGAAATCAAACCTAAAGTTTATCAGCTGAATGAAGGGCAAACACTTTTCTTGGGCGGACTTGCAAGATTTGATTTTATCAGCGGCAATCGTGCTTCATTTATTGCTTATGTGTCAAATGATGTAAATATTCATCGAACGAAACTGGAAAAAGCAGACGAATTTTATCAAAAACATGTAGGTGGATTATTACAGCCTCCTCGTCCTGATGAAGTCGAGGCATTTCCGGAGCTTGTTCGTTTTGAATTTTCTGTGAAAGAAAAAACAGACATCGTTTTTGCCGGTCTAGGCTGGATCACTGTAACAGCTCCAGCAGTAATTGCGGGCTGGGCGCCAAAGGGTGTAGATGTATTGAAACGCAAAGCATTGATTTAAGGAAGAAGGAAAATTATGAGTTTAAGAGGAAAACAAAAGCGTTTTTTACGTAGCAAAGCGCATCATCTTCAGCCGATTTTTCAAATCGGTAAAGGTGGAATTAATTCAGCAATGATCGTTCAAATTGAAGAAGCTTTAGAAAAAAGAGAACTGATCAAAGTATCTCTACTTCAAAATACAGATGAGGTTGCAGAAGAAGCAGCTCAAGTATTAGAAAAAGAAATCGACTGTGAAATCGTCCAAATCATTGGACGAGTGATCGTATTATACAAACCTTCTACAAAAGAAAAGTATCAAAGGTTATCAAATGAAGTAAAAGCAATATAAGGAGTGACCATGATGAATACGCAAGCTAAGACATTTGTTCATTCACAACTATTTCCTAAAGAAATGCCTCAATTCTTAGAGAAGAAAAAGCAAGTAGGGATTCTAGGCGGAACGTTCAATCCCGTTCACCTTGCTCATTTAGTGATGGCTGAACAAGCTGGTCGGAATTTAGGTCTTGACCGCGTATTTTTAATGCCTTCTTATCAGCCGCCTCATGTTGATGAGAAAGAGACGATTGATGCAAAACACCGACTCAACATGTTGGAATTAGCGGTGGAAGACAACCCTTTTTTGCAGATTGAAACGATTGAATTAGCTCGTGGTGGGAAAAGCTACACCTATGATACGATGAAGGAATTGACACAAAACAATCCGGATACAGATTATTACTTTATTATTGGCGGGGATATGGTAGAATATTTGCCAAAATGGTATAAAATTGATGAGTTGACTTCGATGGTCAATTTTGTGGGCATACGTCGACCAGGTTACACAACAGATACGCCATATCCTGTGATTTGGGTAGATGTACCTGAAATCGACATCAGTTCCACAAAAATACGTCAAAAGATCAAAGAAGGCTGTTCTATCCGCTATCTTGTTCCAGATAAAGTAATTGATTATATCCAAAATGAAGGGTTGTATGAAGATGGACTATAGTAATGAATATACTGCTTATTCTAGAGAAAACCTGATGCAAAAAATACAGATGAGAATGAGCGAACAACGCTTCAAGCACGTGCTTGGAGTAGAAGAAACAGCTGTTGCTCTTGCCAAAAAATACGGTGCTTCTCCTGAAAAAGCTAGTATCGCTGCATTGACACACGATTATGCGAAAGAGCGACCAGATGAGGAGTTCAAAATGGTGATCGTAAGAGACGGTTTTGATCCAGAATTATTGAATTATAATAATGCTATCTGGCACGGGCTTGTTGGTGCTTCGTTTGTAGAGCGGGAATTAGGAATCACTGATTCAGAGATTCTTCACGCGATTCGAGTGCATACGACTGGCGCTGCTAAAATGAGTCTCCTGGACAAAATCATTTATGTAGCAGACTATATTGAACCAGGTCGGGATTTTCCTGGGGTGCAAGATGCACGGACAATTGCATGGGTTGATCTAGATGAAGCAGTAGCATTTGAAACAAAACATACGCTATCCCATTTACTTGCACAAGAACAACAGATTTATCCAAAAACAATCGAAACATATAATTACTGGGTAGCAAAAAAATAAGCCACTCAATATTAGGAGGAAATCATCATAGATAGTAAAGAACAATTAAAAATTGCGGTTAAAGCAGCAGATTCAAAACGGGCAGAAGACATTATCGCTTTAGACGTTCGAAATGTTTCCTTGTTAGCAGATTATTTCATGATCTGTTCAGCAAATAGTGAACGTCAAATCAACGCAATTACAGAAGAAATCATTGATAAAGAAGAAGAAAACAAATATGAAGTAAAACGTATTGAAGGAAAAGAAGGCGGAAAATGGGTATTGATCGACCTTGGAGATTTGATCGTACATGTTTTCCATGCGCCAGAACGAAGCTTCTATAATTTGGAAAAACTATGGTCAGATGCGCCGTTAGTCGATCTTAATGAATGGTTGGATTAACATGGCTTATGAAACATTTGCTTTCATTTACGATGAAGTGATGGACGAAACGCTTTACCAGCAGTGGTTAGCTTTTTCGAAACGTCATTTGCAAGAAGACACAAAAAATATTTTGGAACTGGCGTGCGGTACTGGAGCATTAGCGGTTGCCTTTGCAAAAGATGGATATGAAGTGACAGGGTTAGACCTTTCAGAAGAGATGTTGATGATCGCAAGCCAGCGAGCATATGAAGAAGACGCATCGATCCAATTTGTAGAAGGCAATATGCTCGATTTATCAGAAATCGGTCAATATCAAGCAATTACTTGTTTTTCTGATTCGTTGTGCTACATGAAAAATAGACAAGAGGTACAGCAAGTTTTTGATGAAGTCTATCAAACGTTAGAAGAAAATGGCCGATTTTTATTTGACGTGCACTCCACCTATCAAGTAGACGAAGTTTTTCCAGAATATAGCTATCATTATCAAGGGGATAATTTTGCTTTTTTATGGGATAGCTATCCAGGAAGTGAGAAATACAGCATCGAACATTTTCTGACTTTTTTCGTTGAGGAACCAGAAGGATCTGGGCGATTTATCCGTGAAGATGAACTACATGAAGAGCGTACCTATCCATTGGAAAGTTATTTAAGAATGCTGGAAAACAGTGGGTTTTCGAAAGTCGAAGCATTTTCTGATTTTACAGACGAAGCAGCATCAGAGAAATCAAAGCGCTGGTTCTTCGTAGCATACAAAGACTAGCAATTTTGCCTGCTCGAGTTAACAAGAAAAGAATAAATCTTCAACATAAATTATATATCCGAACGATATAGGCATTGCTCTTGCGGTGCAGCTTTTCGTCGCAGAAGTATTGTGTTTGCGAGAATAGTTTATATAGTTCGGGTATTTTTTCTGATTTTTGACTTTTCCTTACTTGTCTCTAGTGTTTTTTTATCGATAAACTATGAAGGAGGACGTACATGAAAAGCTGCGGGATTATCGTAGAGTACAATCCATTTCACAATGGACATCGCTATCATGCTGAAATGGCACGAAAAACAACAGGAGCAGAGGTCGTCATTGCTGTAATGAGTGGGAATTTTTTGCAACGAGGCGAACCAGCTATCATCGATAAATGGCATCGTGCGAATGAAGCTTTGCAAAACGGTGTGGATTTAGTAGTAGAGCTTCCTGTCGAATGGGCGGTTCAGTCAGCTGATTATTTCGCTAAAGGTGCAGTGAAAATCTTGCAAGCATTGGACTGTGACAGTTTGTGTTTTGGAACAGAAGAAGAGACCTCGTTTGACTATAGTAGTTTCGGCCGATTTGTTCAACAGAATCAAGACAAGATAGAAGAGTCTTTTCAAGAACTGTCTGATCAAACGTATAGTTATCCGCAAAAAATGACTGCAGTTTTTCGCAGTCTGTATCCCGATATTGCGCTTGATTTTTCTTCACCCAATCATATTTTAGGATTAAGTTATGCAAAAGAAAATGCTAAGTATATCCACCCTATGGAGTTACATCCGATCCAGCGTAAAAGTGCAGGCTATCATGAAAAAACAATCACAGATCAAACAATAGCCAGTGCAACAGCCATTCGTCATGCGTTAGAAGAAGGAAAAAGGATCGCTGGACTTGTGCCATTTCAGACAGAAGAAGATCTTTCCACTTGTTCGTTACAGACTTGGGAATCCTATTGGCCGTATTTGCGTTATCGGTTGTTATCTTCTACTTTGATGGAATTGACAGATATCTATCAGATGACCGAAGGAATAGAAACTCGCATGAAGACAGCAGCAGCAACAGCTAACGGTTTTGCAGATTTTGTGTCAAAAGTAAAAACAAAGAGATATACATGGACGCGGATCCAACGATTATCTTGTTATGTCTTGCTGAATATCAAAAAGCAAGAGATTCCTAGCCAACAAAATAAAAACTATCTTCGACTACTTGGATTTACCGATGCTGGAAGAAGATTCTTAAAAGAAAAAAAAGAGATTTCTATTTATTCCCGAATCGGAAAAAAAGAGGCACAAGAAGCGGAACTGTTAGTTAGAAGTGATCAAATCTATCAATTGGGAGGCAATATTCCAGAACAGAATTTCGGACAAATCCCAATCCAAGTATAGACCTTTGACTGAAAATGAGAAGAATGAAGGAAGAAAGAAAAAAAGCTTCACAGAATCGTGATTCACAAGTATAATGGAACAGGACGTTTTTGCGTTATGAAACTATCAAATCAGAAAGCGAAGTGAAAATATGGGACGTAAATGGGCAAATATCGTAGCAAAGAAAACTGCTAAAGATGCTAATAATAGCCGGATTTATGCAAAATTTGGGATTGAAATCTACGCGGCAGCAAAATCAGGTGATCCTGATCCGCATGCAAACCAAAAACTACGTTTCGTCATTGATCGCGCTAAAACTTATAATGTACCAAAACATATTATTGACCGAGCAATCGAAAAAGCAAAAGGTGCAGGAGATGAAACATACTCTGAATTACGTTATGAAGGATTTGGACCAAGCGGCTCAATGGTGATTGTTGATACATTGACAAACAATGTGAATCGAACAGCAGCAGACGTACGAGCAGCATTTGGGAAAAATGGCGGGAACATGGGTGTTTCTGGAGCGGTTTCTTATATGTTTGATAATACAGCAATCTTTGCATTTGCAGGAGAAGACGCTGATGAGATCCTTGAATATCTAATGGAAAAAGACATCGACGTTCGTGATGTGATGGAAGAAGATGGACAAATCATCGTTTACGGTGAAGTAGCGGATTTCCATAGTATCCAAGAAGCATTAAAAGAAAAAGGAATCACTGATTTTTCAATTGCTGAGATCCAAATGATTCCTCAAACCGAAGTTACATTATCTTCAGAAGACCAAGAAACATTTGAAAAAATGATTGATGCGCTAGAAGATCTAGAAGATGTACAGCATGTGTTCCATAATGTGGCATTAGAAGACTAAGCAATCAGTTTTAACGAAAAGCATTCAGTCTTTTTCAAAAAGCAGGACAATCTCACTAATAGATTGTCTTGTTTTTTTGTGTGATTTATTTTCTATTCTAATTCAACCTGTGGTATGATGAGAGCATAAGTATCATATGAAATGATATGAAGTATGTGGAAGATGGACGGGGAAGAATATGGAAGCAAAAATCACTTTAGAACCTTTTGAACGTATCTTAAGCGGTTACCGCAAAGTAGAAGAGTTAGCAGTGAACGTAACTGATTGTTCAAAATTAGCGCAAAAATACGCAAGATTCGGCGTTGAAGGCTATCGATTAGGAAACTATGTCGGTACAGGGTATCTGAACCGTTATTTAGAGTGTATGGTGGACCGCGCACCAATGCTGATTTATAGACAAAAATATTTGATTCCGCTGCTTTTTCGTCGTTCTGATTCAGCCTTTCGGTTATTTGAAGAAGAGTATCGGATGGAGGCTTTCTTTCTACTATTGGAGTGGAGCTTAAAGCATCATCCTGAAAAAATTCTCATCGAAAGAAATGAGAAGATAGATACGAAAAAAAATAAAGTGGTCGATAGTGCATACCTAGCATTTCGTGTATCAGAGATTTTGGATTGTGGGGGGTATCCAATCAGCAATTTCCAATCAATCGATCAGTTCATTGAATGGAACCGAATTTACCGATTGATCGACAATGGCGGTATTGGACGTCATAGCAAGGTATTTGACCCAGAATATCCAGAAAACATGGAAGAACTGAAAATGATTATTTCGCTTGTCAAATTAAAATATCCTGAAACAGATTTGGATTTATATATAGAATAAATGACCTTAAATGATGAAATTACTTTTTCTGCAATTATTATTGTAACTAAAAAGACAACTGCTAACATTAACGATAGCAGTTGTCTTTTTAGTTACAATACTTTTTTCTCATAAGATGAAATATCCATATTGTTTAACAAAGGACTTTGATTATTGGAGGTAAAAAGTGTCAATTCATGCATCGCACGTGTACACATGGTGTAAAGGATCAATTTGTCTTGCTGAGAAGAAAAATGATCTGCATCTACATCCCACAAGAAAACTCGGTCAAACTCCAGACCTTTTGCTAAAAAGGCCGGAAGTAAAATAATGGAACGCTTCATAAAGTCACTCTCATTTAAAATCAGCTGGACTTGTTGTTTCAACTCGTCTGGCAGTTGAGCATAAAGAGCTTCGCATTCTTCTTGGGTTTTAGCAATGATTGCTGTACGCCAATACCGGGCTTTTCCCTGAGTCGTTCGAATGGTATCTGCTAACCAATTCAGTTTGACATCATCAGTTGTCCCTTGGATGAGTAAAGGCAAATCGCCTTTTCTTGCTGTAGTCTCTACTTGATGTTCTTTTGCAATAAAATGATTAGCAAAATCAGTGATTTCTTTTGTGGAGCGATAGCTTGTTGTTAATTGGAAACGGGTAACTTCACGGTCCACGAAAAGTTCTTCCAATGATCCCACGATCGTTTCATTTCCAAAGACATTTTGATTTAAATCTCCACAGAAAGTCAAATTTGCTTTTGGGAACAAGGCTTGCAACAATGCCACTTGTGATGGTGCGAAATCCTGCATTTCATCAATAAAGATATAGCGAGCTTTGTGTGTGACTGTCACCGGATACGTTCGGCGCATCAGTAAAAAGAATAGGACAGCATCCTCTTGGGGCAACTCTCTTTGACGCAAATGTGTACGAATAGTTGCTAAATGTTCTTGCCATCTGTTCTCGCTGATTTTATGTTGTGTCAGAAGAGAAAGTGGCACAGTTTGTAAAAAGTGGAGATATTGTTTCGTTATATTGACAAATTGATAATTCATGATTCCTCGATGAATTCGACGGAATCGTTTACGTACGATTTGATTAGCCAGTTTTTTACGTAAGGAACGCTCCTTTTGTTCTGTATATTCAAGATTAGGATCTGTTGCGTATAGTTCTTGGAGCTGCTCTTCCGCGAGATCTTTGACCCATTGCTGACGTGTTTCATCTTTTTGCAGACCGCCTAATTTTTTTAGTAGTTTCGTTTGTAACAGAGAGAGTCTGTGGTGCAAGGGAAGTTGTTCATTTGTTTCTTTATACCATTGGCGAATCGATTCCTTCGATAGGATCGTACGACCATTTATTTTCATATCACGGAACAAGGGACCGTAGCTTGTGATGCTTTGGATATAGCGATCAATCTGATCCACTAAGGTCAATCCGCTTTTCATCACTTGTATCGGATCTTTTTCGCCTAGCAAAAAACCACTTTCCTGTTGCTGTTCGTCTAATAAAGAAAACTCTGGCAACAGCTGTGAAATATAATTTTTGAATGTTTGTGTAGGCACACCACTTTCACCTAATGAAGGTAATACAGTCGAGATATAATCAGAAAACAAATGGTTTGGTGAAAATAGAAGCACGTTTTCTGCCTCTAGCCATTTGCGATTATGATACAACAGAAAAGCAATACGTTGAAGCAGAGCAGACGTTTTTCCGCTTCCGGCGATTCCTTCAATCAGCATCACTTTACTTGTTGTGTCCCGAATGATTGCATTTTGTGCTTTTTGTATCGTAGAGACGATATTTTTCATATGGTTGCTTGATGCTTCATCCAATATCTCTAGCAAAAAGTCATCGTTGATTACTTCCGACGTATCTACCATAGATAAAATACGTCCTTCTTGGATTTTAAATTGTCTTTTCAACTGCAGATCGACATCTATTCTATCTGTTTCAGTTTCATAAAATGCGGGACCAATCTCACCTTCATAATAAAGGTTGGCAATTGGTGCGCGCCAGTCAATAACGATTGTTTCTTCTGCTAGATCTCTTAAAGAAGCGATACCTAGATACAATGTTTCTGTTTCACGGTCTTCTTTAAAATCGATACGGGCAAAGTAAGGACTGTCTTTCATAACAGACAACGTTTGTAGGCGTTTTTGCTGCGCCTCAAGAGTATGATATTTTAAAAGCAATTCTTGCTCATGTTGGCGATATTCAACAGCAGATTCATAAAAAGCTTCATTGGAACCAGCTCGAATCTTGTGATTAGCTGTGTCTTTTGTCGAATGATTCATTTCCTGAGTCAATTCTCGTTGTTTTGTATCCAGCATATTTTGTTCGATCTGGATTAGTTCGATCGTTTCATCCACGTGCGTTTGTTCTAGTTGTTTCTCATTCATCACATGTTTGCTCCTTCCGCCGTAAATAACGAATTAAAAGTATAGCACAGTTTTTCGAAAAAAGGTACTTTTTAACGGATGAATCGAAAAAAGTCCTCTTTGCTCGATTGATTCGTTTGTAGGACTGGCGACTATTGGAAACGCTGATAGTGATAGTTGTTTTCAATTAAGGCCTATTGTTTTAAAAAGTGTTAAGCAAGGACTATGCTTAAGAGAAAGAGAGGCAATTGAAGATGGATGACTAACCTCTAAGTCACAAAAAAGAGGAGAAGAAACTATGACACATTTTAAAAAATTTTTACTTACTTTATTTATTGGCGGAGTAGCTTTGTTAAGTGAATTTGTTTTCCATCAGCCGGGACTTGCTTTTATGATTGTTGCATTTACTGGAGGGATTCTCGCCTTCTTGATGTTTTTGGAAATGATCAAAACATTGCGTTCAGGAATATATGGTGTAGATATATTAGCGATTACCGCAATCCTTGCAACATTAGCCGTCAAAGAATATTGGGCTAGTTTGATGATATTGATCATGCTTACGGGTGGAGATAGTCTAGAAGATTACGCGAATAAACGAGCAGGTAAAGAATTGCAATCTTTATTAGACAACACCCCAAGAATCGCCCATCGATTCAAAGAGGGAAGATGGCAGGATATAGTAATTGATGAAATAAATGTGGATGATCAGCTGCTAGTCAAGCCTGGCGAGCTTGTACCTGCTGATGGTCGAGTGATCAAAGGAGAATCATCAGTCGATGAATCTTCTTTGACAGGAGAGTCTCGTCCAGAAACAAAGAAACCTGGAGATCAGATCATGTCTGGGTCTTTAAATGGAGACGGATCAATCCAAATGATTGCTGAAAAACGTGCCGCAGACAGCCAATATCAAATGATCATTAAATTAGTCGAAGAATCAAAAGAAAAACCTGCCCGATTCGTCCGTTTAGCTGATCGTTATGCGGTTCCCTTTACATTGATCGCATATTTGATTGGCGGTATTTCTTGGTGGTTCTCAAAAGATCCTTTGCGTTTTGCAGAAGTATTGGTCGTAGCATCGCCTTGTCCATTGATTTTAGCTGCGCCAATCGCTTTAGTTGCCGGGATGAGCCGTTCAAGTAAAAACGGGATTGTTGTTAAAACTGGAACAACGATTGAAAAGCTCGCACGTACAAAAACGATTGCTTTTGATAAAACAGGAACGCTTACCAAAGGAATATTAGAAGTAGAGGCAATTCAACCAGTCAATGGAATGAAAAAAGAAGAGCTACTTATGTATGCAGCAAGTGCAGAACAGGAATCTAGCCATATCTTAGCTCGTTCGTTAGTGAACAACGTGAAAAACAGCCAACTGTATCCTGTTAGTCAACTGAAAGAAGTGTCAGGTCAAGGAATCCAAGCAATAGTCAATAATCATGACGTAAAGATTGGGCGTGCTTCTTTTGTTTCAGTGGAAGAAATCGAAACTTCTGAAACAGCAATCTATGTAGCCATTGATCAATCCTTTGCAGGAACCATCCTATTTTCGGATCAGATTCGCTCAGAAGCGGCAAAGACAATCAAAGAGCTAAGAAATCTTGGTGTGAAAAATTTGATGATGATTACCGGAGATGGATCAGCCATTGCTCAAGCGATTGCAGAGGAAGTCAAATTAGATTCTGTACATGCTCATTGCTTGCCTCAAGACAAATTGACTATTTTAGAACGTATCCCTAAAGATCAACGACCTGTGGCGATGATAGGAGACGGTGTGAATGACGCACCAGCACTTGCTGCTGCAGATATCGGCATTGCAATGGGTGCTCATGGTTCTACAGCTGCTAGTGAAAGTGCAGATGCAGTCATCTTGAAAGATGATCTTTTGCGTGTAGCAAAAGCAGTAGTGATCTCAAAAGATACGATGAGAATAGCGAAACAATCTGTACTGATTGGCATCTTTATTTGTATTTTTTTGATGTTAATAGCAAGTACGGGTCTGATTCCTGCGTTATTCGGAGCTGTTTTGCAAGAAGTCGTGGACACGGTCTCTATCCTGAGTGCGTTGAGAGCAAAAAAAGACCCAGTCATTTTTCTGGATTCAGTACCCAAGACAAAAATAGTATGATAGAATCGAGTTGAAAAAAGAACGATCAGAAAGAGGAGAGAACATTATGCCATTCGTACATGTCGAATTAGTAGAAGGTCGCAGTCCGGAACAATTAGAAAATATGATGAAAGATATCACGGAAGCTGTTCATAAAAACACGCAAGCACCAAAAGAACACATCCATGTCATCATCAACGAGATGAAAAAAGGAACATACGGTGTAAATGGGGAATGGAAAAAATAAGTTTGGTTTCACACTTGATTTTTCTATTTATTAGTGGTTAAATAAACACATAATTGATTGATGAGAAAGCCAACTGAATTTGAGAGTCTTCGATAAGAGAGGAAAAGCTAGGCTGAAACTTTTCCAGGAGAAAACCAAAGGATGACCACTTTCGAAACCCTTGTTGAAGCAAGGGCGGTCGGACCGTTACAACGTTTGAGGAACGCATGTGCGTTTGAACATTAGGTGGAACCACGAACTTTTCGTCCTAGTATCTCTTTTCAAGAGATGCTAGGATTTTTTGTTTTTCAGCTTGATGATCTGATCAATCAAAACATTTCAAGGAGGAAACTATTATGATAAAAATTACTTTTCCAGATGGTGCAGTCAAAGAATTTGAGGCTGGTACAACAACATTGGCAATCGCTGAAAGTATTTCAAAAAGCTTAGCAAAAAAAGCTTTAGCTGGTAAAGTGAACGGCAAACTTATTGATTTGACTCGTCCAATCGAGGAAGATGCAAGTATTGAGATCATCACACCAGACCATGAAGATGCACTTGGATTAGTCCGACATTCAGCAGCTCATTTGATGGCTCAAGCAATGCGCCGTCTCTATCCAAATATCCACTTTGGTGTAGGACCAGCTATTGATTCAGGATTTTACTATGATACAGACAATGGACAAAATCAAGTAACTGCAGAAGATCTTCCCGCAATCGAAGCAGAGATGATGAAAATCGTCAAAGAAAATCTGCCAATCGAACGCCGTGTTCTTTCAAAACAAGAAGCATTAGAAATTTTTGCAAGTGACCCATACAAAGTAGAACTGATTAGTGAATTGCCAGAAGAAGAAGTGATTACTGCCTATCAACAAGGTGAATTCATCGATTTGTGCCGTGGACCACATGTTCCGTCTACTGGTCGTATACAAGTATTCAAATTATTATCAGTGGCAGGTGCTTACTGGCGTGGAAACTCAAACAATCAAATGATGCAACGAGTTTACGGAACAGCCTTTTTTGATAAAAAAGCTTTGAAAGAATATATCCGTCTGCGTGAAGAAGCAAAAGAAAGAGACCATCGTAAACTAGGAAAAGAACTTGACTTGTTTATGGTTTCTCCAGAAGTTGGTTCTGGTTTGCCATTCTGGCTTCCAAAAGGGGCAACAATCCGACGCACGATCGAACGTTATATCGTAGACAAAGAAGTTAGTTTAGGTTACCAACATGTGTATACACCGATCATGGGAGATGTTGAGTTGTACAAAACATCTGGACACTGGGATCATTATCAAGAAGACATGTTCCCGCCAATGGATATGGGAGATGGCGAAATGCTTGTTCTTCGTCCAATGAACTGCCCTCATCACATGATGGTCTACAAAAACGCCATCCATTCTTACCGTGAATTACCAATTCGTATCGCTGAATTAGGAATGATGCACCGCTATGAAAAATCAGGTGCTTTGTCAGGTTTACAACGTGTACGAGAAATGACGTTGAACGATGGTCATACATTTGTTCGTCCTGACCAAATCAAAGATGAATTTAAACGTACGCTTGAATTGATGGTCGCGGTATATGCTGACTTCAATATTACAGATTATCGTTTCCGCTTAAGCTACCGCGATCCAAACAATACAGATAAATATTTTGATGATGATGCAATGTGGGAAAAAGCCCAAGCAATGCTGAAAGCTGCTATGGATGAATTAGAGCTAGATTACTTTGAAGCAGAAGGTGAAGCAGCTTTTTACGGACCAAAATTAGATGTCCAAGTCAAAACAGCTCTTGGGACAGAAGAAACATTGTCAACTATACAATTAGACTTCTTATTGCCGGAACGCTTTGATTTGACATATGTTGGAGAAGATGGGGAAAATACACATCGTCCAGTGGTTATCCACCGCGGAATCGTTTCTACGATGGAACGTTTTGTCGCCTATTTGACAGAAGTATACAAAGGCGCTTTTCCAACATGGCTAGCACCAATACAAGCGACAATCATCCCTGTTTCTGTTGATGCACATGGCGATTATGCTTATGAAATCAAAGAACGCTTGCAAATGAAAGGTTTACGTGTAGAAGTCGATGACCGCAATGAAAAAATGGGCTATAAGATTCGTGCCTCTCAAACACAAAAAATTCCTTACCAATTAGTTGTCGGTGACAAAGAATTGGAAGATGCAACAGTGAATGTACGTCGTTACGGAAGTAAAGAAACAGCTGTAGAAGATTTGAATATCTTTATTGATGCTATGGAAGCAGAAGTCAAAAATTACAGCAGAGAAAACAAATAGATAAGCTGCCTATAAAAAAGCACTAAATAAAAAACAATCCAAACAATAGAGAACAGATATTCCACAATCCCACAGATGGACAATAGAATTTGTGGGATTGATGGAGTAAGATATCCTATTGTGCGGATTGTTTTTTTGTTTTTTTATCCAGTACACGACCGTTAACAAGGGACTGATATGGTATACTTACATAGACGATTATTAAAAGGATGGAGGAACTTATGAGCGTAATTAGTCGTATTGAAAGTATGATGGAAGATTATTCTTCAGCAGAAAAAAAGTTGGCCAACTACATTATTGGAAATATTGAGAAGGTTCCCACAATGACAGCTAATGAATTAGCGGAAGCTTCAGGTTTGAGTGCGCCGACAGTTGTACGTTTTTCAAAAAAAATCGGGTTTCAAAGTTTGACGGACTTCAAAATCACGATTTCAACAGAACTACAGACTGGAATCGATGAAGGATTTAGCGATATCGAAGCAAATGAGTCCTTTTACTCTATCAAAAACAAACTTGGAAATAATGCGCAAGTAGCGATAAAAGAAACAGTAGATATTCTGGAAGAAGAAACGATCCAAAAAGTCGTAGAATGTTTGGAATCGGCTGAGTCTGTTTTTTTATATGGTGTTGGTGCCTCTTCTTTAGTGGTAGAAGACATTCTGCAAAAATGGTCTCGTGTCGGTAAGCCAATCATTTTTGAAAAAGATATCCATGTCTTGCTCCCACAACTTGTCAGCAATGAGAAGAAGAAAGTACTTTGGCTTGTTTCGAACTCAGGGAGAAGCGCAGATGTAGTTGCATTAGCTGAGCTAGCAAAAAATATGAATATCGAAATCATTGCGTTGACGCAATTTGGCAATAACCCACTTAGCAAGATAGCCGATGTACTCGTACAAACATCAAGACCAAAAGAAATCACCAATCGAAGTGCGGCAACTAATTCACTTTTGGCCCAATTCGCTACGATCGATATCATTTTTTATTTCTATATGGCTAAAAACGAATCACTTAGTGAAAAAGTGAAAAAAACAAGAGAAGCAATCCAAGACTATTTTATGGATTCAAAATAAAAAACTAAACTTACCTTACTGTTTTTGATATAAGTTTTTTTAGAATAACAACTTATAGTTTTCCACAAAGAAATGTTCTATTGAAGTGTTTCACGACTTTAGAAAGCATAATTTTCAAAAATAAGTTTAGTTTTTAATGAAAAAAATAGTTGGATATGCAACTTCAGATGATTGCTGTGAAACAAAAAGTTGATTTTATCTTGAAATTAGGTAAAGAATTTCTTGCTCCGCTCATTTTTTCTTTTTTATTAAGAAGTTTTTGGGTACAATGAAGCATGAATGTAAATAGGCGGAAGGATAGGAAATGATGAAAGATTTTATGAAAAAAATAGTAAATACTTCTTGGATAGAAAAAATAAGAAAAGGGGCACAAGAGCCTAAAAACAAAACGTTTCGTCGGTCGCATGTTCCTTTTCGCTTAAATTTTCTTTTTTTCATTATATTTACGTTATTTGTTGCGTTGATTGCTAGATTGGGCTATTTGCAGATCGTGAATGGTGAAGAGATGGAAGCGCGAGTGAAATCTACTTCTACGATTACAGTCCAAGAAAGTACCCCTCGCGGAATGATCTACGATTCCACAGGAAAAGCGTTAGTCACAAATAAAGCGAATCAGGCAATCACCTATACGAGAGGCACACAAGTGACGGCTAAAGACCTACTTGAAATCGCAACGAAGCTGAACTCGCTGATTGATGTGCCGGCAGATGAAAATCTGACAGATAGAGATAAAAAAGATTTTTGGCTGGCTGATCCGGAACATTTGAAGGAAGCCACAAAAAGACTTTCGGCAAAAGAAAAGCAATTAGGAAACAGCGAACAATACAGTGCGATGGTCAATAAAGTAACAGATGATGAGATCAACTTAAACGAGGAGCAATTAAAGATCGCTACCATCTTTAAACGGATGAACAGTGCATATGAATTAAACACGGTCTATATCAAGAACTCTGGTGTTACTGACCAAGAATTAGCTGTTGTGGCGGAACGCGCTTCTGAGCTTCCAGGAGTTTCGACAGGCACAGACTGGACACGCGAATATAACGCAGCAAGTTCACTAAAAAGTATTCTTGGCAGTGTGACGACTGAAAAACAAGGTCTTCCGGCAGATGAAGCAGAGAAGTATTTAGCAAAAGGGTATTCTCGGAATGACCGTGTGGGACAAAGTTATTTGGAAAAACAATATGAAGATGTCTTGCAAGGAACCAAAACCCAATATGAAGTCTCCCTTGACAATGAAGGAAATGTTTCGAATCAAAAAGAAATCTTCTCTGGGGAAAAAGGTTCTAATTTAATGTTATCGATGAATGCAGAATTCCAATCAAAAGTAGAAGAAATCCTAAAAAGAAATTATCAAACATTGATCAACAACGGTAAAGCACAGTACTCGCCTGGTGCTTATGCAGTAGCCATGAATCCTCAGACAGGAGAAGTGTTAGCCATGACTGGTTTCAGTCATGAGCAAGGTTCCAAGGAAATCACCGAGAATGCTTTGGGCACGATCACTAGCGCCTTTGCTCCAGGGTCTGTAGTCAAGGCTGGTACTTTGACAGCAGGTTGGGCAAGTAACGCGATCAGCGGGAATCAAGTGTTGATTGATGAACCGATTCGTCTACAAGGTGCTTCAGAAAAAAGCTCTGTCTTTAACCGAAACGGACAAGTTGCTCTTGATGCAGTCAAAGCATTGGAATTGTCTTCCAATACGTATATGATCAAAGTGGCATTAAAAATGCTAGGGCTAGACTATACTCCTGGAATGGGACTACCTAGTTTAGATGAAGAAGCTAAAGCTTATCAACAATTGAGAGACTCTTTCAAAGAGTTTGGTCTTGGTACAACGACTGGGATCGATTTGCCGAATGAATCTCCTGGGATTTCACGCTCTGTTGAGTATATGAAGAAGTTCAATGCGGATAATGGCAAAGAATGGTATACTCCAGGTAACTTTACCGATTTGGCATTTGGACAGTTTGACACATATACACCGATCCAATTAGCTCAATATGCTTCAACAGTCGCTAATGGCGGGAAACGAGTACAGCCTCACCTAGTCAAAGCAATCTATGGCAATGACGAAAATGGGAATTTGGGTGAAGTGAAAAAAGAAATGGGCACGACAGTAGAAAATAAGGTCAATATATCTGCAGAAAATATGGCAATCCTCCGTGAAGGATTCCACCAGGTTGTTCATGGTACCGACCCTTACACAACAGCCAAACCATTAGCCAGTGCGAAAATGGACCTTTCTGCAAAAACAGGGACTGCAGAAACGGTTGCGGAAGGTCACCCAGATATTACGACAGTCAATAGTAATATCGTGGCATACGGCCCAACAGACAATCCGGAAATCGCGATCAGTGTTGTCTTGCCGAACTTATTAGATGAACAAGACCACATGAACTTGACGATTGCTAAAGAAATAATGGACGCGTATTATGATATGTTCATGGCAAAATAAAAAAGAGGTCGTGAAAAAGCCGCTTAGTTTCGAGTATGAAGAAAAATTTTGTGAAAATGACTTCTTACATTTTTGCTTAAATTTGACTTCATACCGAGAAACTGGCTTGTGAACACCGTTTAAGGAAGAGGTTGTGAAATCAGCGCCCTGACCTGAGTATTAGAGAAACAAAACGGAAAAATAGCTTCTCATATTTTGCCGTTTTTGAGCTAATACCGAAGGACAGCTGATTGAGCACCGTTTACTCGGCAAAAAAGGTTGTGACAAAAATTGTCACAACCTTTTTTTTGTGGAATCTAATTCTCTATTGTAGTTTAAGTAATTTTTCCAGGTAAACAGCTAAACCGTCTTCTTGATTACTCAAAGGAGTGACATCATTTGCGATGCCTTTGAGCTGATCAGTACCATTAGCCATAGCCACTCCCCAGCCTGCATAATCCAGCAGTTCCAAATCATTATGCTCATCACCAAAAGCAATCACGTCTTGTTGATCGATAGATAAGTAGTTAGCAATCTCTTGCACACCTTTTGCTTTTTGGATTCCTTTTGAAACAATCTCTAAGATCGCCGTGGGACCGCCCCATGTACGAACATCCACATAACTGCCAAATTGACGTGTTAATTCAGCAGATACAGTTTCTGCAAAACGCTTGTCTGTTCGGACAAGCAAAGATGTAGGATTTGTCGTTAGATTTTTAGGAGAAAGCAAGTTTTTTTCTCCAGGACGTGAAGAAGCAAAAATTTTTTCATCAAAGAAGTCAAAGCTGTCGATAAAAAAAGTATCCCGATTTTCAGCAGCGATAAAGTCTAGATTCAACTGTTTTTTTTGCGATAAGATTTCAAAAGCAATTTCACGATTAATCAACGTTTCTCTTTCGCCATCCCAATGTTGATTAGGGATATGCACCAATGCGCCGTTAAAATTAACCATCGGTGTTGTTAACTCTAATTGTTGGTAAAATTGATGGCTCATTCGAAATGGGCGTCCAGTAGCGATACTGACATGATGACCAGCATTGATTGCTTTTTTCAGGGTTTCTTTTGTTTTAGAGGTAATCATCGAATCTTGATTGAGGGTCGTTCCGTCCAGATCGATGGCAATTAATTTTTTATTCAATAAAGGTCCTTCCTTCCTCAACTAGCATTTGTTTTAGTCTAGCATATTTTAGGTAATTAACAAGAGCAATCAGTTATTCCTAACAAAAAATACAGTTATGGCTATGTAAATGAATGAATACGAGCTAAACACGAACATTAAGTATTGTTTTCGGTTTTTTTGTTAAAAAAACGTTGAAAAACGAATGAAACGCCTATATAATTTGAAATTGTTCGATGGATTTGCCATATTTTGCATATTTTTTATTATTATAGTTTTCCATCAGAAAAAAATTCAGGGAGTGGAACTTTTTATGGAAAAGTTTTTCGGTTTAAAGAAAAACAATACAAATGTATCAACTGAAATAATGGCGGGAGTAACGACATTCTTTGCCATGAGTTATATCTTATTCGTAAATCCGACGATTTTATCAGCATCAGGTATGCCGTTCCAAGCAGTATTTCTAGCCACAATCATTGCATCAATCATTGGTACGCTAGTCATGGGATTGTTCGCGAATGTACCATATGCTCAGGCACCTGGTATGGGATTGAACGCATTTTTCACTTTTACGGTCGTTTTCGGGCTTGGCTATTCTTGGCAACAAGCCTTGGCAATGGTTTTTATTTGCGGATTAATCAATATTTTTATTACTGTTACAAATATCCGAAAGATGATCATTCGGGCGATTCCTGAAAGTCTTCAACATGCGATTGGTGGCGGGATCGGTATTTTCGTTGCGTATGTCGGGATCAAAAATGCAGGATTCTTATCTTTTTCAGCAGACCAATCTGCTATTTCGAGTTCTGTCGTTGAAGGTGGAAAAGCAACAAATGTTACGATAAATGGCGGAATCGTTCCCGCGTTAGCCAACTTTGACAACGCACCTATCTTGTTAGCCGTGATTGGTCTGGTACTGACAGCCATTTTAGTTGTAAAAAATGTCCGTGGTGCTATTCTTATCGGTATCGTAGCGACCACAGTCCTTGGGATTTTTATGGGTGTTGTTGATTTAAGTTCCATTGATTGGCAAACGAATTCGTTAGGCAATTCATTTAAAGAATTAGGAACAACGTTCGGTGCAGCATTTGGTTCTGAAGGAATGCAATCTTTATTCAGTGATTCTTCCAAGATCCCTCAAGTATTGATGACGATCATCGCATTCAGTTTATCTGATACATTTGATACGATCGGAACATTTATCGGTACAGGACGCCGCACAGGTATTTTCTCAAAAGAGGACGAGATCGCATTGGAAGATGGTCGCGGGTTCAAAACAAAAATGGATAAAGCGCTATTTGCCGATGCAATCGCTACTTCCGTAGGTGCTATCTTTGGTACATCAAATACAACAACTTATGTCGAATCTGCAGCTGGAATCGGAGCCGGTGGACGTACTGGTTTGACTTCAGTAGTAGTGGCAGTGCTATTCGCATTAAGTAGTCTGTTCTCCCCGCTGATCGCCATTGTACCAAATCAAGCAACTGCGCCAGCACTGATTTTGGTCGGAGTAATGATGATGGCTTCTTTTGCAGACATCAAATGGCTAGATATGGAAGAAGCTTTACCAGCCTTCTTTGCATCGATCTTTATGGGATTGTGCTATAGCATTTCCTATGGGATTGCAGCAGGATTTATTTTCTATACAATTGTCAAAGTAATCAAAGGAAAATTCAATGAAGTTTCTGTTGCTTTGTGGATTGTTGATATTTTATTCATCATCAACTTCATCATTCTAGCAACGATTTAAATAAAGAGAAGGGATTGGAACAGCATTTGTTCTGGTCTCTTTTTGTTTTACATAAAAAGAACGTTACATATAAAATGATTTTTGCGGGATTTTTCTCTTTTTACTAGCGAGATCGTTGCTTGTTTATTCGAAAATAGGTATGATAAAAGAGACGAAAGAGGGATGATAGATGGAGATTAATTGGAGAAAAAATTTAGTGATTGCGTGGATTGGCTGTTTTTTCACTGGTGCAAGTATTAGTTTAGTTATGCCATTCATACCAGTTTATGTTGAGCAACTAGGAACACCAAAAGATCAAATCGAATTGTTTTCGGGACTAGCAATCTCTGTTACTGCTTTTGCATCTGCCGTGGTTGCACCAATCTGGGGAAATCTAGCTGATCGAAAAGGCCGAAAACTAATGATGATCCGTGCAGCAGCTGGGATGACGTTGACGATGGGTTCTTTAGCTTTTGTACCGAACGCGTATTGGCTTTTGATCATGCGTTTTTGGAACGGGATCTTGTCTGGGTATATTCCAAATGCAACAGCAATGATCGCTTCACAAGCGCCTAGAGAAAAGAGCGGATGGGCATTAGGAACATTATCCACCGGAGCGATTGCGGGGAATCTAATCGGACCTTCAATGGGCGGTGCATTGGCTCAGTGGTTTGGTATGGAAAATGTATTCTTGATCACAGGGGCTTTGTTGATGATCACAACGGTGCTGACCATCTTCTTAGTCAAAGAAGATTTCCATCCAATCGAGAAAAAAGATCTGATAAGCACCAAAGAAATTTTTTCAAAAATGGATCATCTCTCTATTTTGATTGGTCTCTTCATCACGACCTTGATTTTACAGATAGGGATCACTACGATCAGCCCTATTTTGACCTTATATATTCGTGAATTAAGCGGAAGTACAGAAAATATCCTGTTTGTCAGCGGCTTGATTGTTTCGATAGCTGGTGTTTCCGCAGTCTTTTCTTCACCAAAACTAGGAAAACTAGGGGATAAGATTGGGAATCAAAAAGTTTTAATTGGAGGACTCATCTTATCATTTTGCTGTTATTTGCCCATGGCGTTTGTCACGACACCACTCCAATTAGGTATACTTCGTTTTATTTTAGGCTTTTCAACTGGTGCTCTGATGCCTTCTGTCAATACACTGATCAGTAAGATCACGCCACAAGAAGGGGTCAGCCGAATCTATAGCTATAATCAGATGTTCAGTAACTTTGGACAGGTTCTAGGACCCATGCTGGGGTCGACAGTTGCGCATGCTTATAATTACAGTGCTGTTTTTATTGTGACAAGTTTATTCGTCCTGTCAAATATTCTTCTTTCTCTATTCAATTTTCGTAAAGTTCTTCGCAGTAGATTATAATAGTGGTGATAATTGAAAATAAAAAAGAGCTTGAGATATCTCAAGCTCTTGGCTGGTTTTTTACGAATGGGCAGAGGTTTCTTTTCTTGGCGCAACTGCACCAATCAAAAGGATAATGACACCCGCAATTAATGAAATGATTGTTGTCAAAGTAAAATCATATGTTCCGCTTGTTAATGCAGCACCAATATAACCGACTACTTGACCTAGAACGACAGCCCAGAATAATGTAACGATATATCGCATAAAGAACACCTCTTTTCTATCTTAATTTTACCAGATTTTCTTTGAATGTAAAGAAACGAGACTAAATCTCAATAAAATTCGAGTTCTTGTGAAAGAACTCATTCCTACAGACTAGAAGCAAGCAAATGAAGTAGAACAATGAACTTCAGCACTTGTTATTTAATGAAAGTAAAAGGATCAGACCTTTTAACGCTAGTGAATTTTAACGAAAAAAAAGGCGGAATGCAAGATGTTTTTCCCACAACTTTATACAATTACTTCTTATTCTCTTTTACAAAGTACGATCCGTATTCGAGAATATGTACAAGAAGCAAAAAAACAAGGCTACACTTCATTAGCCATAACGGATAAAGATGTCTTATACGGTGCACCTGAATTCTATCGTATTTGTGTAGAAGAAGGAATACAGCCAATCATTGGATTACATCTTAGTTATACTTATGAAGAAAAAAATTATGGTTTGCTTGCGTACGCAAAAGATGAGACAGGTTATCAGCAGCTGATGAAACTTTCCAGTCGAAAAATGATCCAAGAAAAAATGGCACTTGATGATATGATAGAAACCGACCATCTAGTGTTTGTCGTTCCGGCAAATCATTCTGTTTCTGAGGCTTTCAATAAAGAGGAACATTTTTTCAGTCATTGGCAGTTTTTGCTTGAAAATGTTTTTACTAATGATTTTTATATCGGCTTGTCAGAAAACACGCCTGATCAATTGCCTGAATGGTATCAGTATGTGACAAAAGAAGATTATCCGCTTTGTGCATTGCATCCAATCGCTAGTTTACAGCAAGAAGACCTTTTTGCGCTTGAAGTGATGAAGCATATCAAAGAGGGAAGTCAGATGCCTTTAGAAAGTTTATCTGCACCTTTACCACCAGCAAATGGTTACTTGCTTTCAGAACAAGAAATGATCAAACGATTCGAAGAAGCAGGTCTTTCAAAAGCTGTAATAGGTGCTCAGCGCTTGGCCGAATCGATTTCATTTGAATTTCAGTTTCATCAGAAATTACTCCCGCATTATCCCGTCCCTCAAGAAAAACAAGCTGGAGAATATTTAAGAGAGCTATGCTACTCGCAAGTGGAACATCGGATCGTTGATTATACAAAGGAGTACCGAGAACGTTTGGACTATGAGTTATCTGTCATCCATCAAATGGGATTCGATGATTATTTCCTGATCGTATGGGATGTAATGGCTTTTGCTCATAGAAATAAAATCGTTACCGGTGCAGGCCGTGGTTCTGCTGCTGGTTCATTAGTAGCCTATGTGTTAGAAATCACAGATGTGGATCCATTAGAGTATGACTTGCTATTCGAACGATTTTTAAATCCTGAACGTTTTACGATGCCGGATATTGATTTGGATATTCCTGACAACCGACGTGAGGAAGTATTGAATTATGTTCGAGAAAAGTATGGACAATATCACATGGCGCAAATCGCGACATTTGGTACAATGGCTGCAAAAATGGTTCTTAGAGATGCGGCTAGAGTGTTTGGTCTGTCACAAAGTGAAGCAAACCGCTGGTCAAAAGCAATACCAAACCAGCTGAAAATCACATTGACCCAAGCCTACAAAACATCGCGTCAACTAGTAGAATTAGTTCAGGCAAGCGAAAAAAACCAACTTTTATTCAAAACCGCAGTGATTTTAGAAGGATTGCCAAGACACGTTTCGACTCACGCAGCAGGGGTAGTTATCAGCGATAGAAATCTACTTGAATTAGTACCGCTCCAACGCGGTTCTGATGAAGCTTTTCTGACCCAATATACGATGAATGAGGTAGAAGCCATCGGTCTTTTGAAAATGGACTTTCTAGGACTACGCAATTTATCGATTATTGATTTTACTTTAAAGGCTGTTAAGCGAGTAGAAGGGCAGGAAATCCGATTAAAAGAGATTCCATTAAATGATGCAAAAACGCTACTCTTATTTCAACGAGGCGAAACTTCAGGAGTATTTCAATTTGAATCTGCTGGTATTCGAAACGTTTTACGAAGATTAGGACCAGAAAACATCGAAGATATTGCCGCAGTCAATGCGTTGTATCGTCCAGGTCCTATGCAAAATATCGACACCTTCATTGCCAGAAAAAAAGGAAAAGAAGCCATTCGCTACCCCGATGATTCACTGATCCCGATTTTGAAAAACACATACGGGGTGATTGTCTATCAGGAACAAATCATGCAGATCGCCTCGACTATGGCTGGATTTACATTAGGACAGTCAGATATTTTGAGGCGGGCAGTTAGTAAAAAGAAAAAAGACGTATTAGATGAAGAAAAGTCGCATTTTGTATCAGGAGCATTACAACAAGGATATTCGGAAAAAACAGCAGTGACTGTATATGAATATATTGAAAAATTTGCAAACTATGGATTCAATCGGTCGCATGCATTTGCTTATTCCTTCGTGGGATTCCAAATGGCATATCTAAAGGCTCATCATCCAGGGGCTTTCTTCACTAGTCTAATGAATTCTGTTCGGCATAACACAACGAAATTGAAAGAATATATTGCAGAAGCACGTAAAAATAAACTCAAACTTTCTTCACCATCCATCAATCAAAGCAATTATAGTTTTGAGTTGGTCAATAAGGAAGAGATCAGATTCGGGCTGACAGCGATAAAAGGCATCCGACGTGATTTTGTAGAAGATGTATTGAATGAAAGAAAACAAAATGGCCCGTTCAAGTCAGTAGATCAATTCCTCATACGGATCGATAAGCGGTGGCTGAAATTAGAGTTACTGCAATCACTGACAGCAGTAGGCGTTTTTGATGAATTATCTCCTAACAGGAAACAATTGATGCTTGATCTCGAAGGGAAAATCCAAAATATCGTTTACAGTGGTGGCAGTCTAGATTTGCTAGGAATCATGGCATTAAAAGAAGAAGAAGTTGCTGACTATACACTAGAAGAACGACTGAAGCTGGAAGAGGAATACTTAGGT
Source organism: Enterococcus sp. 3G1_DIV0629 (assembly GCF_002141285.1). NCBI lineage: Bacteria > Bacillati > Bacillota > Bacilli > Lactobacillales > Enterococcaceae > Enterococcus > Enterococcus sp. 3G1_DIV0629. Next base: position 1,451,628 of record NZ_NGLI01000001.1, on the reverse strand, counting down.
GTTTATTTGTCAGGGCATCCTGCAGAAGGGTTTGACCGGCTTCGTTTAGCTAAACAGGTTCAGCTGATTACAGATATCGTTCCTAATCAACCAGTCAATTTACTATTGATGATAAAGGAAGTTAGAGAGATTCGGACAAAAAAAGGCGAACTGATGGCCTTCGTGGAAGGAACCGATAGTAGCGGAGAAATTTCTGTCACGGTTTTTCCAACTCTTTATCGAAAATATCGTAACCTGTTTGCAGTTGATCAAGTGATCTTTGTTCAAGGGCGTAGCGAAATCAGCAAATATAACCAGGAACTACAATTGATTGGAGAAAGCTTTGCTGATCCTCGTCAATTAGAAACACAGTATCCTTCACAAACGTGCTATTTACGTATTACAGAAGAACGGGAAGACCCTGAGATAATGAAACAATTACAAGGGATTTTTCAGAAACACCCAGGATATATTCCAGTAATTATGTACCACGAAAAAACACAACGAAAAGTTGTTCTGTCAGATGCTTATTGGGTGGATGACAGCAAGAGTATAAAGGGGCAACTTGTTTCTCTACTTGGCGAAGATAATGTGGTTTTCAAATAACTTACGGTAAAAAATACTACTTGCTTTCATTTTTTTTCATTTTTTTATCCGTAAATCAAGACAAGCGAGAAAAATAATGTTAGAATGTTAGTCGTGGTTAACGCAAAAATGGTTGTAAACCTAAGTTATACTTAGGATAAAGTATTTTAATGAGGTGAATGTTTATTATGAAACGCATCGGAATTTTGACCAGTGGCGGAGACGCACCTGGAATGAATGCAGCTGTTCGTGCCGTTGTTCGTAAAGGTATTTACGAAGGACTGGAAGTATACGGGATCAATTATGGGTTTGCCGGTTTAGTTGCTGGAGATATTCGTCGTCTTGATGTGGCAGATGTAGGTGACAAGATCCAACGTGGTGGTACATTCTTGTATTCTGCACGTTATCCAGAATTTGCAACTGAAGAAGGTCAATTAAAAGGAATCGAACAATTGAAAAAATTCGGGATCGAAGGTCTAGTGGTTATCGGAGGAGACGGTTCTTATCATGGCGCAATGGCTTTGACAAAACGTGGATTCCCAGCAGTAGGTATTCCTGGAACAATCGATAATGATATTCCTGGTACTGACTTCACGATCGGTTTTGATACAGCAATCAATACAGTGCTAGAATCAATTGACCGTATTCGTGACACAGCGACTTCTCATGTTCGTACATTCGTTATCGAAGTAATGGGACGCAATGCAGGTGACATCGCTTTATGGTCAGGTGTAGCTGGCGGAGCAGATGAAATCATCATCCCAGAACATGATTTTGATATGGCTTCAGTTGCTAAAAAAATCCAAGAAGGCCGTGATCGTGGGAAGAAACATTGCTTGATCATCTTGGCTGAAGGTGTAATGGGCGGAAATGAATTCGCTGAAAAACTTTCAGAATTTGGCGACTATCATACACGTGTATCTATCTTGGGACACGTTGTCCGTGGTGGAGCACCAAGCGCACGCGACCGCGTCTTAGCAAGTAAATTCGGTGCTTACGCTGTCGAATTGCTTCAAGAAGGAAAAGGTGGATTATGTGTCGGTATCCATGACAACGAAATCGTTGCAGCTGACATCATTGATACACTAGAAAACAACAAGCATAAACCAGACTTATCATTATATGATCTAAATAATTCACTTTCATTTTAAGAGTGAAAGAAACCAAGCTATTTAAGCTGTGTACAGCTTTAAATAAACAAAATTGAATGGGAGAGTTTTTTAAATGAAAAAAACCAAAATCGTTAGTACATTAGGACCAGCAAGTAACTCAGTAGAAATTATTTCTCAATTGATTGAATCTGGGGCAAATGTCTTCCGCTTTAACTTTTCTCATGGTGACCATGAAGAACAATTATCACGTATGACTATGGTCCGTGAAGCAGTTAAAAAGACAGGAAAAGATGTCGGTATTCTTTTAGATACAAAAGGAGCTGAAATCCGTACAACTGTTCAAGGCACAACAGAAGCTGATTTTGGTCGTGCAGGATACATCAAATTTGAAGTAGGAGATCAAACACGCATCTCTATGGATCCTGAACATGTAGGTTCAAAAGAAAAAATCGCGGTTACTTACCCAGGATTATTTGACGATGTTCACGTAGGCGGACACGTTTTATTCGATGATGGCTTGATCGACATGGAAATCATTGAAAAAGACGAAGCAAACCGTGAATTAGTCGTAGAAGTTAAAAATGCAGGTATGCTAGGATCACGTAAAGGGGTAAATGCACCAGGCGTTTCTATCAGTTTGCCAGGTATTACTCCAAAAGATGCTGACGATATTCGTTTTGGTTTAGACAACGATATCGACTTTATCGCTGCAAGTTTTGTACGTAAAGCACAAGACGTTCTAGATATTCGCGAAATTTTAGAAGAAAAAGACATGACTCATGTTCAAATCTTCCCTAAAATCGAATCTCAAGAAGGTATCGACAACATTGACGAAATCATCAAAGTTTCTGACGGTGTTATGATTGCCCGTGGAGATATGGGTGTGGAAATCCCAGCTGAACTAGTACCAATGGTTCAAAAACGTATCATCAAAAAATGTAACGCTGCTGGTATCCCAGTTATCACTGCTACACAAATGTTAGAATCAATGCAAGAAAACCCACGTCCAACACGTGCGGAAGCTTCTGACGTTGCCAATGCTGTATTTGACGGAACAGATGCAACAATGTTATCTGGTGAATCTGCAAACGGAGACTACCCAGTTGAAGCTGTTTCAACAATGGCACGTATCGACCAAGAAGCTGAAAATGCATTATCAGAATTAGGTACATTCCAATTGAACGAATTCGATAAAACAGATGTAACTGAAACAATCGGTTTATCTGTGGCTCGTGCTGCAAAAAATCTAGGCGTCAAAACAATCGTTGCTGCAACTGAATCAGGCTACACTGCAAAAATGATTTCAAAATATCGCCCAGATGCAGATATCTTGGCTGTTACTTTTGACGAACGCACAAAACGTGGTTTGATGTTAAACTGGGGTGTTTACCCAACAGTTGCTGAAAAACCATCAACAACTGATGAAATGTTTGAACTAGCAGCTAAAAAAGCTGTTGAATTAGGTTTCGCATCAGAAGGCGATTTAATCTTGATCACTGCTGGTGTACCAGTTGGCGAACGCGGAACAACTAACGTGATGAAAATTCAAATGATTGGTTCTAAATTATTAGAAGCTCAAGGCGTTGGACAAAAATCTGTCGTTGCAAATGCAGTTATTGCTTCATCTGCTGAAGAAGCTGTAAAAAAAGCAAAAGACGGAATGGTTCTAGTTGTACCATCAACTGACAAAGAATACATGCCTGCAATCGAAAAAGCAGCTGCTGTTATCGTTGAAGAAGGCGGATTGACTTCTCACGCTGCAGTTGTAGGAATTGCACAAGATATTCCTGTAATCGTTGGTGCTAAAGGCGCAACAACAACAATTACTGATGGCGAATTGATTACTGTTGATTCACGTCGCGGCATCGTTTACCGTGGCGAAACAACAGCTATCTAATTTAAGCTTAATACAAAATAAAAACAGCTCTTCATTTATGAAGAGCTGTTTTTTTGTGCTGTAACGAATTCATGGATGACTTGGACTACTTGTTCTTGAAGCGGTGTGACAAGCTGTTGTGTTCGTTTTGCCAATGAAATCAAGAAGCGAGGCTGAACTTCGTCTGAAAGTGGGAGGCAAACTAAATGATCTTCAGGATGGACAGCAATCTCTGCCAAAAAACCGATACCAACATTTTCACGGATCATACTCTTTAAAATCGTCAAATCATTGCTTTGATAAACAACTTTTGGTTGAGTATGTGTTTGTTTAGAAAGTTTAGTGAATGCTGCTGGGTGGACATAATGTTCGTTCAATAACACAAACTGTTCATCTGATATATCTTTGAAAGAGACCGCCTTCTGCTGGGCAAGAGGGTGAGTAGGCGGAACGACGATCATGAAACGTTTATCCAAAAGTAATTCTGTTTCTAAATATTGATCTACGATTGGCTGTGTTGAGCCTAATACGGCTAAATCGATCCTCCCTTGACGGATCATTCCATATAAGTCCCGAGAGCCTCCATCGGTGATTTCAATCTGATTCATCAATTCATGCTTGATAAAGTAACCTGACAGTTTTGGAAAGTACTCATTGCCGATAATAGGCGGCATGCCAAAACGCAGCTTTTTCTTTTGTAACTGAGTGATTTCAGCCCTTGCAGTAGAAATCTCTTGGAGAATAGTTTGTGCATGGAGAAACAGCTGCTTTCCAGAAGGTGTGACGATTAATTCGTGATGCGAACGATCTCTTGTGATAAGTATGGCGTCAAACTCTTTTTCAAGACGTTGTAATGCATATGTAATAGTAGGTTGGCTCACACGGAAATAATTAGCCACTTTCGTAAAGTTTTTTTGTTTGACGATTTGGACATAGTATTCAATATCTTTCGTGTTCATAAAGATCATCCGCTCCTTTGATAGAATAATGATTATTGTAAATGATTCTGAAGATGATAGCAAACAGAGGCTTTCTGTTAAAGATATTTCTGTTTTTTTATGAACTGCAAGGTGTCAAGAAAATTTCATTGACAACATGGTTTTTGCCCTGTATAATTGCTTTTGTTGCTTAGGAGTGATGAAAAATGAAATGGTCTTTATTGGAATTGAGAAAATACCAGGAGACACCGTTAACTTTTCATGAGACGCTCGACTTGAAAGCCGCTCTCATGAAGCGAGACAATTTAATACTTGATGTTGCGCCAGTGGAAGTCGAAGGTTTGGTCTCAGTTGATAAGAAAGGCTATATCGTTCATTACACTGTGCAGACGACTTTGACAGTTCCTTCAACACGTTCGCTAGAACCTGTTGAACTGCCGATGGATTTTTCTGTAGACGAAGTATTCATGACAGAAGAACAATTCCAAAGCAGAGATGAGCAAATGTCTGCAGATGAGATTTTGCTGATTGAAGGTCCGTTATTGAATTTAGCAGAGTCAATTGAAGACAACATCTTATTGGCGATTCCGATGCGGGTATTGACAAAAGAAGAGGAAGCAGCAACAGAACTTCCAAAAGGCAATGATTGGGAAGTTGTTTCCGAAGAAGAATACCAACGCAGAAAAATGGAAGAAGCCGAGAATAAAATTGATCCTCGTCTTGCAAAACTATCTGAACTTTTTGATTCTGAATCAAAAAACGACGATAACAAGTAAGATTGGAATATATTGTATCTATTATAGGTGCAAGACTTTACAAGGAGGTGTAGCAAAATGGCAGTACCAGCTAGAAGAACATCAAAAGCTAAAAAAGCAAAACGTCGTACACACTACAAGTTGACAATCAAAGGATTAAACGAATGTCCAAACTGTGGTGAAATGAAAAAAAGCCATCACGTATGTGCAAATTGTGGTTACTATGATGGTAAGGACGTAATGTCAAAAGAAGCTTAATACATTTTAATTAGAAAATGTAAAACCTCAAGGCTAACCATGGAGCCTTGAGGTTTATTTTTTTATAAGCGGTAAATAAAAAATATGTTGTTCTTTAGTTTGCAATGTAGCCGTGTTAAGCTATAATGTAAGAGATTAGGGAGAAATCCCGTATGTAGGAGGAGTTCATATGTCAAAACAACAAATCGGCGTTGTCGGTATGGCCGTTATGGGTAAAAATCTAGCCTTGAATATAGAAAGCCGCGGCTATTCAGTGGCCTTATTCAACCGTACAGGGGCTAAAACAACCGCTGTAGTAGAAGAACACCCAGATAAAAATTTCAAAGCAACGTACACAATCGAAGAATTTGTAGAATCAATCGAAAAACCACGTCGGATTCTTCTGATGGTCAAAGCAGGACCGGCAACAGATGCAACAATCCAAGAGTTGCTTCCTCACCTTGATAAAGGCGATATTCTGATTGACGGAGGAAATACATTCTTTAAAGATACGATGCGTCGTAATGAAGAATTAGCCAACTCTGGTATTAACTTTATCGGTACAGGCGTTTCCGGTGGTGAAGAAGGAGCTTTAAAAGGACCTTCAATCATGCCTGGTGGACAAAAAGAAGCGTATGAGCTAGTTGCACCAATCTTAGAGCAAATTTCTGCAAAAGCAGAAGACGGAGCACCATGTGTTACCTATATTGGCCCAAACGGAGCCGGACACTATGTGAAAATGGTACACAACGGTATTGAGTATGGAGATATGCAACTGATTGCTGAATCTTATGACTTGATGAAGAATATTTTAGACCTTTCAGTAGAAGAAATGGCTGATATCTTTAAAGAATGGAATCAAGGCGAATTAGACAGCTACCTGATCGAAATCACAGCTGACATCCTGACTCGAAAAGACGATGAAGGAACAGGTAAACCAGTCGTAGATGTGATCCTTGATGCAGCTGGAAATAAAGGAACAGGTAAATGGACAAGCCAAAGTGCGCTTGACTTAGGCGTGCCACTTCCATTGATTACTGAATCTGTATTTGCCCGTTACATTTCTGCTTATAAAGAAGAACGCGTACAAGCAAGTAAAATTTTGTCTCGTACGAACGATTTTGAGTTCACAGGAGACAAAAAAGAATTGGTCGAAAAAATCCGAGAAGCGTTGTATTTCAGTAAAATCATGAGTTATGCTCAAGGATTTGCTCAATTACGTGTCGCTTCAAAAGAATTTGATTGGGATTTGCCATTTGGCGAAATCGCAAAAATTTGGCGTGCTGGATGTATCATCAGAGCTCGATTCTTGCAAAAAATCACGGATGCTTATGACAAAAATCCTGAGATCGAAAATTTATTGCTAGATGATTATTTCGTTGAAATCACGAAAAAATATCAGCAATCAGTCCGAGACGTCGTTGCCTTGGCTGTCCAAGCTGGCGTACCTGTACCAACTTTCTCATCAGCCATCGCTTACTTCGATTCATACAGAGCAGAACGTCTGCCTGCAAATATAATCCAAGCCCAACGCGATTACTTTGGCGCACACACATATGAACGTGTCGACAAAGAAGGAATCTTCCATTACTCATGGTACCATGAAGAATAATAGTCTTTCGGCTGTTAGGAAATGAGAAAATAAAAAGAGGACGAAAGAGCTGAAGTCAATTGTTATGAGTAGACTTCAGCTCTTTTTTAAAACTGCTATTCATGATAAAATGACTATAGATTTTTAAGCAGATTATCGGTATAATGATAGAGTTTTTAAAAAGCCAGTAGATAGAAAGGATAAAATAATAAATGAGTAATATTCTAATCATTGAAGATGAAAAGAACTTAGCTCGATTTGTCGAGCTAGAGTTGAAGCATGAAGGGTATAACGCAGAAGTCCATTACAACGGTCGTACTGGTTTAGATGCGGCATTAAATAATGAGTGGGATGCCATATTATTGGACCTGATGCTTCCAGAATTGAACGGTTTAGAAGTCTGCAGACGCGTACGCCAAGTCAAAAATACACCAATTATTATGATGACTGCAAGAGATTCTGTAATCGATCGTGTATCAGGACTTGACCATGGAGCAGATGACTACATCGTCAAACCATTTGCTATCGAAGAACTATTAGCGCGTCTTCGGGCATTGTTGCGTCGAATCGATATTGAAGGTGACAAAAATGTGGCAAAACAAACCACTATTACTTATCGTGATTTGACTATCGAAAAAGAAAACCGTGTCGTACGTCGCGGAAACGAAGTAATTGAACTAACAAAAAGAGAATACGAATTGCTACTTACTTTAATGGAAAACGTGAACGTGGTATTAGCACGTGATGTTTTACTAAATAAAGTATGGGGATACGAAACGGAAGTTGAAACAAACGTAGTGGATGTATATATTCGTTATCTTCGCAATAAAATTGACGTTCCAGGGGAGGAAAGCTATATCCAAACTGTCCGCGGAACAGGTTATGTGATGCGCTCGTGATAAAGCCGAAAAAATCGGAAAAAAGAGAACTGAAAGGGCCCTCCTTGACAATCAAGTGGGCCTTTGCGAGTTCTTTCTTCATATTCGTCGTATTTACAATTTTTGCGGTCATTACCTATAAATCATCTATCAATCTGATTGTTGCAAAAGAAAGAAACAATGTAGAACGTACGATTTCAGAAGTAGCCTCTCGTTTGGCTAACTCGGATGAAGAACTGACATTAGTGAATACGTATCGTAATCTGACGAAAGCAACAAATGACGGAGATGAGGTCATAGATCATACTTCACTGGTCGAAGGAAACTTAATGAAGATTGATTCCTTCATAGCTGAGCTAGGGCAGCCTTCGATGGATCTTTATGTGTATGATTTAGATGAGAACTTGATTTTCAAAACTCACGAAAACAGTCGAAACTTGATCCAAACAACACGTAAAGTGCCAACGATTGTTACACTAGAAGGGAAAACTGGCTTTTTATCTATACAGCCTATATATTCTAAAGGTACAAGAGAAAAGATCGGTTATGCGCAAAGCTTCTATGAATTATCTTCTTTCTATGATATCCGAAATAAGCTATTATTGACTCTTATTGTTTTAGAAGTCGTTTCTTTGATTTTAAGTAGTATTTTAGGTTTCTTTTTATCTTCTTACTTCTTGAAACCACTAAAGGTACTCAGAGATACAATGGATACTATACGTAAAGATCCGCAATCAGATATCCACATGCCTGAAATCGACACGAATGATGAATTGGCAGATTTAGCTGAAATATTCAATGAGATGCTTGACCGCATGCGTTTGTATATCGAACAACAAGAGCAGTTCGTGGAAGACGTCTCTCATGAGTTAAGAACTCCTGTAGCAATCATTGAAGGGCATCTTAGTTTGCTAAATCGTTGGGGGAAAGATGATCCTGAGATATTGGAAGAATCGTTAAGCGCCAGCATGCAAGAAATCAGCCGCATGAAAAGCTTAGTTCAAGAGATGCTAGACTTATCAAGAGCAGAACAAGTAGATGTCCATTATGCAAATGAAACAACTAAAGGAAAAGAAGTCACCTATCAAGTTTATAATAATTTCAAGATATTATACCCAGACTATGTGATTACTTTAGATGATGATTTGACAAAAGAAGTGACCCTGCAAATTTATCGTAATCACTTTGAGCAATTAATCATTATCATATTGGATAACGCAGTAAAATATTCAACTACACGAAAAGAAGTCCATATCTCTATTTCTTCTACTCTGAATGAATTTGAGATTGCTATTCAGGACTTTGGTGAAGGAATACCCAAAGAAGACCTTAATAAGATCTTCAATCGTTTTTATCGTGTGGATAAAGCGAGGGCTAGAACGAAGGGCGGAAATGGTCTGGGATTGTCTATCGCAAAACAATTGGTTGAAAACTACAAAGGTCGTATCTTAGCAGAAAGCGTAGTTGGGCAAGGGACTATCTTTAGAATTTTTATTCCTATCGCAAAAACAGAAGACAAGTAAAGCATGTGCTTTGCTTGTTTTTTTATATTATCCATTAAGAAAGAAGAAGCCAAATACAAGCAGATAAGAAATTTAGGATGGTCATTATAAAGAAATCTAGCGAACAATAAAATTGAATAACATTCGTTGATTAATCGTAAATAGCTTTTAAGTGAACAAAAAACAATAAAAACACTTTAATATTCGTCTTTAAAAATAATGAAGAAAAATAGGAAATTTTCTATTGCAATTTTATAAAGAGATTGCTATATTATTATTTGTTCTAAATGATTCCTTTAAGGTGTCGCTAAAAATTATAAAAAATAGTGTTGACGCACTTTTGATATCATGTTATAATAACGAAGTCGCTTAGATGAGAAAGCTTATAAAGCTTGATTCTATCGAAAAAAACTTCAAAAAAGTTATTGACAAATAACGATCGAGATGGTATGATAATCAAGTCGCTGCTAATGAGCGATAAAGACATTTAGAAAAAATAAACAAAGAAGTTGTTGACATTCTCTTATGGATCTGATAAGATTAAAGAGTTGTTGAAACAAAAAGATTAGACCTTTGAAAACTGAACAAAGTAAGACAAACCAAATGTGTAGGGCGTCTTGATTCAATTCAAGACAACAAACATTTTTAACAAGCAAGCAATATGCTAGCAAACAAATTGAGCTTAACAATCACAAGATTGTTCGAACTTTTTATGAGAGTTTGATCCTGGCTCAGGACGAACGCTGGCGGCGTGCCTAATACATGCAAGTCGTACGCTTCTTTTTCCACCGGAGCTTGCTCCACCGGAAAAAGAGGAGTGGCGAACGGGTGAGTAACACGTGGGTAACCTGCCCATCAGAAGGGGATAACACTTGGAAACAGGTGCTAATACCGTATAACAATCGAAACCGCATGGTTTTGATTTGAAAGGCGCTTTCGGGTGTCGCTGATGGATGGACCCGCGGTGCATTAGCTAGTTGGTGAGGTAACGGCTCACCAAGGCCACGATGCATAGCCGACCTGAGAGGGTGATCGGCCACATTGGGACTGAGACACGGCCCAAACTCCTACGGGAGGCAGCAGTAGGGAATCTTCGGCAATGGACGAAAGTCTGACCGAGCAACGCCGCGTGAGTGAAGAAGGTTTTCGGATCGTAAAACTCTGTTGTTAGAGAAGAACAAGGATGAGAGTAACTGTTCATCCCTTGACGGTATCTAACCAGAAAGCCACGGCTAACTACGTGCCAGCAGCCGCGGTAATACGTAGGTGGCAAGCGTTGTCCGGATTTATTGGGCGTAAAGCGAGCGCAGGCGGTTTCTTAAGTCTGATGTGAAAGCCCCCGGCTCAACCGGGGAGGGTCATTGGAAACTGGGAGACTTGAGTGCAGAAGAGGAGAGTGGAATTCCATGTGTAGCGGTGAAATGCGTAGATATATGGAGGAACACCAGTGGCGAAGGCGGCTCTCTGGTCTGTAACTGACGCTGAGGCTCGAAAGCGTGGGGAGCAAACAGGATTAGATACCCTGGTAGTCCACGCCGTAAACGATGAGTGCTAAGTGTTGGAGGGTTTCCGCCCTTCAGTGCTGCAGCTAACGCATTAAGCACTCCGCCTGGGGAGTACGACCGCAAGGTTGAAACTCAAAGGAATTGACGGGGGCCCGCACAAGCGGTGGAGCATGTGGTTTAATTCGAAGCAACGCGAAGAACCTTACCAGGTCTTGACATCCTTTGACCACTCTAGAGATAGAGCTTCCCCTTCGGGGGCAAAGTGACAGGTGGTGCATGGTTGTCGTCAGCTCGTGTCGTGAGATGTTGGGTTAAGTCCCGCAACGAGCGCAACCCTTATTGTTAGTTGCCATCATTTAGTTGGGCACTCTAGCAAGACTGCCGGTGACAAACCGGAGGAAGGTGGGGATGACGTCAAATCATCATGCCCCTTATGACCTGGGCTACACACGTGCTACAATGGGAAGTACAACGAGTTGCGAAGTCGCGAGGCTAAGCTAATCTCTTAAAGCTTCTCTCAGTTCGGATTGCAGGCTGCAACTCGCCTGCATGAAGCCGGAATCGCTAGTAATCGCGGATCAGCACGCCGCGGTGAATACGTTCCCGGGCCTTGTACACACCGCCCGTCACACCACGAGAGTTTGTAACACCCGAAGTCGGTAAGGTAACCTTTTTGGAGCCAGCCGCCTAAGGTGGGATAGATGATTGGGGTGAAGTCGTAACAAGGTAGCCGTATCGGAAGGTGCGGCTGGATCACCTCCTTTCTAAGGAATATTACGGAGACTACACAATTTGTTTTTACTTTGTTCAGTT
>NZ_NGLI01000001.1:1433158-1434393 GCF_002141285.1 Enterococcus sp. 3G1_DIV0629 | reverse complement strand
TTATTCTTGGGGTATAGCCAAGCGGTAAGGCAAGGGACTTTGACTCCCTCATGCGTTGGTTCGAATCCAGCTACCCCAGTTATTCTTTTAATTTGCCGGCGTGGCGGAATTGGCAGACGCGCTGGACTCAAAATCCAGTGTCCGTTGAGGACGTGCCGGTTCGACCCCGGCCGCCGGTATTACGAAAAACCTTGAAATTTAATTTCAAGGTTTTTTATTTTATTTAAATACTATTAAATACTATTTTATAAACCCATAGATCAGTATAGGAACAGTAACTGTCTCTTATACACATCTAGATGTGTATAAGAGACAGGAGTAGGACGTCGCCACGCTGATGTTATTCCGGCATAGCTCAGTTGGTAGTAGCGCATGACTGTTAATCATGATGTCGTAGGTTCGAGTCCTACTGCCGGAGTTCTCATTTTGAGAAAGAGTATTGAGCTTCTTTCACTCTGGAGAGTTGTCCGAGAGGCCGAAGGAGCATGATTGGAAATCATGTAGATGGTGCAAACTGTCTCAAGGGTTCGAATCCCTTACTCTCCGTAACAAGTTTACCTGGCCCGTTGGTCAAGCGGTTAAGACACCGCCCTTTCACGGCGGTAACACGGGTTCGAATCCCGTACGGGTCATTTTAATTGAATGTTGGAGGTTTAGCTCAGCTGGGAGAGCATCTGCCTTACAAGCAGAGGGTCAGCGGTTCGATCCCGTTAACCTCCATAATGAACTGGTTCCGTGGTGTAGGGGTTAACATGCCTGCCTGTCACGCAGGAGATCGCGGGTTCGATTCCCGTCGGAACCGTCGTTCTTGTTATTCAATTAATAATTTTAAAATATGGCGCGGTAGCTCAGTTGGTAGAGCAACGGATTGAAGCTCCGTGTGTCGGCAGTTCGATTCTGTCCCGCGCCACCATGGAGGAGTAGCGAAGTGGCTAAACGCGACGGACTGTAAATCCGTTCCTTAGGGTTCAGTGGTTCGAATCCACTCTCCTCCATTTTATAGGGGCATAGTTTAAAGGTAGAACAGCGGTCTCCAAAACCGTTAGTGTGGGTTCAATTCCTGCTGCCCCTGCCATGGCGAATGTGGCGAAGTGGTTAACGCACCGGATTGTGGCTCCGGCATTCGTGGGTTCGATTCCCATCATTCGCCCTTTTTATTCTTGGGGTATAGCCAAGCGGTAAGGCAAGGGACTTTGACTCCCTCATGCGTTGGTTCGAATCCAGCTACCCCAGTT
>NZ_NGLI01000001.1:918392-1432310 GCF_002141285.1 Enterococcus sp. 3G1_DIV0629 | reverse complement strand
CTATTTTATAAACCCATAGATCAGTATAGGAACAGTAAAGTTTATTAGGTTTGAAAAATTTTTTTTGTATAGAAAAAAGAACCTGTATTAAAAAATAATAATATTTTCTACTAAAATATATTGAAATAAAATTTCATAATTATATAATTAATTATGAACATTCTTTGCTTCATCATGCAGTGAATGGTTTCTATTTTATTGAAAAGGAGTGGTTTTAGTGGAAAAGCTGATGAAATGGGTTGAGGAAAAACTTGTCCCACCAATGGCAAAAATTGGTACACAGCGACATTTATTGGCAATTCGTAATGGGGTTGTTTCAACACTGTCATTGATTTTGATTGGTACATTTTTTATGGTTTTCATCAATTTACCGTTTCCTGGGTGGAATGAATTTATTGCCCCTTATTCGGCAACGATCGTTTTACCTTTCAGGATTACGATGGGATTAATGGCTATTTACGCAACTTTTGTTATGGGGTCGGATCTAGCTAAATCATATGGGTTGGATAGTGTGACAGGTGGTATATTATCACTAGGGACGTTCTTTATGTTACAAGTTCCTGTAAACGTTTTAACGCCTGAAGAGGCACCTCTTGGCTGGGTCTTACCGATGAGTTCTTTAGGAGCATCTGGGATGTTTGCCGGGATCCTATCCATGATTTTTGCAGTGGAAGTGTATCGTTTCTTTAAAAAGCGTAATATTACTATCAAAATGCCAGAACAAGTACCACCTGCTGTTGCCCGTAGTTTTGAGGCATTGATTCCTGGTGCAGTGATTTTAACAACGACTTGGTTGATTCGAAGCGTCGCGGGCTTTGATGTAAACGCTGCCTTATTATCGTTATTCGAGCCTTTAACCAATATTTTAGGGAATAATCTGCTTGGTGTTTTATTACCAATGTTTTTGATCCATTTGTTGTGGTCATTTGGGATTCATGGCATGAGTATCGTAGGAGCTGTTGTTCGTCCAATGTGGCTGATTATGTTGGATGAGAATGCGAAGGCGTTAGCAGATGGTACAGTTGCTACCAAATTGCCTTATATCGCTCCTGAACAGTTTTATCAATGGACAGTTACGATTGGCGGTGCAGGAGCCACAATTGTGGTATCAGTTTTGTTTTTATTCTTTTGTAAATCAAAATTCTTAAAAGAAGTTGGTCGTTTTTCCATTATTCCTGGTATCTTCAATATCAATGAGCCGATGATTTTTGGAGCTCCTATGATGTTGAATCCTTACATGTTCATTCCATTCAACTTAGTTCCTTTAGTTTTGACTATTGTCAGCTATTTTGCAGTCAAATTAGAAATGGTCAATGGATTTACTGTGCTGCCAACATGGACATTACCAGCACCAATCGGCGGCTATCTCTCAGCAGGAAATGACTGGCGTGTGGTTGTTTTGATCTTGATCAACACGCTGATAGCATTTATCATCTATTATCCATTTGTAAAAGCTTATGATAAAAAGATGTTGTCAGATGAACAAAATAATAGTGGAGATAACGAAATACAAACTGCTTAAGTCTGATTTCAGAGGTGGAAAACAATGTATTGGCTGATTTTATTTTTTGTTTTTATCTTTTTATTAACGATAAGCCAACTTATGTTGAATATGCTGGCTATGCGTCACGTTCACATCAATCGGTGGGTTTGGGCACTGGCATCATTTTTGATTGTGATTCTTCCAAAGATCATTTTACCGCAGATGAATGTTTTATTATCATGGGGTACATATATACTTTGTGGAATTTTTGCTATCAATTTTATGATCGAGCAGCATAGATGGTTTGTCACATCGAAGCTTTAATCGAAGCTTTAATCGAAACTTTAAATGTTCCAAAAGCAGGCTTGTAAATGCAAGCTTGCTTTTTTACCGTTGTATCAAGAACAATAGACCATACTCCATACTAACTGAGTCGTTTCTTTTCTTTACGTTCTGCCATTGATGTTTTTTTATATAAAGATTATGATTGCTTTAACCGATTTGGCAGAAAGAAGGAGATAAAAATGAGCGATTTATCAACAATGGATTTAGAATTAGTGGATGCTGCAACCGAAGTCATCAAATCAAATATTGATTTGGTGTCTTTCAATCATACAGTAGGAGCTGCAGTACGTTGCACAAACGGTAATGTGTATACTGGTGTGAATGTTTATTCGAATCATGGGGCATGTGCAGAAATCATTGCGTTAGGGACAGCAATCAGTCGTGGTGAACGTGATTTTGAGTGTATCGTAGCTGTGGGTGGAGATCATTCTGACATGATCTATTCTCCATGTGGGAATTGCCGACAGTTTATATTGGAGTATGCACCTGATTGTGAGATCATTGTCTCAACAGAAGAGGGGGCTAAAAAAATCAAAATTACGGATCTCATTCCATATGCTTACCACAGATCAGAATGATTTTATACAAACAGATTCTCTTTTTATTTTCAATCAACAGAAGGTAATGATGTTGGATGAATGATTATCGGTATACAAGGAGATGCAGTGTCATGGGGAAGCTAGTCATATTAAGAGGAAATTCAGCAAGTGGGAAAACAACGACAGCTAAAGCTATTCAAAATCATTTTCCTATGGGGAAGGTGATGCGAATCTCTCAAGATGAAGTGAGAAGAGGAATGTTGAATGTCAAAGATAAAGTAGGAAATCCTACGCCAGATTTGATCCGTCAGTTGGCAGAATTCGGAAAAGACAGATTTGATTTAGTCCTTGTTGAGGGGATCATGAGCACAAAAATCTACAAAGCGATGCTTATGGACCTGTATGAGAGCTTTCAAGGAAATGTATTTGCTTATTATTACGATCTTTCTTTTGAAGAAACGCTGAGACGTCACAGCCAGAGAAAGGTGTCAAAAGAATTTGGTGCAGAACAAATGGCGGCTTGGTGGTTGGAGCATGATATACTTGGATTGCCTAATGAGAAGATACTGACTGCCGAATTAAGTCAACAAGAAATGATAGAGAAAATACTTCAGGAGATTGATCTGCAGGTAGTCAGTTGATTTTTTATCAAGAAATAATTGGTGATAAAAATTAAAATTTTTATTCTGTTCTAAACAATTATGGTTGTTTAGAACTTTTTTTTGTGTATGATATAAAGGAGAAATAATTTTTTAAAGGGAAGGAAATTGTTTTGATAAAAGTAGATGGAGCATTACTGAAAGAATACCGAAAGAAAAAGGGGTTAACACAAGTACAATTAGCAGAAGGTATTTGCGAACAGGCAACTGTCAGCAATATCGAAAACAAGAATATGTCACCAGGTATCAACATCCTAAGTGCGCTTTGCAAAAAGTTGAATGTCGAGATCTCCGATATATTAGTGGAAACAGAAGAAGACAAGATCCGAAAAAAATTAAGTGAGATTCAATCGTTGAATGCTGTATCGAAGTACAAAGAATCTTATGAAATTTTACAAAAGATTGATCAGAAAAAAGTAAGCAATTCTGATCTTTTAAACCAAATCTTGTTTTATCAAGGACTGCTTGATCATCTTTATGCAAAAAAAGAAGATGCAGCATTGTTTTATTTCAATCAAGTGTTGGAACAAACGACCGAAACAGATATCCATCACTTACAAGCAGCTGCAAATGTGGCAATGATCTATTTGGCAAAAGGAGAATTAGACTTTGCAAAAGTGTATGTGGAACGTACGCTTAAAATCTTGAATGATACTGGTTTTGATAATCTGACGGTCTGTGCCGTATATTATAACATCGCCACCTATTACAGCAAAATCGAGAACTATGAAAAAGCAATCCAGTTGTGCGAGAAGGGGATTGAATACAATAAGAAACATAAATCGACCCATGCATTGGAATACTTGCTTTATGAAATTGCTTTTTGCCATAAGCAACTAGGAGAAGACGATTATTTAGAAAGATATATGGATGCCAAAAAAGTAGCATGTTTCAACGGGAATGATCACGCGGTGAAAGTGATCGAAAACGACCTTAAATAAAGAGGTCATGACAGAAGTGTATAACTTTAAGAACACCGTTGATTCGAAAAAAAGAAAAAAAAGAGATGTGACAAAAACTTTTGTCACATCTCTTTTATTATGGCTTAATTTCGATTGCAGCCACCGCTTCAAAACTTTTCAACATACGATCTAGTCCATCTACTAATTTTGATTTCGGACAGCCGATATTCAATCGTAAAAATTGATGACCGTTTCCGCCATAAATCGATCCATCCATAATCGCCACTTTACCTACAGAAATCAGCTTCTCTCTTAAAAGAGGGATATCTGATACAGCTTTGGACATATCCAGCCACATCAAATAGGTTGCTTCAAGATCGACGACTTTTACATCTGGCAGTTTTTCCTGGATAAATGCTTTTACATACCGCTGATTGCTTTCAAGATAATGATTCAGTTCATCTACCCAATGACTGCAATACCGATAGGCACTCATTGTCGCTAACATACCGAAAATATTGGTAGAAGATAACCCATCCGCATTTTTTAACTTCCTTTGAAAATGCTCACGTAATCCAAGATTCGGTATCAACGCATAGGCAAATGTCAATCCAGGGAAGTTAAATGTTTTTGTACCGCTGGTGACAATCGCCACTTGTTCATAATTGAAGCGTGTGATAGGTATATGCCTTTGTCCTCGTCCTAAAATGTCCATGTGTATCTCATCAGATAATAAAAATATAGAATATTGACGGCACAAAGCCACGATTTTTTCTAATTCCCATTGTTTCCATACTCTTCCGGTTGGATTGTGGGGAGAGCAGAGAAGTAGTACTTTGTTTTCTGGCATGGCTAATTTCTCTTCCAAATCCGTAAAATCGATCCGGTATTGACTTTCTTCATAGATCAAAGGATTCTCGACTAGAAGTCGGTCATTGTCTTGGATGACTTTAAAAAAAGCATCATAAGCTGGCGTTTGTAAAACCACTCCTTCCCCTTTTTTAGTAAGCATTTGAATAAGGGTAGATATTGCATAGATAACTGTTGGAGTGTACATGATCCATTCTTCTTCCAGTAGTGTGTCAAAACGGGATTGATACCACTGTTTAATTGCTTCTTTTAATTCATGATGATTCCAGCGGGTATAGCCAAATACTGGATGGTTCATTCTTTCTTTCAAAGTTTCAAGTACTTCTTCGGGGACCATAAAATCTGTATCAGAAATCGTAAAAGGGAGTAAATCAGCTTCTCCAAATCGGTCTTCAACGTAGTCCCACTGTGTACAGTACGTTCCTTTTCTATTTATAGCGGTATCAAATGTCAAAAATTTCACCTTCTATCTTTTTATCCTAAAATCGTATCAAGCTGATTGCGAACAGTTGTGACTTTTGTTCCGATAATCACTTGGACGTTTTGATGATCGAGATGGACCACACCTAATGCTCCTAGTTGTTTTAACTTTTCATCATCTACGATATCTGCATCTGCTAAAACTAAACGTAAACGTGTAATACAATTATCTAAAGATTGGATGTTTTCTTGACCACCAAGTGCTGCTAAAATTCCTTTTGCATCGTATCCGCCTGTTTTATGAAAGTTCACTTCTTGATCGGTATATTCTGTTTCATCCACTGTCTTGTCACGCCCAGGTGTTTTTAAATCCAATTTTATGATTACTGTTTTGAAGACAATATAGTAAATACCGAACCACAAAGCACCGATTATTAATACCCACCACCATTTTGTGTCATTACCTTGGAGTAGACCAAAAATCACAAAATCTAAGATTCCACCATCTGTATTCCCGATTACTACACCTAATAATGCCATGACCATAAAACCTAGACCAGTCATGACGACATGGAAGAGCCATAATAGCGGACTAATGAATAAAAATAAAAATTCGATTGGTTCTGTGATTCCGGTCACAGCTGTCGCAATCACACCTGAAATCAATAATCCTTTGATTTTATGTCGATTTTGTGGTGCTGCAGTACGATACATAGCTAATGCTGCTGCAGGCAGTCCAAAAATAAATGTAGGCATTTTTCCCTGTGATAAAAAGGCAGTTGCACTTGGCGAAATAGGCAAATTGTTTTGCAATTCTGCATAAAAGATATTCAGTGCACCAAATACTTCTTTCCCATCAATGATCGCCGAACCACCAACTTCAGTAAAGCGTATCATCGAAACTAGAATATGATGAAGCCCGAATGGAAGAAGCAGTCGTTCCCCTGAGCCGAATAAGAAGGGACCAAATATTCCTGAACGTTGGATTAGCTGGCCGATAGCCATAATGACCATAGCGAATAAAGGCCAAATCAAGGGGATGATCAAACCCACAAACCCTAAAACTAGAGAAGTGATAATCGGTACAAAACGAGCCCCTGAGAAGAAGGCGAAACTATCTGGTAACTGAACAGTATAAAACCTGTTATGCAACTTATAAACGATGATTCCAGCAATGATCCCTCCAAGAACACCCATTTCGATCGTCTGGATACCAAAAACCATTCCTTGTCCAGCTTCTCGCAAGTGGTCGGCATCAACTAAACGATTTGTCAGGACTAAGTAAAAGTTGATGGCTAAATTCATGACAGTGTAACCGACGAATCCAGAGAAAGCGGCCACACCTTTTTCCTTACGAACTAATCCTAATGGAATGGCCATGGCAAACATGACTGGCAAGTAGGTAAAGGCAAAACCGCCAATAGCAGACATGAATTGGAACACTGCTTTGACTGCTGGATATCCTAAAAACGGTAAAGTCTGAATCATTGATTCACTGGAAAATGAACTACCTAACCCTAAAAGAATACCCATGAAAGCCAACAAAGCAACCGGCAACATAAAAGTCTTTCCCAACCCTTGAAAGAACTCCCAAAAGGTCGATTTCTTTTTCTTTGTATCCATTTTTCTTCCTCCATCTCTTAGTAGTTTTAAGATCTTCAAAAAAATGATTGCGTTTTCATTGATAGGTTTATTATAGCTAACTAAAGGAAATAAAAAAGAGGAGACAGATATTCTGTATCCTCATACATGATTGAGTAAGCAGTTTCACTAGAAATAGCAACAAATTATAGCTAATTGTTTTTCATTTGGTCTGCATACATCAAGAGTACTGTATCAAATAAACAAATGACAGAAATTCTTGAACTTAAATCGACACTGTGGTGATAGCGAGTCGTTCCCTTTGCATATAAGGAAATCGTCGATAATTTTTCCAAGTTACTTCCCTTGGTTGAAATAATGCTGATGATAGGGACTTGTTGTCTTTGAGCAATCTGGGCATAGGAGAGGATACCTTTTGTTTCTCCTGTGAAACTGACGAAAATAGCTAAGTCTTCCTGATTTAAATTACTTACAGCTGCTTCTTGTTCATCCCAATCTGAACGAGCAAATGCTTTTTTTCCTAAAAAAGTCAGTTTTCGAGCAAAATCTGTACAAATAGGGAAGCTTCCTCCTAATCCAAAAACTTCAATAGTATTCGATTGATGGATCAATGTCATCATTTGTTTGGCCTTTTCTTCGCTCATTTGATGGAACGTTTCTGTAACATTTGAAGTGATCTGGTTCGTGATTGTTTGAAAGCTTTGGCTATTTCCTTCCTGTTCCTCTACATGGATGGATTGATCGATGGCGTATTTCAACTCTTTAAAACCTTGATAGCCTAAATGTTTAGCCGTTCGGGAGATAGTAGCAGTTGAGACAAATAAATCATCAGATACTTCATAAATCGTTTTTGTTCCAATATCGGACAAATGGAGGAATATATAATCCAATATTTCATTTTCGATTTTACTTAACGAGGAACGCTTCTTTTCTAGTAAAGCAATCAAACTATTGCTTAACATGGACGGTACTCCTTTCAATATCTAACAAAAATAGCATTCGTAAACAAATATCTCTGTTGAGTTTATATAATAATCTAACTTATTATATAGCGCTTTCATGAAAATGTATATATAATAAAAGTTAGTTAAAATACTGGGATGATCTAAAGACAAAAGAGAGGAAGGTAACCAATGAATCTTAACAAGCCCAAGATTGCTGAACAAAGTCCAAAGAAAATCTTTCTTTTCGATATGACATTCAGTTTGATTTCTT
The DNA here is from genome assembly GCF_002141285.1 of Enterococcus sp. 3G1_DIV0629. NCBI lineage: Bacteria > Bacillati > Bacillota > Bacilli > Lactobacillales > Enterococcaceae > Enterococcus > Enterococcus sp. 3G1_DIV0629. The sequence continues at coordinate 1,424,275 of NZ_NGLI01000001.1, read as the reverse complement.
CTGATGGACTTTTGCAAACGCAACGTTTAGAAAGAAAATTGACACATTTTTTTCAAAAAGAGCAAAAAATGTGTCAGTCAAAGTCTATGATTCTAGCCAAATAGACAAAGAAGCAAAGAGAGCAGACATCTTATTGCTCACTCCTTTACTTGGATACGCAAAAGATAAAATAGAAAGTCAGTTCCCTGAAATCCCTGTTTTCGTAATATCTAAGGAAGAATATGGAACTTTGGATGTGGAGAAAATAGTTAGTAAAATGGATGATTAAATCAAATTTTGATTGTTCCTCCATTTTAGCGTTTTAAGAAGTCTCTGCTATGTTCAAATGGTAATTTTGAATGTAGCAGAGTTTTTTACGCAAACAAACATAATTCTTAAAATGAATCTACTTGGATGATTTTTGTCCCCGTATTCTTGATCTCGTCTAATACTTTTTCAGAGCAAAATTTATCAGTGATCAAATAATCAAAGACTGAAATATCAGCAATCTTGAACTTTGATGTCAGTCCGATTTTTCGATGATCAGCAACTAGAATCTTACATTTGATTGTCTGGTTGATCATCATTTCATTGATTGTTGATTCATTCAATATTTTCGTTGTGACCCCATGTGCGACATCGACTCCGCTGCAACCAATGATACAAATGTCTGCATTGATTGAAGCAATCGTATTTAATGCGATATCGCCCACCAGCGCTTCTTTTGGAAAGCGCATCTCTCCGCCAGTTAAAATATAACTGCAATTATCTTTGTGAGGAGAATAGTTGATTTTTACGTTGTTTGTAACGACTGTCAAATGGTTAGATTGAAGAAAATCCAGTGTTTTTAATGCAGTCGAGCTAGAATTAATAAACAATGTATCATAATCGCTAATGTATTTACTAGCTTCTCTGGCAATCGCTTGTTTAATCCTTTCAGGACCAGATTGATCAAAATCAGTCTGGTTTTTGTAATTATAAGAACAATAACCGTAATTGCGGATGATCTCGTTTTTTTCTTCTAATAAATTTAAATCTCTGCGTATCGTACTAATAGATACATCCAGAGATTCAGCTAATTCAAAAGTTGACAATTGTTCGGTTTGCTGAAGTAGTTCCAAAATATCTTTTTGTCGTTTTTCAATATTGACAAGTGAGTTTTTCATGACGTTGCCTCCTGAAGGACATCTTGATCCATGGATTTATTTGATTAGTTGTTCATTTAAATATTCATATCTGTCTTTATTATACTGAAACGATCATTAATCTTTAAAAGAAAATCATATAAAAGACAAACGGTCATATAAAAGGGTTTTCACGCATGCGGTTACGCATTAAGATTTACTTGTAAGTCGTAAGAATGATATGGGGGGAGCAAGCAAATGAGCAAAACGGTAAATGAAGTGACAAAAGAAAAGTGGCTATTAGAAACATTTCCAGAATGGGGTACGTATTTGAACGAGGAAATCGAATCAGAAGTAGTGCATCCTGGAACTTTTGCTATGTGGTGGCTAGGCTGTACGGGCATTTGGCTGAAAAGTCATGAAGGAACGAATATCTTATGTGATCTATGGTGTGGAACGGGAAAACGCAGTCATGGAAATGGCATGATGAAAAAAGGGCATCAGATGATGCGTATGAGCGGTGTTCAAAATATGCAGCCTAACTTACGGACTCAGCCTTTTGTAATCGATCCTTTTGAAATAAAAAATGTAGACGCTTTAATCGTCACACACATCCATTCCGATCATCTAGATATCCACACAGCTGCAGCCGTTCATCAAAATTGTCCTGAAGCAATATTCATTGGACCAAAAGAAGTGGTTCGCACGTGGCAAAAATGGGGGATCCCTGAAGAAAAAACGATTATCGTGAAACCAGGTGATGCGGTCAAAATCAAAGATATCAATGTAGTAGCTTTAGAAGCGTTTGATCGGACAGCGTTGGTTACTTGTGAAGATCCGGAAGAAGTATTGAAAGGAAAAATGCCTCAGGAGATGGATCAAATAGCAGTAAATTATTTATTCGAAACATCAGGAGGTAATCTTTATCACGCAGGAGATTCACATTATTCCAATTTATTTGCCAAACATGGCAATGACCACAAAATCGATGTCTGCTTAGGAGCCTACGGTGAAAACCCACGAGGGATAACAGACAAAGTTACTTCTGTTGATATGCTTCGCATGGCGGAGTCATTGAACGCAAAAGTAGTGATTCCTGTCCACTACGATATTTGGTCTAATTTTATGGCTGATCCTAAAGAGATTACTGAAATTTGGAAATTCAAAAAGGATCGCTTACAGTATGGGTTTAAACCTTATATCTGGCAAGTAGGCGGGAAATTCATCTATCCGACAAACAAAGATGATCTTGAGTTTAATTTTTATCGCGGATTTGAAGATGTCTTCTCGATTGAAAATGATACACCGTTTCCGTCGTTTTTATAAGAAAGAAGGGAAGTTTCTTGCTGAAATACTTTTTTGACCATCAATTGATCCATTACTCAGATAAAGAAATCACGGATTGGCGTGAAGCTATCGCCGAAAGCTGTCGTGTATTGATTGATAAGAAAATCATTGAACAAACGTATGTTGAAGAAATCATTCATTGTGTAGAAAAATATGGACCTTATATTGTGATTGCACCTCAAGTAGCCATGCCACATTCTTCAGAAAAAAGTGAGGGAGTTTTTGGAACGGCTATTTCATTTACCAAGTTGAAGCAGCCAGTCCGTTTTGAAAGTGAAGATGAGAATGAGGAGAAAACGGCCAGTTTGTTTTTTACACTCGCAGCAAAAAATCCAGAAGAACACCTAGAAAATATCCAAAAATTATCCGAATTATTAATGACAGATGGATTGGTTGAGCGTCTCATCTCTACGAACTCCATCGATGATTACCAAGTTGTGATGGCGGAATATAATTAATTGATAGAGGAGAAAAAAGATGGGGGAATTTTTGTTAAGCATTTGGACGTATTTTGCAACAAATATCTTGACGCAGCCAGCGTACCTGATTGGTTTTATCGTGTTATTAGGCTATATTTTGCTGAAACGCCCGCTTCATGAATGCATCGCTGGATTCTTAAAGGCAACGGTTGGTTACTTTATTTTGACTGTTGGCTCTGGTGGTTTGGTCAACAATTTTCGGCCAATCTTGGTTGGTCTGAAAGAACGGTTTAATTTGGATGCCATGGTTACAGATCCTTATTTTGGACAAAATGCTGTGGATGCTGGATTAATGGAGACATTTGGCCGTACCTTTGGAGATGTGATGATTTTATTACTGATTGCATTTGTTTTAAATATTTTATTAGTTCGTTTTCAGAAATATACGAAACTGCGATCCGTTTTCACTACCGGAAATGTTCAGGTCCAGCAAGCAGCTACCGCTTTTTGGATTTTACTGTTTTGCTTTCCTGATCTAGGCAGGATACAAGTATTGATATTTATGGGATTGATTTTAGGGTGTTATTGGGCAGTAGCTTCTAACTTAACAGTAGGGATCACGCAGGAATTGACAGAAGGTGCCGGATTTGCGGTGGCACATCAGCAAATGTTCGGAATCTTTATTTTTGCTAAACTAGCTGAATGGATGAAAAAGCGGGATGAAAAGAAAAATCGATCGATCAAGCAAGACAAGAAAATCGAAGATATCAAATTACCAGGATTCCTGTCGATATTTAATGAGAATATGATTGCTACTTCGTTGCTCATGCTATTTTTCTTTGGGATCATTCTGATTGTACTAGGCAAAGATTATTTGATTCAAGCACAATTCATGCAAGAGGGGCAGAGTTTCTTATTCTACATTATGACGACTTCCTTGAATTTTGCGGTATATCTGGCAATCTTGCAATTAGGTGTTCGGACTTTCGTCGATGAACTAACTCAATCTTTTCAAGGAATCTCAAGCACGATTTTACCAGGAGCTGTTCCAGGAATCGATGTAGCCGCTACTTTTGGCTTTGGTTCGCCAAATGCGGTAACGATTGGATTTTTGTTTGGTGCTTTGGGCCAGTTTTTGATGATTGGTTTACTGATTTTATTGAAATCACCAACGATCGTCATAGCCGGTTTCATTCCATTGTTCTTTGATAATGCTGTTATAGCAGTTTATGCCAATAACCGAGGTGGATTCAAAGCTGCCTGTCTATTCCCGTTTCTTTCTGGAATCATACAAGTAGGCGGTTCAGCATTATTCGCTACATGGATCGGGATGTCAACATACGGTGGTTATATCGGGATGTTCGATTGGGCGACAGCTTGGCCATTATTTACAGTAGTCATGAAAGTCCTAGGTTATGCTGGAATCGCCGTAGTCGTCATTGGTTTATTGGCTATTCCGCAGTTACAATATCGGAAAAATCCTGAGGGGTATTTCTTGATTGTAGAAGATTATGAAAAATATGCAGAAAAGCAGAAAGCATAAAAGAAATCTGATTAGACAACACTCATAATGGAGGGATTAGGATGAGAATTTTAGTATCGTGTGCAAATGGATCAGGAACCAGCTTGATGATGATGAGAAGTGTAGAAAAAGCAATGAAAGAACTAAATATACCAATTACCAAGATTCATCATTGTGCTATTTCAGAGGGAAAAAGCTCAGCGAGTCAATATGATGTAGTTTTTACACCAGTCAATTTTTTGAATATGTTTACTCAGGCAGAGAAAAAAGGCGTTACAGTTATCGGTATCAAAAATGTGATGTCCGCCAAAGAAATCAGTGAAAAATTTGCTGAAACAACATGGTATCAAAAAAACAAGTGAAAGAAGGAACCAAGATGAGCAGGCCGAATCTACAAATTGCGTTAGATCACAATGATTTAGAACATGCATTAGGCGATGTTATGAAAGTCGGTGATGTAGTAGATATTATTGAAGTGGGAACGATCCTTTGCTTACAGGAAGGACAAAAAGCGATTCGCTGTATTCACAGTATATTTCCAGACAAAAAACTGGTCGCTGATACAAAATGTGCAGATGCTGGAGGAACAGTAGCAAGAAATGTGGCTAATGCAGGAGCAGATTGGATGACAGTCATTTGCTGTGCAACAATGCCAACGATGAAGGCAGCACAAAAAGAGATAGGCGAATTACAAGTAGAACTCTATGGCAATTGGACTTTTGAGCAAGCCAAGGATTGGTATAACATCGGAATCCGACAGGTAATCTACCACCAAAGCCGTGATGCGCTCTTATCTGGTGAAGCTTGGGGTGAAAAAGATTTGTCGAAGGTCAGCAAACTGAATGAACTAGGCTTCAATGTTTCTGTAACTGGTGGATTAAATCCAAACACATTACAATTGTTTGAAGGAATCGACGTGTATACCTTTATCGCGGGTCGGGGGATTACAGCAGCAGAAGATCCAATGAAGGCTGCACAATGTTTCAAAGATGAGATTATTCGTATCTGGGGGTAAGGAAATGGCTCAAATTGGGATTTATGAAAAAGCATTACCCAAAGATATTTCATGGAAAGAACGTTTTTCCCTTGTAAAAGAAATGGACTTCGATTTTATCGAGATGTCGATTGATGAGACGGATGAGCGGTTAGCACGATTAGATTGGTCTGAAGAAAAGATGGCTGAGCTGAGAGAAGAGATGTTTAGCTCTGGAGTACGTATCCATTCGATTTGTTTAAGTGCGCATCGGCGATTTCCGTTTGGTTCTGCTGATCCAGAAAAGAAAAAAGCAGCGAAACAACTAATGAAAAAAGCAATCCATTTGGCGCATAATCTAAGCGTCAAAGTAATCCAAATAGCTGGATACGACGTTTATTATGAAGAGAAATCAATGAATTCCAGAGAAGACTTTATCGAAGGAATAAAAGAAAGCGTAAAGGAAGCTTCTAAATATGGCATCATTCTTTCCGTGGAAATCATGGATGATCCATTTATGAACTCCATTTCAAAATTTTTAGAAATCAAAGAACAGATTCATTCCCCTTTTCTACAAGTATATCCAGACCTAGGCAATTTGTCCGCATGGCCGGAAAATAATCCGGCTCGAGAACTTGAGAAAGGGATCGATTATATCACTGCTATCCACTTAAAAGACACGTATCCTGTAACAAAAGAATATTCAGGACAGTTTCGTGATGTTCCTTTTGGTAACGGATGCGTTGATTTTCTTGGATTATTGAGACATTTGAAACGTCTAGATTATGATGGAACATTCCTGATCGAAATGTGGAGTGAAAAAAGTCAAGACTTTCGAAGAGAAATCCAGCAGGCAAAAGACTACTTAAGTTCTAAATTGAAGGAGGCTGGCTATGATGTCTTGTGAAGAAAAAATTGCAGCAATGAAGCAACGTGTCTTTGAAGCAAATCTGGCATTGCCGCGATACGGATTAGTCAAATTGACTTGGGGCAATGTGAGTGAAGTGGACCGTGAATTAGGAGTCATCGTTATTAAGCCAAGCGGTGTCAGATATGAACGCATGCAAGCAGACCAAATGGTTGTAACAGATTTGTCAGGGAATATGATAGAAGAAGACAGCTTGAAACCATCTTCAGATCTGCCTACCCATGTTGTTTTATACAAAGCTTTTGAAGATGTAACTGCTGTTACTCATACTCATTCTACTCACTCTGTCATGTGGGCGCAAGCAGGCCGAGATTTGCCAGCTTATGGCACGACCCATGCTGATGCTTTTTATGGAAAGATTCCTTGTACACGCCAATTGACGAAAGAAGAAGTAAAAGAAGCTTACGAAGTTCATACAGGGAATGTGATTGTCGAGACGTTTAAGGAAAGAAAATTAGAGCCAAACGAAGTCCCTGGAGTACTTGTCTATGGACATGGACCATTCACTTGGGGGCACTCACCTATAGAAGCAGTAGAAAATAGCCTGATTTTAGATGAAATTTGTTTGATGGCTAAAGAAAACGAGTTGATCAACCCAAATATATGTGAAATCCCACAATATTTGCTAGATAAACATTATTTTCGAAAACATGGAAAGCATGCATACTATGGGCAATAGAAGTTTTCAACTGATAAGGTCAAGAAAAAAATAAGAGAATTTTAAAGGAGCTGTTTATGAGGACAGCTCTTTTTTGGTGTCCAATAAATAAATCATAAATAAAATGGATGAGTTCTTTTTATCAAATGCAACGGTGATAATGTATATTTATTTAATTAGTGTATGTGTGTGTAATTTTAATCTTCTTATATAATAAAAAAGAAAATGAATTGTTTCGTGCCTATTTAACAAAGTATAAGAATCTATATGACTTTATGCTTTATCTATTTTTATGAATAATTTTTATCAATATACAAAAAACAAAAAAGAAAGAATCTATATAAGAAAGCCAAACGTTGGTATCAATAGGTTGAAGAACATATGTCTTGTTTGAATAAAAGAAGTATTGTGTATTTTTACATGACAAAAAAATAGTTTTGTCGTTAGAACGGGATAAAGACTAAGCACATCTATATTTATATTAGTTATCAAATGAAAATCAAAATTACCTTATATTTTTTAAAACATAAAATATAAGGTAATTTTATGAATAAACATACCATTTTTTATTTGGGCCTAGGTATAAAATTAGAGTTGGAAAAGCGAAAAAGCTGATTATTCTGACTATTGAAATTTTAAAAATAAAAAATTTCAACATATCTGGAAAAGGATATAGATACAAAAAGGAATAGCTCTATAAATCGTTTTTCCTTACAGCAATCAACAAAGATAACTAGAGGGGGGATGACGGTCTGTGAAACGAAACGTGGACAGAAAAAAGCAGAAACGCAGGATAATCTATACGTTATTCAGCAGTGTTATCCTTTTAGGCGTTTTACTGTTATTAGCGCCAATCATTTTTGATATGGTAAATCTCGCTCACCGTAAAGATATGATGACAAAATACGAGCAGCAACTACCTGTAGAGGACGCTCAACTTACATTAATCAAAAAATACAACGAGATGATTTATCATCAACAAAAAGAAGAGTCCACTGAAACAATCAAGATCACGGAGATTCAAAAAAACTTGAAATTGCCAATTGGATATATCGATATTCCTAGCATCAAGCTAAAAAATATGGTGATTTATTTTGGCGATTCTGATTGGGTCCTTAATCGAGGAATAGGAACTTTACCATGGACAAGTTTGCCAATTGGCGGAAAGAACACGCTTAGCGGTATCACAGGACATTCAGGGTTAGCTAATCAGATTTTATTCGATAATATTCGTTATTTGAATAATGGCGATATCTTTTATGTTAACGCTTTTGGTAAGCGCTTAGCTTACCAAGTCTATGATCAAAAAGTGATCGATCCGAATGATAAAGAGGCAATCAAGGCTTTTTATGTCCAGAAAGATAAAGATATTGCGGCATTGATGACCTGTACACCCTTGTTTGTCAACAGTCACCGTTTAGTGGTATATGGTAAGCGGATTCCAATCAAAGATGCTAAAAAAGTCAAAATTGCCCATCGTACGATATGGTCGTTGGATATGATTTGGATTACAGTGCTGTTGCTGTTCCTACTCTTGCTTTTATTATGGATGCTGTATCGTTATTTTCGAGATAAACGTAAAAAAAGAGAAATCGATTGAAGATGTGAATGATTATGATTAAACGACTTGTCCTTTATTTCTTTCTTCCTGTCCTAGTGATTTTTTCTCTGACACTATGGATTTACGAAGGATACAATCAATTATTGAAGACTCCAGATACGACAGTTTCTTTAGTAGAAGGTCAACAACAAGCAGAAAAAAATTTACCAAAGTCTTCCCCACAAACAAACGATCAACGTGAAAAAATCACGGATGCGGGTATGCAAGTGCTCGTACAAGCCCGAAAAAAACGGGCTGAGATAATGGGACAAGCAGGGATTGGTCGTATCGCCATTCCTTCAGAGAACTTAGATTTACCTATTTTAAATGAAATCACCGAACTCAATCTGTCTACCGGAGCGACGATGTATTTTCCAGAACGCCATTTAGGTGAAGGAAATGTCGTTTTGGCTAGTCATAATTTTTCAGATGCGGATGTCTTACTTCACCGAATTAAAAATGTGAAGAAAGGAACAGAAATCTATCTAACTGATTTTACGAATGTTTGGATCTATCAAGTTACAGTGAATAAAATCATTCAGGAAACGCAAACTGACGTTTTGGAACAACCTTTGAATGATGAGACACTTGTGACTTTGATCCGCTGTGAAGGTGGAACAGGAACGAACTATCGGCGAGTTGTTCAAGGAATCTTGCAAAAAACGATGACGATTACCAATCTTAGTACTGCTCAGCAAACAAAACTTGGAATTAGCAAGAAAGAAACAAAACTGAAGAAGGAGTCAAGCTGGATGAGTGAGCAGTTAGCTCTTAGTATCCAAATGAAACGGCCGACCGTTCCATTGATATTAATTGTCGTCTTAGCAAGTCTATTTCTAGCTGTACAAGGAATCAATTTTGTCCGGAAAAATTAGGATATTGCTTTATCTGTTGATCTTAGGGTTGGAAAGTCAAATGCTATTCAGAAAATACACTCAAGGAGGAAATGAATATGAAAAATAAGTCAGTCAAAAAATCTCGCAAATGGCTGAGTACGTTATTAGTTTGCGGAACATTATTAGGTACAGCTAGCGTAGCTGGTGCTGTATTGTTTGTTGAAGACGAGGGAAATCAGTTCGTTTCGGCGACAGTTGTTTCTGATGATAGCAGCACACGAAGTATAACGATCCATAAATATAGCAATGCAACGGATGCTGGAACGCCAGTAGCTGACAATGGGGCCTTTGAAGCATCCATTGATACAACAGCCCACAAACCATTAGCAAATGTCCCATTTAAAGTGGTTCGTGTCACGCCTAAAGCTGGAGCTACTAGTTCAACGATCAAAGCAGATGATGCAACGACCTACGATGTAGATTCTGCATTCCCAGAAAAAACACAAGTGACAAATGCGGACGGCGAATTGACCTTTGATCTTGGAGCCGGAACTACTAATGATGGGTTTTACTTGGTAACTGAATTATCATCAGCCTCTGTAAAAACACCAACAGTGCCATTTGTTGTGGCTGTTCCATTAACGGTCCAAGGAGCAACTAGCTCAGATAATTCGCTATTATATGATGTTAATGTTTATCCAAAAAATGATACAGAAGAAGTCCATTTGAATCCAGTGAAATCACTTGTGGATACAGATGGGACAACATCAGCAGTATCTATCAAAGCAGGTGAGTCTGTCACTTGGGATTTAAGTGTGGATGTCCCAGCAGACATCTATACTCCTACAACAGTAGATACAGCGGCCATCTACGCAGAAAAATTGCAATTAATGGATCCAATCGATACGAAATCATTAGGTGCACCAGATTTTGGTGCTATCACTGGTAAAGCTACTGGTACGGTGGGCGCAGTTGATTTAGTGAACGGCACTGACTTCACTGCCACAGAAGAAGCTTCAGATGGTTTGGATGATTATTACACTGTCAAAATCGAATTGACTAAATCCGGAATGGAAAAAGTTGCTGGGTATGATAAAGTATCATTCCAAGTGGTGACAAAAGTTTTGGAGGATAAAACAGAAGGGCTTATCTTAAACAGTTTTGATACATTGTATGTAGGACCAACTGGTGAAAAAACACCAGAAACGACGAATCCAACACCAGATCCTAATCCAAATGATCAAATGCCAACATTACCTGATCCAAAAAACCCGGGTGAAAATACCCCTGAAGTAAAAATGGGGAATGTGGATGTTTTGAAAACAGATGAAGCAGGTACACCTCTAGCCAATGCTGTCTTTAGGCTTGCTGCAAGTGAAGAAGATGTGAAAGCAGAAAACTGGGTAACGGATGCAGATGGCGAAGTCGTTACTTTAACGACAGACGCCGAAGGTAAAGCAGAATTCACTGGTTTGAAAGTTGACCCAGAATCAGGAGAACAAAATTACTACTTGGTCGAAACGTCAGCACCAACAGGTTATGCTCTTGATGGAACAGTACATTTGGTAACAGCAAAAAATGATACGGATGTTGATGCAGCAGTTGTCAATAAAGACAACAAATGGGTTCCTAACTTACCAATGACTGGGGATGATGCTCGTTTGATCCTTTTAGTCACAGCTAGTGTTTTGATTGTTACTGGCGGTAGTGTACTTTACATGTATCATAGTAAAGAACAGGATAATAACTAGCAGTCACAAGCGAAAAAAGAGTACCTCCTATACGAGGTACCCCTTTTCGCATGAGGAAGGAGGAATTTACATGAGGCATAAAGTACGATTATTTAGTGTGCTGATTGTTAGCCTCGCTTGTCTTGTACTCGGTCATACAGTTACTGCGGATGTGTTGAATCAACCAAGTCCTTCAGTAACCATTATCAAGCGAACATCTGTTAGTTCTTCTGCTACAGTAACGCAAACAACGAGTCCTCTTGCAGGGGTACATTATCTATTGACCCGTATTTTACCTGTTGAAGGGAAAACAATCGTTGCGACAGATCCTACCACATACACGATTGCTTCTGGTGAGCAGGGGTTCACTACTGAACTAGTTACAGATGACAATGGACAAGTTGTCTATGATGATGCAGCTAAATTAACTGACGGTACTTATCTGTTAGAAGAATTAAAAGGATATGGTGTAGATACGACCGCAGATCCAGTCGTTTTTACATTGCCGTTTACGGATGCGACAGGGCAAGTATCAGATGATTTTATCTATGAACCAAAGTCAGGTCTGTCAGATATTTCAGGAAATAGCCAGACGAATCATCCAGGCATAAATGATTCAAATGGATCAGGTGTAAATTCAGGAGTAAATGTAGGAGCAAGTGATAAGAAACAAACAGTTATTATGCAAACAAGCGGAAGTGTTTGGTCAATTTCGCTTTTGTCTATCTTCTTTGCCTTAGGAGGATTCTTAAGTGCATTGATGGGTGGACTAGTTATTTTAAGAAAATATTTAGGGAGGGGAAAAGTATGAATAAAAAGAAACAACCAACTACTTTCGGATACCCTCAGCTAAAGAATAATAAGAAAAACAAACAGCTAAAAGATTCTTCTTATTTACAAGGCGTAGCAGCTCTGATCCTGATATTCCAAATAGCGACTGCTTCTCTTGCTCCTGTTTATCAAGTAGCAGCTCAAACATCTACAACTACAACAACAGCCTCTACAGTAGAAAAGCCAGATACAACAGGTTCTTCTACAGTAACGAGTACGATGAAAGAAGCATCAACACAAGCATCCTCTTCATCTAAGCAATCTGAATCTACGGAATCAACAGAAACAGCTGACTCAATTGAGACAAGTCAATCATCAGACGTTGGTCCTGACCAGCTTAAAAGAGAGTTGGTATCTGTGATTGCTGGGTTTGGAGATACAACGGGAGTATCGGTGACTATCGAAGATAAAAAAATTATCGTTGATCTCACTTCGCAGTTAAGTAAACAGGTAGACGCAATCAAAACAGCTGTGACTCCTAAAGTCCCTGCAGGGTATGAAATCACTATTACTGCCTTGGATGCTACGGTAACTGGTACATTTGGGACAGCACCGTGGTCTTTAACTGATGATGGAACATTGCATATAGGGGCAGGAGTTTTCAGTGCAACAACTGGCACAGGTAATTCAGCACCTTGGACTACTACCACTTATGCTTCCAAAGTAAAAAAAATTATTTTTGATGGTAACGTTACTGCTGATTCCCTATCTTCAGGATTATTTCAGCAGTTAACGAATCTTCAAACAATCGAAGGGTTGGGCAAGCTAGATGTTTCTAAAGTAACAGATATGTCGAGAATGTTTTGGAATGATAGGTCATTAATATCCCTAGATGTTTCTAGTTGGAAAGTAGATAATGTACAAAATATGCAGTGGATGTTTTATCTAAATAACTCATTGACATCCTTAGAGGTTTCTAATTGGAAAGTCAACAATGTGACGAATATGAATTCGATGTTCGGAGGGACAACCAATTTAACTCAACTAGACGTAAAAAACTGGGTGCCGGAAAAGGTAGCGGACTTTTCATTTATGTTCGCTGACTCGGGAGTACAATCTTTGGATTTCTCAAACTGGACAACAGCTAAGGTGATTACTACTAATATGTTCTATCGATCAGCCAATACAGGACCATCAAAACTAACAAAGGTTATTTTTGGTCCAAATATGAACCTTACGGTCAGTTTGCCCGTCCAGACGGGATATAATTGGTATTACCTTAGTGACACAGGTAATATCGATTTAACAAAGCAATTGAGTTCTGGTAAATATGTATCTGGTACGTCGACAAATGGAACCTATGTCATCGTCAATCCAACTTTACCAGTAACAGCTGACATCAAGTACCTTCCTACGGATAGCACTACTCCATTGACAACACAAACAATTTCCGGCACAGTGGGTCAAGTCAAACAAGTAACAGTTCTTGATCCATGGACATCAGCAGAATTGAAAGGACAACCTTATGTATTTGCAATCAGAAATGATGATCCTATGTCTGCTTTCAGTCCTCCAAATCTCTCTGTTACTTTATCAAGTGATACAACAGATGACAAACCTATTTCATTACAACCCGTAATAGCCAAAGGGATTTTCGGCACTGTGAAGTGGTACATGGATGAAGCTGGTACTTTACACATTGGCTCAGGCACCTTCGCTGATTCAAGCGGCACATCTCCATGGCAAGCCAATAGTTCCAATATCAAAAATATTATTTTTGAAGGCAATGTTACAGCAGCAACAGATTCTCGAAGTTTGTTCGATGGATTGAGCAATGTAGTGTCTATCAAAGGATTAGATAAACTTGACGTGAAAAATATCGGGAATGCCAAGCGAATGTTTGCTGATATGAAATCTCTAAAGGAAATAGGTGGCTTGAGCAATTGGAATACAGGTAATGTGAATAACATGAGCGAGATGTTCAATGGAGCTTCTGCTTTGAATAGTCTAGATTTTACTAATTGGAACACGAGTAATGTAACTAACATGGATCAGATGCTATCTGGAATGTCGGCATTACAAAAAATCACTTTTGGTTCTGGTTTTGTGACATCTCAAGCAACATCTAACCCGGTAGGACAAGTTGATTTACCAAATGATACTACTACAATCCAATGGCAAAGCGTCGCTGACGGTTCTGTAGAGGCACCATTAGGAACGACCTATATCGGTTTATACGACAGCGCGGTCAGCAAGCCTGACACCTATGTTCTTGCCAATGTCAAAACGGATGCTGTGATAAAATATGTCGACGCAGTGACAGGGACGGAAATTGCCAGCGAAACTGTTACAGGAGCAGTAGGAGATAAGATCAATTATAATGTGCTCGATCCTTGGAAATCACCTGAATTAAAAGATAAACTATACGTTTTTACCGCTACAGCTGAAAACAAGCTAGCTGCATACAGCCACGATCCTGTTTCGTTAACGCTAGCGCTAGCGCTAGACTCATCAGATGATCAAATAATCCAACTGCAAGAAGTAAAAGCCAAGGGAATAAACGGAGAAGTAAAATGGTATATTGATAGGAATAATGCTTTACATTTGGGTCCTGGTATTTATGGTATTGGTGGTTGGCAGGGATACAAGGATACAATCACCTCAATTGAAATCGAGGGTAAGATAAAACTCTTTGATCCCTATGCTTATAAACTATTTTATGAGTTTATAAATGTAACAAGTATCACAGGACTGGACAATATGGATGTCTCGGCAGTGACAGATATGCAATCTATGTTCTCTCGAGATTATAAATTAAAATCTTTGGATTTGTCTAGTTGGGATACGAGCAATGTAACAAATATGTCCAGCATGTTTGAAAATTTATCCTCTCTTGAAATACTTGACTTAAGTACTTGGGATACTTCAAATGTGACAGATATGAGCAGAATGTTCGCATTTGTTCAAAATATTGAGGATCTAGATATTTCAGGTTTTGATACTCACAATGTTAAAAATATGCAATCTATGTTTATTCAGTCCGCCTTAAAAACACTTGATTTAGGCACTTGGGATACTTCGAATGTGACAGATATGAGTGGAATGATGGGCTTCATGCCGAAATTAGAAAAAATCAACTTAGGAACTTGGGAAACACAATCTGTGGAAACAACGAGTGTAATGTTTTTTGGTGATTCAACATTGACAGAATTGAATCTTTCCTTTACCGACACACCCAACTTAAAAGATATTAGTAACATGTTAACGGGTATGACCAATCTTAGTAAATTAATAATAGGAAAAGGACTGGAAACTTCCAATATTGAAATCACTGCTAGTTCTCCTAATAAGAGTATGGATTTGCCGAATACACAAGATGAGGGAGTGTGGCAAAATATCGGGAACGGGACCGAGGAAAATCCGGCTGGTGATCAAATGATTACTGCATACGACAGTACAGTATCACCTGCGGATACTTACTTTTTGCTGAAGCAAGCAAATGTCGATTACCAAATATTAGACTATTATGGAAATCCTCAACCATTGGTTACAGATAAAACAGTATTAGGAAAGGTTGGAGGTACTGTTTCCTATGAGGTACAAGATCCTTGGAAATTCGATGATCTGAAAAAATATCCGATAGTTTTTGCAGGAGATGGATTGGCGGCGTTTGACTACGATCCTACAACAAATCCTGATTTGATTCCCGTACAAATCACGCTTGATGGAATTAGTCAAGGCCATATCAATATTAAACCAGTATTTTATAACCTTATAACGGACCCGGTTACTGGTGCAAGAAGTTTCGTATCAGGAAAAGGTATTTTCGGAGATGTGAAATGGTATATCGATCCAGAAGGCATTTTGCATATCGGTAGCGGAACATTTGCGGATACTAATGGAAAATCGCCATGGGCTGATTTTAAGGAGACGATTACTGGGATTATTTTTGAAGGCAATGTCAAGGCGGGGGCGGATTCGTCCTTATTGTTCTCAGATCTTCCAGCTGTAAAAGGAATTCAAAACATGGATCGATTAGATGTCTCTGGCGTAACAAATATGGCAGGCATGTTTGAGAACAGTCCACAACTGACATCATTAGATCTATCTACTTGGGAGGTATCGAATGTTGAAAACATGAAAACTATATTCCAAGGCACTATCAATCTTACTGATCTGAATATAAAGAATTGGGATGTGGATCAAGTGACGAATATGGGTGGAGCATTCGCTTCATCCGGCCTTTCCAACTTAGATTTGACGGGATGGAATACAGCTAAGGCCACCGATCATTCAGAGATGTTCGCTGATATGACTAATCTTAAACAGATCACGTTTGATAAAGGATTCGACCTGAAAGCTGAGTTGCCGAACACTACTGATACACTGAAATGGCGGAATTTGTCTGTAGCTGATGGTGGCACGGTAGAAAAACCAGCCGGAACAAACTTCTTTGATGTTTACGATGGTGAGCCTTCTTCAGCAGATACTTACGTATTAGGACCAGATGATACTCAAATTGCCTCGATATTCCCAAATACAGGAAGCAATTTTCGATTGTATACATTGATCAGCGCTAGCTTCATGATTATACTAAGTCTGTTTGGATTGATTTGGTTTAGAAAAACACAAGCAGAACGATAAGTAAAAGAGACAGCGATCACCACTTGATAAGAGTGATCGCTGTTTTTTTATTTAATGGAGAAGGTGGATACGGTTTGCTAAATAATCAAAGAATTGTATTATTAGAGGGAGAATTGTATAAGAAAGGAAGAAAAAAATGAATGTTGATTCCCTTATGATCGATGAGATTTCTGAATTATATAAGAGCGTTGGTTGGACGAATTACACAAAAGACACTGCAAGGTTAGCTAGAGCATTTGAACAATCTGAATCTCTGATAAAGCGTAATGGGGAAGGGAAGATTATCGGAGTTGTTCGTTGGATCACTGATTGTGCGACAATCGCATTTATTCAAGATATCCTCATTCATCCGAGGTACCAGCGCCAAGGAATAGGCAAAGCGCTTTTGAATGAAGCTTTGGAGAAGATCACTAGTTATGGACCAGTCCAAATCGAATTATTGACAGATGATACTGAGAAAACAAAAAAATTTTATGAATCAGTAGGATTTGTTCAAGTAAAAGAAATGGATGCTGTTTCTTATATAAAGGATACTAGAAGATAAGAGGGACTTTTTGGTAATGACAAATACTATGTATAACGTAAAAAGAAAAAATTGGAGGATAGATTCAAGTATCATTCAATCCATCCTCCAATCCTCGTCTATTTTATTTGTTTATTTACTTCTTTATCAAATACTATTTTTTGTAAATTTGAACTAATATAAAAAATGAATACATGATTTTTTTTAAAAGTAAATGCTATACGATAATTTTTTTTATCAATATTGACTTTCATTTCGTATATTCCCTTTGCCGAGCGTGTTCGTACTGGTTTTATACGAAAAAAATTATGGTCTAAATGCTCTATGATTTTTTTAGAAATAGTTTTTTTGTATGCGAGATGTACCTCTTGCGGAAATTGTTCCAATAGTTCACTGTCAAACTCAACAGTATAATCCATATTTTGCTTCCTTTCTATACGGCTTAAAGTGTTGGAATAAGTCATACATTAGTTTTTGCACTGTTACTTTTCGATAATCTCTACAACTGCTTTGCCGCAAGTCAGTTCTTTTTCCAGCTCGTTCTTTATTTTTATGGCACATGGTTTGGAAAAAGGAGCAGCTTCTTTCCATGAACCAAGTAAAGGATACTCATTACTCATGCCTTTCACATATTGTTTATTTTTGACACCTTTTGTTTTTACTTCTACATAATACATTTGATCATCTTCTTTCTTGCTGTTTTTAGTTCATATTCAAATATATGTAAGCGAAAATGATTATGTATCTATATCTTTATGATAAATAAAAAGAATCAATTTAAAAGTTTTTTTCACTCGATATAACTAATTTGAATAATACATATAATAAAAACGGATAGAATCTGTTGCTTTATTGAATCACTTGTTTTGAATAATCAATAGACAAAAGCTATCTCTAAACGTACTTTGTAAAATAATATCATTTAAAAATTATTAGTTAATCGTTAAATATAATAAATTAAAATAAGCCTGTAACTATTTATTTTGGTTATTGCTTTTCTTTTTCGCATATTATTAAGTAAAAAAATTAGCAGTATCTGTAATATCAGAAGAGGACGATCACCATTTTAAAAGTCATGATTCTATCTTAAGAAAAGAGAGTAGGTTCTATAATAATGATAAAAATATTTTATGTTCTGTTAATTGGTTGTATCACTATATTGAGTGGCTGTACAGCTACTACAGAAGGTCAAACAAGTATACCTAAAAAAATATCTCTTACACAAAAACAGTTAGACAGAGCAGATAGCCTGTCAGGACATTGGTTTTATCATGAAGAAGATACTAGATTCCATATCGAGATTACAAGTGACCAGATCAAAGTAAAAAAGAAGAAGACAGAAAACAAGGAAGAGGAAACAATTTATAGCATCTATAATTATGAAAATGAAAATGGAAAGATAAGCATTTATGGAACAACGGATAAAAGGGAATTTTATATTTCTGAAGTAGATACTGATACAGTTTATATCGGGGGTGGGATAGCAGACATAGAAAGTGCTTGGCGAGTTAAAGCACATAAGCAAACTTTAGAATAGAAATTTTATTGGTATCTTTTTCTAAGAAATAGTTAGTGGCGAGGAAAAGGGAGGAGATAAATAAATACTGTATGGATTATTATCTGAATGATCAAGAAACTATTTTTTAGCTTAGAGAAGATTCTAATAATAAAAATTGATAAGCTTCTTAATCATTCGGATAACATCTTATGTGGATTTCAATGATGTTTATAACTAACGTAATAAAAACCTGAAACAAAAATAGCTCCGCCAATGATATTTCCAATATAAACAGGGATAAAATTCGAGAGAAATTCTAACCAAGTCGCTTGACCTTCAAATATGGCAGCAGGTATCACAAAACAGTTGGCCACACTATGTTGGAAACCGATTGCCACAAAAATCATCACTGGAAACCAAATCGTTAATACTTTGCCGGCCGCATCTTTTGCCCCATATGATAACCATAACGCTAAACCAACAAACCAATTACAACCTATTCCAGACCCTAATGCTTGCCACCAAGAAACAGCGATTTTATGATCAGCAATATGGATCACTTGGTCGAGATAGACACCTGAATGAGTTAAACCAACAAAATGTCCAAAGAAGTAGGCTACGAAAATTGCCCCAATAATATTTGCAAAAGTAATCACTGACCAATTCTTAACCAGCTGTGAGAATGTGACTTTTTTATCCATAAAGGCAATCGCCACAGCCATCATATTTCCGGTGATCAATTCACCACCGCCAAGAAGGATGACCAGCAGACCGATAGGGAAAACCGAGGCACCAACTAAACTAGTCAAGCTAGCCATAGATTCTGGGATAGAAGCAGAGACCCGTACGTATGCCAAATAACCTAGAGAAATCATGGCTCCTCCGATAAACCCTAAAATCAGTTTAGCTAAGATAGGTTTCTGTATTTTTTTTGATCCAAGATGAATACTGATTTCCATAATTTCTTCTGGTGTGTGCATGATACTTCGACGCCTACTTTCTTAATGAATTTTCATGTGATAAAATATAGTGAAAAAATTCACATTTTTCTTGTTGATTATATCATCTTATTATTTATATGTGCATATTATTGTAAAAATTTTTATTTAATCACATTGGATTCTAAAAAAGAAACAAAAATAAAAGTTATGTATAGGGTGGTCAAAAAGTAAATAATATCAGTTATCAAATTTTCTGTAAATTTTCTTGAAATTATAGCATATTATTACTTTAAAACAATCTATATTTTTTATAAAAAAGGAAATGAATAAATTATGATAGGAGAGAAAAAATGTCAAAATCTAAAAAAAATATCACCATAATTGGTTTAGGGCTATCTGCATATTTATTTACAGAATTTGTTTATAGACATGTGAATTTATTTGCAGAACCTTTATTCGCATTATATGAATCAAATTCCTCAATCGTCAGAGAACTTGCTAATTTAATGATAGCCTTGCTGTTTACTCCCGCGTTGAGGGTCATAACTATTTTGGTCTGTTTAGTGCTCTTATTTTTCGTTAATAAAAAGAAATAACGTAGTATTTCAAAAGACAAAGAAGTGGGATGATGATTGCTATAGTATGCTATACGTGGTGCTAGTCAAGTGAGAATAAACAAAAAAACTGTAGAACAAAGAAAATTTTTTGTCTACAGTCTGAGGTGGTGACATATCTTTGTCACCACCTTTTTTTGTCGCACAAATAATTAATCGGATATTTTATGTTCATGTTTTTTGTGTTCAACGAGTATTGATAGGGAAAAGATACATTTTAGATGCTTTTAACTGTTAATTTACAAAACAAGGTAAACGAATAGAAAAATGAAAAAATAGATAAGGAAGAATATGTTTGATTAAAAAATGCCATGAAGAGAAGGAAGTTGATGATACATGAAAAAAATATATTCAAAGGAAATCGATTGTTTTAGAGGCATAGCTGTTTTAGCAGTGATATTTTATCATTTGCCAAATAGTAAGCTACCAGGCGGATTGCAAGGAGTAACGATCTTTTTTGTGGTTTCTGGTTTTTTAATGGCTAAAAATACGATAAGAGATGAAAAAAACAGACAATTCAGTTTTCTACATTTTTACTATAAGCGTATCAAACGTATTTATCCATTTTTACTGTTTTCTTTGGTCGTATCCATTTTCATACTAGGGATCAGCAACATTCGATTGATAGGAAATATTCGTAGTGAGCTACCTAGTTTGATTTTTGGCTATAACAATTGGTGGCAGCTGAATCAAGGCGTATCTTATTTCGACTCTTACTTTAATGCTTCTTTATTTAAACATTATTGGTCGCTTTCCGTTGAGCTACAATTTTATTTGATTTGGCCATTTTTGTTTATTGTCATTAAACGTATGAGGAGAAAACAAGTGTTTTACTTAATTTATACATTGATTTTTGTTTCTATTCTTTTTAGTTTGTTTTTACCTTCAGCTAAGGCGTATTATCATACGGTGGCTAAACTTTTTCCATTTTTATTAGGAGTTTGGGGGTATTTTAATCGAATAACTATTGGCCGTTTCTTTGAACAAAATAGTTTTAGTAAAATCTGGCTTTTACTACTAGCCAGTCTTTGTCTGATCCTGTTCCCGATTTTTCCTTATACACTAAATGAACTACTGATCAGTATTTGTTTTGCTCTATTGTTAGCCAGTGTCGATGATATGAACATTGCAAAAAAGACCAAAATCGCTAGTACAAAACTTTCTTTTGTAGGAAAAATCAGTTATGAACTTTATTTGGTGCATTTTCCAGTATTGATTGCTCTAACAAATCTATTCAAACATTATCATTTGAAATATTTGGATATCGCAGGTTTATTCACTGTGTTTTTGTGTACGTTACTCATGATTACTTTCTTTAGAAAAGGAGTGCAGAAGATGAGATCACCCAAAATTTGGACAGCTATGGCACTAATGATAATTGGAGTTTCTGTACTGGTATTACGCGCTCCAGCCAATAGGTTGACCGCTGACCAAAATCAGTTGCAAAGTTTATTAAAAGAAAATTCTAGTAAAGCAAGTGCAGGAGAAAATCAGTTGTCACAAGAGAAGAAAATATTATTTATCGGTGATTCTGTTATGCTGGGGGCGTATCAGGAACTGAAAGAGACTTTTCCTAAAGAAGCATTGGTAGACGCAAAAGAGTCAAGACAAATCACTGCGTTACCAGAAATCTTAAAGGAGCATAAAGATTTAGTTTCTTACCAACAAATAGTGATCGGGTTAGGAACCAATGGTGTGATAACAGATGAAGCTATAGAACAAACCATGTCTTTGCTGAAAGATAAAAAAGTATACTGGGTAAATATAAAAGCTCCAACTGGCTGGCAAGATACGATAAATGCCACATTAGCTAAATTGCCAAATCAGTATTCTAATATAACGATGATCGATTGGTATAGTGAAAGCAAAAACCATCCTGAGTTTTTTTATGATGATGAAACCCATTTGAATGAAAGCGGACGTACAGCTTATGCAAAGTATATTGCTTCAGTGATCCAATAAGGTAGTGATCATCAGTTATTTAAAGATAGATTGAAATCCCGCTTTTTCTTATATCAGAAAAAACTTCTTTTGTCTTAAAGGCAATTAGTATTTGAGAAAATCTTTTGAAACAAAAGAAAAATATCAGGCTCTTTTTTCCTTTAGAAGTTAAGAGCCTGATATTTTTGTTGTTTCGATTATAACTAGCATATTTTTATGATAAATGATCTAAAATAAATTGATAATATTCATCATTTATTTTTGTACCAAAATTATTTTTACTACCGCCGGTTGTATGGACAGCGATAATCTCATTTTTTTCATTATAGACTGGGGAGCCGGATTGTCCGCCCTTTGTGTCCATATCATAATAGACTCTAGTATTCGTTTGTCCTGTTACTTTTCCTTGTGCTGTCCACATCGTTCCCCATGTTTTATCACCGGGAAAGCCAGTAGTAGTTAAACTAACACCGTTTTCAATAGAATTAGATAGCTTAAGAGGCAATACTGGAACTACTTCACCGATGCTCTTACTGTTCAAACTATCTACAGTGATTACTGCTATGTCTGTATCAACACCAGCATGATCAATATAACTTTGAGGAATATGCACAGACTTGATTTTGAATTTACCGTACGGAAGTTTAGCTCCATTTCTTCCAGGAATGACATAAATACTGTCCTTATTCGTATTTTCAAGTATCTTCTTTACAACATGGGCAGCGGTCAATACGGTATTCTTTCCAATAACTGCGCCGCTACCCGCATTGCCGTCTGCTGCTACGAAGACCATACTATTATAAGGTTCAGCTTTTGTATCCGTGATTTGAATGCGTTCATCTGTTCCTATGATGGAACGAGGCTGAATATTTAAATTACTAGTACCTGTAACAGCATCTGCAACTCCTCCGCCTATTAATCCACTGAATAACCCACCAACCAACATAATCAATAACAAACGATTCTTTTTCATAAATAACCTCCTTTATGTTTGATATGATCAGTTTATAACGTAGTGATTTTTTTCACAAAAGAAATGCACTTTTATTTTTCCAAGCAAAAGAATCGTTTTCTTGTCAAAGTTTTTATTTATTCCAAAAATTTCAGTTATTACGGAATCATTTTGTGCTTAATAAAAAGAAACCGTTTTTATATACTGTAAGTGTAGAAAGAAAGGCGGTAGAAAAATGAAAAAAATTATTGCAATCACATCTTGTCCAGTTGGCATTGCCCATACATACATGGCAGCAGAAAACTTAGAGAAAGCGGGAAAAGCAGTTGGCGCCGAGGTAAAAGTCGAAACACATGGTTCCATCGGTATCGAAAATGAATTGACTGCAAAAGATATCGAAGAAGCAGCTGGTGTAATCATCGCAGCGGATACTAAAATAGATAAATCACGATTTGGCGGCAAACCATTGATAACCGTAGGCGTGCAAGAAGGAATCCATCATGCAGATGAATTGGTAGGAGAGATTTTAGCAGGAAAAGCGCCAATCTATAAAAGTACAGAGACAACTATTTCTGCCGAAAATAAAAGTGAATCAGAAAATTTAGGTAAGAAAATCTATAAGAGTTTGATGAATGGTGTTTCATATATGGTGCCATTCGTAGTTACAGGAGGATTATTGATCGCAATTTCATTAACATTGGGCGGAACAGCGACACCTGAAGGAATCAAGATACCAGAAGGAACGATTTGGGCAACGATGAATAGTATCGGAAGTATTGCTATGGGGTTGATGGTTCCAATCTTATCTGCATTTATTGCGCAAAGCATTGCAGATCGTCCAGGACTTGTTCCTGGATTTGTTGGTGGGATGTTAGCAGCAAATGGCGCATTATATGGTAGTGATGCGAATGCGGGGTTCTTAGGCGGAATCATCACTGGATTTTTAGCAGGTTTCATTGCTTTAGGAATCAAGAAAGTACGAGTACCGAAAGCTTTACAATCGATTATGCCAATCATTGTTATCCCAATTTTAGGATCATTGGCAGTTGGTTTTGTGTTTATCTACGTTATTGGAGAACCAGTAGCTCTTTTATTTAGTTCGCTGACTCACTTTTTAGCAGGGATGCAAGGAGGAAGTGAAATTGTTTTAGCTATGATCTTAGGAGCAATGATTGCTTTTGATATGGGTGGACCGTTCAATAAAGTAGCCTTTCTGTTCGGATCTGGCTTGATTGCAGAAGGAAATTATTCCATTATGGGTCCAATTGCTGTAGCTATCTGTATCCCTCCGTTAGCATTAGGATTGGCATCATTGATATTGAAAACCAAATTTACAAAAACAGAACGAGAAGCTGGTAAGGCATCCTTAGCCATGGGGCTGTTCGGGATCACAGAAGGTGCGATTCCGTTTGCTTCAACAGATCCATTACGAGTGATTCCAAGCATTGTAGTCGGAGCGATGACAGGAAGTGTCATCGCAATGCTTTCAGGAGTGACAGATCATGTCGCTCATGGCGGTCCAATCGTAGCAGTTTTAGGAGCAGTCGATCATGTAGCCATGTTTTTTGTAGCAGTGGTTGCAGGTATTGCTGTCACCGTGTTAATGTTAAGAATCTTGAAACCAACATTAGAACATACTGCAGTTGCTGCAGCAAATGGGGTAGCGGTAGCGGATTTATCAGAATCTGAAACAAGTGATGTTTATACGAAAACTGAAACTTTTGATTCTATCACGGATATTATGTCAGATGAAGCAATCGTTCTAGGTGAAACAGCAACAACAAAAGACGGAGTAATCGAAGATTTAGTCCAACGTTTAGAAAAAACAGCGGCGATCACAGATAAAAACGGGTTTAAAGAAGTCATCTATGATAGAGAAAAGGAAAGTACGACGGGAATCGGCATGGGAATCGCTATTCCACACGGAAAATCAGCTTATGTTCGTAAACCAACAGTGGCTTTTGCCAGAAGTCAAGATGGAGTAGAGTGGCATTCTTTAGATGGAAAACTTGCACATATGATCTTTATGATTGCTGTACCTGAAAACAGCCAAGGAGATATGCACTTGAAAATACTGCAACGTCTTTCACGTAAATTGATGGATGATGATTTCCGTCAAGCATTGATGGATGCGCCAGATAAAGCAGCGGTTCACCAATTATTAAGTGAAATGTAATAACATAAGATGAAAAATCGACCGTGATGAGACATAATAGATGTGTTATCATGATCGATTTTTTATTTGGAAGGGAGTTTCTGCTTATTATGAATCAGCGTCAGCAATCTTTGATTTACCAATTAATTGAAACGAATAATTATATCACAATAAAAAAGCTAGCAGAGCATTTCCATGTGTCGGAAAGAACGGTTCATAGCGATTTGAATGTCATTGAAACTTGGTTCAGAGACAAACAGCTGCCTTTGATGATTGAAAGAAAAAAGGGGACAGGGATCTTGTTGAATGGTCTGCCTCACGAAAAGGAACAATTGAAACAAGCGCTTAATGAAGAGGCACAAACAGAAATGGATAAAAACCAGCTTCGTCAATTATTGATTTTCCATCTGCTAGTAGCAAAAGACGGATTTAGTCTTGAAGAGCTTTCGGAAAAACTATATGTTGGAAAACGTACGATTCGTAAAGAATTGACAGAGCTGAAAAGCTTTTTTGAGTACCATCATTTACAGCTAGTATCCAAAACAAAACTTGGCACTTTTCTTAAAGGCGATGAACAAGAAAAAAGACAGCTGCTTGTTAAGACGCTACGCAATATGCAGAAAGAAAATCCACAAAGTCCGTCGTTGAAAGAATTTTTTGCCAAAGATACATTAAAAGTCATCCAACATACATTAAAAGAAGTTTTCTATGAAAATCATCTAGAACAACCAGGAGGACTGGCTAGTGTGGAGATTCATATCTATTTTATGCTTGAGCGAATGAAACAGTACCAGAAAGTGAAATTAAGTAAAGACGAAAATGAAGTCGTTGAGCACACCCAAGCACAGCAGTTAAGTAGTCAGATCTTAGCAAAATTAGCCACTATTTACCCAATTGAATTTTCTCCTGATGAAATCAATTATCTGGCTTTGCGTATCGCCAATCTTTTTACAAACTCACAAGCAGCCACACGATTTCAAAAGGAATCTAGTACACTTACTGATCATTTGATTGTACAAGTGGAGCAGTTTTTAGGTTATTCATTGAAAGAAGATCAGTTACTGAAACAAAACTTAAGGTCTCATTTATCTTCGACCTATTTTCGACTCCATTATGGATTGCAGATTTCTAATCCATTGACGAAAAACGTATTTAGTACGTACACACAACTTTTTTTAGTTTTACAGTTGATTCTAGAAGATTATTTTGAGAAAGAAAATTTTTATGTTCCGCAAGATGAGACAGCTTATTTAACGATCCATTTTCAAGCGGCGATCGAGAGACACAAACATCAGAAAAGTAGAAGATACCAAGCCGTTTTAGTTAGTGAATATTCAAAAGCTATGGCTACTTTTCTTGAAGCGCGGCTGAACAGAGAACTTCCGGAATTAACGATTATAGATTTAATTGAATATAAGCCAGGACTAGAGAGGGAAGACTTTCCACCTGTTGATTTTATTTTAGCTACATTACCGTTTAAACATGAAAATATTCCAGTAATCGAGATTTCACCAATGATCACAGAAACTGATCTGGCCTATTTGACAAAATATATGCTGGAACATGTACCTATCAAGAAGAAAAAAACGTTTGATCTAGCAAGCTTTACTCATCCATTTTTGATCTTTCCTCAGCTTGAATGGACTGACCCAGTAGATATTTTAAATTTTATGGGGAATGTCTTAGTAGAACATCATTATGTGGAGTCGGAATTCGTCGATTCTGTCTTGGAACGAGACCGTCACGCCAGTACTAGAGTGGCACCATTTGTAACGATTCCTCACGGTAATACGCTGTATGTAAAACATTCGATGATTTCTATTGCAACAATGAAAGAACCAATCCTATGGCATGGGGAACAGATACGTATCGTACTGCTGTTAGCAATAAAGAGAAAGGATTTGAAACATGCAGAGTTCAAAAAAATTTTTTCTGTTATTCACTATTTAGAAAAGCAACCAGAACAAATGGCACAGTTGATGCAATCCAATCATCCACTAGAGATTTTAACCTTGTTGTCTAGTTATGAATAAGCAGATATTAAAAAACTGCCTTTATATCTATAATAATTCTATCTATTTAATTAGAAGTAGAAAACTAAATACAAAGGGACTATAACAAAAGTCTTGTTACAGTTCCTTCTTCCGAATAAACGGTGTTCAATCAACTGACCCTCGGTATTCGCTCAAAAAACGGCAAAATATGAGGAACTATTTTGCCGTTTTGTTTCTCTAAAATCCAGCCAATTCAAAAACATGAAATGCTGTTTTTGTTTAGCTGGACTTATTACTTGATGCAGAACAGCTTTTCCACAACCTCTATTTAATGAAATGGATTATAGAATCGTCCGTCATTTAGGATAACTAATAAAATCCCTATTGAACAAAAGAGGACAACGAGAAATAGTGCAAGATAATCATTCCGTTGCAGTGGTTTTGCCGACAGCCATGTCCGTCCTTTTTTCTTTCCAAAACGCCGAAGTTCCATGGCAGAAGAAATCGTCTCAATACGTTCTAAACTGGAAAAAATCAATGGGATCGCAATCGTCAAATTTCCTCGTACCCGTTTCATGAGAGAGGCTTTACCAGAGAGTTCATTTCCTCGTGCTTGCTGGGCTTTGGAAATCGTTCGAAAATCCTCTTGGATATCTGGAATGTAGCGTAGCGCTAAAGAAAAGGCATAAGCAATTTTATAAGAGCCACCAATTCGATGGATACTAGAAGCTAATTCACTTGGATTCGTCGTTAAAATAAAAATCAAACCTGGAGGAATGGTAACGAAATATTTAATCAGTAAATTGAATTCATAAAAAATCTGTTCTTGAGTGAGCGTATATCTACCGATTCCATCAAAGATGACATGGCGAGTACCATAGATAGCTACTCCGTATTCTGGGGCAAATAAATAAACAGTCAATAAATTCAAAATGGAGAAAAAAGCAATGAACTTCAATACAAAAGAGATCTCAGAATAACTAATTCTGGCTATCCGAAAAATGAGAACCGAAAACACAGCAAGACAAAGCAAAAATCGTGTGTCATAAGAGACCATCCCAATAATCGAAAGTAATAGAAAACAAAAAAGTTTGGTAAAACCGCTGAGTTGATGGATGATTGTTTTTTTCGGTACATAACCGATGAGATTATTCTCTGTCATAAGGGTCCCCCTTATGCTGAATAAAAGCCGAAACGAATCCGCTAGCATCTGTCAGCTGATTACTTTTTGCCAAATGATACAGACTAGTTTTCCGCAAGCTTGCCGAGGTAACTAAATCGGTTGAAGATAGTACCTTCGAAGGTATTTCATCTGCAATAATTTGTCCTTCTTTCAAAACAATCGTCCGTTCTGTATATTCCAGCATCAAGTGCATATCATGAGTGATCATCAAAATCGTGAGGCCTTGCTGATTCAATTTTTTCAAAAAATCCATCATTTTAGTGTAGTGATAGTAATCTTGTCCAGCTGTCGGTTCATCAAGAATCAGCAATTCTGGTTCGAGTGCCAATATAGCTGCAACTGCTACCCGTCGTTTTTGTCCATAGCTCAGCGCTGAAATCGGCCAGTTACGAAACTCATACAATCCGCATATTTTCAAAGTTTCCAAGACTTTTTCTTGGATGTTTATCGGATCTTCACCGCGATTTTCTAAAGCCAAAGCAACTTCTTCAAAAACTATGTTTTTAGAAAGCATTTGGTTACTGTTTTGCAGTACATAGCCAATTTTGTCCGCTCGCTCTTTGATGCTTTCAGATATGATTGATTGGCCTTTCCACAACAGTTCGCCTTTTTGGAAAGGATGGAAACCGGTGATGAGATTGGACAATGTGGATTTTCCTGCTCCATTATGTCCGACTAAACTAACCATCTCTCTTTGATGAAGAGTTAAATCGATTCCTTTGATGATTGGTTCCTTACCGAAGTGGAAGGATACATCTTTCAATGTCAATAGCGGCGTTTTCTTTTTAGAAGGAGAACAAAAAGTCCCTTGTTGTTTTGCTAAAGCAGCAGCAATCTCTGGGGAAACCAGTTGATCGACTTGTGTTAAATCTGGGAATTCTGTCAATGAGAGTCCAGATCGTTTCAATGCTGTGATGTATAAGGGTTCACGAATTCCGCACTTCGACAATAAATCACTTTTCAGCAATTCAGTAGGAGCTATATCCGCAATGATCTTTCCCTCATCAATCAAGATGATGCGATCGACTGGTGCAGCTAGCACTTCCTCCAAACGATGTTCAATAATGATCGTCGTAAATTGTTGCGATTGATAGAGACGGTCAATCATCTGGATTGCTTCATAGCCTGTCTGTGGATCAAGATTAGCTAATGGTTCATCAAACAAGAGAATAGGTGTTTCATCGATCAAAACACCAGCCATTGCTACCCGCTGCTTTTGTCCGCCAGATAGATCTTGCGGACGTTTGTCTAATTGGGCCAGTAAATTCGTCTTTTCTGCCCAGAAATTGACAGTTTCTTGCATTTCTTTTTGTTCGATCATCTCATTTTCAAGAGAAAAAGCGATGTCTTCAGCTACTGTTAATCCGACAAATTGGCTGTCAGTATCTTGTAAAACGGTGCCTACTTCTAATGAAAGATCATAGATAGAAGATTCACTGAAATTTTTACCATTGATCGTTAATTGACCAGTAAAACTTCCTTTTTCATTTTGTGGGATGATGCCATTCAAACATTTTCCCAAAGTTGATTTTCCTGAGCCGCTAGGTCCTATGATCAAAATTTTTTCCCCAGGATGGATAATCAAATCGATATTTTTTAATGTTGCTTCGGCTTGGCTGTCATATTGAAATGTAAAATTACGAAACTCGATCATTTTAGTTCCTCGCGTTCTAAGCTTCTTTGTTCAAACTTCCTTTTTTGACTTTTGTCTGTGCATAAGCTTTCAATAAAATAATGCCGATAATCCCTGTCACAATAGCATTTGTGATTCCAGCAACGATTCCTTGCGTGAAGACTTTGCTTGGAGCCTCTGCATAAATCAAAATATCTCCCACAGGCGCAATAATCACCCATGTCACTAAATTGGCAATCGTTTCACCCACGAGAAAGAGCGTGATTTCTTTTTTACCAAATATGCCTTCTTCAATCGGGATACGTTTGGTCAATAAACCAAAAAATACACCTAAAATCCCAGATGCAATGATCCATGACCACCAAGCACCATAAGTAGTTAAGTCACCCAGTGCATGGCCAATAAAACCAGCTAATCCTGCAACGACTGGCCCGTAAACTACGCCTAGCAGCGCTAGAAAAGGGTAAGCGGTCGCGATATCCGTATTTGGAACACCTGTTGGAATGGTGACGAAACGTTTTAAGATAAAGAAGACAGCTGCTCCGATACCGATAGCTACAATATGCTTTACTGTAAATTTTTTATTCATTCTATTTTCCCCCAATTGTTTATTTATGAATGCGCATTTCCAATTTTTGACCACATCATGTCAAAATTTTGTTGGATGATTCAAAATTTTCCGAAAATTCACTTCCTTTCGATAGTATCCAAGGTCAAGTAGTAGATGGACT
This sequence comes from Enterococcus sp. 3G1_DIV0629, assembly GCF_002141285.1. NCBI lineage: Bacteria > Bacillati > Bacillota > Bacilli > Lactobacillales > Enterococcaceae > Enterococcus > Enterococcus sp. 3G1_DIV0629. The sequence goes on along the minus strand of NZ_NGLI01000001.1, from coordinate 1,393,579 downwards.
TAATTAGTATCGATAGTCGATTCAAAAGTGGGTACAAAAAAATGCCCTAGCAAAAAATTGCTAAGGGCATAGATATGCGTTACCACCTTTGGTTATAAAATCCTCACAGACTTTACCTCGATCAGTACCCAAAAAAATCATCTTTTGGAAACTGTGCCTTGTTAACGGTAGACATCCGTATTTCCTTAAATATTCGGGAAATCCGCTCAAAAGCCATTTTCAAGTAACAGATACGCATTCCTTTTCACCAAGCAGGAACTCTCTTTGGCGTCTAACATTACTTTACTTTCTTTGTCATCGCGTTTCATTGATTGCTAATAAAATAGCAGAGAAGTATCCATTTGTCAACGGGAGGAACGATTGATCTAGCAAAAAGAAGAGAAGAAGTTTTTGCTAGAGAACAATTCTATCTATCAGTTAATTGTAAAAACATTTTTGAGGATTCCTTTATAAACTTGGGGCATATTGATTTAAGTCAGAAACCTTTGTTTTGATTACTTCTCTGACTTTTCTGAATTCCGCTAATATTTCTTCTTCGCTCCCGACAGCTTGTGCAGGATCTTTTAGGTCCCAGTGAAGGTGTTCGTGATTGTTTGGAACGGCAGGGCACTTGTCTTTGGCATCACCACAAAGTGTAATGATCAAGTCTGCCTGAGCAAAGTAATCTCTATCAATCAAATCAGACGTCTGTTTGGAAATATCGATACCGTCTTCTGCCATGATTTTTACAGCTCTTGGATTCAAACCATGTGTCTCGATCCCCGCACTTCTGATCTCAAACTTTGAAGGAGGCAGATATTTACGCGCGTAGCCTTCTGCTATTTGACTGCGGCAAGAATTGCCCGTACATAAAAAATAGATTTTTTTCATTTGATTTCCTCCGTTATGTATTAGTAAATGTAACTGTTTATCTAAAGAAAACTCTATATGATGGAGCGAAAAAAACAATGGGTTTCTTAGTTTATATGTTTCTTGTTGTTCAGCGTATAAATTGATGTGTACAAAGAACTCATCCTGTCTTTTTTACCATAAATACACGTTAGAAACAATCATTTTGAGTCAAAAAACAACGATGTGAAAGACTATTAAAAGAGATTAAGGCATGGCAGATGATGAAGGAAGTAGGGGTATAGTAAGCCGATAGATTTCTTGAATATGACGCGAGAACAATTATTCGTCTTTTAAGAAAAAAAGTAGTAGAATCAGTTTATATTAAAAATAAAAAACCTTCCATTTTTGTAGGGTTGGAGGAGGTCATTACCTTGAAAAAAATCGGCTTTTTAAGCTTTGGACATTGGATGGAGCAAGGATCACTCGTGAAAACAGCTCAAGATGCTTATTTGCAATCAATCGATTTAGCAGTGGAAGCAGAAAAAATTGGAGTAGACGGAGCGTTTTTCCGCGTACATCATTTTGCCCCTCAGATTGGGTCGCCGTTTCCTTTGCTAGCTGCAATCGGCGCAAAGACGAGTAAGATCGAAATCGGCACAGGACTTATCGATATGCGATATGAAAATCCTTATTATATGGCAGAAAATGCTGGATTGACAGATATCATCACACAAGGAAGAGTGCAACTAGGAGTGGGGCGTGGTTCACCTGAACAAGTTCTAGATGGCTGGAAATACTTTGGGTATGATTACAGTGAAGAAGAAATCAAAGAGGTGACACGGGAACGCACCCTTGAATTCTTGGAACTACTTGAAGGAAAACCATTTGCAGAACCAAATCCTCAACCAATGTTCCCACAAGGATCAGGAAAATTACGGATCGAACCTTATTCAGAAGGATTACGACAAAGAATCTGGTGGGGAGCTGGTTCGCAGCAAACGGCAATCTGGGCAGCACAACATGGAATGAATCTGCAATCATCTACATTAGTCAATTACGAATCCCATGAGCCGTTTCATATCCAACAAGCAAACCAATTACGTGCGTATAAAGAAGCGTGGAAGCAGGCGGGTCATGATTTTGAACCAAGAACATTGGTCACTCGCTCAATCCAGCCAATCACCACTGATTTGGATCGACGCTTATTTGGACAAGACGGTAGTCCGCAACAAGATGCTGTCGGCTATCTTGCTTATCACCGGAACCCGACGATTTTTGGAAAAACTTTTGCTGGTGAACCTGATCAATTAATCAAGGAGCTCGCTGAAGATGAAGCAATCAAAGAAGCAGACACAGTACTTGTCACGATTCCTAATACTTTGGGGGTAGAATACAACATGCACTTGCTTGAAACAATCGTAAAAGATATCGCTCCAGAATTAGGATGGCGGTAAAAAGGATATTTCTGTAAGTGCAGGATACTTGAGTGAAAAAATAAACACTTCTAACAATCAGTTAGAGGTGTTTATTCATGTTTTCATGAAGTTCATAGAGAAGGAAAGTGAGTTATCCGTTTGTTCAATGAGAATGTTCATAAGCTTCTTTTACATGTTGGGGTAAATCATCAGGAATCAGTTTCAATACGGCTTCTTCATTGCCGATTTTTATTGCTTCTTCATAGTACCAGCTTTTGTAATTTAGCATAGCGAGTACTCTTTCTAATTTTGTTATTTCTTCTTCTACAACTTCTTTTTGCTTTTCAAATAGTTCTTTACGAACCGCAAATGTCTTACTGCCTTCTTTGCTCCATTCCATGAATTGCTTGATGTCTTTTATTTCTAAACCAGATTTTTTCAAACAATCAATGACTCTCAAGGCCTCTAATTCACTCTCTGAAAATTTTCTAATACCGGAAACACGCTGGATATCAGGAAATAATCCCTCTTTGTCGTAATAACGTAAAGTAGAAACAGGAAGTCCAAACATTTCAGACACTTGTCCAATGGAATACATAAAAAAATCCTCCTAAATTAAAATTTCGCCCTTGACCTAAAGTCAGGTTTAAGTTTTATCATGATAATACATTCAAAAACAAATGTCAATTTTGATCAAAGGAGCGTTTAGAATATGAGTAAAGAATTAAATATCACCCAAGAATGGGACAAAGTATTTCCAAAAAGCGAGCAAGTCAATCATCGAAAGGTGACCTTCCCAAATCGTTTCGGTATCACATTAGTCGCTGATTTATATGAACCAAAAGAAGTAAGTGAAGAGAAATTGCCAGCAATCGCTGTGAGCGGACCATTTGGCGCAGTAAAGGAACAATCGTCTGGTCTATATGCGCAGACGATGGCTGAAAGAGGCTTTTTAACGATTGCATTTGACCCATCGTTTACAGGAGAAAGCGGAGGAATACCACGATATGTTGCTTCGCCTGATATCAATACGGAAGATTTTCAAGCGGCAGTAGACTTTTTATCTGTACAAAAAAATGTAAACCCTGAGAGAATCGGAATCATCGGTATTTGTGGATGGGGAGGTATGGCATTGAATGCGGCAGCAATCGATACACGGGTCAAAGCAACAGTCGTCTCAACAATGTACGATATGACTCGAGTAACAGCCAATGGCTACTTCGATGCTATGGATGAAGATGCCCGATATAAAATGCGTGAAGAATTAAATGCACAACGTATCATTGATTTCAAACAATGGGACTACGCACGTGCTGGAGGAGTGGTTGACCCATTGCCTGAAGATGCTCCTCAGTTTGTTAAAGATTACCATGCGTATTATAAAACAGATCGCGGATACCATGTCCGTTCTTTAAATTCTAACGACGGTTGGAATAGGACATCAGGGTTATCACTTATGAATGCGAAACTATTGCATTATATTCCAGAAATCCGTCATGCGGTATTAGTCATTCATGGGGAAAAAGCTCACTCACGTTACTTTGGGGAGGATGCTTTCAATGAGCTGAAAGGCGATAACAAGGAACTCATGATCATTCCAGGAGCTTCCCATACAGATCTATACGACCAGACAGACATCATTCCATTTGAAAAAATGGCAACATTCTTTGAAGAGAACCTTGTGTAACCAAAAGAGGTTGTGAAAAAGCTGCCCTGCATCAAGTAATAAGGACAGACAAAAAAGCTTCTCATTTTTGACTTGGTTGGACTTATTACCATAGATGCAAGCTTTTGAGCTCCGTTTAAAGAAGAGGTTGTGAAAAAGCCGCTTAGTTTCGAGTATGAAGAAAAATTTTGTGAAAATGGCTTTCCACATTTTTGCATAAATTTGGCTTAATACCGAGAAACTGGCTTTTGAACACCGTTTATACCAAGAGGTCGTGAGCCTGCCGTTTCACTCTAAGTCACAAGGAGCAATTTCAAAAAACAGCTTCTCATGTTTGTTGAATATTGTGACTTGTGACCGAGGAGTTGGCAAGAGAACACCGTTTATTCGAAAAAAAGAACTATGACACTGTAGTGACCCCCAAAAGTTAGATTTTTTGGTCTAACTTTTGGAGGTCGGTACATTTTTTGTCACAGTCTCTTTGTGTCTCATTTCATATAAACAATTATTTACTTTGTACTATTTATTTCATTTCTGTGATTTTAATATTTTTTGCTAAATTTTTTACATCAGCTGGGATAACTTTCCCGACTTCTGATTGCTGTGCATTCGACATGCCGCAAGCCATTGCATACCTTACACATTCTTTTAAAGGATAATTCTGTTCTAATGAATGAGCAAAACCTCCAACAGTGGCATCCCCAGAGCCTGTTGTATTCGTGATAGAGATCTTAGGGATTTCAACATTCCAAAATTCTTCTTTTACTTTGACTACTGCACCATACGAGCCGCAAGAAACCATGATGACATCGATATCTTTAAATAGTGGATTTGTTTTTAGATGGTGTTTTATGTCGCTTTTTTGAGTGATTTTTTGATGGATGATATCTGAAAACTCATGGATATTAGGTTTGATGAACATCGGTTTATACTTACTTGCTAAGACTTCACGGAGATGTTGTCCAGATATATCCATTAATATATAGGTGGAAGGATCTATTTGTTCTTTGATATATTGTAATAATTTAGCATACAAAAAGGGGTCTTGATTGTTGACAGAACCATTTATTGTAATGACTGAAAGGTAATTATTTTTACTGATTTGTTTGATATCATTCATTAATTTTTTGATAGTAGCATCTGCTATTTTAGGACCAGCTTCCACAAGTTCTGTCTGCGTTTCACCATCATGCATGATGGTGACGGCACCTCTTGATTCTTCTGCAATAGGTAAAAAATGCAAATCAAACAGATTTTCATTTTGTAGCATATCTTGAATCATACCGCCAAAATAACCGCCCAAAAACCCTGTTAAAATGACTGATGAACCTAGTAAAGCAGAAGCTCGTCCGCAATTGATTCCCTTGCCGCCTACATAGCGTACCGGAGAAGCAAAGCGTGTCATCGTACCTAATTCAAAGTGTTTTGTAAAATAAATGGAATCAATGGATGGGTTCATCGTGATTGTCAGTATCATTTTTTGGCTCCTTTAATATGGTTAAGTATTTTGAATAATGATGGAAATCTTGTTCTGATAAATGATTATCGGTTATTAGATAATCAAAATCGGTTAATTTTCTAAAAGTATAGACATCTGATTTATTTAATTTTGAATAATCTGCAACAATACATTTGATTTTTGCTGCATTGAGCGCTGCATTTTGAATATTTCCTTCAATAAATTGAGCAGTTGTGACATTGTTTTCAAATATTCCATTTGTTGCAGCGAAAGAGATATCGACATTCAAACTTTCAAAAGATCTTTCTGCAACTTCCCCAATGAACTCTTCTGTAATAGGAGAAAATTCGCCACCAGTAAGTAAAATCCGATAACTAGTATGATTCTTCAAATAGTTGAAAGCAATCAAACTATTTGTAATTACAAATAGATTTTTCTTTTGAATGAAAGGAAGTGCATACAGGATCGTTGTACCGGCGCCTACATAAATAGTAGAATGATCCGGAATTATACTGTTCATGACTTGGCCAATATATTTTTTTTCGGCTACATTCGTATCAATCTTTTCTTGAGTCGATAGTTCTCGATTATAAGGTTCCTTTCGTTCAACGCCACCATACAGCTTTTTTACTTTATTTTTTTTTGCTAATTCAGTGACATCTCGGCGTATGGTCATTTCTGATACGCCTAATTTGTTAGCGATTTCTGAATTAGTTAAATAAAAATCTTTCTCTAATAATGTAATGATTTGTTCTTGTCTTTCTTTTTTCAACATATGAATTACTCCTTTAACATAAAAGCCAATTTTTGTTCGACTTTGTTCTTCTTAATTATATAGATAAACGATTTTATTTTCAAGTAGATCAAATTTAACAAAATAAATTTCTTTTGAAAGCGTTGACAAAACGAACTAACAGAAATATAATGTTCTTGTAAACAAAGATGAACTTAGTAGAACATGAAATTAACAAACTTAATCAAAAAGAGGGTGGAGAAATGGAATATAAAGAGATGTTTGTTCCTAGTCTGATTCAATTAGCGGTAGACGTAAAAAATAAAGAAGAAGCTTTTTTAATAGCTGCCCAACGATTAGAAAAAATGGGGTACGTCAATGAGAATTATTTGAATGGACTGATTGCAAGAGAAAGAGAATTTCCTACAGGATTGATTACTAAGTATTTAAATATCGCACTGCCACATTCGGAATGTGAATATGTCGAAAAGCCATTCGTTTTTGTTATGCAGCTGAAGAACCCAATTTATTTTTATCAAATGGGGGATAATCAGGAAATGACTGTAGAAAATCTATTTTTTTTAGGAATCAAAGAACCAAAAGAACAAGTAGGATTACTTCAAACGTTTATGAATTTATTCATGGATGAAACATTCGTGGAAAATTATAAGAAACAAAAAACACCGCAAAAAATATACGAACTTATTACAAATTATATTTAGGAGGAAGAAAAATGAAGAATCGGTTAATTGTCGCATGTGGAAGTGGAGTAGCAACTAGTCAGACGATCGCGAGTAAGATCCAAAGTATGTTAGAAGATGATGGCATCACATTTCCTGTAGAAGCAGTTGATTACAAATCGATCCAAAATGAGCTTCCTACTGCTGGAATCTATGTGTATGTCGCACAGCCGGATGATGAAGTCCTGGAACAAGCAAAAGATTTAGGTATTGAAGTATTTCCAGGAATTCCATTTTTAACTGGAATGGGCGTAGAACCTATTTATGACAGTATCAAAGAGTTAATACAGTAAAGAATGATTGTCGGATAAAAAAGTTGGTTCATGGTTTTATCTACTATATTTCGAAAGAAAGAAGGTTTATTTATGGAAGTTTTCCAAACCATTATCAATTATGTTTTGAACTTAGGATCAGCCATTTTTGTTCCCCTGATTATTTTGATACTTGGATTATTGGCAGGGATGAAATTTAAAAAAGCATTCATGTCTGCATTGACTTTAGGGATCGCTTTTAGCGGGATGTCTATGGTCATTGGCTATATGTCTAACGCAGTAAGTCCAGCATCAGAAGCATTGGCTAAAAATACGGGAATCAGTTTGCCTGCACTTGATCTTGGGTGGACAGGTGCAGCAAGCATCACATGGTCGTGGAGTTATGCTTTTATATTCTTTGCAGTAACGATTGGGGTCAATTTTGTACTGTTACTTTTTAATTGGACGAAGACGTTAAATGTTGATATGTGGAATGTTTGGGGGAAAGCTTTAACTGCTTATTTAGTTTATTATGTTTCTGGTAGTTTGGCTGCAGGCTTTCTTACAGCAATGGTTCAAGTCATATTGGAATTAAAGCTTGGTGATATGTTTCAGAAGCATATACAAGATCTCACAGGGATTCCATTAGTAACAGTGACTCATTTTATGACATCTGCCGCTGTCTTGTTGCTCCCTTTCAATATGATCATGGATAAAATACCTGCATTAAATAAACGAGCGGATACGAATGCATTGAAGAAGAAAATTGGGATCTTCTCTGAAAACTCTGTAATGGGGTTCATTATTGGCTTGGGACTTGGCTTTGCTGCTGCGTACGGTGTTTCAGGTTCTCTTAATCTAGCGATCCAAACAGCTACAGCATTAAGTTTGTTTCCTATGATCTCTAAAATGTTCATGCAATCTTTGTCTCCTTTAGCAGACGCGATGTCAGAATTTATGAAAAAGCGATTTAAGGATCGTGAAGTATATATTGGATTGGACTGGCCGATATTAGCTGGTCGTTCAGAGATTTGGGTTACTGCTATTTTACTTGTTCCTGTGTTTATCGGTTATGCCATTATTTTGCCAGGAAACCAAGTATTACCATTAGCAGGGATCATCAACTATTCGATTGCGGTCGGCGGATTGCTTCTAACAGGAGGAAACTTGGCTCGTATGCTGATCCTGGGAATCCTCACGATGCCTATTTATTTGTACGGTGCCACTTATCTTGCGCCAATACTCAGTGATTTAGCAGAAAAAAGCGGAGCAGTCGAGGGAATCAAGAAAGGACAGTTGATCACATGGTCATCAATAGAAGGGCCGGAGTTCAGGGTTTTATTTGCGGAGGCATTTAATAGAAATATTCTCGCTATTGTAGGATGCGTAATTTTTCTAGGACTGTTTGTTCTACTTTATAAATATATGATAAAAGCGAAAGTCCCGAGCGAACGTTATGCTGAACTACAAAAATAGCATCGGAATGGTGGGAAAGTGATGAAAAGGGAAGAGATAGAAAAATTAAAATGGACGATAGCTCTTTGTGGTACACTTCTGCTATTTCTATATGGACTCTTTACTCAGAATATCATCATCAATCTATTGGTCATTTTTTTCGCACTAGTGATCTATAAATATGGAAATCACGTTTTATTCAGAGAGTACGATGAAAAAAGAAAACAGAAAATAGAAGAATCAATGAAAATAAAAGAAGCTACCAAAGAAATATTGAGAGAAAAAAGTTTTATAAAAAGATAATGGAGGGGTCATTATGTCAGATGGACGTATGTTATTTGAGAGAGAACGACAGGACATGGCACGTATCGTAAGAGTGATTTTCGAAAGGAAAAATACAAATGTCGCAGGAGGGAATTTTTCCTTTAAAACCACTGATGATCAAGGAAAAGACTACATCATCATGACACCGACCATGATGTCAGAAGCCTATCTTGGAGAAATTTCTCCTGCACAAGTTCTAGTAGTAGAACCGGGAACACGAAAAATCATCGATGGTGTTGGAAAATTAACTCGGGAGATCAATATGCATGAAGCGATGTATGAGACTAATCCATCTATCAAAGCTGTTTTGCATGCTCATGCTCCTAATGCAATGTTCTGGGCGACCACTGGTTTGCCTATGCCTAATTTGACTGAAGCCACAGCTAAAGTAAAAGAGATTCCTGTCATGGACTTTGAGCCTAATTGCTCTGAAGAACTTGCTGAATTGACAAGCGATTACGTAAAAACACATGATTTAGAATTGCCCCATATGTTATTACTCAATTCACATGGCGTATTGATCAACACAGGTGGAGAATCAGGAATCGAAGCCATCCATAAAGCACTGCAAATCCTTGATACAGTCGAATGGAATGCAGAAATCGCTTATAAACAGACGATTTTCCAAGCACTAGGGATTACTGATGGATTTTATTCGAAAGGTGAGAAAATCGGCAGATTGGAAGATTTGAAACATAAAACGGCTATTTATAATAAATCTGTTATTACAGCTAGCGGAGACTAACCTATCTGACAAAAAAACTACGACTTTCACACACTATGATCCAGATTGATATCTGCTTCAGGTTGTGTCATGTAAGTCGTAGTTCTTTTCTTTTATTTAGTTAGAAGACGCTCTGTCCATTCCCTCGCTTGCTCGATTTCGTCCATCGTCAACTGATGACCTGTTACAGTTAGCTGAATAGTCACATTTGCTTGGCGCGTTTCGAATTGATCGGACAATTCTTTAAAGGAAGCAGGGGAAACGATTGGATCGTTATCACCATAAGAAAGCCAGACGGTTTTATCCTCTAATGTGGAACGGCTTTGATGAACACCTAGAGACATCGGATGGAAAAACAACCCTTTATTTAGCTTGGTCTCACGCTCCAATAATAAATGAGCAGCGATGTTTGCGCCATTTGAATAGCCGACAAGCAACCAATCATTTAACGGTATCTGTTCTTTTTCGCTGATATCTTTGATTTTTTCATGGAGCTTATCTGTTTCTTTTTCCAAACTGTCCAGGTCGAATTGATTCAATCCATTACGCTTGAAAAAACGATTCATCCCATCTTCTTGGATCGTGCCGCGAAAAGAAAGCAACGTACTGTTTGGTGCAAGAAAGTGAGCGATATCCAGTAAAGAATGTTCGTCGCCACCTGTGCCATGAAGCAAGATCAAATGCTTGCCACTTGTTCCTTTTTCAAAAATGTAGGACATTTTGTTCCCTCTTTTCTGTTTCTATAGATGCAAATGAAGTAGCATGAAGAGATTATTCACGTTTTTTATTTGCATCACTTGTATCGAAAGGACGGACATAGGCTTCAATGGCTTCACGACGTTCTTCTAAGAATGGAGGAAGAGATAGTTTTTCTCCAGCGGATTCTGCTGGTTCATCTTCAAGGAATCCAGGACCATCAGTTGCTAATTCAAACAGTACGTGATGAGCGGCTAGGAAGTACTCAGATTGGAAATAGAAACGATCGACGAAACCAGAATTTGGCAATTCGATCTTATTGATTACTTGAATCCAGTATTCTAATGCTTCTTTGTCTGCTACACGCAATGCTAAGTGATGGATATTTCCAAATCCTTCGATTGCTTTTGGCAAGTCTGTCCGATGTTCAATAATGATGCTTGCACCATTTCCGCCTTCACCGATTTCAAATAAGTAGAAATCTCCTGAATGGTCTGTTTCTTTGAATCCTAAGATTTTTTCAAGAATCAAGCGGATATGCTCTAATTGACTGACACGGACAAAGACAGGTCCAAGTCCTGTGATCGCAAATTCTGTCGGTACATTGCTGTTTTTCCAAGGAATGCCAGCTGCTACACCTTGATTGTTTTCGTCAGAGATCAATTGATAATATTGATTGTCGAAATCTTCAAACTCGATATATTTTTTGCCGAAACGTTCATTGATTGCTGAATGAGTAACGTCATATTTTTCAAAACGTTCCAACCAAAAGTCTAATGCAGCGTCACTTGGCACACGGAAAGAAGCACGAGAGATCGTATCTGTTCCTTTTTTTCCTTTTGGCTGATTTGGAAAATCAAAGAAAGTCATATCTGTTCCTGGCGCACCAGTATCATCTGTAAAGTAAAGATGGTAAGTTTCGATGTCATCTTGGTTAACGGTTTTTTTGATTAAGCGCATTCCTAAAATATCTGTAAAAAAGCGGTAGATTTTTGTAGCGCTAGATGTCATTGCTGTGACGTGGTGAATTCCTCTGATTTGTGTATCCATGATAAATTTCCTCCTGTTAACTTACAAAAAGTAAGTAGTTGATTTAGACATAGTATAGAGGGTGCATCTCTATTTTGCAATTAATTTGTCTTCTAAAGTATCAGAAAGGAATCAAGAATGGAAAAGAGGAGGAACGGATCAATAAAATAAAAAGACTTACGACTAGCTGTGTTGATTTCAAAAAAACTAGCTTTAAAAAGCTAACTTTAGAATCATTACGGGTGGTCATAAGTCTTTTTATGATTAGATGGAAACGAGCTTCTGAAAGTACTTGGTAAATATTATTCAAAAGATTGTATCTGTGACAATCAATCGACTCGAAACTAAGCGGCTTTTCCACAACCTCTTTGGTTAAGTTGAACGCACATCCAGCACAGAATAGTTCCGAACATCAAATCGGTTTCGGCTGGAAGAATATTCAATCGGCTGTCCATCTTTGAGATAGACAACTTGCTGAACTTCCAGTACAGGATCGTTTTCTGCACAGTTCAAATATTGCTGATCATAATCATCACTTTTATCTGCAGAAATAGCACGATAAGCCCCTGCAAAATGGACATTCAATTCTTGATGAAGATGATCATAGATAGAGGCTAACAAATGTTCTTTTTTTAAACCCGGCACAAGATGGACTGGCATAAAGGTATGCTCTAAAACATAAGGCTCGCCATCTAAGATCCTTAACCGGTGAATATTGTAGACAGGTTGCTCGGCATCGATCATCAATCGTTCTTGGATATATTGATCAGGGAATTCAACGTCAAAATGAATGATTTGACTCTTCAAAGAACGATGTCTGCGTTTCATTTGGAGACTCAAACCTTCATACTCGTTAGCGGGCGATGTGTCTTTTTGCATGAATGGATGATTCAAGATTTTCGTTCCCGATCCTCGCTGCGAATAGACAAGCCCTTCCATCGCTAAGATATTGATGGCTTTTTTGATTGTCATCCGGCTCGCACCAAATTCTTTTACCAAGTCCACTTGATTAGGCAAAAAACTATCGGGAGGATACTCTTTTGAACGGATTCGTTCCCTTAAAATATTTGCGATTTCTTCGTATTTTGGCACGTTATTCACCTCTTCTAGAGTATAACGAAAGATTATGCTTCCGACAACTCGAAGTAGCATCTGAAACATTGTTTATTCGAAAAAAGAGGATATGACAAGTTTCTTGTCATATCCCCTTAATGATCCATTAAGCAATATCTAAATCTGGTTGTTTATCCAAGACTTTCAAGAACGGGTACCAGATAAAGGCAACGATGACAAAGTCGATGACTTGCAGCATACCACCAAGCCATGAATTTGTTGCTAAGACACCGCTTGCAATGATTGGCACAGTCCATGGAACAGAGACGCCAGTTGGTGCAGGGACAAGTCCAGCAGCCATTACCAAATAATTGAACGTCGTTACGATTAGAGGTGCCACGACCCAAGGAATAAGGATTGTTGCATTCAATACGATTGGAAGACCAAAGATTGCTGGTTCATTTACATTGAAAATACCAGGTGCTAAAGCTAATCGACCAACATCACGATACTGTTTCTTTTTAAGAACAAAGGCCATCAATAAAACGACAGTTAAAGTCATTCCAGAGCCACCAATACCAACAGTGAAGGTTTCCATGAATGGTTTTGTGATGATGTGTGGTAATTCTTTTCCATGTTGATAAGCTTCTAAGTTATCAAGCATCAGTGTATTCCAGATTGGGTCCATTACAGAGTTGACGATGATTTGTCCGTGAAGTCCGAAGAACCATAAGAATTGGACAAAGAACAAAGCAATCAATGTTGCAGGTAAACTACTTCCCAAACCAGTTAATGGTTTTTGGATCACTTCATAAACGACATCATGTAAGTTAGCATTGAAAATACCAGTCATCACAGCGTTGATTACTAAGAAAACAGTTAGTGTCACTACAGCAGGGATCAAAGCGGCAAATGATTTTGTTACTGCAGGTGGAACTCCATCAGGCATTTTGATCTGCCAGCCGCGTTTTGTGATTCTGCAGTAAATTTCTCCAGCCAAGAAAGCAGCGATCATTCCAATGAACATTCCTTTTGCGCCAAGACGATCAAGTGAAAGAACACCAGTTACATCTTCACCGCCAACGGTTTTCATTGCAAAAGGAGTAAGAATCAAGAAGCTGGCAAAAGACACGGCACCACCGAAAATACCTTCAACGTCATAAGATTTTGATAAATAATAGCCGATACCAAAAGTAACAAAAACCGACATGATGCTCATTGTTGCATTTTGCCCATTACCGAATAAGTTCGATAAAGTTCCCTTTGTTGCGTCACTGAAAAAAGGCAAGTTATTGATAACGACAACGATCGAACCGAACATCGTTAAAGGGAAGGAAAGCATAAACGCATCCCGTAAAACTGTAAGGTAACGATTTTGCCCTAATAAATTAGCTAAGGGCATGATTTTCTCAGAAAGCTTGTCCATAAAACCGTTCATTTTTATTCACCTCAAATTTATTTGCAATCGATTACATACAAAGTATAACGCCGAATATTTTAAATGTCTAGTCATTTTTATAAAAAGTATTGATTTATTTTTATGGGTTCGTTATGATTACGATATCAAGAAGAAAAGAGAGGAAGTAAAAAAATGAAAACCTATACATTTCCAGAAAATTTTTGGTGGGGTTCTGCTGCTAGCGGACCGCAAACGGAAGGAAGAGTAAGTAATGACGGGAAAGGAGAAAATATTTGGGATCATTGGTATGCATTAGAGCCTGAAAAATTCTTTGATCAAGTAGGACCTGAAAAAACTTCGCAAGTTTACACAAAATACAAAGAAGATGTTCAGTTAATGAAAGAAACTGGCCATAACACATTTCGTACATCTATCCAATGGAGTCGTTTGATTCCGGAAGGGACAGGTGAAATCAATCAAAAAGCTGTTTCTTTTTATCGAGATTATTTTACTGAATTGCTGAACAATGGTATCGAGCCTTTTGTGAATCTTTATCATTTTGATATGCCACTGTCCTTGCAAGAAAAAGGCGGATGGTTATCAAGAGAAACGGTTGACGCTTATGTTTCTTATGCAGCCGCATGTTTTGAATTGTTTGGAGATCTAGTCAAAAAATGGTTTACTCATAACGAGCCAATCGTACCTGTAGAAGGAGGCTACTTGTATCAATTCCACTATCCAAACCATATCAATATGAAAGAAGCGGTCCAAGTAGGCTATCATGAGAATTTAGCAAGTGCAAAGGCAATCAAAGCCTACCACGAAGGCGGTCATGATGGTGAAATCGGAATCATCTTGAATCTGACACCAAGTTATCCGAGAGATGAAACGAACCCAGAAGATGTAAAAGCAGCGCAAATCGCGGATGCATTCTTCAACAGATCGTTCCTTGATCCTGCAGTGAAAGGCGAGTTTCCACAAGAGTTGATCGAGATTGTCAAAACATTGGGTATAATGCCTGACATTCATGGAGGAGACTTAGAACTCATCAGAGAAAACACGATTGACCTGTTAGGAATCAATTATTATCAGCCTCGTCGGATCAAAGCAAAAGAAACACCAATCGATCACGAACATAGCCCCATGCCAGATGATTATTTTGATAATTACGACATGCCCAATAAAAAAATGAATGCATATCGTGGATGGGAAATTTACGAAAAAGGCATCTATGATATTTTAACGAATACAAGAGAGAATTATGGTAATATCAAATGCTATATTTCTGAAAATGGGATGGGGGTCGAAGGAGAAGAACGATTTGTTAACAGCGAAGGCATTATTGAAGATGATTATCGGATCGAATTTGTGACGGATCATTTGAAATATGTCCATCAAGCAATCCAAGAAGGAACGAATTGTGTGGGTTACCACATGTGGACATGTATGGACAACTGGTCATGGACAAATGCCTACAAAAATCGCTATGGCTTTATCGCTGTTGATTTGGCACAAGACGGCAAACGCACGATCAAAAAATCAGGTCGCTGGTTTAAAACGGTCTCCGAAAAAAACGGATTTGATGCCTGATATTTTTAGATAAAACGTTCACAAAATGTTTGTCCTAACACTGTAATCGTGCTACACTAACAGTGAAGGAGGCGTTTACAATGGTAGACACTTATCGTAATATTTTAGTAGCAATTGATGGTTCTGAAAAGGCAGAAAAAGCATTTCTTGAGGCAATCACGATTGCCAAACGAAATCAAGCAACGTTGCACATCCTGTATGTTAATGAAGTAACAGGCAATTATTTTGGTGATTTTGCATTTGTTACAACAAGCCTGCAGGAAGAATTGGATGAGGTTGCGGAAAACCAGATGAAAGAACATCGAAACTTGGCAATCGAAAAAGGCCTGACAGATATCGAGACATATGTTCTTTACGGTTATCCAAAGACATTGATCGCTAATTTCCATGAATCGAAAGAACCAATCGATCTGATTGTCATGGGGGCGACAGGTCTGAATGCGGTAGAACGTGCACTAGTAGGCTCCACTACTTCCTATGTAGTCAATCACGCATCATGTAACGTCATGGTTGTAAAATAAATAAATTATGGGAACAGAAAGCAAAAAAGCATAACGCTTCTTTTGCTTTCTGTTCCTTTTTATTTTTTGCAAAAAATTACTTTACCTGATGAAGTAATCATGCTATGCTGATTACAACGACAGATGGAGTAATATGGAGGAGAGAACATGATTTCAAGTGATGGAATACGCGGATACAATGATGCGATTATTTTATCGATCCTTAACAAAAACGATTCTTATGGATACGAAATTTCTAAAACGATTCGTGAGAGGACAAATGATTCCTATGTAATCAAAGAGACGACACTTTACTCCGTTTTTGCCCGTTTAGAAAAGAATCAATTGATTGTTTCGTACCCTGGTGAAGTGACCCATGGAAAAAAACGGACATATTATAAAATCACTGAAATAGGACGTAATCTTTTAGAAGAAAAAAAGCAAGAGTGGCTGACGACGAAAGACGTGGTCGATCAATTTTTGGAGGGAAAGTAAATGGATACAATCCGTAATTATTTAGAAAGTCTTTTTATCGGAGTACCCCGAAGTACCGAGATAGAAAAGCTGAAAGCTGATCTGTTGGCAAATATGGAAGATCATTATCATGAATTAATGGGAGAAGGGAAAAATGAACAAGAGGCCATTGGTACAGTCATCTCGACATTTGGTTCAATCGACGAATTATTAGAAGAATTAGATGTCAAAAAAGAAAATCCAAGTTCCGAGACAGAATCAAATTCAGCTTCGATTTATTTAAGTGAAGCGGAAAACTACTGGAAAGAATACAGAGCAGCAAGTCTTCAAGTAGCGTCAGGTGTCCTATTCACTTGTTTATCCTTTGCAGGATTTCTGTTCTTCTGTTCAACAGGCTATGCATTCATGGGTGTTTCTTGTCTGATTTTCGGTATAGCATTAGCTGTCGGTTTTTTCATCGCTTCTGGTATGAAAATCACACGCTTAAATCACTTTTTGTATAATAGAAAAATACCTGAAAAAGTATTAGCAGAAGCAAAAGAAAAAGAAGAAGCGTATCAGCGAAGTTTTGGCTTCTCGTTGATTGCAGGAATCGGATTATGTATTTTTTCACTTTTCCCACTTTTTGCTTCGATTTTGTGGTATATGGATGGTAGTATCGGTGCCTCTGGATTTTTTGTTACAGTAGGAACGGGTGTCTTTTTGATTATTTATGGCAGTCTTGTTCGTCATTCTTATCGTCAGTTCACTCAAAGCACTTATTCGTGGTAAGTGTGCGCAAATTTGAACACCGTGAATCAGCGGTTGTGACAGAAGTAGTTAGCTTCAAGAATTAGCTTCAAGAAATTTCGGCTTATTTTTCGTAGAAGCTACTTCTGGAACACTAGTTATTCGGAAAAAAGGACTGTGACACTTTTTTGTCACCGTCCTTTTTATATATAATAATTTAAAAATTCATCATCTAACTCCATAGAATTGTCTAAATCGCTTACCCACGTGAAATCGTTATAGACAGATTTTAGCTGGCTTCTGCGCCATTGTACAGGGATAAAAAGACGCATACTATCTTCATTGAATCCGACTAATAATTTTTTTCCGTCAGTAATGATGGGACGTTGCAACAAAGTAAAATGTGAGACGATTAAATCGACAAGTTCTGAGGTCGTACATTGGTCGATTTGATCTTTCAAATTTTTATAATCAATCGAGCGTTTGGCTAATAGATCGTCAAATCCGTTTTCTGTTAATGATAATAAATAAAAGATTTCTTTTCTGGTTAAAGGCTGTTTAGGTGTGAAAATTCGTTCTCTGTAAGGCATTTGATGGTCTTTCAGCCAATTTGCCATCAGATGATAACTATGTGTACGAGAAGAATAGATCGTAAGCATAACAAAACTCCTTAAATTTTCCATTAATTTGTTTGATCTGTTGAGATAAATAATAGGTAAGGAGCTGAGCATAAGCGTGAAACAACCCAAACATCAATAGAAATAACTTTCTAAAGTCTTAAATTTGCGACGAGAAACAACTAGACTAATAGAAGGAATGTCTCAGCCATTTGGCTTCCTGTTTGTTTTTCTTGCTTATGCTGCAGCTCCTCGGGAAAGGGTTCTAACAATTTGAAGAAGGTTGATGATTGATCTAGTTTCAATTGTGTGAAATTTGAAATCTGGTGTTTTTACTAGATGAATCATCTAACAACTATGATTATAACTTATAGAACTGTTGTTTTGTATTCTGTTTTGTTATAGTTATTATAAAGTTTTATTTTATTACAGAACCTATTTAATTAAGAGCGTATAGTTAAAAGTTAAAATTGCTGATTCACATAGAGTTTATGGCTTCTTGGAAATTCTTTTTCAATCAGTTTTTTCATCTGTTTATGAAATTCTTTTTTTTCAGTAAACATAAAGGTTTGGGTATCGTAACCTTCTTCATGTAGGAAATAGATTATTCCTTTTTCTGTGCTTTGCGTATAAGCTTTTATACTCCTGTCTTTTTTGAAAGAACAGATCGTATAGTTTTTTATTTGGTCTGGGAGACGTTTGATTTTCTTCAAAATAACTTTTTTATCCTCAAGTTTCATTTTTTCACCTGACTTTATTTTTTATCATATGGAAATCATAGCGCCATTGGTTATATGAAAACAAGAAGGATACTTAAATATATATAAATCGAATAGCGGGTATTTGTTATTAGAATAACTAGTTCAAATAAATGACAACTATTTTCTGATTTATTACAAATGTTTTTTCAAATAAATTTGATTACCAAGAAAAGGTAGTGGTATATTTACTGAGGGATACTTTGAAAAACATATAATAGAAACAGTAACAGCATCATGAAAAAAATTTTTTATAAAAATGGAGGGATCGATTTGATGGAAGAGCAGTATGTACAAGCAATGACGATCGCAGGATCAGATAGCGATGGAAGCGCAGGGATGCAAGCAGATATGCATACATTCTTTACAAGAAGTGTTTACGGTGTTTCTGTCATGACCGCATGTGTTGCAGGAAATTCTTACGGAATCGGAGCAAGTGTGACCTTGCCAACTGATTTTATCGATAAAGAATTTGAACTGATTGCAGAGGACTTTCAAATACGTGCAGCTAAAACAGGTATGCTAGCAGATTCAAATTTGATTGAGACAGTTGTAAAAAATTACCAAAAATATGATTTTGGACCATTAGTCGTGGATCCCGTGATCGTAACGAAACATGGAAATCTTTTACTAGAAGAATCTGCTTTACAAAGCTTGAAAGAAAAACTTGTCCCTTTGGCAGAAGTACTGACACCTAATTTTTACGAAGCAGAAAAGCTGACTGGACGGACATTAGCAACTGAACAAGATTTTGTACAAGCAGCAAAAGAACTGCAAGAGATGGGTGCGAAAAACGTCATGATCAAAGGACATCATGCAAAAGATGCGCAGCAAGAAACAGTCAACGACTACGTATTGCTTGAATCAGGAAAATCATTTTGGCTGAATGCGCCATTTTATCCTACTGACCGGATCAATGGGACCGGCGATTCGTTATCTGCATGTATTGCAGCCGAATTAGCTAAAGGAAAAACAGTAGAACAAGCGATCCGATTGGCAAAAGACTATGTAAACCGTGCGATTCGTGAAGAAATAAACGTAGGGCATAAATATGGACCAATCAATCATTGGGCAGCCGGTGAATTAGAGTAAAAGAAAGAGGTTGTGAAACCAGCGTCCTGTCCTGAGTATTAGAGAAACAAACGGAAAAATAGTTCCTCATGTTTTGCCGTTTGTTGAGCTAATACCGAAGGTCAGCTGATTGAACACCATTTATTCGGAAAAAGAGGTTGTGACACGTTTTGTCACAGCCTCTTTTCTTTACTTGAATGGAAAAATTATAAGATTGGAGAAAACAATCGAGAAATTTGTTGTTTGAATAACAGCCAGTTAGACATTTCCTTCACTGTTTCAGTCGTCATTGGTGAACAATGTGTCTCATCTTCTTTGAACTGAGTAGCAAGTTCTTCTAAAAATTCAGGATCGTAAATAACAGCACTTGTTTCAAAATTCAATCGGTAGCTACGAATATCTTGATTTGCTGAACCTACCATGCATATTTCATCATCCATTATCAATGTTTTTGCATGGAGGAAGCCATTCTCGTAGACAAGGATCTGTACGTTTTCCTTGATGAGCTGACGAGCATAATATTGTGTTGCTCGATAAATAAAAGGATGATCCGGTTTATTGGGGATCATGATTTTCACATCGACACCAGAAGCAGTTGCGATCTTCAAAGCAGCAATGACACTTTCATCAGGAACGAGGTAAGGTGTCTGTATCCAAACACGTTTTTTAGCAGAAGTAATCAATTTGATAAACGAAAGCTTGATTTGTTCTCGTTCGTTATTTGGTCCGCTTGAGACAAGCTGGATGGACGTATCAGCAAGTTTGGATTCGTCTCGATCGGCTTTTTTAAAGAAATAATTCAAATGATAGCCGACCTTTTTTTGTTCAGGCACTGAAACGTTCCAGTCTGTTAAAAAACGAAGTTGAAGCAAAGAAGAAGCGGCACCGAAAATCCGTATATGCGTATCACGCCAATAACCGAATTTTTTTGTCGTATTTACATATTGATCAGCAATATTGAAACCACCGGTGTAACTGATCTTTCCATCGATCACAACGATTTTTCGGTGATCATGGTAATTCAATCGGAAACGAAGCAATGCTTTTTGCGAGGTAACAAATGTATGGACATGTCCACCATTTTTGATTAGACGATTGAAATCTTTTGCTTTTGTGCCGTGGGAGCCAAATGCATCATATAATATACGAACTTCTACGCCTTCTGCGGCTTTTTCTTCTAAAACGCGTAAGACTTGCTGACCGATATTATCTGTCACAAATGCGTAATATTCGATATGGATCGAATGTTTGGCTTTTTTTAGATCTTGAAGCAGTGAATCTAATTTCTTTTGTCCGTCTGTGAGAAGAGTGACAGAATTCATTCTTGTCAGCGGCATACGATTTAATGAAGAGAAGAAGTCGACAAATTGTTGTTTGTCTTTGTCGCCCATGTCAGGATCGTAATGTTCAATGGTATCTCCTCTAAAAGACTGAAAGTTTTCTAATTCTTTCAAGTCACTTTGTCGGAGATAGAATTTTTTCTTATCCGTTAATCCACGTCCGAAAAATAAATATAATACAAAACCCACCCCAGGAAGGGCAAACAATACTAAGAGCCATGCCCAAATAGCTGCTACATCTCGGGGTTTGATCAAGATAGCCACTAAAGCAATAAGTGCATTCAATAGATAAAGGGCGGTTATAATACTAGATACCACAAAAATGTTCCTCCTTACATACAATAACATTAGTATAGCATGATAGAAGAAAGAAGCCTACCAAGGTGAATATACTTTTCACTCTTTTCATGAAAATGTAGGTAAATCGGGCTAAAATAGTTGCTTTTTGTAGTTTAATAAGGTAGGATATTAGTACAGTTGAATATCTCCTTAGGGGAGTAACCGGCAACATTTTGTTGCGATAATATCAACAGTAAGTTAACCAAATGGTTTTCTGGTATTGTATGAAATGGTGAGACCTAAGACAAATGCGCATTTGTCTTAGGTCTCTTTTTTTTCAGACAGGACTAGGACCGAGATCAAAAAATGGGGGATGAAATTTGGAAAACAAGGAACAAGCACAACAAGCGGTCTATAAAGAAACGATCGACTCGTTGATGCAGCAAACGCAGAGCTCAACCGATGGATTGAGCACCACGCAAGCGAAGGAAAAATTAGAAAGAGATGGCTTGAACCAGCTAAAAGAAAAGCCGAAGAAGCCAACTTGGAAATTGTTCTTAGAAACCTTCAAAGATGCAATGGTTATCGTATTGCTGATTGTCGCACTGATTCAGATGGTCATGGGAGACTACATCGAATTCTTAGTTATTTTTGCAGTGTTGATGTTGAATTCTATCATCAGTGTTGTCCAAACAAAAAAAGCAGAAGGTTCTTTAGAGGCATTGAAAAATCTTTCAGCACCTGATGCTCGAGTGATTCGTGACGGTAAAGAAAAAACGATTCCGGCAAACGAACTTGTCGTAGGGGATATCGTGTTGTTAGACGCAGGCGATTATGTACCTGCTGATGGACGTTTACTAGATGCGGGTTCATTAAAAGTAGATGAAGGCATGCTGACAGGAGAGTCGACTTCCGCAGAAAAAGAAGTAATGGATATCACAAGTACTGTTCCAATCGGTGATCGTACGAATATGGTATTCAGTGGAACAATCGTAACTTACGGACGCGGTAAATTCTTAGTGACTTCAACTGGGAACAATACGGAGATCGGACAAGTTGCTGGTCTTTTGGAATCAACAACTGAGCAAGTCACTCCGTTACAACGAGGTCTGGATAAATTCAGTAAAAAATTAAGTCTGGCTATTTTGGCATTATCTCTATTGATTTTAGGTATCCAATTGTTCCGTATTTATCTTGGAGAAGGTACAGGAGATATGACTGCAGATATCATCAGCGCAGTGATGTTTGCCGTAGCCGTAGCCGTAGCTGCTATTCCAGAAGCATTACAGTCTATCGTAACAATCGTGTTATCTTTGGGAACGAACAAAATGGCGAAACGTCATGCCATTATCCGAAAACTTCCAGCAGTTGAGACACTTGGCTCGACAAGTATCATCTGTACAGATAAAACTGGTACATTGACACAAAACAAAATGACAGTTGTTGACTACTTTTTAGGGAATGGCGATACTGGAGATTTCACAAACGATCCTTCAAAGTGGACAGCTGACGAACGTCGTTTGATTGAAATCAGTGTCTTAGCGAATGATGCATCGATCAGTGAAGACGGTACTAAATTGGGCGATCCTACGGAAGTAGCGTTTATCGATTTTAGTGAAAAACTAAACCAGCCTTATCAGGAAATTCGAAACAACTACCCAAGACAAGCAGAACTTCCTTTTGACTCAGATCGAAAATTGATGTCTACTGGACACACGATCGATAACGAAAATTACTTATTTGTCAAAGGTGGACCAGATATCGTCTTCCAACGCAGTAAAAAAGTATTACTGAATGGCGAAGTTGTTCCGATGACGGATGAATTGATGAAAAAATTCCAAGAGCAAAATGAAGCTTTTTCAACACGAGCATTACGTGTACTAGCTTTTGCTTACCGTCCACTTGATAATTTTGATTTATCATTTGAAGATGAAGATGATTTGATCCTTGTTGGTTTGCTTGCTATGATCGATCCTCCACGTGCTGAAGTCACTCAAGCGGTGACAGAAGCAAGAAGTGCAGGAATCAAAACGATTATGATTACTGGTGACCACAAAACAACAGCTGTTGCTATCGCAAAACAAATCGGGATTTTTGAAGAAGGAAACTTAGCTCTGACTGGAACGGAATTAGATGAATTAACAGAAGATCAACTAAACGAAGTTTTAGAAAAAGTGACGGTTTATGCACGTGTTTCTCCTGAAAATAAAATCCGTATCGTTCGTGCTTGGCAAAATAAAGGTCATATCTCCGCTATGACAGGTGATGGTGTAAATGATGCACCAGCATTGAAACAAGCAGACATCGGGATTGCTATGGGAACTGGTACAGATGTGGCAAAAGATGCAGCAGCGATGGTATTGACGGATGACAACTTTGCTTCTATTGTCAGCGCAGTAGAAGTAGGACGTAACGTGTTTGATAATATCAAGAAAGCCATTTCTTATCTATTTGCCGGAAACTTAGGTGCGATCATTGCGATCATCTTTGCCTTAGTTGCTGACTGGTCCAATCCATTTACAGCATTACAACTGCTGTTCATCAATTTAGTCAATGACTCACTGCCAGCGATTGCATTAGGTACAGAAAAAGCAGAACCCGCTACGATGAACCGTCCGCCAAGAGATCCAAATTCAGGAATCTTTACGGACAAAACATTGATTTCTGTAACGTATCGTGGTGTGCTGATTGGGATTGCTGTTATCTTCGCTCAATGGCTTGGCATGCAACATTCACCTGAATTCGGTGTAGCTATGTCATTTTCAACATTGATTTGGTGTCGGACATTGCAAACATTCCCAGCACGTTCAAATACACAAACAGCTATCCAAGCAGGGTTCTTCTCTAACAGAAGTGTCTTACTAGCTGTAGTTGTATGTAGCGCGCTTTACTGCTTAACAATGATCCCAGGACTGAAAGAAGTCTTCTCTATCCCATCAGCATTTGGATTGACAGAAGTCTTTACATGTATGGGAATCGCCCTTGTGACAATCATCTTGATGGAAATCACGAAATTGATCATTGTACGAGTACAAGGAAATAAATAAAACGAATCAAGGAGGTTGTGACACATCTTTTGTCACAGCCTCTTTTTATTTATAATAGACGGAAAGCAAAACATTTTTTTATTCATCAAAAGAGATATAATAGATAAAAGAGGAGAATAATTTATTCCGAAAAGTGAAAATATCTAACAAAAATCAAAAAGTAAGAAGGATTCAAATGAATGAAAAAGAGTGGGATGATTTTGCGGAAGAATATTATGAAATCCAGCAAGAATCACAAACAACTATTGCAGAAGATGTAAGAGAATATCTGAAGTCGGAGAAAGTCCTGCCTGCTGAAATAGTAGCAGACGTTGCCGGAGGATCTGGTAGATTTCTTTCTTTATCAAAAGAAGTTAATCACTACGATTTGATCGATTTTTCTTCAGGAATGTTAGCAAATGCAAAAAAAGAAGCAGAAAAAATTGACTTATCAAATGTTTCCTTTATCAAACGATCATTAGAAGAATTTATCCAATCCAGTGAGACATATGAAGTGGTTTTTACAGCAGCAAACCCAGCTTTGACACATCCCAATCAATTAGAAAAATTGATGAAAAAGTCAAGCAAATGGTGCGTGATAATGAGAGTAGTGGAATCAATCGATGATGTTTTTTATCCTATCGAAAAGCAGCTAGAAATGATAGAAGAAGATCCTAATACAACCCCATTTATCATAGATCAATTTGAATCATATTTAATTGATAAAGGATTCAAAGTAAAGAAAAAAGATTTTACTTATTTTGCACAGGAATCAATTACTGAAGAGTGGATGAAGATGTACTATGAAGAGTACGCAAAAGATCCTGTTGTGACTAGATATATTCGCAAACTATTCAGTGAAAAACAAGAAATCATCAGTACGACTAGGTTGACCTATCGACTGCTTCTCTGGTCCAAGGACAAAAAAAGATCCCCCCACATTTCGTGAAGGGATCTTTTTTATGCGTTTATTATATTTTGTAATAACGAATATCATTTTCAATTTTTGTAATCGAGAAAGGTACGTCTGATGTATATTCTGCGCTTTCTCCATGTTCAGGAAGCGATTCGCTGAAAATCGTTTCATATTCGTCAACAGAGATTCGTTTTCGAGAATCCAGCATCTCTTGATGAGATTGTGCGAAGAGATATTCTTGATAGTTTTCCTCCAGATAACCTGTAAAAAATTCACTTACTGCACCAGAACCGTAGCTGAATAAACCAATGCGGTCTCCTGGCTGTAATGATTTCGAATTTTCCAGTAGAGAAGTTAGTCCAAGGTATAATGAACCAGTGTAAAGATTACCGATTCGTCGGCTGTAACGAATGCTTTCTTCATAGCGAGCCAGTAGCCGTTCTTGATTTCCTTCATCTGTTTGGTCTAATACGCTTTGCAATGCCTTTTTTCCCATCTTCGTATATGGGATATGGAAAGCAATCGCTTGATAATCTTCGAGTCCTCGACCCGATAATTCTTTATGTCGATTCCAAACTTTTTGGAACGATTCAATATACGTAGAATTAGATAAAGGTCCATCAACAACAGGAAATTCACTGTAATCTGGACGCCAGAAATCATAGATATCTTCTGTCAGAAATACGCTGTCGTCTTCAATCGATAAAATACGCGGATTTTGAGTGATCATCATCGCAACAGCACCGACACCTTGCGTCACTTCACCCCCGCTTGCCAAGCCGTAACGAGCAATATCACTTGCTATGACTAGTACTTTTCGTTCTGGATGATTTTTGACATATTCTTTTGCCATGTGCAAAGCTGCGGTGCCACCGTAGCAAGCTTCTTTTACTTCAAAAGAACGAGCAAAAGATTGGATTTTTAGTAAATGGTGGATAATTACCGCACTCGCTTTTGAATGGTCAATCCCGGATTCTGTTCCGACGATGACCATGTCGATTTGCTCACGGTCTTTTTCTGTCACGATCTTGCTGGCAGCATTTGCCCCTAGTGTAATGATATCTTCATTCGCACGATTGACTGCCATTTGGTCTTGACCAATACCGATATGATATTTTGCAGGGTCATCTCCACGGCTTTCTGCTAATTCTGTCATATCTAAATATAAATTAGGAATAAAAAAGGAAAGACGATCAATCCCTATTTTCATTTCAACACCTCTTTACTCATGATAAAAAACTTACTTTACTAAAGTATCATAAAAAGATTAAAAGAAATATAAAAAAGCGAATATTTAAGGATTGTTAAAATTTAATCTTAGAAAAAAACAACTGGAACAAGAGCTATTTGTTTTTATAGCAAAGAATGGTATATTTTTGTAGGAGGTGGCTTACTTGAAAGAAGTCGTAATGATAGATGCTGCAAGAACGCCAATAGGAAAGTATCGCGGAAGTTTAAGTTCATTTACTGCAGTTGAATTAGGCACACTTGTGACCAAAGAATTATTAGATAAAACAAAACTGAAAAAAGATAAAATAGATCAAGTAATATTCGGGAATGTCCTGCAGGCTGGTAATGGTCAAAATGTTGCTAGACAAATTGCTTTGAACAGCGGTATCCCAGTTGATGTCCCTGCAATGACAATCAATGAAGTTTGTGGATCTGGTATGAAAGCAGTGATTTTAGCACGCCAGCTGATCCAATTAGGTGAAGCAGAGCTTGTGGTAGCCGGCGGAACAGAGAGTATGTCTCAAGCACCTATGCTGAAACCCTATCAGTCAGAAACAAATGAATATGGCGAACCAATTTCCAGTATGGTCAATGACGGATTGACTGACGCATTTTCAAATGCACATATGGGATTAACCGCAGAGAATGTGGCAACTCAATTTTCTGTGAGTAGAGAAGAGCAGGATCGTTATGCTTTGGCATCTCAGTTGAAAGCAGCTCAAGCTGTTGAAGCTGGCGTATTTTCTGAGGAGATCATTCCGGTCAAGATTTCTGCTGAAGACGTGTTATCTGAGGATGAAGCAGTTCGTGGAAATAGTACATTGGAAAAATTGGGTACATTACGTACAGTATTCTCGGAAGAAGGAACAGTAACAGCAGGCAATGCTTCTCCATTGAATGACGGTGCCTCAGTGGTGATCCTTGCATCCAAAGAATACGCAGAGAATAATAATCTGCCTTATTTGGCAACCATCGAAGAAGTAGCGGAAGTTGGTATTGATCCAAGCATCATGGGAATTTCTCCAATCACGGCCATTCAAAAATTGACAGACAAAGCAGGAATAGCTTTACCAACGATCGATCTTTTTGAAATCAATGAAGCATTTGCGGCTTCATCTATCGTGGTCAATCGAGAACTACAGTTAGATGAAGAAAAGGTCAATATCTATGGAGGAGCCATCGCATTAGGACATCCAATTGGGGCAAGCGGTGCGCGTATTTTGACCACGTTAGCCCACGGATTGCTTCGTGAGCAGAAGAGATACGGGATTGCTTCATTATGTGTTGGCGGAGGTTTAGGCTTGGCAGTCTTGCTAGAAGCGAATACGGAGCAAACACGTGAGGATTTGCAAAAAAAAAAGTTCTACCAGCTCACGCCATCTGAACGGCGCAGTCAATTGGTAGAAAAAGGTGTATTGACACAGGAAAATGCACAGATTTTTGAGGAACAAACACTTTCTGAAGAGCGCTCAGATCACATGATTGAAAACCAAGTGAGCGAAGTGGAAATTCCAATGGGCATTGCGCAAAATTTCCAAATCAATGGTAAGAAAAAATGGATCCCGATGGCAACAGAAGAACCATCTGTTATTGCAGCTGCAAGCAATGGCGCAAAAATCTGTGGAAATATCTGTGCAGAAACACCTCAACGGCTGATGCGCGGACAAATCGTTCTATCAGGAAAATCGGAGTATCAAGCAGTGATCGATGCAGTGAATCATCGAAAAGAAGAACTGATTCTTTGTGCAAATGAAAGCTATCCTTCCATCGTGAAACGCGGGGGCGGTGTTCAAGATATCTCTACACGGGAATTTATGGGAAGTTTCCATGCCTACCTATCTATTGATTTTTTAGTGGATGTAAAAGATGCAATGGGGGCCAACATGATCAACTCGATCCTTGAGAGCGTAGCAAACAAATTACGGGAGTGGTTCCCTGAGGAAGAGATTCTATTCAGTATTTTAAGTAATTTTGCTACAGAATCGTTGGCTTCTGCCTGTTGTGAAATCCCCTTTGAACGCTTAGGAAGAAGTAAAGAAATTGGTGAACAAATCGCTAAAAAAATCCAGCAAGCAGGGGAGTATGCGAAGCTGGATCCGTATCGTGCAGCGACGCATAATAAAGGAATCATGAATGGTATAGAAGCTGTAGTAGTAGCTACAGGAAATGATACACGTGCGGTAAGTGCTTCGATCCATGCCTATGCGGCAAGAAACGGATTATACCAAGGATTAACAGACTGGCAGATTAAAGAAAATAAACTAGTTGGGAAGTTAACGGTGCCTTTGGCTGTAGCCACAGTAGGCGGAGCTTCTAATATCTTGCCAAAAGCTAAAGTATCCTTGGCTATGCTAGATGTTGATTCAGCCAAGGAACTAGCACAAGTAATGGCTGCTGTAGGGTTAGCTCAAAATCTTGCTGCTTTGCGAGCATTAGTTACAGAAGGAATCCAAAAAGGACACATGGGGCTTCAAGCTCGTTCATTAGCAATCTCAATTGGGGCAGTTGGTGAGGAAATCGAGCAAGTTGCGCAAAAATTACGTGAAGCAGAAAAGATGAATCAGCAGACAGCTATACAGCTATTGGATAAAATCCGGGAAAAATAAAAAAATATCTTTAGAGGAAGAAAGCAAGATTTGTAGTTATTTTAGTTACTGCAGATCTTGCTTTTTTTCTTTTATGAGAAAAATGTGTTCATTGTTAGAATGTTTTTCAAGCTATAATTAAGTGTGTGCACAAAATAAAAAAGAATGGAGAACTTATGAATAAGAAAAAAATTACCGCACTACTGAGCATCTGTTTTGGGTTGTTTTTACTAGGTTATAAAGCCCCAATCTCTTATGCCGATATGAACACCGGATCTTGGACAGCTCGTACATATAATCGGAATTGGATGAGTCAGTTAAGAGATGATGTACGTCTATCAGAATTGTCTATTCCAGGGACACACAATTCAGCGACAGCAACTTATAGAGGAGGATTCAGTAGTTATGTGAGAACACAAAGTATCGATATTCGCAGGCAGCTTGACAACGGGATTCGTTTTTTAGATATACGCGCACGTGCCATTGATGATGTTTTTACGATGCATCATGGTGCGTATTACCTAAATCAAAATTTCGGTGATGTACTTAATAAGACAGTAGCCTTTCTTCGTGACAATCCTGAAGAAGTAGTCTATATGAGATTAAAACAAGAATACAGTAGTGTAAATGACCATACATTCAACCATATTCTTAATACACGATATTTACAAGATAGTCGCTGGAGAGATTACTTTTATTATGGAAACGCTAATCCGACTCTTAGCGAGACACGAGGAAAAATCGTCATTTTTCGTAATTTCTTGGGAAATAATGTCGGAATCCCTTATCCGTCAAGTTTTGATATACAAGACTATTGGGATCCAGTGAATCCAAATGATAAACGATGGGCTGTCGAGCAACAAATTGATAGAGCAAATCAAAGTAGAGGGACGAATGACGTTAAATATATCAATTTTTTAAGTGCAAACGGATTTTGGAGCGGCGTACAGGGGTATGCAGCAGTAACCAATCCTTTTACCTATCGTCGTATATTACATAGAAATATCAGACACGTAGGGATCGTTCCTAGCGATTACCCAAGCGAGAAGCTCGTCAATGCGATTATTGACATCAATCATCGTTTATTAAAAAATACTGAAAGCAGAGGTAAATACCATGGCTATATCGCTTCTATTCAATGTCAAGCAGATGTCTGGAAAGTAGTAGACTGGAATCGGGGAAACAACACAGGGGTTATTTACCATAACCATGGAGGAAGCAATCAAAAGTGGTTCCTAGATTATGATGTTGTGAGTAAATCATATGTGTTGAGAAGTCGTCTTGATAGAAACCGCGTGTTATCAGAAAATAATTCTTTCACTGTAGATGTAATGAATCAGACAAGTATAAATAACCGTGCAAGGTGGCGATTGATACCAACTGGGGAAGAGCATGTGAATGGCGATGTTTATTATTTGCAAAACATTTATAGTACCCGAGTGCTCGAAGTAAGAAATGGCATATACAACAATGCTCAAGAATTAATCACTTGGCCATTGACCCGCACACAGAGACAGCGTTTTGTAATTCATAGGGAAGATTCATAAAGAAAATCAACCAGAAAAAACATCAATCGTTGAGAACTAATTGTTTAATCACTGGAACGATTCAATAAAACATACTATTAAGAATAACGAAACCGCTTGGCATTTGTTTGATATGCCAAGCGGTTTATTGTTAGACTAACGGTTTTACTTCAATAGAATATGCAGCCGATTATTTTTATCTATCGGCAATCGCTGTCGCTGCAAATTGTTCAATTAAAGGAATCAGAGTCAATTTGACTTTGTATTTTCGTTCAAGTGCTTTTTCGATGACAAACTCATTTTCAACAGTCATAGAAATGGTTGCTAACTTACGAGGTTCATCAGCATTTTTTTCATAAATAACTACTTCTTGTTCATTTTGTTCTGTGTAAAATTTAGGATACTCAGCAACGGCTTTTGAAAAATCAGCAAAACTTAAAGCGGCATTCGTATCAGTTGAGCGTGTATTTTCAGTTGTGTCCGCTTTTGGTTCTTCCACTTTTTCTTCTGGCACACTGACTGTTTCTTCTGTCACTGGTGTTGCAACGGCTTGTGCAGTTGGTTCATCGTTTTTCAATCGTTGATCATTCCAGTAAGATACGATCTCAATAAGAAGATTGTCACGGAATCGTTCGAAAATACCGTTTTCTCCCGAACGGATCCGCTTTAATACAGTATTGAAATTATCATCGATAGGTACGTTGATTCGTGTATCTTCATTTGTTTTTCCAGCTAATCCGATCGTTAAGATTTGACGGTTTTTGGGATCAAGCATGACTTGTAATGGCAAACCATAACGTCTCAAGCTTTCATCTTCTAGAGAACGGAATAACTGTCCTCTTACACCATCCAATGAAGGACGGAATTGATTTAATAATTTTTGTTTCTGTTTTTTCTTCATATGTTCTCTCCTTCGCTCATACCCTTTCGATTATAAGAAAAAAAAAGCCAAATGAAAAGGAGTAATGCAAAAAAACTTGCGTATACGCAAATTACAACAGAAAAATTTGCTTATTTTTCCATTTTTTGAAAGAAAAATAAAAAAAGGAACAGGTTATCTATTCACATAACCTGTTCCAATCTTTTTATTTTTTTGGTATCAAGGCAAAAACAGGTAACTCAGGTGAATAAATGACTTCATGTTCGTGCCAAGTTGTGATCATTAGTGAATGATTGAACCGTTTTTTCAGTTCTTCGATAATTTGATCATGTGTCCAGTTTCTTGCAGGAAAATGTTGGATCTTCTCTGCATCGATCAAAAAGACAAAATCGGAATGAAAAGTCTGAATGACGTCTTCCGAGAGAGAATTCAAGCGTTCGATTGGATCCATAAAATCACCTTTCGACTTAGAATTGGGTAGTATCTGGGTCTTTTGCCTTGCCAACTACACCATCTAACTGATCAATTTGTTTCATTTCTTCTTCTGTCAATTCAAAATCAAACAGTTCAGTATTTTCTTTGATTCTGCTTGGTGTGACTGACTTAGGAAGAGGAAGAAATCCGTGTTGCAATGACCAACGTAAAGCAACTTGTGCGATCGTCTTGTCATGCGCTTCAGCGATTTGTTTCATTTCAGGTACATCGAAGATTTTACCAGTGCCTAATGGGCTGTATGCTTCAAGGATCATCTCATGTTTTTTTGCATACTCAACTACAGCTGGCTGTAATTCACCTGGTGCAAGGAAAACTTGATTGACCATTGGCATGATTTTTGCTGTTTTAGCAAGTGTATCTAGATGGTGGGGCAAGAAATTGCTGACACCAATTGCTTTGATTTTACCTGCTTCATACAGTTCTTCAAATGCTCGCCATGTATCTGCGTTTGCTTGTTCCCAATTATCACGAAAAGCAACTGGATTTGGCCAGTGAATCAAGAACAGATCTACATAATCTGTTTGGAGTTTCTTTAATGATTCCTCAAAAGAAGACATCACAAGTTCATAACTGTGATTGGCATTCCATAACTTTGTTGTTAGGAAGATCTCTTCTCTAGGAATGCCACTTTCTTTAATCGCTTGGCCGACACTTTCTTCATTCTTGTATCCTTGGGCAGTATCGATATGGCGATAACCTGCAGCCAGTGCTTCTTTAACAGAGGAAACAGCGACATCCCCGTCAGGTGTTTGCCATGTGCCGAATCCTACTACTGGAATTTCGTAACCATTTGATAGACGATACGTGCTTGTTAATGAATTCATACTTTCAGCTCCTTTTTTATTCGTTCATCTATAAGTTTAGCGCATTTTCCAAAAAAAAGAATCCATTTTGTTTCTACTATTGAAATTTTTGTTTAAAAGAAAATGATTTTGATTCTGGCATTTTTGATTTTTTTTCCGTAAACTAGGACAGAAGGGAATGAGGAAATGGATATCTATTTAAAAAAAGCAATTCTGCATATTATTGACAGAGAAACGGGTTCGCCGGTCTTTTCGCAAAAAGAGCTGGATCTGACAAAAGAATATATTCGTGATTTTCTTCAAAAGAAAATCCAAAAAATCTCTTCTGCCCAAACGAAAACTGGACAATTGGCAGAAGAAAGCATGATCGTTGAATCACTTAAAATCGCTCAAGAAAATTTTGTGGAAGCAAGTGAAGCAATCGTTCAGCGATGGTTCGATATTTACCAAGAAAGTGAAGAGGCGCCAAGTGCAGATGTATTTGTTGTTTTGTATGAATTAGATACAGTGATGTACCTATCTTTATTGAAAGTCAATTATCGTGAGGCTTATACGCATTTTGTTGAAGCAGACGAAGTAGGGATTGACAACCGTTTGATTTTGAACCGAGCAATACTAGGCGCGAAAACACAAAAAGCAGATGAAGCCTTCGCGGTGAACTTGTCCGATTGGACCTACGAATTGATTGAAAAAAAATATGAGTTTTCTGGTAAAAAAGAGCTTTATTTTTCTGGAAGAGTGATCGAAAGTGTTCCTGCACCTTCTTTAGAAGAAAATGTAAAAGTGATACAAAAAGTAGCCAAGCATCTCGGAAAAAAATTCGAGACAGAAGAATTTGATATCATGGCTGATTTAAAAGAAGCTGTCTATGATACGATAGAAGAAAAAGGACGGTTGGATCATGAGATGATCGCAGAAAAAGTCTTCAAGGAAAACATTACAGCAAAACTGGCTTTTAAAGAAGAAGTACAGGAGCAAGGGTTTGTCCCAGAAGCACCTCCTGTAAAAGAAGTACAAGAAATTTCTGAGAAAAAATTTGGAAAACAAAAATTTAAACTATCAAACGGAATCGAACTGATTGTACCAGTCGATGTATATCGCAACCCAGATTTGATTGAATTTGTGAATAATCCAGATGGTACGATATCTGTGATGATTAAAAATGTGGATGAAGTATTGAATCGTTTATAAAATAGACTGGAACATTAGATGTTCAACTACCGATGTTTAGTTGAATGAATGGTCCATGAGAAGGATCTGAAAAGACGAATATAACAAAAAAAGAGCGTGAGACAAAAGTAAAGAACACTTTTGTCTCATGCTCTAAACACGTATAAACGGCGGAAGCAGAAGCAACTCCTTCGGAAATAAGCTGAAATTCACAAAAATTTGAAAAGCAATTTTCATGAATTTCTTCTTATTTCTTGGAGTTAAACGCTTCTGTCCCAGCCTCTTTTTATCTAATAAAATTTTAAGACCATTGATTATTGATCGATTTTTTCTGCCGCATTTTTAGGGACTTCAGAAGCCTTTATTTCTTCCCAGCTTAATACACCTTTACGAGGATTGACTTTGAGTTGGAGATACGCATTCATCTTTAATGGATGTTCTCTCTCTTCGCGAAGCGTCACTTGTTTTTTTTCTCCATCTTTGTTATAAGCCGCTTGCTTGTAGGTATAAGTCGTAAATTTTTCTCCATTATCTGTTCGGTAAGCTGACATTTCACCATTCGTCGTGATTTTTGTATAATAGGCTTCGCCCCCGTAAAAATAATGATAAGCTGCAAAACTTCCGCCGAGAAAGATGCCTAAAACGACAAGTACGCCAATTAATTTTTTCATGTACTTCACCTCTCTTCTTATTATTAACGAAATAGAAGATTTCGTCTATTGAAAGTTGTTGGCGACAGCTGAATTTTAAACTTTTCCTCATTTTGTTCTTATTGCTTCAAAAGAAAGGTAAGGACTAGCTTGAAGTTTTTCTCAAAAAACACAATTTTTTATTTATAAAAGGTACTTTTTTCGTGTGTAAGATAGGCGAGTGCTCTTAGTTGACTTTGACCAAGTTTGACGTATAATAAGCTTAGTTCGAATCTTACAAAAAGTAAGCCGGACGTATTCTTTTTGATTTATTCAAAAAAAGACTATAATAAAAAAGTGAGAGCTGAAATCCTTCAGTGATCTATATTATTTAGGAGGTTTGTAAATTATGGCAAAAGAACATTACGACAGAAGTAAACCACACGTTAACATTGGTACAATTGGACACGTTGACCATGGGAAAACTACTTTAACTGCTGCGATCACTACAGTATTAGGCAAAAAAGGCCTAGCAAATCCTCAAGACTATGCTAGTATTGATGCAGCTCCAGAAGAACGTGAACGTGGGATTACGATCAATACCGCACACGTAGAATATGAAACAGAAAAACGCCACTATGCGCATATCGATGCACCAGGACACGCGGACTATGTGAAAAACATGATTACAGGGGCAGCCCAAATGGATGGTGCCATCTTAGTCGTTTCTGCCACTGATGGTCCGATGCCTCAAACACGTGAACACATTTTGTTGTCACGTCAAGTTGGTGTAAAATACCTAATTGTTTTCTTGAACAAAGTAGATTTAGTCGATGATGAAGAATTGATCGATTTGGTAGAAATGGAAGTTCGCGAGTTATTGAGCGAATATGGTTTCCCAGGCGATGATACTCCTGTGATCAAAGGTTCCGCATTAAAAGCATTGCAAGGCGATCCAGATGCTGAAGCTGCTATTATGGAACTGATGGATACAGTGGATGAATATATCCCAACACCAGAACGTGATACAGATAAACCATTACTATTACCAGTGGAAGATGTTTTCTCCATTACAGGACGAGGAACTGTTGCCTCAGGTCGTATTGACCGCGGTGCTGTTCGTGTCGGTGATGAAGTAGAGATCGTAGGGATCAAACCTGAAACACAAAAAGCAGTTGTCACAGGTGTAGAAATGTTCCGTAAAACGTTAGATTACGGGGAAGCTGGGGATAACGTAGGCGTACTGTTACGTGGTATCCAACGTGACGATATCGAACGTGGACAAGTACTTGCTAAACCAGGTTCCATTACTCCACATACAAAATTCAAAGCTGAAGTGTACGTGTTGACAAAAGAAGAAGGTGGACGTCATACACCATTCTTTAACAACTACCGCCCACAATTCTACTTCCGTACAACTGACGTTACTGGAACAATCGCGTTACCAGAAGATACAGAAATGGTCATGCCTGGTGACAATGTGACGATTGATGTTGACTTGATCCACCCAATCGCTGTTGAAAACGGAACGACCTTCTCGATTCGTGAAGGTGGCCGTACAGTAGGTTCAGGTATCGTTACAGAAATCGAAGCATAAGAAACGTGATTCGAATATTTTGGTAATGAAAAATGTTTAAAATGAAAAAGCGGACAAAACAGAAATCCTGTTTTGTCCGCTTTTTTTGTTCTTCAATTGTACAATAATAGAGGGCAGGAGCCGTACCTCACGCTTTGGTTCAGTCTCTTTTATTTATACTGTGAGTGTTTCCTTACTAATACACAGTTTTTAGTACTTTCTTCGTATCCATTTTTTCAAACCACTTATTCTACCTTGTGTCTGCTCAACTGGCGCATTATCAATAATCAGCAAAGCAATCATAACGTATGCAATCCAACTATCTCGCGAATATAGGGTGTAGCGTGAGACCCAGTTCGTAGCGTACTTGCTTTTGTATTCTCTTAATCCATGGAAAGAATAAAAATGAGAGCCAAACTCGTAAACCAAGTAAGCAATTCTTTCCTGTAAAAAACTCTTTCTGGAAGTTCCAACATTTGAAAGAGGTGCCATCCCTAAATTGAACCATTGGATATGTTCTTCTTTCATATAAGAAAACAAATGCAGGAACAAGAAATCCATACTGCCGGAAGGGGCTTTTTCGGGATCATATCGCATCAAATCGATCGTTCCTACTTTGTTGTTCGTGTAAGTAGGCATGATCGTCGCAAAAGCGACAATTTCTTCTTGAGTATTTTTGACTACAGCAATAGGCGCTCTTTGTAAATAATCTTCAGAGAAAAAGCCTAAAGAAAAACCTTTTTCTTTTCGAGAACCCAACCAATTATCAGAAATATTTTTGAAAATACTCATTTGCTCAGCAGAAAACGGCGGTTGTAAGACATCAAATGTAAATCCTTCTCGTTCAATCCGGTTCAAGACAGCCCGAGTGCCCTTCATTTTTTTCCCTGATGTTGTAAAACTATTCAGATCTACATAAGCTTCTTCTCCCATTTTAATGAAGTCATAGCCGAATTCATGCAAAATCATAACGATCTCTTCGCTTGTTTCGTAGAAAACAGGTAAATAGCATAATCGGTCTGTCTCTTCGATGAAAGCTTCAATTGCTTCTGGAAAATCTTCTTTCTTACCAGAAGGATCGCCCATTACGATGCATTTATTATTGAAGCAAGCGAATTGGAGAAGCACAGTTGGTTCACCGTCTTTTTCGTAGGCAAACATCCGCTTGTCTTTTAAGAAGATCAATTGACTGTCGGAGTTTCCTCCATAAGTTGTGAGGATCTTCAGTGCCTTTTCTTCATTAAAGGCTTCGCCAATCTGTTTCTTTTCTCCTTGAAGAAAATGGACAAATAGAACGATCATGAAACTAACGGCGATAATGGCCAACAACCCTGAAAACCAAATCTTTTCAGAAGGGAATAAGAAAAAGGAAATAAAATGGTGACGCCGATGTGGAAAATCAGGCAGATTGTATACACCAATAACAATATAAAGCAATGTCAATGCACCGATAATGATTCCGTCGATCGTACGCCATTCCCATGAGTAGATGAGTTGTTCCCGAAACAGTTCGTTTTTGGACGCAAGAATGATCAGAAGCAGAATAGACAAGAAAATCACCGGTGTGAAGCTAAAATCGCTTAATAAAACATAAAACAAAGCGAGTGCGATCAAGAAAATTGTAGGCAGATAGGCTCGTTTTACGCGTGCAGCGATTCCTCTCCCCATAACAATCAAAAGAAATCCTAATAATATACTAGGAAATTGGATAATAAAGTGGAATTTCAATGGGTTCAAACTATGAAGCCAGCGAAACTCTGTAAAAGCTTGCGGAATAGTGGCAGAAAGTACCAACATGATTCCAGAAAAGTATAAGAGGACAACCACGATTTTATGCGCGATTTCTGTTGCTAACTGCTTAGGGATACCTGAATAACGCTGATCAAAAGTGGAACCGATATTTTTGAAGAAAAAGACGATTCCAATCAAAAACGGAATGATGTAGTAGAACAGACGATAAAGCAAGATCCACACAACGACTGTTTCTCTTGGCACACCAATAGCAGATAATCCGATAATCATCATCACATCGAAACTGCCAATCTCGCCAGGAATCATAGACACGATCCCTATCACTGAAGCAGCAATGAATAACGGAATCGTTTGCCACAGATCGATTCGGATTTCCATTAGGTAACCAACAGAAAGAAAACTGAACAGGACACCAGACCATTCCAATAATGAAACAAGCAAGAGCTGTCCTTGCGTTTTAAGTGAGGTACCACCAAGGAATCCTTTCTTTTTGAAAGTAGTGAATAAAAAGACAACAGGGAAATACAGACCGCCGCCAATCAGCCATATCCAATATTGCTTCAAGAAAGGAGCAACTGGCGTGAAGACTACAAGTAAAAAAGAAAGCAGACTGTAAATAGAAAGTCCAGCCATCAAAAACAAGAAAACTTTCGATAATGCTTGGATCACGTTTCTGCTCTCTTTTTTTTGTCCATATAGTTCAGAGCGAAGCCCCACACTAACAAACCCGCCGAAACCGGCAATATTGTTGATTGTATTGATCAGCCAGCTTGTCTCAAACAAGTAACGAGGATTCTGCTTTTGTTCAAGCATCCGATTCAAAATAATATCATAACCAATCATAGGTAACACAGAGACAAGACCAATCAACAGCATAAGTCCGCTTTTCCAAATAGGTATAGTGGCAAACGTTTCTCCTAATTGCTGGATAGATAGAGTTTTACCGATGGACATCAATTCACCGACAATAATGACAATGACAGAAATCAAAAAGATTGTTTTGAACAGTCCTAGATGGTTTTTCAGCCATTGTATGGTAGTTTTTAACAAATAAATCACCTTCTATTCCTAATAATTATGTTTCAGAAAGAAATTGAAGAACTTCTCGGTTGAAGCGTTCAGGATCTTTTCTAGCTAATTCATGTCCTTGTTCTTTTACAAGTACAAAAGAAGCTTTTGGTATAGTTTTAGCTATATACAGAGAATGTTTCAGTTTGATTACATCTTTTTTTCCTACAATAATCAAAGTTGGGGAGTTGATTTTTTTTAAATCATTTTCTGTAAGGCCGATATCATGCAGCAATAGTTTGATAACTAGCAGATTTTTACGAAGGCTTGGGCGAAATAAAGAGAGCAACCATACCCATGCATAATGAAAATTGCTGATGACTCTGGCAGAAAAACGAACGCCTTTAACTAGCGTGTTTCCAGAATTTAAAATCAGTCGATGAACTTTTTTAGGAAAGCTGCTGGCAAATACCAATGCCAGATTTGCGCCGTCGCTAAATCCAAGAAAATCTGCCTGATTGATTTTTTCTAGCAACATAATCGTATTCAGATCCTCAGCCATCAAATGAAAATTCAATATAGATGCTTCATTTGTTGAACGGCCATGTCCTCGGCTGTCTACTAGATAAACGGTATAGTAGCGTTCAAGTACAGGAACCTGTTCTGAAAAAAAGCGGCCGCTGCCATCATTGCCATGCAGTAAAAAGAGTGGGAAGCCTTGACCACTCTTTTCATAATAAATTTCGCTCCCATCTGCCATTTTTGCATATTTCTTTTCTTTTTTCACATAATCACCTACTGTGTAAAGTATAACGATTATAACAGTCATTGGGCAATCGTTTTTACTGAAAAACAACGATCATTTTCGTAAGATGATAAAAAACACAGGAAAATTCATTTTTTCTTAAGGTGTACACAGAATTTAAGGAAGAAATAGCCAAGAAGATAAAGAAATAGTAAGATAAAAAAGATGTCAAAATAACTAGGTGATGAAATGAAGCGAAAACGATTATCTATTATCCGTATTCTTTTTTACATGATCATTCTAACGGTCATTGGTGCGGTGTTGTTTTTAGGAGGAAGAACTTATCGCTCGGTAAAACGGGTGGAAAGCTATCAAATAGAAATAACGACAGCTGCAAAAAATTATCATATGGAAGCATACGAAAAATTGATCAAGGCAATAATCTTGACCGAATCAAAAGGAAAAGGCACAGATCTCATGCAGAGTTCAGAGAGTTTGCATGGAGAAGCCGATGTCATTGATAATCCAGCTGACAGTATTGATCAAGGGGTCAAATATTTGGCGGAGATGATAATGGAAGCAAAAAAACAAGGATGTGATCTGTGGACCGCTGTCCAAGCGTATAATTTTGGGAAAGATTATATTGCCTATGTAAAAAATCATGGCGGAGAAAACACAGTAGAACTAGCAGAAGCGTATTCTAAAGATGTGTTAAGCCCACTTTTAGGAAATGAAGAAGGAAAACAGTACCGATATTGGCGGATCCAGTCCTTGCTTTACAACGGCGGCTATCTCTATCATAATGGAGGTAACATGTTTTATCCTGATATTGTCAAAATGAATGAAAAAATAATAGAGACTTACGAAAAAGTCTTTAAATAAATTAGTAGGAAATATCCAAACATAATAAAATGAGTTGAAAGAAGGAGTGCGCAAATAGTGGAAAAAAGGCAAAAAATGGAAAATCAAAAAGTGGGGTACACAACCAAAGATTGGATGTTGCGGTTTGTGAAGGGAATGTTTATCGGTTCAGGATTTATCTTGCCGGGGGTCAGCGGTGGTGCCTTAGCAGCTGTTTTTGGCATGTATGAGCGACTGATTTCTTTTCTAGCCCATATCACAAAAAATTTCAAAGAAAACGTTTTGTTTTTCCTGCCTGTTGGTCTAGGCGGAGTGACAGGCATCTTTTTACTTTCTTTTTTAGTCAGTTTTTTATTAGGGGCGTATGAAACAACAATATTGTGGTTTTTTGTTGGGTGTATCGTCGGAACTGTTCCTGCATTATGGAAAGAAGCAGGAAAAAAAGGACGAGATACTTCTGATGTGATCATCATGGTTGTTACTTTTGTTCTGGCTTATTTGTTTTTATTATACGGTGCTCGATTATTTGATGGACAAGTCGATCAGAATTTTGGGACTTGGCTGATCGCCGGCGGATTGATTGGTTTAGGTATGATTGTCCCAGGATTGAGTCCATCTAATTTTTTGGTATATATGGGATTGTACAAAGCGATGGCTGACGGATTTAAAGAAGTTCGGTTTGAAGTCATCTTGCCGATCGGAATTGGTGGGGTTCTTTGTGTCCTTGGCTTGTCAAAAATCATGGATTATATTTTCTCAAAGGCATACAGTAAGCTATTCCATTTTATTTTAGGCGTCGTTTTTGCTTCAACGATTATGATCATCCCTACTGATTACGCGGGATTGGGAGTCGCTGGAGTGCTAGCTTGTCCTGTTCTTTTTGTAGCTGGTACAGCACTAGGATGGTGGATGAGCCGTTTGGAAGAACAATATAAGTAAAGATAGTTCGATAATAAAAAAACAACACACGGGTGATTCATACAAAAAAGGTCAGCATCTTTTTCGTAAGAATCATTCGTGTGTTTTTCTATAAATTTTATAAAAACAAGTTGTTTTTAATCTTGGAACACGCTAGACTTAAACACGTGATTATTTTTGAAAGTTGGCGGAAAATGGAGAAAAAGAAAATGAATGGACTTACACAGCAAGAAGTAGTTCAGAAAATGGCTTCTGGCCAGCAAAATGACTACCAGGAAGATGCATCAAAAAGTACAAAGCAAATATTCAGCGATAATATATTGACGTTATTCAATTTTCTGAACTTCGGTATCGGGATTTGCCTGTTATTTGTAGGTGCTTATTCCAACATGGCGTATTTAGCAATTATTATCGTAAATATCGTTATTGGAATTTATCAAGAAATACATGCAAGAAATCTTGTACGGAAATTATCGATTGTTTCCCAATCAGAAGTACTAGTGATTCGGGACGGTAAAGAACAATCGATTTCTACTAAAGAGCTGGTATTAGGAGATTTGGTAAAAATCGGAGCAGGAGAACAGATACCAGCCGATTTGCAGGTCATATCAGGACGGGCAGAAGCAAATGAAGCTCTTTTGACAGGTGAATCTGACTTGATTGTCAAAGAAGCTGGAGCTGAATTGCTTTCTGGGAGCTTTTTGACAAGTGGTTCTGTCATGGCTGAAGTCATCCGAGTAGGGGCAGATAATTATGCTGTCCGCTTGACTAGCGAGGCAAAAACCCACAAAGCTATTCATTCTGAACTTGTAGATTCGATTCGTAAAGTATCCAAGTTCACTAGTTTCGTGATTATTCCTTTAGGGATCATACTATTTTTGGAGGCACTGTTCATTCGCGATGCTTCTATCAAGATTTCAGTTATTGCCTCTGCAGCAGCTTTGTTAGGGATGCTTCCAAAGGGATTAGTATTGCTGATAAGTATTGCGTTAACGACAGGTGTAACAAAACTGGCAAAAAAACGGATTCTTGTTCAAGACATGTATTCCATTGAAACACTTGCTCACGTCGATACATTATGTTTGGATAAAACAGGAACCATTACTGAAGGGAAAATGAGTATCCAGCGTGTAGAAGCATTACATCCGCTGTATGAAAAAGCTATTCCAGAAATTATGGGAACGTATCTTGCAGAAAGCAGTGATAACAACATCACCATGCGGGCTATGAGAGAGTATTTTGAGCTTTCTAATCGTTATGATGTAACAAACAAAGTCGCATTTTCTTCTGATCGCAAATGGGGTGCGATGGAGTTTCCAGAATTAGGAGTCGTATACGTAGGAGCGCCTGAACGCTTGGTGGAAGAAGATCGGCTGCCAGATAGTCTAAAAACAGCTCAAGCGAATGGCTATCGCGTACTTATGTTGGGGATTGCTCCAAATCAGCAATTAAACGAAGAAACCCCCGCGTTTGTTGAGCCAGTTGCTCTGTTTGAAATCGATGATCCAATCCGAAAAAATGCGCCAGAAACACTAGCTTATCTTCATGAGGAAGGCGTTGACCTGAAAGTAATCTCTGGAGATAATCCATTTACTGTCTCCAATATTGCTAGACGTGCAGGATTACCGAATTATGATGCGTATATCGACCTTTCTCAGATTACTGAAGAATCGGACGTGCGAGAAGCTGCACATCAATATACAGTTTTTGGTCGAGTGAGTCCTCAGCAAAAGAAATTACTGGTAAATGAATTGAAAGATAGCGGCAGAACGGTTGCGATGACAGGTGACGGCGTGAATGATGTTTTGGCATTAAGAGAAGCAGATTGCAGTATCGCCATGGCAGAAGGTGACGGAGCGACACGTCAAATTGCTAATCTGGTATTGTTGGACTCTGATTTTACGACATTGCCAGAAGTCCTGTTTGAAGGACGTCGAGTAGTCAACAATGTGACGAAAGTCTCAGGTATCTTTTTCATCAAAACGATTTATTCTTTTATTTTATCGATTATCTGTGCCGTTACAGCTATTGGATTTCCATTTATCCCTATTCAGATCACGCTGATTGATTTGGCGATTGAAGGGTATCCTTCCTTCTTTTTATCATTTGAACAAGATAAACGCAAAATCACTTACCGTTACTTGCCTACTGCACTTATCAACGCTTTGCCGAATGCCTTGCTTGTAGTAGTGAATATCATAGCAGTGTATCTACTTGGAAAAACGTTCGCGTGGGGAAGTAGTGAAACCACTACGTTGATGTATTACTTGCTAATTGGAATCAGCTGCATGGCAGTTGTAAAAGCTTGTTATCCTTTCAACCCGTTGCGAATATTCTTAGCAGTAACGACAATCGTAGGGATATATGTAGCTGCGATGCTGTTCCACGGAATTTTGGAAGTAAACTTAGGTTTAGGAGAAACCATAGGATACTTCGTTATGTTCATGATCATAAATATTGTCCTTCGATTATTGTACTGGAAGGCCGATATTCAAAATCAGCTACTGAAAAGAGTAGCAAATTGATGCTTAATTAAATAGAAATGTGTTATACTTGAAAAAGAATTGAAATATGATACAATCAAACATGTATAATTGTGTCCTTCAAAATCGCACTGATTTCAGTTAGTGCGATTTTTTACCGGTTATTCTCCTGAAATATCTTTTGTTAAAACG
Source organism: Enterococcus sp. 3G1_DIV0629 (assembly GCF_002141285.1). Lineage (NCBI taxonomy): Bacteria > Bacillati > Bacillota > Bacilli > Lactobacillales > Enterococcaceae > Enterococcus > Enterococcus sp. 3G1_DIV0629. The sequence continues at coordinate 1,349,651 of NZ_NGLI01000001.1, read as the reverse complement.
AAAAGATATCAATAAAGCAGGGGGTGGAAAAATGGCTCAACGGATTCCTCAAGAAGTTATCGAAACGGTACGCAGTCAAACGAATATCGTTGAGGTGATTGGACAATATGTCCAATTGAAAAAATCTGGTAAAAACTACTTAGGGCTGTGTCCTTTTCATGAAGAACGCACACCATCCTTCTCTGTTGCAGAAGACAAGCAGATCTTTCATTGCTTTGGTTGCGGTAAGGGCGGAAACGTGTTTACTTTTCTTCAAGAACTAGAAGGACTGAGTTTTCCAGAAGCAGTGATAAAAGTAGCAGATTTCGAACAGATTCCGTTGGAAGATCAATGGCGTCAGCGAACGGTAGCTGTACAAAATCCTGAATCTGCTACAGGAAAATTGATTGCTGCTCATGAAAAAGCAGCGGAAATCTATCATCACATGCTGTTGCATACAAAAGCGGGACAGCCAGCCCTAGAATATTTGCAAAGTCGTGGGTTGTCTTTAGAATTGATTGAAGAATTCAATATCGGTTTTGCACCTAATGAACGCTCGTTTCTTCAGCAAGTCTTCAAGAATGAATCATTCTCAAATGAATTATTAGAACGTTCTGGATTGTTTGTCACACATGATGATGGCCGTATGTCGGACCGTTTTTACCAAAGGGTGATGTTTCCCCTTCGTAATCCTCAAGGCCAGACAATCGGGTTTTCAGGACGCTGGCTTGCACCTGAAAAAGGGCAGGAAAAAGATCAGCCCAAATATTTGAACAGTCCGGAAACAGAATTGTTCAATAAAAGACAAGTTTTATTTAATCTTGATAAAGCAAGAAGCGATATCCGAAAAAATGGAGAAATCTTGTTGTTCGAAGGTTTTATGGATGTGATTGCTGCATGGCAGGCTGGTATCAAAACTGGATTAGCTTCCATGGGAACAAGTCTGACAGCTCAACAGATCCAGCAAATGGAAAAATTGACGAAAGAACTGGTTTTTTGTTATGACGGAGATAGCGCAGGTTTTGAAGCAACCAATCGAGGGATTGAATTGCTTCGGCAAAATAGTCGCTTAGGACTTTCGGTCGTAGTCGTTCCAGAAAAGCTTGATCCTGATGAATATCTCCGTAAGTATGGGGAAGCATCTTTTCAAGAATTAGTGGCTCATGGGCGTGAAACAGTTTTTACTTTTAAATCACGTTATTTGAAACAAGGGAAAAATTTAGAGAATGAAAAAGACAAAATCGAATACCTTGAAGATTTATTAGTTGAACTTAGCCGAGTCGTTTCACCAATTGAACAAGATATGTATTTATCGCAGCTGTCCACAGAGTTTCAGGTCAGCAGAGAGACGATACAAAAACAATTGCGTGAGCTCCGAAGAACAAATCAGCAAAATCGTCAAGAACCTCAGGAAAACCAACATACGCAGACCAAGAGACAAGAAACTGTACGGAAGAAGAGACCGTTGACGCAGGTAGAAAAGGCAGAGCAGATTCTGTTGTACCGCGCATTTAAAGAAGTTTCTGTCCGCAATATTTTAAAAGAACGAGAATTTCAGTTTATCCACGACGCATATGCAGAAGTTTATTTTTTATTCGATGCATATGTCTCACAACATTATGAATTCAACCTTGCAGAGTTTTTAGACTTTTTGCAAGATGAAAATTTAAGGCGGTTGGTGGTGGAGATCGAATATTTACCGGTGGCAGAAGAAAGTTCGCCACGGGAAATCCAAGACTTGCTAGATGTGATCAGCAAATCTGGCTTAGCTGATGAAATAACATTAAAAAAACAAATGCAGCAAGAAGCCAGACGTATGGGGAACAAACAGCTTGAGCTTGAATTGACGATCGAAATCATCAATTTAACGAAACAGTTAAAACAAGCCAAATAGCTACTCAAGGGGGGCCTTCTTTTATGGCAAATGGAACAGATAAAAAAAAGTATGAAGCAGCAGTAGCAGCTTTCATCAAAGAAAACAAACCCAAACGACAAGTTGTATATGATGATTTATCCAATCAGCTTGCTACACCATTCACTTTGAATGCAGATGAAATGGACAAATTGATCCAAAAGATTGAAGACGCAGGTATCAGTGTGGTGGATGAAAATGGTGATCCATCAATTCACAGCTTGAAAAGTGCTGAGAAAAAAGCTGAACAGGCAAAAACAGAAGATCTATCTGCGCCAACCGGTGTAAAAATCAATGACCCGGTTCGTATGTATCTGAAAGAAATTGGCCGTGTCTCCCTTTTAACTGCGGAAGAAGAAGTAGCGTTAGCATTGAAAATCGAAGAAGGCGACCAAGAAGCAAAACAGCGTTTAGCAGAAGCAAACCTTCGTTTAGTAGTAAGTATCGCTAAACGTTATGTAGGGCGAGGCATGCAGTTCCTTGACTTGATCCAAGAAGGAAATATGGGGCTGATGAAGGCAGTTGAAAAATTTGACTATCGCAAAGGGTTCAAGTTTTCTACTTATGCTACATGGTGGATTCGTCAAGCAATTACTCGTGCAATCGCCGACCAAGCACGTACGATCCGTATTCCAGTTCACATGGTAGAAACAATCAATAAATTGATTCGTATCCAGCGTCAATTGTTGCAAGACCTTGGAAGAGAACCTACGCCGGAAGAAATCGGTGCAGAAATGGACCTTCCGACAGAAAAAGTCCGCGAAATCTTGAAAATCGCACAGGAACCTGTTTCCCTTGAAACGCCAATCGGTGAAGAAGATGATTCTCATTTAGGTGATTTCATCGAAGACCAAGAAGCAACAAGTCCAGCAGAACACGCAGCATATGAACTACTAAAAGAACAATTGGAAGATGTACTAGATACATTGACTGATCGGGAAGAGAATGTCCTTCGCTTACGTTTTGGTCTAGACGATGGACGTACGAGAACACTGGAAGAAGTAGGAAAAGTATTTGGTGTTACTCGGGAACGTATTCGTCAGATCGAGGCTAAAGCGTTGAGAAAATTACGCCATCCTTCTCGTTCAAAACAATTAAAAGACTTCTTAGAATAAGCATGAACTATTGACCAGAAGAGAAATCAGTAAAATGGTTTGGTTTATTTTAAAAGAAAAAAAGCTTGGGACTACGCGGTCTCAAGCTTTTTTTTCTATAGGAAGAAAATTTATTCATTATTTTTAAGTAAATCCTAAAAATAAGCTATTGGCGTGACGTATAGAATATGATAGATTAAATGGTAGCGTAAACCTAGTAAAGGAGCCGATCGCTAAGTGATGAAAAAATGTCCAAATTGCGGATCGAAAAAAATGGATGAGAACAATATCTGTCCAGTCTGCGGTCATCAACTAACTGCAGAAGATCAGCAAACAAAAGAAACAATCGAAGAAATAAATGCAGATGAAACTATGCAGGATAAATCAACTGAAGACGCAGTCTTTCCTGATACAGAATTAAACGATCCAATCGAATGGTCGGAATTGAAAGATCTACCTCTCGAATCCGTGATGGAATTATTCGAAAAAACAGAACCAGAAGACGATGTATCATCTACTCACGATAAAGTAGCCAATAAAGAAAAAAGGGAACAGAAGAAAGCGACTGTTCGTGAGACTTCGGAAAAATCAGGAAAGAATCAAGAAGAAACCCTTGAATCAAAACAAAAAAGAAGAGTAGCTGAACTAAAAGAAATCGTCGATAATGAGGAAGAAAATTCGATACTGTCCGCCTATATCAAAGCACATCGTGAAGATACAAAGGAAGAGCACGCGGAAGAGCTGCTCAAAATGATCAGTGAAAAAATTGCACAGGAAAACAAAGTAGAACCAGAACATGAAGCTGAAAAAGACACTGAAAAAGACATTATTGGAGTAAACGCTGCAGGTAAAGAATCAGTAAAAACGAATGATCTAAAAACGGATATCCCGGAAAAAACTGAAACATTGTCTGAAAAACAATCAGAAGACGAGAAATCGAATGTGTTGCCGGAAGCAGATAAAAAAGAAATGCTCGAAAAAGCAGACAAGAAGTCAACAGAGTCAGATGGAATAAATAATGAAGCCGATGCTGAAAGTCAATCTGCAAGTGAAGATAGCACTGCTCTTGAAGCCAAAATAGAAAAAGAAGAGAACCCGCCTGAGCTGATTGAAGCAGAAACAGAACCAATAACAATCGTGCCAAATACTGAAAAAACGCCTCAAGAATCAAACCTAGAAAAAAAAGATCTAGATAAGACACAAAAGAAAAAATCAAAAAAAGTGCCTTATCTCGCTTTAGCAGCAGTTCTTCTACTAGGTGGGGGAGGCTGGGCTTATTATGACCATCATCAAAAAGTAGAAGCCGAAGTAGCAGCAGAAGCAAAAAGACAGCAACAAATGGAAGACCTTCATGGGAAACTTGCTGCCTTTTATACAGATGATCACCATCAATTTATTCGTGCAGATATGATTCATCAAGATTTATCGAAACTAAAAAATGATTTATCAAGTCTTAAGAATGAAAAAGGATATTCAGAGTTAGAAACAACTTATCAAGATATCCAATCTAAGATCCAAGATATCCAGAAAGTGAATGAATGGTTCGTAGCACCTGCGATCGTCGATGATCATCTAGCAGATGACATCAAGTTGAAAGCAGATAAAGAGATACAAACAATCGAAACGGATAACACAGATTTTGGAAAATTGATTCAACAAGCACAAACACAAGCTAAAAATCAATATGCTGAATTGCAAACAGCTAAAGAAAAAACAGCTATAGTCTTTAAAGACGGAAAAGTAGTGGGTTCAGCGACACGCGACCAATACAAGACGGCAAAAGAAGCAGTAGAAAAGGTGAAAAATACAGATCTATCTGCTCAGTTGAATGAACAATTGAAACAAGTAGATAAGATGCTCACTGATAAAGAGAAAAAAGCAGAAGAGGAAAAGAAAAAAGCTGAAGAAGCAAAACAAGCAGCTGAAGAACAAGCAAAACAAGCCGCTCAAGCAGCAGCTGCAGCTCAAGCCGCTCAACAAGCTGCGGTCGCACAAGCAGCACAGCAAGAAGCGGCATCCTCGACTCCTTCCTCTTCAAACTCAGCGAATCAGCCAATCAAATCTGCCAGAGCAAGTGATATTGCCGATGCATCTAATCCAGCATGGACGTGGGCACCAGGCGTCCAAAGCAAAGTGATTGCTACATGTATCCAACGTGGATATATCGTTGAAGGAGGATACAGATTAGAAAAAGCCAGAATCGAAAATGGGGAAGGCTATTACAATCTATATGCCACTTCAACAAAATCTGCATTGATGAAAGGCATTGGAGAAAGTGCTTTGCCATTTTATATCGTAACGATCAACTGTAAAACTGGGTGGTTCGGAGGAAATGGGAGCAATTAGTTTTAGCTAAACGAAAGAGGTTGTGAGCTTGCCGTTTAACACCGTTTATTCGAAAAAAGGAGTATGACACATCTGTTGTCATACTCCTTTTTTCACCTTTCCAAACCAAGGCTCAGCTATTCAAGTAGATAACATTATGTTATGATAGCAAAGAAATGTATTAAGAAAACCTTTCACTATAGAGGGAGAAAAAAATGAACGATTTATTAGCAACTATATTTACAGGTATTATTATTGATGAAAATGAAAAAAATTACTTTGTCCAAAAAAATGGGCAAACCTTTGGCTTAAGCAAATCAGAAGGCGAGCACAAAATCGGTGAGGCAGTGGAAGGATTCGGCTACCAAAATCAAAAACATGAAAACCGGATCACTACACAAATTCCAAAAAGTCGCATCGGTCACTATGCATTTGGGATCGTTACTGCAACACGAAAAGATTTAGGCGCATTTGTCGATATCGGTCTTCCAGATAAAGACTTTGTCGTATCTCTTGATGAATTACCGACCATGACAGAGCTGTGGCCTAAAAAGGGAGATCGTTTGATGATTTCCCTTAGAGTTGATGCAAAGGACCGTGTTTGGGGTAGCTTAGCAGACGAAAAAATATTCAAATCTTTAAGCAAGTATGGAACAGAAGAAATGAAAAACAAAGATGTGATAGGAACAGCCTACCGTTTGAAATTAACAGGTACGTATGTTTTGACTGAAGATTTCTATCTTGGGTTTATTCATCCTTCTGAACGATATAACGAACCTCGACTAGGTGAGCAGGTAAAAGGGCGTGTGATTGGTGTCCGACCAGATGGTGTACTGAATCTTTCATTGAAACCAAGAGCGTATGAAGCAATATCAGATGATGCACAAATGATTTTAACCATTTTAGAACGTTCTGCAGATCAGCAAATCAACTTTACAGATAAATCAGATCCAGAAGACATCATGAAAGCTTTCGGCATCAGCAAAGGTGCTTTTAAGCGAGCATTAGGCAATCTTTTGAAACAAGGACTGATTAAACAAGAAAACGGTGTGACAAAATTAGTCAAAAAATCTAATTGAGAATCCCTTGCATGTTTTTCTTAACTAGCTTATAATAATTTTAATTAACACGGTGTTATTGTTTTTCTAAATTGTAATTATTATAAATTGTTGGGGTTGAGTAAATGGTCATGAATGCTATTTCGGCGATGAAAAAAACAAAACAGCAGCTACATGAATCGGGGTTCAAGCTGACACCGCAAAGAGAAGCTACCCTGCTTGTGCTTTTGGAGAATGAGAAAGAGCATTTGTCTGCAGAAGAGATCTTCTTTTTAGTGAAAAAAAAGAGTCCAGAAATTGGACTTGCTACTGTTTATCGAACCCTTGAAATCTTGACAGAATTAAAAATTGTCGATAAAGTAAGTTTTAATGATGGATTAGCCCGTTATGATTTGAGAAAAGAAGGCGCCAAACATTTCCATCATCATTTACTATGCTTGAACTGCGGCACGATCGAGGAAGTAGAAGAGGATCTTTTACTTGAAGTGGAGCAAGTAGTAGAAGAACGTTATCATTTTTTAGTAAAAGATCATCGGCTGACGTTCCATGGAATCTGTCAGGAATGTTATGAAAAAGAAAAAAGAAACCAGTCCGTCTGAGTGTCTAGACGGCTTTTTCTTTGCTCAGATTATGGAAAAAGACTATCAGAATGAAGCGGTATCTGATATGATAGAGAGGCATGAGGGGGATTATTATGAAAGAGCAAATCAACGATTATCTCCACTACTTGAATATTGAACGGGGATTATCCGCCAATACACGTCAAAGCTATGAACGTGATTTGGAACAATACTTGCATTTTCTAGAAGAGCAGAAAGTTGCTTCATGGCAAGATGTCGATCGTTTTTTAGTCATCCGTTTTCTGGAAAAACTGCATGAAGAAAAAAAAGCGACAGCAACCGTTACGCGGATGATCTCAAGCCTCAGAAGATTCCATCAGTTTTTACGACAAGAGCGTATCACGGATCATGATCCAATGCAGCATATCGATACGCCAAAGAAAGCGCAGAAATTACCAAGCACATTGACGCTGGCAGAAGTAGAAAAGCTGATTGAAGCACCTGATACGACAAAAACGTTAGGAATAAGAGATCGTGCAATCTTAGAAGTCATGTATGCTACTGGGATGCGCGTCAGTGAATTGATTGGATTGAAATTGGGAGATCTTCATCTTTCTCTTGGGCTGGTACAGACAGTCGGTAAAGGAGATAAAGAGCGGATTATTCCTTTAGGTGATTATGCGATCCAATGGCTGGAACGCTACTTAGACGAAGCACGTCCGTTACTTGTAAAGGACGCATCTGAAATGCATGTATTTGTCAATAATCATGGAAAAGGTCTTTCTCGGCAAGGAATCTGGAAAAATCTGAAGCAGCTAGTAAGAGAGGCTGGGATTTACAAAGAAGTAACGCCGCATACGCTGCGGCACAGCTTCGCCACCCACTTGCTAGAAAACGGAGCAGATTTGCGGACAGTACAGGAATTGTTAGGTCACGCGGATATCTCTACGACACAGATTTATACACATATCACGAAAAAAAGGATGACAGATGTTTATAAGCAGCATTTTCCAAGGGCTTAGTCATAGGAAGGTGAGAAGATGTTAACACATTACCGAAAAGAAAACCGTAAAATTGCTATGGGACTGTTGAGTTTCCATAAGAAGCTGACAGGTAAGTCTTCTTTGTTGAAGGAGATAGATACGTACGAATCTGAAGATGATTATGAACTTTTTTTCTTTACGCCGGAAGGTTCGACCAACATTCAAGGGATCATTGGTGTTTATTGGGCAACGAACGATCAGCTGATCATCCATGACATTTCTTTGAATCCATCTTATCGCGGTGAGAATATGGGCTTTCAAATGTTAGATGAATTACAAGAAAAGTATCCGGATGTCTCCATCCGTGCAACTGAAATCACAGAGCCTTATATTGGAAAGTGGCTAGCAAAGAAAAAGAAGAAAGAGTGAATGAGTTGACGGAGATCAATATTAAATTAGATGTATTCGAGGGACCTCTCGATCTGCTGCTTCATCTGATTCAGCAAATGGAAATCGATATATATGATATACCAATCGCTACGATCACAGAGCAATATATGAATTATATTCATACAATGAAAACACTGGAGCTAGCTGTTGCAGGAGAATACCTAGTGATGGCTGCTACATTGATGGCAATCAAAAGTAAGACGTTGCTCCCTATCCAAGAGTTTGTTACAGATGATGAAGAACTATGGGAAGAAGATCCTCGAGAAGAATTGGTCACTCAGCTTTTAGAATACCGTAAGTATAAGTATGCGGCTGAAAAATTAACAGAAAAAGCAGAGGAACGAAGTCTTTATTACACAAAAGACCCTATGAACATCGATGGATTGGCGGATGTTGAAAAGCCGTTGAAGCGAGGACAAGTCAAAAAAATCGATCTGATCCGTGCTATGCAGAAAATTTTGGAACGTAAGAAATTTTCTCAAAAAGTGGAAAAAACGATCACGCCCGATGATACAACGATCGAAGAACGAATGATCTTTATCGAAGAGCGTATAAAAAGAAATACGCATGGCTGTACCTTCGACTCTTTTTTTGAGTCGCCTTCCAAAAGTGAAGTTGTCACTACTTTTATGGCTTTGCTAGAGTTGATGAAAAAAGGACAGATTATTGCGCAACAAAAAGAAAACTATGAATCAATTATGCTTTATCCAGCAGTAGGAGATACCGAACATGACGAAATTAAGTGAACTTGAAGCCCTTCTTTTTATTGTTGGCGAGGAAGGAATCAGTAATGAAGAATTAAGCGGACTGTTGAATCTCAGTGAAGCAGAAGTCGCAAATTTAGTGAAAGAATTAAGAGACTCTTACGCTCAAAATCCGCACTCAGCTTTGCATATTTTTGAAACGGAAAGCCATTATGTATTAACGACTAAAAAAGAGCTAGCGCCATTGCTCAAGCGATATGCGCAAGGAACATCGAACACGTTATCTCAAGCCGCTGTCGAGACTTTAGCAATCATTGCCTATAAACAACCGATCACACGAGCTGAGATTGAGCAGATTCGTGGCGTTCAGGTTTCAGGAGCGGTACAGCGTCTGGCTGCTCATAAACTGATTGAAGAAAAAGGCAGAGTAGAAGGACCAGGTCGACCGATATTATATGGAACAACTGGTTACTTCTTGGATTATTTTGGGCTGAAATCATTAGAGGAACTGCCTGATACACAAGAAATGGAAATTTCACTTGAAGAAGATGTGTCACCAGATCTATTCTTTGATGGAATGAATAAAGGAGAACAATTGTAAATGGAGAGATTACAAAAAGTCATTGCCCACGCTGGCATCACTTCTCGTCGAAAAGCAGAAGAATTTATCCTTGCAGGACGTGTAAAAGTAAACGGACAAGTTGTAAGAGAATTAGGGATAAAAGTTGGAAAACATGACACTGTGGAAGTGGATGAAGTGCCAATTTATCAAGAAGAATACGGTTATTATTTATTGTATAAACCTAAAGGAGTCATTTCTGCTGTAGCAGATGACAAAGGAAGAAAAGTCGTTACGGACCTTCTGCCGATGGTAAAAGAACGAATTTACCCCGTAGGTCGACTGGACTACGATACTTCAGGCATCTTACTGCTGACAAATGATGGAGATTTTGCCCAGCGCCTGACACATCCAAAACATGAAGTGGATAAAGTTTATGTCGCAAAAGTAAAAGGGATTGCGACAAAATCGATGCTTGCACCTTTGGCAAAAGGAATAAAGATCGAAGGACGAAAAACGTCTCCAGCTAAATTCCAAATTTTATCAGTGGATCCTAAGACAAATCACAGTATCGTGGAATTGACGATCCACGAAGGACGGAATCATCAAGTGAAAAATATGCTTCAAGCAGTTGGGCTCCCTGTGCAAAAGTTGAAACGTGAAAAATACGGTGATTTGACATTACAAGGTCTACGCCCTGGGGATTATCGTGAATTGAACAAAAAAGAAGTCAGCAGCTTATTGAATCATTCAAAATAAACACTTACTTTTTATAAGTGTTAAATGTTGCGTTTTTTGAAGAGATATGTATAATGAACATGTAAACAAAAATTATATAAGGTTCGTCTTCAGGGGCAGGGTGAAATTCCCGACCGGTGGTTATAGTCCACGACCTATTTTGCAAAAAATAGCTGAATCGGTGAAATTCCGATACCGACAGTACAGTCTGGATAAAGAAGATAGAGCTTATTTGACGCACACTTGATCAAATAACTCTAACTCTATTTTCCCTGGAAAATAGAGTTTTTTCATTTGGAGAGAAACGTCAAAAAGTTCGCTGAAGAGGAGTCCTAACAGGAGGATTTCAAATGAAGAACACCCGTGTACAGAAAATGGTTGCAGTAGCGATGTTTGCTGCGATCGCATTAGTTTTACAGTATTTTGCTTTTCCGATCATGCCGGCTTTTAGTTTTTTGAAGATTGATTTTAGTGATATCCCGGTATTGATCAGTATGTTCTTATTCGGTCCAGCGGCCGGAGTAGCAACAGCGTTCTTGCGTTCAGTATTACATCTGCTGACTACAGGTTTTTCTCCAGATAACCTAGTGGGAGACACAGCTAGTTTCTTATCAACAACGATCTTTACCTTTCCGATTTATTACTTCTTTAGTGTAAAGAAACAGCATAAAGGAAGAAATAAATTTTTAGGTGTGATTACAGGAACGATTGCTCTGACTATTTTCATGAGTATCGCGAATTATTTCGTTATTACGCCTCTTTACTTAATGTTTTTAGGACTGAACGCGACACAGATGTTGGGGATGTCTTTAGCAAATTATGTATTGATTGGGATTGTTCCTTTCAACTTGATCAAAGGATTCATCGTGAGTGCTGTCTTTTTAGTGCTACATGCGCAACTTCTTCCATGGTTAAGTCGAAAACAACATCAGTTGGAACAACGTCATACAGCAGTTAAATAAATGTCAAAAAGATCAAGAAATTTCTTGATCTTTTTTTTTGGAAAAAAATACAATACATGCAATATTGTAAACGTTTTATTTGTTTGTTTTGAGTATTTTTTTTATTTATGCATAAAAATCAATCGGATTTTTTAGAATGTGAAATTCTTCTCCTTTCAAAAGACGGAAATGTTTGTTTATATAAAAAAGGAAACGCTACAATGAAAATGAAGAAAGCTTTAAAAACCTGAAAAAAGGGGGAGAAAATAGGAAAAAACGAACTTTTTGAACAAAAGTTTTATAAAATGCGTGTTATTATTTTTGTTCTGATACTCTTTTTGATAAAATAACATTAGAGCCAAAAATGATGTCTCTAACGGAAAAGAAAGGAAGAAGAAGATGGAACAAACAAAGAAGAAAAAATTTCAAATGCCTTCAGCGTATACGGTCTTATTCATTATTATTGCAGTAATCGCTGTACTTACTTGGTTTATACCAGCTGGGCACTATAGTGTAGACGATGCAGGCAACATTGTCGCTGGATCATATGAACGAGTACAACAAAATCCTCAAGGGCTGTGGGATATTTTCATGGCGCCAATCAATGGGATGCTAGGTGTACCAGCGGGGGAGCTAACTAAAGAAACACCTGCTGCAATCCCAATCTCTTTCTTCATTTTAGTTGTTGGTGGATTTTTAGGTATTATCAACAAAACAGGTGCACTAGATGCCGGAATCGCTTCAGTTGTGAAGAAATTCAAAGGAAAAGAAAAAATGCTTATTCCAGTATTGATGCTGTTATTTGCATTAGGCGGATCTACTTACGGAATGGCGGAAGAAACGATTCCGTTCTATGCTTTACTGATCCCAGTTATGATGGCAGTAGGCTTTGATACAGTGGTAGCAGTAGCCATCGTATTAGTAGGGTCTCAAGTAGGCTGTTTAGCTTCAACGGTCAATCCTTTCGCAACAGGCGTAGCTTCACAAGCTGTTGGGATTTCGATGGGTGAAGGTATTGGTCTTCGATTCTTGATGTTCGTTATTTTGTTAGCTATTTCTATTGTATATGTGTATCGCTATGCATCAAAAATCGAAAAAGATCCAACAAAATCATTAGTATACAATCAACGTAAAGAAGATATGAAACATTTCGATATCGAAGCAATCGGTCGTCAAGAAGTAATCACGAAAAAACAAAAACATGTAAATGTATTGTTCTTCATTACTTTTGGTATCATGATCATCAGTTTGATTCCTTGGACAACCTTGAATGCGAATTTCACAATTTTTGAATCATTGACAAACTGGTTAACAAATCTTCCGGTACTAGGAACTGTTTTAGGTAAAAGCATGCTTCCACTAGGTGACTGGTACTTCCCAGAAATTACTATGTTGTTCTTAGTCATGTCAATCGTCGTAGCAATCACGTATGGTATGAAAGAATCTGAATTCGTCTCTGAATTTTTAGCTGGTGCTTCTGACTTGATTGGTGTAGCTATCGTAGTAGCTGTTGCTCGTGGTATCCAAGTGGTTATGAACAACGGGCTGATTACAGACACTATCTTACACTGGGGCGAACAAGGATTAAGTTCATTATCTTCAAGTGTATTCATCATCATTACATTTATTTTCTATATTCCTATGTCATTCTTGATTCCTTCAACTTCTGGCTTAGCTGCTGCAACAATGGGAATCATGGGACCTATGGGTGAATTTGCCGGTGTAGGGAAGGATTTAGTTATCACTGCTTATCAATCTGCGTCTGGCTTAGTAAACTTGATTACGCCAACATCTGCTATCGTAATGGGTGCTGTAGCGATTGCTCGTTTCGATGTTTCAGTATGGTGGAAATTTACTGGTAAATTAATTGCGATATTATTTGTAGCCATCTGTGTGATCCTAGGTGTAGCAGCAATGTTCTAAACCTAGACAAATACAGGTACAAGGTCTATCATAAGAGTGAAGAAACCGATATACGGCTATCAATAAGCACGTGGATAAGTCGATTGCTCCATTCAGTGAGTGTTTTTTCTTTCATCATTTGTTAAGAACATTCTGCTTGCTGATGGAGCAGGCTTAAAACGTCATTATTAGAGAAGAAGAGGTTGTGTCGGAGGCATTTGACATAACCCTTTTTAACATATTAGGAGGTTAAAATCATGAAACAATTTGTGACAGAACAACATCATGAACAAGCATTAGAATCATTGAGCGAATTGATCCGAATCCCTTCCGTACTAGATGAAGCAGATTCAGGGCAAGGACACCCCTTCGGTAAAAAAGTGATTGAAGCTTTGGACAAAGTATTGGAAATCAGTGAAAAGCTAGGATTTAGAACATTTAAAGATCCAGAAGGCTATTACGGTTATTCAGAGATTGGCTCAGGAGATGAATTATTCGGTATCTTGTGTCATATGGACGTTGTTCCGGCAGGCGACGAAAACAATTGGGAAACGAAACCATTCGATCCAACCGTAAAAGACGGCTGGTTAGTTGGTCGCGGCTCTCAAGATGACAAAGGTCCTTCCATTGCAGCAATGTATGCTGTAAAAGCTTTGATGGACGCTGGCGTGGAATTCAAAACACGTATTCGTTTTATCTTTGGTACAGATGAAGAAAATTTGTGGCGTTGTTTAGAAAAATATAACGAGAAAGAAGAAGGCATTACGCAAGGATTTGCGCCAGACGCTGAATTCCCTTTAATTTATGCGGAAAAAGGCTTACTACAAGCTTACTTGACAGGCCCTGGAACGAACGATTTTTCTGTAAAAGCTGGCGGAGCGCTGAATGTTGTTCCTGATGCAGCTCCTTATTCTGGTGAAAAGATTTCTGAAGTAAAAGAAGTATTGAAAAAACACGGATTTGATTTCGAAGAACAAGGCGAAGGAATCGTCGTTCTTGGTAAAAGTATCCACGCGAAAGATGCCGCACAAGGAGTGAATGCTATTTCTCGTCTGGCAATCGCTCTTTCAGAAGTATTCGATTTTGGCCCAATCAATTTCTTAGGAAAATTAGTTCAAGAAAATGCAACTGGTGAAGCAGTCGTGGGCAAGACAGAAGATGAACAATCTGGTGAGTTAACGATGAACTTTGCAAGTTTGGAAATCACACCAGAACAAACAAAAATCGGTGTAGATATGAGAATTCCTGTGACATTCAAAAAAGAGGATTTAGTAGCTAAATTAACTAAAACAGTAGAAAAATATGAGTTGTCTTATGAAGAGTTTGACTTCCTAGATTCATTATACGTGCCATTGGACAGTGAATTAGTGAAAAACCTATTGGGAACATATCGCGAGATTACTGGAGACATGACTGAACCATTTGTATCAGGTGGCGCTACGTTTGCCCGTACGATGAACCAGTGTGTGGCATTCGGTGCGATGTTCCCTGATACTCCAGACTTCATGCATCAGGCAAATGAACGATGGGAATTAAGCAGTATGTATAAAGCAATGGAAATTTATGCAGAAGCAGTGTATCGTTTGTGCGCTAAATAAAAAATAATCATATAAAAAAGGCGGATATTCGAATGGATATTCCGTCTTTTTTATTTGGTGCTGGAAAGTTTGCATTTTTCTCTTATTTTTTTTAAGGTATAATCATACTTGATTGAGAAGAAGGTATAAACTCAGATAGAAAAGGTGGGAGAAATTGAAAATATTTAGACGAATACTAATTGGCTTAGTCATTATTTTAGGATTACTTGGCGGAGGCGGTTATTACTATATACAGCAAAATACGTACGAACCATCGTCAGAAGCACAAAAGGTGGTAAAAGAAGGAAGAAACAAAGAAGATTACTTGTTTTTTGAAGGAGAGAAAAAGAATCAGGCAAAGTCTCCATTACTTATTTTTTATCCTGGTGCTCTCGTAGACCCAGAAAGTTATAGTATTTGGGCGCAAGATTTAGCAAAAAATGGCTACTCAGTTGCTATTGTCAAAATGCCTCTTGATCTAGCAGTGATAGGTGGAAACAAAGCGGATAAAATCAAAGAAGATTTTCCAGATTCCGATTATGTGATCGGTGGTCACTCTTTAGGCGGTGTCATGGCAAGTCGATATGCGAATAAGAATCATTCAGACAGTCATTTAAAAGGGGTATTCTTCATGGCAAGCTATCCCGATAAAAAAGGAACATTGAAAGAATCGGCTGTCCCAATTTTATCAATTACAGCAACTAAAGATAAAGTATTGAATCAGAAAGCTTATGAAGAAGCCAAGCAGTACTTACCTGAAAGAACAGAGTATGTATCAATCAACGGCGGGAACCATGGAGGCTTTGGTAGCTATGGTGAGCAAAAAGGAGATGGAGAGGCAGAAATTTCTAACGCAGATCAGCAAACTGTGATTGTCAATACATTGGAAAACTGGCTGAAAAAGTTGAAATAACCGAAATGGGTCCTATAGGGTCTATGAAAAAACAAGTCAAATAAATAGATAGAAAATATAACTTTCAAAATAAGTCGGGATTTCACGGAACGGGAGAAACAGATCCCGGCTTATTTTCAAGTTTAGAAAATCTAGTGTTCATTTTTAAAGCTTAGTTTGACTTAAATTTTGTTTTCTAATAAAATCGCCCGAACTGGACATTTTTGATACGCTTTTCTTACATACGCTTCTTCTTCCGGCATGACGAACTGTTGATGAGCCTCTGGTTCTTGGGCAAATAAAACGATTCCTTCTTCATCATAATCGAAAATATCCGGCGCTTCGATTTGGCAAAGGCCGCATGCAATACAGCGTTCAGGTACAAGTTTACATAGTAGTGACATTTCTAACCATCCTAACTTAAGGAGAATAATATGATTGTTTTTATTTTATCGCTATTTTCATCAAGAAACAAGCTGCGAGTCAGCTCTCTTTACCAGCTCCTTGTGGGAAAACGAACGACTTCAGTACTTATTTTCGGATTTACTCACGAACTTTTATTTGCTCATAACAGTTTTCCAGATTTGAAGCAAGACAAGTTTTATCAGATTATGCAAAAACTTGCACAGCAAGGCTGGATCGAAATAAATGAAAATGAAGCAAAATTAACGTCTGCAGGAGCAGATAGGTTGTCTGAACTTCGCACAGAATATACTGGTTTGCGTTTTGACCGATATGGACGAACCGGGGAAACTAGTTGGCGGCTCATCAAATTTGCTGTTCAAGTGATTTCTAATCTGGCATCTGGGAACCAAGATTATCTTCCAGCAGAGACAAGTCCTTTTTATACTTTCCAACTGAAAAAATGGCTTAGTGGAAGCAGATTGCCACGTGGAATTTTGATTGATAGCGCGTATGAAAGTTTAGCGCAGCTGTTTTCGGAGATACCAGAAGGAGCAGCCGATTTTTTAGCTAACCAATTCTCTGGAAATGATCGAACAGGACTTCTGCCGTATCAGCTAGCAAAAACCAATGATGAGTCAGCTGTTTATTTACAACAAAGCAGATGTATCCATCTTTTGCTCGCGCAAATAGAAGAACGGCCAGATTCGCTATGGTATGTGTTGATTGATCCGTTATTACAGCAAAATTTCAATCAAAGCATGATGATCACCAAGCAGATGTTTATGAATGGTCAGACAATTGACCAGATCATGGCAATACGTCATTTAAAAAAAGGGACGGTAACAGATCATCTTATTGAGTGGGCCTTGTTTTTTGATGATTTTCCATACGAGCGGATTCTCTCTCAAGAAACGGTCGAACGATTGGAACCAAATAAGGATTCCGTGCGAGAGTGGCGCTTCAGCGAATGGAATGTAGATGGACAATTAGATTATGGAGAATTTCGTTTGTATCAAATCTATCTATTGAGAAAGGAAGCGATACAGAATGTTAATAAATGAATTAAAAAAATATTTTGGATTCGATTCATTTCGACCCGGCCAAGAAGAAATTATTCAGGCGTTGCTTGATGGAGAAGATACTCTCGCTATTTTGCCTACAGGAACGGGGAAAAGCCTGTGCTATCAATTAACAGGGTATTTAACGGATGGGATGGTTCTCATCGTGTCACCGCTACTTTCTCTCATGGAAGATCAAGTGACACAACTGCAAAAACAAGGGGAAAAACGAGTAGCTGCTTTCAATAGCTTGCTTTCGCGAGCTGAAAGAGGATACGTTCTCCGTCATCTGTCGCAATATAAATTTTTATTTTTGAGTCCGGAAATGTTGACTAACCCTTCTCTTTTAGAGCAGCTGAAAAAACAGGATATAGCGCTATATGTAGTGGATGAGGCACATTGTGTATCACAATGGGGAGTTGATTTTCGGCCAGAATATCAACAGTTAGGAAAAATCCGCGAGCATTTAGGAAACCCGGTCACATTGGCTCTAACCGCGACAGCGACAGATTTAGTAGCGAAAGATATACGTCAGGTGCTATTTGATCGACAGCCAAAAGAGGTTAGACAATCAGTCAATCGACAAAACATCTCGCTTTTTGTTCGAAAAACGCAGCAAAAAGAACAAGAACTTGAACAATTCATGGAAAGTGCACAGGGTGCGGCAATTATTTATTGTGCAACAAAAAAAGAAGTCGAACGTTTGTATCATTTATTCAGGGAGCGCTTTTCAGTTGGATATTATCACGGTGGCCTTGATGCAGCTCAAAGAAGACAGCTTCAGCAACAGTTTGTAAAAAATCAGCTGCAGTTTCTCATTGCTACGAACGCATTTGGTATGGGAATCGATAAATCTGATATTCGTTATGTGATCCATTACGATTTGCCAGACAGTTTGGAAAACTATGTACAAGAAATTGGTCGAGCAGGCAGAGATCAGGAAGAAAGTGCAGCAATCCTTTTATATCAAAGTGGAGATGAACGTATTCATTATTTCTTTAATCAACTTTCTAGAGAACAGCGACAAAGTTTTGAGCTTTATTTGGAATATGCAGCAGAGCAAGCGCCATTTGATGAGCTGCAAAAAAAATGGATGGAGTTAATCCAGCAGTCTGAAAAACCAGAAAATTGGGTGGAACGGCTCAAACGTCAGGAAAAAGAAAAAGAATTCCGCCTGCAGCAGATGCTTCGTTATATCCATGAAGAAGACTGCCGCAGAAAATTCATCTTGGCTTATTTTGGGGAAGAACTTTCCGAAAAGCCGCAGAATTGTTGTGATATTGATGGCGCAAAAGTAGAACTTCTACCAAAGAAAAAGGCTTTTTCTAAGACTGAACCGCTTCATTGGGAATCGATTTTACTAAATTTATTTAAAAAAAACATGGAACATTGATTTTTTAGGACAAGACACTTTTTCCTATGGTATAATACACACGATAGAGTTTAGGAGGTAAAACAGTGAGCAGAAAAGATAGACATCAATCTACAGAAAATAACGAAACACAAGAACCATGGGAACAACCAATCTATGATACAGATGATGAGGTTTCATCAAGAAGTTCTCAGAGACAACAAAAGAAAGGAAATACATTATTTCTTTCGCTATTTTTGATTTTACTAGTCTTATGTATCGCTATTCCAGCAGGTGCTTATTTCTGGATCAGAAACGGATCAAGCAACAATGCAACAGCAGCATCTTCTTCTGAAACTTCGACATCAGTAGTAGAAAGTTCCACAAGTACAACAAAAGAGGAGTCAACTGAGACTTCAACAGTAGAATCTAGTACAATGGCGGAAGAATCTACTGTTTCTCAAGATACAGGGGTAACGTCAGAAAGCAGTATTGCAGCAGAGACAACACCTTCTTCCTCAAGTGACACAACTTATCAAGCAGGGGATTCAAGCAGCAATGCAGCAGAAACAACACCTTCTTCCTCAGCTGTAGCTGGTACGACAACGACTGTTCAAGCAGGCGAAGGTCCAAAACAAGTGGCTGAGCGTGCAGGAATCACCACTGACCAATTGTTTGAATTGAATGGCTTAGATCCAAACAACTTTATGCTTTACCCTGGTCAAGAATTAAGAATTAAATAATAATAGCCGCGCTTTGCGGCTTTTTTTTTGAGAAAAAGGAGTTATATCATGACACAAATCAGTATTGCGATCGACGGACCTGCTTCATCAGGAAAAAGCACCGTTGCCAAAATCTTAGCAAAAGAATTGAATTATATTTATACGGATACCGGTGCCATGTATCGCGCAGTGACTTATCTAGCTATTACAAACAATGTATCTTTTTCAGATGAGGAAGGACTAGTTTCACTGATCAAAAAGTATCCTATCTCTTTTTCACAACAAGAAGATGGGCAGCATGTATTCACAGCATCAAAAGACGTCACACTAGAAATCCGTCAGCCTGATGTCACAAAAGCTGTTTCTGAAGTCTCTGCTCATGGGAAAGTCAGAGAAGAACTAGTTGCTATCCAACGGAAAATAGGCGAACGCGGTGGCGTTGTGATGGACGGAAGAGACATCGGGACAGCTGTATTGCCGAATGCAGAAGTGAAAATCTTTTTAGTAGCAAGCGTAAGTGAGCGTGCAGAAAGACGATTCAAAGAGAACCAAGAAAAAGGGATCCCAACTGATCTTGAAACATTAACAAAAGAGATACAGGCAAGAGACCATTATGATTCAACAAGGGAAGTTTCTCCGCTGCAGCAAGCAGAGGACGCTGTTCGTATCGATACTACCGGCAAATCCATTTCAGAAGTCGTTGCAGCGATAAAAGCCGTCGTTTTGGAAAAGGGATATCTTCTTTTTTAAATGAAGAAAAAAACTGAAAAACAATTGTTTTTTCAAGGAAAACGAACGAAATCGCTTTATTTTTTTTGAATAATCAATTAAACTAAAAACAGTACCGTACTTACGGCAGAATGTTGGTTAGGAGGACAAGTGTTATGACAGAATTTGATCAAAATCAAGAGAACAACCAGTCAATGGAAGACGCAATGAAAAGCGTCCAAGAAGTAAAAGTTGGCGATGTTGTTAAGGGCGAAGTTTTGGTTATCGAAGACAAACAAGTAATTGTCGGAATCGAAGGGGCCGGAGTTGAAGGCGTCGTTCCGGCAAAAGAATTATCAACTTTACCAGTAGAAGATATCAACGAAGTAGTGAAAGTCGGCGATGTATTAGACTTAGTCGTTATCAGTACGATCGGCAAAGATAAAGAAAACGGCAGCTATCTTCTTTCAAAACGCCGTTTAGATGCTAAAAAAGTTTGGGAAGACATCGAAAGAGATTTCCAAGACGGCAAGGTAATTGAAGCACCTGTTACAAATGTTGTCAAAGGCGGTTTAGTCGTTGACGTCGGTGTGCGTGGCTTTGTCCCTGCATCAATGGTGGAAGATCATTTTGTTGCGGACTTTTCAGATTATAAAGGCAAAACATTGAGCTTTAAAATCATTGAAATCGAACCATCAGAAAATCGTTTGATCTTATCGCACAAAGCGGTAGTTGAAAATGAAAGAGAAGAAAAGAAAAAAGAAATCCTTTCAACGATTCATGAGGGAGATGTTCTCAGCGGACGTGTCGCACGTCTTACTGATTTCGGGGCATTTGTCGATCTAGGCGGAATTGACGGTCTAGTCCATGTCTCAGAGATTTCTCATAGTCATGTAGCAAAACCAAGTGATGTGTTAGCTGTTAATGACGAAGTAAACGTCAAAGTGTTGTCTATCAACCCTGAACAAGAACGTGTTTCCTTGTCAATCAAAGATACACAGCCTGGACCTTGGTCAGAAATCGATACAAAAGCCCCAGTTGGAGCAGTATTGGACGGAACTGTTAAACGTCTAACAAGTTTCGGTGCCTTTGTTGAAGTATTCCCTGGAGTAGAAGGGCTAGTCCACATCTCTCAAATCTCACATAAACATATCGCCACACCTCACGAAGTACTTCATGAAGGTGACGAAGTGAAAGTGAAAGTATTGGAGATCCATCCAGAAGAACATCGTATTGCATTGAGCATCAAAGCTTTAGAAGAAAAACCAGCTTCAGAAGAAGAACCAAAAAATGTGGAGTCTTATGAATTACCAGAAGAAAATACTGGATTCACTATGGGAGACATTTTAGGGGATGCGTTGAAAGAAGAAGTAGAAGAAAAAGCAACCGATGATTCTGAAAAATAATTGATTTTGTATCTGTGACTGAGATGAAAGCAGCTGCTTTTGTCTCAGTTTTTCTTTTGAAAAGCGGTGAGTATTTCACAAAGGAATAAAAATACTTCGTTTAATTGACAATCTATGCTTGAAAGTTGGCATTGCATTCGTTAAACTAAGTGAGATTGGAAACTTGTGAGGAGGAAATAATATGGCAAATCCAACAATTGCAATCGTTGGCCGCCCGAACGTCGGTAAGTCTACGATTTTTAACCGCATCGCTGGTGAGCGTATCTCGATTGTCGAAGATACTCCTGGAGTAACTCGTGATCGTATTTATGCAAAAGGCGAATGGTTAGGTCGAGAATTTAGCGTGATCGACACAGGCGGAATTGATCTTGGTGATGAACCTTTTATGGATCAGATCAAACATCAAGCAGAAATCGCGATTGAAGAAGCAGATGTGATCATCTGTGTAGTCAGCGGACGCGAAGGTGTGACAGACGCAGATGAGATGGTTGCGAAAATTTTATACAGAAGTAATAAACCAGTGATTTTAGCAGTCAATAAAGTAGATAATCCAGAAATGAGAAATGATATCTATGAATTTTATTCTTTAGGACTAGGCGATCCTTATCCTGTTTCAGGAAGCCACGGACTAGGAATTGGCGATATTTTAGATGAAGCAGTGAAGTATTTCTCTGAAGAGACTGAAGAAGAGGATGACGACACGATCAAGTTTAGTTTGATTGGTCGCCCAAATGTTGGTAAATCTTCTTTGATCAACGCGATTTTAGGAGAAGAACGGGTGATTGTTTCAGATATTGAAGGAACGACACGGGATGCAATCGATACTCACTTTGTTTCTGAAAGTGGACAGAAATTCTTGATGATCGATACAGCCGGCATGCGTAAACGCGGAAAAGTATATGAAAATACTGAGAAATACAGCGTGATGCGTGCGATGCGTGCGATCGACCGTTCTGACATCGTTTTGATGGTACTGAACGCGGAAGAAGGGATTCGAGAACAAGACAAGCGAGTAGCGGGTTACGCTCATGAAGCTGGTCGTGGTGTCATTATCGTTGTGAATAAATGGGACCTTGTGAAGAAAGAAACCAATACGATGCGTGATTTCGAACAAGAGATCCGTGATGAATTCCGATATTTAGATTACGCACCGATCGTCTTTGTTTCTGCAGTGACTAAACAACGGTTGGAACGTCTTCCTGAAATGATCGAACAAGTAAGTATGAACCAGAATCTTCGTATCTCTTCTGCTGTTTTGAATGATATCATTATGGATGCTGTAGCCATCAATCCAACACCGACAGATAAAGGAAAACGGCTGAAGATCTTTTATGCTACACAAGTCGCTGTCAAACCGCCTACATTTGTTGTTTTTGTCAATGAAGAGGAATTGATGCACTTTTCTTATGAGCGTTTCTTAGAAAATCAAATCAGAAAAGCATTTACTTTTGAAGGGACATCCATTCGAATCATCCCTCGTAGAAGAAAATAGGCATTTTACCATATCAACGTTTTTTTTTCAAAAGAAAAAGACAGTTTTGTTTGTTACGTTTCTATGACTAAAAAAAGCATATGAAAATTGGTAAAAACCTTGCTATTAAGCGGTTCATATGATATCGTGATAACAGAATATTGAAGTTAATCAATATTTCTTTTTAAACTTCTGGACCACTCAGAAAGTTTTAACTAAATGATATTTCTATCATATCTCTTGTGGAGGAGGTGAATCTATCCATGGCAAACAAAGCAGAATTAATCGAAAAAGTTGCTTCAGCTACTGATTTAACTAAAAAAGATGCAACTGCAGCAGTAGATGCTGTATTTTCAACTATTCAAGATGCTTTAGCTAACGGCGAAAAAGTTCAATTAATCGGTTTTGGTAACTTTGAAGTTCGCGAACGCGCAGCTCGCAAAGGTCGCAACCCACAAACTGGTGAAGAAATCGAAATTCCAGCTAGCAAAGTACCTGCATTCAAACCAGGTAAAGCATTAAAAGACGCTGTTAAATAAGACAGTAAAAAAGCGCTTGTGGCTCTAGGGCTACAAGTGCTTTTCTTTTTATTTCCTAGCAGAAAAAGTCAATTAAGAGACAAAAATTTCGAATCCGCATGTCATACATAAAAAACGCATGTATTTTATTTAATTTTTATTTATTTCCAAGTTAAGAGGTGGACTTTGCCCTTATCTTTTCTAGATTTTGCTTACTAATGGTAAAATAAAAATAAGAAGAGGAGGGATGCGCATGGAACTTGATTATCAAGTAGAAGAAGCATTGACAAAAGTGTTCTACGGAGAAACGCTTGTCAGTCAACTAAGAGCACTTTCGATCGATCAACCCATCTTGTTTTTAACAAATCAGCGTTATTATGATTTGTTTGCAGATAAGATCAACCCATTATTTGCAAATCAGGCAAATAATGACTGGTACATTTGTGCCAATACTCAATGCAATCATTTAACAGAATTGAAGAACTTGCTTGATTTCACCAAACGCTATCCCGAAAATCAATCCATGTTTGTTATCGGATTTGGAAATGAAGGGATCATGGATCTGGCAGGTTTTTTTCAAAAACATACAATCCTTGATTCATCACTTTGGCTGATTCCTGTGTCCATCCGTTCCCTGAGCCGAGCATTAACTCCACAGCGAACGATTTTGCAGCTACCGAATCGTGTAGTGCTGCAAACCATCAACATGCCAGAACGCATCGTTTATGATCAAACGATCAGCGAGCGGCAAGTGGACGGAAAACAGATTGACTTTTTGACTTTTATCTGTTGCGGAATGATTTGTGATCACCGTTTTTTACAAAACTTGTATAAAAACTATCCAAATAAAAAGCAATTAACGACCCGGCCATTTGCCGGGATGATCGAAGAAATGATTTATTTTTATCAATTAGAGGCAGAAAATCTGTCAAATTATGGTAAACTGTTTGAACAAGCTTTTTATCTGACTGAAAATGGGCACTTGCTTTCTGCTAGTATGAAAAAATTTTTAGGGATGATGTTTCATTTCGTGTGGAATCTCCAAGCCTATCCTTTTGATTTCCAACTAAAAAATTTTTTTGTATGGCTAGACTTGCTTGGCTATCCTATCCAATGGTTGGAACAGATTTCAAAGATGGAGTATTTGGAAAAAGTCCTTTTCTTGGCAGAAAAAAGCAAAAAAATACTTGTTTTAGAAAAAATAGGTATAATAGACGGATACCAACGACCAAACGAAAAAGAATTGTTGAGAACAATGACGGTATTTCAACAAATCGTCAGCGAGATAAGAGGGAATTGAAATGAATACAAATAGCGAAAAAATGTTGCAAGCTTTATCAGATGAAGATCTGGCACAAGCACAACTCTTTTTAGAAAAAGCATTAAAAGAAGATCCAGCAGATATATTAGCTGAACTAGGGGAAGAATTGCTAGCTATTGGCTTTTTGATCGAGGCAAAACAGATTTTTGAACAATTGATCAACCAATATCCAGAAAATGACGGACTAAACATCCCGCTAGCAGAAATTGCAATCGAAGACAATGAGATCGACCTAGCTTTTGAATACTTGGAAAAAGTGGATAAGGAAAGTGATTACTATCCGCAAAGCTTATTGGCGATAGCTGATTTGTACCAAGTCATCGGGATTCCTGAAGTGAGTGAAGCAAAATTGAAAGAAGCGGCAGGGTTGCTACCGGATGAACCATTGATCCAGTTTGCACTAGCTGAATTGTATTTTTCAGTCGATCGTTTCAAAGAGGCAGCAGTGATTTATGAAACATTGTTGGCAAGTGGGATAAACGAGATGTCAGGAATCTCGATGCAAGAACGTTTAGGGCAATCCTTAAGCATGCAAGGTGAATTTGAAGCAGCTATCGCACCTTTAGAAGAAGCATTGAAAGAAGAAAAGACAGATGATCGACTGTTCCAGCTAGCTTTTACGAATCTCCAATTAAAAGAAAATCAGCAAGCAATCAACTATCTGGAAGAGCTTCGAGAAGTTAATCCACATTATCAATCATTATATTTATATCTAGGACAAGCTCTTCAAGAAGAAGAAATGGTTGAAGAAGCGCAAACAGTGTTAGAAGAAGGAATCAAAGAAAATCCTTACCAAGTTGAACTTTATCATCTAGCCTCTGAAAATGCTTTTCGTCTGCACGACAAACAGCGAGCAGAGGAACTCTTGCTGAAAGCTTTAGAAGTAGGAGACAAACAAGATGAAACATTACTTACTTTAAGCAATCTTTACTTGGATGATGAAAGATATGAAGATGTGATACAAGTGATCAATCAGATGGAAGAAACTGCTAATCCGTATGCGGAATGGAATCTAGCGCATGCTTATAATGAATTAGAAGACTTCACCGTTGCAGCTGTACACTATGAACAAGCTTATCATGAACTATCTCATGAACCAGATTTCTTGAAAGAATATGCCTTTTTCTTAAGAGAAGAAGGACAGCTAAAAAGAGCACAAGAATTATTGATTTATTATTTAAAACTTGAACCAGGAGATATGGAGGCACTGTCATTATTAGATGATCTAACAGAGAGGTGAGAAAAATGCTAATTGATGTACGGGAAAAGAAGAATTTTTTAACGTGGATGGTCAATCATGTATCTTTTAGCCGAAGAGAAGTTTTTTGGATCTTGAATTATCTTGCCAATCATGAAGCAATTTTAAGTAATGTCCACTTTGTAGAAGGGGCAAATTTTGCGGATCGAGGTCTGCAAATCAGTGATCTATCTGTTGAAGGGGAACCAATGAAATTGTTTTTGCAGGGAAAAGAATTTACGGATACAGATCAGATTTTCCATGAGATCCGATTGAATTGGAAGAAACCTTTATATGTGGAATGTCTATTTGAGAATGCTTGGCAGACAAGAGAATATCTATCGATCTTAGAAGATAATCCATTTTCTTCTTGGGATGCTTCTGTCAGTGAAGAAGATACTGAATTGATCGAGCGATATTTTCAAGAAAAAGAAGAAGCAGCAAAACTAAATATGCTTTATGCTCAAATCGATCAAGCGCTAGAAGATGGAGACAGGGATGCATTTTTGAAATTGTCTGATGAAGTCAACCGAAAAATCCTTTTGCAGACGCAAAAGAAAAATAATCGAGTAAGTGAACATAATAATTAGCTAAAAATGAATCATACCAAAAAAGACAAGGGATAGCTGGATTTGGAATCTTTCCTCACAGCTACCCCTTGTCTTTTTTATCGTTTTTTCAGTAATCTTGTTTGTGGCTTCAAATAGGTAAACCCTTGCCCTTCAACTTCATGCACGTTAATAATCGACAGAAAAGCTTTTTCGTCAATCTCGTGGACGATTCTCTTGGCTTCCGTTAATTCACTAGAACTAACGACCATGTAGATGATCTTTTTTGAATTTCCAGAGAATGCACCTTCGCCAGAGAGGAAAGTGACGCCTCTTTGCAGACCGGTCATCAGCAGCGGTGCAATCTCTTCACTTTTGTTGGAGACGACAAGCAGACCTTTTGCAGAATACCCACCATCCAAGATTGAATCAATTACGCGACTGAAAACATAGGAAACGATCAACGTATACATCATGCGTTTCAAGTCGATATAGGTTAAGGAAGCAAGCAAGACGATGATATCGAATGCCAATAGGGAACGCCCCATGGAGATGCCGTAATTTTGTTCTAAAATCCGAGCGATAATATCGCTTCCGCCTGTTGTTCCACCCATCCGATAGACGATCCCGCTTCCTACCCCTGCAACCAAACCCGCAAGTAGAGAAACGATCAGTAGATCATGCTGTAAATTGATTTCTAGCGGAACCCGTTGCCAGATCCATAAAAAGAATGACAAAGAGAGTGTACCTAGAACAGTATAGGCTAAAGAACGTTTTCCCAGAATCTTTCCCCCTAGTAAAATCAACGGGATATTGATTAATAAAGTCGTATAAGCTGGATCAATTCCGAATAAAGCTCTCAAGATCAAGGTGATTCCTGAGACGCCCCCTTCTGCTAAGTGATTAGCGATGTTCAAATAAACAAGTCCAAATGCGTAAATACTCGTTCCTATAATAATAAAAAGTACTTCTTTTACTGTTTTCCGTGTGGCCATATGAATCCCAGCTTTCAATTATGTATTTTCACAGAATCTCCATTTAGAAATTCCTTCCTAAATGTAGCATGGAAATTCGATTTTCTCAATTGCTCTTATCTAGGATTTGCGTTAAAGTTTTGGTAAGATAGTTTTGGAGGGGAAAAGATGGATGAAAAACGTTCTTTATACAGTATGCAGCAGGAAGTAGATGAGTATATCCAACAATTCAAGGTCGGGTATTTCTCTCCATTAGCTCAGCTGGCTCGATTAACGGAAGAAGTAGGTGAATTGGCCAGAGAAGTCAACCACACTTATGGAGAAAAAAGCAAAAAAGCTTCGGAACCAGATAACTCGGTAGCAGAAGAACTTGGAGATGTTTTATTCGTTACGATGATCATGGCTAATTCATTGAATATCGACTTAACTGATGTTTTTGAAAAAAATATGGAAAAATTCAATCAAAGAGACCATAACCGCTTTGAACGTAAGGACAAGTAAAAAAAGATGAAGTGGGTTGTGCTTTGAAGCCGCTAAAACGGACGTATCAATCAGGCATCATGCAACTGAGTACTTATCTCAGTACAAGAAACACACAGGAAAGGTTGGAAAAATGAAATTAAAACAATTACCTCTGGAATACCAAAAGGCAATTCCAGTTCTGAAAAAGTTAGAAAATGCAGGATATGAAGCTTATTTTGTAGGTGGAAGTGTTCGTGATATCTTGCTGAACCAGCCGATCCATGATGTGGATATCGCAACAAGCGCATTTCCAGAAGAAATCAAACAGCTTTTTCCAAAAACGATAGATATCGGGATCGAACACGGGACTGTATTGGTATTAGAAAACGATGAACAATATGAAATCACCACATTTCGGACGGAGTCAACTTATCAGGACTACCGTAGACCAGATCATGTAGAATTCGTTCGTTCGTTGGAAGAAGACTTAAAACGAAGAGATTTTACAATCAATGCCTTTGCTTTGAAAGAAGACGGCGAAATCATCGATTTGTTCGATGGCCTGCAAGATTTAGAAGAACAAATCTTGCGAGCTGTAGGCAATCCTCATGAGCGGTTCCATGAAGATGCCTTGCGAATGATGCGCGGGTTGCGTTTTGTCAGTCAATTAGGATTCAAATTAGAGGAAGAAACCTTCTACGCCATCAAAGAAAACCACGAGCTACTAGGCAAAATATCTGTAGAACGTATAAATGTGGAATTCATCAAGATGCTTTTGGGAAATGAACGGTCTGCAGGAATCCATGCATTCATTGAAACAGAATGTTATATTTGCTGCCCTGGTTTGAGAGAAGAAGGTGAAGCACTTTTACGCTTTGCTGAATTACCTTCCGTTCCATTGAAAGAAGAGAGTCAAGCATGGACATTATTAATCAGTCAACTGGATCTAAAAGAAAATGAAATCCGCTCCTTTTTGAAATCGTGGAAGTGTTCTAATCAAATGATCAAGGATGTCCAAGCACTTGTTCAAGGACTGCGTCAACGAAAAACTGGAGTTTTAGAACCGTTCGAATTATACTTCTTAGGCAAAGACCATGCATTGCAAGTAGAAGAATTAATGACTTATTTTGATGAAACGCCACAGATGGATGTCGTAGAAGAATCCTATGATCGTTTACCTATCAAGTCATTAAGCGAATTAGCTGTAGATGGTAAAATCTTGCTGGAAGAAAGTGGAAAAAAACCTGGTAAGTGGGTTAGTGAAGCTTTGCAATCAGCTGAAAAAGCTGTCGTAGAACAAAGAATAGAAAATGATAAAAAACAGGTTTTGGATTTTTTATCGAAAGAAAAATTGATTTAAAAAACGCTAGACTGTATCTGCTCAGCTTGGCTAGCTACTTAAACTGGGCAGATACGTCATTAGAAGAAAAAACATAAAATGTGACCACTTACATAAATTTGTGCTAAACTGAGGAAGTACAAGAATAAATTACATCATAAAGGAGTCTTTTTAATGAGTAAAGAAATGACAGCGCTAAAATTTTATTTTAGAAATGGAGAAACATGGACGATTAACCGCCGTCACATCGGCGATCTTTGGATCAAACAAATCACAACAAGTTTTGGACGGATCAATGGCAGTGAATTTGTTGAAATCCATCCATGTGCCGGATTTAAAATCGAAATCTTCCATGAAGGAGATGCAGTTGCGACACATGATATCAACTTAGGTGGACTAGAAATGGGCATGTTTAATCGTGCATTGAAATACGAAGATATCGAACGAATGGAAATCCTTTACCGCAATGGAACACCTGATCTTGTATACTTCCCATATCTAGATAAAGGAACAGAAGGATTAGACAATCAATACCAATCTACAAAAATCAGCGAAAAAACAGGTAATTTGTACATCGTGATCAACCCAGATCAACGAGTAGAAGATGTATACGGAGAATTTTTCGAATAAATTGATTTTACGCAAAAATGAGGTTGTGAAAGAGACATTCAGCCTTGAGTGATAATGAGAACTCTAACAAAAAAAATTGCGACGAGTAACCACAAGAGCGATAAGAAGTGATGTTGAAAATAGCTTCCCATATTTTACAAAATCGTGCCTTATGGCTGATAGGCTGTCTCTAGAACACCATTTATTCAGAATAAGGGGCTGCGACAAGACTTTTGTCACAGTCTTTTTTTGTTGTGACAAAGGAACAAGGAGGATATGATAAAAAAACAAACATTATTTTTGTTAGAAACTTTTATCTTTCTTAAGTTTTACTTGATATATGAGACTATTTGGAATAGAATGAGGCGTTGAAAAATTTATGGAAATTTCTAACTAGCAATAAACGATGAAACAATGAAATATTTTTCATTCAAAGAGAACTTTGCTATAATGATGGAAGTTTGTGTATAGGAGATCTAGAAAATGAGAGAAAGTTTTGAACAACAAAAAAAACTGTTGCATGATCGCTATGGCGCCCTTTCGATGGATGACCGCCGTCAAATACTTTGTAAGTTGCGTAAAAGAAATATATTGATGTATCGTCAGTTGGAACGTCTGAAACATGATCTGCTTCGTTTGGAGTCAAAACGTGTACAGTGTGAATTAGAGGGAAATCAAACACAAGTTGAAGTAGTTGAAACCAAAATTTTAAAGAAAAAAGAACAATTTTTAAAAATGCTTACACAAAATAAAAAATAAAGGGGATGGACGATGGAATTTGCTGAGTTAGTTATTGTATTTGCAGTAACGATCACCTTATCGAACATAGCTAGCCGCATTTTGCCAATGATCCCAGCTCCACTGATTCAAATTTTCCTTGGAGTGGTATTAGGTCTGACAGAGTGGGGACAATCAGTTGATTTTGAACCTGAATTGTTCTTGGTTATGATCATTGCACCATTATTATTTAGAGAAGGAGAAAAAGCAGATATTTCTTCGATTCTCAAAAATTTCGGGACGATTCTGTTCTTGGCATTTGGCGGAGTCATTTTGACCCTTGTCGGCGTAGGTGCGACGTTGTCATTCCTGTTGCCAAGTGTCCCTCTTGCTGCCTGCTTTGCTTTTGGGGCAGCGTTAGGTCCGACAGATGCGGTAGCAGTCAGTTCGCTTTCTGGACGGGTGAATATCCCTAAGAAAGCAATGCATATTTTAGAAGGAGAAGGCCTGTTGAATGATGCATCTGGTGTTACTGCCTTCCAGTTTGCTCTTGGTGCGCTGATCACCGGTTCTTTTTCCGCAGTAAATGCTGGGATGAGTTTAGTGGTCTCCAGTATTGGTGGAGCTTTGATCGGTTTTTTGCTTGTCTGGTTCAAACAAAAAATAATCCATTTGATTGAAAAAGCATCGGCACAAGATGTCACAGGGTATCTGCTGATCGAACTTTTGCTTCCTTTTCTAGCCTATGTATTGGCAGAGGCATTTGATGTATCTGGGATCATTGCTGCAGTGGCAGCAGGTATTCTCCAAGCTTCTGGTTTTAGGAAAATCACCGTGTTTGATGCAGAGTTGTCGAGTTTGTCCCACAGTACATGGACAACTATTGCTTTTACACTGAATGCATTAGTGTTTATATTTTTAGGAATCGAACTGACACAAGTATTTTCGCCGGTATGGGGAGACGGTTTATATCCAAACGGTCTTTTGTTAGCGATTATCGTATTGATCTCTATTATGCTTTTTGTGATTAGATTCATTTCCATCAGTCTTTTTTATGTATTCAAAGATGGCAGTAAAAAGTTCAAAAAACAGTTGAACGAGATCTTGATTTTGACATTTGGCGGTGTAAAGGGAACAGTCAGTTTGGCTACGATCTTTATTTTGCCCTTTTCAATCAATAATATGATGTTTTACCAGCGATCTTTACTTTTGTTTCTGACGGCCGGTGTCATCTTAGTGACTTTGGTCATAGGGATCATTGTCTTGCCTATGCTGACGGAAACAGAGGAAGCGAAAAGCACGGATTTGAATGCTTTGATGATCTTAGAAGAGGTCGTTGAAGTTTTGCGAAAAGAAATAAAGGAAATTGATCGTGATACAAAAGAATTTTTAGCCACTGAAGCAGTGATAGAAAATTACCAGGAACGAATACGTGATCTGTACTTGGAAGATTTAACCGATGATGAAAAGCAAGAAGTACAAGAAATACAAGCGCTGATTTTGTCGATCGAACGCGACGGATTAGATGAAAGTTATCGTTCGGGTAAACTTTCTTCTAATGGTTATCGCTTTTATTCCCGTTTTCTTTCCCGGTTCGAACATTCGATCACCAGTCAATTTTTATCTTTTATCGGCTTTTGGTTCATTGTTGTCCGTAGGTTGATGCGAATCGTTCTCCATCCAAAAATGTTTTGGCAAAGAAGGTATGCGGATCGTCAGACATTTATTAGTGATGAAGATATCCAAGAAATCAGGGAGACATATCAAAAAAATACCCAATTGATTATTGAAAGTTTAGATAACTTGACTGATATTTATGATGAAACGATGCTTCAATTTTTTATCCAGCAACGCAAACTTGAGGGAATAAAAATGAGCTCGGGGAATTTGATTTCTTCGTGGATGATCCAGCAAGATAGCCTGTTTACGAAAAAAATGCTGAGAGGTTATTATCTTGAAAGAAAAATCATTGATGAATACGAAGTTGCTGAGAAAATCACGACGTTTTCTGCGAATAGCTACCGTAGGAATATCAATTTGTTAGAATCTTATACGATGAACAAACCGTCAGATAACTTTTCTTTCCGATTTGCGTTTCGAGCAAAGTCAAAAAAATCGAGCGCAACGAAATAAAAAAATAGATTTTCAAGAACGATAAAAACAAAACATGTCAGAACAGGATCGGATCGGTCCTGTTCTTTTTTTGGAACACAAAAAGAACAAATTCGAAAAAAATTTTCCTGAAGTTCACTATTTTTATGATACAATATCCAAGATAAGGAGGGAACACGTTGAAAGAATTAAAAGTAACTGACCTCAAAAAAACTTATGGTGAAAAAGATTTGTTTGACCAGATTTCTTTTTTGATCCACGAAAAAGACCGTATCGGGTTGATTGGGACGAACGGGACGGGTAAAACAAGTCTCTTAAATATTATTGCTGGTATCGATAGCGGCGATGGCGATCGGCAAACAGTGTTTTATCCAACTGATTACCGTATAGGGTACCTTTCTCAAGCAGCTGAATTTTCTGATGAACTAACTGTTCTCCAAGCAGTCTTTCAAGGAAACAGTCCCTTGATCCAAACTGTTCGAGCATATGAGGAAGCATTGATCGAACTAGGGGAAAATGGAGAAGACCCTAATGTGCAAAAACGTTATGCTAAAGCAGAAGAACAAATGAATAAAGAAGATGCTTGGACCACAGATACCAATGCGAAGATTATTTTGCAAAAATTAGGAATCAGTGAACTAGATAAAAAAATCAATACGCTATCGGGTGGTCAGAAAAAACGCGTTAGTTTAGCTCAAGTGCTGATTGATGAACCCGATTTACTATTACTAGATGAGCCAACAAACCATTTGGATTATCAAGCAATCGAGTGGTTGGAAAATTATTTGAAACAATACCGTGGCGCCCTATTGATGGTTACCCACGATCGTTATTTTCTAGATCGAGTAGCAAACCGAATCTTCGAACTTTCATTTGGAAAATTATACGAGTACAAAGGAAATTATGAAGCTTACGTCTTAGAAAAAGCAGAACGTGATCGTGTAGAAGTAGAACAAGAAGAAAAGCGCAAGCGACTTTATAAGCAAGAACTAGCATGGATGAGGGCAGGAGTGCAGGCTCGCGGTACCAAGCAGCAAGCACGAATCAACCGTTTCGAAGATCTAAAGGAGAATTTATATCAAGTAAACCAAGAAGATGACTTAGAATTGAATCTAGCGACACAACGTTTAGGAAAAAAAGTACTGGAAATCAAAGATGGCAGTTACCGTATAAATGACCAAACACTGTTAGAACATTTAGATTTGCTGATTCAATCTCGGGAAAGGCTAGGAATTACTGGTAAAAATGGGGCAGGGAAATCGACATTGCTTAATATTCTAGCTGGCAGAATTCCTCTGGATAGCGGTACAATTTCTATCGGTGAAACGGTTCGGCTTGCGTATTATACACAAGAAAATGAAGAAATGGCACCAGATAAACGGATGATTGCTTACTTGCAAGAAGCTGCTGAAGAAGCAAAAACGGCTGATGGCAGTCAAATCGGGGTAGCAGAATTACTTGAACGATTTTTATTTCCGAGATTTATGCATGGGACACTGATTGGCAAACTTTCGGGCGGAGAAAAACGGCGATTGTTTTTGTTGAAACTGCTGATCCAACAACCCAATGTGTTATTATTGGATGAACCGACCAATGATTTGGACATAGCAACATTGACGATTTTGGAAGACTATTTCAGAAGTTTCCCAGGTGCTGTGATCACTGTTTCCCATGACCGTTATTTCTTGGATAAGGTAGCAGATAAGCTCTTGGTATTCCAAGGAAACGGAAAACAAGAACTTTATTATGGAAACATGTCCAGTTATTTGCTGAAGCAAAAAGAACTC
Source organism: Enterococcus sp. 3G1_DIV0629 (assembly GCF_002141285.1). NCBI lineage: Bacteria > Bacillati > Bacillota > Bacilli > Lactobacillales > Enterococcaceae > Enterococcus > Enterococcus sp. 3G1_DIV0629. The sequence continues at coordinate 1,315,232 of NZ_NGLI01000001.1, read as the reverse complement.
CAGCAGCCTGCGGAAAAAGTGAAGCCAAAAACACAGAGCAAGGAACCTGCTGGAAAGAAAAAATTATCTTATATGGAGCAAAAAGAATGGGAAACGATTGAAGAGGATATTGCAGAACTTGAAGAAAAAATCTCATTGCTCCAAGAAGAGATGAATCATCAAGGAGATGATTTCACTCGGTTACAGGAATTGCAAAACGACGTATCTGAGACAGAAGCACAACTTGAAGAAAAAATGGCACGTTGGGAATATTTGAGTGAATGGGCAGAAGATTAGGAGGAAAAGGGATGGAACAAGCGTATCTTGACTTAGGAAGAAAATTGTTGGAAGAAGGACATCGTAAAGAAGACAGAACAGGCACGGGCACGTTAAGTTTATTCGGGTACCAAATGCGGTTTGATCTGCAAAAAGGGTTTCCTTTGTTAACAACGAAACGAGTACCTTTTGGCTTGATCAAAAGCGAACTGCTTTGGTTTTTAAAAGGAGATACGAACATCCGCTATCTATTACAAAATAAAAACCATATTTGGGATGAGTGGGCATTTGAACGCTATATCAAAAGTACAGATTATAACGGACCAGATATGACTGATTTTGGACATAGAAGTTTGACAGATCCTGAATTCAATGAAGAATACAAAAAGCAGAGCAAACTTTTTTGCGAAAGGATCCTAACAGATGATTCCTTTGCTGAGAAATACGGTGATCTTGGTCACATCTACGGTTATCAATGGCGGCACTGGGAGACAAAAGACGGCGGTTTTATCGATCAAATCAAAGAAGTGATCGAAGCAATCAAAAAGACACCTGATTCTAGAAGATTGATTGTCTCTGCATGGAATCCAGAAGATGTTCCTAGCATGGCTTTGCCTCCTTGCCATACGATGTTTCAATTTTATGTGCAAGAGGGACGGTTAAGCTGCCAATTGTATCAACGTAGCGGGGATGTCTTTCTAGGTGTTCCGTTCAATATTGCAAGTTATGCGTTGTTGACTCACTTGATTGCACATGAAACAGGTTTAGAGGTGGGAGAATTTGTTCACACGTTAGGAGATGCTCATCTTTATATCAACCATATCGAACAAATGAAAGAACAATTAAGCCGAGAAGTACGCGCATTTCCAACTTTAGCTTTGAATCAGGAAAAGCAGTCAGTATTTGATTTTGAGATGGAAGATATCCAGTTAGAAGGATATGACCCACATCCAACGATCAAAGCGCCTATCGCTGTTTAAAATCAGAAAGGATGAGAAAATGTTAGCTGCAATTTGGGCACAGGACGAAAACGGATTGATTGGAAAAGAAGACCGTCTTCCTTGGCGTTTGCCAAATGATCTGAAATTCTTTAAACAAATGACAGAAGCAAATACATTAGTGATGGGACGTAAAACTTTCGAAGGGATGGGCAGCCGTCCGTTGCCGAATCGTCAAACGATTGTTTTGACTAGAGATCCTTCCTATACAGCAGAAGGCGTGCATGTTATGCATAGTGTAGAAGAAGTGCTTGCCTTGGAAAAAGAAACAGACGGTATTTTTTTCATCGCTGGAGGTTCAGCTGTTTATCAAGAATTTCTACCATTTTGTACGATATTATATCGGACAGTCATCCATCATGTATTTGATGGAGATGCTTATTTTCCACCTGTTGACTGGTCTGATTGGTCACTGATCAATACGAGTCAAGGAGAAATAGACGAAAAAAATCGTTACCCGCATCAATTTGAAACGTATCAGCGTAATGAGAACCCTTTAAAAAAAGGGACAGGCGAATAGACGATAAAAAAACTATTGATGGAACAGCTTTTATTTAGAGCTGACCCATCAATAGCTTTTTTTATTAAGTAAAGAATAAAACAGAGAAGTACATAAAACCTGCACCTAACATAACAAACAAATGCCAAACAACATGCATATAGCGGATAGAATTCAAACTATAAAAGAATGCGCCTATCGTGTAAGAAAGGCCGCCTGCCACCATCAAAATAACACCAGTCATTCCAAGAGAGTGATAAAGAGGAACAGCAGCCACGACACAGAGCCACCCCATAAAAATATAGATGATCGTAGATACTTTTGATACTCTCTCCCGTTTATGCAACGTCAACGCTTTATATATAATGCCAAGAATCGCAAACAACCAGATCAATACAAATAAAGTCCAACCTAGCCATCCTCGGATACTCAGCAAACAAAAAGGAGTATAACTTCCTGCAATCAAAAGAAAAATCGAACTATGATCAAATACTTGGAACACCTTTTTTGCTTTTGTAAAAATCAATGAATGAAACAAAGTAGACGTTAAAAATAAAAGAATCATCATCGATCCATAGATAGCATAAGAGACAATATGGAGAGAGGAATGTAAGTGGACACCCTTTACCAAAAGAATCACTAGTCCTGCGATACTCAATCCAGTCCCAATTCCATGGGTAACTGCATTAAACACTTCATTTAATATTTCATACGTTCGATTAAATTTCGTTTTTTCCATGAAAACGGCTCCTTTACTAGGTGTAATTAATGAAAAATCATTATTTGTCTGTTATACTAAAAATAGAATTTGTCTTACATGTAGTTTAACATGAATAAGGCATCTTGTTAAAGAAAGAGAGAGAGAAAATAATGACAAACGTAAAAATCGTAACAGATTCTTCATGTACGATGGAAAAAAACATACGCGACGCTTTAGGCATTCGTGTCATGCCGCTATCCATCATGATTGACGGAACAGTATATCCGGATGATGACCAATTAGACGGTGAAAGATTTATGGAAATGATGGCGAAAGCAAAAAATCTGCCAAAAACCAGCCAACCACCGATTGGAGAATTCATCTCAATGTATGATGAGTTAGGAGAAGACGGCAGTGAAGTGATTTCGATCCACATGACAAAAGGCTTGAGTGGAACAGTAGAAGCAGCAAGACAAGCTAGTAATTTAACAAAAACAAAAGTAACGGTTATCGACAGTGATACCACTGACCAAGGTTTATCGTTTCAGGTAATTCGAGCAGCTGAATTAGCAAAAGAAGGTAAATCAGTAGAGGAAATCCTTGAAGAAGTCAAAAAAGTACAAGATAATACAAAATTATACATCGGAATTTCCACACTAGACAACTTGGTAAAAGGTGGAAGAATCAGCCGAACGACTGGTTTACTATCTAGTGTTTTGAACATACGCGTGGTGATGAATTTCGCCCACTCTGAATTGATCCCTGTAACGAAGGGGCGAGGAAAGAAAACGTTCGACAAATGGTTCAATAATTTGAAAAACGAACTGAAAGAATTGCCAAATGTGCGGCAAATCGGCATCTCACATGCGGATGCAAAAGAACTGGCACAAGAATTCAAAGAAGGTCTGCAAGAATTATTTCCGGATATGCATATCCCTGTACTGCACACGAATCCGGTTATCGCTACGCATACTGGTAAAGACGCGTTTGCAATCATGTATTACGTAGACTAGTCAAAAAGAGGATAAGCCCTCAGCCTGCAAGGCTTTTAGCTTATTCTCTTTTTCTTTGTAAAAATAGGAAAATAATTATTTTCTTTTTTCATAAAGACTACCTTTTTGATAAAATTTTTGATAACATTAGAAACAATCGAATACAAGAGGTGAAAAGATGAAATTAACGAAACGACATTTGCTCCTCGTTTTGTTCCCATTATTAATTGCGATCATCATCTATGCAGGTCTAGCTGCTTCCATACCGAAAGCTGGCCCTCTGATGAAACCAGTAACTACTGTGAGAGAAGATCCAAATAAAAAAGAAAAACTTCACTACATAGCTATCGGAGATTCGCTGACTGAAGGAGTCGGAGATCAAACCAAACAAGGAGGCTTCGTTCCCCTTGTCGCAAATGATCTAAAAGACCGTTATAATTTGACTGCGGTTGAAACAGAAAACTATGGTGTAAATGGTGAACGAAGTGACCAGATCTTAAAGCGAGTAAAAACAAAAGAAGAAATTCGAAACAATATCAAAACAGCTGATTTTATCACGCTGACTGTTGGCGGAAATGATTTGATGAAAGTTATCCAAAATAATTTGTTCGGGTTAACGGTCAATTCCTTTAAAAAACCGCTGAAAAACTATCAGGAAAATGTCACAGAACTATTGGAAGAATTTCGATCCCTCAATAAAACCGCGCCAATTTATATTTTAGGCATCTACAATCCATTTTATTTGAACTTTCCTGAAATCACTGACATGCAGACCATCGTTAATAATTGGAACAAAGGAACAGAAACGGTGACGAAAAAAATGCCGAATTGCTACTTTATCCCAATCAACGACTTGCTTTATCAAGGATTGAATCAGGAAGTAGGTGTCACAGAAGAAGGCACAGATCAAACAACTAGCACGACAGAAAATCTAAATGGCATCAAAAACAATGTGCTTTACGAAGAAGATCATTTCCATCCGAATAATTTAGGTTATCAATTGATGGCAAATGCAGTGAGAGATCAGCTGATCGAGACACAAAACCAATGGCTAGAGAAGGAGGACGATTAAAAAACATGAAAACAAGATCTGGAGCAACTTCAAACAAAGCAAAGAAAACGAATTACTGGAAAGTCGCCTTTCTTATCCTTCTTGGGGTAGTACTCGGTTCGACAGTATTTTTAGGTAGCCGTATTTTTGCTAATCGGGAACCAGAACTCCCAGAAATACCTGCCCTCACGGAAAGGCAAGGCGATCCTGTCCTCACGATCAATTCAAATAAAGAAAAAGTCAATCAAATCATTAGCTTTTTCCTTAGTGAGTATCAAAAAGATAGTGATATCGAATATAAATTCTATTTGGAAAATGAAGCACTGCTCAATGGTACTTTCGAAGTATTAGGTTTTCCTATCAATTTCTATTTATATTTTGATCCTTATGTGATGGAAAATGGAAATGTCCAACTAAAAGCTAGAAGTCTTTCTATTGGAACATTAAGTTTGCCAATTAAAGATGTGATGAATATGATCAAGAGAAACTATAAATTGCCAGATTGGATCGAAGTTAATACAGATGATTTGACTATCATGCTTAGATTGGATCAATTCCGGATGCAAAACGGGATGTATATTAAAGCAGATAAAATCGACTTAGTAAATGATGACATTCGATTTAGTCTATATTTGCCAAAAGATACCTCTGATGCTTCAAACAACTCAAATACAAACAAAACTAGCAACAGCAGTACTGAAAGCAAAACAAAAGAGAACAAAAAAACATCAAATGAATAGTATTAGAGGAGGAATAATAATGGAACGAGCAATATTTGCAGGAGGCTGCTTCTGGTGCATGATCCAACCTTTCGATACGCTTCCTGGTATTCATACAGTGATGTCAGGATATACTGGAGGACACGTACCAGATCCAACTTATGAACAAGTAAAAAGCCAAACGACTGGACATACGGAAGCAGTGGAGATTATCTATGATCCAACATTGATTTCATATGAACAGTTAGTAGAACTTTACTGGCAGCAAACGGATCCGACTGATGCTTTTGGACAATTTGAGGATCGCGGCGACAATTACCGTCCGGTCATCTTTTATTTGACAGAAGAACAACGGATCATTGCTGAAAAAAGTAAGAAACAATTAGCTGAAAGTGGACGTTTCGAACAGCCAATCGTTACGAAAATCGAACCAGCCCAACCATTTTATCTAGCAGAAGAAAACCATCAAGAGTATTATAAAAAGCATCCTGAAAATTTTAAAAGAAACCATGCACGCCGGGCTGCCTTTATTGAAGAAAATTGGAGGAACGAAGGGTGAATCGAAGCTTTTTTCACTATTTAATGACACTGCGAGGCGGTGGTGTACACGATACTTTATCTATTTTTGCTACAGAAGCCGGTAAAGATATCCAATTCCCTAAGCACAGCTCTAGCTACGAAGAAATTTCTAGTTATCTAGAATTGAATGTCGACTATTTGCCATCCATGGATATTTTTGACGAAGCCTGGGAAAAATATTTAGAGAACAATCATGACTTATAAAAATTGGTTTTCCATTTATGATCCAAGCGCTTTTTGTCCAACAGTTTGATAGAAAGAATTATTTTTATTTCAGCTATCTAGTCGCATTTTTTTGATATTTTTCTTATAATAAAGAAAGAATGAAAAAACGAGGGATGGATTGATAGAGATTGACAAAAAAACAACGCTATATTGATCGCTTCTGGCTTATATTCAAATACTTACTTGTTTCTGTATTCATTGCGTTCATGTTGCGGGGATTTTTGTTCATCCCTGTACCAGTAGAAGGCAATTCAATGGAAAATGTCTTGAAACAAGGCGACATGGTTGTGATGGAAAAATTTTCGGAGATCAGACGATTTGATATTGTTGTTTTTCAATTAGCAGATGGGACGATTTATATCAAACGAGTAATTGGGCTTCCAGGAGAAAATGTTAGCTACCAAAATGATCAATTGAAGATCAATGGAAAAGTAGTGAAGGAGCCTTATCTAACTAAAAACATGAAGTCAGATCATGCAAATGCGTCCTATACGACGGACTTCACACTACAAGAACTGACGGGACAATCGAAGCTTCCCGAAGATAGTTACTTTGTACTTGGAGATAATCGAAGAGTTTCAAAAGATAGCCGCTCATTTGGTACGATCAATAAAACGGATATTTTAGGTAAAGCAAGATTCGTGTATTATCCGCTTGATGAAATAAAATGGATCCAGTGAGAAATAATAAAGAGGTTGTGACCATTCTTTTGTCACAACCTCTTTATCGTTTGGTCCAAAATCAGCATATTACCTTAGTACATAAAATCAAACAGCTCGTTTAAACACTTTTCTAGCCTCTAAAGCTTTGATAAATGAATAAACAACCGTTATTTGAATAGGAATCTGGATCATATTCCTGATAACCCTACCTAGAAAAATCACTTTGAAATCTGCACCAAACAAAACAGACATCAGCCAAGAATTGATAAAAAGGCTCACTGGAATCATAATCAATAGTTGGGCGGCGATGACGGAAAGCAGATTTATCTTTTTATGATATAAAAATAAGCCATTGATAAACCCACCAAGGAATGCTGTGATAAGAAAAGCAGCTTGAAACGTACCTGAACCAAATATTGTGAAATTCAAAGTGTTCGACAACATTTCAAGCAAACCAGCCCAGATCGGCCCATATAGATAACCCATAAGCGCCATACTTAAAAATCCGAATGTGACTTGAAAATAAGCAGGACCAATCGCTATCTTGTATAAGATGACATCAAGGGCTAATAAAAGGGCAGAAGTCGATAACAATCTTGCATTCATTTCGGGCAATCTAAAAACGTCTTTTGCAATCAAAGTGTTCAAAATATTCTCTCCTTTGTCAGTTAATAAGAAAAGGATACCATAAAATCACCGATGTGTCATGACACCTTTACAATTTACAAAAATAACCATCCAACGACTAATAAAAGGAGAAGAAGACTGCTTTTATAAACTGTAAAAAAGGCAATTGTACGATCGAAAAAAATAGAGGTGGAGAATACTTATCGTATCATCCATCTCTATTTTTTTGTTATAAAAACGTCAGTTTCGTTATCTGCTTACATCTTCATCCATACGGGTTCTAATGTGTTTCCATCCAAATCTTGGACTTCTAATGAAAACATTTCTTCTTCAGGGATTCCCATATCGACTTCGTGGAAAGTACCACCATTTTCTTTTGCAGTTTGAGCGAATTTTTTTACTTTATCCGCATTGTCCATACTAAACGAAATCAAAGCGCCACTTGTTTTTTTATTATCGGCTATTTCTTTATCTTTTATAAATTTTTTATAAAAATCATGAGAGAGGAGCATCACCCAAAAAGTGTCATCCCACACCATTGAACTAGCTTCTTCAGTAGAGAATTCTTCATTTTTTTTAAACCCAAGCTTTTCATAAAAAGCAACGGAACGATTGACATCGGCAACAGGAAAATTAACAAAAACCATACTATTCATTTGTTTCGTCTCCTTTCTGCTTTGTCCGTCTATCATCTCTTATTTAGGAAACGCTGTCAAAAAATTAGGCTCGTATACAGAGATCAAAATAAAAAATTTACATCATCAAAAAAGAGAAGATGTGATAGAATGAGGACTGGTTCACTTTCACTTAACTAATAGATAGGATTTTTTTATAATAGAAAAAAGTGAATATATATTGCAAAATAAAAAACAAGTAAAGTCGGAGAATATTCCGATATGAAAGGAATGGAGAGAACAATGACCATCCAATGGTTTCCAGGACACATGGCAAAAGCCCGACGAGAAGTTTCTGAAAAAATGAAATATGTGGACATCGTATTTGAATTGGTAGATGCACGGTTACCTTTATCTTCTCGTAATCCAATGCTAGATCAGATCATTCAGCAAAAGCCTCGGCTTGTTTTGTTGAATAAAGCGGATCTGGCAGATCCACAACAGACAAAGCTGTGGCAAGAATATTTTCGTAAGCAAGGCCACCTTGCATTAGCTATCACGGCACAAGAAAGTAAAGGAATCAAAGGGCTAGTACCTGCAGCTAAAGAAGCGTTGAAAGAAAAGCGAGCAAGAGACGCTGCTCGTGGGATCAAGCCTCGCGCTATTCGGGCAATGGTGTTGGGTATTCCGAATGTTGGAAAGTCTACGTTGATGAATCGACTAGTAGGCAAAAAAATTGCTCAGACAGGAAATAAACCAGGTGTAACAAAAGGTCAGCAGTGGCTTCGTTTGGGTAACGAGTTGGAATTGTTAGACACACCAGGGATTTTATGGCCCAAATTTGAAGATGAAGAAATCGGCAAAAAACTAGCGCTGACAGGCGCCATCAAAGACCAACTTGTCCATTTAGATGATTTGGCGATTTACGGATTGGATTTTTTTGCCCGATATTATTCAGGAAGAATCAGCGATCGTTATGGTTTGCCAATCGAGCAAGAAGAAAAATTGGCACCGGAATTGCTGATGGATATCACAGCAAAACGTGGGTATAAAGAAGACTATGATCGCGGCAGCGAATTAGTTGTGCATGATATCCGTCAAGGAAAACTTGGTCGATACACATTGGATCGTTGCGAAGAAATGGAGCAAAAAAGCGATGACTGAATCCATCCAAAGTATCAAAGAACGATTGAAAAGCATACAGAGAATAGATGATCCTACACTAGAATTATTGAGAAACGATCCACGCAAAGGCGTACAGCAAGCGCTAGTTTCTTTTGAACGACGATTGAAAAAAGAGGCATTGATCAAGGAAAAATATGAAGAAATGTTTTGCTTTGAAAAACAAGGGTACGCACAAGGTCACCAATGGATTGCCGGCATTGATGAAGTAGGAAGAGGACCGTTAGCTGGACCTGTCGTGGCAGCTGCAGTTATCTTGCCGAAAAATGAGATCATATTAGGGTTGAACGATTCAAAACAGTTATCAGAGAAAAAACGAGAACTTCTTTCTCAACAAATTCAAGAAAAAGCTTTGGCCATCGGGATCGGAATCATTGATCAGCAGACAATCGATGAAGTGAATATTTATGAAGCAAGTAAATTGGCGATGATCCAAGCAGTAGAAAACTTGTCTATTGCACCAAGCTACTTGTTGATCGATGCGATGACCTTGGATTTGCCTATACAGCAGGAAAAAATAATCAAAGGGGATGCACGATCTGTGTCGATTGCGGCTGCAAGTATCATTGCTAAAGTATATCGGGATCAATTGATGAAAGAATATGACGTGCTTTATCCTGGGTATGGTTTCTCGCATAATGCAGGCTATGGAACAAAGGAACACTTAGAAGGGCTTGAAAGACAAGGGATTACGCCAATCCATCGCAAAAGTTTTGCACCTGTAAAAAAATATTTACAATAAAAAACAGCCGCTTTTACGTATCTTATTAAAAAGAGAGACGAAAGGCGGTTTTATGATGTATCAAATAGAAGAAAATTTATTGAAACTTGCTTATGCAAAAGGAATCAGTAGCCAAGGAAAATGGGCACTTGCTAACTGGATGATGCAGTATCCTTACAAAGAAATCGGATTTGAAGACATCGTTAAGATAGGAAAAATCACCGCACACCGGGAGCTGTTCCGTACAAGTTGGCAAGAAATCCACAATAATTGGGACAAAATCCAATCGAAACAGTCGTTTATTACTTGCTTTGATCCCAACTATCCCCCTCAGTTGCTTCACTTGACCTATCCGCCAATTGTCCTGTTTTACAGTGGTGACCTATCTTTACTTTCTTGTAATATGTTAAGCGTTGTTGGTGGAAGACGTACTTCTGCTTTAGCCAAAAAAACAGTGTATTATTTACTAAGACCAGTGGTAGAAGCTGGATATGTGATCGTCAGCGGCTGCGCGAAAGGGATAGATACATACAGTCACCAAGCAGCAATCTCTCATGGTGGACGGACGATCGCGGTCATTGGAACAGGGATAGAGCAAGTCTATCCTACTGAAAATCGTGACTTGCAAGAGGTGATTGCAAATGATCATCTTCTTTTGAGTGAATATCCTCCTCAATCCGGCCCGAAAAAACATCGTTTTCCAATGAGAAATCGTATTATCGCAGCTTTGTCTAAAGGAACATGTGTCTTTGAAGCCAAGAAAAAAAGCGGCTCTCTGATAACAGCACAGCAAGCATTGGATCTTGGAAGAACAGTTTTTTCTGTTCCAGGAAATATTTTAACAGAACATTCTACCGGATGTCATCATTTGATCCAAGACGGTGCAGTTTGCGCGGTTTCGGGTGAAGATATCTTGGCAGAATTTAAAGAATAACATCATACTTTTCATTTGCTTTTCTTGACAAACGTTTTCTGAATGGATATGATTAGCTACGATTTGTATGAATCCTCTTTTAATAGTAGGAACACGACAATGGAAAGGAGTCCATTCAGTAATGGCGTATAAATATTTAGTGATTGTAGAATCACCTGCAAAAGCCAAGACGATTGAGAAATATCTTGGACGAAACTATAAAGTAATGGCCAGTGTTGGTCATATAAGAGATTTACCGAAAAGTAAAATGGGTATCGATTTTGAAAACAATTATGAACCCCATTATATTTCTATACGCGGAAAAGGCGATGTCATCAAAAGCCTGAAAGCCGCAGCAAAAAAAGCTCAAAAAGTTTACTTGGCAAGTGACCCGGATAGAGAAGGAGAAGCGATTGCTTGGCATTTAGCGTACCTACTTGGGTTGGATCTGAAAGAAAAAAATCGGGTGGTCTTCAATGAAATCACAAAAGATGCAGTCAAAGCAGCCTTTAAGGAACCAAGAACGATCGATGTAGATTTAGTAGATGCACAGCAAGCTCGTCGTACCTTAGACAGAATCGTTGGTTATTCGATCAGCCCTATTCTTTGGCGCAAAGTCAAGAAAGGGTTAAGTGCAGGACGTGTCCAATCTGTCGCTTTAAAAATTATTATTGACCGCGAAAAAGAGATTCGAGAATTTGTTCCAGAAGAATATTGGAGCATCGACGGTAATTTTAAAAAAGCTCGCAAGAAATTCAAAGCAAATTTCTGGGGAATCGACGGTAAGAAAAAGAAATTACCAGATGCACAAAGTGTAAAAGAAGTCACTGCTAGAATTGATGGAACAGACTTCGAAGTTAAAAAAGTAGAAAAGAAAGAGCGCAAAAGAAACCCTGCGAATCCTTTCACTACAAGTAGCCTGCAACAGGAAGCTGCCCGTAAATTAAACTTTCGAACAAGAAAAACCATGATGGTAGCACAACAGTTATATGAAGGAATCACTTTGGGTAAACAAGGAACAGTCGGCTTGATTACATACATGCGTACTGATTCTACCCGGATTGCCGATACAGCAAAAGCAGAGGCCGCAGCATTTATTGAAGATACGTATGGAAAAGAATTTTCTAGACATGATCACCGAAAGATCAAAAATGCTCAAGGCGCACAAGACGCCCATGAGGCTGTGCGTCCAACGAGTGTGCTTCGTACACCAGATGAACTCAAACAATATTTAGATAAAGATCAATTGAAACTTTATACATTGATCTGGTCACGTTTTGTGGCTAGTCAGATGACACCGGCTATTTTAGATACGATGAAAGTAACATTAGAACAAAATGGTGTGATCTTCATTGCGAACGGTTCAAAAATCAAATTCAAAGGATTCATGCAAGTGTATGTGGAAGGTAGAGATGACGGCAAAGAAGAGAAAGAAAATATTCTTCCAGAACTTGAAGAAGGCGATGTCGTCCAATCTGTTGATATTGAACCAAAACAGCATTTTACTCAACCACCTGCACGTTTCAGTGAGGCTACGTTGATTCGTGCACTAGAAGAAAACGGGGTAGGGCGACCTTCCACTTATGCACCAACACTTGATACGATCCAAAGACGCTACTATGTAAAATTGACACAAAAAAGATTTGAGCCGACAGAATTAGGAGCGATTGTCAATTCGCTGATCTGTGAATTCTTCCCTCAAATCGTCGATATCCATTTCACAGCAGAAATGGAAGGAGATTTGGATAAAATCGAAGAAGGCACGGAAGCGTGGGTCAAAGTAGTCGATCGTTTCTATAAACCGTTTGAAAAAGAACTGACGAATGCGGAAGAAAAAATCGAAAAAATCCAAATCAAAGATGAACCAGCAGGATTCGATTGTGATGTCTGTGGACATCCGATGGTGATAAAGTTAGGGAAATACGGGAAGTTTTATGCTTGTAGCAATTTTCCTGATTGTCGGAATACCAAACCGATCGTAAAAGAAATCGGTGTGACTTGTCCAGTATGTCATGAAGGGCAAGTTATCGAACGAAAATCTAAGAAAAACAGACTGTTCTACGGTTGTTCTCGTTTCCCAGAATGTGAATTCACTTCTTGGGATAAACCAGTGGGCAGAAATTGTCCAAAATGTGACGGATATCTGGTTGAGAAGAAAGTCAAAGGTGGCAAACAAGTAGTCTGTGTAAATGGAGACTACGAAGAAGACATCCAAAAATAATAGAAAAGAGGTTCTTTCATTGAAAATGGTAAATGTTGTTGGAGCAGGACTTGCCGGAAGTGAAGCTGCTTGGCAGATCGCACAAGCAGGAGTACCTGTCCGTTTATATGAAATGCGTCCAGTCAAATCGACTGAGGCGCATCACACAAGTAATTTTGCTGAACTAGTATGTTCCAATTCACTAAGAGGAAACAGTTTGGCTAACGCAGTAGGATTATTGAAAGAAGAAATGCGCCGATTGAATTCAGTAGTAATCACTTCGGCAGATGAAACAGCAGTGCCAGCTGGTGGTGCTTTAGCTGTTGACCGAGATTCTTTTTCTGAAACGATTACCCGAAAAGTCAAAGAGCATCCATTAGTAACAGTGATAAACGAAGAAATTACTGAAATACCAGAAGGAATCACCGTAGTAGCAACAGGACCGTTGACTTCTCATCCATTGGCAGAAAGCATCAAAGCATTCAATGGTTCAGATGGTTTTTATTTCTATGACGCAGCTGCACCGATCGTAGACAAAGCTACGATCGATATGGATAAAGTATATTTGAAGTCCCGCTATGACAAAGGAGAAGCAGCTTACTTGAACTGTCCGATGACAGAAGAGGAATTCAAAGCTTTCCATGAGGCACTAATCAATGCCGAAGTGGCAGAACTTAAATCTTTTGAAAAAGAAAAATATTTTGAAGGATGTATGCCAATCGAAGTAATGGCACAGCGTGGATTCAAAACAATGCTTTTTGGTCCTATGAAACCAGTTGGATTGGAAGATCCTAAAACTGGCAAACGTCCTTATGCTGTTATCCAGCTACGTCAAGACAATGCTGCAGCTTCTTTATACAACATCGTGGGCTTCCAAACTCACTTGAAATGGGGCGAGCAAAAACGTGTTTTTCGGATGATTCCTGGATTGGAAAATGCTGAATTCGTTCGCTATGGTGTTATGCACCGAAATAGCTTTATGAATTCGCCAGAATTACTGAAACCGACGTATCAATCAACAAAACGCGAAGATTTGTTCTTTGCAGGTCAGATGACTGGTGTAGAAGGCTATGTTGAAAGTGCAGCAAGCGGATTACTTGCTGGAATCAATGCCGCACGCTTAGCAAAAGAAATGGAACCAGTCGAGTTTCCACAAGAAACTGCTATTGGGAGCATGGCTTACTACATTACTCATGCGGAAGGAAAACATTTCCAACCAATGAATGCCAACTACGGTCTGTTTCCTGAATTGCCGGAACGCATACGAGACAAAAAAGCAAGATATGAAGCAATTGCCCAACGTGCTTTAAAAGCGAATGAGACAATAAAAAAAGAATTAGAAAAAACAGCAGTCCCAAATGAGTGAGCAAGCTCGATGAAGAGGGTGAGACGGATAGTCTCGCTCTTTTTCTTGCGTTTTTCTTAAGGATTTCTCAAACAAAATGTGAGGAATTGCATTAATTGTGAACAAACTTAGAAATATTGGTTAAATTCTGACAATTTATTTGTCTTTTTGTAGACGCTGTGCTAAATTATTCTCTGGGACAAAAGGAAGGTGAGAAAATGACGGAAGCCACGTGGGAACAAAAATTTTTGCGTTATTTGATTGTCGAAAGAGGATATTCAGAAAAAACGAAAGAAGCATATGAAGAAGATATTCTCCATTTTAAACATTTCTTGGAGGAATCTGGAGACGCTGATCTGCTGAAGGCGGAATACTTTACGGTTCGTGTCTATTTGAGTGCATTAGCTGATCATCGCCCTAGCTATAGCAGAAACTCTATCAGTCGCAAGATAGCTAGCCTACGTTCGTTTTATCAGTACCTTCTCAAAGAAGAAGTGATAAAAGAAAATCCATTTTCTTACGTTCATCTCAAAAAGAAAAATTTGAGATTGCCGCGCTTTTTTTATGAAAATGAAATGCAAGCACTTTTTGACAGCGTAGCAGGAGACAGTCCTCTAGATTTGAGGAACCGCGCTTTGCTGGAAGTCCTTTACGGATCTGGTATCCGTTTAAGCGAGTGTAGTAATCTGTTGGTATCAGACATTGATTTTGATTCAGAGGTCATGTTGATTCATGGTAAAGGAAACAAGGAGAGATACGCGCCTCTAGGTTCTTTTGCCCAAGATGCTCTACAAGAATATTTCACAGAAGGCCGTCAGGTATTGATGACAAAATATCACGAAGAGCATGATATTGTTTTTGTGAATCATCATGGAAAACCAATCACGCCTACTGGTATTGAATATGTCTTGAATCAGATGATCAAAAAAAGCAGCTTGGATAGCGATATCCATCCCCACATGCTGCGCCATACATTCGCCACTCATTTATTAAATAATGGGGCAGATTTGCGGACAGTCCAAGAATTGTTAGGACATGCCAATTTATCAACTACCCAGATCTATGCCCATGTAACAAAAGAAAGTTTACAAAAAAACTATCGTTCATTCCATCCAAGAGCGTAAAATAAGAAAAAGAACAAATTTAGGAGGAAACAAACATGGTCGAATCACCATTTCATTCAACCACAATCTGTGCTGTCGAAAAAGACGGAAAATTTGCCATGGCTGGAGATGGCCAAGTAACAATGGGTGAATCTGTTGTCATGAAAGGTACAGCAAAGAAAGTACGACGTATCTACAATGGAGAGGTCGTTGTAGGTTTCGCCGGAAGTGTCGCAGATGCGTTTACTTTAGAAGAAAAATTTGAAGGCAAACTGAACGAATACAATGGAAATCTGCAACGTGCAGCTGTTGAATTAGCTCAAGAATGGCGGACACAGCAATCTATGCAAAAACTTGAAGCGATGCTGATCGTAATGAATGATAAAGAAATGCTTCTTGTTTCAGGTACAGGAGAAGTGATTACGCCAGATGATGGCATCTTAGCTATCGGATCAGGCGGGAATTTTGCGTTGGCCGCAGCCCGAGCAATGAAAAATTATGCTCAAAATGACATGAGCGCGAAAGAAATTGCAGAAAATGCGTTAAATATTGCCGCAGACATCTGTATCTTTACTAATCATAATATTATCGTAGAAGAACTGTAAGAGGTGAGTAAATATGTATGAATTGAAACAAACACCAAGACAAATCGTAAGTGAATTAGACGAGTACATCGTAGGACAGCATGCAGCAAAAAAATCTGTTGCCGTCGCTTTGCGTAACCGCTACCGCCGTTTGCAGTTAGATGAAAAAATGCAACAAGATATTACACCCAAAAATATGCTGATGATCGGACCTACAGGGGTCGGTAAAACAGAAATCGCGCGACGCTTGGCCAAAATCGTCAATGCACCATTTGTCAAAGTCGAAGCAACAAAATTTACTGAAGTCGGTTATGTTGGAAGAGATGTAGAATCAATGGTCCGGGATTTAGTAGAAAATGCGATCCAAATCGTAGAAAAAGAGCAATACAGCCGTGTATACACAAGTGCTAAAAAAAATGCTGAAAAACGTTTGGTAAAAATCTTAGTGCCTGGTATAAAAAAAGAACAGAAACAATCCACTAATCAATTTGAACAAATGATGAATCTTTTTAATGCTAGTCAGCAAAACAACGCTGAACCACAAGAAGAAGTGACAGAAGATATTCGGATCAACCGCCGTACAGTTTTGGAACAACTACAAAAGGGATTACTGGACAATCGTGAAGTAACCATTGAAGTCGAAGATCAAAAGAAACCTGCACCAATGATGAACAATGGATTGGAGCAAATGGGGATCGACCTAAATGAAACGTTAGGTGCTCTAACACCGAAGAAAAAAGTGGAACGGACGGTAACAGTCAAAGAAGCTTTAGAGTTATTAATCAAAGAAGAATCAGCAAAACTAGTCAAGGATGCTGATATCCATAGTGAGGCAATCAAATTAGCGGAAGAAAGCGGGATTATCTTTATCGATGAAATCGATAAGATTACTTCTAAATCACAGCAATCTGGAGAAGTATCCAGAGAAGGCGTCCAAAGAGACATATTGCCAATTGTCGAAGGTTCACAAGTAAACACAAAATACGGGATCATCCAAACAGATCACGTCCTATTCATTGCTTCAGGAGCTTTCCATTTGTCTAAACCAAGTGATTTAATTCCAGAACTTCAAGGACGCTTCCCAATACGGGTAGAATTAGATGATTTGACAGCTGAAGATTTTGTGAAAATTCTGACTGAACCGAATAATGCTTTAATAAAACAATATGTAGCATTGATTGGTACAGAAAATGTGTCAGTTACATTTACAAAAGAAGCAATTGAACGGATCGCTCAAATTGCTTTCGATGTCAATCGTGACACAGATAATATCGGTGCACGTAGACTGCATACTATTTTGGAAAAACTATTAGAAGACCTATTATTTGAAGCACCAGATATGCAAATGGGTGAAATAACGATTACAGAAGCATACGTTGATGACAAACTTGGCTCAATTGCGGCAAATGAAGATTTAAGTCGCTATATTTTATAAAATCGGAGGACGACAATGACAGACTTGCTAACGAAAACCCGCAAGATAAACACACTTTTGCAGCAAAAGAATACTTTTGACATGCAAGCAGATTTGCCTTACGATAAAATGGCTGTCACATTAGGTGGTATTCTTGACAGCAACACCTATATCATAGGAAGTGACGGAGTATTACTAGGTTATAATGAACGCCACGATGTGAATAATGAACGAATCAAAACAATGTTTGTTGAGAAACAATTCCCTGAATCTTACACTGATACAGTGGCACAGCTGATGAAAACTGAAGCTAATATCCCGATTACAAGTGATATTACTGCGTTTCCGGTAGAGTCAAGAGAAAAATACCCATTTGGTTTGACGACTGTCGTTCCAATCTTTGGAGCTGGCGAACGTCTGGGGACGATCATTTTATCTCGCATGGAACAATCGTTTGCAGATGACGATCTCGTCTTAGCAGAATATGGAGCTACGGTTGTCGGTATGCAGATCCTTTATCAGAAGTCTCGAAGTATCGAAGCTGATGTACGGAGTGCTACGGCTGTTCAAATGGCAATCAACACATTGTCTTACAGCGAGTTAAAGGCTGTACAAGCCATTTTTGAAGCATTGGATGGAGATGAAGGACGTTTGACTGCTTCTAATATCGCCGATAGCATTGGAATCACTCGTTCTGTGATCGTCAATGCTTTACGAAAATTGGAATCAGCTGGAATCATTGAATCTCGCTCGTTAGGCATGAAGGGAACTTATTTAAAAGTATTGAATTCCCGTTTTAAAGACGAATTGGCAAAACATAGTTATTAGAAACAAGGGGACTGGGGCGGATACAGATGTTTGCTCCAGCCTTCCCATTTTAAAAAGTAAGTCGAAGTTGGAGGAATGGCAATGACTGTTATTATTCAAAATGACCAGCTGATCGCTGAAATCGCTGAACACGGTGCGGAATTGATCAGTTTAAAATCAAAAGAACACGGTTTAGAGTATATCTGGCAAGGTGATCCAGCGTATTGGGGCAGACATGCACCAGTTTTATTCCCTTTTGTTGGACGTTTAAAAGATGACCAGTATGTTTACCAAGGGAAAACATATCAAATGGGACAACATGGATTTGCCCGAGATATGGATTTTGAAGTCATTGAACATGGACAAGAAATGGCTAGTTTCATCTTGCGGAGTACACCAGAGACATTAGAAAAATATCCTTTTGATTTTGAATTAGTGATTAGTTATGAATTAGGAGGAGACGGTATCACGGTCCATTACCAAGTAGCAAATACAGGTGAAGAAGAAATGTTCTTTTCTATCGGTGGACATCCTGCTTTCAATGTACCTCTTGAAGAAGGATTGTCATTCGAAGACTTTTATCTAGCATTTTCTCCATTGAAATCAAGATTACGCCTGCCTTTGAAAGGTCCATTCATTGATATGGATCAAAAGACGTTAGGACAGACAAATACGAATCTGGCTTTGAATCGTGAACTTTTTGATCAAGATGCATTGGTCTTTGAAACAAGAGGACTAAATGCGTACGCCATTCGGAGTGAAAAATCTTACCATAGCATAACTTTAAGCTATAAAGATATGCCTTATGTAGGAATCTGGTCTCCTTATCCAAAAGAAGCCCCTTTCGTGTGTATCGAACCATGGTGTGGAATTGCTGACACGGTGAATAGCAGTGGAAACTTGATGGAAAAAGTAGGAATCAATCAACTAGGTGCCCATGAAATCTTCAAGACAAAATATTCGATCACAGTGAAGTAAGAGGGTGTAAAAAAGCTATTCTACATCAAGTAATAAGAGGTTGTGACAGAAGTGGTCAGCTTCTGGAACACCGTTTGTTCGAAAAAAGGGAGTGTGACATGGATTTGTCACACTCCTGTTTTATCTCTTTGGACTGAAAAAGTGTCAGGATTTTTTCTTGCTGCTGTTCAAACCAAATGGGATTCGACTTTCCGTATGGTTTCTGATACGCTTGATATTGTCTTTATGACGATAGAAGATAAAGGAAGAGACTAAAAAGGCAATGATCGTCAGCAACCAATTGGGCTTAGCCAAAATCACAGGAGCTACATAAGGAAGGACGATCGTGGATAAAGTGATCAACGCTGCACTGATCATACTGCTCAAACTCACCATACTTGTACAAAATAGACTAACGATAAAAATGATACAGGAATAAACAAAAAATACAGGATTAAATCCTAAAAGCATTCCTGCACTTGTCGCAACAGCTTTTCCTCCTTTAAACCCAGCAAATATCGGAAATGTATGACCAAGAATCGCACATACCCCAAACCAAAGAGGGTTAATCCCAGAAAGGTGAAAAATCATCGGCAGACAAGTAGCCAATGTACCCTTTAAAATATCCATAAGAAGGACAACGATCCCGGCGGTTTTGCCTAATACTCGAAATGTATTGGTGGTTCCAGTATTACCGCTCCCATGTTGCCGGATATCTTTTTTGAAAAACAATTTGCCGATCCAGACACCGGAAGGAATAGAACCTAAAAGATATGCTAAAATAAGTAATAAGATCAATTTCATTTTTTACCCTCTCTCAAGTTGAAAACTATCCTTTATTTTAGCATGAATAGGTAACAGGAACAATTGAAAAAATGAAAGATAGAAGTATAATAGATGAAATAAAAAGAAAAGCAAGGGGTGACAGAAATGTCTATAAAAAATCCAACACAAGAAACGATTTTTAACTATTTGAAAGAAGCAAAAAATATTGCCGTCGTAGGCTTGAGCAATAAACCAGAGCGAACAAGTTACATGGTTGCGCAGGTATTGCAAGACAATGGATATAAAATCATACCAGTAAATCCATTATTGGCTGGTGAAGAAATTCTAGGAGAGAAAGTCTATGCAAATTTAACAGAAATCGATGATCCAATCGATATCGTAGATGTATTTAGACGGAACGAATTTTTACCTGAAGTAGCAGCTGATTTTTTGAAAACCGAAGCTAAAGTGTTTTGGGCACAACTAGGGATCGAAAACGAAGAAGCAGATGAGATGCTAAGAAAAGCAGGACGCACAGACATCGTAATGGATCGTTGTATCAAGATTGAACTTGGTAAGTTGAAAGAAAACCAAAAATAAAAATGACCACAAAGAAGAGATGATTGATAGAGAGGAATGTCGAAAAAGCGGTTAGGAGATAATTAAAATTGATTTCTCATCTAACCTCTTTTTTTTCACGACCTTTTCTAGTATGATAATCGTGGTGCGGTTTTGCCGCAAAGTATTATTGAAGGAGCGTTTGCCTTGGCAAAAAAAGTAAACAACGAATATAATGACTCGTCCATCCAAGTATTGGAAGGATTAGAGGCAGTTAGAAAAAGACCAGGGATGTACATTGGATCCACTGACAGCCGAGGCTTGCATCATTTAGTCTATGAAATCGTCGATAATGCAGTTGATGAAGCATTATCAGGATATGGCAGTGAGATTGATGTGACCATCCATGAAGACAATAGTATAACTGTTGCAGATAGCGGACGCGGGATGCCTGTAGGGATGCATGCTTCCGGAATCCCAACAGTTGAAGTGATTTTTACTGTGCTGCATGCTGGCGGAAAGTTTGGCCAAGGAGGGTACAAAACTTCTGGTGGACTTCACGGTGTAGGAGCCAGTGTGGTAAATGCCTTATCGAGATGGCTGACTGTAACAATCGTTAGAGATGGCGTAGAGTATCAGCAGAAATTTAAAAACGGCGGTAAACCTGACGGTACGTTGAAAAAGATAGGAAAAACAAAAAAAGCAAACGGGACGATTGTCCATTTTTTACCAGATGATACAATATTCAGTACAACGAAATTTTCATATGAAATTTTAGCCGAACGGTTAAGAGAATCTGCCTTTCTTCTAAAAGGCGTTAAAATCTCACTTTCTGATCTTCGGGGAGAAGAACCAGTCAAGGAAGTTTTCCATTATGAAGAAGGAATCAAAGAATTTGTTGATTACCTGAATGAAGAAAAAGATACATTGACACCGGTCGTTTATTTTTCAGGAGAAAAAGAAGGTATCGAAGTAGAGGTCGCTTATCAATACAATGACGGGTATTCAGAAAATGTCTTATCTTTTGTCAATAATGTTCGAACAAAAGATGGTGGAACCCATGAAGCTGGAATGAAAGCGGCAATGACGAAATCTTATAACGAATATGCGAGAAAAGTCGGCTTGCTGAAAGAACGGGACAAGAATCTGGAAGGTAGTGATTTCAGAGAAGGATTAGCTGCTGTTCTCTCTATCCGTGTACCTGAAAATCTTCTGCAATTTGAAGGCCAAACGAAAGAAAAACTTGGTACGCCAGTTGCTCGTACCGTAGTAGATAACGTCATCAGTGAACAAATGGGCTTTTATTTGCAGGAAAATAGCGAAATGAGCCAGATGTTGGTCCGTAAAGCAATCAAAGCGAGAGAAGCGAGAGAAGCAGCACGTAAAGCCAGAGAAGAAAGCCGAAATGGGAAGAAGCGTAAAAAAGGCGAATCTCTTCTTTCAGGAAAATTGACACCCGCACAATCCCGAAACCCTAAGAAAAATGAATTGTATTTAGTCGAAGGGGATTCTGCCGGCGGATCTGCTAAACAAGGAAGAGACAGAAAGTTCCAAGCAATTCTACCTTTACGAGGAAAAGTCATCAATACCGAAAAAGCTAAAATGCAAGATATCTTGAAAAATGAAGAAATCAATACGATGATCTATACGATTGGTGCAGGAGTCGGCCCTGAATTTTCTATCGAAGACTGTAATTACGACAAAGTAATCATCATGACCGATGCGGATACAGACGGCGCCCATATTCAAGTATTACTGCTTACTTTCTTTTATCGTTATATGAAACCGCTGATTGAAGCTGGGAAAGTATATATCGCGTTACCGCCTTTATATAAAGTATCCAAAGGACAAGGGAAGAAGCAAGTCATTGAATATGCGTGGACAGATGACGAATTGGCAGCAATGATTAAAAAAGTCGGCAAAGGATATATGCTACAGCGATATAAAGGACTTGGAGAGATGAATGCGGAACAATTGTGGGAAACAACGATGGATCCAACTTCCCGTACGTTGATCCGCGTCCGTATCGACGATGCTGCGCAAGCTGAGCGTCGAGTAACCACACTAATGGGTGACAAAGTAGAACCTCGAAGAAAATGGATCGAAAATCACGTACAATTTACGTTGGAAGAAGATGGCAGTATCTTAGATAAAAAAGAGGATGCTGAAATCTCTCCTTCAGTTTCTAATGAATTATTAGATGAAGAACGAGCAGATAAAAACGAAGACAATCAGTTATTTGAAGTAGAATAGGAGGTCACCTGATGGAAAATCGACAAGAAGTACAAGAATTAACTTTAGAAGAAGTGATGGGTGACCGCTTCGGACGTTATTCCAAATATATTATCCAAGAACGTGCACTGCCTGATATCCGTGATGGATTGAAACCAGTGCAACGCCGGATATTATTTGCCATGAACAAAGATGGCAATACGTATGACAAAGGATTCCGTAAATCAGCAAAATCTGTCGGAAATATCATGGGGAATTATCATCCTCATGGTGACAGCAGTATTTATGAAGCGATGGTCCGCATGAGCCAAGATTGGAAGTTGCGGGAAGTACTGATCGAAATGCACGGGAATAACGGGAGTATGGACGGTGATCCACCTGCTGCGATGCGTTATACTGAAGCCAGATTATCCAAGTTAAGTGGAGAGATGCTAGCAGATATCGAAAAAGAAACAGTCGATCTCGTGTGGAATTTTGATGATACAGAAAAAGAACCAACAGTTCTTCCCGCTCGATACCCAAACCTTCTAGTCAATGGATCGACAGGTATATCTGCTGGATATGCGACAGAGATCCCGACTCATAACTTAGCTGAAGTGATTGACGGCACAATCTATATGATCGACCATCCACAAGCAAGCCTTGAAAAATTGATGGAATATATTCCTGGACCTGACTTTCCAACAGGAGGGATCTTGCAAGGAAAAGATGAAATCAAAAAAGCTTATGAAACAGGGCGAGGAAAAGTTATTCTTCGTTCGAAAACAAAGATAGAAGCAATGAAGGGCAATAAACAGCAAATCGTGATCACTGAAATCCCATATGAAGTAAATAAAGCGACATTGGTGAAAAAAATGGATGAGATCCGTTTGAATAAGAAAATCGATGGAATAGCTGAAGTACGAGATGAAAGTGATAGAACTGGTCTGCAAATTGTCGTTGAATTGAAAAAAGACGCCAATGCTCAAGGAATTTTGAATTATTTGTTCAAAAACACTGAGCTACAGATCAATTACAATTTCAATATGGTCGCTATCGATCATATGACTCCGCATCAAGTTGGACTGAAAGACATTTTAAGAAGTTATATCGAGCATCGAAAGCAAGTCATAACAAAACGCAGCCAATTCGATTTAGCCAAAGCTCAAAAAAGACAGCATATCGTAGAAGGACTGATGAAAGCTTTATCGATTCTGGATGAAGTAATCGCAACGATTCGTGAAAGTAAAGACAAAAGAGACGCCAAAAAGAATTTAGTCGACGTTTTCCAATTTACAGAAGAACAAGCAGAAGCAATCGTCACATTGCAACTATATCGTTTGACGAACACAGATATCACAGAGCTTCAAAAGGAATCTGAAAGCTTGATTGCACAAATCACAGAGTTGAATAAAATCCTTTCAAACGACAAAGAGCTTTTCTCTGTTATGAAAAAAGAATTGCGAGAAGTGAAAAAAAATTACTCTTCCGCTCGTCTGACGACAATCGAAGACGAAATCGAAGAAATCAAAATCGATACGCAAGTTTTAGTGGCGCAAGAAGACGTAATCGTCAGTGTGACACGAGAAGGCTATGTGAAGCGAACAAGCCTTCGTTCTTATAGTGCTTCCAAACCAGAAGAAATCGGGATGCGAGAAGGCGACTACTTGCTGTACTCAGGTGAATTGAGTACATTGGACCATGTTCTTCTGATTACGAATAAAGCAAATGTGATCTACCGTCCTGTTCATGAACTACCCGATTTGAAATGGAAAGATGCTGGCGAACACATTTCTCAAACAATCTCCAATCTGTCTGTAGATGAATCGATCTTAGCTGTTTTCCCATATCAAAAAATCCAAGCAGAGAAAACATTTGTATTCATCAGTAAGAATGGATTGATCAAGCAAACACGAATGACAGAGTTCGAACCATGGCGCACCTACAAGAGCCGTCCGCTCAGCTGTATGAAGCTAAAGGCGGAAGAAGATGAACTTATTGCTGTATATCTGAAAGAAGATCAGCCAGGCCTAGATGTGTTCTTAGTGACGCATCAAGGAATGGGCTTGCGCTATCCTTTAACAGATGTTCCCGTTGTTGGAGCAAAGGCAGCTGGAGTGAAGTCTATGAATTTGAAAGATGGAGATAGGATTGTCAATGGGCTGCTTGTGTTAGCAGACGGAGATACGCCGATCGTAATCGTTACTCAGCGAGGAGCCGTGAAACGCATGCTTGCTCAAGAAATCAGCCAAACTTCACGTGCGAAGCGGGGAGTGACGGTCATGCGTGAGCTGAAAAAAAATCCGCACCGTATTATCTATATGTCGGAAGGAAGATCAAAAGAAATAACCTTGATGAATCAAAAAGGACAACAGATAACGATTGATCCAACGGATTTTCCTATAGGTGATCGAACATCGAATGGTTCGTTTGCTATGGACGAGAAAAAAGGTGGAGAAGTCATCGAAGTCATCGATGCTCCTGAGATTTTCATCGAATCATAACTGTTATGGTATTTTAATGAATAGGCACCATCTGTATTAATACAGATGGTGCCTATTTTTCATTCCTTTTTAATAAATCCTTATACGTTTGCAAAAAAAGATGAAAGTGTTCACAATGCTTAAATATTGGTATATCAACGTTACTTGCAATATACATAGATAAAACATAAAAATTGTTAAATAAAAAACAAGAAAACCCTTGCAAAGATAAGGTGCTGTGTTATACTAATCACGTAAAAACTGTTACATAAAACAGAAATTTAGGAGGTCCATACAATGGAGCAATGGAATGGATTTAAAGGTACCAAATGGAAAGAAGGCGTAGACACTAGAGACTTTATTCAAAACAACTACACTGAATATCGCGGTGATGACAGCTTTTTGGAAGGCCCAACAGAAGCAACAGAAAAATTATGGGATGAATTGCAAAAGCTGAATGATATCCAATTCGAACGTAACGGTGTTTATGATATGGACACAGAAATCGTATCAACCATTACTTCCCACGATGCAGGCTATTTGGATAAAGATTTGGAAAAAATCGTCGGTCTACAGACAGACAAACCTTTGAAACAAGCATTCATGCCGTTTGGTGGAATCAATATGGCTAACAATGCGCTGAAAAGCAATGGCTATACACCAAACGATGAATTAACACATGTTTTCACTGACTGGCGCAAAACACATAATCAAGGGGTGTTTGATGCTTATACTGCTGAAATGCGTGCAGCTCGTAAAAACAAAATCATTACAGGGCTTCCAGACGCTTACGGTCGCGGACGTATCATCGGCGACTATCGTCGTGTGGCATTGTATGGAATCGACTATTTGATGGAACAAAAGAAAAAAGATCATGATATGACTGGTTATCATACGATGAGTGAAGAAGTGATTCGTTTACGTGAAGAAATCACTGAACAATATCGTGCATTAGCACAAATGAAAGAAATGGCTGCAAAATACGGCTATGATATCTCTAAACCAGCTGCAAATGCAAAAGAAGCTGTCCAATGGTTATACTTCGGTTATTTAGCAGCAATCAAATCACAAAATGGCGCTGCGATGTCAATCGGACGTATCTCAGCATTCCTTGATATCTATATCCAACGTGATTTGGATAATGGAGTAATCACAGAAAAAGAAGCGCAAGAATTGATCGATCACTTAGTAATGAAATTACGTATGGTCAAATTCGCGCGTACACCTGAATACAACCAATTATTCTCAGGATTCCCTATCTGGGCTACTTTATCCATTGCTGGTATGGGCTTAGATGGTCGTTCATTAGTGACGAAGAATGATTTCCGTCTGCTTCATACATTGACAAATATGGGACCTTCACCAGAACCAAACTTGACTGTTTTGTACTCTGAACACCTTCCAGAAGGATTCAGAACATATGCGAGCCGAATCGCTATCGAAAGTTCTTCGATTCAGTTCGAGAATGACAATCAGCTTCGTGAACAATGGGGTTCTGATGATTGTGCGATTGCTTGCTGTGTATCAGGAACAGTTGTTGGAAAAGACATGCAGTTCTTTGGTGCTCGTGCTAACTTGGCTAAAACACTATTATATGCTATCAATGGTGGGGTCGATGAAGTGACTGGCGCCCAAGTTGGACCAGAATATCGTCCAATCACATCAGAAGTACTAGATTTTGAAGAAGTGAAACATAACTTCATGAACATGATGGATTGGTTAGCAGAACTATATGTCAATACGTTGAACATCATTCATTACATGCATGATAAGTATTCTTATGAAGCAGCTCAGCTTGCCTTGATGGATTCTGACTTGCAACGCACATTTGCTACAGGTATTGCTGGAATCTCTCATGCGGCAGACAGCTTGTCAGCCATCAAATATGCAAAAGTAAAAGCAATCCGTAATGAAAAAGGAATAGCAGTTGATTTTGAAGTAGATGGCGACTTCCCTAAATACGGAAATGATGATGACCGTGCAGATGAATTAGTTTCATGGATCTTGGAATACTTCATGGGACAAATCAAACGTCATAAAACTTACCGCAACTCAAAACCAACAACTTCATTATTGACGATTACTTCAAATGTTGTTTACGGTAAAAATACAGGAAATACTCCTGATGGCCGTGAAGCTGGAAAACCACTTGCGCCAGGAGCAAACCCAAGTTACAATGCAGAACAAAGTGGGTTATTAGCCAGCCTGAACTCAACAGCTAAAATGAATTACGGTTGTGCATTGGATGGAATTTCAAATACCCAAACAATCAATCCTTCTGGTCTTGGAAAAGAACAAGATACAAGAATCGAAAACTTGCGTAATGTCTTAGACGGATACTTCTCAAAAGGCGCTTATCATTTGAATGTCAATGTATTTAGTAATGATCTATTACGTGATGCAATGGAAAATCCAATGAAATATCCGAACTTGACGATCCGGGTATCTGGTTATGCAGTTAAATTCCGTGACTTGACAAGAGAACAACAACTAGATGTCTTGATGAGAACGTCACACGATAGAATGTAAAAAGTTTGTGAAACAGCCTTTCGACTCAGTGCCGAAAGATCGTTAGATATCCTTCGCATCATAATCGAATGATCAGTATGCTTATTTGAAAGACACGATTTACAGGGGCAGGACATGTATGTTCCGTCCCTGTAAATTTTACACATAACGAAGCGGTGATTGCCAAAAATTTTGTTCAAAAAGCTTCGCTTCGACAGCTAACTTGTACTTAAAATGAAATCAAAGAAAAGATGTGAATTTAAATGGAAGAAAAAACAATCGGCTATGTTCATTCTATCGAAACTTTCGGTTCAGTAGACGGCCCTGGACTGCGCTTTGTCGTGTTTATGCAAGGATGCCGCATGCGTTGCCAATTCTGTCACAATCCTGATACTTGGAATATTGGCGGAGGGAAAGAGTACTCAGCAGATGAACTTTTAGATAAAGCGGAACGCTTCAGACCTTACTGGGGAGATAAAGGTGGTATTACTGTTAGTGGCGGAGAGCCTCTATTGCAGATCGATTTTTTGATCGAACTATTTAAAAAAGCAAAAGAGCGGGAAATGCATACCACATTGGATACATGCGGAAAACCTTTTACGTATGAAGAACCCTTCTTCTCTCGTTTTCAAGAATTGATGAAGTATACAGACTTACTGTTATTTGATATCAAACACATCGATAATGAAGAGCATAAAAAACTAACGCATTGGGACAATGAAAATATTTTAGAAATGGCGCAATATTTGTCAAAAATCAACAAACCGGTTTGGATTCGCCATGTACTAGTCCCTGAGCGAAGTGATTATGATGAATATTTGATCCGACTAGACAACTTTATCCAAACCTTGTCAAATGTAGACAGAGTAGAGATCCTTCCTTACCATACGATGGGAAAATACAAGTGGGAAACACTTGGTTTGAAATATCCATTAGAAGGGATCGAACCACCTACAAAAGAACGTGTCGAAAATGCTAAACGATTGCTTCATACAGAAGAGTATACAAAATATTTAACGCGATAGAACGCATCGGAAAGAAGTTAAGTATTGCTTCTTTCCGTTTTTTTGCTATTATTAAATAGGAGAAATCACAAAGGAGCGAATGACATGTCAAAAATTTTAGTTTTTGGTCACCAAAATCCAGATACAGATGCAATTGGGGCAGCCATTGCCTTTTCACACTTGCAAAATGAATTAGGTAACGAAACAGAAGCAGTTGCTTTAGGTACACCTAACGAAGAAACACAATACGCATTAGACCACTTTCAACTATCTGCACCACGAGTAGTAGAGTCAGCTAAAGCAGAAAATGCCGATGTCATGCTTGTGGATCATAATGAATTCCAACAAAGTATTTCAGATATCAGCGAAGTAAATATTTTGGCTGTAGTAGACCACCATCGTATTGCAAACTTTGAAACAGCTAATCCATTGTACTATCGTGCAGAACCAGTTGGATGTACAAGTACGATCATTTTAAAACTATATAAAGAAAACCAAGTAACGATCCCTAAAGAAATTGCTGGGATTATGCTTTCAGCTATCATTTCAGATACATTGTTGTTCAAATCGCCAACATGTACGCCTGAAGACGAAGCAGCTGCAAAGGAACTTGCAGCAATTGCTGAAGTAGATCTAACTGCCTATGGTCTTGAAATGTTGAAAGCCGGAACGAATCTAAGTGATAAATCAGCTGCGGTTCTTCTTGATTTGGATGCAAAAAGTTTCCCAATGGGCAGTTCCAATGTGCGTATCGCTCAAGTCAATACAGTGGACCTGAATGAAGTGATGGATCGACAAGCAGAACTAGAAGCAGCGATGGAAGAAGAAATGAAAGCAAATGGCTACGATTTATTCGTATTAGTTGTCACAAATATCTTAGACAGCGATTCAGAATTACTTGTTGCTGGTAAAGGTAAAGAAAAAGTAGAAGAAGCTTTCCAAACAACTTTGACCAATAACCGAGCTTTGCTTAAAGGTGTCGTTTCACGTAAAAAACAAGTCGTACCTCAGTTGACGGCTGTATTCAGCTAATCAAATGGTAGGATGAAGCATTCAAAGTGAATGGGATAAGCGATTGAATAAAAAGAAACACAGAACATACTAAAAGTCTAAGAAATGGAGGAGAATAACAGTCAAACATGACTCTTGTTCTTCCTCCTTTTTATGTAAAAGCCTTTTAAGTAAAATAAAATGGATAGAAAAGAGAACATATATGAACTATTATTATTCAAAAAATAAGGAAAATTTTTATCAAAAACTGACCGGTGATCCGCTTTTTTCTTTATTGACCGATTATCTATATGAACATCGAGAAAAAGAAACGATTCTAAGAGAATTGAAAAAAGAATTTCCGCAAAACAAATTTTCTCATTTTCTTGATCTATTGATCGATGCAGGATTAATCAAGAGAGAAGAACGAAGATATCATTTGAACTTTCCAGTATTTGATTCCAACGATTACTTGCAACAAGCCACTTCGGCTGCTGAAACCATAGCCGACCAATTGAAGAGACTCTCTGTTGCTGAACAAAAATTAGCGATGGGAGAAGTTATTTGGGCGTATTGTTTTGAAGATGAACGAAAAGAAGCGTATTTTTATGGAGTAAGAAACAGCCGAGAGACAGAATTGCTGAGAACGACTGCTGGAAATCAGAAGTACCGTTTTATTACACTTTCCTCTAAAGAACACTTTCCGCTTACGTTGGCTAATTATTTTTTTATACAAAAGAATCAGCTTCCTGTAACGAAGGCATTCAAAGAATTAGCCGAACTTATTGGAGATGTAAATGAAGCGTACTTTTTTGATCAAATAGAAGTTATCGTTGACAGGATACGTAAAAATAAATATAAAAATCGTCGGCCTAGTATTTTCCATCAGTCACTACTTGTGACGGATACCATAAAGGAAGAAGAATCATTTACACTAGTATTGCCTATTGTCGAAAAAAACAATCTTGAGATCGAATTTCCAACATTGGATCCTTCATTGACAATGGAGGAAACGGCCTTTCTTAAACGACAAATCTTTTCTGAGCTGAGCAAGAAATTTATGCCGCATGCATTTTCTTATATCAAAGAATATGGAACAATATAGAACAGCTTTGGTGAGTAGAATCTAAGAGAGCAGTAAGCAAAAATCAGGTGTTTATACTTATAAAATACATTTTAAGTTGATCAACCTATTGGAAATGATACCCTTTTCATCTACAATGATATAAGAATTAAATATGTTTGATTTGCAGGGGGACGCTATGGCGTTGAGAAGGTAAAACCTGACCCTTTGAACCTGTTGGTTGATACCAGCGTAGGGAGCAAATGTCTTTTTTGTTGATACAAAAGGCATTCTTCTTACTTGAAGAATGCCTTTTTACTTTTTAAGGAGGGAAAAGTAGTGAAAAAAGTACTTAGTATTGCAGGATCAGATTGTAGTGGGGGAGCTGGTATACAAGCCGATTTAAAAACATTTTCGGCGCATGGTATTTATGGTATGTCTGTTATCACTTCTGTAGTTGCTGAAAATACGGCTAGAGTCATTTCCTATCAAAACATTTCACCGCAAATTATTAATGAACAAATGGATGCTGTTTTTGAAGATATTTTCCCAGAAGCTGTAAAAATTGGCATGCTCTCTTGTGAGGAAACAATGCTTGCTATTACAGCCGGATTAAGAAAATGGCACCCTCATAATATTGTGGTTGATCCAGTGATGTATGCTAAAAATGGGGATGCTCTAATGGAACCAAAGGCAATTAATACGCTGATTGAATCAGTTCTTCCTTCAGCTACCCTAATCACACCGAATATTCCAGAAGCTGAAAAAATAGCTAGGTACTCAATTTCATCAGTAACTGATATGGAATCAGTTGGACGGATCATTTACGAAACTTGTGGTACTTCTGTTCTTATTAAAGGCGGACATAAAATAGGAGAAGCAACTGATGTTCTTTTTGATGGGAAACAGTACTATTACTACACGTCTGAACGAATCAATACTAAAAATACTCATGGTACAGGCTGTACCTTTTCTTCCGCTATCGCCGCTCAACTAGCTTTGGGAAAATCGTTGGACCAAGCTATACAACAAGCAAAACAATATATCACTACTGCAATTCAGCATTCCTTAGAAATTGGCCAAGGTCACGGCCCAACCAATCATTTTTATTCACTATATAAAAACGGTCTGAAGGAGGAATGAGCAAATGAATACATTTATGCAAACTGCCATCCAGAAAGTTCGATTAAACGCTCCTTTGATTCATCACATAACAAACTATGTAACGGTCAATGATTGTGCTAACATCACCTTAGCAATTGGTGCTTCTCCTATCATGGCAGATGATGCACAGGAAGTGCTTGAAATAACTACGATGTCAAATGCATTAGTTCTAAATATCGGTACATTAAATGAACGTACAATTGTCTCTATGCTTCTTGCAGGAAAAAAAGCGAATGAACTTGGTATTCCAATTATACTTGACCCTGTTGGAGCTGGAGCATCTCGATTTCGAAATGAAACAGTTAAAAAACTATTAAATGATATTCATTTTTCAGTTATTCGAGGAAATATATCTGAAATGTGTTTTTTAGCTGGATTGAAAAGTAGCACTAAAGGTGTGGATGCTTCACTTGAGGATATAGGAAAAGAAAACGAAGTTGAGGAACTTGCTTTATCACTTGCTTCTTCTCATCAATGTATTACAGCCATTACAGGTAAAACAGATATTGTCTCTGATGGTATTCAAACCATTCAAGTTAAAAATGGTTGTTCTGAAATGAGCCGTATTACAGGAACTGGCTGCATGTTGACTTCTTTGATTGCGAGTTTCTGCGGTAGCTGTCCTAATTCTCTTTTTGAATCAACGACAAGTGCAGTGATTGCAATGGGCATAGCAGGTGAATTATCCTATGAAAAATCAAAAGAATTAGGAACAAGTAGCTTTCGAATGAATCTTATTGATGAAATCAGTAAAATGAGCGACCAGAAACTAGTACAGCGAGGTAAATATTTTGAAACTAAACATTGATTATCGTTTGTATTTAGTAACTGATCCACACTTATTCAGCACCAATACATTGACTGAAGCAATTGAACAAGCAATAGAAGGTGGTGTTACTTTAGTACAACTTCGAGAAAAAGAATTGGATTCCGGCCCATTTTATGAGGAAGCTCTAGAAATCAAACAACTAACAAAAAGCCAGAATATTCCTTTAATTATCAATGATCGTGTAGATATCGCTTTAGCGTGTGACGCTGATGGGATTCATATTGGTCAATCTGATTTGCCCATTGAAACCGTTCGAAAACTAATTGGAAAAGATAAAATAATCGGTGTTTCTGTCCAAACCCTTCAAGAAGCAATTGAAGCAGAAAACGGCGGTGCAGATTATCTAGGGATTGGTGCAATGTTTCCTACAACTACTAAAGAAGACGCGATTCAAGTAACAAATGATGAACTAAAAAAGATTTGTCAAAAAGTTTCTATTCCTATTGTATTAATTGGTGGAATAAACCAGCAAACAATCCCGTATTTTAAAGACTTTCCCATCCAAGGATTTGCGGTTGTTTCAGCTATATTAGCTAAAAATAAGATTAAAGAAGCTAGCCAAGAACTTTTACGATTAATTGATCAAACAATTTCTAGTTAACAAATATTATTTTCTAGTTACTTAACAAAAATTACTTTATTACCATATAAAGATAAAAAATCGGCCATTTAAAAAGAAAATGACAGGTAAGCATATAAGAGGGGGCTGTGACAAAAGACTTGTCACAGTCCCTTCTTATTTCTTGAAGCTGACCACTTCGGTCACAATCTCTTTTTAGTCAGGTTAAGACAATATTTTCTAGAGCATCAACTATTGCTGTAAAATGAATGATCAAATGATAACAGTATGATCGTTTCATGTTCTGTACATTGAAATAGACTTATAGTAGACCAACTATTTTAACGTAAATAACCGCCATTATTTAAGTCGAAAGTAGCACCGGTATAATGAGAACTTTCCTCTGAAAGTAAAAAATGGACAGTATCAGCAACATCTGACGGTAAAACTGGATCTTTGATTAGATGGTGCTGCTGGTATTCTTTCTTTCGCCATTCTGGAATGGTAGCCATCATTTCTGTATCTACCATTGTGGGAGCAACAGCGTTTACTAAAACTTGTGGAGAAAAGCGTAAAGCCAAGCTTTTAGTCAAACCAAGCAAAGCTGCTTTGGATAAACCATATAAGGCATCTGAACTACCTTCTTGGCCAGAGATAGAAGAAATGTTAATTATTCTCCCTTGAGTTTCTTTATCTATAAGATGCTGAATGAAAAATTTTGAGAATATTGTAGCACCTTTAATATTTATTTGTAAAACTCGATCGATCGCAGATTCATCGTAGTCCAATAAACTTAATGCATTGTATACACCTGCATTATTAACTAAGCCGTAAAGTGATTGAGCCGAAATGTTTGTAAAAAAACTTTCTACAGCTTGATAATCAGTCACATCAACGCAAGCGAGTGTAAGATTTGGATGGGAAGAAAAATTCCCTAGCTTATCTTTATTATTATCAACAGCAATAACTTGATAACCAGCCTTTAACAAACGATTCGTAAGTGCTTGGCCGATTCCACCAGCTGCTCCAGTTATGATTACTTTTTTCATTATTTTCCCTCCAAGTGATAGATGAACATGTTTGTTTCTAGAATAACTATTTCTTACTATACAACTTAAATTGTTTTTCGTATAGATGAATTATATTTTGTTATATTTTTAAGTGAAAAAAGAAATTAACTTTGATTCAAACAAATTGATTTTTTTATGTGAGTTATTGGTGAAGACTACTATTTATACACAGAAAAAGTGATAAGAAGTATTTTATTATTTAAATTCTGGAAATGTTTTTCAGTTATCATAACAAGTGTTATAATGTATGAGAATTGACAGTTTTTTGAAAGAGGTTCTTATAGCGACAAGCAAAAAAGTTTAAAAAAGATAATTGTTGATCAATTGAGACCTCTGATTGATCAGTAGACTAACTATAAATTTAGGAGAATAACATGCGAGAGAGTGTATCTTTAAAAACAATTTCAGAAGAAGATTTGAGAGATATTTGGGAAATCAGTTTTGGGCCAAAAGCAGATTTGGAATGGATGAAGTTCAACGGCCCCTATTTTAAAGACCCAGTACAAACATGGACAGAATTTTCTACAGGATATGGGCGATCACTTATCAATAGTCCAATGAGCAAGGCTATAATGTTTGATCATAAGATAGTAGGATTGGTTACTTCCTATTGGGCTGATTCTAATTTAAAACAATGGTTAGAAGTTGGGATCTCGATATATGATTCTAGCATTTGGGGCAAGGGAATCGGAAGTATTTCTCTTTCTTTATGGTTAAAAGAATTATTTGAGTATTTTGCCTATCTACCACATATTGGATTCACTACATGGTCTGGAAACAAAGGAATGCAAAAAATTGGTGAGAAATGTGGAATGACAAAGGAAGGAGTCATAAGAAAAGTTAGGTTTTTAAATAATCAATATTATGATTCAGTCAAGTATGGCATTCTAAGGGAAGAACTAGCCGATTAGATTAGGAAGTCCATTTGGTGATCCAGAATCACTCAGAAACGAATGGTAAGTCATTATTAATCATCTATCCAATCTTGGGTTATTTTTTTAGATTGAAGTGTTTAAAACTAAAAAAGCATTTATGAAGTCGTAATAGTCAGGCTTCAAAATGCTTTTTATTTTGTTTCTTTTTTCTTTGCCACATAAATACACCTAGACTGACGATGAAGAGCATATCCAACAGATTTCCTGCGACTTGGATCGTCGAAGGGTTGGCCAATGGTATCAACGCAAGGACAAAAAAGGAAAACAAGCTGTAGATAAAACATGTGACAGGAACTAATCGAAAGAAGAGCGGACATTTCAATTGGCTAAAAATTAGTGAAAAAATAAAATAGGTGAAAATAGATAAAATCACGACTAAACCATTCATGATAAAGAAGAAAAGCGTATTGTGATTAAACGAATAAAAAAGGATAGCTAAAAAAGAAAACGTTTTAAATGCAATCAATACACCTGAAGCTTCATTTAACGTACCAGGATGTCGATGAAAAAAATAGGCACCGAAATACACAGAAAACATCAAGCCGCATAGAGAAGATAGAATCAAAAAAAACGGATTTTCTTCGGTTTCTGTAATATCAGAATGATCCAAAAGCAACCAGCCTAATGCACTAGAAGGCGCATGTGAGGTCTTAACGTACGAATAACATAGAAAAAATAAAATCGTCAAAGTTGCAAAAAAAGAGCCTAAATGTAAAAAATTAGTTGTTTTACGTTGAATTTCCATAATATCTCCAAATTAAATTGATAAGTATATAAAGTATAATAACAAATCAATGAGTATATGTCGATGTTTTTTAATCAAAATTATAAATAAAAACTGTCGAACATCTAAAATTTAATTTATATGTTCGACAGTTTTTTAGTTTGTGAGTTATTTTCCTTGTCTTTTTCTTACTTTTTTAGTCCAAAAACCACCTGAAATATATTTTGGTTCATATGAGATGATGAAAGCACGCTCTTCAATTTCTTTGATCAGACGATACAGTTCACGTTCGCTTTTTCTAGGAGAAAGTATTTCCAGGACCAGTCGCTCGCCTTCTAGACCCATTGCAGAAGTTTGTGTCACACCGTAACCGTGTTCTCTCAGTATACCAGGCAAACTTTTATCTTCCGCGCTATTTGCTGGCAAAATCGTTGTGACCATGATGTATCCTAATGCCAGCTTGTCTTCAATCAAAATCCCAACACTGATACCTACTGCGTAACCTAACGCATAGACAAATAAATTCAGCGGATTATCTAAACGATCCAATACAAGAGATAGCCCCACGATATAGATCGTGATCTCAACCATACTGACAAGGGGAGCAATCAGCCGGTAGCCTTTCATTGTCAGCATAAAACGTAACGTGTTCAAAGTGATATAAGCAAAATTGATGAGGAAGATCATCCCCAACATTTTAGGATCAATCATTTGTAAAACTCCTTTCATTTGTATAACAACAATATCAAAAAAAATCGTAAGTGAAGAAAAATTGAAACTTTATTGGTACCAAAAAATGATAAAATGATTATAATAGAATTATAAAGATAGGTTAGGTGATTAAAATGAAAACGGTCAATCGAGTGTTTTGTGCCAGCCACGTGCTCAGTCTCCTTCTCAGTATATACTTAGGTGTCTATGCGATTCAACAGCCAATTGATGTAGAGAACATTGTTTTTCAGATGTCGCTGACAGATGGTTTGATTCTAAGCGTTTTTTTCTTTTTGATACTATTTATTGGTAATATTTTCGGTAGCGTTGCCAGTTTTTTGAATTTCTCTATTTATCCTCTCCTTTCGCTAGCATTAGGAGTGGTGGGGCTTTGTTCCCTATTCTTATTTCCTGAGCCATTCAGTCCTGCATTTATATTATTTGGTATACTGAACCTGTTCCAGACGACTGTCGGATCATGGTTGCTATGGCGATCAGGAAATTTAATGAAAATAGGTGAGTAACCATTGAATCCAATTATATTGAAACGTTCTGTCAATCAAATTCCAGTGTTAGAGGTTGTCCTGAAAGAATTAAGAGAAGAACGGATTCCCGTTGTTATCTATTATCACGGATGGCAGACAAGTAAGGAGTTAGTTTTGACACAAGGAAGGAAAATTGCACAGCAAGGTATTCGTGTGATCCTGCCAGATGCGATGAATCATGGGGAACGCAAACAGCCAATTTCTTCTATTCCATCCTATACATTTTGGGATAGTATCTACGGGAACTTGTTTGAGTTTGACACGCTTATCAAGCATTTAGAAAAAAGAGATCTTTTACATGATCGGCTTGCAGTTGGCGGGGTTTCGATGGGTGGAATGACAACATGCGCGTTGCTAGCTAAGCATCCTCATATAGCAGCAGGTGTATGTTTGATGGGTTCTCCTGCACCTCTGGAATATGGGAAAGAAATTGCAAGAAGAGCGTCAGAATACAATTATATCTTGCCAAAAGACTATTTTGATTTGATCTCGTGGGTCAAGAGTTATGATTTATCATTGCAGCCGGAAAAGTTAGCTGGACGCCCTCTGTTCTTTTGGCATGGACAAGCAGATGAAAAGATTCCTTATATACAAACGGAAAGATTTGTAGAAAAAAACCGGCATGAGCCTTACGGAAAAGAAATTGTTTTTCGTTCCTCCAAAACACAGCGACACATGGTACAAATACCACTGATGGAGGAAGCTTCCGCTTTTTTAGCAAAGAATTTGATAAAAAAATAGAAATAGCTGAATCGGAAAATCACTTAAGGAGGATAGGAGATTTTCTGATTTTTCTTTTGGGCTATAATGAACCCTGTTAGGAAAATTTGGTATAATTGGTAGTAAGAACGACAACATGTTAGAAAGGAAGAGAGCATGCCCACTTTAGCAGATGTTGCAAAACGTGCCAATGTTTCAAAAATGACGGTTTCTCGAGTCATCAATCATCCGGAACAGGTGACGGATGAATTGAAAGAGTTAGTTTTCTCAGCAATGGCTGAACTGGATTACCGCCCAAATATTGCTGCAAAAGCACTTGTCACGAATCGGTCACAGATCATCAAATTATTTATACTGGAAGAAATCGACACAACTGAGCCATATTACATGAATTTGCTGATGGGGATCGCTAAACGGATCGGAAAAGCGCATTATTCTCTCCAACTAGTTACAAATGACGCATTCGATGTCGGTTCTTGTGATGGATACATCATCACAGGTGTCAGAAAAAAAGACTTCGATTGGATTGACCGCTTGGAAAAACCAGTTGTTTTGTTTGGAGAAAATTGTGAAGGATATGACTATGTAGACAGCGATAATGAATATGGTACAGCAAAAGCAACTCAATATGCCTTAGAAAGAGATTACCAAACAGTTATTTATATCGGGATCGAAGTGGATGAATCTTTTGAACTTTCAAGGGAAGCTGGTTACTTATCTGTGATGAAGGAAGCTGATCTTCCAAGTAAGATCTTGCGATTTCCAAATCATTCGACAGAAGTAGAAAGATATATGATAGAAAACTGGGCAGGTTTCACCGATAAAACTTGTTTTGTATGCAGCTCAGATCGACTGGCACTAGGAGCGGTAAGAGGAATTGTAAATGCTGGTGGGCACTTGCCGGAAGAATTTGGTGTGATCGGCTTTGATGGCGTGTTTTTAGACCAAATCAGTTCGCCTAAATTGACAACGATCAAGCAAGATATTATCCGTATGGGGGAAGTATGCGGGGAAATGTTGCTGAAAAAAATAGAAGAGAAAGGGGCAAGTCAAGGTTATCGTCGTTTTTTCCCTGAACTAGTCATCAGAGAAACGACAAATTAAGCCTCATTACTTTTTATATATTTATGAAATTCATCGCTATTTTCTTAAAATAATCAGCGCATTGCTACTGAAAACAAAAAATCTGTGCTATTATTGAGAAAAGTTCCATTTTTGAGAAGGATGGTTTGAATGAAAGAAATCAGACGAAAACATTTCCGTTTTCCTGCGTATGATGACGAGTTAGGCGTAAAATTAACCAGCGAGAAGAAGCGGGTATTATTTGACGGACAGGAAGATCTTTTGACTGAACAGAATCAGCACCCGTTTGAACAAATGAAAGAATTCCATTTCACGAACACAAACACTGAACAGGTCCGACGCAAGCGCCGTGCAACAAATGGATTGAAGTCAGCTCCGCGTAAGGAAAATTTGGAAAAACATAAAGAAAAATTACCGGATTATACTGGACATCATCAATCAGAACTCACGTCGACTGGACGGAAAAAACTTTTTGGTGAGTCTTCTCGTCCTGTCAGGCAAAGTGAAACGAGGACAGAGTCTCGAAATACTATGAGAAATTCATCTGTGGACACAAAGGTACGGGAACGTTCTTATTTTGTTCCTAAATATGTACCTGCATCCATTATTCCAGACCCTAGAGAAAGTAAAATTTCTGAAGAGCATTTGATTGAATCAATGAAAAAAACAGATGACTCTTATCTGTTGTTTGATACAGAACCAACGCCTTATCAAGAAAAAAGAAATGATGAGCCGTCTGTACGCACGTTCAATCGAACAAAAACATTAGAAGAAACAAAGCAGTCAGAAGAAAAAAAATCGAAAAAAAGCCATGGTATCTTAGAACGTTCACTGCAAGGGCTGATTGACGATCAGGGAAATTCTTTAGGAGAGAATAGCTATTTTAAATAAGAAAAATACAACCTTGTATTATGTTATAGTGAGGAAGGAAACGCTGCGGCGTTTCTTTTTTATACTCTACTCGAAAGATTATATCGTAACCTAATCTTTTTTTCTTAGCTGATGTTTTCTGCCGTGAGCAAGAGGAGAAAGGGTGAAGAGTAAAAAACAAACTATTTTCACAGATTGTCTGCAAAAATAGTCTGTTTTCATATTTTTATAAAAAATTTTATTGAAAGAATATACGTTGTAGTTTACATAATGATTTTTCAGTAAAGTGAATAAAATAGTAAAAATAAGAATCAGTGCTCTAACTGTTCAAGAGGATCAAGTGGTTCAAATGTTTCTGTAGTCTGTTTTGCTTCCAATTGGGGCAAAACAGGTCCAATTTCCAGATACTTCACTTTATTCAATGTATAAGATAGAATAGAACAGCTAAGCAATGTATACAGAAAATGTGTGAGATCCAAATAAAGCAAGGAGACAACTAAAATACCAAAAGTGATCAAGAAAAGACTTTTGCCAATCTTAATATGAAAATATTTTTCAATGGCTTGATAAATGATATCTGTTCCGCCTGTGCTTCCGCCAAATCGAAAGACGAGACCGCAACCAATGCCAGAAAGAATCCCGGTCATCAAACTATTGATCAGTAGACTATCTACAGCAAAATGTATATGAAGGCTTTCCCATAAATGTAAAAAGAAAACCAGCGCAAATGTTCCGACGATCGTCCGAAGAAAAGCGTGTTTTCCAAAAAGAAACAATGAGATAAGCAGTAAAGGTAAATTAAAAAGCAGCGAAGTGATAGAAGGCGCGAATCCAAAAAGATTATGCAAGAGCAAAGCAATACCAGTAACACCACCGTCTGCCAGTTTAGATGGAATATTGATGCCTGTCACAGCCAATCCATAGATTCCTGCGCCTAAAATGATTCCGCACAATTCTGTCAGTAAATTTAATTTTTTCATTTCTAGCCTCTTTTCTTTTGAAAATTTTCAGCAACCTCTTCATTATACTGACTTATACTCTTTCTTCAAGAGGAAAATGAAAAAAATTTATTTTTGGTTGTTTCTTCCAAATTATCAAAAAGGAGTGGAAAAATGCGAGCAGCAGACTTATTGACAATTCTTACAAAATCACCCAAAAAAACAGATTATCAAGGTGTTTTTTTGGCTCAAGACCAAAAACTGATTCCTGTGACAAGAATCCAGATAAATGAATCGTATCAATTCATCTTTGTGTTTGAACAAGGC
This sequence comes from Enterococcus sp. 3G1_DIV0629, assembly GCF_002141285.1. Lineage (NCBI taxonomy): Bacteria > Bacillati > Bacillota > Bacilli > Lactobacillales > Enterococcaceae > Enterococcus > Enterococcus sp. 3G1_DIV0629. Next base: position 1,274,028 of record NZ_NGLI01000001.1, on the reverse strand, counting down.
AAAGCACCACTTGCTATGAAAGAGGTTTTTATTTTTTTGATGAAGAACCGTGAAAAAGCTGTTTATTATCAGTCAAAAGAAGAACTCATTCCGCTTTATGGAGTGAAAGAGATAGAAAATAAAGTGGTGATATAAGTAAAAATAAGAAAACAAAACGTTTATGATGCCAAAACAACCGTTTTTTACATTTTTGACAAAAAAGTGTCATGATACAGTATAATACTTGTTGAACAGGCCAATAAAGGTGTTCTCCCCCACGAGATTTCTACTTTATTGGCTGTTTCTTTTTATTTAAAAGAAAAGTTGTATATGAAAAAAGATACGGTTGATTCCGAGTGATCATTTCGTATAGATGTATTTGATTTTCGTTGTGAAGAAACGAGAACCAAAAAATCTATACGATTTTGCTGCTCGGATTCTTTTTTTATCCGCATATTTAGAGGTGATATTTCTATTAATTACTGACGCCTAGTAGGGTTAAGGCAAGTCAAGTTAGTTGGGAAAATGTAAAGAAATGTTTATACTTAAAGAATAACAGAAAGGAAGGTCGCATGAATAATTTTATACAAACATTAAGTGAAAGAAAAGGTGAGTTGCTGGAAGCTGCATTTCAACATCTGTCTATTTCTCTCATTTCTTTGCTGATTGCAGCACTGATTGCTATTCCTCTAGCAATTTGGGCAGCTAATCATAAAAAAATGGCAGAAGTCTTATTGCAGATCACGGGTGTGCTTCAAACGATTCCTTCACTTGCCTTATTAGGGTTACTTATCCCATTTGTAGGGATCGGAACTGTTCCAGCATTGATTGCACTTGTTATTTACGCTTTGCTTCCGATTTTCCAAAACACGTATATTGGTCTAGCTGAGATTGACCCGTCTATTGAAGAAGCGGCGGTAGCATTTGGTATGTCCAGAATGAGACGCTTGCTGAAAGTAGAACTTCCCATCGCATTGCCTGTCATTATCTCAGGTATCCGAACTGCCTTAGTTTTGATCATCGGTACGGCTACTTTGGCGGCATTGATCGGAGCAGGTGGATTAGGAACATTTATTTTATTAGGTATCGACCGCAACACACCAGTTTTGACATTGATTGGTGCAATCAGTTCTGCCTTGCTTGCCATTATATTCAGCGGATTGATTCGCTGGTTGCAGCATAAGAAACCTCGATATTCTATCATTACTTTAGCAGCCGTGGTGTGTTTAGTTGGGGGCGTTTCTTTATATCAGTCTGCCTTGTTTAAAAATGAAACCATCACGATTGCTGGAAAATTAGGAGCGGAACCTGAAATCCTGATCCAAATGTACAAAGAATTGATTGAAGACAACACAAAAACAGAAGTTGAATTAAAACCGAATTTCGGCAAGACTAGTTTTTTGTTCAATGCCTTGGATCAAGGGCAAATCGATATCTATCCTGAATTCACAGGGACTGTCCTAGAAAGCTTGGTGAAGGTACCTGAAGCAATGAAAAGTGCTGATTTGACAAAAGAAAAAACATATGACGAAGCAGAAGAATTATTGAACAAACAATTCGATATGACATTATTGAAACCAATGGCTTATCAAAATACGTATGCCTTGGCGGTCAAGAAATCTTTTGCAGACGAGCATCAACTTAAAAAGATTTCCGATTTAGCAGCAGTTTCTAATCAGATCAAAGCGGGATTCACACTGGAATTTATTGATCGTTCCGATGGATATAAAGGAATTCAAGAAGCATATGGATTGAATTTTTCAAGTGTACAAAGCATGGAACCAAGTTTGCGTTACCAAGCAATCAATAATGGAGATGTCAATATTGTGGATGCTTATTCCACAGATAGCCAACTCAAGGAGTATGATCTAGTCACTCTAGAAGATGATCAAGGGCTATTCCCAGCTTATCAAGGCGCGCCACTGATGAAAACAGATTTCGCCAAGGACCATCCTGAAATCGTTGAAGCGCTGAATAAATTAAGCGGAAAAATAACAGAAAATCAAATGATCAATATGAACTATCAAGTCAATGTCGAAAAGAAAAAACCGGCAGAAGTAGCACGAACCTTCCTGGAAAACGAAGGATTACTAAAGGAGGGAGATCAGTGACTAAATTAATCGAATTCAAACATGTGAAAAAAAAGTACGATGGAAAATATGTCATTGATGACCTAACTCTTGCAATCAAAGAAGGAGAAATCTTTGTTTTGGTTGGGCCTTCTGGTAGTGGAAAAACAACTACTTTGAAAATGATCAATGGATTATCTAAACCATCAGCAGGAGACATCTACTTCAAAGGAAAATCGTTAAATGAATATAATCTGCAGAAAATGCGGTGGAATATGGGGTATGTGCTGCAGCAAATCGCTTTGTTCCCGACCATGACAGTCAAGCAAAACATTGAAGTCATCCCTGAAATGTTAGGTTGGGAAAAGCAGAAAAGAGCAGACCGTGTAGATGAACTTCTTCAAAAAGTTGGCTTATCTCCTGATATTTATCGAGATCGTATGCCTAGAGAGTTGTCTGGAGGAGAACAGCAACGAATCGGAATCATCCGAGCTATTGCTGCAAGCCCAGATGTGATTTTGATGGACGAGCCATTTAGCGCATTAGATCCTATTTCAAGAAATTCATTACAAGAATTAGTTTTATCTTTACATGAAGAACTGGGAACGACCATCGTTTTCGTTACGCATAATATGGAAGAAGCAATCAAGCTAGGAGATCGTATTGCGTTTATGAAAGATGGAGAAATTATCCAATGCGATACACCAGAACAGTTATTGATGAATCCTAAAAATGAATATGTACGGCATTTCTTTGATGAACCGAAACAGACGAAAGAATGGCGAGTCGAAGATTTAGTCGTTAATGGATATTTTTTAAAAGAAGTACCAAAAAACAGTCATCAACAAGTTTGCCTTGATACGCCACTGAAAGAAGTGTATTCACTTCTTTCAGTGTACCCAAACATTGTGATAGTAGAAAAAGGAAAAAATATTGGTTCACTGACAAGTAAAGAAGTCTTTACTTTTTTAAGTCGAGAGGAGGAAGAAAATGAAAACATATGAGGCAATCGTCATCGGTTCAGGTGTGAGCGGCTTAAGTGCTGCTTATGAATTGAAAGAAGCAGGTAAAACAGTACTAGTGGTCGAAGAAGATCTATGGGGCGGGACTTGTCCTAACCGTGGATGTGATCCTAAAAAAGTCTTGTTGAGTGCAGTAGAAGCCCGTAATCGGATAAAACAATTGAATGGAAAAGGATTTAACGAGATCCCAACCGCTAATTGGGAAGAACTCCAAAAATTCAAACGCACATTCACAGATCCAGTTCCAGAAAATCGGAAAAAACAATTGGCAGAAGCTGGAATCGATCATCTTTCAGGGACCGCTCGTTTCTTAGACGACTCATCTATTGAAGTCAATGAAGAAGTTTTTCATGGAGATTACTTTGTTCTGGCAACAGGACAAAGACCCACGATCTTACCAGTGGAAGGAAAGGAATACTTGAAGACTAGTGCAGATTTTTTATCATTGCCTGTACTGCCTAAAGAAATTATTTTTATCGGCGGCGGATATATTGCTTTTGAACTGGCTACGATTGCCAATGCTGCAGGGAGTAAAGTAACCATTGTCCATCATAATCAACGACCATTAAAAGAATTTGAGGCGTCTTTGGTAGAGGAAGCCGTCCATCAAATGGAAGCATCTGGCATTCAGTTTGCTTTTGATGTTGAAACCCAAAAGATCATCTCGGAAGGATCTCGATATCGTTTAGTCGGAAAAGAGACGGAATTAGTAGCAGATATGATTTTTTGTGCGACTGGGAGACAGCCGAATACAGAATCTTTAGCACTTGAACAAGCGAATGTCGTCTTTGATAAACATGGGATTGAGGTCAATGATTATTTGCAAACGAGCAATCCAAAAATTTTTGCGTGTGGAGATATTGTTTCAAGGAAAACACCCAAATTGACACCAGTAGCCACTTTTGAAGGGAATTATGTAGCTAAGCGGATAACGGATGCAACAAGCGAACCTATCAAATACCCGATTATACCCACGATCGTCTACGCCAGTCCTAAACTTGCTGAAGTAGGAGTTACAAAAAGTCATACCTCTTCGTCAGATCAAGTGGTAGAGATGGATCTTACCAGTTGGTTCACCTATCATCGCGTCAATGAACCAGTTGCTAAGGCTGAATTGACCTTTGACCAGCAAAATTATTTGATTGGTGCTGCAGTGATTAGCGAGCAAGCAGATGAATTGATTGATGATTTGACACTAGTCATCAATCAAAAATTGACTAAAAAAGAGTTGGATAGCTATATCATGGGGTATCCGACATTGGCAAGTGATCTCTCCTATTTATTGAAATAATCAGCATGATAACTAAAGCGCTTGTTGCTTTTTCCTTCTTGTGCTACACTTTAAAAAATGAATACCTGTTTCTGGGGATGTCGTAGACGACATGAGAGTAAGTTGTGAACTTAGACCCATTGAACCTGTCAGTTAATACTGGTGAAGGGAGAAACATAGCAGACGCTTGAAGCGGGTTACTATGTCGTGCCCATTTCAAGCGTTTTTTGTTATCCATATTAGAAGAAAGGAGGCGTCTAAATGAAGAAAAATCTTTATCCAGCAGTCAGTATGGCATTCATTTTAATTATTTGGCAGATCGTTGTCTTAGTTTGGAAAATGCCCGCTTTTATTTTACCCGGACCTGCTGCTGTATTTTCTGCGTTAGCAGCAGATGCACACGTATTGCTTTCCCATTCTGTCACAACATTAAATGAAGCAGTGATTGGTTTGGCAATAGCTAGCGTTCTTTCTTTTATTACTGCTTTGGTAATGGATTATTGGAAGTTCTTAGAAATGTCTTTTTATCCATTATTAGTGATTTCTCAAATGTTGCCAATCATGGTGTTAGGGCCATTACTTACCCTATGGTTTGGTTTCGGTATGCTTCCAAAAGTGATCCTTGTTGTCTTGATAAGCTATTTTCCGATCGTAGTTTCTTTTTCGGATACATTGAGGAAAGTATCAAAAGAGCAAATCATCTTTTTGAAAACGATGGGGGCAGATACAGGGAAGATTTATCGAATATATAAAATACCAGCGGGTTTATCCGGCTTCTTTTCCGGTTTAAAAGTGGCTGCTACTTATTGTGTCAGCGGAGCAGTCGTTGGAGAATGGCTAAGCGCTCAAGCAGGCTTAGGGTATTACATGATACGCGTAAAAAACAGCTACCAGATCGATAAAGTTTTTGCTGCGATCATTTGTGTCATTCTATTGAGTTTATTGCTGAATGGCGCTTGTTCATTATTGAAAAAAGGGTATTATCGTATGCTTTATATTTTTTAAGAGAAGGGGATCAAATGAAAAAATTATGGCTTTTATTACCGCTACTGTTGCTTTTATCCGCTTGTGGCACTGCAAAGGAAACAAGTAGCAAACAAGAAACAAAGGATTTGAAAAAAGTGACACTTGTTTTGGATTATGTACCGAATACTAATCATACTGGCATCTACCTAGCAAAAGAAAAAGGCTATTATAAAGAGGCTGGTTTAAATGTCCAAATCATCGAACCAGGAGATAATTCGACAAGTATTGGTCTAGTAGGTGCGGACAAAGCACAATTTGGTGTAAGTTATCAAGAAGATGTCACTTATGCTCACGCAGATGGACAGAATATACCAGTCAAAGCAATTGCTACAGTGATCAAACATAATACTTCTGGATTCGCCACCCTATCAGATAGTAACATCCATTCACCAAAAGATTTTGAAGGAAAAACATATGCAGGTTGGCAAAGTCCAAGTGAAGAAGCTGTCTTAAAAGCTGTGATGGAAAAAGACGGCGGTGACTTTTCAAAACTGACAATGGTAGGAAGCAATGGAGAAGGGCCAGAAAGCTTAGGAAAATCCTCAGATATCCAATGGTACTTTGAAGGTTGGGATATGATCAAAGCAAAAGAAGCGGGTATTGAACTAAACTATATCCCATTGAAAGAATTAGATGAACGGTTAGATTACTATACTCCGGTAATTATTACGAATGATCAACTGATCAAAAATGATCCAGAATTGGTACAGTCTTTTATGGATGCCACGAAAAAAGGCTATCAGGAAGCTATTAAGGATCCAAATGACAGTGCTAAACTGTTGCAAAAATATGCAAAAGAAAATGATCGGACGTTCTTAGAAGAATCACAAGCATTCTTGTCAAAAAATTATACGGATGATCCTGAGAATTGGGGATTGATGGAAGAAAAAGTTTGGCGCAATTATACAGCTTTTATGCAGGAAAACGGATTGATCAAGCAAGATGTACCTTCGCAAGAACTATTCACTAATCAGTTTATAAAATAGGAGTGATAGATATGTCAATCCAAATCAGCCACTTGAATGTAGTCATTGAAAACCTGAAAATATTAGAAGACATCCATTTCACTATCCCTAAAGATACCTTTACATCGATTGTCGCGCCAAGCGGAGCCGGTAAGTCAACATTGTTGAAAACTTTAACAGGAGTCCAGCCTATGACTTCTGGAACGATCAAAGTAGACGATCAAAAAGTAACTGGTCTCCATACAGCATTTAGTTATATGCCGCAAGAAGATATGTTACTTCCTTGGCTGAGCGTCTATCAAAACGTTACGTTATATCAAAAAATCAATCATCTAACAATCAATGAAGAACAAGTAAGGGATTATCTGGATATCTTTGGGTTAAACGGCTATGAACATTTTTTGCCGGAACAATTATCTGGCGGGATGAAGCAGCGAACGGCCTTGTTACGAACAATCATGAATCCTTCTTCTTACTTGCTTCTTGATGAACCATTTGGAGCGTTAGATGCTATGACCAGAGGGCAGATGCAAGACTGGATGCAGAAACTGCCTAAAAAAGCAAAGCGGACTACTTTGCTCGTGACACATGATATTGAAGAAGCAATTTATTTATCAGACAGGATTCTTGTGCTTTCCGCCCGTCCGGCACATGTGATTGCTGAGATTCAAGTGCCTGAAAAACGACGGTCACGTGAATGGCTACTGCAGCAATCAGAGTTGAAGCAAACGATTTATCAGTTATTGGCAGGTGAATTAGATGTTAAGTGATGCTCATTGCCATTTAGATGGGAGTCAGAGTTTAGCACTCCTTCAGCAAGAACACACGATTTTGACGATCATTAATTGTGATTCGCCAGAAGAATGGGAGGAAAACAGACGGCTTGCAACAAGCAAGAATCAAGTCTTAAGTTACGGTATCCATCCTTGGAAAGCGGATAGCTATACGTTTGCACAAGTTGAGCTTTTTTTGAAAAAAGCAAGGATCATCGGTGAAATAGGGTTAGACAATATCTGGACGAATGTGCCGCTGCCTACACAAAAAAGGGTGTTTGAGCAACAGCTTGCTTTTGCAGCCATAAATAAGAAACCTGTTGTACTGCATACAAAAGGATGCGAAAAAGAGATCTTAAGCTATATCCAAGCTTACCCTAATCACTATTTGATTCATTGGTATTCTTCTTTGGACTATCAACAAGACTATATTGATTTAGGCTGTTATTTCAGCATTGGTCTTGATTTGAAAAAGAACCCAGCAGTCTGGCAACTAGCTAAAACAGTCCCAATCGACCACTTACTTATTGAAACGGATGGACTACATGCAGCAGAGTGGGCATTAGGGGATAGTTTTTCAGAAAAAGATTATGTCTCACTGCTTGAAGAACAGTTAAAGACAATCGCTGAAATCAAAGAGCTATCAGTTGAAGAAGTTAAGAAAAATACTTATCAAAACTTGGAACGTTTCATTAGATTAGGTAAATAAAAAAGAGGTGTGACACAACTAGTGTCGCACCTCTTTTTGGCTTTCTTTGTATAAAAGTAAACCGTTCGATTAATAAATGAATCTTAGTACCAACCGTTTGCTTCCCAGAATGCTTTCGCAGCTTCCCAAGAACCATAACGTGAAGTAACATATTGTTCTGCCACTTTTTCTTGGTTCGCAGCAGAGTAGTCACCATTTAAGTAAGAAGAATCTAGTTGGTAACGTCCGATGTAGCGTCCGTTCGTTGCTGTGTAAGAACCGCTTGATTCTTTTTGTGCGATCCATTCTTTTGCAGAACTTGTGCTTGCTGGAGCCGCAGCTGTTTCTGTTGCAGCAGGAGCAGGTTGTGTTTCAGCAACAGGTGCTGCTGGTGTTTCCGTTTGAACCGTTTCTTGTACAACAGGTTGTTCAGCTTGAACAGGTTCAGCTTGGACTGGTGCTTCTTGAACGGCTGCTTGAGGTTCAGCAGCTGCTTGTGCAGAGCCTTCTGTTGGAATCGTTAATTGTTGTCCTGAGTAGATCAGGTTAATGTCAGAAATTGAATTTGATTCTGCAATGGCATTGACCAAGGAGTTGTCACCAACGTATTTTTGAGAAATCGTTGATAGAGTATCACCTGATTGAACGGTATAAGCTTCGTCCGCATGAGCAGTCGTTCCCATGAAGAATGCAGCACCGGCAGCCAAAGTTGTTCCAAAAAGTAAAGTTTTAAGTGATGTCATGAAAAATCTCCTTTATTCGTTAAAAAGTTTTATTTGTTGTGTTCAACGAGGAATACTTTAACACGTGAAAATATTTCATAGGTAAAAGAAGCATGACAATTTATGACAAATCCACGTTTTTTGTAATAAACACAGTAATTTATGAAATGAAAAGGATTACGTTTAAGAAAAACTAGTTTTTTTCATTTATTTTTACCATACATCTATATTTAAGAAAGTGTTAAGGTATATTTTTCTCTATGAAAAGTTTTTCAGATACATAAAAAAGGAAGATTAAATGAGAATTTAATAGCGTTTCTATTAAAATTACAACTGTGATTTAAAAGTGCTTGACATTGCATGTGAAATCACTTACTTTTAGTGTGTAAAAATATTGAATGAAGGAGCTACATAATGAAAAAGAAAATTATTGCTGGTGGGATCGTGGTTGCATTTCTATGTCTAATTGGCTATACAGGCACGCGTTACGCAAATGAAATTATTTTGTGGGGTGGAGAGACAGATATCGATACAATCAATGAGAATCTGACACAGCTTGACCATACGTTGACAGATAAAGAGCAAACGATTACAGATCTTACCGCTCAACTAGCACAAAAAGAACAGACATTGCAAGATTCAAAGGCAGATGTCCAAGAATACCAAACAAAAGTAAATGAATTAGAAAACCAAAAAAATCAATCGGCAGCAGAAAAACAAAACTTAGAAAGTCAATTAGTCAGCAAGGATGCACAACTACAAAGCAAACAAAATGAAATCAATGCGAAACTAGACGAAATCAACCAAAAAAATGATGAAATCAATCGTTTGACTGCAGACTGGACTGCAAGACTACAAGAAGCACAAGCAAAACTTTCAGAATTACAAAATACTGTAAATGGTTTGAACCAACAAATCGCAACACTGACACAAGAAAAAGCAAATTTAGAAACTCAGTTAGCAGATACGCAAAAAAAATTAGACGAAGCAACTGCTGAAAACACAAGTTTGAAACAATATATTCAAAAGTTAGAAAAAGCAAAAGGCGAAGTGGAAGATACAGCTGATAAATCTCAACAAATCGTTGAAGAACATTTGAGTAAATAATCTTTTACGATAAGTAACCCTTGATCAGCAATGCGGCGACAGCAATTTATGCTGTTGCCGCTTTTTTGTTAATAAGTGGTCCTTCATCGTTGTAAGAAAAGTTATATGTTCTTTAAGAAAAATAGCTGGATAAAAAATCGCAAGATAAAGAGTGTTTCCTCTTTACAAAAGGGAATGTATGTTCGTATAATAGTAATGAGGTGAAGGCAATGGAGAAAAAATATGGAACAGTAGATAAGATCCGTACGTTGCAGATCAGCGCCAGACCACTGATTCGTTTTAGCTTAAATGAGGTCAATTGTTTGATTGCTTCCCATAGTTTGAACTTCCTAGCTGAAGTAGACGAAGGGATGAAACTAGTTGTTACAGGATATTACAATAATAGAAAACAATTCGTTGTGAGATCTTATCATGTGTTAGGAAAACCAAAAATTGTGGTAGAATATGAGAAAAGTCTATACCCAAGAAAAAAGGTTCAATAAGATGAAAGAATGAACGAGAAAAAGAAAAGCGGCTGAGACAAAAATGTCCTAGCCGCTTGTTTTGAAAGAAAAATGCAGATGATGGGACTCGAACCCACACGAGCTAACGCTCACATGACCCTCAATCATGCTTGTCTGCCAATTCCAACACATCTGCCTGATATAAAACTACAGACCTACTAATAGAAAGTGGCATGTCTGCCGTTCCATCACGTCTGCATAAATAATAACACAATAATGATAGCGAGGTTTTACATAGTTGTCAAGCTCAAAAAGTGGGAGGTCTTATGAAGATGGAGAAATATGACGGAGAATTTTCAGGACTGGGGATGATTCTAGGCATATTGATTGGCCTTGCATTTGGTCGTTTTCTATTTGGGTTGATGCTGGGAATTATTTGTGGGGTTGCAATGGATTGGGCAGCAAATCTATGGAATGACTATCATGACCAGTAAGTTCTCAGCGCTTCTCAGCGTTTTTCTGATACTTATGTTTTTCCTAAATAAGTGGCAAATTTTTCTAGGATGGAGTATGATATTGAAATAGTAAATAACAAAAAATTTGGAAAGTTCTAACTTTTTGAAATGAGGGATTGGCTAAGTGATGAGAGAATTTGAAAAATCCAACAAATTAGAAGGTGTTAGTTACGACGTTCGCGGTCCGGTTCTAGAAGAAGCAGAGCGGATGCAAGAAGAGGGCATCAGTATTTTAAAATTGAATACAGGAAATCCCGCACCTTTTGGATTCGAGGCACCAAACGAAGTCATTCGTGATTTGATCATGAATGCTCGTGATTCGGAAGGCTACTCAGACTCCAAGGGAATTTTTTCTGCTAGAAAAGCAATTGAGCAATATTGCCAACTGAAACATTTTCCGAATGTGACGATCAATGATATCTATACCGGAAACGGAGTCAGCGAGCTGATCACGATGTGTATGCAAGGGTTGCTAGACAATGGAGATGAAGTACTGGTTCCAATGCCGGACTATCCGTTGTGGACTGCCTCGATTGCTTTAGCTGGAGGTACACCTGTTCATTATATTTGCGATGAAGAGGCAGAATGGTATCCTGATATTGATGATATCAAATCAAAAATAACGAGTCGGACAAAAGCGATCGTCATCATTAATCCTAATAATCCTACTGGGGCACTTTATCCAAAAGAATTATTAGAAGAAATCGTTGAAGTAGCCCGACAAAACAACCTGATTATTTATTCTGATGAAATCTATGACCGCTTAGTGATGGATGGCCTAGAACATATTCCGATTGCTACATTAGCGCCTGATTTGTTCGTTGTTACGCTGAACGGTCTATCCAAGTCTCATCGTGTAGCAGGCTTTCGAGTCGGCTGGATGGTCCTAAGCGGAGATAAATCACACGTCAAAGGCTATATAGAAGGGCTGAATATGTTGTCTTCCATGCGTTTGTGTTCCAACGTCTTGTCTCAGCAAATCATCCAAACGGCGCTAGGCGGTTATCAAAGTGTTGATGAGCTGCTCCTGCCAGGCGGAAGGATCTATGAGCAAAGAGAATATATCTATAATGCAATCAATGATATTCCTGGTCTTTCAGCTGTAAAACCAAAAGCTGCTTTTTATATATTCCCTAAAATCGATACAAAACGATTCAATATTTTGGATGATGAAAAATTCGTCTTGGATTTTTTACATGAACATCATATTCTGCTCGTACACGGTGGCGGATTCAATTGGAACCAGCCAGATCATTTTCGGATCGTCTATCTTCCTAAAATGGATGATTTGAAACAAACGGCTAAGAAAATGAGAGAATTTTTAGCGACATATCGACAAAAGTGACTTTAAAAAAAGCAAATTTTCCAGCAAGAGAGCCACAGACAAATATACTGAGGCTCTCTTTCTAATGGGGATCTCTTAAATAACTAAAGTCATATTATTTAGTTGCAAGTCTTTTCTTGAAGTTTGCGACTTCCTAAAGTAAAATACGGATAGAATGCGAATACGCATATTTTGGGGAGGATACTTATGGAAACGTTAATCGAGTCCTTTGGCACGATCATTAAAGAGATTCGAAAAGAACAAAAAATGACGCAAAAGATGCTTTCGCAAGATATTTGTTCACAAAGTGTACTAAGCCGGATCGAAAATAATGAGGAACTGCCGAATGTATTGGTGATGATGCAGATTTGTCAACGGCTAGGAGTAACGATTGATCATGTGATGAATCTCTCTCGAAAAACTACTCGGACAAACGATAAATTATTTGAACTGTTGGATAGTTGTTTCCAAAAACGTGATTATCGCAAGTTAGAACAAGTACTAAAATCTTCTGATATTTCTGAGAATCTGTATCAAGCAGCTGACTTTCAACGATATTATTATTATCTCGGTGTTTGTGAATTCACGTTGCGTCAAAATATTTCTCAGTCTCTTTATTATTTAAAAGAAGCATTAAGCTACTCTAGCCAAAAAGAAAGAATCCATGTCTCTGACACAGAAATACAACTGATTAGTTGTATCGGAAAAATATATGGTGTGGCAGGAAAAACTGCTGAAGCCCGCTACTATTTGAGTCGAAGCATCCAACTGCTGCATCAATCAGCTGATGAACGATCAAAAAGTGAATTTTCGCAAATTTTTTATAATTATGGAAATTTCTTATTCCATCAAAATGAAATTGATGAAGCACTAGAGCAGGTGAACCAAGGAATCTATTGGGCTCAAGAGAAAAATAGTTACTATTATCTCAATGATTTATTTGTGCTTAAGAGCTTGATATATAAGCGTAAAGAAGAACCAGATAGAGCAGCATTTTATGAAGGATTGGCACAAGCTGTGAAACAAATTTCAAAAAATCTATAAATGGTGTAGACCATTCTTGACTTCTTCTCTAAATAAGAGTACTTTAGAGGTAGAAAAACAAAGGGAGAGAATAGAATGAGAACTTTTATCTATGCTGACAAATTCTTTTTAGCGTCAGGCGTCAAAAATGCAGGCTATCTTGAAATTACCGATGGGCTTTTTGGTGAATACACCAAAGAACTACCTGAGGGAGAAGTCAACATCATTGACCAAAGCGGCAAATGGATTGCTCCTGGTTTGGTAGATACACATATTCACGGCTATATGAATCATGATGTAATGGATAACGATGCAGAAGGTATCAAAGTGATGTCTGAAGGTCTATTATCTTGTGGAGTGACTTCATTTTTACCAACAACATTGACGTCAAGCAAAGAACGTTTAAAAGATGTAGCTGAGACAATCGGCAAAATGTATCAGGAAGCACCAGGAGCTAAAATCAAAGGAATCTATTTTGAAGGTCCTTTCTTCACAGAAGAACACAAAGGGGCACAAAACCCAAGTTATTTCGGTGATCCTGATTTGGATACTTTCCATGAATGGCAAGAAGCTTCAGGCGGTTTGATCAAAAAAATTGCTTTAGCACCGGAACGTCAAGGCGTAGAAGAGTTTGTCAAACAAGTGACTGAAGAAGGAGTAGTTGTTTCTTTGGGGCACAGTAACGCTACGCTAGAAGAAGCGCAAAAAGCCGTTGAAGCAGGTGCCAGCGTGTTTGTCCATGCTTTCAATGGGATGCGCGGATTGAATCATCGCGAACCAGGTATGGTGGGTGCGTTATTATCTTTAGAACATGTCTTTTCTGAATTGATTTGTGACGGACATCATGTACATCCAAATGCGGCAGGAATCCTAATGGAAAAAGCAGGACATGAGCATGTCGCTTTAATTACAGACTGTATGATGGCCGGTGGGATGCCTGATGGAAATTACAATTTAGGTGAATTTCCGGTAGTAGTAAAAGAAGGAACGGCACGTTTGGAATCTGGCAACTTAGCTGGAAGTATCTTGAAATTGAAAGAAGCAATTAAGAATGTCGTGGATTGGGGACTAGCAACACCAGAACAAGCAGTCATGATGGCTAGTCTGATTCCAGCAATCAGCTGTAAAATCGATGACACATGTGGAAAAATCGCTCAAGGACGCGACGCAGACTTTATCGTATTGAACCCTGATATGACATTGGAAGCAACTTATCTAGATGGTGTGGAACGTTTCCACGCATAATATAATCCAAGATAACCTTAAAACGAAACTTCTCAAGTTTGGTTTTAAGGTTTTTTTGTGTTCTAACGAATATCACTTTACATAAGTTTCAAAAGTTTCTTTAATTCCTTATTGTTCAATAGTTAACAATATAAAGATAAAATAAAAAATGTTAATACGTATTAGCTAAATAAAAGTATTTTGTATTGTGAATAAATGAACATTAATAGGAGGGAAAAGATGAATTTATTTGATATTTTCCGATCGACTTTGACAGATATGTCGATTGTTAGTGCAATCACTTCAACAGTTTTTATTATATTATTAGGGTTTATTTGTAGAAAAAAGGAAATTTTTTCTGAATCTGTTGGAAAAATCCTATCGAAAGTTGTTTTAACAGTGGCTCTGCCAGCACTTGCATTTCGAGCTTTCATGCAAGATATCAATACAGAACTATTAATGCAAGGAATCAATGTCTTGATTTGGGGGTTAGTGATTTATATTATTCTTATTCTAGTTTCAAGACCTTTTTTCTTAAGTTATAAAGGGGATAAGCAATCAACGTTGCGTGTCCTGACAATCTTTGGTTCTACGACCTTTTTCGGGACACCGATCGTCAGTGCGATTTATGGACCGGTCGGCGTGATGTATTCCTCGATTTTCAACATTGGTTATCGGATCTTTTTGTATTCTTATGGATACATAAAAATGAGTGGCTTGAAGATGGAAGCCAAAAATATCAAAGCGATGTTCGTTAATCCAATCATCATCGCTACTTTTGCCGGCCTTTTCATTTGGCTGTTCCAAGGATATCTTCCACAAGTGTCAGTTACAGGTGCAGAAGGAGAGATAAGCCAAGTAGCGTTTTTGCGAATTGACCAGACAGCACCTTGGCTATTTCAGCCAATGGATTATTTAGCTGGTTTAAGTTCGCCATTGGCATGGCTAGCAATCGGCGCAACATTAGGTGAAGTAAGTTTCAAAAAAGCTGCTTCTGAAAAAACATCATGGTATTACAGTTTAGTCAAAGTGGTATTTGTGCCTGCGTTGAATATCGTGATTTTAGCAGTTTTGACGGCAACAAATATTCTACCGGTCAATTTTGAAGCACTGGCAACGATTGTTATCATGATGGCTACACCAGCCGCAACTGTGGCAGCAGCCTATGCTATCAGTTTTGATAGGGAGGCACTTTTAGCCTCTAATGCATCCTTACTGTCAACTATTTTTGCTGTAGTACTGACACCTGTATGGATCGTTGTATTGCAAATGATTCACGGCATAGGTTTGTTTTGATAGGAAATGGAGGAGGAAAGTATGAGAATCGCATGTTATGGTGTTCGTCCGAATGAGATCGATTTTTTTGAGCAATTGAATATTTACCATTATGAACTGAGTCTTTATGAAGAACTACTGACGCATGACAATATTGAATCAGCTAAGGACCATGATGCTGTCCTGCTGAGAGGAAATTGTATAGCAGATGAGATCAATCTTGCAAAAATGCAGAAATATGGGATTCGCTATGTTTTTACCCGTACTGTGGGAGTCAATCATATCAATCTACAAGCGGTAGCTGATTTTGGTATGACAGTAGCCCGTGTACCATCATATTCGCCAAATGCTATAGCAGAATTATCTTTGACTTTTGCCATGATGCTTTTGAGAAATACAGCGTATACAACGATCCGAACATCTTTCAAAGATTTTCGAGTGGATGAACAAATGTTTAGCCGTGAAATCAGAAATTGCACAGTAGGTATCATAGGAACAGGCAGAATAGGATTGACGGAAGCGGTTTTGTTTAAGGGGCTAGGAGCCAAAGTAATCGGTTATGATATCCATCAGACAGAAGCTGCTAAAAAAGTATTGACGTTTCACTCACTCGAAGAATTGTTAGCAAAAAGCGATATCGTCAGTATCCATGTACCTCATATCCCAGGTGAAAACGATCAAATGATCAATGAAGGATTTTTGGCTCAAATGAAAAGAGGCAGTATCTTGATCAATACAGCTCGTGGAGAGCTTCAAGATAATGAAGCTATTTTAAGAGCTTTGAAAAGCAATCATTTAGCTGGTTTTGCAACCGATGTTTTTGCAAATGAAACAGATGTCTTTTTCCGATCTTTCAAGCCATGGGAGACGATTCCAGATCCTGCTATCCAGCAACTAGTAGAATTGTACCCTAGAGTTCTTATAACCCCTCATGTAGGTTCAAATACAGATGAGGCATTGTCAAATATGATTTCGACAAGCTTCGAGAACTTCCGCGAAATAATCGAAACTGGAAAAACGAAAAATGAGGTATCTCTTCCTAAAGCGCGTCAATTAAAGTAAAGAAACATGGGCACTCATCACTAATATGTTTAAAAATAGAGGTTGTGACAGAAGTGGTCAGCTTCAAGAAATAAGAAGGAATTTACGAAAATTGCTTCTCAAATTTTTGTGAAATTTCGGCTTATTTTTCGAAGAAGCTACTTCTGGAACACCGTTTATTCGGAAATAAAGGCTGTGACAAGACTTTTGTCACAGCCTTTATTTAATATTAGATAACTCGATGACTTAACAATAATCTGTGAGTTTTTTTCGCCCATTCTTTGTCAATTCATAACAGGTTAGTGGTCGGCCAATCTCCAAATATCTGATTCTTTCATTCAGTATATCTTGTTCTACCAAAAAATTTAAATATTTCTTGACGGAGATACGAGAAAGTGCACTTTTTTGAGCCAGTTCTTTTGTTGAAAAAATAGTCTCTTCTTTTAGGATAGATGCACTGATTTTTTTTAAAGTCAGTTTTGACAGACCTTTAGGCAAATCAATGAATGAAGGTGCTTCGTGAATGGGAGTAGTATGGTTGAATACTTGATCGATCAATTTCTGATCTGCTTTTTCAGTCGTTTGGATCGTCTGAGAGAAAGCAAGGTATTTTTCAATCGCCAACTGGAAACGTTGCAAAGTGAAGGGTTTGATCAAATAATCTAAGGCACCATATCGGATCACATTTTTTATGGTTTCGATATCATCTGCAGCGGTTATCAAGATCACTGGGATATCGTTTCCTTGCTGTCTCAGCCAAGATAAAAAATGGATGCCACTTTCGCCAGGCATATATACATCAAGCAAGAGCAGATCTGCGTTTTTTTGTCTGAAATATTTTTTTCCTTCTTCTACATTTCTGAAACTTTCGATTACGTTCATATTAGGTATACTTTCCACAAACGTACGATTCAATTCTGCAACCATTGGATCATCTTCAATTATTAGGACATTTGTCATCATTTTGATCTTCCTTTTTTGGTAATTCTAGATAGACGATTGTACCGCCATTTGTTTGTTTGGAAAATTCTAAGATCCCACCGTGACGTTTGACAATTGAATGGATGATATTCAACCCATATCCACGATTGATTCCTTTCGTCGAAAAACCTAGCGTAAATATTTTTTCTGAGATTTCTTCTGATATTCCGACACCGTCATCGCAGACGGTCACGATGAATACTTCCGCTTCTGTGTCATAGTTTAAATGGAGCCGAACCTGTCCGTTTCTTTCAGGCATTTGAAGTACGGCTTCTTTAGCATTATCAAGTAAGTTCCCTAACACTTGCAAAAGTGAATGGATGGAGTCGTCCATCTCCATTTTAGGGATAAAAGAATCGCTTTCTAACAACATTTCAACAGATTGTTCTTTGGCTTCGTTTATTTTGCCTAATAAAA
Source organism: Enterococcus sp. 3G1_DIV0629 (assembly GCF_002141285.1). NCBI lineage: Bacteria > Bacillati > Bacillota > Bacilli > Lactobacillales > Enterococcaceae > Enterococcus > Enterococcus sp. 3G1_DIV0629. The sequence continues at coordinate 1,256,164 of NZ_NGLI01000001.1, read as the reverse complement.
AACCGGCAATCGCAGGGACTTTGATCAGATTTGAGACTTGACCAATCTCTTTTTTATAATTTTGATTTAGCTGTTGGATAAAATGGGTGACTTCTTCATACTTCTTCAAGTCAATCAAGCCAGAAATGACGTGAAGTTTATTCATAAATTCATGAGTTTGAGCTCTCATAGAGTTTATATATTGTTTCGTCCCTCCGAGCTCCTCCATTAATTTCATTACTTCTGATCGATTTCGTAAAGTTGCGACTGCTCCTAAAAAACGGTCATTGCTGAAAAGAGGTGTAACGCTAGAAATAGTTTCTATCCCATTTAAATACATGGATTGAGTCCGAACAGTCGTCTGATGCTCGATTGTCTCTTTAAACAATACGTCATATAGATTATCGCTGATTTTTTTTCCTACTTCGAAATCCGACAGCCGTTTTGTTTGATAGAAAATATTTTTTGCAGGTGTATTGATCAAGAGGATAGTTTTATCAGAAGAGATGGCCAGTATTCCTTCATCTACTTCATTTTCGATAATCGTTTTTTCGCTTAACTGTTCCGCTATTTCTTGCGGTTCAAGTCCAAGTAGTACTTTTTTCATTTTTTGGGCAAGAAAAACGGCGCCTATGATGCCTACGCTAAGTCCGATGATCAATGAAAAAACAATCATTTTTTGTCCATCTTTGACCTGATTGTCGATCGTGTTGTTCGTCAAGCCAACACAAACTGCACCAATAATCTCTTGATCATAATAAATAGGGACGAAATAGCGGAAGCCGAACCCTAACATTCCTTCTTTTTCAGAGAAAAATTCTTGTCCTCCAATCACTTTTTTCACATCTTCATGACTTGAGAAAGGAAGGCCGATGTAACTTGGGTCTGCGTGAGAATATCGAATGCCTTCAGGGTCCATGACAACAATAAAATCTAAATTCGATGCCACCATGACTTCATTCGTGATTCCTTGAATCACATGTGTCGGATCACCAGTCTGAAGCTTTTTTTGGATGAGTTTATCGCTGGCAACGATTTTAGCGATGCTAGAGATTCTATCTGACACACTAGATCGGTTCATCGAAAGAATAAAATTCCTAATCAATATGGCAGAAACAATCAAAGAAACGAATGTGGAGAAACAAACGACAAGAATGATCGTATTTTGGAGCTTTAATGGTTTTTTCTTAAGGAAAGGAAACATAGGATACCTCGAAAGAATTTATTGTGAAAATTTTAACATGAAAAACTAAAATTAACAAATTGGCATTGATAAATAGAAGCGTTCTATGAATAAATACCTTTGAATCGGTGAAAGAAGCTATACAGAATTTTCAAACATTGGTATGATAGACGTAGAAATGGAAGGAGGCGTGTATATGATAGGGGGAATCGCACTTGAGACGATTTATTGGTATACATTGCTGATTTGTGCGGGGTTGGCAGTTCTTTTGATTATTTTTGGAGATGTCTTCGACTTTGATGGCCCACTTGATCCAATGCTTATTATCCCTTGGCTAACTTTTACAAGTTTGTTTGGTTTTCTTGGTGAGCGTCAAACGGATCAATCCTCTTTATTTTTATTTATTGCCAGTGGAGCCATATCGACAGTTTTGGTATTTTTGCTTAATTTCTATCTATTGATGCCGATGAAACATGCCGAATCAACGATGTCGTCTTCTGAAAAGACTTTGGAAGGGCAAGTAGCTGTTGTAATCACACCAATCCCTGTACGGGGCATGGGAGAAATCCAATTAAAAAGTGTTACCGGTTCCATTAGTCGTCCAGCTTGTTTTTACAGCCCCCAAGAACAGATAGCGGAGCGGGGAACGAAAGTATTGATCATTGAGATCAAGGAAAGAATCTGTTATGTCATGCCTTATGAAAGCATGATAAAAGCTTAAAGGAGCGTGTGTTAAATGGGAATACCAGTTGTTTTTATCGCGATCGCAATCGCAGCGTTGATTTTGTTGATGCTGCTGATCGTCTTTGTAGCGAAATACCAAACAGCAAAACCAGATGAAGCGTTGATCATCAGTGGAAGTTATTTAGGAAGCAAAAATGTACACAAAGATGAAAGTAACAACAAAATCAAAATCGTGCGAGGAGGCGGAGCGTTCGTCTTGCCGGTTTTCCAACGTTCGAATCGAATCAGTCTATTATCCAGCAAATTGGACGTTTCTACTCCAGAAGTGTATACAGAACAAGGCGTACCGGTGATGTGTGACGGTACTTCGATCATCAAAATTGGTTCTTCTGTAGAAGAGATTGCTACAGCAGCAGAACAGTTTTTAGGTAAGACTAGAGAAGAATTGGAGAATGAAGCAAGAGAAGTATTGGAAGGTCACTTACGCTCGATTCTAGGTTCTATGACTGTAGAAGAAATCTACCAAAATCGTGATAAGTTCAGTCAAAGCGTACAAGAAGTCGCTTCTGTAGACCTTGCAAAAATGGGATTGATCATTGTTTCTTTCACTATCAAAGAGGTCAGAGACAAAAATGGTTATCTCGACTCTTTAGGGAAACCAAGAATCGCCCAAGTCAAAAGAGATGCAGATATAGCAGAAGCAGAAGCTTTAAAAGAAACGCGTATCAAAAAAGCTCAAGCAGAAAAAGAATCACAAGCAGCTGAATTACAACGACAAACAGAAATCGCCGAATCATTGAAAGAAAAAGAATTGAAACTAGCAACCTACAAACAAGAACAAGATGTTGCTAAAGCGAAAGCAGACCAAGCCTACAACTTGGAAAGCGCCAGAGCACAACAACAAGTAATCGAGCAAGAAATGCAAATCAAAATCATAGAGCGTCAAAAACAAATTGAATTGGAAGAAAAAGAAATTACACGTCGAGAAAAGCAATACGATTCGGAAGTGAAGAAAAAAGCAGATGCCGATCGTTACGCTAAAGAACAAGAAGCACAAGCTCAAAAAGTCAAAGAAGTGACCGAAGCAGAAGCCGAACGTTTCCGTGTGGAAGCACTAGCAGAAGCGGAAGCCAATAAGACAAGGTTAGCTGGACAGGCAGAAGCAGAAGCAGCATTAGCAAAAGGAAAAGCAGAAGCCGAAGCAAAACAAAAAATTGCCAATGCCTTCAAGGAATATGGCGAAGCAGCTGTCTTGAGTATGGTTATCGATATGCTACCGCAATTGATGCGCGAAGCAGCACAGCCGCTAGGAAATATCGAAAAAATCTCTGTTGTCGATACAGGAAGCAGCTCAGGAGAAACCAGTGGAGCGAACCGAGTGACAAATTATGCCACAAACTTGCTTTCTACTACTCAAGAAACATTAAAAGCGACAACAGGACTTGACTTGAAGGAAATCGTAGAGAATTTGTCGACACGTGGGACTACTAGCCAAGTAAATATGTATGAAGCACCAAAAGAGGCAGAACAAAACTCGATGAAGGAAGAATAAAGTAGTATACTTCACCGATCAATAAAAAATGGAGGAAGACTTTTCAAGTTCTTCTCTCCATTTTTTTATGTTATTTCAAAAGAAAATCAGTCCTCGCTATTTTTCTTTTGTTTTTGGATCTTAGCTTCTATCTCTTGTAAACTTGTTCGCAGCAATTGTTCTTTCTTTTGGAGTTCGACTAAATCTTCTGATAGTTCTTCCTTCTTTTCTGTTTCAGGCGGACGAAGAAAGAAATTGATACCGATTGCAATGAATGTTCCTATAAAAGTATCTAGTACTCGTTGGATCGCGTACAAAGCAGATTCACCTTGAGGGATACTCAATGCGATCAGCAATAACGTAGCGATTGCGGAAATGATGCCGGAATTATTGTTGATGCCGTCTGACACGACAATCACAATAATTACTAGAATAGGAAGCAGGATCAATTCTACCAAAAAATCATTGTGAAAATAGCTTTTGACAAAAAAATAAATGATAGCTAGTGTACCACCTAATGTGTTGCCAATGATCCTAGATTTTCCAAAAGAAACGGTTGTAGTCAAGTCCTGACGCAAAGAAAAAACAGCAGATAATGCAGCAATCATTGGGATTCCTCGTTGAGTCAAATGAAAAAACAAGATACATAAAAAAACAGCTAAGGCACTTTTGATCGTACGCATACCTAGTCGAAAACGGCCAAATTGCATAGAGATTCTCCTTTTTGTTCTTTTTACCATCATACCTAAACTTTTGTCTGATAGCTAGTTTTTCATTATTCAAGTATAATTAAAACAGAAAAAGGGGGGAGTAAATGCGTATAGGAATGCGAACAATCAAAACGGTGATCAGTGTCTTCTTTTCAATGGTCACAGCGGGTAGCTTATCGCTATTGTATTGGCCAGCTGCAGGAATCATTGCATTATTGAGTGTGGGAAATACAAAACGCTCTACATTGCGTACAGGGATGAATCGAATCGCAGCCTTTATATTAGCTACGATAACAGCGCTGTTCAGTTTTTTTGCTGTTGGGTATACTATTTTTGGCTTCAGTCTTTTTTTATTCCTGTTCATCCCGCTTGCCTCTCGCTTCAAATTAACTGAAGGAATCGTCGTAAATTCGGTTTTGGTTACTCATTATTTAGTGGAGGAAAACATGTCTTGGCAGCTGATCGGCAATGAAGCGGGATTAATGGCGATTGGATTAGTATTTGCTTTGCTTGCGAATGTCTATATGCCAGATCGTACGAAGCAGCTGAAGGAAAACCAAATACAGATCGAAAAAGAATTTCGGAATATCTTGAGACAAATGGCAGAATTTCTTTTATCGGAAAATAAAGGAGATGTGCAGATCAAATGCGAACATTTGCTGACATTCATTCGCGAAAGCCAAGAAGATGCCAGAGAACATCAAGAAAACTACTGGCTCAGACAGCCGCTATACTATGAAACTTACTTCTCTATGAGACGAGCACAGGTCAATGTGATTAAAGACATGTTGGAAAATCTAGAGCGGATCCAACAACCCGCTTATTATGGAAAACATATCTACGGTTTATTGATTTATACGGCAGAAACATTTTCAGAGTCAAATGATGGCAGACAAATTTTAGCACGTATTGAAGAAGTTTATGTATTGTATCGGCAAATGCCTCTGCCGACTAGCCGCCCTGAATTCGAGGACCGAGCAGAATTGTTCCAGTTTTTACAGTCTTTTAAAAGTTTTATTGAAATCAAGGCAGAGTTCTCCCAACAAAAAATCAAAAATTAGAGGTTTTGAATTCAGCTAATACTCAGGTCAAAAAGCTGATTTCACAACCTCTTACTTAAACGGTGTTCTCCTGCCAACTCCTCGGTCACAAGTCACAATATTCAACAAACATGAGAAGCTGTTTTTTGAAATTGCTCCTTGTGACTCGGAGCTGAACGGCAGGCTCACGACCTCTTGGTATAAACGGTGTTCAAAAGCTTGCATCTGCGGGAATAAGTCCAGCCAAACGAAAATAGGAGGAGCTATTTTTGTTTGGCTGTTCTTATTATTTGATGCAGACCAGCTTTTTCACGACCTTTTAAAATTACATATTTTTCCATAAAACTTGCATTTGATCCAAGATGTCGATGACATCTTTTGTCAAGAAGAGAGAACGATTTGGCAAGTCACCTTCGATCATGTGTACCATATTGTTTATTTCGTAATTCATGGCTTCAGAAGTACTCCCGCTTTCGATGAATTCCTTCGTACCGTCTGTAAATAGGATCTCCGCACGATCCGCACGAGGATAATCAGCAATCGTCACATAGCCGTTTTCAAAGGCCACGATACCGACTTTTGGCATTTTTGCCTGAAAAGACAAGCTGACAGCAGCAAGTTCATTTTCTTTGTTGCGCAAAATAGTGACTGATTGCTCGTCTACGCCTGTTTCAAAAGGGACCATTGTAGAGGCAACTACTTCAGGCTGAGAACTCAAAAAGAAACGAGCAAAAGATACCGCATACGTACCGATATCCAACAGAGCTCCACCAGCTAATTCAGGATTGAAGAATCGGTTTTCTGGATCTGGTTCCTTATAACTGCCAAAAGGTGCTTGGATCATTTTTAAAGCCCCTAGTTTCCCTGTATCCATTATTGAGTGTAATTGCTGATAAAGCGGCATGTTGAAGATGGTCATGGCTTCTGCTAAAATCAGATTCTTTTCTTCTGCTAAACGCATAGCATCAGCCAGTTCTTTTTTGTTCATCGTGATGGCTTTTTCACATAAGACGTGTTTGCCTGCTTCCAATGCTGCCAAGATATGGTCGATATGCTGTTTATTTGGTACAGCAATGTATATGATGTCGATTTCAGCATCGTTTAACATTTCTTGATAGCTTCCGTAAGCTTTTGGAATATTGTAACGGTGTGCGAAGTTTTCCGCTTTTTCTAAAGTTCTGGAAGCAACCGCTGTTAGTTCACTTGTCTCTTGATTGAAGCTTTCGGCAAACTCATGTGCGATGGTACCTAGACCAACGATTCCCCATTGATATTTTTTCATCTGAAAACGCTCCTTCATAGTTGGATTGAGATTCTTTTCTGTCTATTATTATAACAAAAATCACGAAGAATGAAGGGGAGAGGACTTGAAACATTAAAAAAAATGAAAGCAGCGATTTAACAGGTGCTTTTTGACTAAAACTTAAGTAGAATAGTTAAAAGGAGGGGATAAACGTGCATCAAGTATATATTGATCTTATTATGAGTGTATTATTGGAACAGTTTGAAACTGAAAAAAACTTTTTAGATGAATACTTGCTGATCAGTCCAGAACAATGGCAAAAATGGAAAGATGGCGAGAAAAATTTGCCTTCTGAAGCGATGCAGAAAGTAAAAAATCTTTTCACTGATTATGAATGGATGCTTACGCAAAAGATTTTGCGTCAAACGATTATTTTTCCCGAGAAACGAAATATTGCTGTTGCAGAGTATAAACAAATTAAAACACGTATCGCGCAAAAATGGCTAAGCAGCAAAGCAGCAAAAGTCGAGCTGATCCCTTTGAAAAACAATCAGCAGGCTGGTAGGTACCTTGACTTGAAAGTAAGTATTCAATATGATGAATGGGGCTATGATGATATTTTGAATTTTCGTTTGCCAGCAGATGTTCAAAAACAGATTGAAGGAGAAAAAATCGAACTTCTTGATTGGGTGAATGAAAATCTGGAAGAAACTTACGTTCATGATACGAACGGGGAACGTGAAGAACAACGAAAGGATTTTTCAAGTGAATAAATTTTTAGGATTTGGAGCAGTTGTGATTATGATCGCAGCAATGGGCTATGTTATTTTTAGCGATGATGACGCGCATGTTCAAGCCGGCAATCAAACGGTCGAACGAACAAGCACCAAAACAACTGCTAGTAAAGAAAAAAACAGTCAAACAACAAGCAGCAAGGCAAAGGACAAAGAAACACAAGATCGTACATCCAAACAATTACCAGATGTTAAAACAGACGATTGGCAACTAGTTTTGGTTGGTCCAGATCACAAATTAGAAAAAGAAATCGATGAGTCTACTCAATTGGCATCATTGAGTAATGGATATTTGATCGACAAACGCATTGCTCCGGAATATGAAGCATTTGCTAAAGCTGCCGAAACAGCTGGGTTTCCGTTAGTTATGGTCTCAGCTTACCGGTCTGTATCATCCCAACAACAAGTTTTCGAACAAAATGTCCAAGATGTGATGAGTCGTCAAGGTGTATCAGAAGAGGAGGCGACAAAAATCACTAAAGAAACGATTACGGAGCCAGGATACAGCGAACACCACACAGGTCTGGCAGTCGATGTCGTCGATCAAAACTGGTACAACAGTTATCCTTCTACTGTATTGGATGCAAGTTACGGAGATCAGCCTGGAGCTAAATGGATCGCAGATCATGCTGCCCAGTATGGATTTATCGTTCGTTATCCAAAAGGACGCGAAGATATAACTAAAATCACATATGAACCTTGGCACTTACGTTATGTCGGTAAAGAAAATGCTGAGTATATCACCAAACACCAATTGACGCTAGAAGAATATCTGAATGAATTAAATGAAAAGTAGGAATTGATCATGGCGAAAAAAAAGTGGAAAAAGCAAAAGCGCAAGAATATCCGTTGGCCAGCAGTGGTTGCCGGTGTAGTAGTGATACTCCTAGCCTTTGTTTTTTCCTTGAAGAATCTGTCTTCTCCTTTTACTGATAATCAGCAAGAAAATGAAGCGCAATCCCATCAGCAATTTATTGAACGGCTTGTTCCACATGCCCAAGAACTACAAGATGGTTATGGAGTGCTTCCTAGTATCATTTTAGGACAAGCTATATTAGAATCGAATTGGGGAAAAAGTACCTTGGCTAGCAAATACAATAATCTTTTCGGGATCAAGGCTTATGGGGATCAGAAGAAAGTAAGCCTAGAAACAAAGGAATTTGTTAACGAAGAATGGATAACTATCCAAGGAGACTTCAAAGTGTATGATTCATGGGAACAGTCCATGGATGACCATACACAACTGTTCGTCCAAGGAGTAGATTGGAATCCTGCACTGTATGAAAAAGTGATTACGGCCACCAATTATCAGGAAGCCGCACAAGCATTGCAAGATGCAGGTTATGCGACAGACCCCGGTTATGCGCAAAAAATCATCCAGGTCATCGAGACGTACCAGTTGAATCAGTATGACCGGAGATAGCAAAGGAGAAGTGGCTGATGGCAGAACAATTTACGCCGGAAATCATGACGGAATTGAGAAAAGATATCGTAAGAGTACCGGAAATCATTTTAGAAGCAAGCGGGATCAAGATATTTGGAAAATTGATTCGTTCGATCATCTTTACTACGGATATCGCAATCATACGAAATACAAATGCGAATGCAGTAATTGCTGTGTATCCTTTTACACCACATCCAGCAATTACTAAAAGTATCATTGAGGCAGCTGATATTCCAGTTTTTTCCGGTGTAGGAGGCGGATTGACACAAGGTGCTCGTTCTTCTTACATGAGCATGTTTGCAGAAGCGCAAGGTTCTTTAGGGGTCGTTTTGAATGGTCCTACGCCTTTAGAGACAGTGAAAGAAGTTTGTCGAGTAGTTGATATCCCAGTTATCAGTACGGTAACATCGAAATATACAGAAATTGATGAAAAGTTAGCAGCTGGTATTTCGATTATCAATATCAGTGCGGGAAAAGAAACTGCAGAAGCAGTACGTCATTTTCGTAAAAAGTATCCTGAACTTCCTATTATTGCGACAGGCGGACCAACGGAAGAAAGTATTGCTGAGACCATTCAAGCAGGAGCAAATGCCATCACGTATACGCCGCCAAGTAGCGGAGAGCTTTTTAGTCGTAAAATGGAAAAATATCGGGAAACTGAAAAAAAGAAACATGAATAACAGGTAAGAAGTAGAGGCTGGGACAGAAGCGTTTAACTCCAAGAAATAAGAAGGAATTCACGAGTATTGCTTTTCAAATTTTTGTGAATTTCAGCTTATTTCCGAAGGAGTTGCTTCTGCTTCCGCCGTTTATACGTGTTTAGAGCGTGAGCCAAAAGTGTTATTTACTTTTGTCCCTCGCTCTTTTTCCGGATAAACAGTGTTCTCCTACCAATTCCTCGGTCACAATTCACAATATTCATCAAACATGGGAAGCTGTTTTTTTAAAATTGTTCCTTGTGACTCGGAGCTGAACGGCAGGCTCACGACCTCTTTTATACTTGGTCCTATTTGTTCGAAATTCAGAAATAAAAGAAGATTTTTTTGTTTTTTTATCTGTAATGTACATATAAATAGTCGAAATCTGTTGTTATTATTAGCTTTACGTCAAAAAAATGTCTTGATTTATTGAAGCGCTTTCTATAGAATGAAAAACGAATAAAAACTAAAAAAGGCACCCGGCAATTTAGTAGCAGCTAAATCACCGGGGCTTGAAAAGTCAGCGGGAACTGACCAATCAAGTTGCCATAGTCAATGCTTGTGCATCGACGTGTATATTGTACCTAATTTCATACAGAATTACTAGTTATTTTTTCTGATTTTTTAGGGAATAATATACGCAGAGTGGCACGCTTATTTAGCTATGTCAAGGATATTGGACGGTTGTCTGATATCCTTTTTTCTTTGCGCAATTATCCTCCCATCATTGAAGCAAGAAGTATTTGTAGCAATGGAAAAAGAATCAGCACTATCTAATTTTCCTTGAAAGTATTGAGTTGTTCATCCTAGGCAGAACAAAAAGGCAAGCCTTGGTTTTTATTCGCCTTTAAAAAAGATGGTTTTATAAATATATACTGTATAAAAATACAGTATATTGAAAAATGTCAATGGAAGTAGAGGTGTAGGAAATGAAGAAAAAAATGAGAATCATCTTAGCATTAAGTGTTATGTTATTATTCTTGACGGCTTGTGGGCAAGAGGATGACGAAAAAATCACGTTGAACATGGCTTGGTGGGGTTCACAAGTTCGACACGATGCAACGGTAAAAGTAATCGAGCTTTACGAAGAAAAAAATCCTCATGTGACGATCGAGTATGAATTCTATGATTATGAAGGATATTACACAAAATTAGGTACGCTAGCAGCATCAAATGATATCTGGGATATTTTTCAATTAAATAATCAATTTCCTCAATACATCAATCAGATTGAACCATTAGATGAATATGTGGATCAAGGGATAATTGATGTTTCTAATGCGGATGAATCCTATTTGGCAACGACGATTTACGACGGACAATTAGTTGGACTGTCCAACGGGGTGAACTCGTTTGCGATTGCTTACAATAAAAATATATTTGAACAATTAGGTATCCCTGAACCTGCTTCCAATTGGACATGGGAAGAATTTGAGCAAATCAGCTATCAAATTACTGAAGAATTAGGGATCTATGCTATTTCAAGGTTCGAAGATTTTATAGCTGGCTGTATTATTCAAATACCGCAAGTTGAAAAAGGATTGAATTTTTATAATCAGGAGGATTTATCTAACAGCTTGGGATTCGAAAATCCGGATTATTTAACAGATTTTTTCCAGCTGCGTAAAAATCTGGTAGACAAAGGTGCCCATCCAGAACCGGGTGGTGGAGCTGCAAGTACGACAGATCTGTCTTTTCAGGCAGTTAGAGATAGCGAAGCAGCGATGGTTTTTCTATCAAGTAACCAGTTGACAGAAATTTTGTCAGGCGCTCCTGAAGACATGGAAATTCGATTGATTAATCCCCCTCGCAGAAAAGCAGATGGAGAATCTGGTATTCCTTTACGTTCTTCGCAAATGCTGAGTATGGCAAGAAATTCAGCGCACAAAGAAGAAGCGGCTAAATTTATTGATTTCTTCCAAAACAGTGAAGAAGCCAATGAGATTTTAAAAGGAGAACGCGGTGTACCAATCATGTCCAATATTCGAGAACAACTCGCTCAGACAGATGATACAACTTTACAAGCGACATTCGACTATTTAGAAATGATCTCCGATATGGACAACGGTGAAGTAAACGTTTTTGATAGCGCTTTAAATCTGGAAATCCAAGATCAATACAATCTTTTAGTAGAAAAAGTTATCTATGAAGAAATGACGGCAGAAGAAGCAGCAGAGAGTCTTTATGAGTTTGCTTCAAACATTCTGGAATAGTAACAGGAGGAAAGCATGAAAAAAGAAAAACTAAAACGATTCATGAATCAAGATAACGTGGTCGGTTACGTATTTGCTTCTCCATTTATTCTAGGATTTCTATTGATAACGGTAATACCGATGATCTTGTCTCTTTATTATTCGTTCACCGATTATCGTCTGGGGAATCCAGTCTCATGGATCGGCTTGGATAATTATATAAAAATGCTAAGTGATGCTCGTTTTTTGAACTCCATTCGAGTTACTTTTCTCTATGTATTTGCCTCTGTGCCTGTGAAACTGATCTTTGGTCTATTGATTGCTTATCTTTTAACGAGAAATATCAAAGGGACGACTTTCTTTCGTTCTTTGTATTATGTACCTAGTTTGATTGGCGGCAGTATTTCTATTGCTCTAGTGTGGCGGGAATTGTTTTCTAAAAATGGGTTAGTGAATATTTTTCTAGAACGACTAGGCGCACCAGCACTTTCCTGGTTTGGCGATCAAAAATTGGTCATGATCCCTCTTGTTTTGATGTCTGCTTGGCAATTCGGTTCGGCAATGATCATCTTTGCTGCAGGTATCAAAGAGATCCCAGCCTCGTATTATGAAGCGGCAGAGATCGATGGAGCGAATAAATGGCAGTCGTTTTACAAGATCACGCTACCTCTTCTTTCGCCAATCATTTTGTATAACTTAGTCATGCAGACGATTGCAGCGTTTATGACTTTCACGCAAGCGTTCATCATTACCCAAGGTGGTCCGAATGATGCCACGAACTTTTATGCTCTTTATGTGTATAACCAAGCATTCTCTTTTAATTCTATGGGGTATGCTAGTGCTATTTCGTGGATCATGCTGTTGATCATGGGCGCTGTTACCTTTCTGATTTTCAAATCATCACAAAAATGGGTCGTTGTGTGAACGGGAGGAGGAAAAAATGAATAAAACAGTAATGAAATGGTTCCAGTACGGGTTTATTTTGCTATTAGGTCTAGTCATGATTTATCCAGTCTTGTGGATGATCGCAGGTTCTTTTAAAACGGATCAAGAGATTCTGAGTGGTTCACTGAATTTGATTCCAGAAACTTTTCGATGGGAAAATTACGCAGAAGGATGGGCAGGTTTTGCTGGAATCTCATTTTTCACGTTCTTTAAGAATTCGTTTGTCATCTCTGCGGTATCAACGATCGGGACAGTGCTGAGCTCGACTTGTATTGCTTACGCATTATCGAGGATCGATTTCAAAGGAAAAAGGTTCTGGTTCGTCGTCATGTTAGTAACGATGATGATTCCTGCACAAGTGATTTTGATTCCGCAGTTTATTATTTACAATCGGCTGAATTTAGTTGGTACGTATGTGCCGCTGATTTTACCGCACTTTTTTGGACAAGCATTTTTTATTTATCAGATTATGCAATTCATGGTCGGTATCCCTAAAGAGTTAGATGAATCAGCGATTATTGACGGATGCAGCAAATATAGTGTCTTTACCAAAATTATTTTTCCTTTGCTAAAACCTTCGATCATCACCACGATCATTATCCAGTTTTATTGGAAATGGGATGACTTTATGGGACCGCTGATCTATTTGAACAAGCCGAGATCTTATACCGTATCGATTGCCATCAAATTATTTGCAGATGCTGGATCTAGCACGACTTACGCCAGTATGTTTGCGATGTCTACGCTGTCTCTGCTGCCGGTTTTTCTGATTTTCTTATTCTTCAATAAATATCTCGTCCAAGGAATCAGTACAAGCGGCTTGAAAGGCTGAATATGAAAAAGCCAATAGAGGAGATGTTTCTTTACAAGATCAACTACTATTTCTGTCGGATTTTTTTAACCAGTCTTATCAGTCATGGTCTTTTCGCTTTTTTCCTAGGATGTTTTTTTACTTTAGGATTAACGCTTTCTGCTCATGTTGTCTATCTGATTTATTTTTTGATGATGTATCCTGCTTATTATCTATCTGTCCATTATTTGGCGGAAAAGAAGGTAGGTTGGCGGAAAGAAAAAATCAAAAAGTTATGTTTTATTGTTGCGCTGTTTCAGCTGTTCGTTCTTATTTTTGCAGCTGATTGGTATTTGTTCATAGAAAAGGCTGATGCTTGGTATCTGATTCCTTTTCTATTGTGTCTGTTGCTTTTTGTATCCCATGGTTTTTTTAGTACGCTAATTGATGTCTGCAAAGAAGAGAAAGCAGATAGTCTTATTTATTTGATCAAAAGGAATATCTGGCTGTTGTCAAAAAATGTCAAAGGGTTTCTGTGGTATTTCTGTCTTTTGTATGGGCTGTTCTGGTGTATACAGTATGATTTTTTACTTACTGCCTTGCTGTATCCTGGACTGCCATTTGTCACAGCATGCTGGTTAAAAGAAAAGGAGAATGAGTTTAAATGAAGAAAAAATATGTACAAGTCGGTCTTGGCGGAAGAGCTCGCTTTTTTTATGAGGCAATTGCCTCTACGTATCATCAAACTTGTGAACTGGTCGGTTTTTGTGATGTGTCTCAAACAAGAATGGATTATGCAAATCGAGTACTTGTGAATAAGTATGGACAGAAGAAAGTAAAGACATGTATGCCATCGCAATTTGAACAGCTACTGGATGATGTACGGCCAGATGAAGTCATTATTACGTCAGTAGATCGAACACATCATGATTATATCATCCGTGCAATGAGAAAAGGGTATGATGTTATTTGCGAAAAACCTCTGACTATTGATGAGGAAAAAGCGCAAGAAATAATAACTGTTCAAAAACAAACGGGAAGGAATCTGCGAGTCACTTTCAATTATCGTTATGCGCCATATCACACGAAGATAAAGGAACTGCTGGAAAAAGACATAATCGGCGATGTTTTCTCTATCCACTTTGAATGGTTGCTGAATACGCAGCACGGGGCAGATTATTTCAGAAGATGGCATCGAAATAAACACAATAGTGGTGGACTTCTCGTGCACAAATCTACCCATCATTTTGATTTGGTGAACTTTTGGTTGAGTAGCCATCCAAAAAAGGTATTCGCAGTTGGTGGATTGAATTTTTATGGAATGCATAATGCGGAAAAACGCGGAGTAGAAACATTTTACAGTCGATGCTATGGAAGCGAACTAGCCAAAAATGATCCATTTGCTATAGATCTATCAGCCAATGAGGAATTGCGAGAAATGTATTTGGAAGCAGAAGAAGACAGTGGATACATTCGTGATCGCAGTGTATTTTCCGATGATATCTCTATTGAAGATACATTAGGAGTGACAGTCAAATACGAGACTGGTACGATATTGACGTATTCGCTAAATGCGTATATGCCGTGGGAAGGATTCAATGTTTCTTTTAATGGCAGCAAAGGCCGAATCGAAATGAAAGTGATCGAAAAGTCCTATATCAACGCTGGTGGAGATAAAAAAGATGAGGGAGCAGCTGTTCTTCAGTCCATCCAGGTCTATCCGATGTTCGGTGAACCCTATGAGGTAATCGTTGAACAAGAAGCAGGCGGGCATGGCGGAGGAGATCCACGTCTGTTGGATGATCTGTTTGGCGAAGTAAAGGAAGAAGATCTGTGGAATCGAGCAGCAACTCACGTAGATGGTATCCTGTCGATCTTGACAGGAATTGCAGCAAACCACTCTATTGCTTCAGGAAAAGCAGTGGCGATTGATGAACTTGTCAGCTTCAAGGAATAAGAAGGAATTTACGAAAATTATTTCCCGTACGTTATAAATCTGTGCGCTATTGCCGTAGATTGTCTTTGGAACACTATTTATTCGAAAAAAGGGTTGTGACACGTTTTTTTTCACAATCCTTTTTGTGTGGAATAGAATTTTTGGATAAGTGAAAATAAAAATAACTATTTAAACCCGAACAAAAAGGAGTAATGCATTAAAAATCATTAGATTTTACAAAAAAATAAGTAAACCACGTTGTCAGTTTCAGAAAGTAGTGTTAGACTATTTTCAATATTTGAAACAACATTCTTTATTCAAATATGTCAAACTGCCTTCACGTGCAAAACAGTTGCAAGAAAATGATTTTACACTATTATTAGTTTTACATACCTACTTATATATCGTCATAATATGGATGACAGTTTCTAGCCAGTACCGTAAATGCTGGACTATAAGTAAAAGATTGGCTATTTCACCCTTCTTTTCTTATGATAAAGTGGAGGGTGTTTTTCTTTAACAGAAACATAGTAGGTTTTTGCACAAAAGCGGTTTTTTGGTATTAATAAATGATAAAGGAGCAAATAAAGTGAAAGAATTAGTTGAACGTATTCAAAAAGACGGACGTATATTAGGCGAGGGCGTACTAAAAGTCGACAGTTTCGTCACTCACCAAGTAGACCCTGTATTGATGGAACAAATGGGACAACGGTTTGCAGAAGTATTTAAAGAACAAGGAATCACGAAAGTTGTGACCATTGAAGCTTCTGGGATCGCACCAGCTTTATTTGCTGCAAAAGAATTAGGTGTTCCAATGATCTTCGCCAGAAAAGCAAAAAGCTTGACGATGGATGAAGAATTATTGACGGCTTCTGTTTATTCTTTTACGAAACAAGTGACAAGTACGATTTCTATTTCTCGTAAATTCTTATCTTCAGAAGATAAAGTATTGATTATTGACGATTTCTTGGCAAACGGACAAGCGGCAAAAGGATTGATTGAATTATGCCAGCAAGCTGGAGCTCAAGTAGAAGGAATCGGGATCGTCATTGAAAAGTCTTTCCAAGATGGACGTCAGTTGCTTGAAGAAATGGGATTGAGAGTCGTTTCTCTTGCACGTATCGCTTCCTTGACGAATGGACAAGTTGAGTTTCTTGAGGAGGACGCATAATCGTGGAAAAAGAAACACAAAATGGAAAAGCCGCGGTTTTAGGACTGCAGCATCTGTTAGCGATGTATGCAGGAGCAGTAGCTGTGCCTCTTTTGATCGGTACAGGACTAGGCTTTAATCAAGAACAGATGACTTACTTGATTTCAATTGATATCTTTATGTGTGGATTAGCAACATTATTGCAATTGACCGTTAACCGTTTTTTTGGAATTGGCTTGCCTGTTGTTTTAGGATGTGCGATCCAAGCAGTAGCTCCGCTGATCTTGATCGGAACTAATGAAGGAGTAGGAGCTATTTACGGATCTATTATTGCTTCAGGTATCTTTGTCGTGTTAGTTTCAGGTATCTTTTCTAAAATCAAGAAATTATTCCCGCCTTTAGTAACAGGAACGGTTATCACCGTTATTGGTTTGACATTGATTCCAGTAGCAATTGAAAAAATGGGTGGCGGTAATGCAACAGCGGCTGATTTTGGTGACAAAACAAATCTACTACTTGCATTTGTGACGATTCTCCTCATTGTAGGTGTGCAAATGTTGGCAAAAGGGTTCATTCGTTCCATCGCGGTATTGATTGGTTTAGTCGGTGGAAGCATCTTAGCTGCTTTCATGGGAATGATCGATCTGAGTGCGATTGGAGATGCACCGTTGTTCCATGTCCCACAACCCTTTTATTTTGGTAAGCCAACTTTTGATGTATGGTCGATTTTACTGATGATCATCATTTCTATGGTCAGCATGGTAGAATCAACGGGTGTATATTTTGCGCTTGGTGACATTACTGGGAAGAATGTTGGAGAAGAAGAATTGAAAAAAGGATATCGTGCAGAAGGACTTGCCGTTATTTTAGGCGGTATTTTTAATACATTCCCTTACACAGGCTTTTCTCAAAATGTCGGATTGGTTCAACTTTCGGGTATCAAAACGAGAAAACCTATCTACTTCTCTGCGTTCTTCTTGATTGTTTTAGGATTATTCCCTAAAATCGGTGCGCTAGCACAAATCATTCCTGAGCCGGTACTTGGTGGAGGAATGTTAGTCATGTTCGGGATGGTGGCAGTCCAAGGAATCCGTATGCTGTTGGAAGTTGATTTCAGCAATGATAAAAATCTATTGATTGTTGCTGTTTCTGTTGGATTTGGGCTAGGTTTCAATATTACGCCGACATTATTCAGTCAAATTCCTCAAACATTGCAAATGTTCACTGGCAATGGCATCGTAATGAGTAGTATTACGGCTATCATATTGAATCTGATCTTTAATGGTTTAAAAAAAGATGAAGAAATAGTAGAAGAAGCCTTCAAAAAATAATGAAGTAAAAGAAAAGTTGTGAAACCAGCGTTTTGAGTGAATATCGAGGGTCAGCTGATTGAATACCATTTATACTAAAAAAAGGATGTGACATCACTTTTGTCACATCCTTTTTTATGTATTGGACAAACACGAACAATAAAGTGGTTTTCTTTATCAATATTCGAAATTTCTTTGACATCAAAAAATACGATTGTTAAAATATGGGTGTAGAAAAACTGGGAGGAAAAACAATGACAGCAAAAATCTCTGTGATTATGGGGAGTACTTCAGATTGGGAAACAATGAAAGAAGCATGTCAAGTATTGGAAGAATTCGGTGTGTCTTATGAAAAAAAAGTCGTTTCTGCTCATCGCACGCCAGATTTGATGTTTGAATATGCACAAAGCGCTCGAGAAAAAGGAATCAAAATCATTATTGCAGGAGCAGGGGGAGCCGCCCATCTACCGGGGATGGTTGCGGCAAAAACAACTTTGCCGGTTATCGGCGTACCGGTCCAATCACGAACATTAAATGGTTTAGATTCGCTTCTGTCGATTGTTCAAATGCCTGGAGGCGTGCCTGTGGCTACTACGGCAATCGGAAAAGCTGGAGCAATTAATGCTGGACTACTTGCGATACAGATGCTTTCCATGTATGATTTAGAATTGGAGGCTAAATTGGCTGAAAGACGTTCAATGTTGGCTAAAACTGTTATAGAAAGTAGTGATCAACTTGGTTAAACCTTTGTTGCCTGGTTCAACGATCGGGATCGTCGGCGGCGGTCAATTAGGTCGTATGATGGCGATTAGTGCAAAAGAAATGGGCTTTAAAGTAGGTGTGCTGGATCCTGTAAGTGATTGTCCAGCCGCACAAGTTGCAGATTGGCACATTGAAAGTGTCTATGATGACACCTTTGCGCTGAAAGAGCTTGCTAGAAGAACAGATGTCATTACCTATGAATTTGAAAATGTCAGTGTAGAGGCGCTAAATGCGATCTTACCCATGTCATTTATTCCTCAAGGGACAGACTTGCTTGCGATTACGCAAGACCGCCTATTGGAAAAATCCTTTTTGGAAACGAACAACATCGTGATTGCTCCTTATGCAACGATCGTCAGTCCGACAGATATCCAAGATGCGATTGACGGGATCGGTTATCCCTGCGTTTTGAAAACCACTCGAGGCGGTTATGATGGCAAGGGGCAGTATGTTTTGAAAAGTCGGGCAGACTTGGCCCCTGCAATGGATCTTTTAAGAGATGGAACCTGTGTTTTAGAAGCTTGGATCCCATTTGAAAAAGAAATTTCGATCATGGTGGCAGGAAATGGACAAGGAGATTTCACAACTTTTCCGGTCGTGGAAAACATCCATCGAAACAATATTCTGCACGAAACGATTGCTCCAGCCGCGATTGATCAGGATGTGGTCGAGGAGGCTGAGCGTATTGCCCGTGTGATTGCAGAAGCAGTAAGCCTTTCAGGTGTTTTAGGGGTAGAAATGTTTTTAACAAAAACAGGCGGGCTATATGTGAATGAATTAGCTCCTCGTCCTCACAATTCTGGACATTATTCTATCGAAGCTTGTTCTATGAGTCAGTTCGATGCCCATATTCGAGGTATTTGCGGCTGGCCATTAGGAGAAAAAGTGCGTCTGACAAGCAATGCAGTGATGGTCAATGTTTTGGGAGAACAACTGTTGGAAAGCTATCGCTTGATTGAGAATAAGCCAGACTGGCAATTCCATTTCTATGGAAAAAAACAAGCGAAAAAAGGTCGCAAGATGGGACATATCACTATCTTGACAGAAGACATCCAGCAAACGCTGGAAGAAATCAAACAAACGAATATTTGGGATTAGAGGAGAAAAAACATGTTAGAACGTTATACACGCCCTGAAATGGGGAATATCTGGACGGAAGAGAACAAATACCGTGCGTGGCTCGAAGTCGAGATTTTAGCAGATGAAGCTTGGGCAGAACTTGGTGAAATCCCGCAAGAAGATGTGAAAAAAATCCGTGAGCATGCATCATTTGATATCGATCGGATCTTGGAAATCGAAAAATCAACACGCCATGATGTCGTTGCTTTTACACGAGCAGTTTCTGAAACATTGGGAGAAGAAAGAAAATGGGTCCATTATGGTCTAACAAGTACGGATGTCGTAGATACTGCTTATGGCTATCTCATCAAGCAAGCAAATGATATTTTACGGGAAGACTTGAAACGTTTTACGGAAATCATTGGCGAAAAAGCAAAAGAACACAAATATACAGTGATGATGGGTCGAACACACGGTGTCCATGCTGAACCAACTACTTTTGGATTGAAACTTGCCACATGGTATTCAGAAATGAAACGGAACATCGAACGATTCGAACATGCGGCAAAAGGAGTAGAAGCAGGAAAAATCTCAGGAGCAGTGGGGACGTTCGCAAATATCCCGCCATTTATTGAAGAGTATGTATGTAAACAATTGGGGATCCGTCCGCAAGAAATCTCTACTCAAGTTCTCCCTCGGGATCTACATGCTGAATATTTCTCAGCGATGGCGCTTATTGCTACAAGTATTGAACGCTTTGCAACAGAGATACGCGGATTGCAAAAGTCTGAAACACGTGAAGTAGAAGAGTTTTTTGCGAAAGGTCAAAAAGGTTCTTCTGCTATGCCACACAAAAGGAATCCGATCGGTTCAGAAAATATGGCTGGTCTAGCCAGAGTGGTGCGCGGACACATGGTCACTGCCTATGAAAATGTCACATTATGGCATGAAAGAGATATTTCTCATTCTTCAGCCGAACGAATCATCTTGCCTGATACCACGATTTTATTGAATTACATGTTAAATCGTTTTGGCAATATCGTTAAAAATCTAACGGTCTTTCCTGAAAACATGAAGCGGAATATGTCTGCAACATTTGGTTTGATTTATAGCCAGCGCGTTATGCTGAAATTGATCGATAAGGGAATGACAAGAGAAGAAGCTTATGATCTTGTTCAGCCAAAAACTGCGTACGCTTGGGACAACCAAGTTCAGTTCCGCCCGCTGTTAGAAGAAGATCCGACCATCACATCGGTATTATCTAAAGAAGAAATAGACGATGCCTTTGATTATCATCATCATTTGAAAAACGTTGACGTGATATTCAAACGAGTAGGTTTGGAATAAAGAAGAGTGAGTTGCAAAATTCAATTAAAATAGAATAGCAAAAATAACCAAAAAAGAAGCAGATCCGTTAGCGGTTCTGCTTCTTTTAGTTTATTATGTTTTCTTATCAATAATAGGAACCTGATTTTAAAAGCGACTACCTCTTTACATACAAAAAATAGAGGAATTAAGCGTAAATGGCTTGGCTATTATAACTAAAATGCTGGTTATGGAGATGTTGCAGCAAATTTTCGAGAAAAGTATATTCCATCTCTTGTCCATTAAATAAGATCTGGATACGATAGTGATTTTTGAAACGTTTCTGTTCGTGGATCTGACTGATTAAAAGTTCGCCTTTGTGTTCTGTCCGATAACTAAAAGTCCTTTTACGGCATTCAGCGCAACGCTTAGCTGCTCGGCGGATTTTCCGAAAGGTATAAAAACTAGTATCTTTATTGCATAAATAAACGTCTTTGATTGACAACAAATCATTATATAGACAGGAACGTTCTTCAGCCGTTAATTCTGATAAAAAAAGCTGACCTTGTCTTATTGCATCTTCCATCGGCAAGTGCCTCCTCGATCCAGTTATCCAAATTTTTAGTTAATTTTAATATACCATCATTATATATAAATGTAAACGCTTGTTGATGAGGGAATTTTTACACTTACAACAAAACACGAACATTAAAAGAATCTAATGCCTTTAATGTACATATTTATATTGATTTCTAAAAAGATGATTGTTAAAATTCAAAGTGAAAACACGAACAAAAATCGATGTATTTGCTTTCAATGTAAATAAAAAGGAGAGTCAGACATGGAGAAAAAAGAACTTATGTACGAAGGGAAAGCCAAAAAATTATATCTTACCTCTGATGAAAACTTGATTTGGGTAGAATACTTAGATCAGACGACTGCGTTGAATGGCGCGAGGAAAGATCGGATAAGTGGGAAAGGAGAATTGAATAATCAAATCACAAGTACGATTTTCCGCTATCTGACCCAGCGAGGAATAAAAAATCATTTTATTGAACAATTGTCTAAAACCGAACAATTAGTAAAAAAAGTACAAATCATCCCTCTGGAAGTGGTTATCCGAAATATTGCAGCAGGAAGTTTCTCAAAACGTCTAGGTGTTCCTGAAGGCAAAAAATTAATCGAGCCAATCGTTGAATTCTACTATAAGGATGATCAGTTGGATGATCCTTTTGTCAATGAAGAGCATATCTATTTCTTGCAACTGGCAAAACCGGAAGAAATCAGTGAGCTGAAAACCCAAGCATTAGCTATCAATAAAATTTTGATCGAATTATTCGCTAAGGTTGGTCTGGTTTTAGTAGATTTCAAGCTAGAGTTTGGTCGGTCGAATGAAAAAATATTACTTGCGGACGAAGTAACACCGGATACTTGCCGATTATGGGATGAACGTACGAATGAACATATGGACAAAGACGTTTACCGCAGAGGATTAGGTGATCTGATTCCAGTCTATCAAGAAGTATATAACCGTCTATCGGAACTAACTGAAGAAAAGGAGCAAGTATGATGTATTTCGTAAAAGTTTATGTAACCTATAAAGATTCAGTGTTAGATCCTCAAGGAGAGGCAGTAAAAAAAGCAGTCCATCGTATGGGATATGAAACAATCGAAGATATCCGTATCGGAAAATACTTTGAGATACAACTTGCTGATACAGAAGAACCAATCGATACAGTGATTGAAACGATTTGTGACAAGTTGCTTGCAAATGTAAATATGGAAACATACCGATATGAAATCAAAAAAATGGAGGAAGTATAACATGAAATTTGCGGTCATCGTTTTTCCAGGTTCAAATTGTGACGCAGATATGTTATGGGCAGTTCGCGAGATCATGGGCGCTGATGCTGAATTTGTACGGCATGATGAGTCCTCTTTAGAAGGATTTGATGGGGTTTTACTGCCGGGAGGATTCTCCTATGGTGACTATTTGAGATGCGGTGCGATTGCTCGGTTTTCTACAATCATGGAAGAAGTGATTCGTTTTGCTGAAGAAGGGAAACCCGTATTCGGTACATGTAATGGATTCCAGATATTGACAGAAGCTGGACTGTTGCCAGGTGTACTGAGACGAAATGAGTCTCTGCATTTTATTTGTAAAACTGTACCATTGAAAGTCAATCCTAAGACGGCCTTTACTTCAGAATATGAAGCAGATGAAATAATCTCTCTTCCAGTTGCTCACGGGGAAGGAAATTATTTCTGTGACGAAGAAACACTTGAAGAACTAAAGGAAAATAATCAGATCGTCTTTACTTATAATGACAACATCAACGGCAGCGTGGAAAACATTGCAGGGATTACGAATAAAGCGGGGAATGTGTTAGGAATGATGCCTCATCCAGAACGTGCAGTAGAAGACTTGCTAGGATCAGAAGATGGGAAACGGTTCTTTGCTTCCATTTTAAAAAACTTCGGAAAGGTGACCGTATAGATGAAAACATTGAATGAACCGACAGCTGAAGAGATCAAGAAAAAAAGAATCTATGCCGAATGGGGACTGACTGATGAAGAATATCGAATGATCGAAGAAGATATCTTAGGAAGAATGCCTAATTATACGGAAACTGGACTGTTTTCTGTTATGTGGAGCGAACATTGTTCCTATAAAAATTCTAAACCGGTTCTACGCAAATTTCCTACTAGTGGACCTCATGTCTTGCAAGGCCCTGGAGAAGGCGCAGGTATCGTCGACATCGGTGATGGACTAGCAGTTGTCTTCAAAGCAGAAAGTCACAACCATCCCTCAGCCGTGGAGCCTTATGAAGGAGCTGCGACAGGAGTTGGCGGAATCATTAGAGATATTTTCAGCATGGGGGCTCGTCCGATTGCGTTGCTAGATTCATTGAGATTCGGCGAATTAGATAATCCAAAAACAAAATATTTACTAGAAGAAGTAGTTGCAGGTATCGGCGGATATGGCAATTGTATCGGCATACCGACTGTAGGTGGTGAAATTGCATTTGATCCTTGTTATGAAGGAAATCCATTAGTCAATGCAATGTGTGTAGGTTTGATTGAACACAAAGATATCCAGAAAGGGCAAGCCGCTGGTGTCGGCAATTCGATCATGTATGTAGGAGCAAAAACAGGTCGCGACGGCATCCACGGCGCAACTTTTGCCTCAGAAGAATTTAGTCAAGAAGAAGAACAGCAACGTTCTGCTGTACAAGTAGGCGATCCTTTTATGGAAAAGCTGCTGCTTGAAGCGTGTTTGGAATTAATCTTGCATCATTCGGATTCTCTAGTAGGTATACAGGATATGGGAGCAGCAGGACTTGTTTCATCTAGTGCGGAAATGGCTTCAAAAGCTGGTTCAGGACTTATATTGACATTAGACGAAGTCCCACAAAGAGAAACTGGAATGACGCCTTATGAAATGATGCTATCGGAATCACAAGAACGGATGTTGATTTGTGTCAAATCAGGAGAGGAAGAAAAAATCCAAGAACTATTTCAGAAGTATGATCTAGATGCAGTCACTATCGGTAAAGTAACAGACGACGGGCAATATCGTCTATATCATCAAGGGAAAGAAGTAGCGAATCTGCCAGTCGATGCGCTGGCTGAAGATGCGCCAGTCTATCATAAAGAGATGAAAGAACCAGCTCGAATCGCAGATTTTCAGCAGTTGGCCCCTTATCAGCCGGTTATTGAAGAACCTGGACAAGTATTGCTTGATCTGTTGCAACAACCGACGATTGCTTCGAAACGTTCAGTCTACGAAACTTATGATTCACAAGTACAAACCAATACAGTTGTCTGTCCAGGAAGCGATGCGGCTGTGATGAGAGTCAGAGGGACGAACAAAGCATTAGCGATGACCACAGACTGCAACGCTCGCTATCTCTATTTGGATCCAAAAGTCGGAGGACAGATAGCAGTGGCAGAAGCAGCTAGAAATATCATTGCTAGCGGTGGTAGACCCTTGGCGATCACCGACTGCTTGAACTATGGTTCTCCTGATAAACCTGAAGTTTTTTGGGAATTATCGACTTCAGCTGACGGCATTGCTGCTGCGTGTGAAACGTTAGGAACTCCTGTTATTTCAGGAAATGTCTCTTTATATAATGAAACGGACGGTCAAGCAATCTATCCAACACCGATGATCGGTATGGTCGGATTGATCGAGGATCATGAACATATCACTACTCAGGAATTCAAAAAATCAGGGGATCTAATCTATATATTAGGCAAGACGTTTGCAGATTTTGATGGCAGTGAATTACAAAAGATGCAACTTGGAAGAATCGAAGGGGTGATTCGAAACTTTGATCTAGCCGTTGAAAAGAAAAACCAGGAGTTAGTATTGACAGCCATCCAAAACGGATTGATCGAAAGTGCCCATGACTGTTCAGAAGGTGGCTTGGCAATTGCACTGGCAGAATCAGCTTTCAAATATCAGCTAGGTTTATCTGTGCAGTTTGGCTTGCCCTCTGCTCAATTGTTTGCAGAAACTCAATCAAGATTTGTATTGACAGTTGCACCGGAAAACCAGACACGATTCGAAGAAATGATGGGAGATGCTGCTGTTTTAGCAGGTAAGGTGACAGATGAAGCGATAATCGAAATTTCAGCAACTGACGGTCAAATCAAAATAGAAACAGCAGTAGCAAGAAAGTGCTGGGAGGATGCAATCGTATGTCTTATGAAGTGAAGAGTTTAAATGAAGAATGCGGGATCTTCGGTGTTTGGGGTCATCCAGACGCCGCTAGTGTGGCATACTTCGGACTCCATAGTCTTCAGCATCGAGGACAAGAAGGTGCTGGTATCGTGTCCAATGATCGAGGAAAACTCATGGGTCATCGAGATCTGGGTCTACTTTCTGAGGTGTTCAAAGATCAAAGAAAATTGCAGCAGTTAACAGGAGAAGCTGCAATCGGACATGTACGTTATGCAACAGCAGGCAATGGAAGTGTGGACAATATTCAGCCTTTTCTATTCAAATTTCATGATCAGTCGATCGGCTTAGCGCATAATGGTAACCTGATCAATGCTCGTTCCCTTAGAAAAGAGTTAGAGGAAAATGGGGCGATCTTCCATTCCAACTCCGATACGGAGATATTGATGCATTTGATCCGACGAAGTGAAGAAACAGATTTTTTAAATAAATTGAAAAGTGCTTTAAATGAAGTCAAAGGTGGCTTTGCCTATTTATTAATGACAGAAACGGCAATGATTGCCGCTTTGGACCCAAATGGGTTTCGTCCATTAGCAATCGGACAAATGAAAAACGGAGCATACGTGATTGCCTCGGAAACTTGTGCATTAGAAGTTATTGGGGCACGTTTTATAAGAGATGTCCAGCCTGGTGAGATAGTGATCATCAATGACGAAGGAATCCAGATTGATTGCTTTACGAAGGACACGCAGCTTTCTATTTGTTCGATGGAATATATCTATTTTGCCAGACCGGATTCAAATATCGCAGGAATCAATGTGCATACTGCACGGAAAAATATGGGACGGAATTTAGCGAAAGAATCGCCAGTAAAAGCAGACATGGTCGTTGGTGTACCTAATTCTTCTTTGTCAGCCGCAAGCGGTTATGCAGAAGCAAGCGGTATCCCTTACGAAATTGGATTAGTAAAAAATCAATACATTGCCCGAACATTTATCCAGCCGACGCCAGAGCTAAGAGAGCAAGGCGTCCGAATGAAATTATCTGCTGTACGCGGGGTAGTGGAAGGGAAAAAGGTGATTATGGTTGATGATTCGATCGTTCGGGGCACGACAAGCAGACGGATCGTCCATCTTTTGAAAGAAGCAGGAGCAAAAGAAGTACATGTGAGGATTGCTTCTCCTCCTTTGAAATATCCATGTTTTTATGGGATTGATATTCAAACGCGTAAAGAACTCATTGCGGCCAATCACACGATTGATGAAATCAAAGAATGTATCGGTGCCGATTCTTTAGGTTTTTTAAGTGAAGAGGGTCTGATCGAATCGATCGGTCTGGAAAAAGATGCTCCGTATTCAGGATTGTGTATGGCTTATTTCAACGGAGATTATCCGACGCCGTTATATGACTATGAAGAAAAATATCAGGAATCACTAAAAGAAAAAGTATCGTTCTTTTAAAAGCAAATCAAGAAGGGAGCATATGAAGCCAATGGCAAATGCATACGCAAAAGCTGGCGTAGATGTCGAAGCTGGATATGAAGTAGTAGAACGGATCAAGAAGCATGTCAAAAAAACGGAACGATTAGGTGTGATGGGCGCTATAGGAGGATTCGGTGGCTGTTTTGATTTATCTGTCTTTCAATTAAAAGAGCCAGTCCTTGTTTCGGGGACCGATGGTGTAGGGACGAAATTAGCAGTGGCAATCGAAGCAGACCAACACGACACGATCGGAATCGACTGCGTAGCGATGTGTGTCAATGATATCTTAGCACAAGGCGCAGAGCCGTTGTATTTCTTAGACTACTTAGCAACGGGGAAAAATGATCCGACACGTTTAGAAAATGTAGTAAAAGGTGTAGCGGATGGGTGTGTTCAAGGAAATATGGCACTGATCGGCGGAGAGACAGCTGAAATGCCCGGTATGTACTCAGGAAATGATTATGATCTAGCCGGATTTGCTGTAGGGATAGCTGAAAAATCTCAATTATTGACAGGAGAAACAATCAATCCAGGAGACGTGTTGCTTGGAATAGCATCTAGCGGAATCCATTCAAATGGGTACTCTCTTGTTCGCAAAATTTTCTTTGATCAGCAGCAGTTTTCTTTATCATCAAAACTGCCAGAATTGAAAAAAACACTTGGAGAAGTATTACTTGAACCAACGAAAATCTATGTTTCTGCCTTGCTTCCTCTGATCAAAGAAAAGAAAATCAAAGGAGCTGCACATATCACTGGTGGAGGGTTTGTAGAAAATATCCCGCGAATGTTACCAGAATCTATGGCTGCTGAAATCAAACTTGGCACATGGCCGATTCTTCCGATCTTCGGCTGTTTACAAAAATATGGTGAGATTCCTATGATGGAGATGTATGAAATATTCAATATGGGCATTGGGATGGTCTTAGCAGTCGAGGAAGCAAAAGTAAAAGAAATAGTACACGAGATTGAGCAAGCTGGCGAAAAAGTTTATGAAATCGGAAAAGTGATCGCCAAAGAAAAACATCGTGTGGTGTTTACAGGAGAAGAACGATGAGAATCGCTGTTTTTGCTTCTGGAAACGGAAGCAACTTTCAAGCGCTAGCCGATTATCTATCGAAAAAAAGATTGGAAGCTTCGATTGACTGGTTGTTTTGTGATCAGCCTGCAGCATATGTTTTGAAACGTGCAGTCGCATTGAATGTACCGGCAGATTGTTTTTCACCTAAAGAATTTGACTCCAAAAAAGAGTATGAAGAAGCGATTTTGCATAAATTGAAAGAAAAAAAGATCGATTTGATTGTATTAGCTGGATACATGCGAATCATTGGACCAGTATTGCTGGAAAATTATGATAAAAGAATCATCAATATCCATCCATCTCTTTTACCTGCATTCCCTGGTTTGCATGGCATTCGTGATGCATTTGAAGCTGGAGTAAAAGAAACGGGTGTCACCATTCATTATATCGACCAAGGTGTAGATACTGGACCAATCATCCGGCAGGAAAAAGTGAGGATCGAACAGGAGGACACGTTCGATTCTTTAGAAGAAAAAATCCATAGAGTAGAGCATCGAATCTATCCAGAAGTGATTAGTGAAATTATTGAAAATGGAGGCTATCTGAAATGACAAGAGCATTGATCAGTGTATCAGATAAAACTGGGATTGTAGCATTTGCCCAAGGTTTGATTGAACAAGGAGTAGAAATCATTTCAACAGGAGGAACAAAGCATACGTTGGATCAAGCTGGGATCAAAACGCTTTCGATCGAAGAAGTGACAGGGTTTCCTGAAATGATGGATGGCCGTGTCAAAACACTTCATCCTAAAATCCATGGTGGTCTTTTAGGAAGACGCGATCTCCCTAGCCATATGGAGGCAATGGAAACGGGAAATATCCAACCAATCGACTTTGTTTGTGTTAATTTATATCCTTTCAAAGAAACGATTATGAAACCAGATGTCGAAATAGCAGAAGCTATTGAAAACATTGATATCGGTGGTCCTAGTATGCTCCGTAGTGCAGCAAAAAACCATGAATTTGTCACCGCTGTTGTTGATCCATCTGACTATGAAGAAGTACTTTCAGAATTACGTCAGTATGGGCATACTTCATTTTCTTTCAGACAAAAACTAGCGGCAAAAGTCTTTCGTCATACTGCTGCATATGATGCATTGATCGCTCAATACTTAACGGATTGGGTGGAAGAAAAAGAACCGGAAAAATTGACACTTACGTATGAACGAAAACAAACGCTTCGTTACGGTGAAAATAGCCATCAAGCCGCTGCCTTTTATCAGTCCGCTCTTCTGGAAAAATATTCGATCGCAGCAGCAAAACAACTCCATGGGAAAGAACTTTCTTATAATAATATCCGAGATGCAGATGCTGCGTTACGGATCATGAAGGAATATGACGAGCCAACGGTAGTCGCCTTGAAACACATGAATCCTTGTGGTATTGGGACAGCATCTACGATTTTAGAAGCGTGGGAAGCAGCGTATGAAGCAGATCCTGTTTCAATCTTTGGTGGGATCATCGTTTTGAATCGAGAAGTAGATCTGCCAACAGCAGAACAGATGCATAAGCTGTTTCTAGAAATCATCATTGCTCCTTCTTATACAAAAGAAGCTTTGGAATTACTGCAAAAAAAGAAAAACATCCGATTACTGACAGTAGACTTTGCGCAAGAAGAAAATCAAAATCGAGAAGAAACGGTCTCAGTCTTAGGTGGACTTCTTGTACAAGATCAAGATCTGGCAATGGAAAACGAAGAAGAGTGGAAAGTCGTGACAAAACGTAAGCCAACTCCAGCAGAAGCAAAAGCATTGGCGTTTGCTTGGAAAGCTGTCAAACATGTGAAATCTAATGCGATCGTGCTGGCAAACGAACGTCAGACAGTAGGAATCGGAGCCGGGCAGATGAATCGAGTCGGTTCAGTAAAAATTGCGATTGAACAAGCGCAAGAGAAAATGGAAGGTGCAGTTTTAGCTAGCGATGCTTATTTTCCAATGGATGATTCGGTTGAATATGCAGCCAAACATGGTATAAAAGCAATCATTCAGCCAGGCGGAAGTATCAAAGACCAAGATTCTATTGATATGGCGAATAAATACGATCTAGCAATGGTCTTTACTGATGTTCGGCATTTTAGACATTAGAGAGGAGTCGGATAAATGAACATTTTGGTGATCGGTGCAGGTGGTCGTGAACATGCAATAAGTAAAAAACTTTTAGACAGTCCGAAGGTGGATACTGTGTATTGTGCGCCAGGAAATCCTGGAATGGCAAAGGATGGCATCAATTGTATCGCTATCAGTGAACAAGATCATTCAGCATTAATTCATTTTGTTAAGAATGAGGCTATTGATTGGAGTATCGTTGGTCCTGAAGTTCCTTTATTAAATGGGATCGTCGATGATTTTATGGCAGAAGGATTGAAAATCTTCGGTCCGACAAAAGCAGCAGCTCTGATCGAAGGTTCGAAAAGTTTTGCTAAACAATTGATGGATACTTATCAAATCCCGACAGCTAAATCCAGAAGTTTTGAATGTTACGAAAAAGCAGCAGCGTATATCAAAGAAAACGGTGCGCCAATCGTAGTGAAAGCGGATGGCTTAGCAGCTGGAAAAGGTGTAGTCGTGGCTACAACAGTGAAGGAAGCGCTGGATGCGGCAGAACAAATGTTGAACCAGCATCGATTTGGCGACAGCAGCAAAAAAATCGTCGTAGAAGAGTTTTTGGCAGGAGAAGAATTCTCCCTTTTGGCGTTTGTCCGTGATACCAAGGTGTATCCTATGGTCATTTCGCAAGATCATAAGCGGGCATTTGATAACGATAAAGGGCCAAATACAGGCGGAATGGGTGCTTATTCACCAGTACCGCAAATTCCAAAAAAGATGATTGAAAAAGCTGTGGAAGAAGTTTTAAAACCAGCGGCTTTGGGAATGAAAGAACTAGGACGCTCTTTCACGGGTGTTTTATATGCGGGTTTGATTGCTACGAAGGAAGGACCAAAAGTGATCGAATTCAATGCACGTTTCGGTGATCCTGAAACGCAAGTCGTTCTTTCTCGGTTGAAGAGTGACTTTGCGCAAGTAATCGATGATTTATTAGAGAATCGTGCAGTAGAGTTAAAGTGGCAGCAAGAAGGATACAATGTAGGCGTTGTGGTGGCAGCTGCCGGTTACCCCGAAGAATATGAGACAGGAATGGTTCTACCAGATTTTCTGGAAGAAGAGCTTTCTGTTTACTATGCTGGAGTGTCCTCAAATAACGGCAAACTAGTTGGAACAGGAGGACGCCTTTATCTGGTAGAAGCATACGGTGAGACGATCAAAGAAGCACAGGAAAAAATCTACACCGCGTTAATGGATAAAACGACAGATGGAACATTTTATCGTACAGATATTGGAGAAAAAGCTGCCAATAGCGAACTGGTCGTGAAGTAAATCAGCTGCTTCCATTTATAATAAAATACAACAAATATAGTCGGAAGTGCCGATTTTAGTGAAGCCTTTTCATAAAGAGTGTGGTACACTTTTGTTGTGTATATAAATAAGGAGGAGTTCAGATGAAAAAAGTTCAATTAGGTACTTCTGATCAGAAAGTAGCTGCAGTAATCTTAGGCTGTATGCGTATCAACAATGCGGAAGATCCAGTAAAAGTGATTGAGACAGCTTATGAAAACGGCATTGATTTTTTTGACCATGCAGATATTTATGGAAACGGTGAATGTGAAGAAATCTTTGCAGATGCTCTAGCAAAAACATCAATCAAACGAGAAGATCTTTTTATTCAAACAAAATGTGGAATCGTTCCAGGTGTGATGTTTGATTTTTCTAAAAAACATATCATTGAATCTGTGGAAAAAAGTTTGACCCGTCTGAAAATGGATTATGTGGATGCTTTACTTCTTCATCGTCCAGATACATTGGTGGAACCAGAAGAGGTAGCTGAAGCGTTTGATGAATTGGAACGATCAGGTAAAGTCCGTTATTTTGGTGTCAGCAATCAAAAACCAATGCAAATCGAATTGCTGAAAAAATATGTTCGTCAACCATTAGTAGCTAATCAGCTGCAATTTGGCTTGAAACATACTGGAATGATCGATCAAGGGATTCATGTCAATATGACAGATGAAGCAAGTATCGACCATGATGGTAGTGTACTTGATTATTCCCGTTTGCATGATATGACGATTCAAGCGTGGTCGCCATACCAGTATGGATTTTTTGAAGGTGTATTTATCGGGAACGAAAAATTCCCTGAATTAAACCAAAAATTAGAAGAACTAGCAGCTAAATATCAAACGACACCAACTGGCTTGGCTTCTGCTTGGATTTTGCGCCATCCAGCCAATATGCAAGTAATCGCCGGTACGATGAACGTAGGGCGAATCAAGGAAATCGCTCAAGCATCAGAAATTAATATGTCTCGGGAAGATTGGTACGAATTGTACCGTGCTGCTGGAAACATTTTACCTTAAAAGTTGTCATAAGCAGGTGAACGGTGCGATCAATTAAAAAGGCGGAATATCTTGAAAGCTATTTTCAGCTTCGAGATATTCCGTCTTTTTTTAATTGCCAACGGGAAAGAGTATCACTATACGGATTTTATTTATTATTTATTTTTGTTTTCAAGGAAAAGCTGTGTCCGATATTCTTTTGGGGAAATCCCTTGTTTTTTCTTAAATAAATAACTGAAATAGTTAGGGTCATTATAACCAATCTCAAAAGCAATATCTGAGATACGATAGTCTGATTGCTGCAATAATTTTTTTGCTAATTCGATTCTTTTTTCTGTCAGATAATCGATGAATGTTTGGTTAAACGATTGAGAAAAAATCGTACTGAAATGAGAGGGGCTTAATGCAACTTGTTGAGCGACCCAAGTTAAGGACATATCTGGATCGGTAAAATTTTCTTTGATAAAATCCAATGCATGGTTCAAAATTGGCTGATATTTGTTCCTTGAAGGCTGTGAGGGCAGAGCAGTTAAGAAAGAAATGAACATATAAACAGTCGAACGGTAAAGCGAGTCGTCGGCGCTGATTGCTAAGCGTTGACTGGTGGATGTGCAATGAACCATTTCTTGCGGGATTTCCTTTTCTTTCAGGCGGACATGCTGGAGTAGCTTAGTCAAGACAAATAAACGATATAATCGTGTTCGAGTTGGTGTGCCTTGTGGTTTCGTCAAGTGTTCGATGTACTTGGATACTTCGTTTTTCGATAATGAAGACAAATCAAGTGAGAGATCAAAGTAAAAGACAGAATCAACTGGAAGTTTCGCTTCTTTAATCAAATCCTCATAGCTGATAATTTGATCTTTAAGGGAACTGGCAGTTTCAAGTATCATCTGCGTGATCTCAAAAGATGCAGGTAATTCGCTGATTCTTTCTGCGACAGGACCGATGGCGACAGAAAAATTATTTTTTTGTCCCTTTTCTAATTCATGGACCAACGTTTGGGCTACCTGATAACTGGTTTCGATCACATTTTCTTCAAGAGGATCAACTATTAAAAATTTAATGAATCGAGAGGAAACAGCAGAAAAAATCACTTGTTGATTCTCCCTAAATAAAAACTTCAAATAATCACTGAGATGAGCGTAATCTTCAAAGTCTGTACTGACTTGGTTTGCTGCTAATAATACGGTCATTTTTTTCCCTGCTAAAGAGCGATTGAAAGATTCAGCAAGTTTCAATGTTTCACTGATCGTAAGTGAGCCTTTGAACAAACCGTTCAAGAAATGATTTTTTTTCAATTCGAAAACAAGATCAGAAGAAGGGTGCGTTTCTTTTTGCTGCAAGTCTAAAGCAGTCACTGCTTTTTCAATTGCTTGTTTCAATTCGTTGCTTTTAATTGGTTTAAGTAGATAATCATCTGCCTGTACTTGGATTGCCCCTTTCATATAATCGAAATCGTCGAATCCGCTAATAAATATGAGGCGAGTCCAAGGAAGCAGTTTCCTTGCTTCTTTTGAAAAAGTCAAACCGTCCATGAATGGCATTTGGATATCAGTCAGAATGATATCGGGCTGTAAGTCGATAATCGAAGACAGTGCCATCTCGCCATCTCCAGCTTCCCCGACATAAGTGATTGGATAATAAGAACCAAGGGCAGTTATTTGTTCCCGCAAGTTATTGCGAATGAGGTATTCGTCTTCGATGATAAAAACTTTATACATGTTTGTTTCCTCCAATTGTTTTGGGAGATATAGGAATCGTCAGTGTGACAGTTGTCCCTTCTCGGTATTTGCTGTCAATCGTGATAGGTTTTTGATTATTTCCGTAATAGAGAAGGAGACGCTTGTTTACGTTGTAAAGCCCGTAGCCAATACTGAAATCTGAATCGATCCCTTTGGCTAACTCTTTACGTATTTCTGCTAGTTTTTCTGCAGGAATGCCAATACCGTTGTCTATGACTTTGAATTGGATCATTTCGTCGATTTTGCATGCAGTAATACGAATAAATCCTTTGTGACGAACGTACTTTGTTCCATGGTACACAGCATTTTCGATCAATGGTTGCAAGATCATCTTTAAAATAGAAACAGGAAAAAGTGTTTCTGGTATATCGATCTTATAGTCAAGCATATGTCCATATCTTATTTTTAAAATGACCAGATAATCATTGATATGGCTGATTTCTTTTTCAAGAGGAATCCAGTCTTGTCCTTTGCTTAAAGACGTACGAAAAAAGCCGGAAAGTGCATGGGTCATAGTCAGAGCTTCTTCAAAGCAGTCTTGTTCGATCAAAGAAATGATGGCATCCAAACTGTTATAAATAAAATGGGGAGTGATCTGAGCTTGCAATACACGAACTTCACTTTGTGCTAAATGGTATTGTTTCAAAGCGTTCTCCCGTAAAGACTGGTTTAGATCTTCCGCCATTTTGTTCATACTAGCGGTAAGTGTCTGTAGTTCTTGTGTTTCTGGCATGTTTAAACGAAATCCAAGATTTCCTGAAGAGAGCTGTTCGGACATTGTGATCAGCTGATTGATCGGCTCTTGGACCTTTTGTTCTAAAAAGCGACGATTCTTTTTCGCATAGAAAAAAATAGTACTAAGAACCCCCAATTCGACTATCGTTAATAAAATGAGCGAGCGGACAAGCGTCGTATTTTTTTGACTTGCTAAGTCGATTTCCACACGAACAAAATCCTGTAAAATATCTGACAGTAGTTGAGTGACAGAATCGACCTGATTGATGATCTGTTCATTGGTATCCATAAAATCTTCTGCCAAGATATGATGAATGAGCTCAGTTTGATAATCTTCCAATGTATCGATCGTACGTAACGATACATCTAACGTACTAATTTCTTTAAGTGTATTTGTATTATTTTTGATCTCTCGAATATCATTCCTAAGTTCTTCTAGGATATTTTCCTCATTGAACTCATCTACGGTTACTTGGCCAGAAATCAAGTCCCACATACTTTCCAAAACTTTTTGATCAACTTTCAAAGCAATTGCATCTGCTTTTTGGATATTTGCGATCGTCTGTTGATAAATCAAAAGCTGTTGCGAATATAACAGTATGCTCAGTAGCAAAGGGATAACAGCAAATAGAAGCATGGCTTTGTTTGCTTGGGCAAAAATCTGTTTTATGCTTAAATTTTTTGTCATGATACTTCTCCAGTCAATAATTTCTGGTTGGGATGTTAGCTATATTCTGTTGGGAAAAGACAGTCTCGGAAATAAAAATATCTTTAGGTAATGTTTTTCCTGTTTGAAGATTTCCAAAATAACGAGTAACGGTATTGGCTACATACCAGCCGACATCAGGTTTACACTCGACTACGCAATTGACGATTCCTGAGCGTAGCTTCTCGATCATATCTTCTTGTCCATCAATCGTTACAATGATCAAATCTTCTCCAGGTTTGATTGATGTTTCTTTTATCGCAGCTAAAGCACCGTGAGTCATTTCATCACTATGGCTGTATAATACATCGATTTCGGATAAATCATTTGTTTCTAAATATCGTTTCATCTGGTCTTTTCCTTTCATCCGAATAAAATCACCGACAATTCGGTGAACAATAGTCATTGGAGGTTTATGGTCGATGGTTCCATCTTTTTTTAGGGTTGGTTTACGATTGATTGATTCCAAAAATCCTTCGGAGCGTAGCTTGGTCGGTGTGGAGTTCTCTGAACCAGCAAGTTCTAGGATTCTGATTTCCTGTTTCTTTGAATTTGTGAAGTGATTGCTGACAAATAAACCCGCCCGATTTCCTTCTGCTTTGAAACTAGGGCCGATGTGGGTGACGAAAAGCTCGGGATCATTCGTTTGAATATGTCTGTCGACAAGTATGACAGGGATCCCTGCTCGCTTTGCTTCTTTTAATACAGAGTCCCACCCGGATTCTTGCAAAGGAGTAAAAATGATCATATCCACTTTATAGGCAATGAACGTCCGTATATCTTGGATTTGCCGTTCCTGATTCATGTAACCATTTCGGTAGAGAACTTGGTAATCTTCTTTTTCAAGCGCAGTGATAATTGATTCAGTATGCTTTTTCCGCCAGCTACTCTCCGTTCCTGATTGCGAAAAACCAACGACTAGTGGGTCAGGTGCTTCCTTTGTATTAGGTGTACACCCCATCGTTTGGTAAGCGATTACAATAAGGGTTAAAAAAAATAAAACACGTTTCACTTTAAATCACTCCATCTGAATTTGTTAGTACTATCTTATCAGATAAAAGGGAAAATCAAAGTCAAAAGGAATCAATCGAAAAAAATCCAAGAAACTTAAAAAAATCCAAGACAAAAAAAGTACACCTAAAAAATTTAAAGTAAATCCCATAAAAAAGTCAATGTTAACGCTTTCTTTGTTAGCTATACTCGGTGTATCAATTGGAATGGGGGATAAAAAATGAAAAACAAATTTAGAAAGATTCTTGGGAGTATCGCTATTTTGACCGCAAGCATTCTATTAAGTGCGTGTGGCAATTCAGGATCTGCAGATGATAGTACGGGGTATGTAGGAATCGCTATGCCGACCAAATCAGCAGAAAGATGGATCGCTGATGGGAACAACATGGTCTCGGAATTAGAAAAACTGGGTTATAAAACAGATCTTCAATATGGAGAAGATAAAGTAGAAAATCAAGTAGCACAAATCGAAAATATGATTACAAAAGGGGTAGATACACTTGTGATTGCTTCTATCGATGGTTCGGCTTTAACTGATGTGTTAGCTAAAGCAAAAGAAGCAGATATCAAGGTGATCGCCTATGATCGTTTACTGATGAATTCAGAAAATGTCGATTATTACGCGACTTTTGATAATTTTGGAGTAGGTGTATCGCAAGCAGCTTATATTGAAGAGCACTTAGGATTGAAAGAAGGAAAAGGACCATTCACGATTGAATTATTTGGTGGTTCGCCTGACGACAACAATGCACTAATTAATTACAACGGAGTGATGTCTGTTTTACAACCATATATGGACAACGGTCAGTTGGTCGTGCCATCTGGACAGACGAGTTTCAGTCAAATCGCTACGCTTCGCTGGGATGGTTCTACGGCGCAAGCAAGGATGGATAATCTGTTAAGCGCAAATTATACTGACCAAACATTGGATGCTGTTTTGTCGCCATATGATCCAATAAGTTTAGGGATCATTTCGTCATTAAAAGGCGTGGGGTATGGGAGTGAAAGTAAACCTTTACCTGTGATTACTGGACAAGATGCGACAGTTGCTGGCGTCAAATCGATCATTTCCGGGGAACAAACACAAACGATCTTTAAAGACACACGTATCTTAGCAAAAAATACGATTGAAATGATCAAAGCAATCAGTGATGGAGAAGAGGTTCCGGTCAATGATACTGAAACTTATGATAATGGGGTGAAAACTGTTCCTACGTATTTAGCAAATACAGTATCTGTCGATAAAGATAATTATCAAGCAGAGCTGATCGACACCGATTATTATAAAGAATCCGATCTGAAAAATTAAGAGGAACCAAACAAGGAACTAAAGAGATCTAAGTCAGAGAGAGGATAAGAATTATGGCGGATTGTATTTTAAAAATGGCAGATATCACCAAAAAATTTTCTGGAATCCGAGCGTTAGATTGCGTGAATCTGATGATTGAACGTGGGGAAATCCATGCATTGTGCGGAGAAAACGGAGCGGGAAAATCAACATTGATGAATGTCTTGAGCGGCTTGTATCCATATGGCTCCTATGACGGGGAAATCTTTTATGATGGAAAGCTGTGTCAATTCAAAGATTTGAAAGATAGTGAAGAAAAAGGCATCGTCATCATTCATCAAGAATTAGCACTAAGTCCTTATCTTTCAATAAAAGAGAATATTTTTCTCGGAAATGAACAAGCAGAAAGAGGCGTGATTGATTGGGAACTGACAGAAAAGAAAACGTATGAATTGCTGAATAAAGTCGGTTTGTCTATCGACCCGAATCTTCTAGTATCTCAGATTGGCGTAGGGCAACAGCAACTAGTTGAAATAGCTAAAGCGTTATCAAAATCCGTCCGTCTGTTGATTTTGGATGAGCCTACCGCTGCATTGAATGAAGAAGAAAGCGCAAATTTGCTGAGATTGATCCGAGAGTTGAAAGAGCAAGGTGTAACCTCCATCATTATTTCACATAAGCTGAATGAAATCGTGGATATCGCAGATCGAATCACCATTTTACGGGATGGACAGACGATTGAGACGCTAGAAAATGAAATGATCAGCGAAGAGCATATTATTCGCGGGATGGTGGGCAGAGATTTAGTTGATCGTTATCCTGAAAGAAAACCGGATATTGGAGAAGTTTATTTTAAAGTAGAAGACTGGACGGTCTATCACCCTCTTGATCATGAGCGAATCATAAACGACCATATCAACTTGCATTTGAAAAAAGGAGAGATTGTAGGAATAGCTGGGCTGATGGGAGCGGGCAGAACTGAATTCGCTATGAGTCTATTTGGACATTCTTATGGAAGCAAGATATCCGGACGTATATTAAAGGAAGGGGCAGAGATATCAGTTAAGACCGTTCCTTCAGCCATTGCAAACGGACTCGCTTATGTCTCGGAAGACCGAAAATCTTTAGGGCTGAATCTGCTGATGGATATTCGGGAAAACGTGACGCTGAGCAGTTTGGATAAAATAAGTCAAAAAGGAGTATTAGATAAAGAAAAAGAAGTAACTGAGGCAGAAAATTTCCGGAAAAAGATGCGTATAAAAACAAACTCCATCCATCAAATTGTCAGTAGTCTTAGTGGTGGGAATCAACAAAAAGTCGTTTTATCTAAGTGGCTGATGACACAACCTGATATTCTTTTTTTAGATGAGCCAACCCGTGGGATAGATGTTGGGGCAAAATATGAGATCTACACAATTATCGAAGAAATGGCAGCAAATGGCAAAGCTGTCTGTCTTATCTCTTCTGAACTTCCTGAAATCTTAGGAATGTGTGATCGAATCTATACGATGAACGAAGGACGTATTACAGGAGAAGTCTCGCGAGAAGATGCAGATCAGGAAGTCTTGATGAAATTAATGACGAAAGAAGAGGTGGGTTAAGTTGGAACAAGCAAAAAATCTTACGGATAAAAAAGAGAAAAAACTAAATTTGAAAAGTAGAGCAGCTGATCTTTTTGGTTGCTACAGCATGGTGATTATTTTAGCGGGACTACTTATTGCGTTTCAATTGATGACGGATGGTATTTTCTGGCGTCCATTGAATATAACTAACCTTGTTTTGCAAAATAGTCATATATTAGTACTAGCTGCAGGGATGTTATTAGTTGTGCTCTTAGGTCATGTGGATTTGTCGGTAGGGTCAGTGATGGCGTTTGTTGGTGCAATTGCGGGCATGATGATGGTCAATCGCCAAATGAACCCGTGGGTGACAGTCATCGCATGTCTTGCAGTAGGCGGACTGATCGGCGCATGGCAAGGGTTTTGGGTAGCTTATGCTGGGATACCAGCGTTTATCGTGACTTTAGCAGGATTGCTGATGTTTCGTGGACTGACACAAGTTGTTCTAGGCGGTCAATCTCTAGCACCTTTTCCAGCTGTTTTCCAAAAAATGTCTACGGGTTATTTACCAGACTTAAGCGAAGGAAGCAGCCTTCACTTCTTGACATTGATTTTAGGAATGATCATCACAGTCGTGTTAGTTGTTGGACAATGGCGAACAAGAAATCGTCGGAAAAATCATTTATTTGAAGTGGAATCTCCAGCAGCTTTCTTGGTAAAAGCGGTATTTACAGCAGTCGTTGTACTAGGGATAACCTATATCTTTGCCTCTTATCAAGGATATCCGATTATTTTGATCATTCTCGGTTTGATCGTCGCAGCATATGGGTTTTTGACAAATAAAACAGTAGCAGGTCGCCAGATTTACGCGACGGGCGGAAATCGAAAAGCGGCTGAACTATCAGGAATCAAAACAAAGCGGATCACGTTCTGGGTTTTCGTCAACATGGGAGTTATGGCAGCTTTAGCTGGATTAGTTTTAGCTGCTCGGTTAAATGCGGCGACACCTCAAGCGGGTACTTCGATGGAACTAGATGCGATGGCGGCAGTATATTTTGGCGGTGCTTCAACATCCGGCGGCATCGGAACGATTATGGGTGCGATTGTCGGTGGCTTGGTCATGGGTGTATTGAACAATGGCATGTCGATTTTAGGCGTCGGGGTAGATTGGCAGCAGGCGATCAAAGGGTTGATCTTGCTTTTAGCCGTTGTATTAGACTTGTATAACAAGAAAAAACGGACAACGTAGGAGAACACCGTTTATTCAGAAAAAAGACTGTGACAAAACGTTTGTCACAGTCTTTTTTTCGCTAAAAGCGAACATTC
This sequence comes from Enterococcus sp. 3G1_DIV0629, assembly GCF_002141285.1. NCBI lineage: Bacteria > Bacillati > Bacillota > Bacilli > Lactobacillales > Enterococcaceae > Enterococcus > Enterococcus sp. 3G1_DIV0629. Next base: position 1,215,410 of record NZ_NGLI01000001.1, on the reverse strand, counting down.
ATTGTTTCGTTTGTTTAGACTAAAAATAATGTGTGTTTTTTTACCATTCGTATAAATTCTCTTTTTGCTCTTGATTTTTTCGCTTAATTGAGTTAAATTACATAGGGCGCTAAAAAAAGCCTTGATTAAATTAATAATGTTCGTGTTTTGCTGGATGTGAACATCAGGAGGATAATGTAATGAAAGTATTTGATTACGAAGATATTCAATTAATTCCTAATAAATGTATCGTAAATAGCCGTTCTGAATGTGATACAACGGTCACATTAGGTAAACATACATTCAAAATGCCAGTAGTGCCTGCCAACATGCAGACGATTATTGATGAAACGATTGCAGAATTCTTAGCGGAAAATGGTTATTTCTATATCATGCATCGGTTTGATGAAGCAGCTCGAATTCCGTTTATCAAAAAAATGAAAAAGCGTGGATTGATTACCTCGATCAGTGTTGGCGTCAAGAAAGAGGAATATTCCTTTATAGAGAAGTTGGCAGAAGAATCGCTAAATCCTGATTATATCACTATCGACATCGCGCATGGACATGCTAACTCAGTTATTGATGTGATTCAGCATATTAAAAAATATTTGCCTGAAACTTTTGTGATTGCCGGTAATGTTGGTACACCGGAAGCCGTCCGTGAATTGGAAAATGCGGGCGCAGATGCAACAAAAGTCGGGATTGGTCCAGGAAAAGTATGTATTACAAAAATCAAGACAGGCTTTGGAACTGGAGGCTGGCAACTGGCAGCTCTTAGATGGTGTGCGAAAGCAGCTCGCAAGCCGATCATCGCTGACGGTGGGATCAGAACACATGGCGATATTGCAAAATCTGTCCGTTTTGGAGCGACAATGGTTATGATTGGCTCATTGTTTGCCGGTCACGAGGAATCTCCTGGCGAAACAAAAGTCGAAAACGGAATTGTATATAAAGAATACTTTGGTTCTGCTTCAGAATTCCAAAAAGGTGAAAAACGAAATGTTGAAGGAAAGAAAATCTGGATCCAACACAAAGGATCTTTGAAAGATACACTAGTGGAAATGCAACAAGACCTTCAATCATCTATTTCGTATGCTGGAGGAAGAGATCTGGAAGCCATTCGGAAAGTTGATTATGTCATCGTGAAAAATTCGATTTTTAACGGAGATACGATCTAAATAATGAGTAAAATATCAGCGGAAGGTTCATAACAGAACCTTCCGTTTTTTATGTTTTGCAAAAAAAGCTTTTCTTTTTTCTCGTAAATTCGGTAAAATCAATAGAAAGAATGGACAACAGAAAAGAGAGGACTATGTGGGAAAAAGTAGAGAAAAAACAAGGACCAATTTATCGTCAGATCATGGAACAGATCATGAGAGAAATCGAAAGTGGAAGAATCAATCCTGGAGATCAACTTGAATCGGAACGAAAACTAGGGCAATTTTTTGGTGTAAATCGTTCCACCGTTGTTCATGCATTGGAAGAACTTAGAGAGCTTGGCGTATTAACAAGTAAACGTGGTAGCGGTTGGTTCGTCAATCAGACTGAATGGGGGAAATTCGCCGTTCCAAGAATCGATTGGCGGCAAATGATCTCACCTCGCTATGAACAGACGGATTGGTATGAGCAAAAAATAAAAGAAGCAAAGCAGAGCCAAAAAACATTGTTCCTTGATTTATTTGCGAGTGAGATGCCAGATGAGCTTTTGCCGAATTTTGAGTTTCCTTCTTATTCTCTTGAAGAAATCTTAGCGGAAGAAAAAGAAATGGATCTTTTAGGCTATACTCCGTTACGTAACAAAATCAAACGGTATTTGGAAAGTAAATTTGAACTGACATTTTCCCTAAACCAGCTTCTGGTGACTGGTGGTGGCCAGCAAGCAATCTTTTTGATCTTACAAACGATTCTTTCTGCTGGAGAGGGGATAGCTGTAGAGTCACCTTCTTTTTTTTACCGATTACCTCTTTTCAAAGCCTCAGGAACGCGTTTATTTGGGATACCGATGGATGAAGAAGGGATCGACTTAGAAAAACTGAAAGAATCGATCCATAAAAATAAATTGAAAGCAGTGCTTATCAACCCGAATTTTCAAAACCCTACAGGAAAAGTGATGAGTCAAAAGCGGCGAGAAAAGCTAGTAGAATTGTGTCGGCAGTATCGGCTTCCAATTATTGAAGACGATGTATTTACGGACCTTTCATTTCTAAAGCAAGATGAAGTTCTTCCTATACGAACGATTGATCCGGATAATGTATTATATGTCGGTTCGTTATCTAGGATTTTAGGAAAAACAACGAAAATCGGTTGGTTGATCGGACCGGACGCCTTTATCTCGCAACTAGCTAAAGCGCAAGAAATGATGGAGTTTTCGATGAACATCCTTACACAAATCACGGCAGCTAATGTATTTGATGAAGCAATTGATTTGAAAATGTTGGATGTAAGAAAAAAATTGAAAGAAAAAAGCCAACTGATAAGTATTTGGGCGGAGTCTCAATCGTTTTTCAAGCTTCATTCGATTTTAGGTGGTTATTATGCTTGGATCACTTGGGATGGAAAAAAGCTGGACCTCAAACTAGCAGAAAAAGTAGTAGATATGGGTCTAGGAATCGCACCAAGTCTACTTTTTGGGCAAGATATAAATGGAATCAGAATCAATTACAGTCGTCTAGATGAAGCCAACATATCGTTGTTTTATTCAAAGATGAAAATTTTAGAACAGTGGTTAACAGAATAATTTCACAAAGTAAAAAGATTAAAGAATATAACAGCTGGGATTTAAATTTCCGGCTGTTTCTTTTTTTTCGTAAAAAGAAGACGAGACAAAGTATTAGGGAAAAAAACACTCTTTGTACAACCGTTCACGATATCTTAAGAAAATAAATAGTTGCAGCAAAACTGTATAACACCAGCGTTTCTAAATAGAAACAGCTCGTTGTAAGTTTGATTAGAAATTAGAAAAAACACAGTCTAAATATAAAACGCTTTCCTTATTGTGATTATATTCACTAAAGCTGTTAATATGCGGATTGACATAATTTCCTTTCATCGTGAAAATTTGTGCTTTTAGCTTGTATTTCTCATAAATCCATGATAATTTATTAATGAAGACGGTTAAATAGTGATACAGTTTTATTCGCTGTTTCAATCGCAGAATGAAGAGATTTTCTTATAGATGAGAGAGGAATGTGTGACAAATGGCAAACAAAAAAGCACCGATCGACTTCCAAGCACTGCTAGATGAAGTCAATGCAGATTTCCCAGTATATCAAGCACTTGATCAAGATGGAAACGTAGTTAACAAAGATTTAGTACCTGATTTATCCGATGACGAACTCGTTGAATTAATGACTCACATGGTATGGTCTCGTGTGTTAGACCAACGTTCAACAGCGCTGAACCGCCAAGGACGCCTAGGCTTTTTTGCACCAACTGCCGGACAAGAGGCAAGTCAGCTGGCCAGTGCGTATGCATTTGATAAAGAAGATGTTCTTCTTCCAGGTTATCGTGATGTCCCTCAACTAGTAAAACATGGTTTACCTTTATCACAAGCATTTTTATGGTCTAGAGGACATGCTGCAGGTAATTCTTATCCGGAAGAATTGAAAGCTCTACCACCACAAATCATCATCGGTGCACAATATGTACAAGCAGCCGGTGTTGCATTAGGTTTGAAGAAACGCAACAAGAAAAATGTCGTCTTCACTTATACTGGTGATGGCGGTTCATCACAAGGTGATTTTTACGAAGCAATCAATTTCGCTGGCGCTTACCATGCAAATGCTGTATTTTATATCCAAAACAACGGGTATGCGATCTCTACACCTCGTGAAAAACAAACCGCAGCAAAAACACTTGCACAAAAAGCTGTCGCAGCTGGGATTCCAGGTATTCAAGTCGATGGAATGGATCCGCTTGCAGTATATACTGTATCTAAAATGGCACGGGAATGGGCGATCAGTGGAAATGGACCAGTCCTAATCGAAACACTGACTTATCGTTATGGACCACATACACTATCTGGGGACGATCCAACCCGCTACCGTACAAAAGACACAGATGACGAATGGCAGAAAAAAGATCCATTGATCCGCTTCCGTAAATATCTGACGGAAAAAGGACTTTGGTCTGAAGAAAAAGAAGAACAAGTGATTGAAGCAACTAAAGAAGAAATCAAAGCAGCTATCGCAGAAGCCGACAAAGTTCCAAAACAAAAGGTTTCAGATTTCTTGAAAAACATGTTCGAAGTATCCCCACAATCAATCAAAGAACAAATTGCAATTTATGAAGCGAAGGAGTCGAAATAATCATGGCACAAAAAACAATGATCCAAGCAATCACCGATGCCTTAGCACTTGAACTAGAAAATGACGAGAATGTCGTTGTTTTTGGTGAAGATGTTGGGAAAAACGGAGGAGTTTTCCGGGCAACTGAAGGATTGCAGGAAAAATTCGGAGAAGACCGAGTATTCGATACTCCTTTAGCTGAATCTGGAATCGCAGGGTTGAGTTTTGGACTTGCGTTGGAAGGATTTCGTCCAGTTCCTGAAATCCAATTCTTTGGTTTTATTTTCGAAGCAATGGATGAAGTAGTAGCTCAAATGGCTCGTACAAGATATCGAATGAGCGGTACTAGAAATCTACCAATCACGATCCGTTCACCATTTGGTGGCGGTGTTCATACACCAGAACTGCATTCAGATAATTTAGAAGGTTTGATTGCCCAGTCTCCTGGTATTCGAGTAGTGATCCCATCAAATCCTTACGATGCAAAAGGACTATTGATTTCTTCTATTAGAAGTAACGATCCAGTTGTTTTCCTAGAACACATGAAACTATATCGCTCATTCCGAGAAGAAGTGCCGGATGAAGCTTACGAAGTTCCTTTGGACAAAGCAGCAGTTACTCGTGAAGGAACAGATGTATCTGTTATCACATACGGGGCAATGGTGCGTGAAGCAATCAAAGCAGCAGACAATCTTGCAAAAGAAAATATCTCTGTTGAAATCATTGATCTTCGTACAGTTGCGCCATTAGATGTAGAAACGATCATTCAATCCGTGGAAAAAACGGGTCGCGTAGTCGTTGTCCAAGAAGCGCAACGACAAGCGGGTGTTGCTGCGCAAGTAGTTTCTGAGATCTCAGAACGCGCTATCCTTTCATTAGAAGCCCCAATCGGACGAGTTTCTGCACCTGATACAGTCTTCCCGTTTGGACAAGCAGAAAATGTTTGGTTACCAAACGCAAAAGATATCGAAGACAAAGTAAAAGAAATCGCGGAATTTTAAGAAAAGAAGGGACGAAACAAAGTCATGGCTTATCAATTTAAATTGCCGGATATCGGTGAAGGAATTGCAGAAGGTGAAATCGTCAAATGGTTCGTCAAACCAGGAGATACGATTAATGAAGATGATACATTATTAGAAGTTCAAAACGACAAATCAGTAGAAGAAATCCCCTCACCTGTAACAGGAACGGTTAAAAATGTCATTGTTCCAGAAGGTACAGTAGCAAATGTTGGGGATGTATTGGTAGAAATCGATGCACCAGGACACGAAGACAATGAAGGGGACAGTGGTGTAGCCGCAGAATCCCAAACTCCAGCTAACCCGGCTGCTGAACCAACTGTTGATACAGGATCAGCTGGATCGTCAAGCGAAGGAGTCTTCCAATTCAAGTTACCGGATATCGGTGAAGGAATTGCAGAAGGTGAAATCGTCAAATGGTTCGTCAAACCAGGAGATACAATCAATGAAGATGATACATTATTAGAAGTTCAAAACGACAAATCAGTAGAAGAAATCCCGTCACCCGTAACCGGGACAGTTAAAAACGTAATTGTCCCAGAAGGCACAGTAGCAAATGTTGGGGACGTGTTAGTAGAAATCGATGCTCCTGGACACAATGGCGCACCATCAACTAGTGCGCCATCAGCTGAAGCACCAAAAGAAAAAGTGGAAACATCAGGTTCAGCAAGTGTCGTTGAAGCTGCCGATCCAAATAAACGTGTATTGGCTATGCCATCTGTTCGTCAATTTGCCCGCGAAAAAGATGTAGATATCTCACAAGTAACTGCAACTGGAAAAGGTGGCAGAGTAACAAAAGAAGACATCGAAAACTTCTTGGCAGGTGGTCCAAGCAGTGCACCAGCGAAATCAGAAGCGCCAGAAGCGGCAGAAGCGGCAGCACCGAAAGAAGCAGCTCCTGCAGCAGAAAGCAAACCAGCTGCACCAGCAAAACCATTCAAGTCCAACTTAGGAGACTTGGAAGAACGTGTAGCAATGACACCAACACGTAAAGCTATTGCTAAAGCAATGGTCAACAGTAAGCATACAGCTCCACACGTGACATTGCATGATGAAGTAGAAGTGTCTAAACTATGGGATAATCGGAAACGATTTAAAGAAGTTGCTGCTGCAAATGGTACGAAACTTACTTTCTTGCCATATGTCGTGAAAGCTTTAACAGCGACTGTTAAGAAATACCCAGTATTGAATGCATCTATCGACGATGCAAACCAAGAAATCGTTTATAAACATTACTACAATATCGGTATTGCAACTGATACGGATCACGGACTATATGTACCAAATGTGAAAGATGCAGACCGCAAAGGAATGTTTGCTATTGCAGACGAAATCAATGAGAAAGCAAAATTAGCTCATGACGGCAAACTATCTGCAGAAGATATGCGCAATGGAACGATTACGATCAGCAATATCGGATCTGTAGGTGGCGGTTGGTTTACACCAGTCATCAACTATCCAGAAGTAGCTATTTTAGGTGTAGGAACGATTGCACAACAACCAATCGTAAATGCTGAAGGCGAAATCGTTGTCGGTCGTGTGATGAAACTGTCATTAAGTTTCGATCACCGTATCGTAGATGGAGCAACTGCGCAACAAGCAATGAATAATATCAAACGTCTTTTAGCTGATCCAGAGCTATTAATGATGGAAGGATGATAAACAAATGGTAGTTGGAGATTTTGCTGTAGAATTAGATACAGTTGTAATCGGTGCGGGACCTGGTGGCTATGTAGCTGCCATCCGCGCTGCTGAAATGGGACAAAAAGTAGCAATCATTGAAAGAGAGTATATTGGCGGTGTTTGTTTGAATGTCGGCTGTATTCCTTCAAAAGCACTGATAGCTGCAGGACACCATTATCAAGAGTCACTAGATTCTGAAATGTTTGGAGTAACTAGTGAAAACGTCAAACTAGATTTTGCGAAAACACAAGAATGGAAAGAAAACAAAGTTGTCCATACGTTGACTTCTGGAGTTGGTTTCCTATTAAAAAAACATAAGGTTGAAACAATCGAAGGAGAAGCGTTCTTCGTAGATGATCACACACTACGCGTCATCCATCCAGATTCAGCTCAAACTTATTCGTTCAATAACGCAATCATCGCAACAGGTTCCCGTCCAATCGAGATTCCAGGATTTAAATTCGGAGGACGTGTGTTAGATTCTACTGGCGGATTAGCATTAAAAGAAGTACCTAAGAAATTTGTGATCATCGGTGGCGGTGTGATTGGTGCCGAATTGGGCGGAGCGTACGCAAACTTAGGAGCAGAAGTAACGATTCTTGAAGGCTCACCACAAATTTTACCAACTTACGAAAAAGATCTAGTAAAATTAGTAGAAGATGATTTCAAGAAAAAAGGCGTAACAGTCGTAACGAATGCAATGGCGAAAGAAGCAGTCGATAACGGTGACAGCGTGACAGTGAAATATGCAGTGGACGGAAAAGAAGAATCTGTTACTGCTGATTATGTGATGGTCACTGTAGGACGTCGTCCGAATACGGATGACATGGGCTTAGAACAAGCGGGTGTCGAAGTAGGAGAACGAGGATTGATCACGGTAGATAAACAAGGACGTACGAACGTACCTAACATCTATGCCATCGGTGATATCGTTCCGGGGGCGGCATTAGCACACAAAGCCAGTTATGAAGCAAAAATCGCTGCTGAAGCAATCTCTGGCAAAAAAGTAGCTGTAGATTATAAAGCAATGCCGGCAGTAGCCTTCACTGATCCTGAATTGGCTTCTGTAGGTATGACGATCAAAGAAGCAAAAGATGCTGGTATCGAAGCAAAAGCATACAAATTCCCATTTTCAGGGAACGGTCGGGCATTATCGCTTGGTAAAACAGAAGGATTCATCCGTCTAGTTACGACGATCGAAGATAACGTGCTGATTGGTGCACAGCTCGGGGGAGTCGGTGCAAGCGATATGGTTTCTGAATTAGCTTTAGCAATCGAATCAGGAATGAATGCTGAAGATATCGCCTTGACGATTCATCCGCATCCATCTCTTGGCGAAATCGTCATGGATGCTTCTGAATTAGCATTAGGCTTGCCAATCCATATTTGATTTGAATCATACAGGCGAAACGCAGCTGAGAGATCGGTTGCGTTTTTTCTTTTTTGTTATCAATGATTTAATTATGTAAACTTAATAATACGACAACTTCTTGGTTTATTACCGTCTCCTATGCTACACTAAAGAAGAATATGAAATAGGAGAGTTGAAGATGCAAGAATATCAGTATCCACTTGATTTAGACTGGACAACAGATGAAATGGTCATTGTAATGAAGATGTGGGAAGATCTGGAACGTGCGAACGAAAAAGGGATAAATAATGAAGCTTTTTTGAAGACCTATCAGCAGTTCAAAACAGTTGTCAAATCCATCGGAGAAGAAAAACGATTGGGACGGGAATTTGAAAAAGCTTCCGGGTACTCCTTATATCGTACAGTGCAGCAAGCAAAAAAAAATCCAAACAAAACTTTGAGAATGAACGGGTGAGATAAATGGAACAGATGATTGATCATATCAAATCCTGGCTAGAAGAAGCTGGTGAGAAAATCAAATCTTCTCAACAAACATTAACGATCTCGCAAAAATCAAATCGAACGGATCTAGTGACAAATGTCGACCGAAACATCCAGAATTTTCTAATCGAAAAAATCCATTCCTTTGATCCAGAGGCAAAAATATTGGCAGAAGAAGAAGGGTGTAATCAACTATCGGATCTCGATGGAAGAGTCTTTATCATCGATCCTATTGATGGCACATTGAATTTCGTGATTGAAGGGGAAAATTTTTGTATCATGCTTGCTGTTTATGAATCCGGCGTTGGAAAACTTGGTTTCATTTATGACGTCATGAAAAATGAGCTTTTTTGGGGTGGAAAAGGAATAGGTGTCTATAAAAATGACAAACCAATGCCTAGACCAACAAATAAATCTTTAGCAGAAGGCTTACTTGGTGTGAATAGCTATCTTTTCGGTCATAATAAATATGGAATCCGAGAGATTGCGGAAAGCAGCATGGGAACACGTATGTACGGGTGTGCAGGGCTTGAACTAGCCGCAATCTTGAAAGGAAACCATATTGCTTACATTTCGAACCTCAGCCCTTGGGATTATGCAGCGGGAAATGTTTTATTGGAAGAGTTTGGTATGGTGACAAGCGGTCTTTTTGGCACTCCTTTGACATTTGACAAAAGGGAATACTATTTAGCAGGGACTCCTTGTGCATATGCAGAAATCGCAGACCTTTTGAAAAAAGAAGGCTGAAAAAAGGTAGAAATCATTCACAAAAATGATAAAAACGGGCAAAAGATTAATTTTCTCGAAAAAATGAAAACATTTTACTATATTTCATGAAAAAAGTCTGCTATAATTAGCAGTCGAGTAAAATTTGCCCTGTCATAAAGAACCAATAAAAAAGGAGTTAGTTACATTGAATTATAGAAACGATATCCGTAACGTCGCAATTATTGCCCACGTTGACCACGGAAAAACAACATTAGTTGATGAACTATTAAAACAATCAGATACATTAGACGCACATACGCAATTGCAAGAACGTGCGATGGACTCAAATGCGCTAGAAAAAGAACGTGGTATCACGATTTTAGCCAAAAACACAGCTGTAGACTATAAAGGAATCCGCGTAAACATCATGGATACTCCAGGACACGCGGACTTCGGTGGCGAAGTAGAACGGATCATGAAAATGGTTGACGGCGTTGTGTTGGTCGTAGATGCGTATGAAGGAACAATGCCTCAAACACGTTTTGTATTGAAAAAAGCATTGGAACAACATATCACACCAATCGTTGTCGTAAACAAGATTGACAAACCTTCTGCTCGTCCTGAGCATGTCGTAGATGAAGTTCTTGAACTATTCATCGAATTGGGAGCAGATGATGATCAGTTAGACTTTCCTGTGATTTATGCGTCTGCACTGAATGGTACGTCAAGCTTATCAGATGACCCAGCAGATCAAGAACCAACAATGGCACCTATTTTTGACACGATCATTGAAAAAATTCCTGCTCCTGTCGATAATAGCGACGAACCATTACAATTCCAAGTTTCATTACTTGACTACAACGATTATGTAGGTCGTATCGGAATCGGACGTGTATTTAGAGGAACAATCAAAGTAGGCGACCAAGTAGCGTTAATTAAATTAGACGGAACAGTTAAGAAATTCCGTGTAACGAAATTATTTGGTTTCTTTGGACTAAAACGTCTAGAGATTCAAGAAGCAAAAGCTGGAGACTTGATTGCTGTCTCAGGTATGGAAGACATCTTTGTCGGTGAAACAGTTACTCCTGTGGATCATCAAGATGCGTTACCTATCCTTCACATTGACGAACCAACATTGCAAATGACTTTCTTAGTTAATAATTCACCATTTGCCGGTCGAGAAGGTAAATTCGTAACTGCTCGTAAAATTGAAGAACGTTTGATGGCAGAACTTCAAACAGATGTATCTTTACGAGTTGAACCAACAAACTCTCCAGATGCATGGACAGTTTCTGGTCGTGGAGAATTGCATTTGTCTATCTTGATTGAAAACATGCGCCGTGAGGGATATGAATTGCAAGTATCTCGTCCAGAAGTTATTGAAAAAGAAATCGACGGTGTAAAATGCGAACCGTTTGAACGCGTGCAAATCGATACACCAGAAGAATACATGGGTAGTGTCATCGAATCCTTGAGCTTACGTAAAGGTGAAATGCAAGATATGGTCCATACAGGAAACGGACAAATCCGTTTGACATTCTTGACACCTGCTCGCGGTTTGATCGGTTATTCAACTGAATTCCTTTCAATGACACGCGGTTACGGAATCATGAACCATACTTTTGATCAATATTTGCCAATGCTTCCTGGTCAAATCGGTGGACGTCACCAAGGTGCGCTGGTTTCGATCGATACAGGAAAAGCAACGACCTATTCTATCATGAGTATCGAAGAACGCGGTACAGTCTTCGTAGAACCAGGTACGGAAGTATATGAAGGAATGATTATCGGAGAAAACAGCCGTGATAATGATTTGACTGTCAACATCACAAAAGCAAAACAAATGACAAACGTACGGTCTGCTACTAAAGACCAAACATCTGTCATCAAAAAACCAAAACAATTGACGTTGGAAGAATCTTTGGAATTCTTGAATGATGATGAATATTGCGAAGTAACACCAGAAAGCATTCGCTTGAGAAAACAAATTTTAGAGAAAAATGCTCGTGAAAAAGCATCTAAAAAGAAAAAATAATCTGTAAAAGGATGAAGAGAGAAACCAGCTTGTTATAAAAAATAGCTGGTTTCTTTTTTTGTCCAACTCATTTCTGTGGAGAAGTCATCTTTGTCAATGGACATAAATTCAGAAAATACGCCAAAAGACATTTAAAAGACTTTTAAAGAACTTAATTATAGTCTGAATTTGTTTCATATTGTACGTATGTTTCACGAGAGGGCCAACTTGTTCTTCGGTGAAAACCGAAGTAAAATGGCAAGGGAAAGGAGCGGGAAGATGAACGACTTATTAAAACAATACTTTGGTTATGATGAGTTTAGACCTGGTCAAAAAGAAATTATCCAGAAAGTCATTGATCAGGAAAATGTATTAGGGATCATGCCTACCGGAAGTGGGAAATCAATCTGTTACCAGCTTCCATCTTTACTATTAGATGGGCTTACTGTGGTTGTATCCCCTTTGATCTCTCTGATGAAGGATCAGGTGGATGCAGCGAATCAATTAGGTATACCCGCCACTTTTATCAATAGCTCGTTAGATGGTTACGAAACAGCTAGGCGCTTCCAAGAAATCGATAGACAGCAGTATCGTTTACTTTATATTGCTCCAGAACGTTTTATCATGCCGGATTTCATTCAAGCGATGAATCGATGGAATGTCTGTATGATTGCCATTGACGAGGCGCATTGTATCTCTCAGTGGGGGCATGATTTCCGTCCAAGTTATTTACAAATGGCGAACCAGCTAGATCAACTGGCAAATCGACCTGTCATTGTTGCTCTGACGGCTACAGCAACTATACAAGTAGCCGCTGACATAAAAAGACTTTTAAAAATCCCTGACGGCAATCACATCCAGACTGGTTTTGAACGGGAAAATCTCCGCTTTCAAGTAGTGAAAGACCAAAAAAAAGAACAGTATCTAGTCGAGTATTTGAAAATCAACAAAAATCAATCTGGCATTATTTATGCAGCGACGAGAAAAGAAGTAGACCGAATCTATCATTTGCTTAAAAAATTTGGATTTTCTATAGGCAGATATCATGGTGGTCTAAATGAGAATGAACGAACGGCAATGCAAGAGGCCTTTTTATACGATCGCTTACAGCTAATCGTAGCGACCAATGCATTCGGCATGGGCATAAATAAAAGCAATGTCCGTTTTGTTATCCATTATCAAATTCCTGGCTCTCTAGAAGCATACTATCAGGAAGCTGGTCGTGCGGGAAGAGATGGTCTTTCCAGTGAAGCCATCCTGCTTTTCTCTCCTCAAGATATTCAGGTCCAAAAGTTTTTTATCCAGCAGTCTCAAAGAGAAGAGGGGCAAAAGCAAAAAGAATATGAAAAATTAAAAGCGATGACAGAATACGCGTATATAGAATCCTGTCTTCAGCAATACATCCTAAACTATTTTGGCGAGACAAGCAGTCCGTGCAATCGTTGTGGTAACTGTTTAGATGACAGAGAAATAGTAGAAGTAACGACACAAGCACAGATGGTCCTTTCTTGTTTGAAACGTATGGGGGAGAATTATGGCAAGCAGATGCTAATGAAAGTCTTAGCAGGATCGAAAGAACAAAAGCTGCGAGCCTTAGGGTTTGAACGTTTATCTACCTATGGACTGATGAAAAAACAATCGCAAAAAGAAACGATGCAATTGATTGAATATTTGATATCGAATGGCTATCTTCTGACCGTTAATGGAGAATATCCCATCTTGAAAGTAACAGAAAGAGGGATCCAAGTATTAAAAGGACAAGAAGCTGTTTATCGAAAGGAACCCAAGAAAGTCCAGCAGCTGTCGGATGAAGAGACCGATACACTATTTGAAGTGTTGCGGGAACTTCGAACGGATCTAGCATCAGAAGCAGGCGTTCCCCCGTATGTTGTATTTTCAGATTCCACCTTGAAAGAAATGAGCCGAATACGTCCATCAAGCAGACTGGAGATGCTTCAGATAAAGGGAGTTGGTCAAAGCAAGCTTGATAAATACGGAGAAGCCTTTTTATCTCGGATAAAAAATATGGATCCTAACGTTCTGGATAAGTAAGAAGGACCATTACGTAAAAACGAATAAAAACAACTGGTTAAATCTGTTTTTTTGCTCCCTATGAAAATCAAATATGTTATAATTAAGGAATTAGAACGGGAGGTAAGCACAGATGGATTCTTTGTCGAAAAAACTTGCGATCCAAGTATTAAATGATGAAGCAGAACGGATCAAACGATTAATCCGAAACCAAAATAACAGTCTCTGTATCTCGCAATGCAAAGCCTTCGAAGAAGTGGTAGATACACAGATGTACGGTTTCTCCCAGCAAGTCGGGTTTGCTGTTCGTATAGGAGTAATCGAAAAAAACGAGGGACAGCTGATGTTAAGTGAGCTGGAACGAGAATTGAATCAGTTATACAGTGAGGTTTACCAAGAAAATTATGATAAAAAAGAAGTTGGCAAGGAGGAATAGACTTGCCTAAGAAAGTAAAAAAAAGGCATCTATTAGACTATAGTATCTTGATTCCCTATTTGATTTTATGTGTTTTGGGGTTGATCATGGTATATAGTTCTACGTCGTATCTATTATTAGAAAACGGACAAAATCCGTCCGCATCAGTCATTAACCAAAGTATTTTTTGGGTGCTCAGCTTGATTGCTATCGCACTACTCTACAAAATGAAAACAGATGTTTTGAAAAACCAGCGTTTGATTATGGCAGCCATCGCAGTTTTGACGATTTTGCTGCTAGTCGTTGTGTTTTTCGGTAAGGAGATCAATGGAGCAAAAGGATGGCTTCAAATTGCAGGATTTTCGATCCAACCTGCCGAATACCTAAAAATCATTTCTATCTGGTATCTGTCTCTGACTTTATCTAAAAGACAAAACAGTGTACAAAAAGATTTCCTAGGGACTGTAAAACGTCCACTTGCAATGGTTATCGGACTGACTGCTTTGGTCGCTATCCTTCCCGATTTTGGGAATGCGGCAGTTATCTTTTTGATTATTTTGGTTCTGCTTTTAGCCAGCGGAGTCAATTATGTGTATACTTTGATTGTAGGAGTAGGTGGTTTTTGTTTAAGTACTTTTACGATTTGGCTAATCAATATTACAAACGGAAAAATCTTGCCTGGGCGTTTACAGTATATCTATAATCGCTTTGCTATTTACCAAAATCCTTTCTCGGATGAATTAAATAAAGGCCATCAATTAGTTAATGGCTACTATGCCATGTTCAATGGCGGGTTATTTGGCAGAGGATTAGGTAACAGTATTCAGAAAAAGGGATTTTTACAAGAAGCACAAACCGATTTTATCTATGCAATCGTAGTGGAAGAGCTCGGAGTGATTATGGGGATTTTGATATTAGCGTTGCTATTCTTTATGATCGTGCGCATTATTCTTGTAGGGATTCGTTCAAGAGATCCGTTCAATTCGCTTTTGTGCATTGGGATCGGCGCAATGTTTTTGATCCAAGTGTTTGTCAATCTGGGAGGAATCACTGGTGTCATTCCTTTGACAGGGATCACGTTCCCATTCTTAAGTCAAGGAGGATCCAGTTTGCTGATGCTTTCGATCTGTGTCGGCTTTGTCCTCAATATTAGTGCGGATGAAAAACGCAAGAGCTTAGGTTTATAATAAAAAAAGATGTAGGAGTGGTTCGATGAAAAAAGTTTTAGTTGCTAACAGGGGTGAAATCGCTGTACGTGTATTTCGTGCTTGTACAGAATTAGGAATTAAAACTGTTGGAATCTATGCAGAAGAAGATGAATATTCCGTACACCGTTTTAAAGCGGATGAAGCATATTTAGTAGGACAAGGGAAAAAACCGATTGATGCGTATCTAGATATTGAAGGGATCATTTCTATCGCGAAAGAATGCGGAGCTGATGCCATTCATCCTGGTTATGGTCTTTTATCGGAAAACTTGAATTTTGCGCAACGGTGCGAGGAAGAGGGCATCACTTTTGTTGGACCCAAACTGCATCATTTAGATATTTTTGGAGATAAAATCAAAGCAAAAGCTGCAGCCATCGAAGCAGGAATTGCTTCGATTCCAGGCACAGATGGTCCCATCGCTTCTGTAGACGATGCATTGGAATTTGCTGAACGATTCGGTTATCCGATTATGATCAAGGCAGCTCTAGGCGGCGGAGGTCGCGGAATGCGTGTGGCTCATGATGAAAAGAGTGCAAGAGAAGGTTACGAACGTGCAAAAAGCGAAGCAAAAGCTGCCTTTGGTAGCGATGAAGTGTATGTTGAAAAATACATCGCCAATCCTAAGCATATCGAAGTACAGATTCTTGGTGACACACATGGAAACGTCATCCATCTTTTCGAAAGAGACTGTTCTGTTCAGCGTCGCCACCAAAAAGTAGTAGAAGTAGCGCCTTGTGTCTCTATGAACGAACAGCAACGTCAAAAAATTTGTCAGGCAGCTGTCCAATTGATGAAACATGTTGGGTATGTCAATGCGGGTACGGTAGAATTTCTTGTTGAAGGAGATGATTTTTACTTTATCGAAGTCAATCCTCGCGTCCAAGTGGAACATACGATCACAGAAATGATTACAGATATTGATATCGTGACAACGCAACTATTGATTGCCCAAGGGTTAGATTTGCATAAAGAAATCGGATTGCCTCAGCAAGAAGGAATCAAATTGAATGGGTCAGCTATTCAATGCCGAATCACTACGGAAGACCCGTTGAATAACTTTTTACCAGACACAGGAAAAATCGATACGTATCGTTCACCTGGCGGTTTTGGCGTACGTCTGGATGTAGGGAATGCTTACGCTGGCTATGTGGTGACGCCGTATTTTGATTCATTGTTAGTAAAAGTATGTACGCATGGTGCTACTTTTGAAACAGCCATTCAGAAAATGGAACGTTGCTTGAAAGAATTCAGGATCCGTGGAGTAAAAACAAATATTCCATTTATGCTAAATGTCATCACACATCCTGAATTCCAATCAGGAAATGCAAAAACAACTTTTATCGATAGTACAGCAACATTATTTGAATTTCCTCGACTACGAGACCGCGGAAATAAAACGATGAAATATATCGGTGAAATTACTGTGAATGGTTTTCCAGGTATCGAAAGTGGCGAAAAACCATTTTATGAAGAACCACGTATGCCTAAAGATCTAATCACAAGAACTGATTACGTAACGGCTAAGAACGTATTAGATGCGAAGGGTGCCGATGCTTTGGTCGAATGGATCAAAGGACAGGAAAATTTATTGTTGACGGATACGACATTTAGAGACGCTCATCAAAGTTTGCTAGCAACTCGTGTTCGGACAAAGGATTTCAAGCAGATTGCACGCTTAACGGGAGAAGGTCTTCCTGAACTCTTTTCAAGTGAGATGTGGGGGGGAGCGACATTTGATGTGGCTTACCGCTTTTTGAATGAAGATCCTTGGCAACGATTGAGAAAAATCCGTTCTTTAATGCCTAATACCTTGCTGCAAATGCTTTTCAGAGGTTCAAATGCCGTTGGGTATTCTAATTATCCTGACAATGTATTGGTGGAATTTGTCAAAGAAGCAGCAGCACAAGGGATTGATGTTTTCCGAATTTTTGATAGTTTGAACTGGACTCCTCAAATGGAAAAAAGTATCCAAGCTGTACGGGATACTGGTAAAATCGCAGAGGCAGCTATCTGCTATACTGGCGATATCAACGATCCAAGCCGAGCAAAATACAATGTTCAGTATTATAAAGACATGGCAAAAGAACTAGAGCAACTGGGTGCGCATA
Organism: Enterococcus sp. 3G1_DIV0629; assembly: GCF_002141285.1. Classification (NCBI taxonomy): domain Bacteria; kingdom Bacillati; phylum Bacillota; class Bacilli; order Lactobacillales; family Enterococcaceae; genus Enterococcus; species Enterococcus sp. 3G1_DIV0629. The sequence continues at coordinate 1,198,107 of NZ_NGLI01000001.1, read as the reverse complement.
TCATTGCAATCAAGGATATGGCTGGATTACTTAAACCGCAAGCAGCTTATCGTTTGATTAGTGAATTGAAAGAAACGACGGATCTGCCAATCCATCTGCATACTCATGATACTAGTGGAAACGGGATTATCACTTATTCCGCTGCTTCAAAAGCAGGAGTAGACATCGTTGACGTAGCAATGAGTGCAATGAGTGGGAACACGAGTCAGCCTAGCATGAGCAGCTTGTATTATGCGCTGGTCAATGGCCCACGGCTGCCAGAAATCACAATTGAAAATGCACAGAAATTGAACCATTATTGGGAAGATGTGCGTATGTATTACAAACCATTTGAAAATGGCTTGAATGCTCCTGAAACAGAAGTATATATGCATGAGATGCCGGGAGGACAGTATTCAAATCTGCAACAGCAGGCAAAAGCTGTCGGACTAGGCCATCGCTGGGATGAAATCAAACAAATGTACCATACTGTCAATTTGATGTTTGGCGATATCGTGAAAGTAACTCCATCATCTAAAGTCGTAGGAGATATGGCGCTATTCATGGTCCAAAATGATCTCACAGAAGAAGACATCTATGAAAAAGGCGAAACATTAAGTTTCCCTGAATCTGTAGTAACTTTCTTCCAAGGAGAACTAGGACAACCAGTCGGCGGATTTCCTGAAAAACTGCAAAAGATCATTCTTAAGGGCAGACCCGCGTTGAGTGAACGTCCAGGTCTGTTGGCGAAATCAGTCGATTTCAACGAAGTGAAAAAAGAATTGGCAGAAAAAATCGGCTATGAACCAAAACAAGACGAAGTATTAAGTTATTTGATGTATCCGCAAGTCTTTTTGGACTATCAAAAAGCGTATAATCAATTTGGCGATGTTACATTACTGGATACACCAACATTCTTCCAAGGGATACGTTTAGGTGAAACGATCAATGTACAAATCGAACGTGGAAAAACGCTGATCATCCGTTTAGATGAAATCGGAGAACCCGATATCGAAGGAAATCGCGTACTGTTCTTCAATTTGAATGGGCAAAGACGTGAAATCACTATCAAAGATAATTCAATCATCAGTGCGGTCCAAACTCGATTGAAAGCTGAACCAACAAACCGAGAACAAATCGGAGCAACGATGTCTGGTTCTGTGCTTGATGTATTAGTGAAAAAAGGGGATAACGTCAAAAAAGGCGATACGTTGATGATTACTGAAGCAATGAAAATGGAAACAGCCATCGAAGCACGTTTTGACGGAGAAGTCGCACATGTATATGTATCTTCAGGCGACACGATTTCATCTGGCGACCTTTTGATTGAAGTGACTGAAAAATAATAAGTGAAAGGTGGGGAAACATGAAAAGACTGGGTTTGTTTTGGCTGATTCTGCTATTAGTTATTGCGGCATTCTATATGGAACCAGTCTTGTTCCCGCCAAAACTTGAAGTGAAGGAAAACTCTGATCAACAAATCTCAAATCAAATGACAACGTGGAAATACCAGGAGCTTAAAGCAACTGGTTTTTCTACTTATATTGGAAAACCGATCGAACAGCTAGAAAAAGATTTTGGACAATCCTATGATCGATTAACTAGTGGGTTTGGTTTTGAAACAAGATATTATGAAAACAAAGCCAGTCATCTCACGTTTGAAGTGAATGTCCAAGATAGCATGGTCGCAACTGTTAAAGTACTGCAAACAGGACCTGCTGATATCACGCCGTTTTATTTAGGGATGACGATGCAGGACCTAACAAAGCTCACGACTATCTATACTAATTTCACTTTTGAGTATCATGACACAGAAGTTGGAATCGAACTGATGGAAGAGGATATGAATTATCGTCCACTGATTGCTTTTGATAATGACACTTTTGCTATTTTGTTTTTTGATCAAACAACTAACGGTCTGTTTTCAGTTGTATATTTAGATAAAGATAGTCTTTTGAAACTTTTACCGTATCAAGTGTTTGGTGAAGGTCTCCCACATTATGAAGCAGATAAATCGGCTGACTGGGAATCGATCAATCGCGGCAAAGAACGAAAAAGTACGACTTTACTAAACATGCTTAGAAGAGAAGACGAACTTCCTATATACAACCAAACACTTGCCTTTCAAAACCACAGTCGGCTGCTGCTACATGATTTCTTGACAAAGCCTGAAGAAATCTTGTCAGACGAACGCATGGCTGATTGGCAAAAATCGCTAGGCAGTGGACAAACGACAACGAAATTCTCCTTGACGAATGATGAATTGGAGAAGTTAATCAGTAAACAGAAATTAGAAAATACTAGTGGACTGTTTATTCATCCAGCAATCGACGCTACTTTTTCGTTTTTATATTGGTACAGCGATCCATATAATCATGACCGCTTTATGGATCCGGGAACGGATTCATTAGGCATTGCTTTTTCTAAAGAAAATATGTTAGTCTTATTGCAAGAAGAAAACGGAGAAAGTAGTGATAGCAGTGATCGTTAACGAAGAGCTGTTTCAACTGGAGGATCAATGCCTCCGAGTCGCTGAAATGATAAAAAAGAGTAAAACGATGGCTTCTTATTTCAAACATAAACAATCAATGAAAGAATCTGCAGAAGTCTGCCAATTAAAAGAAGCGTTCCTGTCGCAGAAAAAGGCGTTTGAAAATGTAGCGGCATACGGTGAATATGCACCTGATTACCGTGAAAAAAAACGTGCTCTTCGAAAAGCAAAAAGACAGCTTGATCTGAATGAGCATGTCGCAGCTTTTAGGTATAGTGAAACACAGTTACAAAGTCTGTTGGATCAAATTGTCCAAGCGCTTGCCGAAGAAGTTTCTAATGAAATCAAGGTAGATGCAGGTAGTCCGTTCTTTGAAACGAAAAAACACTTTGGATGCGGAGGGAATTGTCATGCAAGTTGACAATAGTGAATTTGAAATAATAAAACGACGCGGGCTGATCGTATGGGTCTACAGCTTAAAACAATTAAAGAATCTAAAAAAGTTCGGCTTGTTGCATTATGTCTCAAGAAGAATGAAATATGTCGTTCTTTACTTGAATGAAGAGACATTTGAAGAGACAGAAGAACGAATCCGTAAATTACATTTTGTTCGAAACGTAGAACGTTCTTACCGACCAGATATCGAAATGAATTTTGCTGATAAGATAGGTAATAAAACGGTATTAAAAGAAGAAGGTTTCGAAATCGAAGAGCTGAATACAGAAATCCGATTAGCTGAACATCTTTAAAAATCTCTTATGAGCAGTTTTTTAATAGAAAAATAACTTGGACAACTATCAAAAATTGATCATTGTCCAAGTATTTTTTTGTCTTTTTTTTGGTATACTAGTACCAGTACCATTTCTAAGGAGTGAGTAGATGCGGATAATATCAGGAAATTATGGCGGACGCCGCTTAAAAAGTTTAGCAGGGGCGAACACCAGACCAACTACAGATAAAGTAAAAGAATCCATATTCAATATGATTGGACCATATTTTGATGGAGAGACAGTATTGGATCTGTTTGCAGGAAGCGGCGGTCTAGCTATCGAAGCCGTATCCAGAGGCTGTAGTCATGCAGTATGCGTAGACAAAAATTACCAAGCGCTAAAAATCATCAAAGAAAACATCGAGATTACGAAAGAACCAGAGAAGTTTACCACAATAAAACTTGATGCGGACAAAGCAATCGAACGGCTAGCAGCAGAGAAACAACAATTCGATTACTTGTTTCTTGATCCGCCGTATGCAAAACAAAAAATCATTGATCAAATCCATAAAATGGAAGAACTGGGACTTTTTTCTAAAACCGCAGTTATCGTATGCGAAACGGATAAAACAGTCGAATTGCCAGAATCTGTGGCTGGATTTCATCAAATAAGAAAACAAATTTATGGCATAACAGCTGTGACTATCTATAGAAAAGAGGGAAAACGATGAAACGTGCATTATTCCCAGGAAGTTTTGATCCTTTTACAAAAGGACACTTAGATACAGTGGAGCGTGCGGCTAAATTATTCGATGAGGTGGTAATTGGTGTTTTTATCAATACTTCAAAGAAAAGTTTGTTTCCTCCAGAAGAAAGAATGACATTGATCGCAAAAGCTGTGGCACATCTTCCTAATGTAAAAGTCATACATCAGGAAAATCAATTGACAGTGGAAACGGCAAAAGAAATCGGCGCGGATGCCTTGGTCAGAGGAATACGGAGTATCAAAGACTTCGAATATGAACGAGAAATCGCTCAGATGAACCATCATCTAAACGAGGAATTGGAAACGGTGTTCTTATTGGCAAAACCAGAATATAGCCATGTCAGTTCCAGTATTTTAAAAGAAGTACTGCACTTTGGTGGAGACGTGAGCAGTTATTTACCGCCAGTTATCAACGAAGCTTTAGCTGGAAAGCGTGAATCAAATGAAAGCTAAACAATGGTTGAAAACAGTACTGATTATCATATTTGGAATGTTGATCATCGGATTTGTAGTAGTTCCTCTGCCATATTATGTGGAATCACCAGGAGCAACGATTGATCTGAAAGAATTAATTACAGTCAATGACAAAGAAGACAAAGGTTCTGGCTCTTTCTCCCTTACATCCGTCGGTATCAGGCAAGCTACCGGATTTTTGGCGCTAAAGGCTAAAGTAGCTCCTTTTGAAGAATTGATCAGTAAAGAAGAATTGACTGGTGGGGCAACAAATGAAGAATATAATCAAATGCAACAATATTATATGGATTCTTCCCAAAACGCAGCAATCGAACAAGCGTTGAAACTTGCAGGCAAGCCTTATAAAATGGAATTCAAAGGCGTATATGTCATGAGCGTAGAGAAAACATCGAACTTCTTTGGCAAGCTTTCAGTAGGAGATACAGTAACAAAAGTAGACGGCAAAAGCTTTCAAAGTACAGAAGCATTTATGGATTATGTAAAAAGTCAAAAAGTTGGACAAACAATTGAAATCAGTTATTTGCATAATGGTGAAGAAAAAACAGCATCTGGTGATCTGATCGAGTTGCCAACAGATAAAAAGGCAGGAATAGGCATCACACTTACTGATCATACAGAGATCGAATCAGATACAGACGTTCGCATTAATTCTGGCTCTATTGGTGGGCCGTCAGCGGGATTGATGTTCACTTTAGAGATCTATGAACAAGTCACTGGTAAAAATTTGCGACATGGTAAGCAAATTGCCGGAACTGGAACGATCAACAGCGAAGGAGAAGTCGGCCGAATCGGAGGAATCGATAAAAAAGTAGCAAGCGCGGATAAAGCCGGTGTAGATATTTTCTTTGCACCAGATGATACGATCTCAGACGATGTTAAGAAAGAATATCCTGAAATAAAAACCAACTATGAAGAAGCAAAAGCCGCTGCCAAAAAATTGAATTCCTCCATGAAAATCGTACCAGTAAAAACAGTACAAGATGCGCTTGACTATCTAGAGAAAATGAAATGAACCAACTAAAAAAATTGTGAAAAAGCTGCTCTGTATCAAGTAATAAGAATAGCTACGCAAAAACAGCTTCTCCTCTTTTGTTTGGATTTATTTACCGCAGATGCAAGCTTTTGAGCTAATTGAATACTATTTATTTTGAATAAGGGATTGTGACATATTTTCTGTCACAATCCTTTTTTTCGTCAAAATATCTTTCTGCTAAAAAAAAAAGAAAAAATTGACGTAATTAGATGTTGAAGGGACGATTTTGCCAGAGCACACTGTTTCTTCGATTTCAAATGAAAGGAGTAATGAATGATTTTTACTGATCATTCTCTGTAAAAAGGAATAATGATAGAAAAAATCAGCAAGAAAATACTCACCTCCCCTAGGTTGATTATTTGTATGTCTACGGTAGTTCTTATCTTTTGTATAGCCAGTGGTTTTTTATTGTCAAATCTGTTATTTCATAGAGAACCAGAAGAAATCGCTGCAAAAGAAATGCTTTCTCCATTTAGTTCCAGTGAAGAAAATCAATTGCCTGAAGGAAACACTGTAGAAGAGGACGTTCGTCCAAAGGTTATGTACACCGATATCAAAGGAAGTGTGAAGGAGCCTGGTATCTATTCGTTTTCTTCAGAAGAACGGGTCTATGATGTACTAAAGCGCGCAGGAGGATTATTAGAAGAAGCGGATAGCGATCGAATCAACTTTTCTGCGAAGATAGAAGATCAGCAAGTCCTATATATCCCTGCTGTAGGTGAAGAGCTGCCAGAACATCTTGATCAGTTGGTATCCCCCGAAGGAAAACAATCTACAGCAGATTCCGAGCCTTCAAAAATAAATATCAATACAGCCAGTCCCTCAGAACTCCAGCAGATTCCTGGGATCGGATCAGTCAAGGCGCAAGAAATCATTCGATTTAGAGAAGAAAACGGATCATTCCAGAAAGTGGAAGACTTGCAGGAGATCTCTGGTATCGGTGAAAAGACAGTTGAAAAACTAAAAAACTTCGTTACAATTAAATAGAATGATTCAGAATCAACTGAAAAGAGCAATAAAATGGAGGCTAATGGATGACGGACTTCATTTCGGCAGTGAAGGATATGTTCTTTTGTCAGACATGATGATTCGGTATATTTAAAGAATAGTTTGTTTAAGCAATGGAGTGCTTTTTTGACCAACTTGAAAAAACGGAGGAATGTAAACCATGTTAGAAAAATCTTCAAAACCATGCGATACGAACAAAGAAAAAATTACTGATAAGACTCAAAACAAACGCATTCCCTGGGACCAGTACTTTATGGCTCAGGCAGTATTGTTATCTTTACGCAGTACGTGTACACGTTTAGAAGTAGGAGCGACACTCGTGAGGGAAAAACGAATCATTGCTGGTGGCTATAATGGAGCAGTCAGTGGAGATGTCCACTGCATAGATGAAGGCTGCTATGTTGTAGATGGACACTGTTTGCGAACGATCCATGCAGAGATGAACGCGCTGCTACAGTGCGCGAAACTCGGTATCCCGACGGAAGGTTCGGAAATCTATGTCACACATTTTCCATGTTTAGCTTGTACAAAAGCTTTGCTGCAAGCTGGTGTTAAAGGGATCAATTATCTCCATGACTATCGAAATGATCCGTATGCTCAAGCGTTGATTGAACAATTAGGCGTATCTGTACACCAAGTTGCTTTAGACTCGCAGCATTTTTCAAAACTTCAAAATGAATTAACAGGAAAACATGTCTAGCGTTTTAGAAAGGCATGTTCGAAATCGGTTGATTTTTCCGGCAGTTACGTCGATGATTATTTGTTTGTTGTATGATACGGACAATTGGATTTATCGTTTGTTTCTTGCCGGAATTTTTTTGTGGTTTTCGCTAAAAGAAGGACGTTTTATCGCGTACTTCTGTATTGTGGGTAGCATAATGGTATCCGTTTCTTATAAGCTACAAGAATATTCATTTTTAGAGGAAAAAGAAACATCTGCGCAAGTGACTTTATCTACAGATACGATTCGTGCAAATGGCAGTTTTTTGACAATGGAAGGAAGGTTGTCAGAGAGTAAACAGAAGATACAGCTTTCTTATCAAGTAAACACCGAAGCAGAGTTGAAAACTTGGCTTGGGTTCCGAGGGAAGGGGATAGAATTGACAGCTGAAGGCGAGTTTATTTCTCCCGAAAAAAAGCGAAATCCTTATACTTTTGACCAAGAAGCTTACTTCAGGAACCATAGAATCTCTGGTCGATTCCAAATTCAAAGGGTCGAAAAAATTACCATACAAAATCATTGGCGAAATTGGCTCCAGAGAAAAAGAGGCGCTCTTATTTCTTTTGTCCAATCTGAATTTCCGCAAAAAACAAGTATATATATCAATTCTTTATTATGGGGTTATAAAGATTCAGGATTCAGAGAATCAGAAGAAATTTTTAGGGCGAGTGGTTTGCTACATCTATTCAGCCTATCGGGATTACACATCCAATTTTATTTAGGGTGGCTGTATTATTTGTTTCGACGTATCGGATGGCCACTGCACGTCAGCATCATTCCGTTGAGTCTACTAACTATCTGTTATGTTTCTCTTGCAGGCAGTTCTATTTCTGTCTTGCGTGCTAGTCTGTTGTTTTTATTGCGGTTGCTAGTCAAATTATTGAATAAACGTTACTCCTCTATGGACTTATTTGCAGTTGTCTTTTGGCTTCTTTTGCTATTTGATCCTCGATTTCTTTTTCATGCGGGCGGGCAACTTAGTTTTTTCATGAGTTTTTTGTTTATCCTGATTTCTTTTGATGGAGATTGGATGAAAAAAACGGCTTCTCATGTCCTATTTACCATGATCACGATGCCATTGATTGTATGGCATTTTTATGAGTGGCCTCTTTTAGGCAGTCTTTTTACATTACTGATTGCACCGATATTCAAGTTTCTTTTTCTTCCTAGTGCGTTCTTTCTCACGCTTTTCAATCGCTGGTTGCCGAGAACCTTGCTTTTGCTGATAGAAGAGGGACTGATCTTGTTTGAACGAATAATCGATTTGTTTTCAGGATCGCCTCTTGTTATAGGGCGTCTACCTCTTGTGCTATCAGGGGTATATATTTTCGGATTGCTGATTTGTATGGATAGATTGAACGAGCAGCCGATGAAACTCTTGTTTTATGTTGGTCTGTTTTCTTTGATGCTATTGACTTTGACATTTTTACGTTTTTCTTCAACGATCGCTTTTATCGATGTTGGCCAAGGAGACAGTATCTTTTTGCAAAGTCCTTTTCGAAAGGAAACGATTTTGATTGATACGGGTGGTAAGTTGCGCTTTGAAAGGGAAAAGTGGGCGCAAGGTATCGTACGACCTCCTGCTGAAAGGAATATCGTTCCATATCTAAAAGGACAGGGAATAAGTGTGATCGATAAACTCATCTTGACACACGACGATACGGATCATGTGGGAGAATTGTCCACATTATCTCAGCATTTCACCATCAAAAAAATTTATATTGGCTGGGGTGCTGGACGAAATGAGCCGTTGCGAAGGCATTTAACAGAAGCTCAAAAAAATGGCACTAAAATCATTGAAGTCAAACATGGCGACAGGATCAAAGGCTATTATGATCTTTATGTATTGACCCCTTTTGAAAAGGGAGAAGGAAGAAATGAAGATTCGGTTGGTTTATGGCTGGACTATAATAATCAGCGTTTTTTGTTTTTAGGCGATTTGAATCAAGCGATGGAAGAACAGCTGCTTTCTATTTATCCTAATTTGAAAGCCGACGTAGTCAAATTAGGTCACCATGGTAGCCGCACATCAAGTAATACGGATTTTCTTTCCCGTATTGAAGCGAAACATGGAATTATATCCTGCGGAGTAAATAATCGTTATGGTCACCCTCACAGCGAAGTATTGGAGGCACTAGAAGAAAATCAGATAAGAACATGGCGAACCGATCAGCAAGGAATGATCACCTATCGCTGGCATCCAGTTTTTCATCCTCATGGTCTAGTGGAAATAATGATAGACTAGTAATTCTCATCTTCTCATGGTAGGATAATTTTGAAAGTGGTGAGTAATTTGAGTATACAAGCAGAGTTACAAAAAATACGTAAAGAAAAACTTGCATCTTGTTACTTGATCTTAGGAACAGAAAAGTTTCTCCAAGATCAAGTTCGGGCAGAAATAGTTAAAAAAATCAAATTAGAGGGCGAAGATGATTTAAATTTTTTAAGTTTTGACATGGAAAATGCAAGTTTAGAGGAGGTAGTGGCTGAAGCAGAGACATTGCCGTTTTTCGGAGATCAACGATTAGTATTTGTGGAGAACCCATATTTTTTAACAGGTGAGAAAGTAAACAATGGGATCGAACAAAATACTGATTTACTGACAGCTTATTTGAAAGAACCACTAGAATCGACTGTATTAGTATTTTTTGCACCATATGAAAAGTTGGATGAACGGAAAAAAGTAACGAAACAATTGAAAAAAACAGCAACCATCATCAACGTCCAACAGTTGAATGAAAAAGAAGTACGTCAATATCTGATGAATACCTTAGAGAACTCTTCCATCAAAATGGAACGAAACGCCATTGATTTATTCTTGCGGTTGACCGACTTAGATTTATCCAAAATGATGAGAGAGTTACAGAAATTAATTCTTTATGGACAAAATCAACAGCAGATCACTGTTCGAGAAGTAGAACAATTAGTTCCTAAAACATTGGAACATAATATTTTTGACATGACCCAATATATTTTAAAAGGGAAGACAGAACAAGCCTTGCGTTTATATGAAGATTTAGTCATGCAAGGGGAGGAAACAATTAAAATCAATGCGATTTTACTTTCTCAATTACGTTTGTTTTTACAGACAAAATTTCTTGTAAAGATTGGCTATCAGCAGGCCAATATTGCAGAAACATTAAAAATCCATCCCTACCGTGTAAAACTTGCCATGCAAGAAGTAAGGAAATTCGATGAACAGTTGCTGGTACAGTTATTTGATCAATTAGTCGAAATGGATTATCAAATCAAAACGGGACAAATCGAAAAAGAATTAAGTTTTCAACTTTTCGTTTTGCGCACAGGGCAGTTGTTGAGAAATAGATAGGAAGAAAGAAGAAGACAAAAGCATGCGGGAATACCGATTGCTTTTGTCTTTTTTTGACAAATAAAAAAACCGGCCGAAGCCGATTCTTTTACTTAGCGATTTTTTTGCTTAAACGAGATTTGTCGCGGTTAGCTTTGTTTTTGTGGATTAGACCTTTTGATTCAGCCATATCAATAGCTTTAACAGCTTCTTTATATAACGCATCTACGTTGTCAGCACCTGAAGCTACAGCATCTTCAAATTTTTTGATTGCAGTACGCATAGCGCTTGTTTGAGATGAATTTTTCACATTAGCGTTTTCGCTTGTACGAACACGTTTGATTGCAGATTCAATGTTTGGCATTAGTTTCACCTCCGATAACTTAAGTTCTTACGCGTGTGACCGCATAATTCAACATTCATTATTATACCTAAAGGCAGCGCGCTTTGCAATATGAACATGACAAGTTTTTTTCCTTAACAGTCTTTTATTTAAACTTTTTTATCAGTAAAAACAGATAAATCAAGCTGAAAAAATCAAAAAGACGCTATTGTGGGAGGCAATAGCGTCAAACCAAACTAGATTTTTATTTATCTATTTAAACAAAGATTGAATGGGAATGTTTGGTACTAAGTCATTATATAACAAAGAGAACCGTTTGCAAAGTTTTTTTTGAAAAGGGATACGATTCCCTGTTGTTCTTTGTTTTTCTATTAAGAAACTGCAGTTATTTTATAACCAGTCACCTTTGATCGGTAAAGGTTATTCTGGTGTACCGATTATTTTAATGTATTCATCAATATTTTTTATCAACATTTTTTTAATGACTAACTGATTCCGACGGTTCCATTTGCCACTTACTTCCAGTACATATTTATTTAGTGGCAAACGTAAGATGTACTTTGCCAAATAGCGATCTTTAAGCAGGCCATTGATCACACGGTCCTCAAGCTGCAAGTTGATTCCAGTCAGCATCATTGGCTGTTCTTGTAAAACATACGTATCAATTAAAAGACCTTCAAAAGTTTCCACAAGCGTCTTCCTTTCTTTCCAAAGTAACCTGAGAACAGGTACTATTTCTTCCATTTTGATATTCGTTAAAGTGGATGCAATCATTCCTTCTTTTGTCCACTGTAATCTAGTATAACAAAAAAGAGGAGAAGAGCCAAAAAGAAAAAAGAGCATCGATTTCAATAGGAAATCTCATTCGCTCGGTCATTGTTTAAAAAAGCTCCTGCATCGCAGGAGCTTCCCCTATATCATTCTAATAGGTCAATCAAAAAGCAGTATCTAACACATTTTGTATCAAATCAGGAAATAAAAGATAAGCTAAGCCCAGAATCAAAAGTACCGCTAAAAGAAACCAGCCAATTGTTCCTATGAAATACTTCAATTTTTCGAACATTGTATCACCTCGTTGTCAGTATATCACGGATCAGTAAATTGGGGGTGTTAAGAATCTCCTAAAAATAGGCAAAATTTGATCTATTTCCCTAAAGCAAATACTTGTAAGATACAGTAAGTAATGCCAGAAGCAATGACTGGTCCGGCGGCGATTCCTCTTAAGAAAACAACACCTAAAATCGTGCCAAACACAAGCGCAACAGTGATTTGCGGATCAGAAGCAATCAATCCTACGCCCTTGGAAGATAAGACAGCCACTAGCCCACCGCAAAAAACAGCTACCCAGCCGATAGGGGATTTAAAGGCTTCTAATAAATCACGTAGACCGATTTCTCCTGTTGCGATAGGGATCAGAATAGCTGCAGTGATGATCGTCACACCAATATTGATTCCTTTGCCTTGAAGCCAAGGGAAAAAGGAACGGGAGGCTGGTACGAGCTTCATAATCAGCACAAAAGCTGCCGCTATCATTAGACTTTGATTCTTAGCTAAAATTGCTACAAGTAAAATAATTCCTAAAAAAAGCCAACTTTCCATAAAATATATTCCTCACTTTCTTCGAAACAATCATAACATCTTTTTGGAAAGTTGCAAAAGCAGGAATTTATCCTTCGAAATCTATTCATACGCTGATTTTTTCATAAAATAAACAAAATCATAAAAAACTTCACTTATTTGGCAGAAGACAGCCGTGCTTGGTATAGTGGACAAGACTTACATTTTTTTGAAGAATCAGAAAGAGCAGGTAAAGGTCTTAGTAAGCGCAAGCCATTCAGAATAACCAATATCGTGCTTCCTTCGTGTCCTACTACTCCAAGAGGTAGATTTAAAAATTGCAAGAAGTTAGAAGCAATCAACAAGAGAATAACAAGAATCGAAAAAATGATATTTTGTTTGATGATCCGCCGCATTTTTAAAGATAGCCGATGACTGTAGACGAATTTATCTAAGTCATTTTTCATTAAGACGATGTCTGCGATATCCATTGCGGCGTCTGTTCCTTGTCCCATAGCGATACCTAATGAAGCAGCTGCTAAAGCGGGCGCATCATTGACTCCATCACCAACCATCGCATTTACTTGGTAAAGTTTATTTTCTTTTTTGACTAGTTGTGTTTTTTCTTCCGGAGTACAGCTTGCATAGTAATGTTCGATCCCTACTTGTTCAGCAATAGCCTTTGCTGTGCCAGAATGGTCGCCAGTTATCATACTTGTATGGATGTTTTGGGATTTAAAGTAGGAAATCACCTGTTGGGCATTTGCTTTTGGAATATCCAACAGACCTAAAACAGCGATTAACTGCTGATCTTTAGAAAGATAGATTACAGTTTTTCCTTGATTTTCTAAACGTTCGATCATTTCCTCAATCTCTTTGCTGATTATCATCGTCTCAGGATCATATGCGTGTTTGCCAACTTTCCATTGCGCCCCTAAATAGGTAGTTTGTAATCCAAAACCAGTAATTTCTTCTATTGATAGGCATTGGATTGCTTCGGGTATTGTGCAATCGAAATATTGTAAAATCGCATGAGCAAGAGGGTGTGTCGTTTTTTGTTCCATAGCAACAAGAAGTTGTTGTGCCAAATCCTTCTCAGCAAAGAAAAAGCTGTCAGTCACAACTGGTTTTCCTTTAGTGAGTGTTCCAGTTTTATCAAAGGCAATCGCTTTTAATTCAGATAGCTTCTCTAAATGGATCCCGCCTTTGATTAGAATCCCATTTTTTGCAGAATTTGAAAGAGCAGCTAGAGAAGCAGGAGTAGCAGATGCGACAAGCGCACAAGGAGAAGCCACGACTAATAGTACCATTCCTCGATAAAAGCTTTCATCCCAACTCCAACCTAAGAAAAAGTGGGGGAGAAGGATCATTAGAGGCACAGCAAGCAAAATCAATTTTACATAATTGTTTTCGATCCGTTCGATAAATGAAGCTGTTTGAGTTGGCGTATTCTGCGCTTCTTCCACTAACTGGATAATCTTAGCAAAGACAGTTTCGGCACTCGTTTTTGTTACTCGAATCGTAATGGGATTTCCTTGATTCAGCGTTCCTGCAAACATCTCATCTCCTAAATATTTTTCTACAGGTACAGATTCACCGCTTAATGCAGACTCATCGATCGTTGCCTGTGTGCTTTCTAAACAACCATCGATCGGAACAGCCGCTCCTTTAGCGACGAACACCAAGTCATCCACCTTTAATTGCGAAACATCTACTTCTTGCATTTGTCCGTTTTCTTTTAGTAACTGAGCTTTTTGTGGCTGAAGATTCATCAAAGCGGTAATTTCTTTTTGACTTTTATTGGTTGTGTATTCCTCTAATGCACCGCTTAAACAAAAGATGAATGTCAACATTGCTCCCTCAAAGTAATTACCAATCAAACAGGCACCGATAGCGGCTAAAGCCATCAATAAATCCACATTCAGTGTTCGGTCATTCCACAATTCTTTCAAGCCTTCCGATGTTTGTTTGTATCCACCGATGATAATAGCGCTGATATAAAAAAGCGGGGTGATGGTGAGAGAGAATCGGTCGAAAATAAAACCGGCAATCATAAATAAAAGACAGCCAATTGTTGCTGCAAAAGCTTTTTTCTGATTAGTCATCGTTATCAGTCCTCCTTGTCAAAACAAGGATAGCATAATAAAAATGTAATTGATAATAAAAACAGCTAAATGAGAACGATAATGGTTATCATTTGACTATGGAGCTCAATACGGTTTTTATTATTTATAATAATTATCATTAAATAGAATAAAAAACCAGAACATTTCTCATACAAGAGAAGTGTTCTGGTTTTTCTTACATTGCGATAAACCAATAACCAATTAAAATGATACCAAGGATAATACGATACCAGCCAAAAGCGGTAAAGTCGTTTTTCTTCAAATAACTTAATAAGAATTTAATAGCTAAGACAGAAACCACAAAAGAGACGAATGTTCCTACAAGAAGAACAACAGTTTCTTCCATTTTGAATGAATTCCCTTCAGCTAAATATTTGACGATCTTCAAGCCGCTTGCGCCAAACATGACAGGAATCCCTAAGAAAAATGAGAATTCTGTAGCGACAAAACGCGAAGCACCAATCAAGATAGCTCCTAGGATCGTTGCACCAGAACGGGATGTTCCGGGAACAAGTGCCAAGACTTGGAATAACCCAACAAGAAGAGCTGCTTGGTACGTAAAGTCATTCAGCGAAGTCCAACGAGGTGTTTTGTTTTTGTTGCGTTTTTCGACAATAATAAAGGCAATACCGTAAACGATCAAAACAATGGCAACGGGTAAGAACTTGTGGAAATTTGCTTCTAACCAATCATCCAAAGGCAAACCAATGATGATGGCTGGTATACAAGCAACGATCACTTTAAACCAAAGTGTCCAAGTATCTTTTTTTTCTATCGTTGATTTACTTGGAGAAAAGGGGTTTAATTTGTGAAAATAAAGAACGACGACAGCTAAGATCGCCCCTAATTGGATAACGACATTGAACATCGACATAAATTGTGAACTGGCATCCAGTTTGATGAATTCATCTGCTAGGATCAGATGACCAGTACTACTGATGGGCAGCCATTCCGTTATTCCTTCAATAATACCGAGAATCACTGCTTTAATAATATTTGCAAAAAACATAAATTCCTTCCTTCCCAATTAAGATACATCTTATAGTATACCGTTATTTTTTGATAAACCCAATCTGTTTTTTAATATTAAGAAAAACTTGAGAAATGAAGCAGATAAGAATACGAAGAGAAAAAAAGAAGACAAAGCCCTCGTTCAGACTTTGCCTTTTATGATTCTCTGTTAAAAATTAAAATATCCCATCATAAAAACGAGTCTCGACTATGTGCTTTCCCGTTTTCGATATAAGACGTATCGTTGATACCATGGATAGAAAATCGACCGTTTGCATAAGTAACCTTTGTTACGCTGCCATTTAAAAGACCAGCACGAACAGGCTGTTTAGGATCGATCAGATTAAGCAAGAAGGCAATCGTCAAACCATGTGATACGACTAAAACATTTCCGCCGCCGTTTTTTTCGCAGTGATGGGCGATATCTTCAAATCCTGTCCACACACGATCTCGCAATGTTTCATAAGTTTCTGCCCATCCAGCCGTATCCAAGTTGTATACAGCATTGGCAATTTGTTCAAAAGAAACTTCTGTGGTAAACATTTCATCATATGTTTTAAAATTCAATACGCGAGGGATCACACCCCACATTTCCATGTCATAGCCGCCTTCAAGAGACCCGAAGCACCATTCTCTGATCCGTTTCTCGATAAAATAAGGAATTTCTTTTCCCTTAGAATGTTCTCCTAGAATAATACGGGCAGTTTCGATCGCCCGACCACTGTCACTAGAATAAGCAAAAGAAAAGTCGACATCTTTTAACCCGCGCCCTAAATAATGGATGCCTTCTTGTCCTTGTTTTGTGAGTGGCGTATCACACCAGCCTTGTACGCGTTCGATTGTATTGAACATCGTTTTTCCATGCCGTACGATATAAAGTGTAGTTTCTGTCATTTTATTCTCCTCCTAAATCGTTTTTAACGATTGAAAAAAGGATTTGTCCTTTTTTCCTGTTCGATCGTTGTTGCATCACCATGTCCTGGATAGACTGCAAATTCATCAGGTAAAACAAACAGCTGGGTCCGAATACTGTGAAGTAATTGTTCTAAATTCCCTGAATACAAATCGGTTCTACCGATACTTCCTCTAAATAGGGCGTCGCCAGAAACGACAAAATCATCAAAAATAAAGCTAACGCTTCCGATGGAGTGCCCTGGAGTAGGGACTACACGAAAAGACATGTTCCCTAAAGTATAAGTTTTCATTTCAAATTCATATTCTGCAGGTGAGACAATAATATCAGCGATATCATCATGTCGTCCGAGTCCAGAAAGGTTCAAAATCGGATCACCTAGCCATTTTTGCTCTAGTGGGCTGACATACACTGGGATTTGATAATATGCGCGTAAGGGTTCTACTGCACCAATATGATCATAGTGGGTATGGGTAAGTAAAATCGCTACCGGTTGTTGGTTTGTTTTTTTGATTTCTTGTTTGATTTGTTCCGCATCTTCTCCAGGGTCAATGATCAAAAGTGCTTCTTCGTTGTGGACCAAATAACAGTTTTCTTCAATCATTCCTGTTTTTAATCTTTCGATATGCATGTGCATTCCTCCTTGATAGCCAAAACTTCTTTCATCCATTAGTATAACGCATTCATTGCTAGGAAACAAAAACAGGTACTTATTTCTCTTTACTTATCTGAATTATCAGACTATATGAAAAGTATTTGGATATTCTAAAGAGAAGGAAAGTAAGTTTTCATAGCATTTTAATATGTCCTTGTTACATTAGACTCATCCAAAAATCCAAATTCTATATCCTATATCCCTGCCTAATCAGCAGGGTGTTTTTTTATGCTTGAAAAGAGAGCTCTTTTTGCTAAACTAGGCTTTTTCAGGTAATCTTAGAGAGAAAGAGGTGGTGGAAATGATCAAACAGTCAAAAATATCTGTGCGGCACTTAGTAGAATTTATTTTGCGACGTGGAAGTATCGACAATCGTAAAAAAAGTAGCCATACTGCATTAGAAGGAGCAAGAATCCACCGCAAGCTCCAAAAAGATGCGGGAGAAGACTATGAAAAAGAAGTCTTTTTAAAAACAACAGTTCCATTAGATGAATATCACCTGATCGTTGAAGGCCGTGCAGATGGTATTTTCAAAAGAGACGGTATTTATTATATAGATGAAATCAAAACCTCCGAACCACGATTTGAAGATTTAGAACCAGAACAAGTGGAACTTTTCTTTCATCAAGCAAGGGTATATGCTTATATCTATAGTCAAGAACATGATTTACAAGAAATAAATCTACAATTGACTTACTTTCAGACGGCAGAAGAAGTGATTACGAGAAAGGTCGAACATCAGACAAGAGAGCAGTTAGAAACTTTTTTTAAAAAACTGACTGAAGATTATAAAGAATGGCTTGTTTTTCAAGAAAACTGGCGCACTGTACGCAATGCCTCTTTGATGGCTTTGAAATTCCCCCATGATGAGTATAGGAAAGGTCAGCGTGAACTAGCGGTAGCTGCTTATAAAACGATCCGTACGAAACAGAAATTGTTTGTAGAAGCACCTACCGGAACAGGAAAAACAATCTCTACGTTATTCCCCGCTTTGAAAGCTGTAGGGGAAGAAGAGGGAGAAAAGATCTTTTATCTAACGGCCAAAACAATAACTAGACAAGTAGCTGAAGATGCCATGACAGCTTTAAAAGATACTGGAGCTGAAGTAAAAAGTGTCACTTTGACGGCTAAAGATAAGATCTGCTTTTTAGATGAGACGACCTGTAATCCAGATCAGTGTCCGTATGCCAATGGTTATTACAATCGTATCAATGAAGGGTTATGGGATCTGTTGAATCATGAGAATCAGATTACTCGAGAAGTCATCGAAACTTATGCAAGAAAGCATACACTTTGTCCTTTCGAACTATCATTAGATGTCAGTATCTGGTGCGACGTGATCATTGGGGATTACAATTATCTGTTTGATCCCACTGTTTATTTAAGACGTTTTTTTGAAGATGAAAAAAACGAGGATTATCTGTTTTTGATTGATGAGGCACATAATTTGGTGAATCGTTCCCGAGAGATGTATTCGGCAGAACTATCTTATGAAAAAACGAAACGAAGTAAGGAAGCTATACCAAAGGAATTTAAAAAACTCCATCGTCGTTTCAACAAACTATTGAAAGAATTTGATTCGATCCGAGAAATTGCAAAAGAAGATCATTGGGATTATCATCATCAAAAAGCACCAGCTGAATCTTTAGTAAAGGCAGGTTATCAATTAAGCGAAAAAATCAAAGAATGGCTAGCAGAATTTCCTGAGCATCCATCACAAGAACAATTGCTTCCTTATTATTTTGATTTGCTTCATTTTTTGAAGGTCAGTGAATTTTATGATGATCACTATGAAACAACGGTCGAAAAAACGTATCGCGATCTGATAGTAAAAGAGTTTTGTATTGATCCAAGCTTGTTTCTTGAGCAGTCGTTGGATAAAGGAAGAAGCAGTATCCTTTTTTCTGCGAGTTTTTCACCCCTATCTTATTATCAGGAAACACTGGGCGGACAAAAAAGTCTAGCTTACAAACTGCCGAGTCCTTTCCCAGAAGGAAACCAGCAAGTTTTTATCGCAAATTACCTAGAGACGACTTATCGAAAAAGGGAACAAAGTCTGGCAGAATTAGTAGAGACGATCCATGCTTTTGCTGATGGAAAGGTCGGAAATTATTTCGTTTTCTTTCCTTCTTATCAATATTTAGACCTTGCGGCGGAAGCATTCAAACAGCAATATCCTGACAGCAATGTGCTGATCCAAGAAACGGACATGAATGAGGAAGAACGCGAACGATTTTTAGCAAAATTCCAAGCAGATCCCGATGAAACATTGATAGGATTTTGTGTACTTGGTGGGATTTTTTCAGAAGGAATCGATTTGAGAGGGAACCGATTGATCGGCAGTATGATCGTAGGTGTAGGCTTGCCGCAGATGAATCATGAGCAGGAACTGATCAAATCATATTATGATGAGAAGGAACACCTTGGATTTGCTTACGCTTATCAGCTTCCTGGAATGAACAAAGTCTTGCAAGCTGGTGGTCGAGTGATTCGTGGCATGGCGGATCAAGGAATCGTGGTATTGGCAGATCAACGATTTGCTCGTTTTTCTTATCGACGTTTATTCCCACAACATTGGCAAACAGCAAGAGAAGTACGAAGTGTTGGAGAATTGGAAGAAGGAATACAGCGTTTTTGGTCATCCAAAGAAGCAGTAAATCAAAAAAACGAGGGATGACAGATGTCAGCCTCGTTTTTTTCATTAACGATAGTTAGTGAATTGCAACTCGATTGGTAAGTCAAGTTTACGTAATAAAGCAATCACAGCTTGTAGATCATCACGGTTTTTACCTGTCACTCTAATCTGATCTTCTTGGATTTGTGCTTTTACTTTCAGTTTTTCATTTTTGATAGCTGTAGTGATTTTTTTCGCGTTTTCGCGATCGATTCCGTTTACCAGTTCGGCAGTTTGACGAGCTTTGCCACCTAGCGCGTGTTCCGATTCGGAAAAATGGATATTTTTGATTGGCACATTTCTTTTGATCAACTTACCAAATAATACATCTTTAATCTGTTCGATTTTGAAATCATCATTGCTCAAGACAACTAGATTGCTGTTCTCTAATTTGATTTCTACCGTAGAATCCTTGAAGTCAAATCGATTAGTCAATTCTTTTGTTGTTTGCTGAATCGCATTTTTTACTTCTTCTGTATTGACTTCTGATACAATGTCGAAGCTAGCATCTTTTGCCATAAGAAACCTCCTGATATACGTTATACATCTATCTTATCATAGGAATGGGGCAGATTCTTACTTGTTTGCTAAAATTCTTCTCATTTGAGTTCGAAGTATTTTATTTTAATAGATAAACTGTTATTCTTACATTTGGAATAACAAAGTAGAGGAGAGGTGCTTGTGAGCAAAATTATGACTGCGTATCATAAAAATGAAAGATTAAAGAAAATAGTGGTTATTTTGATAACCGGATTGACCGCTGCGGTCGCTTTAAATTATTTTTTGATTCCAGCCAATGTCTTTTCTGCAGGGATGAATGGGATCGCTCAAATCATATCCTCGCTTTTATATGAATGGTTTCATATCAAGGTAGACACAGGAACATTTATTTTTATTTTAAATATCCCTGTGTTTGTATTAGGGTTTCTCAAAGTAGGAAAACGAGCAACGATCCTTAGTTTTGTGAACGTTGTATGCGTATCAGTGATGACGATGCTACTTCCAGTCGGACAGATTACGGATAATATTTTGATGAATGCCTTAGTAGGCGGTGTCTTATTAGGTCTTGGCGTAGGCTTATCTTTAAAAATGGGCTTTACAACTGGTGGGATGGACATCATCTCTCTTGTGCTTTCACAAACAACTGGAAAAACAGTCGGAAATTACATGCTGATTCTAAATGGGATCATTGTAGTCATCGCAGGCTTCTTCTTTAACTGGGAAAGTGCCTTGTATACGATTATTTCCATTTATGCAATGACTCAAGTGATTGATGCCATCCATACGAGTCATCAAAAAGTAACAGCGATGATCGTGACCGTCAAACCTGAAGAGGTAACAGAAGAACTAGCGAAACGGATGGTACGTGGAATGACGTTGCTTCCGTCTGTCGGTGGCTATTCAAAAAAACAAGGAAATATGATCATGATGGTCATCACCCGCTATGAAATGTATGATCTTGATCAGATCGTTCATGAAATCGACGACGATGCATTTATCAATATTTTACCAACTCATTCAGTATTTGGCCGATTTGCAAATGAAAACGAACAAAAAATGTATCGAACAACAGGTGTATTGCCAGAAATAAAAAATCGTTCACAAAAAAAATGAGGAATCAGATTTATTTTAGAATGAATTTAATGTATTCCATCTAACAAGGACATTTTATAAATTTAAACGAGAATCTTCCTTCTAAATTCTCATTTACAAGTAGTTAAAAAAAGAGTATGATAAATAAAAATCGTGTTAAGGAGTGTCGTACGATGAGCGAAGCAAACCAAGAACGGTCTGCGCAAGAAATAGAACTGATCAAAGAACGTATTCTTGCTGCCTTGGAAATGGTGATCGATCCTGAATTAGGAATCGATATTGTCAACTTAGGCTTGATTTATGATATAGAATTCAATCCTGAAAACGGAGAAACAGTCATCAAAATGACGCTAACAACTATGGGCTGTCCACTAGCGGATATTTTAACAGAATCTATCCATGACGCATTGAAAGAAGTACCAGAAGTAACGAAAGCAGAAGTAAAACTTGTCTGGTATCCAGCATGGACGACCGATAAGATGAGCCGTTATGCACGGATTGCGTTGGGGATTCGATAGGAATCTTGACTGACTAGCTATGAGAAGCAAATAGGAAAAACAAAAGACCTTTTATCCTTTCTAGAAGAAAAGAGATAAGAGGTTTTTTTGTTTATAAAATTTTGTCTGCTATATTAGAAGTTAATCAAACAAATGTGTTCTATTGATAAAGGACATTCAAATCCCTTTTCTTTTGCCATCCCTCTTTTTTACATCAATTTGATTTTCGTATAGTATTCTTTTTCATCTTCACGATAAATCGTGGCCCCATTTTTTTGCTGTGCCTTAAGACTGCCAAGATTTTTTTTATTTACAGACAAAAGTGCTTCATCAATGCCGAATTTTTTTGCCTCTTGCAGTACTAATGCTAATCCTTGTGTTGCATATCCTTTTTTACGATAGTCAGGGGAGATGCCGTAACCGATATGTCCAGCGCCGTTTCTTAATGATTCGTTCAGTTTATGGCGCAGATTAAAAATTCCTACATACTCATGTCCATCATTTTCCAAAATAAAGACGGTTGCGGGTACGTAATTCTCAGGAAGATCAATCCCTAAAGAAGTGTTTTCGCATTTTTTTGCATAATCTAAAAATTCAGCAAGTGTATAGCCATAAGCATTGTTGATAAATCCATTCTCGTTTGGTCCAAAGCTAGTTTGCAGCCGATAAGCTTTCTCTAAATCTGCTTCCCATAATTTGATCAATTTCATCGAATCCGCCTCTTCCTAAGTAAACATATTTTTTTCTACTATAGCACTATTTTGGTGAATAGCCATTCTTATTTTTATTTTTTTGTGATGTATCGTATTAAGAATAATTTAACAAAATAAACGATTGCAGATTTTTGTTATTTATTGTATTGTTTTTATAATAGGTGAATGCTCGTTATCTGTTTTAAAAAATGATCTTATTGATTGGTATTGAAAGTTCAAGATAAATTGAATTTTTAATAAATGTGTTATTTAAAGCTTTTTCGTCCGTTGCTTATGATCACTAGAAAGGAGATCTCGTGAACTACTTTAGCGGTTATAAAAGAATTCCAGAAGGATGGCAACAAGCAGAAATAAAAAATGATCAGTATCAAAATGAAAGAAGACAGTTGTTGGAGAAAATGCAGCAAAAACAGCTGAATCGAGAGAAAAAGAAGAACAAAGAAACGAAGAAAAAGCAGCAAAATAAAATAGCTACCGATCCCCGAGTCGCTCGTTTAAACAATGAAATGAATCAATTGAAGCAAGAATTGAGTAAAGTAAAAAAACAAGTAGCTACTGTGAACAAGAAAAGAAGAGAGGACAAGAAACACATCAAAGAGCTGTCACAGCAACTCGAACAACAGCAACAGCAAGCAAAAGTAGAAAAAGAAGAGATGAGACAAAAAGTCATTGAACAGCAGAGAAAAACAGAACAATTGTATCAAAAATTAGAAGAAGTGGGCTGGAATCCAGATAACCACGCACTTCAGGAACTCCAAAAACGTAACCAGATCATCATTTATTTGCTGCAAAAAAATAGCCAAATCCAACATTATCTAGAAAGAATACATAGAGCGTCAGGTTTATTAAAGAAAAGAAATGATCGACTGAAACAGAAATTAGAAAAGCTTTCAAATAGAAATGCTACGTATCTGAAAATCATGGAGAAGAAAAAACAAGAACTGCAACAGGTGTATAAAGTCAACCAGCGACAATCAGAACAATTAGCAAAGAAAAAACAAAATTTCGTACAAGCAGCTCCTCAAGATCTGATCCATGCATTGATTCAGCAGTTAGACACCCAGTCATTTTATAAGTTCAATCAGCTGAACAAGCTGTTCAATAGGTATCAATGGATCTTTGAACAACAAGCGAATGATTTGCAGTATCAAGAAACAAATATTTTTTATGGTTTTGTAGAAATAGAAGAGAACAGCATTTATTTCCACGAGGTCAATACGGAGCAAAGAAGACCACTGATAGTAGAAGAGAGCTTTAAACGCAAAGATCTTTTAACAGATGGCATAGCGGTACGAGTACATCAAAAAACAGTAGACGGTCCAGTATATTTAAGGTACTGCTATCCTATCGTTGAACAGAATAAGTCAAAAAGAAGAAGCGACAAATATCTAAAGAGAACAAGTCAAAAATCTAAACAGCCAAGTAAAAAGCAATTGAGCATAGATGCTGAAAAGTGGGCATCATCACTCAAAATTGCTGTGATCGGGAACAAACAAATAAAAGAATTCGTAAAAGGATTGCAGAAATATGTAAAAACTGTCGAAAGAATCGACGCATATGAGTACGGGGAGAAAGCACTATTTGAAAGAATCCGTGCTGTTGACTATGTCTATGTTTGCATCGATAGCGTCCCGCATCATGTGACCAATTTTCTGAAAAGTGAAATTGAGCTTATGGAAAAAACAGAATTTTTTTATCGCCCTTCAATAGATGATGGAGTTACTCGGATGAACTATTTGTATTGGTTGCAAGAGGGGAAACGCGTAGAGATAAAAAAGAACAAAAAATATGTTCTTGACAAAAAACAAATGTAATCCTAAACTAGAACATGTGATGCGGCTATGGCGGAATTGGCAGACGCGCTAGCTTCAGGCGCTAGTGAGGGCGACCTCGTGGAAGTTCGAATCTTCTTAGCCGCATAATTTTTTATATACTGAGAGAAGATATCGATGGAGAGATCCCGTCGGTATTTTTTTATAAAATCTGAATTTACTACTAAGATATAGAGGCAAACGAAATGAGTGAACCGATTATAGAATAGGAGAATACGAGATGAGGATCTTGTTCATCATGGATATCACAAAAGAAGTTGGTTGGTACGCTAGAATTTACTATGAGCTAGCAGATTTAAAAAAAGAAGTTGAAGAATATTTTTCGAGAAGTTACAATGTATCCACGGATCCAACTAAAGTAGCGTTAGCGGATTTAGTGGTGCTTCCAGAAATCGTCGAACCTTTTTTCCAAGAAAAAAAGAACAAACATGTATTAGTTGTCCCGACCACTTTCTTCTTAACAAAAGACTTTGACCAAATAAAAAAACTGATTGACTTACAAACGAATGATATATCCTAAATAGCTATTATAAAAGATAAACAGTTATAAAATAGATAGATTTCGGTAAGAAAGTCATAGAAGTAGCAGATAAGCAAAAAACTCGCCCTACTGTTACAAAACAACTCAAAAAGAGGCCATGCGGTGTATTCTTTCGCATGGCCTCTTACTATTTTGAATGTGTTTAAACGTTCAAATAATGAATCTTAGTACCAACCGTTTGCTTCCCAGAATGCTTTCGCAGCTTCCCAAGAACCATAACGTGAAGCAACATATTGTTCTGCCACTTTTTCTTGGTTCGCAGCAGAGTAGTCACCATTTAAGTAAGAAGAATCTAGTTGGTAACGTCCGATGTAGCGTCCGTTCGTTGCTGTGTAAGAACCGCTTGATTCTTTTTGTGCGATCCATTCTTTTGCAGAACTTGTGCTTACTGGAGCCGCAGCTGTTTCTGTTGCAGCAGGAGCAGGTTGTGTTTCAGCAACAGGTGCTGCTTGTGTTTCCGTTTGAACCGTTTCTTGTACAACAGGTTGTTCAGCTTGAACAGGTTCAGCTTGGACTGGTGCTTCTTGAACGGCTGCTTGAGGTTCAGCAGCTGCTTGTGCAGAGCCTTCTGTTGGAATCGTTAATTGTTGTCCTGAGTAGATCAGGTTAATGTCAGAAATTGAATTTGATTCTGCAATGGCATTGACCAAGGAGTTGTCACCAACGTATTTTTGAGAAATCGTTGATAGAGTATCACCTGATTGAACGGTATAAGCTTCGTCCGCATGAGCAGTCGTTCCCATGAAGAATGCAGCACCGGCAGCCAAAGTTGTTCCAAAAAGTAAAGTTTTAAGTGATGTCATGAAAAATCTCCTTTATTCGTTAAAAAGTTTTATTTGTTGTGTTCAACGAGGAATACTTTAACACGTGAAAATATTTCATAGGTAAAAGAAGCATGACAATTTATGACAAATCCACGTTTTTTGTAACAGAATGATGTTCATCCCATGTGAAAAATGATGAGGAAATTCACATAATGCAGAAATAATGGGATTAGAACAGGTGTTCTGATGAGAATAGAAATGTATAAATAACTTGAAAAAAATTGCTTTTAATCATCATTTTATTTACATATTGCGTATATTTTTTGTATTTTTGCTTGAGATGTTACAATAAAAGAAAAAGGAGGCGGTTCCAATGAGTAAGAGATACCAGAACATCATGGTAGCAGTTGACGGATCAAGACAATCGATCAAAGCGTTCGCTGAAGCCCTTGACTTAGCAAAGGACAATGAAGCCCACTTATTTATCGTGTCAATCATCAACAAAGTTGAGCTGACCCATAGTGCCTATGCCTTTTCAAAAATCTATGCAGATGAAAAACAAAGAACAGAAGTAGCCATGCTGAAAAAAATCAATGATGCCAAAGAGTTCGGCATTGCTGAGATCCATGCAATAGTTGAAACTGGAGATCCAAGAAATTTGATTGCCAATGTCATCCCTGGACAAGAAAATATTGATTTAATCGTTATGGGAGCGACAGGAAAAGGAGCTATACAACAAGCACTAGTCGGATCGACCGCTTCTTATGTCGTTTCACATGCCCCTTGCAGTGTATTGGTCGTGAAGTAATTAGATAAGGGAGGAATAGAAAATGGTTCGTCCTCAAGAAGTTCGTGCACCAAAAGAAAAAATAGAAATTTTAGCAATTATTGAAGACGGCACACAAACCAAAAAAGGATACTCGATTGCTTTAATAAAGTGGAAAGGAAAAAAAGGCGTTGCTATAAGGTGGGATGGAGATAATCAACAAGATAAAGGATTCCCAATCACTGCGAACGGCTACCATCCAGCGTGGTTTGTTCTGCCTGATAAATTTACAGAATTATACAGCTATGATTATGCGAAAACTGTCACATCCCTCAAAGCATTAGACAAATTAGCAGAAGAGCAGAATAAAATGGATGAAAAATAAAAAAGACGAACCAATCAGTCTTTAGAAAACTGACTGGTTCGAGGAGTAAAAAATGAAAAAAGGTTATTTGGAATGAATATAGAATAATGCGTATAGCTTAAATCAAACTTAAAGCAATAAAAAAGGCAAGAGGGTGAGGTAAATGGAAGCAGGAAAAGTTTTACAGGAAGTAAAAGTATTATGTGCAGATAAAAAATATGAAGAAGCAAAAAGTCTGATTGAAAAGAACAAAGAAAATTTGGAAGAAAAATATCCGATTGCACAAGAATTTGTAGAATTAAAACAAGGAACACTTCTTCACCGATTCAAACATTTTTTTGGTATCACAGAATAGAAAAAAGCGATTAAAGATCAGCAGAGATTTGCTGTATCTTTAATCGTTTTCTTTTGAAACTGCTAGGATTCAATTCTGATTTTTATATAAAAAATAGATCCAAATGATTAGAAAAACTACTGCAAGCGTCAATTCGATGATGTGTATCACTAATACAGATGTTGTTTCCCAATGTCTAAAAGAAAAAATCTGATAAGTAAAATATACGGCAGGTAAAGAGGCCAGTAAAACTGAAAACTTCTTTTTCGTCCATTTTATGTAATAGAAAAGAATGCTTAGCATAATAAAAAAAGGAATATAAAAAACAAACTGACCGATCGCGATCATACTATTGCCTCCAATAAATAAAGTCCAAGATACAAAATAACACTTTGTGCGGGAAGGCGCAAGCAGTTCTATGGATTTATCCAGTAAAATATGTATTGATTTTGAATTTATAGGGAAAACTTGCTATAATCAAAGTGAAAGAAGGAGTGGAATTTTCATGGATCATGTAGTGTTAGAAATCGATTTGCATTTAATCAATAATATTCGGGTGATTTACTATGTTGTAAGCAATAGTGTCGAACAACGTGTACTGACGAATAAAATCAATGGTATTTTAGCAAAGAAAGACGTTCACCGATTCAATAACGGTGAAGGTAGTTATTATAGTATCCCAGTAGAAAAAATTATTTATACGACAGTCAAAGTCAGAGAAGATCTGGATACTAAAAAGGCATATGAACCTATTTTTACAACTTATTGATTAACAGCAAGTGGAGGAAAAAATGAATCCATATGAACAACTTATCCAAGATTTGATTGATGGAAAAATCGAAAAAATCGATGTAAAGAGAGAAGAATTGATGGCTTTTCGAGAAGCATGGCTGAAATTGGAGAATCGTAAATATGTGGTAGGAAAAGCATCGCTGAACGGCAATGTGACTTATCACTATGATCCAACACGCTTATTTTAACAAGAATGATTCAGAAAAAAGAAGGGACTGTGACACGATTTTTGTCACAGTCCCTTCTTCTGGACAAACGGTGTTCAAGAGACAGCCTATCGGCAATAAGGCTGAACGTCTCTTTCACAACTTCTGATTCACGGTGTTCCAGAAATGAAAAATCCTACTTATTAAATAGATTTTTGAATTTGTCTTTCACACTGTCGATATTTACGTCTTTTAGAAGATTTTGTGCTTTCTCTTTGTAAGGACCTAGTTGTTCTTTATGTTCTTCGATAAATCGTTTTGCGCCGTCGAAGTTGCCGCCTTTTATCATTTCCTTGACTTTTTGAAATAATTCTTCTTGATTCATTTTGAACACATCCTTTGCCATCAACTTGATTTTTTCCATGGATAAAGCGAGAAAATCTAAATTATCCACATCACCATAATATCAAATAACGATCATTTTTACTAAAAAAACACTTGTTTCTCGCTTCTAAAGTAGGAGAAAAATCTCCAACTTAGGTCGGATGGAATTTTTCTAATTGCCCCATATACTGAATATATAACAAGGAGGTAGAAAGATGAAAGTGATTAAATATTTGATAGGATTGGCGGCGATTAGTGGTATTTTGCTATTTGGACTGAAATACTATACTGAAGGAAGTTACGGGGAAATCCCTGGTATACTTGATCAACTAAATCCATTAGTTGAAAAAGGTGAGGTCTATGTAAAAACACAAAAACCAGAGGAAGTAAATGAATATGGAACGGCAAGGTATGTTCAAAAAGCTGCTAATGCCGATGGGGAAGAGCGTACAATTGAATTTAATGGACTTTCTGTGTTAAAAGAAAATCATTATTTGAAAATCAGCAATAAAGGAGCACACATAGAAACGTATGAAGAAGTTCCTAGAGAAAAAGTTCCGGAAAAAGCATTAGCAATTATTGGCTAAATCTACTGTATGAGTGCTACAGATTTAATTGTTAATTATAATAAAATTATGTAAACTGTACAATGAATAATAAAAATATTCCAAAAACCCCTGAAAAAAGAATGATCTTTTTTCAGGGGTTCATTTCTTATCAACAAGCTCATCAAATTGGGATGGCAGGGTTCGAACCTACAATTGCTTGATTCAGAGTCAAGTGCCTTACCAATTTGGCTACATCCCATTTATTCAACAAAATAATCATAGCACTTTTCTAAAAAAACGCAAGTTATTTTTCTTGATCAGATAGTTGTTGTTTTACTCGTAAAAGGCGGCGCACCAGCTTCTTTTCCAATCCAGCAGGAAGGGCAATCCGCTCTGCTATTGACAAGACGGAGTCAAGCAACTGATATTCTTTGACAGGTTCATTCAGGATATGGTAAATGTTTGCTAAACGCTCGATATATTCAAAATGGGTGTACTCCGTTCGAGCGATCAGAAATTTTAATAAATCGATTGCTTTTCCATACTCTTGGTCTCCATAATAGACAAGAGCTTGACGATACAGTTTGATTTCTAGTTCATTAAGGGTAGCAGGTCTGCGACGCTCGTTCCACTCATTAATAGAAACTTTACCTTGAACATTTCCTTTGCGGTCACGGACAAAAATAATCGGAATTTCATTTGGATCCATTTTTTTATGAGTGAATTTTTCCATTGTCTATGCTCCTTTCAAAGGTTCGGTATCTAGAGTATAAGGGATTTTTACTTTAATTACTAGCTTTTCTCCAAAGTTAGCATTTGTCCGCCCATTGCAGTGAAAATGGCCGAAAAATCATTGATCGGTACTGCTCGATTTTTTACGCCATAGGGGTCGTTGACGTAAATATTTTCTTTGTCGTATCCAGTGACTACACACGCATGAACAAGTGGAGTGACTCTTACTTCTCCGTTGTTTGTTGTCCAAGTCATGAAATCAGTTTCATCAGGAACTTCAAAATTGATAGTCACGGAAGTCCATACAGGATTCCCTTTAGATAGAGCTTTTTTGATATCATCTAGTTGAGCATCTGTTTTTGGTAAAGTATGATAATCCGTTTGGACGATCTGCTGAGCAAGAGAGGCAACAGGAGGGACATAAACGCCCATAGCCCAGTCTCCGCCACTGATATCTCCAACAAATCCTTCATTAGGATCGCCATGAGTCCCATCTGCATTGAAAACAGGGACGTAATCCAATTGTTCAGCTAACTGGTTTTTAGTCGTTTCATAACCATAAAAAGATAAAAGCATGGAAAGTGAAGTGACCTCGCAACCATTTTCTAGAGAAGGAGAGTCAAACTGGCTCTCTAATGGAACATCTAGCAAAACTTCTGCTTTCTCTTTTGTCTTTTTCGTTTTTTGTGTTGAACTTTTTTGTGTAGTATTCATTGTATGTTCTGGAGAATGGATATGTAGGTAATAACTTGTACCGCTTAATAAAAGAGTAGCTGTACCTCCTAGAAACAATAGTTTTTTAAATGTTTTTTTCTTCATTGGAAATCTCCCTTTTCAGCTGTTTATCTTTCCTATTATAAGTGTATTTTTATTGGGAAGGGAAGTATTTTATTTAAATATGTAAGAAATAATCAGTTTTTGAGGAATATTATTTATTATTCTAGAAAAAATTCTTCTAGATACAACGGCTGTTTTAATTGTGAAAACGAAAACAGTACGCTATAATGCCTGTAAGGTTGATTTTTGACTGTAAACAAAAAATCAAATAGTTAAATCTCCAAAAAATAGCAATTGTAATATGGAGAAAAGTTCCAGCAGTTTAGGAGGATTTTGATGACGGAAGAAATGATTAATTTAGGAGAACAATATGCATGCAAACCAATTGGCTTTACAAAAACGGTCGTTGGTGAAGTTGTATCAAAAATGACAAACTGTGCCGTGGTCAAAGTTGCCCAATGTGCTGCAGAGGATCAAGAGTTATTAGATGAAAAAGCAAGCATGGTTGTTGCAAAATATGATACATTTGAATAAAGAAAATAATTGGACGTGCGGCGTGCTGCAAGTCCAATTTCTTTGAGAAGGTAAATCAGTATTCTTTTCCTGTTTTCAGGAGAAGAAAAAGCGAGGCGAGTTGTCATGGTAACATTTTTTACGGTTCTATTGTTTTTATTCGTTGTTGTTATGTTCTTATTTCTTTGGCTGGTTCGAAAAGAAATTATTTATCGGACTGTTCGGAATCGATGGGTTTACTTGGTCATACCATTCTTAGTAGTACTAGTCATTTGGTACACACTCATCAGTCAGCCTACAGCAGATGAATTGGCAAAAGGGATTTTGTCAGCGATGATTTTTATTAGTTTTTTGTTGGATAGTCGAGGAATTACAGAAGAAGGGCTTGTCTTGAATAGCTTTGATAAAAAAGGTGTTCCTTTTTCTGAAATCAATAAAATCGTGTTGTACCAACCAAAAGGTTCTAAAATTGTAAAAATGAATTTTTTCCGAAACGGATGGCGGGGACCGATGCTGAAATTTTCTGCATCATTAGAAGAATTAGTTCCATTTTTGTCCCAACGCTTGAACGATGAGGCGGAGATTGATATTATGATCGATCCAGAATAAAAAACAGAGGTTGCGACAAGATGTTTGTCACAACCTCTGTTTTTTTCAAGTAAAATTATCCGAATACACGGAAGCGATCTGCATCGTTCATGTATTCTTTTTCCCCAGCTGGTGTTTCTGGTGAACCGAATACTAATTGTGAACGTAGTTTCCAGTTTGAAGGGATATTCCATTCTTTTGCAACTGCTTCGTCAATAACTGGGTTGTAATGTTGCAAGTTTGCGCCCAATCCTTTATCAACTAATGCTACCCAAGTGTTCGCTGTTGCGATTCCGTTTGATTGTTCTGACCAATCTGGGAAGTTGTCTGCATATAATTCAAATTGTTCTTGTAGACCTTTTACCACGTCAGTATCTTTGAAGAATAATACTGTACCATAACCATTTTTGAAACCAGCTAATTTGTTTTGTGTATTTGGGAAAGCTTCTGCTGGAGTCAATGGGCGAAGTGCTTCTTCAGTGATTTCCCAAAGTTTTTCATGTGCATCTCCGAAAAGAATAACTGCGCGTGTTGATTGAGCATTGAAAGCAGTTGGGCTTTCTTTAATTGCTTCTTTGATCAAAGCTGTCAATTCTTCATTAGAAAGTGAAACATTACGTCCTAGATGATAGATTGAACGGCGGTTTTTTAAAGTGTCAGTAAAAGTTGTCATAATAAAATTTCTCCTTTGATTTGCGTTTTGCATTTTTTTAATTGATTACGAAATGAAGTATAGCATCTTACAAAAAGTAAGTAAACAGATATGCTCACAAAAATAAGCGAAGTTCAAAAAACAATTTTAATAAGGGAAATCGTCAGAAAAGGATTTTCTTGGTTATCGCTTTCATTGCTGTGTTTTAGGAATTTTTGCTTATTTGAAAAAAACAGCTGATATATAATTATTAAATCTCTATCTTCTTTTTTTTATGATATTGCCATTAAAAATTACTTGTTTTTATAGAAAATTAGTTTATATTTCTTAAATAAGTTTTTTAGTTAAATTTTTCGGTAAAGATGTATAATATTTTCTGAAAATTTAAAGAATTGGGGTATAGATTATGGAAAAACAGCAAGACAAGGGCTTCTTCGGGCAGCCGAAGGGATTGTCAACTTTGTTCTTCACTGAGATGTGGGAACGATTTAGTTATTATGGTATGCGTGCATTACTTATCTATTATATGTACGATACAGTTGCCAACGGGGGACTTGGATTACCACGAGCAACAGCATTAGCTATCATGTCGATATACGGATCTCTGATCTACATGTCTAGTATCGTCGGCGGATGGGTATCTGACCGAGTGTTAGGAGCAAAACGCACTGTATTCTTTGGTGGAGTCTTCATTATGCTTGGACACATCGTCTTGGCTTTACCATTTGGTGTAAGTACATTATTTGTTTCAATGGCATTGATTATTATAGGAACCGCCTTTTTGAAACCAAACGTTTCTGGCATGGTCGGACATCTTTATTCAAAGACTGATTTGCGAAGAGATGCAGGATTTTCGATTTTTTACATGGGTGTCAACTTAGGGGCATTATTAGCACCACTAATCGTTGGGACAATCGGTCAAGAATATAACTACCATTTAGGGTTCTCTTTAGCTGCTATTGGGATGTTCTTTGGATTATTACAATACATCATCCAAGGACGCAAGACATTAGACGGAGTGGGTACAACACCACCGAATCCTTTGACAACTGAAGAACGTAAAGGATTCATCCGTAACTTGATCATCGCACTTGTTGTTATTGCTGCAGTATTCGGTGGGGCACAATTAACTGGTCATCTGACAATCGACTTTTTTGTCAATACAATCAGTGTATTGGGGATTATCTTACCGTTGTATTACTTTATCAAAATGTTGACTTCAAAAGATGTAACTGCTGAAGAAAAACCAAGAGTATGGGCGTATATCCCATTATTCCTTGCAGCAATCATTTTCTGGTCATTACAAGAACAAGGTTCATCTATCTTAGCTTTATTTGCTAGTGAACGTACACAATCTACACTATTTGGTGTGACGATCCAAGCAAGCTGGTATCAATCATTGAATCCGATTTTCATCTTTATTTTGACGCCGGTATTCGTAACGATGTGGACAAAACTTGGCAAACGCCAACCATCTACAGTAGTGAAATTCTCTCTTGGTCTTTTGTTTGCAGGATTATCATACTTACTATTGATGTTGCCAGGTATGCTTTATGGAACAAGTGGAAAAGTAAGTCCATTGTGGTTGTTAGGAAGTTTCTTCATCGTGGTTATTGCTGAATTGTGTCTTTCACCAGTTGGTTTGTCTGTGACAACAAAATTAGCACCACGAGCATTTGAGTCACAAACAATCGCTATTTGGTTCTTAGCCGATGCTTCTTCACAAGCAATCAATGCACAAATTGCACGCTTCTACACACCGGGAACAGAATCTGCCTACTTCGGTATTATCGGTGCAGTAGCAATCGTTGGTGGTATCTTGCTATTTACTGTGAAAGAACCAATCAAAAAACTAATGGGATCTATCCATTAATCAACTCACGAAAAGACAGGAATTGCTTATTTGTAGCGATTCCTGTCTTTTTGCGTATACTCAAAAAAGATAGAAATATCAGAACAATAAAAGTATATAATTTGAAGAATATAGAACAAATGTTCAGTATTTTTTGATATAATAAAGAAGCACCGTATCATGTGTTGAAGGAGGAAAAGCATGTCTTTACAATTTATTCTTGGAAACGGGAAAAAAGATCACCGTCAAGTCTTGATCGACGAAGCGTCAGCTTGGCTCGACCAAGATGCAAGCAACCAAGTATTTTTCCTTGTTCCCAATTACAGCAAATTCGAACAGGAACAAGAAATTTTAGCGGAGATGCGAAGAAGAAGCGGGAAAAAAGCTTTCAGCACAACAAATGTTCAAGTATTCAGTTTTTACCGTCTGGCTTGGTATTTGCTGCAACAGACAACCCTTCTTACAGGAAATGAATTATCAGAATCCGGATCTGCGATGATCTTGCGACAGATTTTAGAAAAACATGAGGAAGAATTAACGATCTTTCGCGGAGAAATCAATAAAAGAGGATTTATTCGCCAATTGCAAGAACTCTATAGTGAATTGCGCACAGGGAATATTCAACCAGAAGATTTGATGCTTTTATTTGGTGATTCACCGAATGCAGAAGACCAGCAACTTAAAATGAAAGACTTGAAGCTGATTTTTTCAGCTTATGACAGCGAATTGACCGAACGTACACTATCAAATGAAGATGCACTGGCTATACTAGCAAATTATATGCAGACACAAGATTTCACCAACGTCAAATTTATCGTCAGCGGTTTTTCCCGAATCAATGGGCAAGAGTATCAATTACTGCAGGCAATGATGGAAAAGGGGCAATTAGTTGTCGATTTATTGTTGGATCGTCCTTATACAGCGGATCTTCCAGAAGTACTTACGCTCTTTCATGAGACTGGAAAGCTTTATTTCCGTCTTTTTCAAAGTGCGAGAGAACGGAAAGTTCCTATATTAGTAGATCGTTTTGCGCCAGAGCAGAATCGTCCGACAGAGCTTCAGTTGCTGCAAACGATGTGGGAAGAGACTTCCAGCCAAAAGAAAGCAACCGTCCACAAATTAGGGGAACAAGAGGCTCTCCATTTGTGGGAAGCTGAAAATCCAACTGAGGAAGTCCGACAGTTAGCTGTTGAAATCAGACGGCTAGTCAGTGAAGAAAACTACCGTTATCGTGATATCCAAGTACTGACAAAAAATATGTCCTTATATGGAAATATTCTTCGACCAATCTTTCAAGAAATGGCGATTCCATTTTATATTGATGAAGAACAAATGATGGAAAATCATCCGCTGATTGAATGGATCAACAGTCTGTTCGCTCTTGACCGTTATTCTTATCGACTAAGTGATATTATGCGTTTTTTCAAGACGGAATTGTTCCTATCGATGGAAACAGAAACCGAACTGGATGAATGGAAACAAGAACGAGATGAATTCAGGAAAAAATTGGACATTACAGAAAATGTTGCACTTGCTTATAATTATCAAGGCACTTACTGGACGCGTGAAAAAGACTGGCAGTTTGTAGCGTATGATTTTGAAGCAGAACAGATTGAAGACGTACAGTATCTGGAAGAACAGTCAAATACGATTAGACGATTATTTCAGAAATCTGTACCTGCATTTTTTAAAAAAATAAAGAAAAGCAAAACAGGACAAGCGGCCGCAAATGTTTTTTATCAATTTTTGATTCAAAGTGGTGTACAGCAACAATTATTGTTTTGGCGTAATCAGGAAGTAGACAGAGGAAACTTAGAAGCGGCAAGAAACCATGAGCAGACATGGGGAGCGCTGATTGATCTGCTGGATGAATATGTAGTCATTTATGGTGAATCGGCTTTTGACTGGTCACTGTTCCAAGAAATCATTACGAGTGGTCTAGAAAATCTAAGTTATGGTAAAATCCCTACCGCAATCGACCAAGTGCGAATCAACCGTTTGGAATTAGTTCGACCGAATCAAGCTGCCGTCACTTTTGCATTAGGTTTGAATGATCAAGTGTTTCCAGACCGTAAAGAAACAAAAGGATTGTTGTCCAGTGAAGAACGAGAAGTATTAAATCAAGCTTTGCCAGATGGACAGTTTTTATTCGACCCATCAAAAGAAAGTATCTCTTTTGAGCCTTTCCAAGCCTACCTTGTTTTTCTTTCCGGAACGGATCGATTATATCTTAGCTATGCACAAAGCTATGACACAGATGGTTCACTGAAGATGTCTCCTTATTTGCGCAGAATCACAGAATATTTATCAGTTCCCGTCGAGAGAAAAGAGCATTTGACGATCGAAAGCGATCCTGATTGTTATGTAGGAACTTATAGAAGCGGAATCAATACAGTCAATAGGATTTATCGATTAGCTTTAGATGAAAAAAAACCTGTACCAAAACATTGGCAAAAGCTCAAAGAATTAGTACTGAATTCCTCATGGCGCAATTTTGCTTTACAAATCTTTGAAAGCCAGGAACATTTGAATGTGCCTGTTTCGATGCCAGAAAAAATGGCGGAAGAGCTTTATGGAAAAGAAATTTATACTTCGATTTCACGTATGGAGAATTTTTATAATTGTGAATACAAATACTTCATGCAATTTGGTTTGAAATTGAAAGAACGAACTGT
This sequence comes from Enterococcus sp. 3G1_DIV0629, assembly GCF_002141285.1. NCBI lineage: Bacteria > Bacillati > Bacillota > Bacilli > Lactobacillales > Enterococcaceae > Enterococcus > Enterococcus sp. 3G1_DIV0629. The sequence continues at coordinate 1,161,277 of NZ_NGLI01000001.1, read as the reverse complement.
TTATGGTCTGACTCCAGCAGCAACAGGTGATTTTTATCATGAATCATTGGATCGTTTCTTCAAGCTACTGTTTTCAAACCAATTATCCTTAGTGAATATGACCGATGCGCAGCGTAAAGACTTTACTGAAAAAGTGCTGCAAGAAGTGTTCGGAGAACTTCGGTTTGAGATATTGGATAGTTCCGCAAGAATGAACTATATCCGCTATCAGTTAGGACAGACGATCCAAAAAGTAGCATGGGCTTTGCAAAAACAGAGCAAAAATACGGGCATGCATCCTCTTCAGACGGAGATCTTATTTGGCCAGATTGCTGGAGCAAAAGGTATCACAGGTCTGGAATTACCATTGAGTAATGGTGGTAAACTCCACGTTCGAGGAAAAATCGATCGGATCGATGTAGCTTCTGAACAAGAAGATACTTGGTTAAGCGTCGTTGATTACAAATCTAGTGGACGTTCATTCGATGTCACAGAAGCTTATTATGGCATGGCTATGCAATTATTGACGTATCTGGACGTAGCATTGATGGATGCGGTACGTTTGACTGGAAAGGCGGCTGTTAAACCAGCAGGATCATATTATTTACATGTTCATAATCCTGTATTGACGGAGACAGATGATGTAGAGAAGAATACATTGAAAAAATTTAGTTATGATGGCGTTTTTGTCGATGATCCCGCTCTTTTAGAAGTACTAGATCATTCACTGGAAGCAAAAGAACAATCACTGATCTATCCAGTGAAAAAAAATGCGAAAGATGAATACCAAAAAGGTAGTTTCAGCAAAGACAAATTTTTCACGGAAGAAGAACTGCAACTGTTCATGTCGCATAATCGGGAAAATATGCGGTTAGCTGGAGATGCAATCACTTCCGGAGAAATCAAACTGAACCCAGCTTATAAAGATAAACAGCGAATTGCCTGCGAATTTTGTCCATTCAGAAGCATCTGTACGTTTGATGTGATGCTGAAAGAAAATAATTACCACCGTCTGGAGAAAATGGATAAGGAAGAAGCACTGCGCAGAATATTGAAAAGGAGTGAAGAAGAGTGAATCAAATTCCTTTAAAACCGCAAAACGAACGATTTACAGATGATCAGTGGCAGGCGATTTTCGATCAAGGAGATAATTTGTTAGTCTCTGCGTCTGCCGGATCAGGTAAAACTACAGTGCTTGTTCGAAGAGTGATTGAAAAATTAAAAATGGGTTTTGATATCGATGAATTACTGATTGTGACATTTACTGAAGCAGCCGCAAGAGAAATGAAAGAAAGAATTCAAGAGGCATTACAAGAAGCGGTCAACAGCGAAAGCGACCCTGTACGAAGACAGCATTTTACTAAGCAGTTAGTTTTATTGCCCACAGCGAATATCTCAACCTTACATGCTTTTTGTCTAACAGTTATTCGACGTTATTATTACTTAATTGATATCGATCCGGTCTTTCGCATGTTAACAGATGAAACAGAAACGATCTTGATGAAGGAGGATGTATGGGACGAGCTGAGAGAAGCACTTTATGCAGAAAATGATGAACGATTTTTCCAATTAACAATGAATTTTTCTAATGATCGTTCAGATGACGGCTTGACGAATCTGGTGTTTTCTCTTTATGAGTTTGCCCGTGCCAACCCTGACCCCCAAAAATGGCTAGAACAGTTAAGCGCTAATTATCGTTTGAATGAGGGGCTAGCGAAATCTCGATTATATCAAGAACAAATCCGTCCTTTAGTTTTGGCAGATATATACCAATGTGTACAATTATATGAACAGATGACTCAGTTAGCACAAGGTGAAGGGTTAGAAAAAATGCATGAGCAAGTGGCTGGAGAACAACAGCAGATCAAAAATGTCTATGAAGCTTTCTCGCAAGATCGGTTAGAAGAAGCTTATGCTAGTTTGGAACAACTGACTTTTTCAACTTTTAAGAGCAGTCGTAAAGCAGAATTGAAAGAAATCTCCAATGAAGTCAAGGGCATGAGGGATAAAGCAAAAAAACTGATTCAGCAGATAAGTAAAAGTTACTTTCCTGTTTCACCAAGCCAAATGGAAGAATTAACGGAAAAAGCACTACCGTTAGTCGAAGAAATGACAAAAGTCACGCAAAGCTTTATGGACGGTTTCAGTATGCGTAAACGGGAAAAAGGTGTGTTGGATTTCAATGATCTGGAACATCTAGCGTTGCAGATTCTCACAGAAAAAACGAAAGATGCATGGCTGCCAAGTGAAGCTTCAAAACATTATCGAAAAAAATTCAAAGAAGTAATGGTAGATGAATATCAAGACGTGAACCAATTACAAGAAGCCATTTTATACTGGCTAAGAGAACCTGATGATACAAAGGGAAATATGTTTATGGTTGGGGATGTCAAACAATCCATTTATTCTTTCCGTTTAGCAGATCCTAGTTTATTTATCGGGAAATACGAGAATTTTTCAAAGAAAGAAGGCGGACGTCGGATCGTTTTGGCTGAGAACTTCCGCTCTAGAAAAGAAGTCCTTTCTTTTACGAACCTTATCTTTGAACAACTAATGGATCCAGCAGTGGGTCAAATCAATTATGACGAAGCAGCCAAACTGATACAGGGATTTTCAGACTTTCCAGAGAATGAACAGTTTGAGCCAGAAATCATGATCTATGAAAAAGAACAGGAAGAATCAGAGATCGAGATTCCCACTGACGATATACTGGAAGACAAAACAGAAGGCGAGCTTTTTATGACAGGACTGAAGATTCGTCAATTGATTGATTCTTCCTTTATGATTTATGATAAAAAATCAAAGAAAAGTCGTCCGATAGAGTACAGAGACATTGTTCTCTTGACACCTACAAAGAAGAACAACTTAACGATTTTAGAGATTTTCAAAACATTGGATATTCCATTGGAGATGAATGATGCTCAAAATTATTTTCAAGCGACAGAAATTCGCACGATGATCTCGCTGCTACAATTAATTGACAATCCCTATCAAGATATTCCGCTTGCGGCTGTATTGCGTTCGCCAGTCGTGGGCTTGATTGAACCAGAATTAGCCAGCATCCGATTAGCCGACCGTGCACATACTTACTATGATGCTATGCTTGCTTATCAAGCATCAAACGAAGATGAATTAGCGGTTAAGCTGGAACATTTTGGCAAACAACTAGATCATTGGCGAGAACTTGCTCGCCGTTCTTCGATCACTGACTTGTTGTGGGATATCTATTATGAGACGGGATATCTAGAGTATGTGGTCGGTCTGCCAGCAGGGGCACAGAGACAAGCCAATCTTTATGCATTGGTCGATCGTGCCAAAGCTTACGAGCAAAGTTCTTTCAGAGGATTATATCAGTTCGTGCGTTTCATTGAAAAAATGCAAGAAAAAGATAAAGACTTAGCAGAACCAGTCATTTCAATAGAAGATAATGCTGTTCGCGTAATGACGATCCATGCAAGTAAAGGCTTGGAATTTTCAGTTGTATTTTTGTTAGATATGACGAAAGAATTCAACTTACAAGACTTGCGCAATCGGTATGCTTTTGAAGAAAAACTTGGAGCAGGTATTCGCTATATGGATCCTGAAACACGGGTATTGTATGATACGTTACCGTTTCAAGCCATCAAATTGGCAAAGCAAAACAAATTGTTATCGGAAGAAATGCGTAAATTGTATGTAGGATTGACTCGGGCAGAACAAAAGCTTTTCATTGTCGGTTCCTATAAAAATAAAGAGCAAATGATCCAAACGTGGTCTGAAGCAGCTGATCATGAGGAGTTGGTTTTTGATCCTGCGCTACGTTTGAAGGGCAGAAGCAGCTTAATGAATTGGATTGGTTACGGATTGATCCGTCATCCTGAAATGCAGAAATACTTAGAGGAAGAAGTTTCGACTTCTCTCTTTCAAGATTCAAATGCACAGTTTTCCATTTCATGGATGAATCAGCAATCAATCATTGAACAAAGACAGGTGCTTGCTGAAAAAGAACTGGTTGACTTAGATGAGCAGATGAAAGAAGAGGAAACTGTATTAGCAGATTTGTTACAAAAACGTCTAGCCTATGAATATCCTTATCAGGCTTCTTCGCAAACCACAAGTTATCAATCTGTATCTGAGATCAAACGATTATTCGAAGATCCAGATGATACACAAGAATCACGTTTGACTCTGGAAAGTAGTCAGACAAAGGCAGCATCTCGTCAATTCCGTTATACGCAAGAACAACTAGCAGAACCAAAATTTTTACAAAAAGATCGGCAAGTGTCGGCAGCTGCTGTTGGAACAGCTACCCATGCTTTACTGCAATTGCTGCCATTAGAGATGCCAACTACAGAGAGCATCAATCAAAAGTTGCAGGAATTAGTAAAGAAACGGTTAATAGACGAAAAGGTCGCAAAAAAAGTAGATGTTTCTTCTATTATATGGTTCTTTCAAACAGAACTTGGGCAACAATTGATTGCCAACAAAGAAAACGTAAAACGGGAACAACCTTTTTCCATGCTGCTTTCTGCTGATGAAGTATTTCAAGACTATCCAAATCAGGAAGATGAGCTATTGATCCACGGAATCGTCGATGGATACTTAGAAGAAAAAGATCATCTCCATATCTATGATTTTAAAACAGATTTCATTTTACATCCGGATGATCCAGCAGAAATAGACGCGATCGTCCAAAAATATCAAGGACAGCTAAGACTTTACCAACAAGCAATGACAGAAGCACTGAATAAACCTGTAGAAAATGTTTTCCTAATTTTACTTCGAGTGAAACGAATCATAAACATTAATAAATAATTATAATTGAGCAAACTTGACTTATGTTTTGTAAGGATTATGCTATACTCTGGGAAGAGGTGAGTATGATGGAGCTAACACAGACAGAATTCGTTTTGTGTCCTAAATTTGAAAAAACGTTCTCTATTTTAGGAAAAAAATGGAACGGATTGATTATCGATGTACTACTCGAAAATGGTCCGCAACGCTTTGTCGAGCTTGCGGCAAAAATCCCGATGGTTAGTGATCGGGTATTGGTCGAACGCTTGAAGGAATTAGAAAAAGAAGGAATAGTCACTCGAAACATTGCCTGTAGTGAAAAAAGCCGTTCAGAATATCTCTTGACTGAAAAAGGAGCAGACTTGCAAAAAGCAATGCGTCAAATACAAGTTTGGAGTGAAAAATGGGTCACAGAGGAAGAATGCGGTTGATTTTGTAAAAAAAATCTTGTAAACTATAGTCCATACGAATAAGTAAAAGAACGATGACGAAAAAGAGTAGTTTGGCTAAACCAGTTCAGGGAGATCTGTCACAGACTGAAAACAGGTCCTGTGTTTGAAAAATGAAGTTCACTTTCCGAGTTCGTCTGATCATTATCAGACCGGCATCTGTCGTTAACGAAGTAAGAGTGCGGTGTAAGTTTATTTATCCGCAAATTAGGATGGTAACGCGAAGACCTCGTTCCTTAACAGGAATGAGGTCTTTTTGTTTTGTATTTGGAATTATAAAGGAGGAACAAGCACATGTCTTTACAAGCACAATTAGAGAGCTTGAAAGAAGAAACAATCGTCAAAATCACGGCGGCACAAGATTTAAAAGAATTAAATCAAATACGTGTTGAAACGTTAGGAAAAAAAGGACCGATCACAGAAGTATTGCGTGGGATGAAAGATCTAAGTCCAGAAGAACGTCCAAAAGTCGGAAGTTTCGCAAATGAGATCCGAGACCTTTTGACAGAAGAAATAGAGCGAAAAAAACAAATATTAGAAGAAGAGGCGTTAAATGCAGCTTTGGCAAAAGAAACAGTAGACGTGACATTGCCTGGTAGAAAAGTAAAGCATGGTACACGTCATATCGTGACACAAATCATGGAAGAAATTGAAGATATTTTTGTAGGCATGGGGTATCAGATCGTAGAAGGTTACGAAGTGGAGTCTGACCATTACAATTTCGAACGGATGAACCTGCCAAAAGACCATCCGGCAAGGGACATGCAAGATACTTTCTATATTTCAGACGAGATATTGATTCGGACACATACTTCACCAGTCCAAGCACGGACAATGGAAAAGCATGATTTCTCTAAGGGTGCTCTACGAATGATCTCGCCAGGAAAAGTTTTCCGCAGAGATACAGATGATGCGACCCACAGCCATCAGTTCCATCAAATTGAAGGGCTAGTTGTTGATAAAAACATCACGATGGGCGACCTTAAAGGAACATTAGAAGTCGTAATGAAAAAAATGTTTGGGGAAGAACGTGAAATCCGTTTGCGTCCAAGTTATTTCCCATTTACGGAGCCATCAGTAGAAGTAGATGTCAGCTGTTTCAAATGTGGTGGTGCCGGTTGTAACGTATGTAAATACACTGGATGGATCGAGATTTTAGGAGCTGGCATGGTGCATCCGAATGTATTGAAGATGTCAGGAATCAATCCAGAAGAATATTCAGGCTTTGCTTTCGGCCTTGGACCAGACCGCGTAGCTATGTTGCGGTATGGAGTGAATGATATCCGTAATTTCTATCAAAATGACTTACGTTTCTTAAGTCAGTTCAAGGGGGAGTAAGAAGATGTTAGTTTCATATAAATGGCTTAATCGTTATGTGGATTTATCGAATGTAACACCAAAAGAATTAGCGGATAAAATGTCTGTAACAGGAATCGAAGTCGAGGGAATCACGGTTCCAGAAGAAGGCTTGAAAAAAATCGTTGTCGGTGAAGTCAAGGAATGTGTACCACATCCAGATTCTGATCACCTTTCTATTTGTCAAGTCGATATTGGTGAAGACGAATTGTCTCAAATCGTTTGTGGAGCGCCTAATGTGAAGGTCGGAATCAAAGTGATCGTTGCGCTTCCTAACTCACGGATTGCTGGAAATGTGAAGATCAAAAAAGGGAAAATGCGTGGTCAAGTATCAAATGGCATGATTTGCTCGTTACAAGAAATTGGCTATTCAGACAGTGTTATACCGAAAGAATACGCTGAAGGTATCTATTATATGCCAAAAGAAGCTGTAAATGGCGATCCAGTTTTTCCTTATTTAGATATGGATGATTCGATCATTGAATTGTCTATCACACCAAATCGTGCAGATGCATTGTCAATGCGTGGCGTAGCTTATGAAGTTGGGGCAATCTATCGTCAGACGCCTACATTTGATGACGAGAAATTAGTAGAATCATCACAACTTGCTAGCGATAAGATCCAAGTGACAGTTGAAGATAAAGAAGTCGTTCCTGCCTATCAAATCCGCATTATTGAAGGAGTAAACATCCAACCAAGTCCTCAATGGCTGCAAAATCTTTTGATGAATGAAGGCATCCGCCCAATCAACAATGTAGTAGATGTGACGAACTATATTTTGCTTTTATTCGGACAACCACTACATGCATTTGACTACGACAAATTGAAATCAAACGAGATCCTTGTCCGTCATGCAAAAGAAAATGAGACATTAGTAACGTTAGATGGAGAATCTCGGGAATTGACAACTGACAATCTTGTCATCACTAATGGCAAAGAACCAGTTGCTTTAGCTGGTGTCATGGGTGGATTAGATTCAGAAATTACGAATGAAACAACAACAGTGGCACTGGAATCTGCTTTGTTTGATCCGATTTCGATCCGTCGTACAGCAAAACAATTTAATTTGCGTAGCGAATCTTCTGCACGCTTTGAAAAAGGGATCAACCATGCAACTGTTGGAGAAGCCAGTGAGGTTGCTGCAGCAATGATCGTTTCTCTTGCGGGTGGGGAAGTTCTACAAGGCGCGGTCAAAGGTTCAGAGATCAAAGCAGAAGACGTATCAGTGAAGATTTCACTTGAACGCATCAATCAATATTTAGGAACATCTCTTGTCGTTAAAGAAGTAAATGAGATTTTTGAAGCACTTGGATTTAGCTATGAAGAAAAGGATCATGTTTATTCTGTAGTCGTACCACCAAGACGTTGGGATATCCAAATCGAAGCAGACATTATCGAAGAAGTTGCTCGTATTTATGGATACGACCAGTTGCCATCTACACTTCCAAGTGGAGAAACGGTTGCTGGAAGCTTGTCAAAAGAACAAGAAACTACTCGTAAAATTCGTACAATCTTTGAAGGAAGCGGATTGAGCGAAGCAATCAGTTATGCATTGACAACAGAAGAAAAATCAAGACAGTTTGTTATAAAAGAAAGTAATATTACACGTTTGGACTGGCCAATGAGCGAAGAACGTTCTGTATTACGAATGAATTTGATCAGCGGACTATTAGATGATATCAGTTATAACACTGCTCGAAAAAATACAGAGATTGCTTTATATGAAATTGGTCGGGTATTCTTCCAAGAAAATGATCCGCGCACACATCTGCCGCAAGAAGTAAAACATGCAGCAATCGCTATTTCTGGTGTTTGGGAAGAAAAAGATTGGCAGACGAAAACACAAAACGTAGACTTTTTCACCATCAAGGGTCTTTTAGAAAACTTATTTGAACAACTAGGTATCACTGAAGATATCCATTATCAAACAGTGACAGAAATAAAAGAAATGCATCCTGGTAGGACAGCTGCAATTTATCTTGGCGAACAATTTATCGGTTTTGTCGGTCAAGTGCATCCGACAACTGCCAAAAGTTATGATATTCCAGAAACATATGTAGCTGAGTTTGATTTATCTGCTGTAGTGGAAGCTGCCCAAAAAGGAATCGTTTTTGAAGCAGTGACAAAATTCCCAGCAGTCAGCCGGGATATCGCTTTGCTTGTAAAAGAAACTGTGACAAATCAGGAATTAACAGAAGTGATCCATTCTGCTGCTGGAAGATTTTTAACAGATATCCAATTATTTGATGTCTATCAAGGAGAAAACATCGAAAAAGGACATAAATCCATGGCTTATAGTCTGACATTCGTCAATCCTGAAGCAACATTGACAGATGAAGAAATCAATAAAGCAATGGAAAAAGTCGAAAAAGCGTTGATAGAAAACCTAGAGGCAAGTATTCGCTAAGAGGGAAAATATAGTAAGTAACGATCAAGTAGCTTTTGAAGACTATTCATTTGAAAAAGAGATGTGACACAAGTTTGTCACATCTCTTTTTTTGATTTTAAAAAAGGAATAGCACAGAGACGAGATAAAAAAACAGGCCTTTTCAGCCTGTTTTTTAGAGTAAATGAATTAATGGAAGTAATTGATCCCCATTGCTGATTTTACTTCAGAAAGTGTTTGTGCAGCTACTTTAGCAGCTTCTTCACTACCTTTACGTAAGATTTCCATAACAGCTGAAGGATCTTTTTCCAATTCTTCTCGGCGCGCGCGGATCGGTGCAAATTCAGCTTCCAATACATCAATGAGGTATCGTTTGATCTTTACATCGCCAAGTCCGCCGCGGCGGTAATGAGCTTTCATTTCTTCAATTGCTTCTTTATCTGTTCCGAATACATCCAAGTAGGTGAAGACCATATTCCCTTCTACTTGTCCAGGATCTTGTACATGGATGTGGTTTGGATCAGTATACATACTCATGACTTTTTTCTGTAAGACATCGGCAGGATCGGAGATATAAATACCGTTTCCTAACGATTTGCTCATTTTGCCATTTCCATCGATTCCAGGTAACCTACCCATTCCTTTTGGTGGGAATACGCCTTTTGGTTCCACCAAGACTTCACCATATGTATGATTGAAGCTTTGTACGATTTCCTGTGTCTGCTCTAACATTGGTTTTTGATCCTCGCCAACAGGTACGAGATTCGCTTTGAATGCAGTGATATCTGCTGCTTGAGAAACAGGATAGATAAAGAATCCTGTAGGCACGCTTTCACCGAATTTCTTTTGTTCGATTTCTGTTTTGACAGTCGGATTGCGTCGAACGCGTCCTACGCTGACTAAGTTCAAATAATACATGGTTAACTCAGCTAATTCCGGAATTTGTGATTGGATAAATAAAGTAGATTTTGCAGGATCTAATCCCACGGCTAAATAGTCTAAAGCAACTTGCAAGACATTTGATGAAACCTTCTCAGGATTTTTAGCATTATCGGTCAGGGCTTGCATGTCAGCAATCATGACAAACAGTTGGTTGTCTTCATCTGCTTGCATAGCCACTCGGGTTTTTAGAGAACCGACGTAATGCCCTAAATGCAGCTTCCCAGTTGGTCGATCTCCCGTTAAAATAATATTTTTCAAAAAAGACACCTCTTTACGATTTGTAAGTCTGAGCACTTAATATCTTACCGTTTTTCCTGACAAGAAACAACAGTTCCTAAGGAAAAAACAAGGAAAGAGGATAAAATAACTAATAGATTAGAAATGGAAGAAATATTTATGGGAGAATAAACGTTCTAAGAAACTTTACAAATTACTAAACTATCAGATATAATGTATTTTATTATACATCTTTAAAAGAAATCTTACTAAATAATAATGGGAGTGTAATTCTATGGCAATGATTAAATTTGATCACGTGGATAAATATTATGGCAAGTTCCACGCATTAAAAAATATCAATCTCGAATTCGAGAAAGGAGAAGTTGTCGTTGTCATTGGTCCTTCTGGTTCAGGAAAGAGCACGATGCTTCGCTGTATCAATGGATTAGAGACGATTTCTTCAGGCAAGCTACTAATTAATGATACTGACTTGCATGATAAAAAGACAAAATTGACAGAAGTCCGAAAGAATATCGGCATGGTTTTCCAGCATTTCAATTTGTATCCTAATAAAACCGTTCTGGAAAATATTACATTAGCACCAATCAAAGTGTTAAAGCAAGACCAGGCAACTGCAATCAAAAACGCGGAGAAATTTCTGAAAACTGTCAATATGTTAGATAAGAAAGATTCTTATCCTTCCATGTTATCCGGTGGACAACAGCAACGGGTGGCAATCGCCAGAGGTTTAGCGATGAATCCTGAGATGCTGCTGTTTGATGAACCTACTTCTGCTTTGGATCCGGAAATGATTGGTGATGTATTGGACGTCATGAAAAAATTGGCGCATGACGGCATGTCAATGATTGTCGTGACGCATGAAATGGGCTTTGCCAAAGAAGTTGCGGATCGTGTCATCTTCATGGCTGACGGAGAAGTATTGGAAGATAGCAGAAATGTGAGAGACTTTTTCGAAAATCCAAATGAAGTCCGAGCACAGCAATTTATCAGTAAAGTTATCAATCATTGATAGGAGGAAAAAGATGCGCAGGTTTAAAAAAATACGCCTGATTTTCCTTTTAGGCATTGCTTTTCTTGCACTAGCCGGATGTAAAGGAAATGGGTTGGCAAATGAAGATATTTTAGAGCGAAGCAAATCTACCAATGAAATCATCTGGGGTGTCAAATATGATACTCGATTATTTGGAATGATGGATATTGAGAGCAGAACCGTACAAGGATTTGATGTAGATATTGCAAAAGCGATCACTGAAAAGATCCTTGGTGAGAATGGAAAAGCGGAATTTGTTGAAGTCACTTCTAAAACACGGATCCCGTTATTGAAAAACGGAAACATCGATGCGATTATTGCGACGATGACGATCACAGATGAACGAAAAAAACAAGTCGATTTTTCAGATGTCTATTTCGATGCTGGCCAAGCTTTGTTGATAAAGAAGGGAAGCCAAATCAAAAGTGTAGATGATTTGAATGCTACTACAACAGTTCTAGCAGTCAAAGGTTCTACGTCGGCTGCGAATATCCGACAGCATGCACCAGATGCAAACATTCTGGAATTGGAAAATTATGCAGAAGCATTTACTGCCTTACAATCTGGCCAGGGAGACGCAATGACTACGGATAATGCGATCTTGTTAGGGATTGCAGATGAAAATCCAGAGTACGAATTAGTCGGCGGAACGTTTACTAATGAACCTTATGGAATTGCGATCAACAAAGGACAAGAAAACTTCTTGAAAGCTGTTAACCAAGCGCTAGAGGAAATGCATGCAGATGGCACATACGATAAAATCTATCAAAAATGGTTTCCAAACGAAACTGAAGGAAAAGTAGAGTAAGGGGGAGAGGCAATGAGCGAATTGATACAGACTTATGGACCAATCTTTGTCGACGGGTTCAAGATCACATTGTTTTCGAGTGTCTTAGCACTTGTGTTTAGTTTGATTATCGGAACGTTGATGGCAATCTTCCAATTATCAAAGAATAAAGTAGTAAGTGCCTTAGCAAAGGCATATGTAGAATTTTTTAGAAACATTCCATTATTGATTATCGTGATGTTTTTTTATGTTGTCGTACCGATTTATTGGTTTAATCTAGACGGATTCCAAGCAGGGACGATTGGCTTGACTATCTATACATCCGCTTTTATTGCTGAAACAGTACGTTCAGGGATTCAAACCGTACCAAAAGGCCAAACAGAAGCAGGATTGTCTTCTGGATTTACCTATTCAGAAATTATGCGTTATATTGTTTTGCCCCAAGCATTCAAAATCGTTATTCCGCCATTAGGCAACCAATTTATCAATCTTGTAAAAAACTCGTCTATTTTAGCAATCGTAGCTGGTTTGGATTTGATGTATCAAGGAGACTTGATTGCCAGTGAAACATTCAATACCTTCGATACGTATATCATCGTTGGGTTATTTTACTTAGTTATCACGCTGCCGTTATCTTACTTAATGGTTTATCTTGAGAAAAAATGGGCGGTTCGTTCATAGAAGGAGGGGAAATACATGGATTTTAGCGGTGCTTTTTCATGGATGAATGTCCGTTTTTTATTGGAAGGATTAAAGGTTACTGTTGAAGTTTCATTGTTTTCGATCATTTTCAGTTTCTTGATTGGTGGTCTGACAGGTGTGATTCGTTTTGCGAATATCCCTTTCTTGTCCAAAATCCTTGGTATTATGATCGATATCATACGAAATCTTCCATTATTATTGATCATTTTCTTCACTTATTTTGCTTTGCCTCAGATTGGCATCCAGATGAACATCTTCTGGTCTGCTGTTGCAGCATTGACGATCTTTGAATCAGCTATGCTGTCGGAAATTTTCCGAGCTGGACTTAATGCTGTTCCGAAAGGGCAGATGGAGGCAGGATTGTCAACAGGACTGACTTATGTAGAAACAATGCGGACGATCGTCTTGCCGCAAGCATTCAAATCAATGATCCCGGCAATTGTGAGCCAATTGATTTCACTGATCAAAGATACTTCATTAGCAGTAATCATTTCTTTACCTGAACTTTCTCATCAGGCACGTATTATTTATGGACAGAATACCAATTATGTGCTTCCGATGTTCATCATCATGACACTTATGTACTTCGTGGTGTGTTACGCGCTTTCGCTGCTTTCCGGTTACTTGGAAAAGAGACGGTACAGTTATTAATAGATGATTCTTTTAGCGGTTGTGGCAAACTAAAGTCACAACCGCTTTTCCTCTTTCCATTCGAAAAAAAGAGATTTTGATTGTTTTAAGCAAGTGAGAGCACTTGAAAATTCACGCTAAAAAGTACACAATAGGGAAGATAGAATTTATTGAAAAAAAGGATGATACGATTGACAGATAATCGCCCTATCGGATTTATTGATTCAGGTGTCGGCGGCTTGACTGTAGTGAAAGAAGCCCTGAAACAATTACCGAATGAAAATATTTTATTTGTAGGAGACACAGCACGCTGCCCGTATGGTCCTAGACCTGCGGAACAGGTAATCCAGTATACTTGGGAAATGACGGATTATCTGGTGGAGCAAGGAATCAAGATGCTAGTGATTGCCTGCAATACCGCAACTGCGGTTGCTTTAGAAGAAATCAAAGCTGCTCTTTCTATTCCAGTCATCGGTGTGATCCTTCCCGGTACAAGAGCGGCAGTAAAAAAAACACAAAATAAACAAGTTGGCATTATCGGTACGATTGGTACGGTAAAAAGTCAAGCTTATGAAAAAGCATTGAAAGAGAAAGTGCCAGAATTGACTGTGACAAGTCTTGCTTGTCCAAAATTTGTTTCAGTTGTCGAAAGTAATGAATACCATTCATCTGTGGCAAAAAAAATCGTGGCAGAAACATTAGCTCCGTTAACGACTAAAAAAATCGATACATTGATTTTGGGATGCACCCATTATCCGTTATTACGCCCCATCATTCAAAATGTAGTGGGGGAAAATGTTCAACTGATCGATTCTGGAGCAGAAACAGTAGGTGAAGTATCTATGCTACTCGATTATTTCAATTTGAGCAATTCACCGCAAAATGGACGGACATTATGTCAGTTTTATACAACAGGATCTGCTAAACTTTTCCAAGAAATAGCTGAAGACTGGCTTGGAATCGGACACCTAAATGTAGATCATATTGAATTGGGAGGAAAATAAGGATGCGTCATGACGGGAGAAAAGCCCAAGAGCTTCGTAAACTGGAGCTTCAAACAAATGTTTTCAAATATCCAGAGGGATCGGTTGTGATCCGTTTTGGTGATACAACAGTTATTTGTTCTGCAACAGTAGAGGATTCTGTACCTCCCTTTTTGAGAGAAACAGGAACAGGGTGGGTAACAGCTGAATACAGTATGCTACCTCGAGCAACGAGTACGAGAAATCGTAGAGAAAGCAGCAAAGGAAAACTTTCTGGTAGAACAATGGAAATCCAGCGTCTTATTGGTCGCTCCTTGCGTGCAGTAATAGACTTGGAAAAGCTGGGAGAGCGTAGTATCATCATAGACTGCGACGTGATCCAAGCAGATGGCGGAACTAGAACAGCTAGCATCACTGGGGCATTCGTCGCGTTGAAACTAGCAATTGAAAAGCTTTTAAGAGAAAAGGAATTGTCAGAAGATCCAATCAAAGAGCATCTTGCTGCAGTTAGCGTAGGGATCTTACCGGATGGGACTTGCGTGACAGATTTGGACTACCAAGAAGATTCCGCAGCACTTGTAGATATGAATCTCGTGATGACAGAATCAGGAAAGTTCGTGGAGATTCAAGGAACTGGAGAAGAAGCAACGTTTGATGGAGAACAGTTGAATGAAATGCTCTTTTTTGGAAAAAACGCGATTGAAGATTTGATCAAAGAGCAAAAACATGCTTTGCTAACAGAATTTGCTCAAAATGATGAGCGGATAGAAGAAACAAAAACAATCATCATTGCGACAAGAAATCCAGGAAAAGCAGAAGAGTTTCGAAATATGTTCAAAGAAGCGGGATATCATGTAAAAACATTACTTGACTATCCTGAATTGCCAGATGTGGAAGAAACTGGCAGCACATTTGAAGAAAATGCCCGATTAAAAGCAGAAACGATTGCACAATTGCTTGATCAACCAGTCTTAGCAGATGATTCAGGTTTGAAAGTGGATGCGTTAGGCGGTATGCCAGGAATCTATTCTGCACGTTTTGCAGGGGAACAAAAAAGTGATGCGGGGAATAACGCCAAATTATTATATGAATTGACAGATGTACCGGATGAAAAAAGAACAGCACAATTCCATTGTACATTAGTATTCGCGGCACCCAAAAAAGACAGCCTTGTAGTAGAAGCGGAATGGCCCGGTCGAGTAGCCCGTATACCATCTGGCGAAAATGGCTTTGGGTATGATCCTTTATTTATCCCAGAAGGTAAGAAACAAACAGCAGCAGAATTATCGAGCGAAGAAAAAAACAAGATCAGTCATCGGGCTCAAGCAATGAAAAAATTGAGTGCTGAATGGAAACAATGGCTGGAAGGAGAGAGATAGATGCGGTATTTAGTAGTAAGTGATAATCATGGAGACAGAGATATCCTCGTTGACTTAGTAAATCGCTATCGTTCTGAAGTGGATATCTCTTTCCATTGTGGCGATTCGGAATTAGAAGCTTCTGACCCATTATGGGATACATTCCAAGTGGTTCAAGGTAATTGTGATTATGGACCAGGATTCGAACAGAAAAAAGTAATCCAAACTGGTCAGGATACAGTATTCATGACTCATGGTCATTTATCGAATGTCCGATTTGGTTTGACACAGTTAGCAATCGAAGCTCGAGCTGCAAATGCCGATATGGTGTTTTTTGGTCATACCCATCAAATAGGCTGTGAGATGGATCAGAAAATCCTGTTTTTAAATCCTGGTAGCATTTCTCAGCCTAGAGGCCCGATCCAAATCCCATCATATGCTCTTATTGAAAGTTTAGATGACCAAATTTCTGTTCAATACTATAACCGTGCCCATCAGGCAGTTGAAGAGTTGGCCTTTTCTTTTTCAAGAGAGTGCTGAATAAAAAAACTCTAATTTTTAATAAAAATAAGCTTTATTTTATGAATTTTGCATCCGGTTTCGGTAAAATAGTAGTGTTGAATGAAATAGAAATGGAGGCCATCAGATGATTGGACCTATAGTAAGAGAAATGCTGCTGGAAAATCAGGAAACGTTTTTGATTCCTGCAGAAAATGTGGCAAATGTTATGTATCATCATCCATTATCCCATGGTTTACTTGTCTTATCGAAGGTCGGTTATTCCAAAATTCCTGTATTAGGAAAAGATGATCACTTTGTAGGATTAGTAAGTTTATCAGATGTGGTCAATAAAATGATTGACTTGCAAACAATCAGCATGGATCCGTTAGAAGGACTAACAGTTGCTGATGTAACAGAAACGGATGTTCCGACGATTGATGAAAATTGGGAACTAGAAGAAGTACTCCATTTGTTAGTTGATTCGCCTTTTTTACCGGTTGTCACAGAAGAACGGGTTTTCAAAGGAATCATCACAAGGAAAGAGCTGCTTAAAGCCGTAAACTTCATGGTGCATGAATTAGAACGTCGCAATATATTGTCTCCGAAAATCGAAGAATTAAAAGAACAAATCGATATCGTGAGCTAAAGAACGAGAAACTGAAAGATAATCAAAAAATAAGTAGAAACAAAAGCGTACCAGTTTTGACTTTATCTTGAAAAAGAGGCTGGGACAGAAGCGTTTAACTCCAAGAAATAAGAAGGAATTCACGAAAATTGCTTTTCAAATTTTTGTGAATTTCAGCTTATTTCCGAAGGAGTTGCTTCTGCTTCCGTCGTTTATACGTGTTTAGAGCGTGGGACAAAAGTGTTCTTTACTTTTGTCCCACGCTCTTTTTAGTGAGATTCGTTGCATCGTTTGACCAAATTATTTTCCGACAGCAATTGGACTGTTCGGAATCGTGAACCCAGAAGCTGTCAATTCTTTGACATAAGAGCTCAAGAACTCTTCTTTTAAGGCATATTGTTTTCCGTTCAATGCGTAGCAGACCGTACGAATAGCAAAATTACTATTACCAAGATCCACTAAACCAAAGATGGAAGGTTCAGTTTGAAGCTCTTCTTGGTATTTTTCAGCTAATGTATGATTTACTCGATCAATGATCTCATAGATTTTGTCATATCCTTCTTCAGGAACGATCCGGATATCTAAAAGTACTTGCATATTTGCACGAGAGAGATTGCTGATCGTGGTGATGTTTCGATTCGGGATGAAATGGACAGTACCATCCGTTGCTTTCAGCTGAAGGGTACGGATACCAACAGATACGACGGTTCCTTCAATCGTTAAGTTTGCTAGCTTGATGTAGTCCCCAACATCCATCTGTTGTTCCATGATAATAAAAAATCCGGTAATAACATCACTCATGAACCCTTGGGCACCAAGACCGATTGCCACACCTGCAATTCCGGCACCAGCCAAAAGTGATCCGATCGGCACACCGATAGCAGATAAAATTGCATAGATAAAGAAGAAACCAAGGGTATAATGAAAAATAGTATTTAAAAGACTATGTAAAGTCTTTAAGCGGCTCTCGTTTAGAATGGCTTTTTTAGAATACTGATTAAAAGACTTATCAATCAGATATTTTCCCACACGGTGAAGAATCCAAAAAAGGATGATCAAAAAAACCAGATATAAACTTTTTTGGATAAAGGCAGCCAAAATGGCGTCCCAATCAATCCCGTCCCAAAACCGCTGAAACGCATTTACTTTGCTGACAGCTTGATCTGTCAATGTCTCTCCAGAAGAGTCTGTCGTACCGGCAGTTGCTAATAATGAAAACATAAAATCCTCTTTTCTAAAATTTGATTCTTTCTGTATTGTACCAAGAAGTTTTCAAAAAAGGAAATAGCAAAAATAACTATAATGAAAGAAAAAAGCTGAAAATAAAATGACAAATAATATGGATAATGATAAAATGTGGGGAAAATAACGAAGGTGGTAAGTATATGCAAATCGATTGGAATAATTTAGGATTTTCTTATATCAAAACTCCTTGGCGTTTCATTGCCAAATGGAAAGACGGACAATGGGAAGAAGGGGAATTGACAGAAGATAATTACCTGACGATTCATGAAGGATCTCCAGCGCTTCATTATGGTCAGCAATGTTTTGAAGGTCTAAAAGCTTATCGTCGAAAAGACGGCAAGGTCAATCTCTTTCGACCTGATCAAAATAGTCGACGGATGAATCAAAGTGCTAGACGCTTGCTGATGCCGATGGTCCCTGAAAAAATGTTCGTGGATGCTGTTAAGCAAGTGGTAAAAGCAAATGAAGCTTTCGTGCCTCCGTATGGAACAGGCGCTACATTATACTTGCGTCCTTTACTGATTGGGGTCGGTGAAAACATTGGTGTCCATCCTGCTCCAGAATACTTATTTGTCGTCTTCTGTACGCCAGTAGGAGCGTATTTCAAAGGTGGGCTAAAACCAACGAACTTTATTGTATCTGATTACGATCGTGCTGCTCCTAAGGGAACAGGCGCAGCAAAAGTCGGCGGAAATTACGCAGCGAGTTTACTTCCAGGAACAGAAGCAAAAGAACTGGATTACTCAGATTGTGTTTATCTTGATCCAGCCACACACACGAAAATCGAAGAAGTAGGGGCAGCAAATTTCTTTGGGATTACGAAAGACGGAAAATTCATCACTCCACAATCGCCATCTATCTTACCAAGTATCACGAAATACTCTTTGCTGCAATTAGCCGAAGAGCGACTAGGACTTCAAGCAATAGAAGGAGATATTTTCATTGATGATCTAGATCAATTTGCAGAAGCTGGTGCATGTGGTACAGCGGCTGTTATTTCTCCGATCGGTGGGATCTACCATAATAACAATCTGCATGTATTTTATAGCGAAACGGAAGTAGGACCAGTAACAAAGCGGTTGTATGATGAATTGACAGGTATTCAATTCGGGGACATAGAAGCACCAGAAGGCTGGATTGAAGTCGTGGAGTAATTTCAAAGTAATAAGTTGAGAAAAACGTAAAAAAAGAAAAAATCAGGAAGAGACTTTAAAAAGTTTTTTCCTGATTTTTATATGTTTTACTCTAAAGAATGCGACAAAAGGATTATGAAAGATGGACACCTTTGTCAACGTAGATAATATCACCGATGATTCCGCTGGAAAGAGGACTGATCAAGAAAGCACAAGCATTACCGACTTCTTCGATCGTTACACCTTGCTGATCAGGCGTACGAGATTCAGATAACTGAATCAGTTTTTGATAGTCCTTAACCCCTGTGACAGCTAATGTTTTGATTGCTCCAGCTGAAATACCATTGACTCGGATGCCTTTAGGTGAAAACTCAGCTGCCAAATAACGGATAGCTGCTTCAAGAGAAGCTTTCGCGATACCCATCATGTTATAATTCGGGATTGCGCGCTCTGAACCTAGATAAGTCATGCTAACGATTCCGCTATTTGGTGCAAGAAACGGTTGTGCGTATTTTGATACAGCAATCAAAGAGTAGCTACTGATATCTTGAGCTAATTGATAGCCGTCTCTGGAAATATCAGACACATTTCCGGACAATTCTTCTTTGTTGGCGTAAGCAACTGCATGGACAAGGCCGTGGATCTCTCCAGCATATTCACCGATGGCATTCATTGCTTTTTCGATGCTTTCGTCGCTAGAAACATCACATTCTACAGTGAATGCTTCTTCGCCGACCAATTTGACTAATGATTTTTTCATTCGTTCATTTTGGTAAGTATAGATAATCTCTGCCCCTTGTTTCAACATTGCTTCAGCGCACCCCCAAGCAATGCTTTTTTTGTTAGCGACGCCCATGATGACGATTTTTTTTCCTTCTAGAAATGACATAATGACTCTCCTTTGTTTCTGATAAAAATTTGATAGTCGTAAAAAATAGAGAATAATAGCTAAAATAACTTCTTGATTTCTTAATTATTAGTCAAAATGTTTTGATTGTCAAACTATTTTTTCTTAAATTAAAAAAAGATTGCTAAATATTTAGGAATATGATACTTTGATAGTCAAAGTAATGAAAATGGCAATTGCCTGAAAGAAGGAGTTTAATTATGTCTTATGTATTATCTGCTACTGAAGTAATGGACTTGATCCCTAATCGTTATCCTATTTGTTATATTGATTATGTAGATACATTAGAACCAGGAAAAAAGATCGTTGCGACAAAAAATGTAACGATCAATGAAGATTTTTTTCAAGGTCACTTTCCTGACAATCCAGTGATGCCGGGTGCGTTGATTCTAGAAACACTGGCACAAGCAGGTTCGATCCTTATCCTAAAATCAGAAGAGTTCCTAGGAAAACGAGCTTATATCGGTGGGATCAATAAGGCCAAATTCCGTCAAAAAGTTGTTCCAGGAGATGTACTGAAATGTCATTTTGAAATCACCAAAATGAAGGGGTCAGTCGGTACAGCGTTATCTGCAGCATATGTAGATGATAAAAAAGTCTGTGAGTGTGAGTTCACGTTCATCGTCAACCAAAATGCTTGATCATAAAAAAGTTGTTATAGAAAAATAGAAGGATGCTTACTTGCTTTTTTATGTAAAAAGAAGACGTCTGAATCTAGCACATTTTGTCATATTTGCTAGATTCAGACGTTATTTTTATGTTCTGTTTATTTTGCTTCTTGCAGTATATTGATTTTATCAATTTTTACTTCTTCTTTTGGTTTGTCTGAACTATCTGTTTCGACATTTGCAATAGCATCCACGACATCCATTCCTTCAATCACTTGACCGAAGACAGTGTACTGACCATCAAGGGAAGGATAACCGCCGTTTTTATAAGCATCGATAATCGCTTGAGGGTAATCATCTTTTAAAAGACCATCATGCATGTCATCTGAATTTTGAACGATAAAGAACTGGCTGCCGTTACTGTTAGGATCTTGTGAGCGAGCCATAGATAACGCACCTCTTATATTGTAAAGGTGGTTGTTGATCTCTGTCTCAAATCCTTCTCCCCAAATGCTTTCGCCTCCAGTGCCATCGCCTTTAGGATCACCGCCTTGGATCATGAAATCTTTGATGACGCGGTGAAAAGTCAGACCATTATAGTAACCATCTTTTGCGTGTGTCATAAAGTTTTCAACTGCTTTAGGTGCATATTCAGGGAATAATTTGATTTTGATTGTGCCTTTATTTGTCACCATTTCGACCAAATCTTCATTTTCAGCTACATCTTTCGTCAATTGTGGCAATTCCAATGCATTCAAATCGACACTACTGGCAGTTGTACTTTCCGCAGTGGATGTACTCTTTGAACTTTCAGCGGATGAACTAGGAGAAGTCGTACTGTTTGCGGAACAACCAGCAGCAAACAATAATGCTGCAGCTAAACTAATACTTAAAATAACTTTATTTTTCTTCATAACTATTCCTTTCCAATTTACTATTTTGTTATCTTTAATGATAACAAAATAGAGGAGAAATACCTACTTAAATTATTGGAATTTATCATTTATTTTAAAAGAAAAAGAAAAGGTGTAGACCATTTATCTTGTCTTTGCTATAATGTAAGTGGATACAAAAACGAAAAGATGCAGGAGGAAATGGCAATATGGGAAAATTAGGAATCTCGATTTATCCAGAACGATCAACATTTGAAAAGGACAAAGCGTACTTGGATTTAGCTCATAAGTATGGGTATAAACGGGTTTTTACCAGTTTACTGCAAATCAACGACGACAAAGAAAAAGTTCTTTCAGAATTTAAAGAAGTAGTTGATTATGCGAATAGCCTAGGCATGGAAGTAATGGTAGATATCAATCCAGCGTTATTTGAACAGTTGGAGATTTCTTACGATGACTTATCCTTTTTCCATAAGATGGGTGCCTATGGAGTTCGCTTGGATATCGGGTTCACCGGAGCAGAAGAAGCAAAAATGACGCGTAATCCTTTCGGTATCAAAATCGAGATCAATATGAGTTCGGGCACGAATTATGTTGACAACATTATGAGTTATTCGCCAAACACGGATAATTTATTAGGTTCTCATAATTTTTATCCTCATCGATATTCTGGTTTAGGCTACGACCATTTTGTTTTTTGTTCAGAAAAATTTAGAAAATATAATTTGAATACGATGGCGTTCGTCAATTCGCAATCCGCTGAGTTTGGCCCTTGGCCTACACAAGATGGCTTGTGCACATTAGAAGACCACCGAGACCTTGAGATTGCTACACAAGTGAAGCATTTGATCCTTACAGGGCTGATTGATGATATTTCTATTGGAAATGCGTATGCAAGCGAAGAAGAATTGAAAGAAATGGCAGAAGCTTTTAATGCAGATTATCCAACATTGAAAGTAGATACGGAAGAAGGGATTACAGAAAACGAACGAATCTGCTTGTTTGACAACCTCCACAGTTATCGAGGAGATCGCTCAGAGTATATCCTTCGTTCGACGATGACTCGTGTATATTATAAAGAGAAAGATTTTCCACCTCACAATACGCGAGATATGCATCATGGTGATGTGCTGATTGATAATGAAGGGTATGGTCAATATAAAGGAGAAACACAAATCGCCTTGAAGGATATGAAAAATGACGGACGGGTCAATGTTGTAGGAAGAATTTCTGATGACGAATTGTTCCTCCTTGACTTTTTGAAACCTTGGTCAAGCTTTAAATTAACTGAAAATAAAAAATAGATAATGAGTTGCTGCAGAAATAATCCGCTAGAAATAGCCAGTTATTTCTGCTTTTTTATTTTGTTTTTTTATAGGTTATAAAAATGAACATTGCATAGTAGAGATTCTTTGATTATACTAATTCAAGGTTAGATGAAAAAAGAGAAATGAGATGGATAATTTATGAAACTTTGGATGAAAATCCTTTTAGGCATTGCCCTAGTTCTAATCGTTGCGCTATTGTTTGCAGGGAATTATTTTTATAATTATGCTGTCGTACCGTCTGAGAAAGACTTTTTAGATGAAGATACGCCAGGTACAACACAGACATCCAAAGAAACGGATGCACATAAGTGGTTTAGTTCAAAAGAGAACCGAAGCAATTGGACGATTACTTCAAAAGACGGTCTGAAATTATCAGCGATTTATCTTCCTGCTGAAACGAAAAGTGACAAAACAGCTCTGGTTGCTCATGGCTACATGGGAGATGCTGAAACGATGACCAATTATGCAAAGATGTTCCATGATATGGGCTACAATGTCCTTGTTCCAGATGCAAGAGGGCATGGAAAAAGCGAAGGGGATTATATTGGATTTGGATGGCCAGAGCGCAAAGACTATGTGCAGTGGATCAACAAAGTGTTAGAAGAAAATGGAAACTCGCAAGAAATCGTTCTATATGGTGTCAGCATGGGGGCAGCAACTGTCATGATGACTAGCGGAGAAAAATTACCAAATAACGTAAAAGCAATTATTGAAGATTGCGGT
Organism: Enterococcus sp. 3G1_DIV0629; assembly: GCF_002141285.1. Lineage (NCBI taxonomy): Bacteria > Bacillati > Bacillota > Bacilli > Lactobacillales > Enterococcaceae > Enterococcus > Enterococcus sp. 3G1_DIV0629. The sequence goes on along the minus strand of NZ_NGLI01000001.1, from coordinate 1,137,699 downwards.
TATTCTTCTGTCCATGATGAGCTTGCGTATCAGCTAGACGATATGTTTAGTCTTCCAGCATTTCCGCTTATGCAAGTAACGAGTCTAGTGACAAAAGTCCGTGCCGGCTACTTTTTCGGTGAGGCAAGTGCAGTGGATCAATTGAAGAAAAACCAGCGTCCAATGCTATTTATACATGGAGACGCAGACACATTTGTACCATTTGAAATGTTGGATAAGGTTTATCGTGCAACGAAGGGGCCAAAAGAAAAGTATGTTGTAAAAGGAGCCGAGCATGCGGAAGCATACAAGACAGATCCTGAAAAGTATCAGCAAGTAGTCCGACAATTTTTAAGCCAATATGTTCATTGAACTAGTTTAAATGCAAGAGGATAAAAAGAAACAAGCCTTTGACTGGACCCAGTCAAAGGCTTGTTTTATTGTTTGATTTATTAAATTACAAGTTAGCGAATTTTTCTAGTAAGCGAATCATTTGGCAAGTGAATCCGTACTCATTGTCATACCATGCAACAGTTTTGACAAGTTGGAAATCGCCAGCAGTTGTTACTTCTGTTTGGGTTGGATCAAAGATCGAACCTTGAGTTGTGCCAATGACATCGCTAGAAACGATTTGACGGTCATCATACCCAAATGAAGGATTGTCAACTGTGTGTTTTTTGATTGCTTCATTTACTTGATCAGCAGTTACTTTGGTTTTCAATACTGAAACTAATTCAGTTAATGAACCATCAACGACTGGAACACGTTGCGCATGTCCTTGTAATTTTCCTTGTAACTCAGGGATAACTAAGCCGATTGCTTTTGCAGCACCAGTAGAATGTGGAATAGTGTTGTCAGCAGCTGAACGAGCAGCGCGTAAATTACCGCCTCTTACTGGTCCGTCTAACAGCATTTGGGTTGAAGTGTAGGCATGGACTGTTGTCATTGTACCAACTTCGATCCCAAATTCATTATTCAAGAAATAAGCCATAGGTGCTAAACAGTTTGTTGTACATGAACCTGCTGAGATGATTCGGTCGTTTTCATCTAATGTATCATCATTGACGTTATAGACGATGGTTTTCATTGCACCAGCTGGGGCAGAAATAACTACTCGTTTGACACCAGCATCTAAATGCGCTTTCGCTTTTTCTTCAGATGTATAAAAACCAGTACATTCTAGTACGATATCTACACCGTTTTCTTTTACCCAAGGGATTTTGCTTGCGTCGGGTTCTGCATAAACACGCGTTGCTTCGCCATCCACTACGATTGAGTCTTCTGTTGCAGTAACTGTGCCAGGATAAGTACCGTGAGTAGAGTCAAATTGCAATAATTGTGCCAACATAGTTGGACTTGTTAAGTCGTTGATTGCTACTACTTCAATATCATCTGATACTTCTTTGATGCGGCGGAAAGCCAGACGGCCGATACGCCCAAATCCGTTAATACCTACTTTTACTGTCATATCAAAAGTTCCTCCTTTATTAGGGGTGCTATGAAACGGCATCCTCAATTAATACAATTAATACACTGTTATTCTGCTACGCAAAGCATATTTTGTCAAAAAATTATACTCGATAGCAGAAAAATGGTTGGAAACCTTACCAAATAATAAAAAAAGAAGAAGGCAATCAATCTTTTTGCTGAAATGATAGACAAAAACAGATTTCACCGATAAAATAAGGAAGACTTTTGTTTATTGTGGAAATTCAGGCAGTCAAATAAATAAATTGAATAATAGGAGGACTTAATTATGTCCATGTTTTTAGATCAAGTAACGATCGATGTGAAAGCTGGCAAGGGCGGAGACGGAATGGTTGCATTTCGTCGCGAAAAATACGTTCCTGACGGCGGACCGGCTGGTGGAGACGGTGGTCGTGGCGGTGATGTCATCTTGGTCGTCGATGAAGGTTTGCGTACATTGATGGACTTTCGTTTTAATCGCCATTTCAAAGCGCAGCCAGGTGAAAATGGAATGAGTAAAGGGATGCACGGCCGTGGTTCAGAAGATACCTATGTGAAAGTACCGCAAGGAACCACTGTCCGAGATGCAGAGACTGGTGCTCTTTTAGGAGACTTGATTGAAAATGGTCAAACACTAGTTGTGGCGAAAGGGGGACGTGGCGGACGAGGAAATATCCGGTTTGCCTCTCCTCGGAACCCTGCACCGGAAATTGCTGAAAACGGGGAACCAGGACAAGAACGAAAAATCGAACTAGAATTGAAAGTATTGGCAGACGTTGGGCTTGTAGGCTTTCCATCTGTTGGGAAATCGACTTTGCTATCTGTGATTTCATCTGCTCGTCCAAAGATCGGCGCTTATCATTTCACGACACTCGTCCCTAACTTGGGAATGGTTACTACAAGTGATGGCAGAAGTTTTGCCGCAGCAGACTTGCCAGGGTTGATTGAAGGAGCTTCGCAAGGTGTTGGACTAGGTACACAATTCCTTCGTCATATCGAAAGAACGCGAGTTATTTTACATGTGATCGATATGAGTGGGATGGAAGGACGAGATCCTTATGAAGACTATCTTGCCATCAACAAAGAATTATCTACTTACAACTTACGCTTGTTAGAGCGTCCGCAAATCATCGTGGCAAACAAAATGGATATGCCGGATGCACAGGAAAACTTAGTGAAATTCAAAGAACAGCTGAACAAGGAAAAAGAAGACGAATTCGCTGATGATATCCCGGTATTTCCAATTTCTGGAGTGACTCGACAAGGATTGGATGCGTTATTGAATGCTACAGCAGACCTGTTAGAAGTAACGCCAGAATTCCCATTGTACGAGGAAGAACTGGAAGAAGAAACTGTACACTATGGATTCAATCCAGAAGGTCCTGAGTTCCAAATCGATCGTGATTCAGATGCAACGTGGATCTTATCCGGTGAGAAGATCGAAAAATTATTCCAAATGACGAATTTCGATCATGATGAAACGGTAATGCGTTTTGCTCGTCAATTACGTGGTATGGGTGTGGATGAGGCACTTCGGGCACGTGGGGCGAAAGATGGCGACCTCGTCCGTATCGGTGAATTTGAATTTGAATTTGTCGAATAGGCAAACAAATAAAAACAAATACCAAAAAATATAGTTTCAAATCTAAGGGGAGTATGGCTGAGGCCATTCTCCTTTTTTATTAGGTAGAAAAGAGTGCTTTTCTTTTCTTATTTTACAATTAAAGGTAAAATAAATAACAAGAAGGTATGAAAGGGGCGTTTTCAATGAGCAAGCGAGTAATCATTTTAAATTTTCAAGTAGAAAGCCAAGCATATCAGGCATTTTCAGAAATCAAAAAACTCCATGCTGTTCGTTCGATCAAAGGAGAACAGATGGCCGTTGTCAGCCATGATCCCAATGGAACCCATCAATTCAAAATAGAAGATTTTATCGACTTTACTGGTAATAACAAATCTTCTACTGGTGGGTTGATTGGTATGTTGGTTGGCGTATTAGGTGGGCCGCTAGGGATTCTATTAGGATGGTTTGCCGGAGGGATGATTGGTGCGACACAAGATGCAAAAGAAATAAAAGATGCTCAGACTGTGTTCGACTTTGTAGGAAATAAAATCGGTGAAGGAGCTACAGGACTGATTTTGATTGCGGATGAAGAAGACAATCGTCCATTGAATCAATTAGTGATGATGGAATTAGGCGGAGAAATTACCCGTTTGGATTATGAAGATGTCGAAAAAGATGTGCACGATGCGAAAGAAGCCGAAAAGCAGGCGAAAGAAGCTGCCCAAAAGACTTGGGAGGACAAACATCTGCAATCTTCCGATGACAATGAGAGTTCCGAATCTTCAAATTAATAAAAACAGCAGAGAATCTCAAAAGGGTTCGCTGCTGTTTTTACAATGGAGTTTAAAGAAAACGTTATCACAGAAGAACATCGTTTTTATTTGAAGCCTTTATCGACTTACGGTTGATTATCCTATCTTTTTCCCCTAAAATTAAAGAGGAACTTAAAGAAAGTCAGGTAGATTATGGAATTACAATTTTTAGGAACAGGCGCAGGTGTTCCTGCAAAACATAGAAATGTGACAAGTATAGCATTGAAACTTTTAGACGAACGTAATGAAGTTTGGTTATTCGACTGTGGTGAAGGCACGCAAATGCAGATTTTGCGAACGACTATCCGTCCGAGAAAAATCGGTAAAATTTTCATTACACATTTACACGGCGATCATATTTTCGGGCTTCCTGGACTCATCAGCAGCCGTTCATTTCAAGGTGGGGATACGCCATTAGAGATTTACGGGCCAAAAGGGATAGAGGAATACATAAAAGTCTCTTTAGGCATTTCGCAAACACGGTTAAGTTATCCGCTGAAATTCATCGAGTTAAATGAAACAGACCCGATTTTTACTGATCAGCAATTTTCTGTTTATGCAAAAAAACTAAATCATGGAATCGACAGTTTCGGTTATCGTGTGGTTGAACATGATCATAAAGGAGAATTGCAGGTGGATCGTCTGAAAGAATTAGGCATTCCGGCTGGACCACTGTACGGCAAGCTGAAGCAAGGGGAAACGATCCAACTAGAAGATGGTCGGACGATCAATGGAAAAGATTTCGTAGGCCCAAATAAAAAAGGGCGGATCGTGACTATTTTAGGCGACACGAGAAAAACACATAATTCTGTTGTGCTTGCGGAAAACAGTGATATTCTGGTACATGAAAGCACATTTAATAAAGATGAAGCAAGAATGGCGCATAACTATTTCCATTCCACGACTCATCAAGCTGCTGAAGTTGCAAAAGAAGCGCAGGCAAAACGGCTGTTGCTTACTCATATCAGTGCAAGATATTTAGGAAAAGCAGCTCTAGAGCTTGAAAAAGAAGCAAAAGAAGTGTTTGAAAACACGACGATCATGAAAGATTTTGATAGCATTGAGATACCATTTCGTGAGGAGGATGAGGCATGAATTTAGAAGATAAAGTTGTTTTAGTAACAGGTAGTTCAGGTGGTCTAGGCGCTCAAATCTGTTATGAAGCAGCAAAGCAAGGAGCAATCGTTATAAGTTGCGCACGAAGAATGGCATTTGTAGAAGGTGTCAGAGACGAGTGCAGACGCTTGAGCGGCAAAGAGGCTTATGCTTTCAAAGTAGATGTCAGCGATCCTTATAGTGTGGATGAACTATATGAAAAAGTAATGGAAGAAGTTGGACGTGTCGATATTCTGGTAAACAATGCTGGTTTTGGTATTTTTGAGGACTTCCTTACATTCGATCTTGGAAAAGCATACGATATGTTTGAAGTCAATATCTTAGGAATGATGGTTTTGACACAAAAATTTGCGATCGATATGGCAGAAAGAAGACAGGGACATATTATTAATATCGCCTCAATGGCTGGGAAAATGGCAACTGCAAAATCAACGGTTTATTCTGCCACGAAATTTGCGGTCCTTGGCTTCTCCAACGCTTTGCGATTAGAATTGAAACCACTTGGTGTAGCTGTTACGACAGTAAATCCAGGTCCAATCGAGACAGATTTCTTTGACAAGGCTGATCCAAGCGGAAGCTATTTGGAAAAAGTCGGGCAAATCGTTTTAGAACCTACTAAGTTGGCAAAAATGATCGTCCGCAATATGAGACATCCAAAACGAGAAATCAATCAACCGTTTATTTTAGAAGTTGCATCAAAATTTTATACGCTGTTTCCAACGATTGGTGATTATTTAGCCAGCGGAATTTTTAACAAAAAGTAGGTGGAGGAATTGAAAAAGCAAAGCAATGTGATTCTTGGATTTATCTTAGTTTTGATTATTGTTCTTTTTGCTGTATTGAACAATAAAAATGTCCCTGTAAGTTTTGGCTTCACTTCCTTTTCTGCACCGTTGATCTTAGTGATTATCGGTTCTGCGCTGATTGGTGCACTGATTGTATTCTTGACTGCTTCGGCAACACTGTGGCAGCAAAAAAAGCAAATCAAGCAGCTGACTCAGGAAATATCAGAATACCAAACAGATCTGCAAAAGAAAATTGAAGAAGCAAAAGAAGAACAGCAACGCGAGTTTAGAAACGAACGCGCGGAGTTAGAAGCTGCTTATCAGGCGGAATTACAAGCGAAAACAGCACAAATCAGTCAATTGAAAGCACCGGAAGAACAAAAAACGCAAGCGCCAAAACAAAGCTTCAATTATTTTGACTAATAGGGATATTTCATAAATGGTCGTATAAAAGATCGGGTCCTGCTGAACATCAGTCTAGCGGATCTGATCTATTTTTATTCTTTCTTTCTGCTTTTTTTTGCTGATTTCCTTTGCTATAATAACTAAGTTAGGAGTGAGAAAGTGAGACAAGCAAATTTTGATTGGAAGTTAAGCGAGACAGAGCCTTCTGAATCCTTTCTCCAAATGATCCGTGAACTGAAATTATCTCCATTTGTCGGTAAGTTACTGTGGCAAAGAGGTTACCATGAGGAAGAGGATATCAACCGATTTTTACATCCAAAGGAACAAGAACTACATGATCCGTATCTGATGCACGATATGGATAAAGCAATCAGTCGAATACAAGAAGCTGTAATCAGTGGAGAAAAAATCCTTGTTTACGGTGATTATGATGCAGACGGAATCACCAGTGCAACGGTAATGAAAGAAACACTGGAATTACTTGGTGCAGAAGTAGAAGTATTTTTGCCAAATCGATTTGAACACGGGTATGGACCAAATCGATCGGTATACCAAGAAAAGATCGAAAAAGGCGTCCAGTTGATCATCACTGTTGATAACGGGGTAGCAGGACATGAGGCAGTAGCATATGCTCAGCAAGCTGGTGTAGACGTGATCATTACAGACCATCACGAACTACCTGAGAAATTACCAGATGCCTATGCGATTGTTCATCCTCGTCATCCAGCGGGGCAATATCCATTTCCAGATCTGGCAGGAGTCGGAGTAGCATTCAAAGTAGCTTCTGCACTGTTGGAAGAACCACCTGCAGAATTTTTGGATTTAGTAGCAATAGGAACGATCGCCGATTTAGTTTCATTGACTGATGAGAATCGAATCCTTGTTTCATTAGGAATCGATGCCATCCATCATTCAGAACGGATAGGACTTCAGGCGCTGTTTGAAGAAAGTGGCGTAAAAATGAGGGATGCAGACGAAACAACGATCGGCTTTTCGATTGCGCCCAGACTAAATGCCATTGGTCGGATGGGTGACCCGCGACCTGCCGTTTCATTGCTTGCAACGTTTGACGAAGAAGAGGCATCCATTCAAGCAAAAAAATTGAATGAAATCAATGAAGAAAGAAAAGCAATCGTAGAGCAGATAACAGAAGAAGCATTAGCAATGGTCAATAAGGAGAATCATATCCATCTATTGGTAAACCGAGGATGGCATGAAGGTGTTTTGGGTATTGTTGCAGGAAAAATAATGAACGAAACTGGTAAACCAACGCTTGTTCTTACTTTAAAAGAAGACGGATCAGCTAAAGGATCTGGACGTAGTGTTGAAGCCTTGAACCTTTTTGAAATGCTTGACCAGATGCGGGATTTATTTACTTACTTCGGGGGACATCATGTAGCAGTCGGGTTAACGATGCCAAGTGAAAATGTCACAATACTACAGGAGAAGATGAACCAATATATAGTCGATCGTCAAATCGATTTGACAAGAGGACCTGAATTAAGAATTGATGAAGTGCTATTTCCGGATGAAGTAACAGTAGAGCGTATTGATGAACTAAAATTATTAGCGCCATTTGGTACAGATAATCCTTTACCTCAATTTTTATTTCGGCAAGTCCAAGCAGCGAATGTCAAAAGAATCGGAGCAAACCAACAGCATCTGAAATTTGTCCTTTCCGATGAATCTAGTCAGCTTGATGCGGTCGCTTTTGGTTTTGGAACTCAAGAAGAAGAACTGCTGAATAATCTAGTAGATGTAGTAGGAAAGCTTTCAATCAATGAATGGAATGGACGTAAGAAACCGCAATTGATGGTATCTGATTTTGCAGTAGGGGGTCTGCAAGTATTTGATTGGCGGGCAAAACGTTTCCGTGAACAGAGCCGAACATCTGAAGACAGTCTTTATTTAGCTTTTGATTCTTCGACGTTGAAATTCGTGCCGGAGAGTATCCAAGAAACGGCGATTGTTTTCGAAGGAATGGATTCTATACAGGCGGTAATTGAAAAAAGAAAACCGAAATCTCTGGTTATTATGGACTGTCCAGATGATTTAGCAGAGCTGAAAGAAGTCTTTCGGTCTTATTCATTCAATCGTGTTTATCTGATGGGGATTTCACCTGATGAGGCTTATTTGAATGGGGTAGGCACAAGAGAACAGTACGCAAAATTGTTTAAATTGATCCATTCTCAAGAACGAATAGATATACGTCATAAAATAAAAGCAGTAGCTCAATATTTGCGTATCCCTGAAAAATTATTAATTTTTATGATACAGGTGTTTTTTGAATTGAAATTTGTTACAATAGAGAACGGTGTTTTACAAAAAGTCGCCAACCCAGAAAGTCATCCTTTGACTGAGAGCAAATTATACCAGCGGCGGCTAAATAAAATCAAAGTTGAGGAATTTTTGCTTTTGAGCGATATTCCTACCATAAAGAAATGGTTAACAACCTAGGAGGAAACAAAGAGTGGATTTAAAAGATTATATTGCCAGTATTCCCGACTATCCGTCAAAAGGAATTGTGTTCCGAGATATTTCCCCGCTGATGGCAGATGGTGACGCTTATCGGGAAGCTACGAAGCAAATCGTAAATTATGCAAAAGAAAAACGAATTGATATGGTAGTTGGACCAGAAGCACGTGGGTTCATCGTAGGATGTCCTGTTGCTTATGAGTTAGGAGTTGGTTTTGCACCAGTCCGCAAAAAAGGAAAATTACCTCGAGAAACCATCGAAGTGACTTATGGATTAGAATATGGAACAGATACATTGACATTGCATAAGGATGCCATTAAACCAGGTCAGCGTGTGCTGATTTGTGACGATTTGCTGGCTACAGGTGGAACGATCAAAGCGACAATCGAACTGATCGAACAATTAGGCGGTGTAGTCGTAGGCTGCGCATTTTTAATCGAATTGATGGATCTCCATGGACGCGACAAAATCAAAGGATACGACATTATTACATTAATGGAATATTAAGCAGAAAAAGCGATTTATGATTTATAATTTATAAAGAAGTGATTTTGAAGCGACCCTCAAAAGTCAGATAGGCACTCTGACGCTTGAGGGTCGCTATTTTTTTATAAATGGAACCAGTCAAAGTCCAGTAAAGGTTCGAAAAAAAGGATGTGACCGATTTTTGTCACACCCTCGTAAAAGTTTAACTTTTTGTCTTTTAAACAATTAGCAGTCAATCCTCATTATGATTGCCTGGATCTGTAGTAGGGTTCATGATAGAAATGATCTTCATGAATTCTGCGCCGCTCAGATTGACGGTACTTCTTTTCATCCCACAACATGAACCACAAAGTAAATAACGGAACAAACACAAGTAAAGCTGGACGTATGCCGAAATTACCAATAATAATACCTAAAAACAAAACAGTTAATACTAAGCCAAGACGTCTCATTGATTTCATGAATTCTCACCTCGTTAATTTATGCGAACAATTGTTCGTATATTTAGTATACGAATATTTGTTCGGTTTGTAAAGAGGGAAGTGATAAAAATTTGAAAGAAGAAGAACTTGGGCGAAAAAAGAGTTTGAGACAATGGTCTCAAACTCGGTTTTAAACAATTTTCTTTTTTAGTACTAATTAATAGATATGACTACGATAGAGCCCTACTACTCGTCCTAATATAGATACTTGATCTAAAATGATTGGTTCGAGTAAGTCGTTTTCAGGTTGAAGACGGAAGTAGTTTTTTTCTTTATAGAATCGTTTGCAAGTCGCTTCATCCTCTGCAGTCATTGCAATGACGATATCACCGTTTTGTGCAGTTTCCTGCTTCCGAACGATCACGTTGTCGCCATCCAAAATTCCAGCATTGATCATACTATCTCCACGAATCGTCAGCATAAAGAGACTGCCTTCTTCAGAAGAAAGATTAGGAGGGATCGGAAAGAAGTCCGAAGCATCTTCTACTGCTAAAATTGGTTCTCCAGCTGTTACTACGCCAAGTACTGGAATAGTTGTTGGACGAATCCCAATCTTTTCTAAACCTTGTTTTGTCAACTCGATTGCACGAGGTTTCGTCGGATCTCTTTGGATAAACCCTTTTTTTTCAAGCCGTGCAAGATGACCGTGAACAGTAGAAGTAGAAGAAAGCTGAACAGCTTCCCCGATTTCACGGACAGTTGGCGGGTATCCTTTTTGGGTTACTTGTTCATGGATATAACGTAAGACTTCAATTTGTCTTGATTCAGTTTGTCGGGCCACAAGGTACACCTTCTTTCACTTGATAAATAAATAGTACCATATAAAAAGCGCTAAATCAAACGAATGTTCGTATTTTATTTAGTTTATCTAGTTGTTTTTTTTTCAGTTTTTATATAATATGAAGGAGAGTAAAAGGAGGGCTGAGCATGCTGTCACCTGAAAAAATAGAGCGGATCAATGAACTTGCACGTAAAAAGAAGGAAAATGGTCTCTCGAAAGCCGAAGAACAAGAACAAATCAACTTACGCAAAGAGTATTTGGAAGCTTTTCGTTCCGGTATGCGTCATCATATCGAAGGAATGAAAATCGTCGATCCTGAGGGCAATGACGTGACCCCGGAAAAATTAAAAGAAATCCAAAAGAAAAAAGGCTTACACAACCGAAATGACAACTTTTAGTAAAAAATACTGAAAATGATTGCTTTTTCGTGTGACATCTTATAGAATGAAAGTGTAAGAAATAAAGGTAAAAAAAACCTAAATTAATAGGAGGGGTTATTTTGTTTGACAAAATTGACCAACTTGGCGTTAACACAATTCGTACATTAAGTATTGAAGCAGTCCAAAAAGCAAACTCAGGACATCCTGGATTGCCGATGGGCGCAGCACCTATGGCATATGCGTTATGGACAAAACACCTGAAAGTAAATCCAACGACATCGAAAAATTGGGCTGATCGCGACCGTTTCATTCTTTCAGCAGGACATGGGTCAGCAATGTTATATAGTTTACTTCATTTAGCTGGCTATCAAGTGACAATTGATGATTTGAAACAATTCCGTCAATGGGATTCTAAGACACCGGGACATCCTGAAGTCCATCATACAGATGGTGTAGAAGCTACTACAGGCCCATTAGGCCAAGGGATTGCAATGGCTGTTGGTATGGCGATGGCTGAAGCACACCTTGCAGCAACTTATAACAAAGAAAACTTCAACGTAATGGATCACTATACGTATGCAATCTGTGGGGATGGAGACTTGATGGAAGGAGTCTCTCAAGAAGCAAGTTCGATGGCAGGTCATATGAAGTTAGGTAAATTAATCGTTTTATATGATTCAAACGATATTTCATTAGATGGTCCAACTTCAAAAGCGTTCACAGAAAATGTTGGTGCTCGTTATGAAGCATATGGCTGGCAACATATCTTAGTGAAAGACGGAAATGACTTAGAAGCAATCTCTAAAGCGATTGAAGAAGCAAAAGCTGAAACAGATAAACCAACGTTGATTGAAGTAAAAACAGTCATCGGCTACGGTGCTCCTAAAGAAGGAACATCGGCTGTTCATGGTGCTCCTCTTGGCGAAGATGGTATCAAGATGGCTAAAGAAGTTTACGGATGGGATTATCCAGACTTCACTGTTCCCGAAGAAGTAGCTGCCCGCTTCCATCAAACAATGATAGAAGAAGGACAAAAAGCTGAAGATGCGTGGAATGAAATGTTTGCCAATTATAAAAAAGCTTATCCTGAATTAGCACAACAATTTGAAGATGCCTTTGATGGAAAACTGCCAGAAAACTGGGATGCAGAATTGCCGACTTATGAAGTAGGAAGCAGTCAAGCAAGCCGTGTTTCAAGTAAAGAAGTTATCCAAGAATTATCGAAAGCTATACCAAGTTTCTGGGGCGGTTCAGCAGATTTATCAGGTTCCAATAATACAATGGTAGCTGCTGATAAAGATTTTACTCCTGAACATTATGAAGGACGTAACATCTGGTTTGGCGTTCGCGAATTTGCGATGGCTTCGGCTATGAATGGTATCCAACTTCATGGCGGAACTCGTATCTATGGCGGAACATTCTTTGTCTTTGTCGATTACCTAAGACCAGCTGTTCGTTTAGCAGCGATTCAACATACGCCTGTTGTTTACGTTTTGACACATGACTCCGTTGCTGTCGGAGAAGACGGACCAACACACGAACCGATTGAACAATTAGCTTCTGTTCGTTGCATGCCTGGTGTCCAAGTGATTCGTCCAGCAGACGGAAATGAAACACGTGCTGCTTGGAAAGTGGCGATGGAGACTACTGATGCGCCTACTATCCTTGTATTGAGCCGTCAAAACCTTCCTGTATTGCCTTCTACAAAAGAAGTAGCAGATGAAATGGTCAAAAAAGGCGCGTACGTTCTTTCTCCAGCTAAAGGAGAAACACCAGAAGGTATTTTGATTGCAACTGGTTCTGAAGTTGATTTAGCCGTGAAAGCTCAAAAAGAATTGGCAGAAAACGGGAAAGATGTTTCTGTTGTCTCTATGCCAAGCTTCGACCTGTTTGAAAAACAATCTTCTGAATACAAAGAAAGCGTACTTCCTAAAGCAGTGAAGAAACGCGTGGCGATCGAAGCTGCTGCATCATTCGGATGGGAACGCTATGTGGGGACAGAAGGAACAACGATTACCATCGATCATTTCGGTGCATCTGCTCCTGGTGCTAAAATTTTAGAAGAGTTTGGATTTACAGTAGAAAATGTTGTGAATACGTACAATCAATTATCATAGACACCAATCATTGTTTGAATGATAAAGACAGCTGTCTGCAAGTTGGAGGCAGCTGTTTTTTATGTGGTGGAAAGAATGGATCAATGTTACTTTTCGTTTTCTGTTATATTACATTTAAATGACAAAACAAAGAATTCTTCGGATTAGTTTGTGTTTCTTGAGAATTAAAAGTATAATTTAATTAATTAAGTTTGTTTTAAGAAGAGAACTTTTTATTAAGTTTTTTTATTTTGAGGAGGAATTTGAATGCAAGAGCTGAAGACCCGCAGTGCCCGACACCATAGACCTAAAAGAAACATGGTGATCAATAAAAAAGCGATTGCTCCTTTAATTGGAACGAGTCTTTTAGTTGGGCCGATGATGGTTACAGCGGTACCGCAAAGTGTTCATGCAGATGAACAAGGATCTCAAACAGTCGCTGATCCTCAAGCGTTTATCGATCAAATCGGCTGGTCTGCATCAGAAGTTGCTGCAAGTAATGACTTGTATGCTTCAGTCATGATCGCTCAAGCGTTGTTGGAAAGTGCATATGGTACTTCCGGATTAGCTAGTGCGCCCAATTATAATTTGTTCGGTGTAAAAGGAAGCTATAACGGACAGGTCGTTTATATGGCAACCAAAGAATATGTAAACGGACAATGGGTAACGATGAATGAACCATTCCGAAAATATTCTTCTTATTGGGAATCCTTCCAAGACCATGCAAATGTTCTTCGTTCAACCAGTTTTTCAACAGGCGATTATCATTATGCTGGTGTATGGAAAAGCAATACAACAAGTTTTTATGATGCAACAGCGTACTTGACAGGTCGTTATGCTACCGATCCAGATTATGGGACCAAATTGAACTCATTGATTAATACTTATAATTTAACCCGTTTTGATACACCATCAACTGGTTCGGCGACCACAACTACCACAAGTACAACAACAACTACTACGACGACTTCAACGTCATCATCATCTTCGACAACAGGTGCGGATACAAATAGTAGTCAAACATATACAGTTGTATCAGGAGATACGCTATGGGATATTGCACAAAAATTTGGCATGTCTGTTGATGATCTAATGGCGAAAAACGGCATGTCCATGTCCAGTTATTCTTTATTAGTCGGACAAGAACTAAACGTTTGATTTAGATAAAAAGGCAAAGAAACTACCATATCTGGTATATCTTTGCCTTTTTTTGCTAGTCAAAGACGAATCACTCGCCAGAAATGAACAGATTGTATTATGATAAGTAGGAAAGAGCAAAGACAAGGGGGAATTGAAGATGACAGCTATCTATAACTCAGTCACCGAATTGATTGGTAAAACGCCAATCGTCAAATTAAATAAAGTCGTACCAGAAGATTCAGCAGATGTATTTGTGAAACTTGAGTTTTTTAATCCAGGAGGAAGTGTAAAGGACCGGATTGCTCTAAGTATGATAGAAAAAGCGGAACATGATGGATTACTGAAACCAGGAGATACCATCATTGAACCTACTTCTGGAAATACAGGAATCGGATTGTCGATGGTAGGAGTCGCGAAAGGATATAAAGTCATTATCGTGATGCCTGAGACGATGAGTATCGAAAGACGTTTATTGATGAAAGGATACGGCGCAGAGTTGATTCTGACGCCTGGTGTGGATGGTATTTCTGGATCCATTAGAGAAGCAGAACGTTTGGCAAAAGAAAATGGCTACTTTTTACCATTACAATTTGAAAATGAAGCAAATCCTCTTGTACATGAAAAAACGACTGGTCCAGAGATTCATCAAGCCTTTGGAGTAAATGGATTGGACGCTTTTGTCGCAGGTATCGGGACAGGCGGGACAATCACTGGCGCTGGCCGAGAATTAAAACGTGTGTATCCAAAGATCGAATTAGTTGGGGTAGAACCGGCAGAATCTGCCATTTTAGAAGGAAAAGAAGCAGGTCCTCACAAAATCCAAGGAATCGGTACAGGATTTGTTCCTAAAACACTGGATACCTCTGTATATGATAAAGTCCTTTCCGTGACTGGAGACGAAGCGATGGAAACAGCTAGAGAAGTCGGACGAAAAGAAGGAATTTTAGTTGGTATCTCATCTGGCGCTGCAATTGCTGCTGCATTAAAAGTCGCAAAAGAGCTAGGGAAAGGCAAAAAGGTATTAGCAGTCGTTCCCGACAATGGTGAACGTTATTTATCTACAGCCCTTTACCAAGAAATGTAAGTAAACTTGTTTCTCTATAAATAGGTTTATGTGGAAGGCTTTTACAGATGAAAAGAAAACACAAAAATCTATGATAAGAAAAGAGTTAGTTGAATAGAGACGTAGAATGGTGAACATGACTGTTTTACGTCTTTTTTTCATTAAAATACAATAAAATTGAATTTTCTTTTCATGTTAAGTGGATTTTAAAATGTAAAAATAGTATGATAAGACGAGAATAACAACGTGGGGTGTTTACATGGAAAATAAGTTAGTCGAAGAGGTTATCGAAAAGTTAAAAAAAGAGAACATTCGAATCACACCTCAACGGTACGCGGTTTTAGAATATTTGATTGAACATCATTCCCATCCAACAGCTGATGAGATTTATAAAGCACTTGAACATCGTTTCCCAAACATGAGTGTTGCGACCGTTTACAACAATCTTCGTCTGTTTACTTCGATTGGATTTGTTCAAGAAATGAAGTACGGCGATGCTTCTAGCCGTTTTGATTTCAGCTCAAAGCGTCACTATCATGTGATTTGCGAAAACTGCGGTAAGATCGTTGATTTTCATTACCCAGGGTTAGAAGATATAGAAATGGCTGCGAGTAGGCTGACTGATTTTGAGATTAACGAACATCGGCTGGAATTGTATGGACTTTGTCCAGACTGTAAAGAATCAGCAAAAAAGGCACAAATGTAAAAACAGTTTCTACAAGTGTTACACCTAAAAAAGCTGGCTGCGTAAAAAAACGCTAGCTTTTTTTATTTTTTTGTCTTTTGTTCACAAACACAAACGTTAAAGTGAATGTTATCACAATTATAACCTTGCTAACAATGGATTTCTATGATTGTAAATGAGTAAAACTACAAATAAACCTTTGTGAATTCACAAGCATTAAACTGTTGTATCCGTTTTATTTCTGTTATAGTAATTTTGTCGAAGGACAAAATGTTAATCGGAGGGACCATAAATGAAAGTAGTAGTAATTGGCTGTACTCATGCAGGTACTGCAGCTGTAAAAAGTATTTTAAAAAATCATCCAGAAGCAGAAGTGACAGTATATGAAAGAAATGACAATATTTCTTTCTTATCTTGCGGTATCGCGCTTTATGTCGGCGGAGTAGTAAAAGACCCAGCAGGCTTGTTCTACTCAAACCCTGAAGAATTATCTTCATTAGGAGCAACAGTTAAAATGGAACACGATGTAACAGACGTCGATACAGAAAACAAAACAGTGACGGCAAAAGATCTGAAAACAGGAGAAACAGAAACGGTTTCTTATGATAAATTAGTAATGACAACTGGTTCATGGCCTATCATCCCACCGATTAGTGGAATTGATGCAAAAAATGTACTCCTATGCAAAAACTACAACCAAGCAAATGAAATCATTGCACAAGCAAAAGAAGCAAAACGTGTAGTAATCGTTGGTGGTGGGTATATCGGTATTGAATTAGTCGAAGCTTTTGTCGAATCTGGAAAACAAGTAACATTGATTGATGGGTTAGATCGCATCTTGAACAAATATCTAGATAAACCATTCACAGATATCTTAGAAAAAGAATTGACAGACCGCGGTGTCACTCTTGCATTAGGTGAAAATGTTACTGAATTCATCACAGATGAAGAAGGAAAAGTGAAACAAGTAGCTACACCAACAGATACATTTGATACAGATATGGTCATTTTATGTGTGGGCTTCCGTCCAAATACAAAACTGATCGAAGGAAAAGTAGAGACACTGCCAAACGGGGCAATCAAAGTAAATGAATACATGCAAACAAGTGATCCAGACATTTTTGCTGCTGGAGATTCAGCAGTAGTCAACTACAATCCAAGTGGCACACAAAATTATATTCCTCTGGCAACAAATGCCGTGCGCCAAGGATTGCTTGTAGGAAATAACTTGACAGAGCATAAAATGGCGTATCGTGGGACTCAAGGAACTTCAGGACTTTATCTATTTGGCTGGACGATTGGCTCGACAGGAGTGACCAAAGAAAGCGCAACATTGAACGATCTAGAAGTCCAAGCAACGGTATTTGAAGACAATTATCGTCCAGAGTTCATGCCGACTACTGAAAAAGTAATGATGGAGTTAGTTTATGAAAAAGGCACAAATCGTATCGTTGGTGCTCAGTTCATGTCTAAATACGACATTACGCAATCAGCAAATACTATGTCTTTAGCTGTTCAAAATAAAATGACTGTAGAAGATCTTGCTCTTTCAGACTTCTTCTTCCAACCACATTTTGACCGTCCTTGGAATTACTTGAACCTACTTGCACAAGCAGCGCTAGGCGAAATCGAAACAGCACAATAAAGAAAGACAGACGAGAGCGGTTATGAAAAAGCTGTTTAGCTTTGACTGAATACCGTTTATTTTGCAAAAAGGGTTGTGACGCGTTTTTTGTCACGACCCTCTGTCTTTTTGTGAAAAGTGCAATTAGTTGTCTTTCTTCGCATTTTTTGTCACAATAAGCAACAAAGATAAAGCTGTTACATAAAAGAACAAGCAGTTTTACTTGAACTTGAAAAGAAAGGTGAGAAAGAAGATGAATAAAGAATATTTTGTCCAACAAGATGCATTTTTAGAAGATTATAAAAATGTTGCGAAGGAGTCGACGATCAATATAGATGAATTGGCGGACCAAGTGCTCTCTCAATTGAATGAAACACAAGAGGAATATTATACGATGCCAGCAGAAGATGCGAAAGATAATGCTTCTCATCGTTTTCCTTTCAGTCGACGCATCTACTCAGATGAAAATGACGGCACATTGAATACGGAGTACACATATGAAGGACAGCCGTATGAACTAGAAACAGAAGATGATGTTTAAACACCGTTTATTCGGAAAAAAGGGTTGTGACATTTTTGTCAACACCCTTTTTTCTTGATTTCATTCTTATTTTTACTATAAAATCCTTTTAGCTTTGTTGTTTAGGAAACAAAAAAATAATATAATGAAAGAAAAAGAAGGTGTAGAAATGGATAAAAGACAGCTGCTAATAGAAGAATATCTGGATTTAGCTAATGAGATTATTCATCGTAATAAACCAGAAATGGAAAAAGAATTTGTAGGATTTACGCTAAATGAACTAGAAGTGATTGAACATATCGGGAAAATCCCTGATCCTAATGTGACAAAATTAGCGAATGCTAGTTATATGACTAGAGGAGCCATCAGTAAGCTAACAAAAAAACTGATAGCCAGAGGGATCATAAACACTTATCAAAGCGAAGAGAATAAAAAAGAAATCTATTTTCAATTGACGCCAATCGGACAAAAAATAAGGAATAGACATGAGCAGCTCCATCAAAAATGGGTACAGCGAGATGCTGCTGTATTTGAAAATATGTCAAAAGAAGAATTTGACACAGTATTTCGTTTTATCGGTCGATACAGAGAATTTATACGAAGAAGCAAATGAAACTAATGTTTTATATTGTAATAATAATAGGCAAAGATCATAAGTAAAGACCCGAATATCGTCGGAAGAAATGGTGCTGCAGCATAAAGTTGCCCTGCGATTAGCGGGCCGATGACGCGCGATAGAGATTGTATACTTTGGGTACCGCCCATTACAAGACCTTGCTGGTTATCTGAGACAGAATTGGATAGTTGTCCATTGAATACAGGAGTAAAAATAGAATCGCCGAAACCATAACAGATAATCCCAAATAAAAACAAAATCGGCAGTAGAAGAATTCCAGATAATGTGATGAATAGATAGGCGAGGATTTCACTGAACATCCCTATTCTTGTGATCTGCTGTTCTGAAAATTTTTTGAGCAATCGAGGCATAATGAACAATTGCGAGACAATATCCAAGATTCCAATCAAAGAGAAGCTTAAACCAACCAACCCAGCCTTCCACTGAAAGGCGTCAATCGAAAATTGAGAAAAGATAGATTGAAGAGAGCCAGCTGCTAACCAAACAGCAAAACCTGCTGTCAATAAAGGAATAACGGATGAAATCTTGAATAATTGTTGTAATTGGTGAAAAGGTCTTACATGGGAGAAACTTAAATCTACTGAACGTTTTTTTATTGGAAGGCTTTCTTGCAAAAATGTGTAGCCATAAACGGCATTTAAGAAAGTAAAGAGAGCTCCAATAAATATAGGAACAAAATTCCCCAACTCAGTTAATAGGCCCCCTATAATAGGACCAAGCGTTGTTCCTATACCGACTAAAGCACCCATCCATCCAAAAACTTTGGTTCTTTCATTAGGTTCCGTAATGTCGGCAAAGTAAGCATATAAGGTGGAGATTTCTCCTGCCGTCAATCCTTCAATGATACGACCAAGGAACAACATCCATATCGAATTTCCTAAACCAAAAATCAAATATCCGATACTTGATCCTAATAAACTGATAATAAGGATCGGGCGACGCCCAAAATGATCACTTAAGCTACCGAGAATGGGGGCAGATAAGAAGGCAGCTAGAGCATAAACAGACATGAGCAAAGTGATATAGAAAGCTTGCTGATGTACGGAGTGGGAATAAGGCAGCGCTAAAAACGGAAGTACAGGACTGACGATAGTAAATCCTAATCCAGTGAATAAGACAGAGACGTATCCAAAAACTTTAGAATGTTTATTTGTGAAACTGTACATTAAAAAAACTCCTTTATGAAATAATGTTAACTTGGAAACAAAAATAGTGTATAGCAATTTTGTTTCCTTGTCAACATTCTAAGGGGCAGCAAAATCTACTTAATTTATTTATTCCGAAAAGTGAAGATGCGCATCAAAAACATGAACAAACAAAAATCAAGTAGACGACACTGTAAATCTGACCGATCAATGAAGTAATAGAAAAGAAACCTGTTCTTGCTTCCCATGTTTTTTTTACGTATACTGTGATTGAGCGGAGGAGAAATCATGTTGAATTTAGAAAATTACTTAAGCGCTGGACAAACAGTCATATCTAATCTTTTACTTAAAAATTATCATAGGATCGGTCTACAATCTGAAGAATTTTTATTTGTTCTACAGTTGCACATGGCACAGCTTGAAGGAGATACTTTCCCTGATTTGCAGATGATTGCTATGGATATGGGAATCAAACAAGATCAGATTTTTAAAATACTGGATCGTCTCGTAACAAATGGATTTATCAAGATAGAAACGACGATTGTCAACGGTAAAAAAGCAGATCGATATAATCTTTACCCCATCTATGATCAATTAGGTGAGTATTTAAAAACACAAGAAAAAAAATACGAAGAAAAAACACAAGAAAAAGAAATCCAGTCAGTGTATCAATTATTTGAACAAGAATTTGGACGCCCGCTTTCTTCGATCGAGTTCCAGCGGATTGGACAATGGCTAGAAGAAGACCATTATCAGCCGGAAATTTTGAAGCTAGCACTGCGGGAAGCCGTATTGAATCAGGCTTATAGTTTTAATTACGTTGACCGTATTTTGCTATCGTGGGAAAGAAAAAATCTACGTACAAAACAGCAAGTAGAAGAAGACCAAAAACGAAGAAAACAGCAACTTCTTCAAAAAGAAGTAGAGCAGCCAACTCAACAAGAAGAATTGCCAAAAGTTTCGCTGAAAAATTGGTTGGAGGAGTAGCAGAATATGTTAAGCAAACAAAAGACAATGGAAGCTCTAAAAACGATGTATGAAATGTTCCCAGAAGCACACGGAGAACTGAAACACAATAATCCATTTGAGTTATTGATTGCAGTGATCTTAAGTGCCCAAGCGACAGATGTATCAGTAAATAAAGCAACGCCAGATTTGTTTGCCTCCTTCCCAACACCTGATGCATTAGCAGATGCTTCAATCGATGAAATCATCCTCAAAATAAAAACGATTGGTTTGTATCGTAACAAAGCAAAAAATATCAAAGCGTGTGCACAGCAGCTGATTGAACGTTTCGACGGACAAGTACCAACGACAAGAGAAGAATTGATGTCTCTTCCCGGCGTGGGCAGAAAAACGGCAAATGTCGTATTAGGAGATGCATTCGGGATACCAGCAATCGCAGTAGATACCCATGTTGAGCGTGTTTCAAAACGACTGAGGATCTGCAAACTAGATGCCTCGGTCATGGAAGTAGAAGAAACACTGATGCGGAAAGTGCCACAAGAATTATGGGTAAAGACACATCATACACTGATTTTTTTCGGTAGATATCATTGTACAGCAAGAAACCCTAAGTGTGAGGTGTGTCCTTTGCTATCAATATGTCAAGATGGGAAAAATCGGATGCGCCTAAAAGAAAAGACGCTAAAAAAGAAACCACGCCTGTAGACGTGGTTTCTTTTTTCTATCTGTTTCCAGAAGCTGAGGTGCTACTGGATGGTGTATGGTCATTTGCAGCATCCGCTCCGCTAGTTGCTGGCTCACTGGAAGAAGCAGGAGGAGCAGATGAAGACGGCGTCGAGCTTTCTTCAGATGAAGAAGAAGGAACCGTCGTTGATGACTCTGGTTCACTTGTCTCTGCTGTCGTGCTTTCTGTTGAGGACTCAGCGGTTGATTCACTTTGACTAGTAGTGCTAGTTTGAGTCGTCGTCTCTGTTGTTGAACTTCCAGGAGTCTGGACGTAGCTGGAAGAAGGAATAGTTGTTGATGGCGCAACTGTGCTTGATCTCACTGTATATTGATCCTTATAGTACAGTTCACCGCCCACACGAATCAAGCCACTTGGCATCTCCCAGTCTGTATTTGTCACGTTAGCTGAAACATACTGCATAAGCTCGCGATAAACATCAGAGGCCACGTGTGACGATTCTGAAGTGACAGGTGTCATTTTCTTGTTGTAACCTGTCCACACGGAAATCGAATAATTTGGTGTATAGCCCGCAAATAGGATATCTGGATATACACCAGAAGAAATACCAAGTTTCGCATACTCGTCATCTGTATAATTTGATGTTCCGGTCTTACCGGCTTGATATAACCCAGCGATTTGCGCATTCGTACCAGTACCTTCAGTGATTGTATCTTTTAAAATATCTGTGATCATATAAGCTGTTTCTGGAGACATGGCTGTTTTTCCATCTGGTTCATAAGTTTCTTCTGTACCGTCTTGGAAGACGATTTTATTAACATATTGAGGTTTGTAATAGGTTCCTCCATTGGCGAAAGCCGCATAGGCTGCTGCCATTTTTAAGGAAGAAGCTCCGTATTTTGTCCCATCTTGTTCTTCCGTATTACTAGAGATCGCATTCGATTGATGGATCGTACTGTATTCGATCCCAAGATTTTTTAAGAAAGAAGCCACTTTATCTGAACCAACTTCATTGAATAATTTGACTGCTGGAACATTACGGGATAAGTAAAGTGCTTGGCGTAAAGTAATGGTGCCCATATATTGATTATCCCAGTTTCCTACAGGTGTAGAAGTACCTTCATAGTTATACGGTGCGTCAGTAATAGTTTTTCCAGTAGAATATTTCAAATATTCAAAAGCTGGTCCGTAATCTGTGACAGGTTTCATCGTAGAACCAAAATCACGGGAAGTATTCACTGCTAAGTTGTTGCCTAAAGTCACGTCTTCTGCGATGTGACGCCCGCCAATCTGGGCTTTGACTTTCCCAGTATTTGTGTCGATAAGCGTGGAGGCAACTTGCATCTCGTCGTCTGGATAAGAGACATACTGATCCGTATTGACGATATCATATAGTTTCTTTTGAGCATCCAGATCCAAATTCGTATAGATCTCTAAACCGTCTGTGTAGACATTCTTATCTGTTTTTTCTTGTACTTCATTGATGACTTCTTTGACATAATTATCGACGATCTTAGTGTTGTCATCAGATTGAGTCAGCTCTTGCAAACCATCCGTTACCGGTACATTAACAGCTTGATCATATTCTGTTTGAGAGATTTTTTCGTTTTGAAGCATCGTATACAAAACAGTATCTCGTCTTTTCTTCGCCTGATCGGGATAAACATAAGGATCATAGGCAGAAGGGGCTTGCGGCATTCCAGCAAGCAATGCTGTTTGTGGTAAAGAAAGTTCTGATAGTTTCTTGCCAAAGTACATCTCAGAAGCTGTCTCCATCCCGTACAAACCATTTGACATGTACACTTTATTTACGTAGTAGGTCAAAATTTCTTGTTTCGATTTTTTCTGTTCCAATCTTACAGCCATCCACGCTTCTTGAGCCTTACGTTTCAGAGTCTGATCCTCGGCGCTGGTGGAGAAGAAGGACAGTTTGATCAATTGCTGCGTCAAAGTACTTCCGCCTTGTAGACCGCCAGAGGTGAAATTAGAAAGGGCAGAACCGATGATCCGAATAGGGTCAACCCCGATATGTTTATAAAAACGACGATCTTCTACTGACACGATCGCATCTTCCAATGTTTTCGGTAATTCATTTGCAGAAATCTTTTCTCGCTTTTCCGCACCTAGATCTTCGAATAATTCACCATCTTGTGTATATAATTTGGAAGATACGGTAGCGTCTAATTTTTTATCTGTCAATTCGGGTGCATCTTTTGCGTAATACCAGAACAGTCCTACACCTGCTAAAAAGAGGATACAGAAAAACGAGAGGATGCCTAAAAGGATCTTGATAAACAATCCTTTTTTATGTGGTCCAGAAGACTTCCCAGAACCTTTGCCAGAATTCTTCTTCACACTCTTTTTAGGAGTAGGCTGTTTCTGTCGTCTAGAGCTTCTAGTTTGTTCATTTGCCATTCTTGCTTTCTCCTTCAATAGATAATGTTGATAAATAGAAGTCAACCGCGTCCAAATAAGGAATCCGCGGAGAAATACCAGTTTTGATCTCTATTCCTAGTTCTTCGATCAAAGATAAAGGCAGTGATTTGCGCCCTTTTTCCTTTTGGGCATCCCAGTAAGCAATCAAATGAACACTATTCAAATAAAAACAGCGTTTCAAAGTCGAAAACCATAATAAGACAAAGCAGACTCCTTTTTGTTCGAGGCATGCTTTCATGTGTTCGATTTGATGGGCATGGAAGTTTTTAAAGGGAAACGATGTTTTGTTCTTGGTTTCTTTTGCTTCAAAGTCCAAGTAAAAGCCTCGATAGACGCCATTATAGTCTGTGGTTGAGGCTTGGGTAAAGTAGGCTTCTTTGATCACAGCAGCGCTTCTCTTAGGATAGTCTACTTTCACGATTTGGATAGGGGTAGGCTTTTTATGGATAACTGCCAACCCGCGGGAAAGATAATACTCATTACTTTCATTGATTGCTTCTTCAAAGCGCATCCCCCGATTGCCGAATTCGGTGATTTGTTTTCTTTTTTCTTGAATTTTTTCGACGGGAGAGGCATTCTTATAATAAGGTTGGCCGTTTGGATAGCGCAATACCATCTTTAATCACACTCCTAGGCCACATTATAGCAAAAAAGCAGATAGAAAGAAAAGGAATCTGAGATGGATAAGTCAAAAGTAATCTATGTGTCTGGGTATCGAAGTTTCGAACTCGGTGTTTTTAAAGAAAATGACCCTAAAATCCAAGTTGTTAAAAATGTTTTAAAAAGGGAACTCCGTCAGTTAGCAGAAGAAGGGTTGGAATGGGTACTTGTCAGTGGGAATTTGGGCGTTGAACTATGGACCGTGCAAACGGTAGCGGAATTAAAAGAAGAATATCCGGAACTTTCCCTTGGTATTTTGTATCCTTTTGCTGATTTTGGTAATAACTGGAATGAAGGGAACCAAGAGAAAAAACAATTAGCAGAACAATTAGCAGATTATGTCGAAGCTGTTAGCCATCAACCCTACCAATCACCTAGTCAGCTAAAGAATCATACTCGTTTTATACTTGAACATACAGTAGGCTGTCTGCTGATCTATGATGAAGAATTCCCTGGGAAAACGAAGTATTTTTTTGAAGATGCACAGAATTACCAAGCAGATCATCCCTACGAAATTCGGCTGATCAGTATGGACGATCTTCAAAATTTTAGTGAATAATCGATATTGTGTTTGATTTATCAACTTTTTTCCTATACAATGAAAAAGGTAGAAATGTTATTACGTAAATGAAAACTAGAGGTGTAAATATGGCGAATTTGGTTTATAGTCCTAAAGACATTTTACAACAAGAATTCAAAACAAAAATGCGCGGCTATGATCCCGTTGAAGTTGATGAATTCTTAGACAATATCATCAAAGATTATGAAACTTACAGCAAAGAACTCCTTGCTTTACAAGAAGAAAACGATCGATTGAGTGCGAAAGTAGCTCAATTATCTAAAACTCAAGGAGCAGCTCAAACACGTGTGCAACAAACAGAAGCACCGAAGAGCGCAGCAGTAACCAATTTCGATATCTTAAAACGCTTGTCAAACCTTGAACGTGAAGTATTCGGTAAAAAGCTTGATCAACAAGCAAGTGCAGTCAAACCAGCACAACCTAATCCAAATAACTACACAAATGCAGATACAAGCTTAGATGATAATGAAAAAACACGTCAATTTTAATTTTTGACTAATGAATTTGCGGTTTTCGGGTAATCGCGGTCTGACTTGATCAGGCTGAGGAAAGTCCATGCTCGCACAGGCTGTGATGCCTGTAGTGTTCGTGCTTAGCGAAACCATAAGCTAAGGTACTCTTTGGAGTAACGGCAGGAAAACAAGCTAAGGCTTCGGCTATGCTTAAGTATCCTTGAAAGTGCCACAGTGACGAAGCGGCTGGGGAAACCCATCCGGTGGAACGCGGTAAACCCCTCGAGCGAGCAACCCAAACAATGGTAGGGGCGCTTTTTGTCTGGAAGAAGAACAAGACAAAAAGGCAGTACAACTGCAGATAGATGGTTACCGCTTTGCTTTTTCTCCCTGGAAAAGCAAAGTACAGAACATGGCTTATAGAAAACCGCAAACATCAGGGAATAAGGTCGTGACAAAAGTATTTTGTTCTTATTACAAAACAGACTTTTGTGTCACCGGTTATTCGGAGTTTGAGTAAAAGCGTGGGGTAGGACTGACTGATGTCCCACCCCCCTTTTTTTATAAATAAGGAGATTATGTATGGAAAAAAACAGGAAGTTCAACCTCGTCGCAACTGCGGCAAGCGGTCTCGAAGCGCTGGTTGGTAAAGAATTAAGAGATCTTGGAATTGAATGCCAAGTTGAGAACGGACGTGCACGATTTGAAGGAACAATGGAAACGATCGCTACAGCTAATTTATGGTTACGTACAGCAGATCGAGTAAAAATCGTGGTTGGGGAATTCGATGCGTATACGTTTGATGAATTGTTTGAAAACGTAAAAGCATTGCCTTGGGAAGATTTTCTTCCACTAGATGCAGCTTTCCCTGTAGCTGGAAAATCAATCAAGTCGAAACTATATAGTACACCTGATTGCCAGGCAATCACAAAAAAAGCAATTGTTGAACGTCTTCGTACGTATTATCATCGTCCAGCTTCTGTTCCGCTGACGGAAACAGGCGCACATTTCCAATTGGAAGTAGCTTTGCTGAAAGACCATGTGATGGTAACTTTGGATACGACAGGACCAAGTTTATTCAAACGTGGTTATCGCTTAGAAAAAGGTGGTGCACCATTGAAAGAAAACATGGCGGCCGCGCTTGTGATGCTGACAAATTGGCGGAAAGATCGTCCATTTTATGATCCTGTATGTGGTTCAGGTACGCTTTGTATTGAAGCAGCCTTAATAGGTCATAATATCGCACCAGGATTCAATCGCGAGTTTGCTTGCGAATCTTGGGACTGGTTCAGTCAGGAAATCATGGAAAATGTTCGATCAGCTGCAGAAGAAAAAGCAGATTATGATATTGAATTAGATATTACTGGTTCAGATATCAATGGACGGATGATTGAAATTGCCAAAGCCAATGCAGAAGAAATCGGGCTAGGCTCTTCGATTGTCTTTAAACAACAAGCAGTGAAAGACTTCAAGACAGATAAAGAATATGGGGTCATCGTTGCTAATCCGCCATACGGAGAACGACTAGGAGAAGAAGAAACCGTTCGAAAATTATATAAAGAAATGGGCGATGTATTCCGTCCATTAAAAACATGGAGTAAATATATCTTGACTAGCGACTTAGCGTTTGAGGAATTTTACGGACAAAAAGCAACCAAAAAAAGAAAATTGTATAATGGTGCTTTGCGTACGGATCTGTTCCAGTATTGGGGAACTCGTCCGCCTAGAAAAAAAGAGAAAGACGAATAATCTGACTAATTGATTCATTCAATTGGATGTTTGGAGGAATAGGGAATGAAAGAAAAAGAGTTTTTACAAGAAGTAAAAGAAATCAATCTTCTACAACAAGCTTTAGGAATCCTCGATTGGGATACACAAACAGGTATGCCAGAAAAAGCTAGTGCATACCGGAGTGAAGTAGATAGCTATCTTTACAGTATTTATTTTTCAAAAAAGATCGGTCCAAAAATTAAAGAAGCCATTCGCTATTTTTCTGAACATCCGGAAGAATTATCGGAAGTCGGAACGTCCGTTTTTGACAAAGTAAAAGAAGAGTATGATTTAGAATATCGCGTACCGGAAGATCTCATGAGAAAATATACAGCTGCTGTTTCTTCCGCTCATGGTCAATGGCAAAAAGCTAGAGAAACACAACAGTTTTCTGATTTTCAAGAAGCATTGGACCAAAATATCGAATTGACAAAACAATTGATACCTTATTGGAAAAAAGAAGAAAAGACAGATTATGATGTTTTGCTGAACCAATATGAACCTGGGATGACTGTTGAAATCCTCGATAAGGTATTTGATCAACTCAAAGAAGGAATTCTTACGATCCGCCGTACGCTCCAAGAAAAAGGGACGGAACCTGAAACAGACTTCTTAAATCGGAGAATGACAAAGGAACAACAGAAGAGATTTGTAGTAAAAGTGATCGAACAACTTGGTTATGATTTTAGTCGTGGTCGTCTAGATGACACTGTCCACCCATTCATGACTGGAATCAATCCAAATGATGCACGGATCACGACACGCTGGAACGAAACAGATTTCAAAATGGCTGTTTTTGGAGTGATCCACGAGGCTGGTCATGGAATGTATGAACAAGACATCGATGATAAATATGCTTATACACCGGTTTATCAAGGTACATCAATGGGTATTCATGAATCACAATCGTTGTTTAATGAGATCATTGTGGGAAGTAGTCGCAGCTTCTGGAAAAAGCAATATCCTTTCTTCCAGGAATGTGCAGAAGGAACATTCGATGATATTCCTTTTGACAAGTTTTATCGTTCATTGAAACATACACAATCAAGTTTGGTTCGTATCGAGGCAGACAGCTTGACTTACCCTCTCCATGTCATCATTCGTTATGAAATCGAAAAAATGATTTTCAATGAAGGGGTAGATGTTGCTGAATTACCTGAAATATGGAATAAAAAATATGAAGAGTATCTGGGAATACGACCAACAAATGATGTGGAAGGGATCTTACAAGACGTTCATTGGTCAGGTGCAAGCTTTGGTTATTTTCCATCTTATGCATTGGGGTACATGTATGCGGCACAATTACTTCATTCATTGCAGCAAGAAATAGATGTGGAAAATGTTCTAGCGTCAGATGATTACTCTCCAATCAAAAATTGGATGTCAGAGCATATCCATCAATATGGTGCATCTAGAAAGCCAAATCAATTGATTATGGATGCAACGCATGAATCACTTAATCCACAATATCTGATCGATTACATGAGAGAGCTATATTTCAATGTATATCAGGTAAAATAAAACCTATTTATAAAGATAGCTGGAATTCATCTAATCGATTAGATGTTTTCAGCTATTTACTTAAGAAAGAAGTGGACTGGATGGATAAATTACAAGTAATCGCTGATTATAGCATGGAACAATTAGCACATGATCAAACGGGACATGGAAGCGACCATACCAAAAGAGTCGTCAAGCTAGCAGAGAGAATTTTGGATACGGAACCGCAGGCAGACCGTTTTGTGACGCTTGCAGCAGCTTACCTACATGATACGATTGATGATAAAGTCGTTAAAGATGAGAACGAAGCAAAGCAACAGCTTCGTGTATTTCTTCGCACTTTGCCAATCACAGAGGAACAGATTTCAATGATTTTTGCCATTATCGAAAATATGTCCTTTTCTAAAAATCTCTCTGAAGCAGTCGAACTATCTTTGGAAGGGAAGATCGTTCAAGATGCTGATCGTATCGAAGCGTTAGGAGCAATCGGCATTTTGCGAACTGCTTATTTCGGTGGAGGACATGGACACCCGATTTTTGATTCTGAACTGTATCCACAAACATTCAAGGACAAAAAAAATTACCGAAAAGGCACGACAGTGATCAATCATTTTTATGAAAAACTGTTCTTGTTGCCTGATAAAATGAACACTGATTACGGATACAAAGAAGCCAAACGTAGAGAAGGCTTTATGCGTGAATTTTTAGAAGAATTTTTTCTAGAGTGGTCTATTGACGATCCATCTTTCACACCAGACAATTGGATCAAAAATAACAAAAAATGATGGAGCTTGTGACCGAGGAGTTGGTGGGAGAACACCGTTTATTCGGAAGAAGGGATTGTGATAAGATATTTGTCACAGTCCTTTTTTCAAATTCTACATGGATATTTTGTGAAAAAATGATCAGATAATAAGATTAAAAATTGCTGATAAACAAAGATGAAAGCTTTTTGCTTATTTTTTTATTTTTTATTGGTCTATGCGATAAATAGTTTAAAAAATCAGAATATACTTGATTTTGTCTAGCTAGCTTCTATCAATGGTTTTGCTGTGTTTTTCTTTCTATGTAAATCAAAATATCGCCATTATTTAAAAGTTAATTCTTCATACTATACAAGTTCTTCTAAAATAAAAAGATGCAGTAAATAAAAAATATGGTTAAATAACTCTCATAATTGATGTAAGCGTTATCAAAAATGTGGCATACTTGCTTCGTAGATGAATGACACGATATATGTTTGGTATGTTCTGCAAGACAGATGAATATGGAGGTGGAGGTCATGTCTTCCAAAGAGTTAACGATGTATTTGGAGAAAGAATTGGAGCAACTGAAAGAAAAGGGATTGTACAACACGATCGATGTACTAGAAAGTGAAAACGGTGCTTGTATCATCGTAGACGGAAAAAAGATGATCAATCTGGCATCCAACAATTACCTCGGGTTTGCCAATCGCAAAGAATTGAAAAAAGCATGTATTGAAGCAACTGAAACTTATGGCGTAGGAGCAGGTGCAGTCCGAACGATCAATGGTTCGCTGAAGATCCATCAACAATTAGAAGAAAAAATCGCAGAATTCAAAGGGACAGAAGCTGCAATCGCCTTTCAATCTGGATTCAACTGTAATATGGGCGCTATCTCTGCAGTAATGACAAAAGAAGATGCTATCTTATCGGATGAATTAAACCATGCATCTATCATTGATGGCTGCCGTTTATCCGGAGCAACAATCATCCGAGTTAAACATCAAGATATGGAAGACCTTGAGAATAAAGCGAAGGAAGCCGTAGAAAGTAAGAAATATAAAAAAATCATGTATATCACAGATGGGGTTTTCTCCATGGATGGAGACATTGCACGATTGCCGGAAATCATCCCAATCGCCGAAAAATATGGACTCATCACTTATGTAGATGATGCGCACGGCTCAGGTGTAACTGGAAAAGGTGCAGGAACCGTCAAACATTTTGGATTAAGCGATAAAATTGATATGCAAATGGGTACGTTATCGAAAGCTGTAGGTGTTGTTGGGGGCTATGTTGCTGGTTCAAAAACACTGATTGACTGGTTGAAAGCTAGAAGCCGGCCATTTCTATTTTCTACCTCGCTAACTCCTGGAGCAGCTGCATCTGCATTGGCTTCAATCTCTTTGATGCAGGAACATCCGGAACTTGTCGAAAAAGTTTGGGAAAATGCTAATTATTTTAAAGAAGAATTGAAAAAAGTCGGCTATAACATCGGTGTGTCTGAAACACCTATCACTCCAGTTATTTTAGGAGATGAAAAAGTGACTCAGACTTTCTCTAAGAAACTGATCGAACATGGGATTTATGCTAAACCAATCGTTTATCCAACTGTTCCTCTGGGGACAGGCAGAATCAGAAATATGCCGACTGCGGAACATACAAAGGAAATGCTTGATGAAGCAGTAGCGGTTTATCAAAAAATAGGAAAAGAAATGGAAATTATTTAACTAAATTTAGTTTTTTCGCCTATTTAAAATTAGAGAACATGTTCACGCATATATTGTTAATCATCTGAAGATAGTAGTAAAAAAGATCAGGGAGGATCATCATGAAAAAAGTATTGGTGACAGGATGTTTAGGACAAATTGGTTCAGAGTTGATCACACGGCTACGTCAAGAACTAGGCAGTGAAAATGTCATTGCGACAGATATACGCATGCCTGAAGTCATTGAGAAAAACGATATTTTTGAGATCCTAGATGTAATGGATTACGAAAAAATGCGCAGCATAGCAGAACAATATCAAGTGGACACATTGATTCATTTGGCTGCTCTTTTGTCAGCTGTTGCAGAAGCAAAACCACAATTAGCCTGGGATTTGAACATGACTGGGCTGGTCAATGCATTGGAAGTCGCTAGAGAATTCCAGCTGAAATTTTTTACGCCAAGTTCAATCGGCGCGTTTGGTCCAAATACTCCAAAAGATCATACCCCACAAGATACTCTTCAGCGTCCTACAACCATGTATGGGGTAACGAAGGTAGCTGGAGAACTACTATGTGATTATTATTATGTGAAGTATGGCGTAGATACTCGTGGTGTCCGTTTCCCTGGATTGATTTCTTATGCAACCTTGCCAGGAGGCGGTACGACAGACTACGCAGTCGATATTTATTATTCAGCAATCAAAGAAGGAAAGTACACTAGTTTCATTGATCAAGGTACATCAATGGATATGATGTATATGCCAGATGCAATCGATGCCATTATAAAGCTCATGAACGCAGACCCTAATCGACTAGTTCATCGAAATGCTTTTAATATATCGGCAATGTCTTTTGAGCCTGAAGAAATTAAAGCATCTATTCAAAAAATCATACCAGATTTTGAAATGGATTACGATGTGGATCCTGTGCGTCAATCGATAGCAGAATCTTGGCCAAACTCACTAGATGTTTCTTGTGCGCAAGAGGAATGGGACTTTTCGCCAAAATACGATTTAGATGCAATGACAAAGGATATGTTGGAAAAACTGAGAGAAAAATTAGCAGAGACGGTATAAAGCAAGAACCATAGCCAAAAAGGTTTCTATACTTTTTGGCTATGGTATGGAAGGAGGTAAGTAATGGAAGAATATCAAGCCACGCCAGTAAAGGAAGTAAAAACGGAAAATGAATTGAAGCGTACGATGGGTTTTTTCACTGCTTTATCGACTGTTATGGGTACAGTAATCGGTGCAGGGGTGTTTTTCAAAGCCGCAAGCGTAGCAGAAGTAACAGGTACCGTCAGTTTGCATATGTTTTCCTGGTTTCTAGGTGGTGTGATCTCTGTTTGTGCAGGACTGACAGGAGCTGAATTGGCAGCGGCTATTCCTGAAACAGGCGGGATGATCAAATATATCGAACGGATTTACGGAAATACAGCAGCATTTTTACTTGGCTGGGCTCAAGTCGTGATTTATTTTCCAGCAAATGTAGCAGCCTTGTCGATCATTTTCGGTACACAGTTCGTCAATTTATTCGATCTTTCCCAATCGATGATTGTTCCTGTAGCTGTTACAGCTGCTGTATCGATCATGCTGATCAATTTTTTAGGTTCTAAAGCTGGAGGAGCTTTTCAGTCGATTACGCTTGTCTGCAAACTCATTCCTTTGTTTGTGATCGTTATTTTCGGTTTATTCCGACAAGAAGGAGTAGACTTCCAACTGTTTCCGATCCAAGAAGGAGAAAACCTTTCATTTTTCTCTGCCTTGGGAGCTGGCTTGCTAGCAACGATGTTCGCATACGACGGTTGGATACACGTAGGAAATATTTCGGGAGAATTGAAAAAGCCGGCGAAAGATTTGCCAAAAGCAATTTCTTTAGGAATCATCGGAATCATGATCGTTTATTTATTAGTAAATGCGGTGTTCTTAAGAACCGCATCTATCGACGGAGTCGTAGGAAACAGCAATGCGGCAAGTGATGTTGCAAAAATGATTTTTGGCGGCTTTGGTGGAAGACTGGTCACAATTGGTATCTTGATTTCTGTTTATGGAACTATCAATGGCTATACCCTTACTGGAATGCGTCTCCCTTATGTTATGGCAAAAGAAAACAACCTGCCTTTTAGCAAGCTCTTTGCTAAACTTCATGATAAAACTAAAGTTCCTGTAGCCGCAGGTATCTTAGAGCTAGTCATCGCTATTGGCATGATGATGATCGGTGGTTTTGATACACTAACGGATATGCTGATCTTTGTCATTTGGATTTTTTATACGATGGTCTTTGTAGGTGTCATTCTTCTTCGTAAAAAAGAACCTGATCTGATTCGACCATATAAAGTTCCAATGTATCCGTTTATCCCATTAGTAGCAATCATTGGAGGAACCTTTATTGTATCAAGCACACTTATCACTCAAACTTTTTTAGCTTCGATGGGGATCGCATTGACACTTGCCGGTA
The DNA here is from genome assembly GCF_002141285.1 of Enterococcus sp. 3G1_DIV0629. Taxonomy (NCBI): domain Bacteria; kingdom Bacillati; phylum Bacillota; class Bacilli; order Lactobacillales; family Enterococcaceae; genus Enterococcus; species Enterococcus sp. 3G1_DIV0629. The sequence goes on along the minus strand of NZ_NGLI01000001.1, from coordinate 1,104,098 downwards.
TCCCGTTTTACCTTTATTTGAAACGTAGATAGCTAAAAATGATTCGAAATACATTGGAAACAAATTTTCTGCTAAACAAACTATTTTATGGGAATGAGTAATACACGGAAGAAATAACAGAAGCACTCATTCATTTAGATTACGTTCTGTCTACGACGAAATAGCAAAATAACAGGCAGAAATCGGTTGAACCCGATTTCTGCCTGTTATTTTGTTTTGCGTAAGAGAAATATTCGGCGTACACCGCGATAAATATTCAATAAAACCAAGCAACCAGAAATGAAAATGGGAAGCCAAATCAGATAGACAGGGTAGCCAATCATTTTAGACAAAGCATGTGGAGTCATTTTATCCATTTCAAGAAGCGCTTGCTGCCAAGTCTGAAGATTGAAGACTAGCATGAAACCCGAAATAATCAGGAGAATAAATCCTAAATAATGAATGGTAGTTCTTTTTCTTACATAAGCGATCGTAGCATAAAGGAACAGTAAAAAAATAGGTACGCCAAAAACAAAGTACATATTCAGCATCTCGACACCCCCTTTGAGTTTATCTTACTTTACTTTGAAAGAAATGAGAAATAATAGCCTCGTTACTTGCTTGAAACAGCAAAGGACTGCTAAGATAAGGGAGATACAAAGAATCAAGGAGGAGTCATATGGCAAGTTATATCGAACCGATTCGTTTTGCGCTGATTGTTTTTCCATTTTTAGCCTTAGCGATTTCATCTGTTTTTTTTATTTATGAATATCGAAAGTATGGAACATTTCTAGTAACAAGGGCAGTTATTTTGTATTCCTTTGTTTTTTATTTACTGTGTGCATACTTTCTGGTGATCTTACCACTTCCGGCAAAGGAGACGGTTGCCCAAATGACAGGGCCAAAGATGGAGCTGCATTTATTTGCTTCATGGCAACATTTCAGAGACAACACGGTATTGGTCTTGTCTGAACCTAGTACCTATCTGCCGGCGATGAAGCAGAGTGTATTTTTGGAACCAGCTTTTAATGTTTTATTACTCATACCATTTGGCATTTATTTAAGATATTATTTCCGGCTTTCTTTTATGAAAACGATGATTGCTAGTTTCTGTCTATCGCTATTTTTTGAGCTGACACAGTTAAGTGGACTTTATTTTATCTACCCAAGACCATACCGTTTATTTGATGTGAATGATTTAGTGACAAATACATTGGGTGGGATCATTGGTTTTGTCGTTACGCCGTTATTTACATTTATGCTTCCTACGAGAAGACGGATGGATGAACTTTCTTATGAAAAAGGGAAGAGTGTCTCGTTGACACGACGTTTAGTCGCTTATTTGATCGACTGGACATTTTTATCTATTGTCAATTTTATCGCAGCGATTTTCTTTAAACTTGCGTTTGATTCAGGGACAGTTACTTCTCATATCTGGTGGCTTTTATTGGAAGTAGGGCTATACTTTATGATTGTACCGTTTATAACCAATGGATGGACACTTGGGAAAAAAATTGTACGCATCCGCTTGGTGGAGCAAGACCGCGAGCGAATTTCTTTGAAAGCATTGATCATCCGCTACGGGTATCTATATTTTCTTTTTTATGGTTTAAGCTGGTTGGGGCAGTTGCTTCAGCAAATCATGAATTCGACAACGAATACGGTGTTGCAGATGAGTGCAGTATTCATTTCTCTCGGTGTCTTGTTACTGCAAGGTATTTTTATTTTAAATATCTTGCTATCATTTTTGAGAAAAAAACGGATTCTGTTTTATGAAAAAGCTAGTCACACGTATACTGTTAGCACGATTGCTCAAACAAAGGATGATGATTCTCGAAATTAGCTGAGCAAAAATACTTTGTCTATGTTATAATGCCAAAGTCGTGATAATTTAAAGAGAAGAGGTGCACGAATGAATAATTTTGATATGTTCCGCTTCAAACCATTTATCAATGAAGCGTTAGCCGCAAAGGGCTTCAAACAGCCCACAGAGGTCCAGGAACGTTTGATTCCTTTAATTAAAAAAGGAAAAAATATCATTGGGCAATCTCAAACTGGTACAGGAAAAACACATACGTTTTTGTTGCCGTTGTTTGAAAAAATTAATGCAGATAAAGAGGAAGTACAAGTTGTTATTACAGCTCCAAGTAGAGAACTGGCTGCACAAATTTATGAAGCAGCTACACAAATCGCTAAATTTTCTACACCGGAGATCCGTGTTTCGAATTTTGTCGGGGGGACAGACAAACAGCGTCAGTTAAACCGTCTGCACCATCAGCAGCCGCAGGTCGTAGTAGGCACGCCTGGTAGAATATTAGACATGATGAATGAACAAGCGCTGAAGATTCACACAGCATTTGCATTTGTTGTTGATGAAGCGGATATGACATTAGATATGGGTTTTTTAAATGAAGTAGACCAAATTGCAAGTCGGTTACCAGAAAAATTGCAGTTCTTAGTCTTTTCTGCCACTATTCCAGAAAAACTGCGTCCATTCTTGCGAAAATATATGGAGAATCCAATCATTGAAGAAATCAAGCCGAAAGCAGTTATCTCTGAAGATATCGAAAATTGGCTGATCTCAACAAAAGGTAAAGATGAGAATCAAATGATTTATCAACTGCTGACGATTGGTCATCCTTATTTAGCAATCGTATTTGCCAATACAAAACAGCATGTGGATGAAATTGCTGATTATTTGAAAAACCAAGGATTGAAAGTAGCAAAGATTCACGGGGACATCACACCAAGAGAGAGAAAACGAGTGATGCGACAAGTACAGAATCTGGAGTATCAATATGTTGTAGCGACTGATTTAGCTGCTAGAGGAATTGATATTGAAGGTGTTTCTCATGTTATCAATGCTGAAATCCCAGAAGATCTGGACTTCTTTATCCATCGTGTCGGACGTACTGGACGTAATGGTTTAAAAGGAACGGCCATTACGTTGTATTCACCAAACGATGAACAAGCCATTGATGCGATCGAGAAATTAGGCGTCTCGTTTGAACCAAAAGAAATCAAAAATGGTGAAATCGTTAAAACATATGATCGTAATAGACGTACCAAACGAGAAAAATCAAAGGATGTATTAGACCCAACTCTGATTGGACTTGTGAAGAAGAAAAAGAAAAAGATCAAGCCTGGTTATAAGAAAAAAATCGATTGGGCAATTGCAGAAAAAAATAAAAAAGAACGTAAAATCGAACGCAGACAGCAAAGTCGTACTGCTCGTAAAAATAAGAAAAATTCGCATAAATAAAAAACAAGAGGTTGTGACAGAAGGCGTGTCACAATCTCTTGTTTTTAAGCTAGACTTTTTTCCATTCCGATACAAAGTACTTCATCTTCAATAAAAGGTTCTGTGCAAGTATGATACCCTTGTTTTTCATAGAAATCTACAGCCGTCATTTCAGCTACTACATAACTAGTCTGACAACCTTCTGAAACCGCCCGTTTTTCCGCAGCTTCAAGCAACTGACCGCCTAACCCTTTTCCTCGGTATTCTTTTGCTACGCAAAAGCGTTCTGGCTTGAAGCAAGTAGGTGTTTTCTTTTCATAACGCAATGTGGCTACTGGTCTTTTTTGATCAAGAAATAGATAATAGTTTTGTTGCGGGATATCTTTTCCGTCGAATTCTAGTTCTGCAGGAATCCCTTGTTCTAATACAAAAACTTGATATCTCAAAAAGCAGCTAGCTGCGCGGATCCATTCATCTGCGCCAACTATTTTTTTCATTATATTCCTCCTCATCATGAATAACTGAGATGTATTGATTTCTTTATCCTTATCGTACCAAAAAATATGGAATATGACCAAAGGAAATAAAAATAGGCAATTGAGATATTGACAGTGATTGACAGAATGCGTATACTTATTAAAGTACGAAAAGGACATGATTTGTTTTTTTAAGACTCACAGAAAATTCTTTCTTGGCTGAAAAAAGAATAGTCACTAATCAAATTGCTCCCTTTTTCTATTTTGGTAGAAATACCGACGCAGCTCAGCGTTATCGAGTTTAAGAGGTAATGATTACACATCATTGCAATCAAGGTGGTACCGCGAGTTTTCGTCCTTGGCTGTGATGGTGTTTTTTTGTATTTAATTTATAGAAAGCAGGTAATGACATGAAACAATTAAGTAGTGCACAAGTTCGACAAATGTTTCTTGATTTCTTCCAATCTAAAGGACATACAATTGAACCTAGTGCGTCTTTGATCCCCGTGAACGATCCAACCTTATTGTGGATCAACTCTGGTGTTGCAACATTGAAAAAATATTTTGATGGTTCAGTTGTACCAGAAAATCCAAGAATCACGAATGCCCAAAAATCTATTCGAACAAATGATATCGAAAATGTCGGTAAAACAGCACGTCACCATACGATGTTTGAGATGCTGGGTAATTTTTCTATTGGTGACTATTTCAAAAATGAAGCCATCCACTGGGCATGGGAATTTTTGACTGATCCAAAATGGATGGCATTCGATCCGGAAAAACTTTATGTAACAGTTTATCCAAAAGATACAGAAGCAAAACGTATCTGGCATGAAGAAGTCGGTCTGCCGTTAGATCACATTATTGATGTAGAAGACAACTTCTGGGATATCGGTGCAGGCCCATGTGGACCGGATACAGAAATTTTCTATGATCGAGGAGAAGCTTATAACGATTTAGCAGAAGATGATCCTGAAAACTATCCAGGAGGAGAAAATGAACGTTATTTAGAAATCTGGAACTTGGTATTTTCAGAATTCAACCATAAACCTGATAATACATTTGAACCACTTCCTCATAAAAACATTGATACGGGCATGGGATTAGAACGTATGGTCTCAATCGTTCAAGATGCGCCAACGAACTTTGAGACAGATTTGTTTATGCCTATTATCCACGCCGTAGAAAAGCTAAGCAAACAAGTAAAATATGGTGAAAACCCAGTAACAGATATTTCTTACAAAGTAATCGCAGATCATATTCGCGCTCTTTCATTTGCTATTGGCGACGGTGCATTACCATCGAATGAAGGAAGAGGGTATGTCTTACGCCGTTTGCTTCGTCGTGCGGTCATGCATGGGAAAAAATTAGGTATTGAACAAGCATTCTTATATCGTTTAGTCCCTGTCGTTGGGGAAATCATGGTAAGTTATTATCCTGAAGTACTTCAACAAAAAGAATTTATTGAAAAAGTTATCCGTACAGAAGAAGAACGTTTCAATGAAACGATCAATGAAGGTTTGGAAATCTTGAATCAAGTGATCCAAGAAGTGAAAAACGAAAACGGTACGACTCTAGCAGGAAAAGACATCTTCAAACTATACGACACATATGGCTTCCCAGTAGAATTAACGGAAGAGGTGGCAGAAGATGAAGGACTGAAAGTTGATCATGCTGGTTTTGAAAAAGAAATGGACGCACAACGTGAACGTGCTCGTTCTGCCCGTAGCACAGAAAAATCAATGGGTGTACAATCTGCTTTATTGACAGATATCAAAGTAGAAAGTAAATTCATCGGATATACGGAGCAAGAATCAGATAGTCAATTATTGGTCATCGTAAAAGGCGAATCTCTTCTGAATGAAATCGCAGAAGGTGAAGCCCAAATGATCTTTGACCAAACACCTTTTTATGCAGAAATGGGTGGGCAAGTAGCAGACCAAGGTTGGATCATGGATGAAGCAGGAGAAATCGTTGCAGTTGTTACAGATGTTCAAAAAGCGCCTAATGGTCAATTTATGCACACAGTAGAAGTAAAAGCACCAATGAGCGAAGGACAAACCTATCATCTATTGATCGATCAATCGATGCGCAATCGTATCATCAAAAACCATACAGCAACCCATCTACTGCACAAAGCATTGAAAGAAGTACTTGGCGAGCATGCAAATCAAGCTGGTTCTTTAGTCGCTCCTGGACATTTACGATTCGACTTTACCCACTTTGGTCAAATCACTTCAGATGAATTAGCTGAAATGGAAAGAATCGTCAACGAAAAAATCTGGGAAGCTATCCCAGTTGAAACAATTGAAACAGATATCGATACAGCCAAAAATATGGGTGCAATGGCTTTGTTTGGTGAAAAATACGGACATGACGTTCGCGTAGTAAATATTGGCGGTTGGTCAATCGAACTGTGCGGAGGCACACATGTAGCAAACACAGAAAATATCGGAATCTTCAAAATCGTTTCTGAATCAGGAATTGGTGCAGGCGTGCGACGAATCGAGGCTGTAACAAGCAAAGAAGCGTACGAACTACTTGAAGAAGAAGAAAAACAACTAAAACAAGTAGCAACAATTGTTAAATCACCTCAATTGAAGGAAGTTGTTTCAAAAACGGAACAATTGCAACAGCAAGTAAGAGAGCTACAAAAGGAAAATGAACAATTAGCTAGCAAGTTAGCGAATCAACAAGCCGGTGATGTATTCAAGGATCCAGAAACGATCAATGGAAAAACAATTATTGCAGCACAAGTAAAAGTGAAAGACATGAATCAGCTGCGTCAATTAGCTGACCAATGGAAACAAAAAAATATCTCAGACATTCTTGTTTTAGCAAACGAACAAGAAGGAAAAGTCAGTCTGCTAGCGGCAATGACGAAAGAATCAAATGAAGCTGGACTAAAAGCTGGCGACTTGATTAAAGCAATCGCACCGAAAGTAGGCGGTGGCGGTGGTGGACGTCCAGATATGGCACAAGCTGGTGGGAAAAATCCTGCTGGTATTCCAGATGCACTTAAAGCTGCGAAAGAATGGCTTGCGCAACAATAGACCGTTTATGTTTGATAGAAAAAACCAACTGTTCAATCATTGAACGAAACACGATCATGGGGGCGAAGACAAATAGTCTTGCCCTCATACTTTTTTCGATGGAATAGAAGAGCGCATCTAATCAAATGGTCGATTTCGGATGGTCTTTAGTTGACGAAAGTGACAGAAATTTTTACGATTAGTATAAATAAAAAGGGGTGAAAAAAATGAATAGCAGAAATAAAACCTTTCGACTAGTCTTACGTGCTATCTTATTAGCAATCATCATCGTACAAGCTATGGTACCTTGGCTTGGCTTTATTCCATTAGGGTTCATCAGTTTAACGATTATTCATATTACAGTAATTATTGCCGCAGTAGTATTGGGTCCAAAAGATGGTATGGTAATTGGCCTGTTTTGGGGAATTGCTACAATTGTCCGTGCCTACGCCATGCCGACAACGCCATTTGATACATTGGTATTCACGAACCCGATTATTTCGGTAGTTCCCAGAGTGCTTGTTGGCTTAGTAGCTGGTTTGGTTTTCCACTGGATTTATCAAAAAAATAAATCAATAATGATCAGCTCGGTCTTTGCAGGGGTATTAGGTTCATTGGTCAATACAGTCTTAGTGTTAGGATTCATGGGATTATTTTATACAGGTGCAACGGCAGATGCCTATGGTGTAGATTCTGCTCTTTTATTTAAAACCTTAGCTGGAGTTGCAGCAATCAATGGGATACCCGAAGCAATAGGTGCGGGAATCATAACACCATTACTAGCAAAAGCCTTATTTGCAGCAACACCATTAAAACCAGATTAATGGCCATCTTTGAGTGAATAATAGGACGCATGATAGATAGAAAAAGGAAGAGAGGAGAGGAAAAGAATTGTCCTCTCCATCTTTTTACCTGAGCAACAAGCAAACTAGAAGGGGTAAAAAACTTGGTTAAGAAACAAGAAGAAAAAAAGAAACAAATACTGCAACAGCGGACAAAAAAAGGAGTACTAGCTGGCATATTAGGATTGGTTACGAATCTGATCTTGTTTGTCTCTAAGCTAATGATCGGGCTTTTTTCAGGGAGTGTCTCCATTATGGCTGATGCAGTGAATAGTCTATCAGACACTGCTTCATCCATATTGACTTTGATTGGATTTAAAATTGCTGCAAAGCCAGCGGATCAGGAACATCCTTATGGACATGAACGTTTCGAATATATCAGTGGGTTATTTGTTTCAATCATCATTACTTATGTAGGATTTCAATTTTTAGAGTCATCCGTTGAAAAAATCATCCATCCAGAAAATGTCTCTTTAGCACCCATCGTCTTTTTTGTCCTGATCATTTCCATCTTTTTGAAATTTGCACAAGGAAAAATGTATCAGGTTATTGCACGATCCATTGATTCTGAAACATTGAGAGCTACAGCAACAGATAGTTATAATGATGTCTTTACTACACTGGCTGTATTGCTTTCAGCAGCAATCGAATGGGTAACTGGATGGCGTATCGATGGATATATCGGTTTTGCTTTAGCATTATATATCCTTTATAGTGGATTGACGATGCTTCGGAATTTTGTATATGAACTATTAGGTAGTCGTCCAACGTCAGCAGAGATTGAAGAAATGGAAGAGCACTTGAATGCCTGCGACGATATACTTGGCTATCATGATTTGCTGGTGCATAACTATGGACCCAATAAACGCTTTGCATCAGTCCACATCGAAGTAGATGAATCAATGAATTTGAATGAAGCACATAAGATTATTGATCTGATAGAAAAAGACTTTAAAAAGTCTTTGGACGTGGAACTTGTCTGTCACTTGGACCCAATGCCTGTTGATAACGAAAAATACTATAATATCTTGCATCAATTAAAGCAAATTCTTCTTGAAACAGGTAGAGGGCTCGATATACATGATTTTAGAGTCATCCATCAAGGGAAAACGCTGCAGTTTGATGTAGTTGTTCCTGAAAAATTCCAATTTGATGATACAGAACTCGAAAGAATCTTACGTATTCAAATAGAAGAGAAAATCGGAGATTATCATTTGGAAATCACGTTTGATCACAATTATCTTTTGTATTAAAGATAAGATACTAAAAAGACTCTTTAAAGTTTTCTCTTCAAAGAGTCTATCTTTCTTTTAATTGTTTTTGTAGGGCTTGTCGTGCGAGGTTATCTGCCCCTTTGTTTTTGTTTTCGGGCAACCATTGCAGGATCAATAAGGAAAATTCAGGCAGAAGTTCTTTGATTTTTTGGAGATAGGGAAGGAAAAGCTCGTTCTTCGTTGTGTTTTTATCGACTGTAGAAACCAGTGTTTTGCTGTCTGAAAAACAGAAAATCGTTTCATTCTGTAAATCTTTATTCTTTAGAAATTCTAAAGTTTTTAAAAAGACTTCGAACTCTGCTTGATGGTTTGTCCCTACGGAAAGGGGAATAGATAGCTGTTCTTGTTTACCTTGATAGACAATCAAAATCCCTCCTCCGCTAGGTCCAGGGTTGCCTTTTGTAGAGGCATCAATGTATACTTTTAACATAAAAAGAGATTCTCCTTTTTGTTCAAATTAATGTTATGGTAAGATTATATCATTACTGAATCGGTGAGAGGTTAGAGAATGAAAAAAAATATTCGATGGCAGCCTGAACTGGCACATACGATCATCTATTGGTCATTGACCTTGATCATTCTGTTTTTTAGTCTGATTCTTTCTTTAGAAAACACAGGTCCTTATTGGAAAAGCAATATTGTTTTAGGTGTTTTTCTTGTTTTTCTATTTCTAGGATGGCGGCGTTCTTTTATTTTAAAATCCAACTCGGTCATCATACGCTATGCTGCTTTTTGGAAAGACCGAGAAATAACTGTCGGTCAGATTCGGTCTTTGACACCGACTAATACAGGAGTACAAATGACATTGCAAAATGAGAAAGACCCATCTGTTTTTATGATGCGAAAAAAAGATCAAGTGGTTCTTTTTGATCATCTTGAAAAAAACGGGCCTAAAGTAGGACCATCTTCTCAACAGCAAAGAAATAATACCCCATATACGAAAAATAGAAAAAGTTAATTTTAAAAAATAGGCCCTGAAGAAATGAATCTTTGTAGGAAAAGAAAAGAGTGAGACGTACGGATAACCCGTTAAGCGTCTCACTCTATTTGATTATCTAAATCAATGTATACTGGATTCGGAAGTCTGAACTCTGCCTTTCTTGACATGGGCAGCTTGTGTTCCTCGATTCCCCTCGATGATCTCAAATTCGACCACTTGATTTTCTTCCAAAGTTTTGAATCCCTCTTCTTCAATCGCAGTAAAATGTACAAAAATTTCTTCTGTGTCATCATAACTGATAAAGCCGTATCCTTTTTTGTTGTCAAACCATTTTACAATTCCTGTGGTCAAAGCACTCACGACCTTTCTAAAGTCTGATCATAGCCTTCATTATAAAGAGTATTTATAAGTACGTCAAATAAATTAAAAACCTGTAATTTAATGTTTTTTTTCTGAATAAAAAAAGGTATAATTGGCATATCTTAACAAAGAAGATATTTTGTTGAATAAAGTTCGTGAAAAGGGGTAATCAAATGAAGAGTGATCTGCAAATTTCACAAGAAACAGAGCTAGAACCGATTGTTGAAGTAGCTAGTAAATTAGATCTTAAGGAAGAAGATTTGGAACTGTATGGGAAATATAAGGCGAAAATCAATTTTTCTGGAATCAATCGATCAAAGGATAACGCTGAGGGGCATTTGATCTTAGTTACTTCCATCAATCCAACACCAGCTGGCGAAGGAAAGTCAACGATCACTGTAGGGTTAGGAGACGCGCTCAATAAAATCAATAAAAAATCTGTTATTGCATTGCGAGAACCCTCACTTGGTCCTGTGATGGGAATCAAAGGTGGTGCTGCAGGCGGAGGATATGCACAGGTATTGCCTATGGAAGATATCAACTTGCATTTTACTGGTGACATGCATGCTATCACAACAGCTAATAATGCATTATCTGCTCTTTTAGATAATCATATTCATCAAGGAAATGAATTGAACATCGATGCCCGCCGAGTGATTTGGAAACGGGTAGTCGATCTCAATGATCGTGAACTGCGTAAAGTAATTGTTGGCTTGGGTGGGCCAATCCAAGGTGTCCCAAGAGAAGATGGGTTTGATATCACAGTTGCCAGCGAAATCATGGCTATCTTGTGTCTTGCGGCAGACCTTGAAGATTTAAAGGCTCGTCTTGCAAGGATCGTTGTCGGCTATACATTTGACCGTCAGCCTGTGACTGCTGGAGACTTGAAAGCAGAAGGCGCTCTGGCATTACTGCTGAAAGATGCAATCAAGCCGAATCTTGTACAAACAATTTACGGAACACCAGCTTTTGTCCACGGGGGACCGTTTGCCAATATCGCCCATGGCTGCAATAGTATTTTAGCTACCAAGACAGCATTGAGATTAGCAGATTACGTTGTCACAGAGGCAGGATTTGGTGCAGATCTTGGCGGAGAGAAATTTTTAGATATCAAAGTACCTAACTTGAAAAAAACGCCGGATGCAGTGGTGATCGTCGCAACTATCCGCGCATTGAAAATGCATGGCGGAATGAAAAAAGATGAACTTAAAAATGAGAATCTTGACGCTTTGAAAATAGGTTTTGCAAATCTAAAACGTCATATACGTAACATGGAACAATACCAACTCCCTGTGATCGTCGCAATCAATGAATTCGTAACAGATACAGATAGTGAGCTTACACTGCTAGAGCACTTGTGCGAAGATCAGGGAATCCTTGCTAAAAGAGCAAGTGTATGGGCAAATGGAGCAGAAGGTGGCGTTGATTTAGCAGAAGCTGTGGTACGATTGATTGATAGAAAAGAAGCTGATTACAAGCCATTGTATCGCCTAGAAGAAACGATACAAGAAAAGACTGAAACAATCGTCAAGAAAATCTACGGAGGAAATGGTGTTGTTTTTAGTAAAAAGGCGCAAAAACAAATAGAAGAATTTACGAAAAATGGATGGGATAATTTGCCGATTTGTATGGCGAAAACACAATATTCATTCTCTGATGATCCTTCATTGCTAGGCGCACCTGAAGATTTCACTATCACGATACGTGAGATCATTCCAAAATTAGGGGCAGGATTTTTAGTAGCCTTAACTGGGGATGTTATGACGATGCCTGGTTTGCCTAAAAAACCTGCTGCATTAAATATGGACGTGACAAACGACGGAGAAGTATTGGGATTGTTTTAAGCTTGATTATAATCTACCGTATACTAAATAACTTTCATTAAACATAAGAGGAGCTGTATTTTGACTACAGCTTCTTTTTTTTGAAGGTATCAAGAGATTAATTGTGTTTGCGCTAGGATCATTCTTTTTCTTTATTGTATTTTGAGCTATACTAAAGCATAATAGGAGGGTACGATGAAAACGACATTTATAAGAAAAACCGGTTTTTACGGTATGGGCAGCTCGATTCAATTAAGAATCAATAATGAAAAACGCAGTGTTCTCAATCATGAACAAAAGATAACGCTTGATCTGGAAGTGCCCTTTACGATGCAGGCCACCTTTTATTGGCTAAAAAGCCCCGTTTATACAGTGAAAGAAGCAAAGCCTGTTTATGTGATCACAATGAATAGTTTGATTCTTCAAATCTACCCGTTCTTATTTCTGGCAACTGGGTTGGGGACCGTTTTCCTACAAAATCTATTTTTCAGTTTTTTTGCAGTTATCGTGTTGTTTGCGTTCTTTTTCTATATAAAAAACCGGGCATATTTGATCAAGGAGGAAAATTATGGCAAACTCTGATCTTTTTTTAATCAGTTTCAATCGAATCGAAAAATGGATGAGAGACGAGATGGGAAATGCACGAAACATGGGATTTACCGAACTTGTCAGACGCCTAGCTCAAAGAAAACAATTGATGATCAGAAAATATGAAGATGATCTTTTACAGCTTGCTCAGTTGAGGAATGCGATCGTCCATGACCGAATCGCCGTCGATTTTGTCATTGCCGAACCAAATGATTGGACAGTCAAGCGAATCCAGCTGATCGAACAAGAACTAATACGCCCAGAAACCGTACTACCTCGATTTGCGAAACGTGTAACAGGTTTTGAGCAAGATCTTCCGCTACTTGAACTGTTAAAGATAGTAGCAGAAAAAAGGTATTCACAGTTTCCGTTATACAATAAAGGAAAATTTGTAGCATTGATTACTTTACGGAATATCGGATTTTGGCTAGCAAAAGAAAGCCAAAAAGGTCCTGTTGATTTAACAAATAAACGAGCATTGGATTTGATTATCCAGAATGGGAAGTACACAAATTATCATTTTGTTCCAGCTAAAACACATATTTATGAGGTTGAAGCGATGTTTCGCGAGCAAGGAACTTTGGAAGCCGTACTTATCACTAAAGATGGGAATCCCGATGGTAATCTGCTTGGGATCATACGACCTCGCGATATTTATAAACAAATAGAAAAGGATTGATTTTTTGTTAATTATTTATTGGATATTCAGCGCTCTGCTAGTGGGAGTGGATCAGCTGGTCAAATGGTTGATCACTGATAATTTAGCGCTTGGAGAGACGAAAAGTCTTATACCAGGTATTTTGTCACTGAATCATATTCGAAACACTGGAGCCGCATGGAGTATGCTAGAAGGGAAGATGTGGTTCTTTACTATAGTGACACTCATTGCAGTCGTTATGATTCTCACATTGATGATTAAAAATCGTGAAAAAGGTAATCGCTGGTTCATGATTGGATTGAGCCTGATTCTAGCTGGTGCGATTGGCAACTTTATTGATCGTCTCCGACTTGGCTATGTAGTAGATATGTTTCAAACAGACTTTATGAACTTTCCAATTTTCAATGTAGCAGATGTGACACTTGTATGCGGAGTGATCTGTATATTAATTTATATTATTTTAGATGAAAAGGATCAAAGAAAAAAATGACAGAACTTAAAACAACGATTCGCCATGAATCTGGTAGGATCGATAAAGTATTGACTAATTTATTCAGTGATTACAGCCGTTCGCAAATTCAATTGTGGCTGAAAGAACGTGCGGTTTCTGTCAATGGACAACCAGTCAAAGCAAATTACAAAGTAAAACAAGGAGACGAGATCACTGTCTTGATCCCTGAACCAGAAACATTAGATGTTGTCCCAGAGAACATCCCGTTGACCATCGTTTACGAAGATGAAGATGTCGCGGTAATCAATAAACCCCAAGGAATGGTCGTTCATCCTTCAGCAGGTCATACGCATGGCACAATGGTCAATGCGCTGATGTATCATATCAAGGATCTTTCTACGATCAACGGGGTTATCCGACCAGGTATCGTCCACCGAATCGACAAAGATACTTCAGGTCTGCTGATGGTTGCTAAAAATGACCAGGCACACGAATCATTAGCTGAGCAATTAAAAGATAAGACTTCTTTACGTAAATATGTTGCTTTAGTCCATGGAGAGATTCCTCACGAAAAAGGCACGATCAATGCGCCAATCGGCCGTTCGAAAGAAAACCGAAAAATGCAGGCGATAAGAGAAGATGGGAAGCCAGCTGTCACGCATTTTACTGTGTTGGAACGTTTTGAAGGTTTTACTCTGGTTGAATTAAAACTGGAAACTGGAAGAACACATCAGATCCGCGTGCATATGAAGTATATCGGCTATCCGTTAGCTGGAGATCCAGTATATGGACCGAAGAAAACTTTGAAAGGCAATGGTCAGTTTCTCCATGCGCAAATGCTAGGTTTTACACACCCGACTACAAATGAAAAGATGGTCTTTGAAGCACCTCTTCCAGAAGTTTTTGAAAAAACTTTAGAAAAATTAAGAAAAAACATTGCATTTTAATTTAGATAACGGTATAGTAATTAACAACGAAAGCATAAAACTTAATAGAATTCCTTTAAGTTTAGTCCCGTGAGGCTAAGAAGGGTGGGAGCAAGGATACGTATGGTGCGCCATAAAGTAAATTGCTCATTGACATAGTATAGCTATCAGTGTATCAGTATACGCTCAGTCTAAACATTCCTCCTGTCCTCTTAGGGCAGGAGTTTTTTTATGCAAAAAAGTAGGGGGAATGAAAATGCAAGCAAAAGAAGTAGTAGATCAGGTAACGATGAAGCGAGCATTGACTCGAATCACTTATGAGATTATCGAGAGAAACCATAGTATCCAAGATATCGTATTGGTAGGTATCAAAACACGAGGGATTTACATTGCATCAAGAATCGCTGAACGTTTGAAGCAACTAGAAGATATCGATATTCCTGTGGGAGAACTAGATATCACTTTATACCGAGATGACAAAAAAGAAAATCCAGAAGAACCGGAACTTCATTCTTCTGACATCCCAGTTTCCTTAGAAGGAAAAGAAGTTATTTTGATTGATGATGTTTTGTATACAGGACGAACGATTCGAGCAGCAATGGACGCAGTAATGGATTTTGGCAGACCAAGAAAAATTTCATTAGCAGTCCTAGTAGATCGTGGGCATCGAGAATTGCCAATCCGTGCAGATTATGTTGGGAAGAACATTCCAACATCTCGGGCGGAAGAAATTTTAGTAGAGATGCAAGAGCTTGATGGACAAGATCGCATCATGATTTTGAAAGAGGAAGATTAGAGGAGAGAGAAACATGTCGGAGAAAAAAGGATTTCATAATGATGACGTGGTGTTAGATATCCACGATCGCCCAACCCCAGGACATTGGGTTGGATTAAGTTTACAACACTTGTTCACGATGTTCGGAGCAACCGTGTTAGTACCTATCTTAGTAGGGATCGATCCAGGCATCGCGCTAGTCAGTTCAGGACTAGGGACATTGGTGTACTTATTTACTACTAAAGGAAAGATACCGGCGTACTTAGGAAGCAGCTTCGCTTTCATTGCGGCGATGCAGCTTTTGATGAAAACAGATGGTTATCCAGCGATTGCACAAGGAGCAGTCACAACTGGATTAGTCTACTTGATTGTTGCGCTGATTATCAAAAAGATCGGTTCAGCATGGCTGGATAAAATCTTGCCTCCGATCGTCGTCGGCCCAGTCATCATGGTTATCGGGTTGGGACTTGCGGCAAATGCAGCAACAAATGCTATGTATAATCAAGGCACATATGATTTCAAGTATATTGCCGTAGCACTGATCACATTAGGATTGACCATCTTCTTCAACATGTGGCTAAGAGGTTTTCTCGGATTGATTCCGATTTTACTAGGTATTATTAGCGGGTACATCGTAGCCTTGCTGTTTGGAATCGTGGATACTAAGCCAATCGTAGACGCTGCCTGGTTTGCTGTTCCTAACTTTGAGATTCCCTTTGTACAATATGAACCAAAGCTATATCTTGGAGCAATCACAACAATGGCACCCATCGCTTTTGTGACGATGACAGAGCATATCGGCCATCTTATGGTATTGAATAAACTAACTAAACGTAATTTCTTTGAAGAACCGGGTCTTCATAAGACGTTGACAGGTGATGGCTTAGCACAAATCGTAGCAGCCTTCGTTGGTGGACCTCCTGTAACAAGTTACGGCGAAAACATTGGTGTTCTGGCTATCACACGCGTCCATAGCGTGTTTGTAATTGGGGGAGCTGCAGTTTTTGCAGTCGTTTTGGGATTCGTAGGAAAATTAAGCGCTTTGATTTTAAGTATTCCTGGACCAGTCATCTCAGGAATCAGTTTTATCTTGTTTGGTGTCATTGCAGCAAGTGGAATGAAGATTTTGATCGAGAACAAAATCGATTTTGACAAAAAGAAAAATCTGTTGATTGCTTCAGTTATCCTAGTAGTAGGAATTGGCGGACTTGTCTTTGAAGTAGGCACATTTACATTGTCGGCAATGGCGTTAGCAACTGTACTTGGCATCATTTTAAATCTTATCTTACCAGAAACTTCACGAAGCGAAGAAAACTAAGGAGGAAACATTATGATCATCAAATCAGAACGTATCAGTTTAAAGCATTTATTGACCGTTGAGGCACTTACTGACCAAGAAGTTATGGGCTTGATTCGCAGAGGGCAAGAATTCAAGCAAGGGGCTAATTGGACTCCGCAAAAGCGCCAGTACTTTGCTACAAACCTCTTTTTCGAAAATAGCACCCGCACACATAAAAGTTTTGACGTAGCGGAGAAAAAACTAGGGCTCGAAGTGATTGAATTTGAAGCAAGTACAAGCTCTGTCCAAAAAGGAGAAACGTTATACGATACAGTACTGACGATGTCTGCATTAGGTGTAGACGTAGCGGTCATCCGTCATGGTGATGAGAACTATTATGACGAACTGATACAAAGCAAAACCATCCAGTGCTCGATTATTAATGGGGGAGACGGAAGCGGACAGCATCCAACCCAATGCTTGCTTGATTTGATGACGATTTATGAAGAATTTGGACACTTTGAAGGACTGAAAGTTGCCATTGTAGGGGACATCACTCACTCTCGGGTAGCGAAATCCAATATGCAGATGTTAAAACGCTTAGGTGCACAAGTATTCTTCTCAGGTCCTAGAGAATGGTACGATGAGGAGTTCGAAGTATACGGACATTATATGCCATTGGACGAACTACTAGATCAAGTTGATGTCATGATGATGCTTCGAGTGCAACACGAACGCCATGATGGAAAAGAAAGCTTCTCAAAAGAAGGCTACCATCAGGAATATGGTTTAACAGTTGAACGTGCGAAGAAGCTGCAAAAACATGCAATCATTATGCACCCAGCACCAGTTAACCGCGATGTGGAATTAGCTGATTCATTAGTGGAAGGATTACAGTCACGAATCGTTCAACAAATGAGCAATGGTGTCTTTGTCAGAATGGCAATCTTAGAAGCAGTGCTAAATGGAAAAGCGTAATTATAGGAGGATGAAAAAATGAAAACACTCATTAAAAACGGTCAGATCAATACACGAAAAAATATGACGACACCAGCAGAAATTTGGATAGAAGATGGGCGAATCAAAGCAATCGGTACAGGATTCTCAGAAGCCGAATTTGATGAAGTGTTTGATGCAAAGGGACAATTGATCACACCTGGTTTAGTGGACGTCCATGTCCATTTGAGAGAGCCAGGATTTACATACAAGGAGACGATCGCAGCTGGAACTCGCTCAGCTGCACGTGGTGGTTTTACTACTGTATGCGCGATGCCGAATTTAAATCCTGTACCTGATACGGCAGAAAAGCTGAAACAAGTATATGACATCATTAGAAAAGATGCAGTGGTGAAGGTATTACAGTATGCGCCCATCACAGAAAATCTGCGAAGTGAGAAATTAGTTGATCAAGAAGCACTGATTGAAGAAGGTGCTTTTGCTTTCACAAATGACGGTGTAGGTGTCCAAACGGCTGGAACGATGTATCTGGCTATGAAAGAAGCTGCGAAAAACAATAAAGCACTAGTAGCCCATACAGAAGACGAATCTTTATTATTTGGCGGTGTTATGCACGCTGGCAAGAAGGCAGAAGAACTTGGTCTTCCCGGGATCTTAAGTGTAACCGAGTCTTCTCAAATCGCCAGAGATTTGTTGCTAGCTGAAGCAACTGGTGTTCATTACCATGTGTGCCACGTATCTACTAAAGAGAGTGTCCGAGTAATCAGAGACGCAAAAAAAGCAGGAATACACGTAACAGCGGAAGTTTCGCCCCATCATCTTATCTTGATTGACGAAGATATTCCCGAAGATTTCGGCTTTTGGAAAATGAACCCACCGCTAAGAGGACGGGAGGACAGGGAAGCCTTGATCGAAGGTTTGCTTGACGGCACAATCGATTGTATCGCTACAGATCATGCTCCGCATGGATTAGAAGAAAAAAGCCAAAGCTTCATGAAATCACCATTTGGCATCGTAGGAAGCGAAACAGCATTTCAACTGATTTACACTCATTTTGTAGAAACTGGACAATTCACATTGGAACAAGTAATCAATTGGTTGGCAGTTAAACCGGCCGAGATTTTTGGTTTGAATGCAGGAACACTGACAGTCGGCGCACCCGCTGATGTAGCAATTTTTGATATTACAAAAACTTGCACGATCGATAAAGAAGACTTTTTATCAAAAGGGGAAAATACACCTTTTATCGGCTGGAAAGTAAAAGGTGAAACACAAATGACTTTTGTCAACGGAAAACTTGTGTGGCAGAAGGGAGAATAAAAGTATGGAACGTTTGCTTATATTAGAAGATGGAACAGTTTTCGAAGGAAAAGCTTTTGGCGCGGATGCAAATGTCTTCGGAGAAATCGTTTTTACAACAAGTATGACTGGTTATCAAGAAACCATCACCGATCAAAGTTTCAACGGTCAAATCATTACATTTACCTATCCTATGGTAGGCAATTATGGGGTAAATAGAGATGATTATGAATCGATTTCTCCAACATGCAAAGGAGTAGTAGTAAAAGAGCACGCGCGTGTAGCTTCAAACTGGCGAAACCAAATGACGCTAGATTCATTTTTGAAACAAAAAGGGATTCCTGGAATATCAGGTATCGATACGCGCGCCCTTACTCGTAAAATCCGTGAAGTCGGAACGATGAAAGCAAGTATCGTTGATGCTGGAGATTCCTTCGAACATGCATTTGATCAGCTGAAAGCAACCGTTCTAGCAACCAATCAAGTGCAGCAAGTCTCCACTAACAAACCCTATCCAAGTCCAGGAATGGGACGGAAAGTCATCGTCATTGACTTCGGCTTGAAACATAGTATTTTACGAGAATTGAGTAAAAGAAACTGTAACCTCACAGTACTTCCCTATAACACAGATGCCGAGACGATTTTAGCGCTATCACCAGACGGAGTCATGCTGACGAATGGACCTGGTGATCCAAAAGATGTGCCAGAAGCAATCGAAATGATCAAAAAAATTCAAGGAAAAGTACCGATTTTTGGTATTTGTCTTGGTCACCAGTTATTTGCTTTAGCCAACGGTGCAGATACCTATAAAATGAAATTCGGACATCGAGGATTAAATCACCCGGTACGAGAAGTAGCGACCGGAAGAATTGATTTTACTTCTCAAAATCATGGCTATGCAGTCGATGAAGCCACGATTGATCCAGAAAAACTCATCGTAACTCATGTAGAAGTAAATGACGGAACAGTAGAAGGAGTCAAACACAGACATTATCCCGCTTTCAGTGTGCAGTTTCATCCAGATGCTGCCCCTGGTCCGCACGATGCACTACATTTATTTGATGAATTTATGGAAATGATGGATGCAGGAAAGGAGCAGTAAACAGATGCCGAAACGTACAGATATCAAGAAAATTATGGTGATTGGATCTGGTCCGATCATCATTGGTCAAGCCGCAGAATTTGACTACGCAGGAACACAAGCTTGTCTTGCCTTAAAAGAAGAAGGATATGAAGTAGTTTTAGTAAATTCTAATCCTGCGACGATCATGACGGACAAAGAAGTGGCAGATCAAGTATATATCGAACCGATCACACTTGAATTTGTATCAAGGATTCTTCGAAAAGAGCGTCCAGATGCTCTCCTTCCAACTTTAGGCGGACAGACAGGCCTCAATATGGCAATGGAGCTGGCAGCATCTGGTATTTTAGAAGAATTGAACATAGAACTTCTAGGAACGAAGCTTTCTGCGATCGATCAAGCAGAAGACCGTGATCTATTCAAACAGTTGATGAAAGAATTGAATCAGCCGATCCCCGAGTCTGAAATCGTCAATACAGTAGAAGAAGCTGTAGCGTTTGCAAATAAAATCGGCTATCCCGTCATTGTTCGTCCAGCCTTTACTTTAGGCGGGACTGGTGGAGGCATGTGTGAAAATGAAGAAGAGTTACGAACAGTATCAGAAAATGGATTAAGTCTTTCCCCGGCTACCCAATGTTTGATTGAACGAAGTATTGCGGGTTTTAAAGAAATTGAATATGAAGTGATGAGAGATTCGGCTGATAATGCAATCGTTGTCTGCAATATGGAAAATTTTGACCCAGTGGGTATCCATACAGGTGATTCTATCGTATTTGCTCCTAGCCAGACATTGTCTGACCATGAATATCAAATGCTTCGTGATGCTTCTCTTTCGATTATTCGCGCACTTAAGATTGAAGGAGGCTGTAACGTCCAACTTGCTCTTGATCCGCATAGTTTTAATTATTATGTGATTGAAGTCAATCCGCGTGTTTCTCGTTCATCTGCGTTAGCAAGTAAGGCGACTGGCTATCCGATTGCTAAGCTAGCTGCTAAAATAGCGCTTGGATTAACATTAGACGAAATGAAAAATCCTGTCACAGGAACGACTTTTGCAGAATTTGAACCTGCATTAGATTATGTTGTAGCTAAAATTCCTCGCTGGCCGTTTGATAAGTTTGAAAACGGAGAACGGCTTTTAGGCACGCAGATGAAAGCAACTGGTGAAGTGATGGCTATCGGTCGGAATATCGAAGAGTCTTTATTGAAAGCTGTGCGTTCTTTAGAAATCGGTACACACCATATCGAACTTCCTGAGTTGGCAGACATCACGGACGATAACCTAATCCAAAAAGTGGTTCGAGCACAAGATGATCGCCTGTTTTATGTAGCTGAAGCTATTAGACGAGGGTACACCATAGAAGAATTGGCAGATTTGACAAAAATCGATTTATTCTTTTTAGATAAACTGTTGCATATCGTAGAAATCGAACAGCAGTTGAAACAGCAGCCGTTGGATGACAAGATATTGAAAACAGCGAAACAAAATGGTTTTACAGACAAAAAAGTGGCGGAGCTGTGGGAAATAAGCGAAGAAGCCGTTCGCCAGATGAGAAAAGAAAATGATTTGATTCCTGTATATAAAATGGTTGACACTTGTGCAGCGGAATTCGAATCAAAAACACCTTATTTTTATAGTTCCTATGAATATGAAAATGAAAGTTCAAGATCAGAAAAGCCCTCAGTTCTAGTACTGGGATCTGGTCCTATCCGTATCGGACAAGGGGTTGAATTTGACTATGCGACTGTGCATTCTGTCAAAGCAATCCAGCAGGCAGGATACGAGGCAATCATCATGAACAGCAATCCGGAAACAGTTTCTACTGACTTTTCTATTTCGGATAAATTATATTTTGAGCCATTGACCTTCGAAGATGTGATGAATGTGATCGAGCTAGAACAGCCGATAGGAGTAATCGTTCAATTCGGTGGTCAGACAGCAATCAACTTAGCCGAACCTTTGACTACTGCTGGTGTAAAAATCTTAGGGACAACGATCGAAGACTTGGATCGTGCGGAAAATCGTGATTTATTCGAGCAAGCGCTGAAAGAGTTGGATATTCCTCAACCTTTAGGGGATACTGCTACAAGTAAAGAAGAAGCCGTGGTTATCGCTTCGAGAATTGGTTATCCGGTTCTTGTTCGTCCAAGCTATGTATTAGGCGGACGTGCGATGGAAATCGTTGAAAATCAGAGAGATTTAGAAGACTACATGGAACATGCTGTGAAAGCTTCTCCAGAACATCCAGTACTAGTGGACCGCTATTTGCTTGGTGGCGAATGCGAAGTGGATGCGATTTGTGACGGGGAAACAGTACTCATCCCAGGAATCATGGAGCATATTGAGCGTGCTGGTGTCCATTCAGGGGATTCAATGGCTGTGTATCCACCTCAAACATTATCTGAATCGATCAAGAAAACGATCGAAGACTACACGATCCGTTTAGCATTAGGTTTGAATTGTGTCGGGATGATGAATATCCAGTTTGTCATCCATGAAAATGAGGTTTATGTGATCGAAGTCAATCCTCGAGCAAGTCGGACTGTTCCATTCTTAAGTAAGGTGACAGGAATTCCAATGGCACAAATTGCGACGAAAGCTATTTTGGGAGAAAAATTAAAGGCACTTGGTTATGAAAACGGACTTTATAAGGAAACAAAAGAAGTCCATGTTAAAGCGCCCGTCTTTTCTTTTACTAAATTGCAGAAAGTCGATACTTACTTAGGACCTGAAATGAAATCGACTGGAGAAGTAATGGGGTCTGACAGGCAATTAGACAAAGCTTTGTACAAGGCATTCGAAGCTTCTGGATTACACTTGCCTGAATATGGAGCCGTATTGTTTACGATTGCGGATGAAACAAAAGAAGAAGCACTAGAGTTGGCTAAACGTTTTACAGAAATCGGCTATAGTCTGATAGGAACGAAACATACAGCTGCCTATTTCGAAAAACATGGTTTGGTTGTTGAAACAGTTGCGAAAATTTCTGAGGAAGCAGCAGAAAAAAATGTAGTCGATTTGATACGAGATGGTAAAACACAAGTGGTTGTCAATACGATTGATAAAGATCGGGGAAATGCTTCTAAAGACGGCTTCATTATCCGAAGAGAAGCAGTTGAACATGGTATTCCGTTGTTTACTTCTTTAGACACAGCAGATGCGATCGTTCGAGTGATGGAATCCCGTGCATTTTCAACCAACCCTATTTAACGGTGTACACATGTTAAGGCCGAAAGAAGAAAATCCGTTACAGGAGGGGACAGATGAAACAAGAAATGATGGAAATCGTTCAGCAAAAACAGCTGGCACCAAAGATTTTTGAAATGACATTAAAAGGTGATCTAGTAAAAGAAATGCAGCAACCAGGACAGTTTTTGCATATCCTCGTGCCGCGTGCAGACTTGCTGCTACGCCGACCGATTAGCTTGAATCATATCGATCACGAGACAAATACTTGCCGTATTATCTATCGGGTGGAAGGTGATGGGACTAGTGTTTTCTCTACTCTTTCTGCCGGAGACTATTTAGATGTTATGGGCCCTTTAGGTAATGGCTTTGATTTATCTGATCTTCATACAGGAGACGAAGTATTTATAATCGGTGGGGGAATCGGTGTCCCTCCTCTGTATGAGTTATCAAAGCAGTTAGTCAAAAAAGGGATCAAGCCAACGCACTTTTTAGGTTTTGCCACACTTGAAGTCGTTTATTATGAAAAAGAATTTAATCGTCTAGGAGAAACAAGAATCGCTACTGACGATGGAACATACGGTATGCACGGAAATGTCGGTAATTTATTATTAGGAACGAAGACGAAACCTACAGCTGTTTTTGCATGTGGTTCAAACGGGTTATTGAAGACAGTGGAACAGTTGTTTTCTTCGCATCAAAATGTCCAGTTATCATTAGAATCCCGCATGGCATGTGGGATAGGGGCTTGCTATGCTTGCGTTTGTCATACGCCGGAAGATGAAACAGGAACAAAAAGTGTGAAAGTTTGTGACGAAGGACCGATTTTTAAAATAGGAGAGGTAATTATATGAATGAGAATCCTTTAGCAGTCAAACTTCCTGGCCTAGAATTAAAAAATCCTATCATGCCAGCAAGTGGCTGTTTCGGTTTTGGCAAAGAATACGGAAAATACTATGATTTGAATCAGCTTGGTTCGATCATGGTCAAGGCAACGACTCCAAATGCTCGCTTTGGCAATCCCACACCGAGAGTGGCGGAAACACCATCTGGCATGTTGAATGCGATTGGTTTACAAAATCCTGGTCTAGACGTTGTTATGAATAAACTTCTTCCAGAATTAGAGGAGTACAATGAGTTACCTATCATCGCAAATGTTGCTGGTGCTTGTGAAGAAGACTATGTAGAAGTTTGTAGCAAAATCGGCGAAGCACCAAATGTGAAAGCAATCGAGCTGAATATTTCCTGTCCAAATGTCAAGCATGGCGGAATTGCTTTTGGAACAGATCCAGATGTTGCTTTTCAATTAACACAAGCAGTAAAGAAAGTTGCTTCTGTTCCTGTCTATGTCAAACTATCCCCAAATGTGACAGACATCGTTCCAATCGCTCAGGCAATCGAAGCTGGAGGGGCAGATGGATTTACAATGATCAATACACTACTTGGTATGCGGATTGACCTTAAGACAAGAAAACCGATTTTAGCCAATCAAACAGGTGGACTATCCGGACCAGCAATCAAGCCTGTCGCTATCCGTTTGATTCATCAAGTGGCAAGTATATCCAGTCTTCCAATCATTGGGATGGGCGGCGTGCAGACAGTGGACGATGTTCTTGAGATGTTTATGGCTGGAGCAAGCGCTGTAGCTATAGGGACTGCGAATTTCACCGATCCCTATATCTGTCCTAAACTAATCAAAGAGCTCCCAGTGCGAATGAGCGAACTAGGTATTGAGTCACTGGAAAGATTAATCAAAGAAGTGAGAGAGGAACGTGAACGATGAACCAACTAAACCAACGACCAATCATTGCATTAGATTTTTCAACTTGGCAAGAAGTAGAAGACTTTCTTCGTTTTTTACCAGAAGAAGAAAAATTGTTTGTGAAAATCGGAATGGAATTGTTCTACCAAGAAGGACCTGAAATCGTACGTTATCTAAAGGATGCTGGGCACGATGTGTTTTTAGATCTGAAACTTCACGATATTCCGAATACGGTCGAAAAAGCAATGCGGGGACTGGCAAAGCTTGGTGTTGATGTCACATGTGTTCATGCAGCTGGCGGTATTCGCATGATGGAGGCGGCAATGCGTGGATTAGAAGAAGGAACGCCAGAAGGTGGGAAACGTCCGCTACTTCTAGCTATCACTCAACTTACCTCTACAAGTGAAGAGGAGATGCATGCAGACCAACTAATCGAAGTTCCTTTAGAAAAAAGTGTGATCCATTACGCTAACTGTGCCAAAAAAGCAGGATTAGATGGTGTGGTTTCTTCTGCTTGGGAAGTAGAAGCAATCAAAGAAACGGCGGGAGATGAATTTGTTTGCTTAACTCCAGGGATAAGACCAGAAGGAACAGTCGCAGGAGATCAGACAAGAGTAGTCACACCTTCTCAAGCAAGAGAGATTGGCTCAACTTTCATCGTTGTGGGACGACCAATCACACAGGCAACTGATCCTTATGAAGCATACCGAACGATTCAAACAGAATGGAGCCAACCTAAAATGAATGTAGAACAAAGTATCGCAAAAGATCTATTAGAGATTGAAGCAGTATTTTTAAATCCAAGTGATCCTTTTACTTGGGCAAGTGGAATCAAAAGCCCCATTTACTGTGATAACCGAATCACGATGAGTTATCCAAAAGTCCGAAAAGAGATTGCAAAAGGCTTAGCAAGCAAAATCAAAGAAGCTTTCCCTGAAGTACAAGTAATTGCTGGAACTGCAACGGCAGGAATCCCTCATGCTGCATGGGTAGCGGAAATATTAGACTTGCCAATGGTCTATATTCGAAGTAAGGCGAAAGATCATGGGAAAGGTAACCAAATCGAAGGGCGTATAGTTGAAGGTCAGAAGATGGTTGTGATCGAGGATCTGATTTCTACAGGAGGCAGTGTCTTGGAAGCAGCTGAAGCAGCAAAAAGAGAAGGTGCGGATATCCTTGGTGTTGCAGCTATCTTTACGTATGAGTTGCCAAAAGGAAAAGCAAATTTCGAAAAAGCCGAAATCCCTCTTATGACGTTGACCAATTATTCTGTATTGATCGAAGCAGCTTTAGAAGATCGTTATATCGATGAGCAAGAATTAACTCTGCTAAAAGAATGGAAAAAAGATCCTGAAAATTGGCAGTCTTAAGTACAAAAAACATAGATAATTAAAGAAATAAAGCTATGTTATTTTGAATATTTCTAAATTACCATTTCTCTACACCGTTATATTTTTTAGGGATACAGTTACATAAACTGTATCCTTATTTTTTCATAATCCTGCATGGATGATTTTGATGAGGAAATATATCCATAAGATACATATGCATGATCTTCAATAGCGTTGATTACACAAAGTATGAACGACTTCAACGAGTCAAAATAGCCCCTCAACTGTGTTCCTATCCCACAGTCGAGGGGCTATCTTTGTTTTATATATGTAGAAAAGCAGTCCAACACTTTTACAAAATCGATTGAACACTTATCAGTAAATGATAAAAGTGTTGGGAAATAGTTGTAACTATTGCTTTTACAAGCTGAACAGAAGTTGGCACGATATTTGCTTTATATAAAACTGTCAGCGAGGAGGAAATAAAAATGAATACGATTATTCTAGCTAGTCATGGCGCATTATCTCAAGGGCTAAAACAAACAGCTGAAATGATCTTGGGGCCTGCCACTAATATTTATGCATTATCGGCTTATCGCGATGAAGATGAGCCGATAGAACAACAAATACAAAGTATAGTTTCAAAATTAGGAAAAGAAAATCTATTTATTCTCACAGATATCTTAGGAGGAAGTGTCAATAATGAAATGATAGGACTGTTAAAGAAAGAGCCAGCAATACGCTTGATCACTGGAATGAATCTACCCTTAGTGATTTCAATCGCCACGCAAGTTAACCCAATTGCTGCTGCAGATTTAGAATTGATTATCGAGGAAAGTCGGCAATCATTGATTAATTGCAATCGATTACTAAAAAAATCAAATGAAGGAGGAGATGATCTATGATCAAGTTCATTCGTATCGATCATCGATTGTTACATGGACAAGTGGTGTTTTCTTGGAGTAAATCTTTGCAAATCAACCGACTTATAGTGGTGAATGATGAAGCAGCCAATGATGAATTTAAAAAAATGTCTTTAGAACTATCAAAACCTCAAGGAATCAAACTCAATATACTTACCGTTGAAAATACATTGACAAAAATATCTAAAATAGAAGCATTGAGCGAAAACATCATGATGATCTTTGGCAATACCAAGGATGTTCGTCAGTTTTGCGAAAGTTACTCAAATGTTAAGGAAATCAATTACGGAGGAATCATAAAAAAAGAAGGATCAAAACAATTCAGTAATGCTATCTTCTTGACTGAAAACGAGATAGACGATGCGAAAGTACTAAAATCAATGGGCATCAAACAGTTCATGCAACAGGTTCCAACCTCAAAAAAAGAGGATTTGAATACAATGATTTAAAAAGAAAGGAGTTTACGTTATGTTGTTTCAATCGATTGCCTTAGGTCTGGTCGGAATCGTGTGCATCTTGGACTCTAGACTACTAGGGAGGATGAATTTTGAACGGCCTTTAATCGTGAGTACGTTAGTTGGGTTAGTATTAGGTGACTTGGAAAAAGGTTTGTTGGTTGGTGCTTCTCTGGAATTGATGTCGCTTGGTCTGGTAAATATCGGAGCAGCAGCACCACCAGATATGAATATGGCATCCATTATTGCTACAGCTTTTGCTATTCTATCTGGCTCCAATGCTGAAACTGCTCTGACTATTGCCATTCCAATCTCTGTGTTAGGACAAATGCTTGGAATATTGATGCGGACGGTACTCTCAAATCTGACACATTGGGCAGATAATTTAATCAATGAAGGAAAGTTCAGCAGAGCACGACGGATCCACATAATCTATGGTACGGTCTTATATTCACTGATGTATTTTATCCCTATCTTTTTAGCTGTTTACTTTGGAACAGATTTAGTGAAAAATATCGTGAGCAGTATCCCAGTATGGTTGACAAATGGTCTGACTTTAGCAAGCAAAATTTTACCAGCATATGGTTTTGCTTTGTTGTTACAAACGATGTTGACGAAAAAAATGATCCCGTTTTTATTACTTGGTTTTCTAATCACAGCTTACTCCGGATTAAGCATCACAGGTATCGCAGCTTTTGCTTGCATTGTGGCCTTTGTGATGGCACAAGTCAAATTCAATGGTAAAGATAATAGGACAGCTGTAAGCGAACCTGATCCTTTAGATGATTTATAGAAAGGAGTTTTTTTATGACTAAGAAAGATCAAAATAGTTGGAAGTATTGGCAATTTTTCTGGCGTTCGTGGGCAATACAAGCTTCGTGGAATTACGAACGACAAATGAATATGGGGTTTATGTATGGTATCGCACCAATCATCGATAAAATCTATGACAAGCCAGAAGACAAACAAAAGAAAATCGATGCTTATGAGCGGCACATGGCTTACTACAATTGTACGCCGCAAACAAGTTCATTCGTTTTAGGACTAGCAGCATCTATGGAAGAACAATATGCCGAAGATCAAGAGAATTTCAATCCGGAAACCATCAGTGCTTTGAAGACTTCGCTTATGGGACCTTTGTCAGGAATCGGAGACTCTTTCTTCCAAGGAACCATACGTATTTTGGCCTTTGGCTTTGGAATCAATCTCGCTCAGCAAGGTAGTATCTTAGGCCCTATCTTGGCCATCATCATCTCCTTCATTCCGTCCTTTTTCGTTACATATTATGGCGGAAAAATTGGTTATAATACTGGGAATAAATATTTAGCGAAACTGTATCAAGAAGGTCTGATGGATAAAGTGATGTATGTTTGTACGATTATCGGTTTGATGGTCATTGGAGCTATGATTGCTAGCATGATTGGGATCACCACACCGCTAAGATTCGGCAAGGCGTTTGTTTTACAGGATGTTTTAGATAATATCATGCCCCAGTTGATTCCTTTAGGGCTGACATTTTTTATGTATTGGTTGTTGCAAAAGAAAGTTCGGACCGGTTTGATGCTCACTATTTGTATCGCTGGTGGTGTTTTACTAAGTTTATGCGGGATTTTTAATTAAGGGACCAACCTAATTTAGGTTAAAAATAAATAGTATGAGGAGGAATTCAAACATGAATTCAACATTAAGTCCAAAAGATATCGTCAAAGAAATCATCGCGAACAAAGAGGTGGAGTCCATCGTATTTGTCGGCTGTGGTGCATCGAAAGCAGATCTATATCCAGCAAAATATTTTTTAGAACAAAACGCAAACAAATTACGTATCAGCCACTTTACGGCAAATGAATTCAATTATGCGACACCTCGCTCGATCAACGATCATACTGTAGTTATTTCAGCTTCATTGGGAGGTACGACTCCTGAAACTGTTCAAGCTAACGCAGTAGCGAAAGAACAAGGTGCCACAGTTATTAGTTTAACACATAGCGTAGATTCTCCGTTAACGAAAGATGCAGACTATGTGATTTATCATCGTTTCACAGAAGATTACGCGGCAAAACTAGAAAAAATAGGTTACTGCTTAGAACTTGCAGTTGAACTACTAAATCAGATCGAAGGGTATAAAGACTACGACAAGATGATGGATGGTTTCGACAAAATTTATGATTTGTCGCAAGAAAGCGCAAAGGGAGCACGTCTTCAAGCAAAAAAATTCGCCGAACGTTTCAAAAATGAAAAGGTGATATATGTTATGAGTTCAGGAGCCACTCATGAAGTTGCGTATTCCACTTCTATTTGTTTAATGATGGAGATGCAATGGATTCACTCTGGTACTTTCCATTCTGGTGAATTTTTCCATGGTCCATTTGAAATCACGGACAAAGACGTACCATTTATCTTATTGATGAATGATGGTCGTACGCGTCAAATGGATGCTCGAGCACTGACCTTTTTGAATCGTTTCGATGCAAAAATAGAAATCGTAGATGCTCTAGATTGGGGACTGTCAGCCCACATTGCGAAAGAGGTTCTTGATTACTTCAATCCATTCGTCATCACAGCAGTATTCCGTGTCTATGCAGAAGAATTAGCTGAAGTACGCCAGCATCCGCTGACAAAGCGTCGTTATATGTGGAAACTAAAGTATTAAATTAGAGCTGAGGCCAAGTGCCTCGGCTTTTCTTCCCTTACGTTGAAAAGGGTTTCTTATTCTCGTACAATTGATTGAGCAAGAGTAAATTGGGTGGTGTTGATCATGAATAAAAAAGTAGAAAAATATTTAAAAGAGCTGACAAAAAATTATAGTGAGCATCATGCAGAAGATTTTTCAGCTTTATCAATTAGCGAAAATGTCGGTTTGAATCGCAGTACAACAAGTTTCTACTTAAATCAAGGAATGAAAGAAGGAGTATTGGTCAAGGTCAAGAGTTACCCCGTCTCTTTTTTACATGTTGAAACTTTAGCTGAACTTGGCATTTTCCACAGAGAATCTGAATATGAAACTTGGGAAGACTTATTTGCAGCAGAAAAAGCCAATGCATTAGAAACGGTGATTGGAGCAAATGGCAGCTTAAGAGAAGTAGTTGATCAAATAAAGACAGCAGTACTTTATCCTGGGAATGGGTTGCCTATTCTTTTATCAGGCAATAGCGGTTCAGGGAAAACATTTTTAGCAGAAAAAATCTATGAATATGCTGTAGCAGAAAAGGTCATCCCAAAAGATGCTCCGTTTATCTCTTATAATTGTGCCCAATATTTCAACAATCCTGAACTCTTGTCTTCTGCTTTGTTTGGTCATGTCAAAGGAGCATTTACTGGAGCGGAAAAAGAACATATTGGATTGATAGAAAAAGCTGATAATGGCGTATTATTTTTGGATGAGGTACACCGCTTAAGTGATGAAGGGCAAGAAAAGCTTTTTACATTTATGGATACAGGAGAAATTTCACCGATGGGGGACAATGCAATCAGACATAAAGCAAACGTCCGTATGATATTTGCAACAACTGAGAATGTCTATCAAACATTTTTGCCGACCTTTATTCGCCGTTTGCCAGTGATTGTCATGTTGCCGAATTATGAACGTCGCCCGCAATCAGAGCGTATGCAACTGATAGACACATTTTTTATCAATGAAGCGAATATTTTGTCAAAACGCATCGATGTAAGTTATCAACTAGTGGACTTTTTGCTTAATAGTGACTTAGAAGGCAATGTAGGGAAGATAAAGAACATCGTGAAATATGTCTGCGGTAGTGCGTACGCCAAAAATCAAAATAGTCTGTCTATTCGAGTTCGTTTGAAGGATCTTCCAACTGAAAATACAATGCAGCTAAAAGAGCAGCTGAAAAAAACAATCAAAGCTTTACCAGACCGCCAATATTTGCCACATACAGCTAATCAAGTCTTTTTAGAATCTTCAGAAGTCAGGCAGATCAGGCAGTTATTTGAAAAAATAGTGCAAATGTATCAAAAAGTTGAAAAGCAAGAATTAATGATTAAAAATTTTATTGATCATACGGTAAATCGAATCAATCATTTGATGGACGAGTTTATTTTTAAAGATAGTTATTCGAAAGAAGAATCATTTTATTCTGTACTAACCTATCAGATACGAGAAACTTTTGAATGGATGCATGAAAACTACGGATTGGAACAAGATGGTAATCGTGTGATTGCCCTAGCCCAGTATCTCTACCATAAAAACAACACAGATATGATTGCAGAAAACCATGAATGGCAAAGTGTCAAAGACAAGTTGTTAGAATTGGTTTCGAGTTCCATAGATACTTCTTATTGGTATGCTAAAAAAGTACTAGGACATATTTCTCGACAATTAGATCAAGATTTTAAAGAGGAAGATTTGATTTTTATTTCCTTTTATTTTCATGGGCTGCAGATCACGCTAGGAGAAAAGAAAATCAAGAGTGTCATTTTAGCTCATGGTTATTCTACTGCTAGCAGTATGGCGAACGTAGGCAATCGGATGCTGAAGCAGAATATCTTTCAAGCTTATGATATGCCAATCAATATCACGTTAGCTAAAGTAGAAGAACAAGTTATTCGCTTTATCAATGATCATCAAACGGACGCCGGGTTGATTTTATTAGTAGATATGGGGTCGTTGAACGAAATCGGAAAAAAGCTAGCAGATAAAATACGTGGACCACTGCTGATTATCGATTATGTCTCTACGCCTCTTGTATTGGAGATTGGGCAGTTGATTCAAAGACAAATGTCTATCGCAGAAATCAGCCAAAAAATAGATATAGAAAACAAAGTAAAAAAACAGCTAATTCTACCAAAAAAAGAAAAAACACAGGCAATCTTAACTTGCTGTTACACTGGAATAGGTTCAGCTACTCAAATACAAGAGATTTTGGAATCTTGTTTAGAAAATCATTGCAAAGAATTGACGATTATTCCGTATGATTACAAAAAATTGCAAAAAAATAAAATGTATGAGGATCCTTTCCATATATATGAAGTATTGATGATTGTAGGAACAGAAGATCCCAAAATCGAACAGGTTCCTTATATTGGTCTTGATCATTTAATTAACGGTGAAGATGTTGAGAAGTTCATTTCAATTCTACAAGATTATTTTGACATACGTGATAAAGATTTAAAAGAACAGCTGATGTTCAGCTTTTCAATTAATAAAATCATCGAGAATTTAACGATTTTGGACGCAACTAAACTGTTGCGTTTAGTGCAAAGTGCTGTATCCGAAGCTGAAGAAACCTTAGAGATTACTCTATCTAATAGTAAGTTGTTTTTACTATACCTGCATTGCTGCTGTATGATTGAACGAATTTTAAGGAAAGAAAGTGTGGATGAACAAGAAGATATAGAGGAATATACGACTCAAGCAGGTGCAGAAATGGAACAGATTCATCGTGCCTTTTTCGAGATAGAGAGTGAGTATACTATCAAGATTTCCACATTGGAATTACGATTGATTCATGAAATTATTTATGGATAGGAGGAAGGTTTGTGAATTTAGGCATGATTTTTGATATGGATGGTGTCTTAATTGACTCAGAAAACTTTTATTTTGATCGACGTATGCAATTTTTCAAAGAAAAAAACATCCTACCAGGTTCGACGAATAAGTTGGATTTCGTTGGACTGACAGAAAATGGGATTTGGGAAGTATTGGTCTCAGAAAAAGACCAACGAGCTGATCTTAGAAAAGAATACCTTAAGTACCGGGAAAAACATCCTATTGACTTTAAAATAGCACTGCGAAAGGGTGCGGAAGACATCTTGGATTATTTAAAAAAGAAAAGTATCAAAATTGCTCTTGCTTCTTCTTCTCCGCAAAGAGAAATCGACAAAATGCTGACACAGAATGCTTTAGCAGCTTACTTCGATTTTGTCATTTCAGGGGAAAAGCTATCTCAAAGCAAACCACATCCAGAAATTTATCAAATCGCAGTAAATGCATTGGAGCGTAGACATTGCATCGCAGTAGAAGATTCTCCTGTTGGTATTGCATCAGCAAAAGCAGCTAATTTATATACGATTGCATTAAAGCAAGATCTGCCCCTTGATCAGACACAAGCAGATATCGTGATTGATGAGTTGAATGATATCATCAAAATAATCGAAACTTACGATATAGATTGATTTAACTATCTGAAAAAGATTTAAATGCCCCGGAACTTCGTGAAATTCTTGATTAAGATTCTTGAACAGATAATTAATTAATTGATTGAGAGAAAAAGTGGCTATCAATCAATATAAAAACAGTCCAAAAACTGATTGCGAGAAGCATCTTTTCATCAGGTATGAAAAGAAATTTCTATCGTGATCAGTTTTTGATTTTTGCAAAATTTATTTTGCTAAGACTGGTTAGCAGAGAGAAGAGAATAATCTCTTCTCTGACTCTATTCTATCGAGATTTTCCCTATTTTTTGGTAAGCGGACTGTTGCGAAAATGGAAAAGAGCGGAAATGTTGCGAATGTCAGTTATTTAATGATATGATATTCGGAAAAAGAAATCTCAAAGGGAGGTAACTTTTATGGGATTGAATGAATTTATTTTAGGATTGAACAATTTAGAGACGATCACAAGAGCACCTGGTTTTTTTAAATATACAGAGCATACAGTTGCAGCACATTCGTATCGTGTAGCATCTATTGCGCAAGTTCTGGGAGATATTGAAGAAGCAAATGGGCAGCCAATCGATTGGAAACTGCTCTATGAAAAATCATTGAATCATGACTACACAGAACGTTTTATTGGTGATATCAAAACACCAGTGAAATATGCAAGCAAAGAATTAAGAGGGATGCTGCAAACAGTTGAAGAAAAGATGACGGACGAATTCATCAACCAAGAGATTCCAGCTGAGTTCCAAGAAGTGTATCGCCGTCGGTTGTTCGAAGGAAAAGATGAAACCGTAGAAGGAGAACTATTAGCCATTTCAGATAAGGTTGACCTTCTTTATGAGTCTTTTGATGAAATCATCAAAAATAATCCAGAAAAAGTTTACAAGGAGATGTTCATTGAGGCAGTGACGACTATCAAAAGCTTTGAACATCGGCCTTCTGTTCAGTATTTCTTTAAAGAGATATTTCCGGAACTATTGAACCAGGAATTTTATGGAAAAGAGGCGTTTTTAGAAACCGTCTCAACGATTGTAAAGAAAGAAGAAAAATAAAAACGATATGAGATGCAGGGGGAAGTATAGTTGAAAAAGAATATGGATGTCGAATGGGGCTATTCTGGAGACAGAGGTCCGGAAAATTGGGCGAATTTATGTGATTGGTTTGCGAGAGGTGCGGAATTTCCGTTGCAGTCACCTATTCATTTAACAAAAGGTGAAGAAATAAAAACGAAAGGAGATACACTTTCGTTTCATTATCAAAAGCAACGCTTTACTGACAAGGAATTCAAAAATACGATTCATTTAGTACCTTTTGATCAACTCAGTTATGTAGAGTTCAAGAAAGAACGCTATTATTTGACAGATATTCATTTCCACTTACCATCTGAACATATCATCGACGGGAACCAGGAAGATATTGAGTTTCATTTTGTTCATATGAACAGCAAAAAAGAGAATCTGGTCGTGGGAGTCATGTATCAGTTAATGGAACAGGAAGGTTGGTTTTATGATCAAGAAAACGGAGAGAGATGGAATTTAGAAAAACATGAACACTGGGTAAATCCGGATGTCTTCTTTCCAGAGAAAAAAAGCCATTTTCATTATGTAGGTTCATTGACAACTCCACCTACCAGCGGGCCAATCCAATGGTTTGTGATGGATCATGTAGGAAAATTGAACCAAGAGTTTCTTCTACCCTTCAAAGGGCAGTATGCACAGCCGAACAACCGACCAATTCAACCCTTGAATGGAAGAGAAATTTATTATTTTGAGGAGTTTGAGCAATGAATATTCAACAAATGAAATATGTGGTCGCTGTGGCAAACAATGGTAGTTTCAGAGAAGCTGCAAAGAAAATGTTTGTTTCACAACCAAGTCTTTCAGCTGGTATCAAAGAATTAGAGACCGAGTTAGGGATCACGCTGTTTACTCGAACGAATCGAGGTGCATATTTAACAGAAGAAGGACAAGACTTCTTAAATCGTGCCGAAAAAATCTTGGTTCAGCTTGATACATTAGAAAGTCACTATCTAACGAGTGAAAAGAGAGAGAATTTTTCAATCGCTGCCCAGCATTATGATTTCTTAGGTCCTTTGACCGCACAGCTACTCGAGGAATTCAAAGATGAAATCAAACAATTTCGGATCATGGAGACGACGACGGCGAGAGTAATCGAAGAAGTCAAAGAGCAGCACAGTGAAATCGGCATTATTTATATGAACGAGCATAATCAAGCTGGTATCAGAAGATATTTGCAACAAGGAGAACTAAGTGGCCGCAGCATTGGAAAATTTAAAACACACATTTTTTTAAGGCATGGACATCCGCTAGCTACACACGCAGAGATCACAAAAGAAGAATTGTTATCTTATCCTCAAGTTCGTTTTACACAGGATGGAAATAATTTTCCGTATTTTTATGAAGACCTTATCGAGATTCCTGATCAAGAAACAGTGATCTATACCAGTGACCGAGGGACTTTGATGAATATCGTTCTTGAAACTGATGCGTACGCTTCAGGGTCTGGTATTGTGATTGGAGGAATTCGTGAGCACTTGCGGTTAATTCCTTTAGCAGAAGGCGAACTAAATGAATTTTATATCATTTATTCGGCAAAGCGCCCGCTCAGTGAAATCGCTCAAAGATTTATCAAAGAGCTTACTCGGTTACTGGACCAACAGAATTAAGAAAAGTAGACGGAACATCTGACTGATATTAAGTAGAAAGAACAGCCAAACAAAACAGTTTATTCGAAATAAGGGGTTGTGACATGAATTTTGTCACAACCCCTCTTTTTATAGAAAGCAATCTATAACTGATTGCTTTTATGAAAAAGTACGAAAATATGATTCTAAGAAAATACATTCATTACCCGTTTTGTTTCATAGCTATAATTTTCTCTTCTTCTGGTGTCACGATGACTGTTTTCTGATTTTCATAAATGACGTAACCAGGTTTGGCACCATTTGGCTTGCGGATATGCTTCACCTGTACAAGATCAACTGGTACTTGGGCAGAATATCGATATTTTGAAAAATAGGCAGCTAATTCGGCAGCTTCGGTAATTGTTTCATCTGAAGGCTGATCACTTTTGATGATGACGTGCGAACCAGGGATATTCTTTGCATGGAGCCAATAGTCGGTTTTCTTAGCTGTTTTCATTGTCAGCTGGTCATTTTGAAGATTGTTTTTACCGACAAGAATGAGCGTTCCGTCAGAAGAAAAGTATTGATCAGGCTGAGAAGGTTTCTTTTTCTTTTGTTTTTTCTGTGTCTTCTTTTTCAAATAGCCCTCAGCAGTCAATTCTTCTTTGATTGCTTCGATATCCATCGGACCGGCAATTTCCAGTTGAGACAAGACAGATTCAAGATATTGGATTTCATCTTTGGCTTCTTGGATTTGTTCGCCAATCAACTTAACGGCGTTCTTCAGCTTTTGGTATCGATGGAAATATTTCTGTGCATTTTGATTTGGCGTCAG
Organism: Enterococcus sp. 3G1_DIV0629; assembly: GCF_002141285.1. Taxonomy (NCBI): domain Bacteria; kingdom Bacillati; phylum Bacillota; class Bacilli; order Lactobacillales; family Enterococcaceae; genus Enterococcus; species Enterococcus sp. 3G1_DIV0629. The sequence continues at coordinate 1,066,863 of NZ_NGLI01000001.1, read as the reverse complement.
CGCCGGATCTAATGCTATTTTGATTGGCCGATCTTCTTCATAATAATTAGGTAAAACAACTTCTTTTGCGCCACGTGGTACTTGTGCCAGAAAAGTAGTAAGTAGTTCGCCATCCCTACGGTAATTCTCAGCGTTTTCGGATTCTTTGAGTGTTTGTTCACGTTTTTTCAATTTATTTTTATTTCGTTTTAGTTCATTTTCGATTTTTCGGATCAGTTCTCCGCCTTGTTGTTTTGCTCGATCTTTCTCCGCTTTTTCATGATAATAGCTATCTAATAATTGACTGAGTGTTGGATAAGTTGTCACAGCAGATGCTTGTTCGGAAAATACTTGGTAAACAATTGGCGTAAAGAAATCTTTATTTGTCGTTTCGTAAAAAGTAGGAACTGGGTGATTGATGATCGATGAGAAAAATTCGTCCCAAACAACCATTTTTTCATTAGGACGTTCAAGCAATCTCTTGGTCAGCTCTTGAGCAGTATCGAAACCGATTCCCTGAAACTGATGTTGGATTGCTTTTGGTTCTAGTTCAGTTTGAGAAAGTCGCTGAAAGATTTTTTCTTTATCGGAGCTAAATGGATTCAAGACCTCTTGTTTTGGCGGAGCAATGTATTCTACGCCGGGAAGCAAAGAACGATAAGTGTTTTGAGAGCTTCCGATGTGTTTGATCGCGTCCAATATTTTCCCAGTTTCTTGATTAACTAAGACGATTGTACTATGACGCCCCATTAATTCAACGATCAATATGATATTCTGTAGATCGCCCAACTCGTTGCGCTTAGCAAAGTGAAAATGGATCACTCGATCGTTTTCGATTTGTTCGATGTTTTCTAAAATAGCACCATCCAAATATTTTCGAAGCATCATCACGAAGTTAGGTGGATTATCAGGATTCTGATAATCGATTTGGGTAATCTGTACACGAGCATAACTAGGGTGCGCAGATAATAATAATCGATGGTTTTTGCCGCGTGAACGAATCACCAGCACGATTTCATTTTCATAAGGCTGATGGATTTTCGAGATCCGACCAGATAGTAACGTTTCACGCAATTCGTTGACCATCGCATGGGTAAATACACCATCAAAGGACATGGTTCATTCCTCATTTCTTTTCATAAGTATGTTCATTATAACGAAAAAAAGAAGAAAAACCAATTTGTCCGAATAGTGAAGCAAAAGTCTAGAAAAAACTTGGACTAATTACATAAAAAACAGTGTTTCTATCGTTGAAATCCAAATTTTTAGGTATAATAAAAAATAGGAGAAAAAGTAGAAAAGAAGGTGTTTGTTATTTGGGAAGCAGTTAAATCGAGAGTACAAGAAATGAATGAGCATTTCTCAGTGTCATTCGCAGAAAATCCAAGTAAGTATTTTCGACGTCTTGTGTTTCTGCTCATCTTATCATTGCTGTTAACAATTGCGATGTTTTTGTTGCCGGAAAAAATCCGAGAAGAGCAAGTAAATAGTCTTGTTTATTCATCTATACCAACCAGCAAATTAAAACCTTTTGATTACAGCCAAGCGGATCAGAAAATCAAACAAAGCCGAGCGATATCGGTGATGTTCAGCAAACCGAACGGGAAAACCTATCAGGATATGCTGGATGTCTTTAATGATCCTGAGCTTATGGAAGAATTGAATCGACCGATCTTTTATTATCCGATCGTTTATGATGTACATGAACTGGAACAAAAATATAACATACGAACGGATGAAGTGACATTTATTTTCTTTGATGGAGGAAAAGAAGCAAATCGGATAACTGCGGGTAAGGGAGGAATAACTGATTTTGATAAGGAGTTGATCCCTGAGCTGAATCGACTACCGTTAGCCAATATCAAACAATTAGAAGAAGAAATGGATAGAACAGGAACAGCTTCCCCAAACGCCGAGACTGCTAATTGAGTCGTTAGCGTGATGAAATAGTGGGTCTATATAGCGCTATTTTTAATTATCAGAACAAGTGATGTTTGATCTTCAAAATAACAAATGAAAAAAATGAAAAATATAGTTGACGAAATTCAAAAATTCGATTAGACTTAAATCAATTCTTAAGGAAAGGGTGACCTGTAATGAACTTATCAAAACGTATTTCAGCAGAGAACAAAAAAAATTGGCGCAGCTGGCGTAGATAAGTTGTATTAATGGTGAAACTTTCCCATAGATACAACTTTTTAGAGTGCATTTCTAAAGCTTGTATCTATGCTAGACATGAACATTGACTGCCGCATAGATCCTATCTATGCGGTTTTTTGTGTAAAGACAATGACCGTTTTGGCCATTGTCTTTTTTTGTAGACTGGATACTTGCCTGATTATAATAAATAAAAAGATTGACTTTGCAGGAGGAAAAAAATGAAAAACAAACGTTTAATAACAGTTGTAGTAATTATTTTAGTTTATTTAGCTGGTGCATTTATTTATGGAAAAGCCTCAGGAGAAAAAGAAAGTACTTCGACGAACCAGACAAAGAAAACAACAGTTGTCGGGGTATTGCAATATGTGAGCCATCCGGCATTAGATGAGATTTATCGAGGGATCAAAGATGGTCTGAAAGAAGAAGGATTAAAAGAAGGAGAAAATCTTGAAATCAAATTTCAAAATGGACAAGCCGATCAGAGCAAGCTAGCCACAATGAGTCAACAGCTAGTACAATCCGATCCTGATGTTTTGATCGGAATCGCAACGCCTGCTGCTCAATCATTAGCAAACACGACTTCGTCGATCCCCGTTGTATTAGGTGCTGTAACGGATCCTGTGGGGGCTGGATTAGTTGCTTCTTTAGAGAAGCCTGGTGGAAACGTGACAGGTGTTTCTGATCAGCCACCTGTTGCTTCACAAATCAAGCTTGCTTCTGATTTGTTGCCAAATGCAAAAAAAGTCGGGATCTTGTATGCTTCTTCGGAAGATAATTCAAAATACCAAGTCGCACAAGCGGAAGAAGCTGCAAAAAAAGAAGGGTTAGAAGCAGTAAAATATGCGGTGCCTTCCACTAATGAGATTGCACAAACGGTACAAGTGATGAGCCGACAAGTCGATTTTATCTATGTTCCATTAGACAATACGATTGCCAATGCGATGCAGACAGTGGTGAAAGAAGCGAATAAAGCAAATATCCCCGTCATTCCTTCTGTTGATACAATGGTAGAACAAGGCGGACTAGCTACAATCGGGATCAATCAATATCAATTAGGGCTTCAAAGCGGTAAGATGGCGGCAGAACTTGCGAGCGGAAAAGAAAAACCGGAAACGACGCCTGTTTATACGTTTGATCAAGGGGATACAGTGATCAATCAATCTCAGGCTGATCGCTTAGGAATCACTATTCCTCAATCGATGAAAGAAAAAGCCAAAATCATTACAGATGAGTCGCAACAAGAAACATCTAAGGAGGATGACAAATGATCGTATCAGCTATTTCACAAGGCATGCTTTGGGCAATATTAGGATTAGGGATTTTCATGACCTATCGGATCTTAGATTTTCCTGATATGACGACAGAAGGGTCCTTCCCATTAGGTGCTGCTGTCTGTGTGACAGCTATTACTCATGGGGTAGCACCGATTTTAGCTACGTTATTGGGCGTAGGCGCTGGTATGGTAGCAGGACTCATTACAGGGTTACTTTATACAAAAGGAAAGATACCGGTTATTCTAGCAGGGATTTTAGTGATGTCAGGATTGAACTCAGTTATTTTGTTTGTGATGCGAACACCAAATCTTTCTTTATTGAATCATCCGATTCTACAAGACAGCTTCCATCGCTTTGGGTTACCTGATTACTTTGACACAGTCCTTCTTGGCTTCATCTCTTTGGGCATCTTGATTGCTGTCCTGCTATTCTTCTTCAATACAGATTTAGGTCAAGGCTATATCGCGACAGGAGACAACGAAACGATGGCTCGGTCGTTAGGGATAAAAACCGATCGTATGAAAATTTTAGGTTTAACTTTGTCGAACGGTGTCATTGCATTATCCGGTGCGCTGATTGCCCAGAACGACGGATATGCAGATGTAAATAAAGGGATTGGCGTAATCGTCATCGGTCTTGCTTCCATCATCATCGGTGAAGTGATCTTCCAAGAATTGACGCTAGCAGAAAGATTGATTGCTATTGTTGTCGGCAGTATCATTTATCAGCTATTGATTTTAGTAGTAATCAAACTAGGGTTTGACACGACTTATCTGAAGTTGTTCTCCGCTATCATCTTAGCTATTTGTCTGATGATCCCGCAATTGAAGAAAGCACTGAACTTAAAAACGGGTTTTGAGAAGGAGGCATAGTAATGACAGATATATTGACAATCAAAAATGGCAGAAAAGTCGTAAACAATGGAATGAATGAAGAGAAAGTACTATTGGATGAAATCAACCTTACAATCAGAGAAGGAGACTTCATCACTGTCCTTGGCGGGAATGGTGCTGGAAAAAGCACACTGTTCAATACAATCGCTGGTACGCTTCAACTCAGTCAAGGATCGATCTCTTTTAAAGATCAGCTGATCACAAAAGATTCAGAAGAAAAAAGAGCACGATTCCTTTCTCGGGTTTTCCAAGACCCTAAGATGGGAACGGCACCCCGGATGACTGTAGCAGAAAATCTGCTGCTTGCACAAAAAAGAGGGCAAAAGCGGAAATTCCGTTTACGTAACTTGAAAAATCAAAAAGAAGATTTTTTCAGACTATGTCAAGAAGTCGGTAATGGCCTAGAACAACATTTGGATACTCCAGCAGGGGAATTATCTGGCGGTCAACGCCAAGCATTAAGTTTGCTGATGGCGACGATCACGGCTCCTGAATTACTGTTATTAGATGAACATACTGCCGCTTTAGATCCTAAAACAGCTAAAGCATTAATGCAGTTAACCAATCAGCGGATCAATGAACAAAAATTGACTTGTCTCATGATCACGCATCGAATGGAAGACGCTTTGAAATACGGAAATCGTCTGATCGTACTTCAAAAAGGAAAAATCGTTCAGGATCTTTCTGAAAAAGAAAAGCAACATTTGACAATGGGCGACCTTTTGCAATTCTTTGAAGAAGTAGTGGATTGATTTCGACAGAAAGTCTCCTTCCAGTAGAAGGACTTGAAAACTCATTGACATCTTCCTTTGATTCATCCTATACTTAAAACAATAAACAATTGAACATATATGGGTGTTTTGTAGGATCGCGTAGTCAATGATTTTAACAATTAAATAGAATATTCTTTGCTCTGACAAGTGAACGATGAGAAAAGAATTTGCTACTTTGCCACCTAGACGTTTCGTACTTTTTCGTAACAAACGCTAAGTGGCTTTTTTTATTGAAGTAAGAACAAAGGAGGAATAAGATGATTTCTGGAAAAACCAAATTAGCTGGGCTCTTTGCTGATCCAGCTTCTCACAGTTTATCTCCATTGATGCACAATACTGCTTTTGAAGCAAACGATATCGATGCGGTGTATTTAGCTTTCAAAGTAAATCCAATGAATTTGAAGCAAGCAGTCGAAAGTATTCGAACTTTTGATATGTTAGGTGTAAACCTTTCGATGCCGAATAAAACAGCGGTTATTCCTTACCTGGATGAGGTAAGTCAGGAAGCACAATTGATCGGAGCAGTGAATACGATCGTGCACGAAAAGGGTCGTTTGATTGGCTATAATACCGATGGTGCGGGCTTCATGCAATCCGTGCAAGAAGCTGGGGTTTCGATCGAAAAGAAAAAAATGACTCTACTGGGCGCTGGAGGTGCAGCAAAGGCAGTCACTGTTCAAGCAGCGTTAGACGGCGCTGAGGAAATCGTAGTTTATAAACGAAACAACCAAACATTCGCTCAAGTAAAAGAAACATTCGAACAACTCAGCTATCGAACTTCTTGTAAGATAAAAGTTCGTGACTTTGCCGATACGGATCAATTAAGAAAAGACTTGAAAGAAAGCAGCCTTCTAGTCAATGCAACAGATATCGGGATGGGAAAGAAAATCAATCAGTCACCGCTCTTAGATATAAGCATGATGCATGAGAATCTAGCGGTTTTTGATTTGATTTATGCACCTAGAGAAACACGTTTATTAAAAGAAGCAAAAAAAGTAGGAGCAAAAGGATACAATGGACTTGGCATGTTGATCTACCAAGGAGCAATCGCGTTTGAATTATGGACAAAGGAAAAGATGCCGATCCATGTGATTGAAAAGCTGTTTGATTAAAGAAGGATAATAGATAAAGATTTTTTATTCTCGCATAAACGGTCTCAAGAAAAGTAATCCTTTATGTATCGAAGCATTTATTTCGTTATTTTTTATTAAATTATCAAAAAATGATAGGCTTTTGTCGATTGGTTATCGTATCCTTTATTTATCAGTAAGAAACGAGGAGGAACCACAATGAGTCGGATGGATCGCTATAAGGACATCCATAAGAAGGCGAAACCTCTGAAGCGGGATACGGGGAGTATTTTTGCTAGAAGAGAACGAAAACAAACGCGTATGGAAAACGAGGAAGAGGCTACCCGTATTTATGAAAGAGAGCAGCACTCATTTGAACATTTGAACCAACACGAACAACAGATATATAGAGATGCACCAAGAGCAGAAGAACAACAAAAAAATAAAAAATTTTTCAATCGGCAAAAGAAGAACAAACCATTGAAGCCTCGAAGAAAGCGATCGTGGAAAAAAATCATTCTATCGATTTTGCTTGTTTTGATCCTTTATTCAGGAATCTCATTTTTTATTGGTAAATATGTAGCTGAACATGACACGAGCTTAGAGGCAGCGACTTCAGAAACCTTTCATGGGCAAAAAGCGACGAATGGTGCGCATAATATTTTGATTCTTGGGAGTGATACACGCGGAGAAGATGCCGGGCGAGCCGATACGATCATGGTCTTACAGTTGGATGGTCCTTCCCATAAGCCGAAACTGATTTCTTTTATGCGTGACAGCTTCGTTACGATCCCAGGGGTAGGACAAAATAAGATCAATTCAGCTTATGCATACGGAGGAGCCGATCTAGTGCGTCAAACTTTAGTAGAAAATTTTGGAATCGATTGTCAATACTATGCGAAAGTCGATTTCAAATCGTTTGAAAAAGTGATCGATGCCTTATTCATGAACGGAGTGAAGATCGATGCAGAAAAAGATCTGAATCTGGATGGTGTAGATATTAAAAAAGGGATCCAGAAGATGGATGGACATGTTCTTTTGCAATATGCACGTTTCCGAATGGATGAAGAAGGAGACTTTGGCCGTGTCAGACGCCAACAACAAGTAATGAATGCTATTTTCAGCCAATTGAAGAATCCATTGAATCTGATCCGTGCACCTTATGCAGCTGGTAAAGCTTTAGGGTATACATCCACAGATGTCACTGCTTGGTTCCTGACGAAAAACCTCTTTTCGATTGCACGAGGAGCTGGTGGCATTGATCGAATAAGTGTGCCAGTAGACGGTTCGTGGAATTATGGGCAAAGTGATTATGCTGGAAGTATTCTTGAAATTGATAATCAAATGAATCAATCTGCTATTACAGATTTTTTGAATAAATGATCATAAAAAAGATCAAGAAGAAGCTAGGGCAAGGCTTTTGTCATGAATCAATCAAACGATTCACTCGTAAAAAACGCTTTCTTATGGTAGATTATAACCAAGAAAGGAGCTGTTTTCATTGGATATCTATCTGAACTTCAAAAATGAGTCTCGTGAAGCCATCGCTTTTTATGAAAAAGTTTTTGAGACTGAAGCATCAGGTATCACCACATACGGTGAAATGCCTGGAATAGAACAAATGAACTTGCCAGAAGAAGCAAAAAATCTAATCACGAATGCACGGTTGAACATTTATGATACATTAGTTATGTTTGCAGATACGCCAGAAGGAATTGGTCCTGAATTAGTTGTTGGAAATAATGTTTCTTTAGTCATCCAGACAAGAAATGAAGAAGAAACGAAGCGTCTATTTGAAAGCTTAGCTGAGGGTGGTAAGATTGAGATGCCGCTGGATGCTGTTCCGTGGGCTCAGTTGTATGGGATGGTAACTGATCGATTTGGCATCAACTGGCAGATTAACCAAGAGTGACAGCTAAAGATATTTTCTAGAAACATCAAGCAGCAAACGGACATCGTTTGTTTGCTTGATGTTTTTTGTGCCTATTTCGACTATACGGTATCTTTTTTTATTGCCAGATGCGAAAATATGTTCCATAATAGAGAAGTCCGCAAAAAATCAAGTAACGGAGGTCAGAAGATGAAGACGGTGATACTAGCTGAAAAACCTTCACAAGCAAAAGCCTATGCCGAAACCTTCCAACAGCGAAAGCGGCATGAAGGGTATTATGAAATCAGCGATCCATTGTTTGCTGGTGAAGTAACCATCACTTATGGTTTTGGACATTTGGTAGATATGGTTGCTCCAGGAGCTTATGAAGAGCGTTGGGCAAAATGGTCTTTAGAAAATTTGCCTATTTTCCCAGAAACCTTCCGTTACGAAGTTCCAATGGACAAACGTGCACAATTTTCGATCGTAAAACGAGAATTGCAGTCAGCCGATACCATCATTATTGCAACAGATGGTGATCGAGAAGGTGAAGCCATCGCGTGGTCGATTATTCGACAAGCAAACGCATTTTCTAAGGAAAAGAACTATTTACGTTTATGGATCAATTCTCTTGAAAAAGAAGCAATATATGAAGGCTTTAAGAATCTCCAACCTGGAAAGAACTATTTTCCAAAATATAAAGAAGCGCAAGCAAGGCAGAATGCTGATTGGCTGATTGGAATGAACGGAAGCCCATTATATAGCTTACTGCTTCAACGAAAAGGGATTGATGGCAGTTTTTCTCTTGGTCGTGTACAAACGCCGACACTCTATATGATTTATCAGCTGCAAGAAGAAATCAAACACTTCAAAAAAGAAACCTACTTTGAAGGAGAAGGTTTAATTACGACAAACAAAGGACAGTTTTCTGGAAAAATCGTACCAAAAAAAGCATTTAAAACCCAAGAAGAGTTAACGAAGGAAATAGAGAGACTCGGAGCGCATTTAGGTAAGCAAAACGGACGGATTCTTGAAGTTATGAAAAAGGAAAAGAGGTTGCATAGCCCACGTTTATTTTCGCTATCTAGTTTGCAGACAAAGATGAATCAGCTAATGAAAGCAAGTGCTAAAGCCACACTTGATGCTGCTCAAGGACTGTATGAAAGCAAGTTTCTAAGCTATCCAAGAACGGATTCCTTTTACATCACAGAAAATGAGCATCAGTATCTGGTTAAACATCTGCAAAACTATAAAAAGTTTTTAGGAATAGAAGAAGTACAGACAACTGAGATCAGAGCAAAGAAACGGTATGTCGATGCGAAAAAAGTTCAAGAACATCACGCAATCATTCCGACAAAGACGATTCCGACTCCTGCACGCTTTGCGAAGCTATCTAAATTACAGCAAGCAATCTATTTGCAAGTCTTACGTACCACTGTGGCTATGTTTGCCGCAGATTATATTTATGAAGAGACGACTGTAATGACAGGTGTACAGCAATTAAAGCTAAAAAGCATCGGAAAGATCCCATTACAGCAAGGGTGGCAGGAAATCTTGCGCATCAAGTCAAAAAAGAAAGAAGCTCAGACTCTTCCTCTTATCGTAGAAAATGAAGAAGCAGAAGTAGAGCTGAAAAGTATGGAGAAAGAAACACAACCTCCGAAACCCTATACCGAAGGAACGTTGATCACAGCAATGAAAACTGCGGGAAAAACGCTGGATAATGATGAAGCGCAAGAAATCCTCAAAGAAGTAGAAGGAATAGGAACAGAAGCTACACGGGCCAATATCATTGAAAATCTTAAGCAGAAACATTACATCGAAGTCAATAAAAACGAAATAATCGTTACGCCAAAAGGAATCACTCTTTGTAAGGCAGTAGCTAATGAACCATTGCTGACAAGTGCAGAAATGACTGCACGCTGGGAAGGATACTTGAGAAAAATTGGTAACCAAGAAGGGACGCCATCTGTTTTTTTAGAGAACATCAAAAAATTCATCCTACATTTATTGACAGAAGTACCTAATCAAATCGATAAGGTAGATTTTTCAGATGAGATCAGCGGAACACGCCAGATAAAAGCGATGGAGAAGAAAAACGATCAATTAGGAAGATGTCCAAAATGTAAAAAAGGGACAGTCATGCTTTATCCTAAAATCGCTACATGCTTGAACCCGGAATGCGACTTCAAATTGTGGCCAACAGTAGCTAAAAAGAAGCTGACTAAAACGAATCTCAGAGATTTGCTTTCAAAAGGAAAGACAAGTAAAGTTGTCAAAGGTTTTACTGGTAAAAAAGGAAAATTCGATGCAGTTTTAGTATTAAAAGAAGATATGACGATTGGTTTTTCTTTTCCTTGGATCGAAAACAGTGGAACAAAAGCAGTTGATGGAAACAAAGAAACATCAAGAAAAAATAATGAAAACGAAGTAGAGTAAATGAAAACAATGAAATAGCAGAATATTTATTCCGAAAAGTGAGAATATAAATACTAATAAAACTAAAAAATATCAGTCAATCAAGCAAAAAAGTTAGGGTAGGCTGATTTTATATAGATAGCAAGGAGTTTTTTTATTTGAAAAAAGTGCATTCATTTTTAAATTATCTTATGGGAGCAATCACGATTGTGGCTGTGTACCAAGCATTTCTAAAGTATCCTGATTACGGGACGAAGTTGTTGTCATTGACGCACAATCAAACAGCATATTCACCAACGTTGATTTTATCGACTTTGACTGCAGGAGCTAAAAGCGCTACTTATTTTTTTCATAAAACGACAAGCATGTTGAAGCGAAAGAAACAGCGTAAACAATTGTTGATGGTGGTAGGGGCTATGATTATTATTTATTTCCTACCAGTTATTACACAAGTATTCCATCAATATTTTGGTTAAGAATACGAGAGTTTGTGACAAAAGTCATGTCACAAACTTTTTCTTTACCATTTTTTCGTAAGAAAAAGCAAAACAATAGTATATACATTGATTAAATGTATATACTTGGATATAATGTACTTACTATAGAACGGTATAGAGGGTGGCGAAATATGAAAAAAATGAAAAAGTATAAAATTAGAAAATCCGGCAATAGCGATGTAACAACTATCCCACCAGAAGTAAAAGAATTCATGGGAGTGCAGACTGGTGACGCAATCAGTTATGTTTTTCAATCTGATGGTTCTGTACGAATGATCAAAGCACAAGAAGAACCTGATATTGATTCATTAGTTGATTCGATCATGAATCAATATGAAGACGCGTTAAAAGATTTGGTTGATTTATGAGGTATCTTTCGACTAAAGAAATTATCAAAATCAACGCAAAAGTTATTTTACGTTACTCACCAGGCGAAATGATTGGTGTAAAAGATGCCAATGCATTAGATATGGCTGTTAAACAGCCTTCACAAGCAGTATTTAATCAAGAACTCTATCCCGAAGTCTATGAAAAAGCAGCGATTTTAGCAATTAATTTAGCTAAAAAACATCCTTTTCATAATGGCAATAAACGAACGGCTCTTGTTGCCATGTTGTTGTTTCTTCAATTGAATAATTGTCCAGTTGCTTTTTCTCGTCAAGAAGCTGTTGATTTTATCATAATGATTACCACTAGTTCATTGGATTTCGATTCACTAAAGTCCAAGATAACCAATTATTTACGACAAACCGCAATAAAATGAACGAATTAAAAACTTTATTTCTCAATTAGATCAGCATGTCATTAAAGAATATGCTGATTTTTTGTATGGTTGTTCATACAAAATAGTTTTTTCATAAAAATATAGATTAATTTTGAAATAATTGATTTAAAAGGAATACAAAAGAGTGAATAGTAGGAAATAGTGGTTTAGAACTAGTGGATTGATTTTTTATATATTTTAGTTTACATAATATATATTATACAAAGTAGATTCAAAAAATAATAAACCTCTCTCGAACTGTTTTTTATCAAAAATCGTCATTTTTCCATCAAAATCTACTTGTGCAAAATTATAAAAAAATTTTGCAGTTTTTCTTACTTTTTTAACGTTTAATTAAATGATAAAAACCATTTTCTTTATACAGTTCATCAGATTATGACTCACTGTATTTGTGTTTGCCATCACTGAAGGATTTTTAATCACATAGATAAATCATTTACTTAAGTTTTAGTTGTCATTGATATCGATTCGATTATTTAATCAGCAGATTACATTTCATACGTATGGATCATTTTCGACCGGATCAATTATAATCATTCTGTTTATTTGCTTACCTATAGATATCAATAAAAAACCTGCTTAACAGATATTTCAGCTGTTAAGCAGGTTTTGACTTTTTAGTTCTTACTCATTATTTCTTATAATACAGTGTTCAATACTTCTCTTAAAGCACTTGTTGATTTGCTGAACATTGCTTTTTCTTCTTCGTTGATGGATAATTCAACAACTTCACGAACACCATTTTCGTCAACGATTGATGGCACACCTGTAAAGATATCTTTTTCGTCGTATTCACCAGTTAAGTAAGCAGATACAGGCAATACAGCTTGTTCGTTATTCAAGATAGCTTTTACGATACGTGCAGTACTCATACCAATACCATAATAAGTTGCTTTTTTACGATCAATGATCTCATAAGCAGCATTACGAACTTTATCAGCAATTACATCTAATTCGTCTTTAGCGATACGATGATCTTTTTCTACGATTTCAAAAACTGGTTTACCACCAACAGTTGTATGTGACCATGCAGCAACTTCTGAATCACCATGTTCACCTAAGATATAGCCGTGAACGCTACGTGGGTCTACTTTTAATTTCAATGCGATTTCTTTACGGAAACGAGTTGTATCCAATGTTGTACCAGTACCGATAACACGTGATGTTGGCAGGCCTGATTCGTTCCAAGCGATATATGTTAAAATATCTACTGGGTTTGAAGCAACAACGATAATTCCGTCGAATCCTGAGCCCATGATTTCTTTGACGATTTGGCGCATGATTGACGCATTTGTCTTAACTAAATCTAAACGAGATTGACCAGGTTTTTGGTTGATACCAGCTGTGATAACAACGATATCTGCATCTTTACATTCTTCATAACCGCCTGACCATACAGCAACGTTTTCATCGCCCCAAGCCATACCATCTAATAGATCCAGTGCTTCCCCTTCTGCTTTTTCTTGGTTCACATCGATCAAGACTAATTCATTAGAGATTCCTTGGTTGATCATTGCATAAGCGATACTTGTTCCAACAAAACCTGTACCGACGATTACTACTTTACGACTTGTTTTTTTCATGAATAAACAGCTCCTTTTTCATAACTATTTGTTACTTTCATGGAAATTATAGTCTTGTTTATTCATTTTATCAATATGTTAATTATAATAGTTGTTATTATAATTTTTGATGGAAACGAATTCCTAAATACGTACAACAGATAACTGATAAACGATTACACCCATGTACCCTGCTAACACAACTAAAAGTACTAACGCTATCACTAATGGAGCTACTTTAGCTCCGCCTTTATCAAAGCTATACTTTTTCCTTGTACGCTTTAGAACTGAAAATAAAACCAAGCCAAAAATAATTAACCATAATAAAAAGCCAATCGCACCTAAAATCAATATCCCTTCATTTACGATTGAAATCCCTATATCCATTTGCTCTGCTCCCTCATTGTCCCATCTAAAGTTTTGTTTTATTATAAACGTTTTTCTTTACTTTATCCGTATCAGTCAATCCTTTTTCGTAATTTTCTTGGATCGTTTTCTTTTGTATTTTATAGGATGCAGCTAACTGTCTTTTAAATCGGCGTTTGTTTTTTCGTATACTGGTGCCTTTTAGATATTCATAGAACTGTTTGACGATAAAAATGAACAGATAGACGGCAAAAAACGTGGACAATCCGTATCGGATGAGATACATAGCAACGAAGGTGGCAAAAATACCAGTTCCTTCATTTTGTGCTAAGACAGCAAATTCGCTTAAAAAAGTTATGATAAATGCAAAATTTCCCATGCTTCACCTCATTGTAAATAGTAAATAGTTGCCGTATCATCCTTTGATTTCTTTAAAGAGATAGAAAATATCACTTACGATAGTTTTTATATTGCTGCTGCTTCTGAAAACCCTTATTACCAGGTACTTTACTCTTCGTACTTGAACTTGCGGACATCTTTTTGCTCAACAGAACAGTTAATAGAATCACGAAAAAAAGAGCACCTAATAACACAAAACGATACTTAGACAAGTACATAGCGAACGCAGAAAATAAATCAGTTTGTCCAACAACGCTGTAAGCAGCTAAACCACTCAACCAAGCCTTTACCATTTTCATCTCCTCCTCCCTTCTTCAATCACATTATCTAAAGGATACAATAAAAGAAGTTTAAAAAAGGAACTGCTTTTTCTTATTTATGAAAAAACTGTTCCTTCTATATGTTTATTGAAAGATAAGAAATGAGTACACTAGTATCGGATATACCTTATGAGATGTACCAAACAAAAGTCTATCTGTCTGACTAATCTATTGAAATGAGTGAATACTATGAAGAATAAGTCCAATGGTTCATCTTGGATAAAGTATGTCTTTTTGAGTGTACTCTATTTTTTTCTGCCACGTGTCCAATTAACAATGGATTCCCATCTATGGACGCTAATCTTCCAAGTTAGAAAGATCAGCGTATCTATCATCACTGTATGCTTACTAGTGAGTATTTATCAAATGAAAAGAAGGCAAAAGTGGAAACAGCCACTACTAAAACATCTATTTATAGCAACTTATCTCCTATATGGTGCCATCAACTTTTTTCTTCTTCTAATGTTTGAGTTTAGTTAATACACGGATAAGTCTTTCAATAAATGCATAAAACAAAAAACTGCTTGCGACATATCAGAAAACATTAAATCGTCTTCTGATATTGTCCAAGCAGTTTTTATTTTGAAACTTGCTTAATTCTGTTCTTTAGAAACAATGTTTGTTCTTTTTCCGGCAAAAAGAAAGCTAGATAATACGACAAGTAAAAAGAAAGCGATGATTCCGACTGTCAATGCCATTTGACCGTATTCTCCTAGTTTCCCAAGTACAAGTCCTGGTACTAGATAATCAGTATCGGCAAATGTAGAAGAAGCGATTTTAAGATCTCCTAATACCGGAAGGATAAATAATGGCAACCAACTAATCAATAAGCTATTGAAAGCAGAACCTAATACCGCCCCTCTTCTACCGCCAGTCGAGTTGCCGAAAACACCAGAAGCAGCTCCGCAGAAGAAATGGCCAACTACTCCAGGGATGATGACTGTAGTCTGTAAGCCTATCATGGCAAACATCGATAGCGTTCCTACAAAGAAGCTGACAAAAAAGCCAATCAATACAGCATTAGGTGCATATGGAAAAACGATAGGGACATCTAACGCTGGTTTAGAATCAGGTACAAGCTTTTTAGCGATTCCTTGGAATGCTGGAACGATTTCTGCCAACACCATCCGAACCCCTTGAAGGACGATAACAAACCCTGCTGTAAATGTTCCAGCTTGGATCAATGCAAAGATCACAGCGTTGTCTCCATTGCTTAATTCTCTTTCAACAAATCCAGGACCTGCTAATAAGGCAAGTGCGACATATACGATTGACATCAAGAGCATGATCGATACAGTAGAATCTCGCAAAAAACTGAAACTTTTAGGAATCTTTATGTCCTCCGTAGAGCGGTCTTTATTTCCAAAGAACTTACCGATCCACCCGCTAGACGCGTAACCGATATTGCCGGTATGCCCCAGCGCAACTTGGTTATTCCCAGTAATGTTTTTCATGAATGGTTGACAAAGAGCGGGCGTAATAGTTAATAGTGTTCCTTCAAAAATCCCTCCTAATAAGATCATCCACATATTTGCAGTAAATCCAGCGCTTACTAAAATGACTGCTGTCAGACAAGAAACATAAAGCATCGCTTGACCTGTAAGAAAAATAAATTTATATCTTGTGAATCGAGCAAGTAGAATATTCACGATCATCCCTACTAGCATGATCAAGGCAGTAGGTGTCCCGAATTGTTGTAAAGCAATCGCCACTACTGCTTCATTGCTTGGAACCACGCCTTGGGTATGCAGAGCCGTTTGGAACATCGAAGCGAAAGGGGTTAATGAATTACTGATCAGTCCAGCGCCGCCAATCAATACTAAGAATCCGACAAATGTTTTGATGGTTCCTTGGATCACTTCTGAAAATTTCTTTTTTTGCAGAACAAGCCCAAGCAGTGCAATCAGAGAAACGAGGATGGAGGGCTGACTGACGATTGAAACAAACAAATTCAACAATTTATCCATTGATATTTCCTCCCTTGAATCATTTTTATTCTTTTGACAAGATTTGTCCTACTTTTTCTTTTACTTCATCACTGTCGATGATCGATTGCAACGGCACGAGTTTTTCATCCGGTATAGAAGTAAGTGTATCTTTCAAAGAATGTTCAATGAAGAAATAATCCGCCATATCGCTAGATACACTCCCAACATCCGTATGACTTACTTCGAAATCGTCCACATCTGCTCCAAGATCTGCAAGAGCTTGTTTGATGTTCATCTCTACCATAAAACTTGTTCCTAATCCACTTTGACACACTGCAAAAATTTTCATGTTATTCGTCTCCCTTTTTTATGATTGCTAGTATTTCTTCTTTTGTTGAGGCTTGTAATAGCTCTTGAAGATTTTGTTTATTAGAAAGCAGCTTGGTTAAATTTGCCAACGCTCGAAGATGTGCCTCGTTATCGATAGCGGCTAAACAGATAAATAAACTGATGGGATGAGTAGGATCATCGATTAGATCAACTGGTTGTTGAAGTTTCAGCAAAGACATCCCTACTTCGTTTACACCGTCTTCCGGACGAGCATGCGGCAGTGCGATGTGGTCGCCGATGTGGATAAACGCACCATACTGCTCCACCCGTTCAATCATCGCTTTGACATAACTCTCCTCTATTTTATTCTTTAATAATAGTGGCTGTGCGGCAAGTGTGATTGCTTCTTGCCAGTTTTTTGGTTGATCGGATAATTGGATCATTTCTTCTGTTAATAATTCAGATAGCATAGGACGTTGATCCTCCTTCTTTTCTAAAAGTTTGTTCATTTTACGATTTAATACTTGATAGAGCTTTTCTTCATCTACACCTTCTTTTAATTCGATATATGGAAGTAGCGCAGCTAGCAATTCTTGAGCAGAAGGCATGGAGAATCCTGGTATCAGCCAATCTCTTTGTACTTGATTGATTAGTTGGTTTTTTTCCAAGTCAGTCATGATTGGTTGTAGGACATACAATGACTTTTTCTTATTCGTAAGCGTAAGAGGCACGGTAGAAAAAACGATATCGTAAGAAGTTTCATCAACCTCGTGCAAGCGATCAGCTGAATTGGTCTCTGTAAAAAGGATCATCGGGAATAATTGCTGAAGTTCGCTTTTTAAGATCAATGAAGAGCTAATACCACTTGGACAGACGATCACGGCTCTTATTTTTCTGTTTCTCTCTTCTTCATCTACTTTTCTTATTTCTCCGCCGAATAGTATAGTGAAAAACCCAACCTCTTCTTCAGGGATGCTCTTTCCTATCCGTTTTTCTAACGGACGCAATGCTTTTCTTATCATTTCATAGATGGAAGCATATTGATGTTTGATTTGATCGATCATCACATTTGGCAAGTAAAAAGAATAAGAGATACGAAAATAGGCAGGTACCAAGTGATAAAAGACATTCATCAATAATTCACGAAATGAATCAAATTCTATGGCCATCAGGAATTCCATGCGATGGATGACTTCTGAAGAACATCCCAGCAAAAAATCAAGCGCAGGCTCCTGGATATCTCCTTCAACAATTGAGGCTAAGCAAAGAGAGAAAAATAGAATCTCTGACTCTAGATATTCGGAATAGCCTAAGCCAGTCAATATTTGTCGGCTGATGTCATTGATTGCAAGAGAAGCTAAAAGTTCAGCATCTTTTACCTTTTCTACAGATATTTTCCCCATTCGATTAGTGGTCAAACTTAAATAATACGCTAACTCATCCATTCGATTGGGTGCAAAGCGAAGATCTGATAGAGAGATTGTGTTGTCTAACAAATCTCTGGCTTTTGCATAACAATCAAGAGAAAGCATTGCGGTTAAATACGTGAGACCAAATCTTCCAGCAAGCGATTGCATTAAATGAGCGGTGCGATTTTTTGCTTCCCTTCTCAATATCACTTCTGACCCCAGTAGCCTAAAGCCTGCTTTTCTAGTATATGTCAGCTGACATTCTTCCCCTTCTAATTCCTTTCTTACTTTTTTGATATCCGATAGGACTGTTCCTTTAGAAACCTGAAGAAAGTCTTGAAAATGAAATACAGAAATAGGTATGGTATTCGAATAGACCATCAAATAAAGAAGATCTCTACGCTCTTGTTCGGTGTACACCGCTTCAAAGCGAGTGATATTCACGTATTTTTCTGCCCAGTCGATCGCTCGAA
This sequence comes from Enterococcus sp. 3G1_DIV0629, assembly GCF_002141285.1. NCBI lineage: Bacteria > Bacillati > Bacillota > Bacilli > Lactobacillales > Enterococcaceae > Enterococcus > Enterococcus sp. 3G1_DIV0629. The sequence goes on along the minus strand of NZ_NGLI01000001.1, from coordinate 1,048,358 downwards.
ATTTTTTCAGACGGATATGGGTCTCATCCATATATTCGGCAAAGGGAGCAAGTTGTTTGATTGCCTCGTCTATATTTACTTCGATGATCTCGGCTGCTTTTTCTAGACTGATTTCTCTGGGTGTTTTCAGGAGATAACTAATTTTGTAGTTCACAGCGCTGTTCACCTCCTATTTGTATTCTAGTATGATACCGCTTTTAAATCGAGGGTTGTTTGGTACAACTTACAGTTAGATTTTTTTTACGACTGTACCAAACGACCTCTATCGAGTTACAGAAAAAAAGCAGGTGACCAAATGGCTCCCTGCTTTTATGAATCAATTTCGTTCGATCAATGATGATCGTGTTTCTTTTTTGAAGTCAGTTCTTCAAATTTTTCTTTGACCTCTTCAACCGCTTTTTCGATATCTTTTTCAAAGCGATTAGGTTCGTTAGACTCTGATTCTTCTTCTACAGAATTGGAACCGGATAAAGCTGTTTCTTTGTTTTCTGTTTCACCGGAGTTTGTGCCAGCTAATGATTCTTCTTTAACTTCTGTTTCACCAGAATTAGTACCTGCTAGAGCTACTTCCTCTTCCGTTTTAGGGGCCATTGAACCTCTTAATCGTTTGTGTTTTTCACCATCATAATTTGTCATATTGGTTCCTCCTAGTAATTCTATACTTTTTCATCGTACAATAAGACAGTTTGTGCGTCAAAAAACAAACCCGATTCTTACAAATATGTCATGTTTTCATCTTTTACCTTCTGATTCTTGAATGCCTTTGATTCCTTCTTCCAAAATTTTCATCTGTAAGATTGTTTCTTCATCTTTAATGACTTTTTCTGCGCCATTGACTAATGTCTCGTAAATGCCTTCGTAGACGCGACTGTAATCACCGACCTCGGAAATCACTTTTTCTTCATGATAATCGCCTTGTTCATCTATATAAGTCAATACACCGTAGTGCTCGGGCAAGTCGATCCCAAAGTCTTCATGATCAGGCATATAAAACATTTTAAGATGTTCTTCTTGCCGATCTTTCGTTTGTTTCACGAACATCCCCTTTTTTCCATAAACGACGAAACTCGGACGTTCTTTGATACGGAAATAGCTGGATTTTATCGAAATTTTCATGTTTCCGTAGAAAAAGTCCAGATCGAAGTAATCATTCATTCGTCCTTTCCCTAATAGTTGACGAACATCATAACGGATATCATCTGGTTCGCCGAAATAAGAAAGAACTTGGTCTACTGTATGACAAGCATGTCCATATAAATAGCTGTTTGCAGTAGAAAATTCATGTGTAGTTTCTGGTACTTCTGGTCTGAAATAATCGTAATGCATTTCTACTTCTAAAATATCCCCTAATTTTCCGCTTTCGATTACTTTTTGGACTGTCAAGAAGTCAGAATCGAACCGTCTGTTTTGGTAACATTGGATAAATAGCCCTTTTTCTTTTGCTAATGCAAATAACTCTTCTGCTTCCTTTGACGTTTCTGCAAAAGGTTTTTCTACCAATACATTTTTTCCATGTTCGAGTGCCATTTTTCCATATTCATAATGAAATTGACTTGGCGTAGTAATGACAACTAATTGGATCTCAGGATCATTCCAAAGATCAGACAATTGATCGGTATATTCGATGTCTTCAAATGTTTCCCATACTGGTTTAGATGGGGAAAAAATTTTTTTGATATTGATTTTATCCGTAAGTTTTCTTGAAAATGGCAAATGATAGCGATTTGTACTCTTTCCATTGCCGAGATAAGCGATTGTAAGCATGATTTATGCCTCCTTTTATTGTTGTTTTCAGTATATCTTAGAAAAATATAGAAAGTGTCTATAATAGCCATTCTGGCAAAAAAGTTCAGAAAAACATTTGTTATAATTTGGTTTGGTGAAATTTATGTTCAAAGTAAGGTAAAAAATCAAAAAGAGAGTGGCGGAACCAAGCATTTATCAGTAAGATAGAATTTGGAGGTCAGATCATGCTTATTGAAGAAAAATTAACCAAACAAGAGTTGTTTACCACGACAGAGAAACGGATTGCTGATTACATTCGGAGGAATATCGAAGCCGCAGTCTACATGACGATTGAAGAATTAGCAAAAGCTACGTATACTTCCCATTCAGCTATTATTCGTTTATGCAAAAAAATGGGCTTCAGCGGATTTAAAGAATTTCGTTTCGAATTAGGACGGGAAGTTCATCAATTGATTGCACAGTTTAATCAAACAGTCGATCCTAATTTTCCTTTTTCAAGTGAAGATAACACACAGCAAATTGCAAAGAAAATGGCAGATTTGTCGATCCAGTCAATAAAAAAAGCGCAATTGCAGATCGAGCATCAAGATTTGGATAACATCAGTAAAGTATTGAACAACGCACAGCGAATTTTTCTTTTTGCAAAAGGCGATTCCCAAATCACGGCAAGGAAGTTCCAGAATAAAATGGTCAAGTTGAATAAATTTTTGATCTTGGCCGAAGAATATAGTGATTCTTCTTGGAATGCAGCCAATTTAACTAGCGAGGATTGCGCAGTTTTTATTAGCTACAGCGGTCGTATCCATCATTATGAACGGATCATGACCTATCTAAAGCATGTAGGAGCTCCAACATTATTGATTACCGGAAATCAGCATTCAGAAATGGCCAAACAGGCTGATATGTGTCTTGTTATATCACAGGAGGAATATGATTTTGCTAAAGTAGCGACTTTCTCCTCTCAAATTGCCTTCGATTACGTATTAAATACGTTATTCTCAGTGATATATTCTCAAAATTTTGAAGAGAATATCCGCAACTTGAAAAACAAACAAGAATTGATGCAAAAAGGCCTTCTTAAAGAATATCGGAAAAATTGAGACAAGCTTTCTTTGATATCGTTATAAATATAGACTGGCTGAAGTTTTCTTTTTCAAACTTCAGCCAGTCTATTTGTTTACGCATTGATTTGAATATATCTATCATAGAAAAGAGACACAGTTACCTTCTGTTTCTTATTTTAAATGTTTGCCGAAAAAGATAAATAAGAAACAGAAAAATCAGTATACTTATAGCTATCAATCCATACAGGAAGAAACGTTTGTTCTCAGATACTTTCTGTACTTCTTTCTGCACTTCTTTTGCATGATAAGGAACGCGATGCCCTCTGACAAGTAAGCGATGACTGTTGATCATATAAGGTGTACAAGTCAGTAGTGTCACGAAATCCTTTCCTTTTTCGATACTCAGGTCTTTTGTATCAGTTGGTTCTACCGTCTTTATCTGATCGACTTGATAAGCAAGTGTCTGTCCGTTGATCTCGATATAGAAAGAATCACCTAAAGTCAGTTTTGGCAAGTCAGTGAACAACTTTGCTTGAGGCAGTCCCCGATGACTAGAAATAACGGCGTGTGTACTTTCTCCCCCAGTAGGATAAGATGTCCCTTCCAATAACGAAGCACCTTTTTCTAGCAGCACGGTATTTGTTTCGTCAAAAATCGGTAAATGGACATTGATTTCAGGAATCGTCAGAACGCCGATCGTATGTTTTTCAAAATAGGTTTTGTCCGTTTTCACTGGTTCCTTTTTCTTAGTAAAGGGATCGACACCGGGATTTCCTCCTTTTTTTGCTAATTGCTGGTTTTTCTTTGTCATGTTTTTTTTGGTTTTGGCCATGACTGCTTCATTTTCTTTTACTGCTTGTTGCTGATAATGAGAGATGATTTGCTGATCCAAGTAGTTATTCAGCGCATCGCTAACGAAGGGATAAGCTAAGACGCCTATCCCTGACAGAAGCAGAAGGATCATTAGCAAATCTAGATAGTTCCTTTTCTTTTGTTTCATTTGTGTTCTCCTTGTGCTGGCTAGTTGTTAATAAAAGAAAAAGGAGCAATTGCGTAAGCCACTGCTCCTTTTTCCAATTCATGTACAAAGATTAAATCTGACTATGCTTGCGTCTAGCAAAGTACAATCCAGCAATCAATAGAAGGATCACTCCTGCACCAATATAAAGATAGATTCCCTTACCACCTGTTGAAGGAAGTGTACCTTTGTGTTTATTTGGTATTTTTTCAGGAGAAATCAACTGTCCTGCTGTTGCGTAAGAGTGTTCATCGACAGTAAATGCTACGCGGTTTGCCAATGGAACATAGTTTTCTGGTGCTTTCGTTTCTTCCAGATAGTACGTGCCGTATTTGAGACCTGTCACATCAACTAAACCGTTGTTTGTGGTTGTAAAAACAGTTGCTGATTCTTTCGTCGAAACCCAGTTGACGGCTTTTGTAGATGGGTCGATCGACAAATAGTTGGCTGTGTCACTCTCTTGATCACGAACGACGAATTCTGCTCCAGCAAGTGTTTGATCTGATGCAACATCACCATCTACTTTGACAAATCGTTTGCCGCCAGTAACGACATCGACTGACGGTGGCGTTTGATCATTTGTATGTCCGTTATCGACATTTGCTTGGTTAGAAAACCCTTTTGTTGGATCTGCTTTTTCGTTCAAATGCATAAAGTAAACAAATTTCAGTGTACCGCCAGGAGTGAGTGAAGGAATATAATTCGAGTCAACTGAAACCGTGAATCCGTTTGTTTGTTCAGTGACAGAATAATTTGTTGGATCGATTTCTTTATCCCCATCATACAAGACATACGCATACGTTCCTGAAGTTTCATGATCAAATGTCAAAGCAGAATCATGAGTATCAATGAGTTTGAATGTCGTGTACTTGTTTTGTGTTCCTTCTTTATCAGCGATACCTAAAGGAATATTGACAGAGATCTCATATTGGATTTTTTCTCCGATTGCGACATCTTTTCCATTCAATTGTGGAGTTGTCTTATCAACTTTGGACGTATCATTTTTGATTGTCTTTTCTACAGGAGTTTGACTATTTGCCAAGATCTCAAACGGCGTGTTTGTTTGATTATCAATCATTTCTGCATTATCAGGAGCTTTTACTTCTTCTAAATTATATTTTCCAACCTCTAAATGATTGACGATCAACTGACCTTTTTCAATCGTTGCCTCGGCAAAGTCATTGTTGCCGATATCATAAGAATGACCAGTAATGAAATGTTTGGCTTTCGTTTGATCCGTTGTCCAAGTGTACAATCCATCTGTGACGCTTTGGATATATTTTTTGACGCTTGGTGTTCCTTCTTCTTTAGAAATAATGAATGCTGCACCGTTTAGTGCTTCGTTTTCGGCAGTACCGACTTTGGTCACTTTCAATGTTCCATCATTACCAACTATATTTTTAGGATAGAGATGGATAGTGTCCAATTCTTCTGTCCCATATTTATAAGAGCCATCTGCTTGTTTGATCATCTCATATACAGGAAAAGCGAGCACCATGTTTGTAGCAGCTGTCACTCCGTCTCTTGGTTCCTCTTTGATTGTGTAGACTGCATCTTTCCCATTTTGTTTTTTAGGTAAAGATAAAGTCACATTTCCATCCGCATCTGTCGTTCCTGATGCAATTGGTGTACCAGGAGTCAAAGACTCGACTGCTTGTTTTGCTGCATCCACCGACGCTCCTTTCTCCCGTTGCGCATAAAATTCTGGAGTGACGTTATAAACGGAAAATGAAATATCGGCTAATCCTTGGTATTGATCGAATTCGCTCATTTCTTTCCCACTGTTTTGAATCAAAGGATCAGGTAAATCAGTCATTTTCTTTTTATGGAGAATGACTTGAGCTGCTGTATCCTCCGCAAACACTCTTTTTGCGCCGAAGCTACTTGTGATTAATGGTAAAATAAGAAAAAGTGCACCTAATATAATGCTTATTTTTTTATGATTTTTCATTTTGTCACTCCTGTTCTTTTTTTGATAAACAACCATATTGCAAGGCTTGCGAACACCATGCCAACAATGACTAGAAGGATGTTTTTCGTTTCGTTTGTTTTAGGAAGAAATGGACGACTATTTTCTTTTTTGTTGACTACTTTCAATATACCGACAGTCTCTTTATCCTCAGAGAGACTAGTTGAAATGGTAAACGGAATTTCTGTTTCACTTAAAATATAACCAGATGGTGCTTTGATCTCTTTTAACCAGTAATCTCCTGTTTTCAACCCGATAATGGAAAAAGCGCCATTTTTATCGGAGGTCAGGTGAAACGCATCTGATTCGTTACTTGTCCACTTGTATCCGTTGGCTGTTCGCTGCAGGTAATTTCCTGCTTTGTTTTTAATAAGGAATACTGCGCCAGCTAATCGTTTGTTTGGTTTATTTGTCTCGATTTTGACAAATTGCTTACTCCCTGTATATACAGAGACTTTCTTTGTACTGATACCAAAACCAAAATCTAGTGTTCCGTTGTTATTGATTTCCTTGTTCGCCTGAGCTGTACTGTTTAGCTGCATCTGATAAGAAATGGTCAGGTTTTTTCCAGCATATTTTTCTAGCGAAGGAATCGAAAATGCAATTTCAAATCCGTGTGGTTTCGTGTGTATGACAAATCCTTCTGATAGCTTTTGTCCATTCGATGAAATCGTTAGACTATTAGGTAAAAACGTTAATGCTCCATCCGCACTATCTGATAATACGAATTTTTGATAGTCTAAGATATTCATAGGGATCGTCGTGTGCAAGGAATAAGTGATTTTGTCACCAATCTTAAAATCATCCCTCGATTCTTCTAATACCTTTTCAAAAGGAGGATCAGGGTAGTTATTTTCTTCATTTTTAGGATACAAATGGATAGATGAAAGTTCTTGATCGTTTTGTCCATATACAGGAAGAACAACTACCATGTTCTCTGCTTTTTCTTTGACGACTTCTGGTGCTTTGGATTCAATAAAAAGATACGCTTTTTCTCTTTTTTTATGATCTTTGGCAGCTAGAGAAAAAGAAGCAATACCATCTTCGTTGTTCAGAGTTGCGGTTGTTGTTTCTGTGATAAACGTGCCAGAAGACTTACCGTTTTTTGCAATCTCTGTTTGTGCTTCCTCTACTGTTTTCCCCTTTTCTCGTAAATGGTAAAAAGATTCTGTGACATCGTAAACTTGAAATGTGACTCCATTCAATCCCCGATACGTTTGCAATAACTCTTTTTCTTGTCCGTCACTTGGCTGATTTTCCGGTAGTTGGCCATTTGGAAACAGTAATTTGTGCAAAGTGATCTGGACCATATCTGGTTCTGTTGCTGTTACTGCCTGAGTAAAAGCTGGTTTAAATAGTAATAAGAAGAGACACATACTAAGCCAACCAAGTTTTTTCATATTAGCTGCCCCCTCTTTCTTTTTTGAAAAAAAGATACCAAATAGAAAATGTACAACCAATCATCCCTACTAAATAGATTCCTAAGCGGCCAATTCCTCCCGTATCAGGTAATGGTACTTTTGCCTGATTCGTGATGTCTAAAGAAATCTGGTTGTTTTTGGCTCCTGGTGAAAGAACAGATTCATAATCTTGTCCATCCACTTGAATCGATCCATCTTCTTTTATGATGATAGTAACTGGATCTTTTAGTCCTTGGTATCCTTCTGGTGTAAAGGTTTCGGTCAGCTTATAAGTTCCAGGTTTTAAATTTTCGAATAGAAAGGTGTCCGTTTCTTGTCCATCTTTTGGCAATTCTAAGTCCATTTCTGGCCCTTGCAGTCTGAATTTGGCTCCTTTTAATGCCTGTCCATTGTCTTCCTTTTTGTGTACTGTCAGGTCAAATGCTTTTAATCTATTTTGATGAGTGAGCGTCCACATGCCATTCGTTGTCTCGGTGTTTTGCCCCGTGTAAATAATCTTTCCATATTTATCAATTTGGAATTCATAATTTCCCGGCGAAGTATCATATCCGGCAGGACCAGCTGTTTCAACGACTCGATATTCTCCAGGTGTGAGTGAATCAAAAATGGCAAGGCCTTTTTCATTCGTTGTTTGGTTGTCCATTGGCTGATAAGTACCGTTTGCTTCTTTTTTCTGTAGGGCAAAAGCTGCACCTTTAAGATTCATCTCTTTGCCCGACCCTTGCATCGTATACTTACGTACTGCTATAGGAATTTCAACAAAAGGATTTTCAATGGTCAACTGGATCGTATCATCGGAAGTAGTGACTGTTTTTCCATCAATGGTTACCGTACCATCAGAAGCAATCTTGATTTCCCAAGTAGTCTTTTTGCTTAATTCATGACCTTCTGGCGCTTTTGTTTCCGTCAGTGTATAAGTCATTTCTTTTTGCAATTTGACATTTTCCGGAAGAGAATAGGTCCCATCACCATTATCAGTTAGTAAAGTATCAATAGAATCTCCTGTTAATTTGAAAACAGCGCCGATGAGATCCTTTTCTCCTGTAGAGGAATTTTTTGTTATTTTTAAGTCTAACGGTGTGAATTGTTTAGTATTCTTCCATGTCAGTGCGTCTATTTGTCGAGAATCATATCCTGGTACAGGTAGTTCTTTGATTGTTTGGTAACTGAATGCTTGACCTTGATTATTGTATTGAGGCAGTGATAGTATCTCTTGATAACTTTCTCCACTATTTGCAGAGAGTTTGTCGACGTCTGTACGTTCCCACATATTTGCAGTATCTTCAGCTGGTTTAGTGATGCGAATATATCCGTTTTTCCAAGCTGCAGCATCTGTTGTATGGTTCCGTTGGATTTCAAAAGTGACTTGATCTGGACGATTAGCTGGATTATTGTCAAATTCTTCCCATAATTTTTTGATGTGAAGACTGACTCCGGGAGCTTTAGCAGATGGTATACCGAATTCAGCTAATTCGTCAGTGTCAATATTTGGTTGGAAAGTCGTCCTACCGTTCATTTGATACCAGAAATTCGGGTGGAAGTCCTCATTTTCTGTCTGTATCCTCACTTGGTAATGAATTTGGATTTCTTGGTTTTTTCCTAAATAAATCTGATTGCTCTTGATCGTATTTCCGTCTATAGAAATAGTTGGAGTAACAGTTGTAGGGTTTGTTCCCACGCTTTTGACTGAAAGTGTACCAGGTTGATAAATAAATGGTTCTGCGATTGGATCATTTATTTGTCCATTACTTACAGTTGCAGAGATCTGTACAGCTTTTTTAGCCAGATATTCAGAGATATCTGTTGCATGATCGGCTGATTCATAATAAAGGTCCCCTTTTTCGTCTGCTGAAACCATTTGCCGCATACGAGACTCTACTTCTGCTTTAGATAGACCAGCTGCTGGATCGCTTTGAAGTTGGATACCAAGACCATGTATCTCGATTCCTCGTTCTTTAAGCGCCATCGCTTCTCCGATGGTTGCGATAAATGTGCTGTCTATTCTTCTGGATCGGTTGTTTTGGTCAGGTGCATAATAGCTTCTTGCAATTCGAGAAGTATTTCCTGGCTGATCTTGAGTATTGGAAAACTGGGTACCGTAATAATCGTTGCTTGGTTGTGCGTGTACTCGCTGTACTTTATAGGAAAATGTCGGTACACCATCCGTCAGCAAGACGATCACTTTTTTATGTCCGTTTGGAACGGATAGCATGTCTCCTGCATCTCTTAGTCCTTTTTGTGTAAAAGTACCGCCATTTGTTCGTGAAGGTGTAATGGTTTTTACTTGGTTTTTTACCGAATTAAATGGACCCATCTGAACAGTACCGTTACTGTAGTTATAGCCATCACTGGAGTAGCCGACATATCCCATATTGATTTTGTCTGTGATACCGCTATCTGCTAAAGTATCGACAAAACGATCGACACCAATTTTTACTTCACCGATTCGATCATTGTCGTTCATACTTCCTGACCAGTCTACGACCAATACGAGATCAAGAGGTGTGATATCTTTTTGTACATTTCCACGGGCATTCAAATAAACATCAAACAATCCAGGTGTAGTTGTCTCCTTTGCAAACTTACGTATCGCATAGTCTGCTTGATTGCCTGTTCCCCCGTATTCGATATACGAATGAGTCCGATCATTAGGATTTCCGTCCCAAGAATTTATCCCATCCCATTGATTTGATCCATTTTTATTACCTTGGTGATCAAGAACATTTGTATTTCCTGTAGGTTGCCAATTGGCTTTAGGATAAGTGCCTTGATCATCCGTCGTATACTCTGTAGGAATCGTCTGATTAGCTGAAACAGTCACAGCTGGCAAAGACAATGTAGGCAATGTAAAGGGATTGACAGAACTTTCATTTTCTTCTGATACACCTTCTTTTGTTTCGTCTGTATTTGGTATTGACACTTCTGTCTCTTTCTTGTGTTCTGTCGCATCAGTAATGTCATACTCTTTATTATCGACGATCAGCTTATTTGTCTGGCTGTGGTAAAGTGTTGGATCGATTGAAAGACTTAGATTGATCGTTTGTTTAGTGTTTGGAGAGATTTCTAGCGTGGTTTTCCCGCTTTTTACCTGATAAGCATAGCTATCTTCTTCCTTTCTTTCCACATCGCTTAAGTAATTCTCAACTAGACCAATTTCTTTCTCTACCTTTTCTGTACTGTTGTTATTCGCATTTAGTTTGACGTTCAGCGCTTTTTTCCCAGATTGATCTGAAGTGATTTCAGCTGAAATGATTTCTAACATCGTTGGATTATCTGTAGCTTCTGCTATTGCAGTTACAGGCAGGATGTTCGATAAACTCAATAATATCAGCACAAAAACAACGTTCAGCTTCTTCCCTGTGGTCGTCATTTTTCCCCTCCTTTTTATTATTATCTGTTTTGACGTGAATAGTGATGATTATTAAAATAAATAAACGTATTTATTCTAATATGATAATTATTATACGAAGGGCACTAGAGGGAATCACACCAATTTTCATACCAATTGGTTTCATTTATGACGTTGATTCCTTTGATTAATGAGCGTTTCATTAAAGAAAAGGGTTGAGGGAGAAAAACATATGATCAGGTTGCTGGAAGGAAACTATAGAAAGATGGAAAAAATCATTCGGATTCTATCCATTTCTGACAAGTGGATGACTAAAAAAGAACTTGCCAAACGAATCGGTAGTTCGGAATCTACATTTGTAAGGTATATCGAAGAAATCAAAATCCGCTGGGGAACGGATGTAACGATTCAGTCTTCACAAAAATTGGGGTATCGACTTGAACATTTGAATGTACCGGCTTATTTAAATGTGCTAATGGAAATGTCACAAAGTTCTACAAATAGTCGTCTATTAAATGAAATCATTGTCAATCCGGGTAAAACGATCGAGTATTATTGTGAAAAAATCTCGATTAGTCGTTCTTCTTTTACGCGTAAGTTGAAACAATGCAATCAAATTTTAGAAAGCTATTTATTAAAAGTAATCGTCGACCAAGGGTTTCAGTTAACTAGCCTGAAAAGTGAGCTCCAGCTGCGTATCTTTGTCACCTTTTTCTTTTTAAGCTACTATGGAAGACGTACTTTGCCATTTCCAATCGAAAAAAAGAAGATCAAAGAAATTATGTCAAAGAACAATTGTCAGTTGAATTTATTTCAAGAAGAAAGTCCTTATGAGCAATCTTTCTTTATTATGTATTTTGTTGTGCATCTTATGCGGGAATCACAAGGAAATCCATTCGAATGGAAAGCTGGAGACCCTTATGTAAAGTTGATAAATATAGATAAAAAAGACTTTTTGATCTTGAAAAATCTTTTAGGGAATTTGAAGTACAGCAGCTATATAAAAGTAGTGAACTATTTTGTCAATACGATTTTTTCAGAATTTTCGGAGAGAGAAAAAAATGAAATCAGTGAACAGATACGAAAAAATATATCCTATTGTTCATTTTCATCTGCTGATTGCAAAGAAAAAAACGAAGAATTTGTTGTTCGACTCTTAACTCAAATTTATTTTTTCTCACGTATTTTTCCATACGATACGACTCATTTGACGATCCGTGCCACTTTCTTTGCGGAACAGATGCAACATCGCCATATACGTCTATATGCTGGATTTCGTGCAGAACTTCAATTTTATTCCACCCTACTGAATCGAAATTTGATTTATTATTTATCTAGCTATATATTTTGGATGCTTATTGGTAATCCTGAAATACACCATTATACTTCCGATAAAAAAATACTGATCGTCAGTGACTTAAGTCTTCGACATAGTCGATACATTGAAGAATATGTCAGTGATGTTCTTGCTGTGCATAAGATTCACTCTGAGACAACTGCTATCACTGAAAATCAACTTTCGAAGTACAATCTTCTTGAGTATGATCTGATCGTCACGAATCAACCAATTCCGAATACCCATGTTCCTTATATGTTGATTGATGATAGTGTGTCATTCGCAAATGAAGAAGAGTTGATCCGCTTATTTGAACTATAAACAATCAAAAAACAGCTATGTATACTCTACCATCCTGATAAAAATATCAGGACAAATAGACATAGCTGTTTCTTTTTATTGTATACCTTCCGCAATCCAACGAGATTTATAGCGAAAATCTTTTAATAGTTCTTCTTTTGTCCAGCCATTTGCAATGAGATCCGTCAATGAGTTCATTACGAGAGACATGGAAAAGTATAAGAAGCTAACTGCTTCTTCCGACGATTGAATGGTAAAATGATTAATTTTTAGTAATTCTAGCCATTTGTCGTTCATAGGAGAATCAGCAGTTAGCTCTCTGCGTTTGGTTGTCTGCTGATCATTTCTCTGGGTCAACAAGTATAATCTTTGCCAATAGATACTATTGTGATCTAAATTGCTGCACCACTCCAAATACTTTTCGATCCCTAAAAAGAAATGTTGTTTGTTTTCACTAATGAATGTCAAGATATCTTGATGTACTATACGAGAACTGTTTTTGATCGTATACAAATAAGCATCTTCTAGATCTTGAAAATATTTATAAAAAGCGCCGCGCGACATTCCCATCTTCTCAACAATTTCTGAGACTTTTACTTGGCTGATGTGCTGTGAGCAAAATATCTCTAACAATAGGTCGTCGATTCGCTGTTTCTTTGCTTTCGGCAAATTGAAAAAAGTTTCTTTTGGCATCCACATCTCTCCTTTATCTCTGATTATACGTGGATTGCCCATCCTTGTCATGAAGTACTCATTTTTTCTCTTTCTCTTCTTCTGTCAAGTACCCATCTTCCATTCGATAAACGCGATCACTCCACTGAATCATACGGACATCATGAGTAACCATAATAGTTGCTTTTTGTTTTTCATGAGCTTCTTTAACCAGTAATTTCACGACCTCATATGCATGATCGGTGTCTAAACTAGCTGTTGGTTCGTCCGCTAAGATCAAGCTCGGTTCATTATATAAAGCGCGAGCAATTGCCACTCTCTGTCTTTCCCCACCAGAAAGATCTTTAGGATAACTGTTCTTTAGTGACTGGATATCTAAAGATTGCAGTAAAGAATCGCTTTTTTTGGAAACATCTTTTTTTGAAGTGACTTGATCAACTAGTTCAAATTGCTCTTTTACCGTTAAAAAAGGAATCAGATTAGAGCTTTGGAGAATAAATCCAATTTCTTGAAAACGCAAATCTGCTCGTTTTTTTTCTGGAAGTTCGGTTAATGAATGACCGTTGATCACTATTTCTCCGGAAGTCGGTGTTTGCAATCCTCCTGAAATGGTGAGAAACGTACTTTTACCTGAACCAGAAGGACCAATAATGCTGACGAATTCCCCTTCCTTTACATAAAAATCAATTCCTTTCAAAGCTGAGACCTTTGTATGACCAGAACCGAATGTCTTGGTAACTTTTTTCATCGTCAATATTTCTTTCATTTTTATTAACCTCCTATTGCTGTAATTGGGTCTACTTTTGTTATTGTACGGATTGAAAAGAGACCGCCTAGCATCGCGACAATGATCAAAATCCCACTATATAGCAGCCATTGGGACCAAAAAACAGCAAAAGGCATCGCACTTGGTAAAATCAGACTAGTCAGATAAGCAAACACAAGAGCAATCAGTACGCCTACTAACCCCACAATAAATGATTGTGCGACTAAAGATTTAGCAATGAAGGAATTTTTGATTCCTTGTGCTTTCATTACTCCAAAAATAGCGGTTTTTTGAAGAGTGATCACATACATAAAAATACCGACCACGGCAGCGACTACTAAGAACAAAAAGTAGATCATCGCGTTTAAGGTCATGTTTTGGGCAGAATAGCCAGGAATGCTTTCAATGAACGTCTCAATAGTTAGTAACTGTAGTTCCTTTGATGCTTTTTCTTTCGAAATTTTAGCAGAATTCTTTGTAACGATTCCATTGATTGGCTGTTCCTCTTCAGAAGCAAATGGCTGTTTTCCATACTTCAAAGCAGTCCACGTATCAAGAGATGTATAGATGACTGGAGAAACAGTGTAATAAGTTGCAGGAAAGATACCAACAATCGTCAAAGGATCGTTGTAACTGCCAATTTTGATTGTATCTCCGATTTTATAACCTGAATCAGCCAGGTTTTGCGAAATGATGATTTCATTCTTTGTTTTGAATTCATGCCCTTTCGTGAGTTTTGGTAATAAGAATGCTTTTTTTGACGTGCCGAAAACTGTGACATTTTCTTTGTTTTTTCCTTTGACTGCACCGCTGTATAATCCAATCGGTGCTTTTTCTCCTCCTTCAATATATGTCAGATCTTCTCTTGTTAATTGTGAAGCAGCAAATACTTGATTGGCGTCCTCTGATAAAACAATCTCTTGTGCATCCCAATCATCGATTGCTTTCTTGAATTCTTCAGAAAGCCCATTTGCTAGTCCAGATAACATAAATACGACATACGCAATCAAGAACATGATCCCGATGATCAAGCCATACCGTAATTTAGAATAGCGAATTTCTTTAATAGCTAGAAACATTTGGTTTTCCTCCCTATGATATGTTGATAGTGACAAAATGTCACTCGTTGAATAGTGTAACTCTAAAGTGACATTTTGTCACTTCTGTTGGATTTTTTATCAATAAATTGTCTAAGACATCTTTCCATAAAATCTTAACATGTGGCATAATAGGATTATTTAAGTCTTATTTATGCTTTCCATGATAAACTAAAGTGACCAAATCAATGAGGTGGGAAAATGATTAAACTATTAGTAGTAGAAGACGATAAAGTATTATCCAATAATATAAAAGAAATACTCACTACAATTGGTGAGATAACACAAGTTTATAACGGTAGTGAAGGACTATTTGAGTTGGAAAGCGGTGTTTACGACCTTGCAATCTTGGATTTGATGATGCCGGAAATGAATGGTTATGAAGTCTTAGCAAAGCTACGGAAAGAAAAAATACAGACTCCTGTATTGATTTTGACAGCAAAAGATAGTTTGGAGGATAAGATTGAAGGATTTGAACGTGGTGCAGATGATTACCTGACAAAACCGTTCTATCGAGAAGAATTGATCATGCGCGTGAAAGCATTATTGAAACGCTCGCTAGGTCTCTTTGATGAAAACGTTCTGAAGTATAAGGATATCAGTTGTGATTTAAAAAGCAATGAAGTCTTGTATAAAGAACAAGTTTTGCCCATACAAGGAAAAGAGTTTGAATTGCTCGTTTATTTTTTGCAAAATAAAGGAATCATTTTGACAAAAGAGCAGATATTTGACCGGATCTGGGGATTTGATTCTGATACGACGATTACAGTTATTGAAGTTTATATGAGCAACTTACGAAAACATCTGCGAAGTACTGGATTGGATAAAGAAATCAAAACCTTACGTAACGTCGGTTATATACTGCAAGAGGTGTGATGAAATGAATGGAGATATTACACGCAAGCAGCGCAGCCGTTTTTTTGCAACGAATGTAGCAGCATTTGCCTTGATCTTTTTTCTTCTGGGGTTCATTACTTTACAGATATTGAACCAATCCGCATACAGAGAAACGGATCTTTCATTAGAGAAAACAGATTTTGATTCTCGGACAGTGCAATTAGAGATACAAAGGTATCAGCAAGGTGATCCCTTTTTGAACCAGACACAAACGGAACAAAACAGACCCAACATGGAACAACCATTGATGGAACCATCAAATGACCGATTTAACACTCAAGTGATCTTGTGGTCTGAAAAAGGTGAGATATTGAATAAGGCAGCTATTGGTGGACGCTTCAATCAGATCAAAGAATTAAAAATGGATACGAAAAATCTGAATACCATCCAAAATATTGAATTAAATGAAGAAAACGACTCGTCTACTCTCTCCTTCCGTTCGATTACGAAAAAAGCAGAGACGAATCAAGTTGGCGTTGCCTATATCCAAATTTTAGAAAATACAAATCAAATCAAGGATTCATTAGCGACTTTTCGCACAATTATGATTTTGTGTATGGTTGTTTTCTGGCTTATCTCAATTGGCATTAGTTACTACTTGTCTAGTCTAAGCATGCGCCCTATCATTCTTTCTTGGAGAAGGCAAAAAGAATTTGTCGAAAATGCTTCTCATGAATTACGTACACCGTTAACGATTATTCAAAATAGTTTGGAACATCTATTTACCAAACCTGATCATACCATCATTGAGGAATCTGAAAGTATTGCTCAAGCATTGTCAGAGACGAGACGGCTCACTGGATTGACTTCGGATCTGCTGACGATTGCCCGAAATGATTCTGATCAGCAGCTACTTTCAAAACAAATGATCAATACACAGGAATATATCGAAAATTTTGTTAAACCATTTCAAGAGATGGCCATCATAGACGGAAAAGAGTTTATCCTTCATAACGAGGCAACATCAGAAGTACCAATTGACGAAAAAAAGATCCATCAAGTTTTGGTTATTTTGCTAGATAATGCCTTAAAATATACGAATCCAAAAGATAAAATCATTTTGGATTCGTCTGTTAACCATAAAGAATGGCTGATTCACGTAAAGAATACTGGCCCTTCTATCAGTGAAGAAGATCAAGTAAGAATCTTTGATCGATTTTATCGGGAAGATCAATCTCGTGCGAAGGAAACTGGCGGTTACGGACTTGGCTTGGCGATTGCAAAACAGATAATCGAACAGCACCACGGACAAATTTCTGTATCCAATTATCTTCCACAAGGAGTTGATTTTAAAGTCCAATTACCGTTGAAGCCTAAAAAATAATGCTTAACTCTAAAACATACTAGGAAAAGGGCTGTGACAATAATCTTGTCACAGCCCTGTTTTCCGAATAAACGGTGTTCCAGAAGTAGCTTCTTCGGAAATAAGCCGAAATTTCACAAAAATTTGAGAAGCAATTTTCGTAAACTCCTTCTTATTTCTTGAAGCTGACCACTTCTGTCACAACCTCTTTAGCTTACGCTTAAGATTTTTTATTGCGGTCTTCAATGTGTACATCACCGCTTGTGTCAATATCCAATTCTTCTCGGCTAACATCTTCTGTCACTTTTTCAACATCTTCATGTTCTTCTTTATGAATTCCCACTTCTTCACGAACAACTGTATGTTTGCTAACATCTACTTGCTCTTCTTTGATTGGGATAGTGATCGTGTCATCTTCCAAGTTTTCGTCTGTACCCTGTGAAGATGGGTCTGTTACTGGTTTGCGCTCGATGACGATTTCTTCACGTTTGACCGGTACTTCTACCGTTTCAGTATCGTTGACCACATGTTTGTGGATGTCGACTTCTCCAGTGGTAACATCATGTGTATTTACATCTAATTTTTCTTCTTTTAGTTGAATCGTATCATCATCTAGATTTGGTTTGCGATCGATGTCTTCAGTCTCTCTTGTACCCATAGAATCAGCTTCGCCAGGTACGTCCATCGGATCAGTTCCTGGTGTCATATTCAATGGATCTGTTGTATTTTGAAAGCCTGTCGTGCCATCTACGTCCATTGGATCAGTGCCAGTCCCAGTCCCTAGTCCAGTTCCCATTGTGCTTGCTGGGCTAACAGTCTCTTGCGTATCCATTGTGTCTTCTGTTGTTTCTGGCTGACGATAGCCTTTTACTGTGATGACAAATTTTCCAGCAGAAATATCTCCTCTATACTGATATAAAGGATCATTTTCTGGCGTAGCCGTCTCAGAATCATAGGTATCAAAAGAAAAAGTGTCTTTTATTCTTTCCCATAAAGAACGATCTTCTTCGCCATCCATCCGATTCTCATCTGTTTCAACATCTATGCCGGATAATCCGTCGAATCCTAGTCTAGTTGCTGCTTCATCAGTAGTATAAATAACGATATCATCTCGATCATACCCTTCGTTACGCAACCGTTCGATTACTGATAATGCTTCATCCCTTGTACTGTAGCTACCGATGACTGTTAAATTTTTGTCTTCCATGTAAATTCCTCCTAGCAAATAGATTTATGATTGGTATATTTTTACTTATAAATTTATTCTATAGGAGACGATTGTTTTCTACAAATATTTAGATTGGAATTTGATTAAAACATTTTAATTGTATTCCGGAGACATTTATGATAAAGAAAACTATGTATCAAATAAAATTATCGTTTATTTTTTGTTTCTATATGAATTTTTTTGAAAAATTTCATATAATTTCCATTCATTGAAAATGAAGCTATTTATCCAAACCGTGTATAAATAAGATATTTGTATAAAAAAAGAGACTGATTTCCCCATATATTTTTTCCTCTATTAGGATAAAACCCATGTCAGGTAATGACACCTCATTTTTTCTAATTTTACTCTAAGAAATATGTAGATAGTATAGCTAAGCCAGTGCTGAATAAATTGAAAGCTAAGCAATTTTTGAAAAGGATTTAATAATTTTTCAAAAATAAAAAGAAAATCCCCTACTACTATTCGAACGAACCAACCCCATTCCAATACTTGTAAAGTGACCCCATAGCTAAAATGAGAATAAACCAATTAAAAATAAAAAGAACCACTATATTAATAAAATAACTGTAAAGTGTTTTTTCTTATTCCTAAAGCTACTCCTTTTTTATCTGCTATTATTGAAATTTTAGTTATTAGCACAAGTAAAACTTGAAGGCTCATAGAAAATTAGATGAACGTCTATGCATTAACAAAAACTTTTAAAAGACAGTTAAAAATAGGTTCCTAATGAAATCAAGGTAAAGTGTCTATCGTCATTTGAGGAAATACGGTAAAATAAAGGAAACGAACAATAACTGGAGGGATTTGTATTGGACAGCAAAACTAGAAAACAACTGCAAGAAAAATTAAAACAACGTACACATTTGCTCCCTTCCGTCTTTCAACAGTTTTTAGAAGAAAATCGCTCTTCTTTATCATTAGGTAGTCGCTATGAATATGCAAAAGATTTCCATTTGTTTACTGATTATTTGAGAAAAGTATTTTCTGAAGAAGTGGATGACCAGCTGATTATCCGTTTAGAAAAACAAGATTATCAGAATTTCTTAGCTAAAATCTATCGACATACTCGTTCGTTCCAAACTACAGCGAACCAGGAAACAGAGCAATTGTTTGAAAATAGCTATTACGGGATTTCAAGGAAGCAATATTCATTAAATCATTTTTTACGATTTTTGTATCAAAAAGGACTGATTGAAGAAGAGATTTCTCTTTTGGGTACAAGTTTACCGGAAACAACTAAAGCAGCTCCGCGATATATCGATGCAGAACTTTTCAAAGATTTTGAGCATTTGTTTATCCCGATTGAAGGCTTTCAAACAAGCAGAGAAGCTAGCTTTGAAGAAAAGAATAGACCGAGGAACCTTGCGATTACTGCCATTCTTCTGTATTGCGGATTAAAGATCCATGAAGTAGTAGAACTTAAACGTAAAGATGTATCTTTGACCAAGCAGATTCTTAATCTGAATAGAAAAGAAAACAGATTGAGTAAAGTACCAATACCAAAAGAAGCGATGCCGTTTCTGGAGAACTATTTTAAGTTAACCGCACAAAATACGGACGAAAATTCTTTTGTTTTTCGTTCCTCGCATGATCAACAAATTTCTCCTCGGACTATTCGCCAAATTTTGAGCAAAATCACAGTGTATAAGAATGTATCACCAGAATTATGCCGAAAAACCTATCGCTATTATACCGAACTATATTTAGATGATGCTGACGCGGTAAACTATTTATGTGGTAATCGATACCTATCTTCCCATTCTTTTCAAGAAATCTGGGAAAAAATGGTTGATTTTTCTTATCACGAATTAGCGGCATTCGTTCAGGTTTCTGACACATAGGAACCTGAACTTTTTTTCACAATAAACTATGTTATTATATAAAGGTTTATGTTACGATTATCTTGAGTTTGTATATTACTTAACAAAAGATAATGGAGTGTGAATGATGGAGACCATAACGTATTCCCCTTTGAATTTATTTACGAATTTTCAAGAAGCTGCAGCTGGCTTTTCCGAGACCCCGATTATCTGTGATCAGCCGCTTTCTGCTTTTCCTGAGTTAGGACTTGAAACAACTTACAAAAAATGCTTTGAAAGTGTGTTAGATCGAGCTTATCAATTGGCCCATCTTGGCGTGAAATCTGGAGACAAAGTCATTATCTATAAGAGTTCCGCTTTTGACACATACCTTCTCGCTGTTTCTGTGTCTTACCTTGGTGCAGTGCCTGTCATGACTTCTTATCATCTACCAACAGCGACAATGGAAGTATTTATCGACCGTTTAGAAGACCCCTTCATTTTATTTGATGATGAGACAAAAAAACGAGTGGGAGAAATTTCAAACGGGACTAAATCAAAACAGATTCCTATTTTTTATTTACTGGAGCAACCTGCTTTTCCTGTTCCCCAATCGTTTTTAGCTAAAAATGAAATTTCTTATATGACCCATACTTCTGGTACAACTGGTATCCCTAAGCTTATTTGTCATTCCGCTCATTCTATGGGTTGGCGAACGAAATGGCAAAAAACTGTTTTTGCAAAAATTTCAGAAAAGAAATTAATCGCTTTTCACATTTCCCCCGTACATTCTAGATTCAATATTGGCATCTCTTCTTTAATGTCCATGGGTTTTCCTATGATGCCTTTAGCAGACGCACAAAGTTCAAAAGTTATTCGTATGTTGGAAACCCACCGACCAATCGCATTAGAGACTCATCCGAATAACTTTGTTCAATGGAGTTTTACTGCTAAAGAACATCCAGAAGCTTTCTCTGGCATCCGTTATTATCATTCTACTTTTGATGCCATAAACAATCAGACAATGGAAACATTTTTGCGAACATCAATAACACAAGATGCGGTATTCCTTCAAGTATATGGCCAAAGTGAATGTGGACCAATGATTCTTAAGGCTCATACACTGGAAAGTTTGAAAACGAGTGATGCAAGAGATATGGGCGTTGGACTGGAAGACATGACAAGCGCTCGGATCACAGATTCAGTTGGGAACGTCCTTCCTGAAAATACAGATGGTCATATACAATTACTATCTAAAGGACGGGCTTTGACTTATTATAAGGAAGATGCACGGTTCCAGGAAAATGTTTATGGCGATTGGTGGGATAGCGGAGATTACGGTTTTATGGATGATCGTGGTCACCTATTTTTGAAAGATCGGCAAGTAGATTTGATCGAAACGATCAATAGTACATTAGCTATTGAAGACTTTTTATTAGATTCGTTAGATTTTTTGGCAGAAGTAGTGATTGTAAGGGATAAAAATCATTCTCCACAGCCGATTATTGCTTTAGCTCCTGATAAAGAAATGGATTGGAATCGATGGTGGGAGCAAGTCCATGAACTTCCCCGTTTGAACGCCCCTATCATCCGTGACTTTGATGCAATCCCGCGAACAGCTACAATGAAAGTTCAGCGGCTTCAAATCGAAAAAGAATTAAAAACACAAAACAACTAATCGTTTTTAAGCGGTTGTGAAAAAGCTGTCCTGCATCAAGTAATAAGAACAGCCAAACAAAAATAGTTCCTCATATTTTGCCATTTGTTGAGCTAATATCGAGGGCCAGCTAATTGAACACCGTTTATTTGGAAAAAGGGAATGTGACACGATTTTTGTCACATTCCCTTTTCGCTTCTTTTGAAAATTGGATGAGATAAAAATATGCCAATTGGCTGTTTTTCTTTTTTGAAAATTTCGTTATACTCTTATTCATGGAGGGAAATGTTATGAAAAGAATCTTGACGATTGGTGGTTCTGATCCATTTGCTGGCGGAGGAATCCAAACAGACTTAAAAACTTTTGAAGATTTTGGTCTATTCGGGCTAAGCGCCCTGACATCTATAGGGGTACTAGATACGAATGGGCGATTTATCCTGGAATCTATTCCTTCAGAATTGCTTGAACGACAGTTGGCTTCAATTGATCAAATGACTTCATTAGATGGAATCAAAATCGGGTTATTGAATTCAAGTGAAGCAATCATGGTTGTTCGAGACTTCATAAAAGCAAAACAGAATATCCCAATCATTTTAGACCCTGTTTTGGCATTCAAAGAAACTGAAACTGTGATCAATCAATTATATATTTCGCAGCTCATCGAAGAACTTTTTCCACTTGTTACGATGATTACGCCTAATTTGGCAGAAGCTGCTTTACTTTCTGGTCAAGCTCTCCCCTCTTCGTTGATAGAAATGATCCATCTCGCTAAAGAGCTCACTGCTTCAGGAGCAAAAAAAATTGTAATAAAAGGCGGCACAAGGATGGCTGGCGAACAAGCTGTGGATCTTCTCTATTCAGTTGACCATCATGAGGTGTTTTCTCAGAAAAAAGTCGACACCCCAACAGTAAATGGTGCCGGTTGTGCCTTTTCTTCTGCCATAACAGCGAATCTTGTATTAGGATTAGATGTTTCAAAAGCCGTAGCAGAAAGTAAAAAATTTGTTGCCCATTGTATTTCCAATGGTGTGCTGATGAATGATCATACGGGAAGCGTCTGGTCTGGCGGTATCCAAAAAGGAGGAACGATAAATGAAAACTAAACAACTAACAATCTATGCGATGCTGATTGCGTTGACCGTTGCACTTTCATTAACTATTTTGATCCCTGTGCCGGCTACGAACGGTTTTGTGACATTATGTGAAGCTGG
This sequence comes from Enterococcus sp. 3G1_DIV0629, assembly GCF_002141285.1. NCBI lineage: Bacteria > Bacillati > Bacillota > Bacilli > Lactobacillales > Enterococcaceae > Enterococcus > Enterococcus sp. 3G1_DIV0629. Next base: position 1,025,522 of record NZ_NGLI01000001.1, on the reverse strand, counting down.
AATCTATACTGCTTCTTTTCTTTATGGTCCAATGGGTGGCTTAGTTGTCGGTGCTTCCAGTGGTCTATTAATCGATTTGATTTCTGGGTATCCGCAATGGGCTATTTTTTCATTAGTGATTCACGGATTACAAGGATATGTTGCCGGATCTTTCAGTAAATCTTCTACTCGTATGTGGCTATTTGGTCTTTTTTTAGGAAGCTTAGTTATGATCGTCGGCTATGGTATCGCCGGTTGGATTTTGTATGATTGGCCGGCTGGAGTGGCTTCTATCCCAGGGAATATCTTTCAAAATCTTATCGGTATGGGTCTTGCCTTTCCTATAACTGCAAGTCTTCAACGTATTCAAGCACGGAAGCAATATTAATTGAAAAGAAGGTTTTAGAGAATGAAGTTGTCAGAAAAAGAATTGAAAGTTCAATTGACTGAAATAGTTAATGACGTATTGGCTGAAGCACACTTGAAAAAAGGAGATCTCTTTGTTTTAGGGTGCAGCACAAGCGAAGTCGTCGGTGGACATATTGGAAAAAATTCCAGTGCGGAAGTTGGTCAGTGGATCATTCGTACGTTAAAAGAGCTATTAGATCCTAAAGAAATTGCGTTAGCTGTCCAAGGTTGCGAACATTTGAATCGAGCATTGGTGGTAGAACGAACAGTGGCAGAAGCAAAAAAATTTGAAATCGTCTCTGTTATCCCTGCATTACATGCTGGAGGTGCTTGTTCTGTTGCTGCTTTTGAGCAGTTCAATGACCCTGTTGAAGTAGAGCATGTAATTGGGCAAGCCGGCATCGATATCGGTGACACTTCGATCGGTATGCATATCAAACATGTCCAAGTGCCTATCAGACCTCGTTTGAAAACTTTGGGACAAGCCCATGTGACAGCCCTTCGCTCTCGTCCTAAATATATTGGTGGTCCTAGAGCAAATTATTAAGATGGGTAATTGACAGACCAATCAGAAAAACTTCCTCGAAAAGTCCAACTATTGAACTTTAACGAGGAAGTTTTTTAATTGTTTGTTTTATACAGACGAGCTTCATAAGGTGCTAGTGTTCCTTTTTTTTCAAAGTTTCCGCTAGAGGAATTTGACAAGAGTAATGTCCATGACTGATCTGCTTCTTTTGGGAGTTCATAGTCAGCAAATGATTCCGTCAAGTTTACCATAATAAGATACTGTTCATCTTCTAAATTTCTTTCATAGACATATAGTTGTGGATGTTCATGAAGATATTCTTTATAAGAACCGTATATCAGGCCTTTATTAATTTGTCTAATGCGGATCATGTTCTTATAGAATTGCAAGATCGAATCCGGTTCATGTTCTTGTTGTTCTACATTGATCGTTTTGGTATTTGGATTAGTGATCATCCAAGGCTCATGTGTTGAAAAGCCAGCATATTCTTCTGAAGTCCATTGCATGGGTGTTCTGCTATTGTCTCTGGTGGTTTCATAAACGATATCCAACGCTTCTTCTCTTGTCTTACCTTCCGCAAGAAGCCTTTCATAAAGTCTTTTAGAATCCACTGCATCAACTTGATCGATCGATTCAAAAGGCATATTCGTCATTCCAATTTCTTGTCCTTGATAAATAAATGGCGTTCCTTGTAAAAAGAAGTACATCATAGCGATTGCTTTTGCAGACATAGCCCAAAATTCGGGACGGGTATCTCCGAACACAGAAACGGCACGAGGAACATCATGGTTTTCCATATATAAAGCGTTCCATCCGATACCATCTAGGGAAGTTTGCCAAGCACTTAATGCATGTTTTAACTTAAGGACGTCTAATTGCCCTTCTTTTTCTTGCTGCCAAATATGGATATGATCGAATTCAAAGATCATATCGAAATAACCGTCTTTTCCTACCCATTCCGGTCCTTCTTCTGCAGTAACGCCGCTTGCTTCTCCGACTGTCATGATATCGTACTCTTCAAAAATATGTTTCAAATCAGTCAAATGTTCTTCGATTCCTGAGACATTTTGAAAGGGTGAAAAAGGGTTCTCTGTGGCATTTACTGAATATTCATCTTTTTTTACATGAGAAATCGCATCTAAGCGAAATCCGTCTATCCCTTTATCTAGCCACCATCGAATCATATTGAATAGTTCTTCTTTCAATTTCTCACTTTCCCAATTTAAGTCTGGTTGTTCTTTCGCAAAGACATGCAGATAATACTGTCCTGTTTCGTGAGAATATTCCCAAGCAGAGCCGCCGAAAATCGATGTCCAATTATTTGGTTCTTTGCCATCTACTCCATCGACCCAAATGTAATAATCTCGATAAGGGCTTTCTTTGGATTTCTTCGATTCTTCAAACCATTGATGCTGATCTGAACTGTGGTTGATGACAAGATCCATAATGACTTTGATTCCCAGTTCATGTGCTTCTTTCAGCAATAAATCAAAATCTTCCATCGTTCCGAATCGCTCTTCTATGTCTTGATAGTCACTTACGTCATAACCATTATCAATAAATGGAGATTGATAGATTGGATTGATCCAGATAAATCCGATGCCAAGATCTTTCAAGTATCCAAGTTTTTCGCGGATCCCATTGATGTCGCCTTGACCATCGCCGTTGCTATCTTTGAAACTAGCCGGATAGATTTGATAGCCTACTGCTTCTTTCCACCATTTTTGTTCTTGTATCATATCGTTTCACTCCTTTAACGGTCCCTCTTGATTATAACCGATTCTATTTTAGAAGTATCCTTGTTACCGGTAACTAGAAACGAAAAGCTCAACGAATCTGCTAAGTGCGTTCGTTGAGCTTTATTTTATCATAGGTAACGGGCAATCAATTGAATCATTTGTTTGGGAAATTCATTTAGGTCAGTAATATCTACAAAACGGCTTTCACCGTAGATCGTCTTGATCTCTTCTTTGTCTTGACCAATAGCTGCGGAAACAAATAAGATGCCTTGACGCTCGTATTCTTTCAAAACAGACTGGATGTCCTCTTTTGCTTTTTTGCCAGTATAATCTGGCAACGCCTTGGGCTGACCGTCACTAATATTAAGCAACAGTTTGGTTGTGGCGGATTGTCTGTTTAATTTTTCTGCTGCTAAACGAAGTGCCGCTCCATCACGATTGTTTTGTCTTGGTTTCATAGTGACTAGTTTTTCATTTAACCATTGAAACCCGTCTTCAAATTCTTTATAAGAAAACAAAGAAGTTTTTTCTCTTACTGAACGGTCTGCTGTATCCCCGTAAATCAACAAGGGGATATCAACTTTCTTAGCAAATTCGGCAATGGCAATCGCTGCTTTTTTTGCCGCTTCGATCCGATCATCCCGTATCATTGATCCAGATTCATCTATCCGCACAGCTACCGCTAAGGAAGGCTGCTCATGTGGCGGGTTCTTTTTGTCAAAATTTCTCAAATCACCATATGCTACTTTGCTGGCGTTAAACCGTTGCCCTTCGTATTTTCCTTTTTGGTACGTCTCTGTTTGTTCATTATCCAGTAATTCTAAAATTTGTCGGCTAAGTGATTCTACTATCGGCATGACTTGCACTTGTAGCTCACGTGCTTCCTGCGTTTTTCCTTGGAAAGCTGGTCGGTGAACGATGAGACCTTCTTTTTCATGAATCGTTTCCTTCATGATTTGTCGCGCTTCTTTATTCAATTGCTTCTTGATTTCCTTATCATGTGTTTCCATGTCAGAAGCAGACATTTCTTGGGAATCCTCTTCTATTTGTTGTTGTTCCTTCTGATTTTTCCCTTCGATATCGCTCCTGCGTTCTTTTTGCATTTGAGGAGGAATCTCGTTTTTTTCTGTTGTTTTCTCTAGTCTCTCTTCTCCCTCATTTGGTTCTTCAGCAGACAGTTGTTTCTTTTCATCTAAGCGCAAAGTTTCTTCAGCATCTTCAGTGATGTTTCGTTCGTTTGCTTCTTCGGCGCTGATAGTTCTTCCTTTTGCATGCTCAGATTGAGGTTCTATTTGAGGATAGCCCCATTTTTCTTTTCTCAAAATGTCTTGAAGTTCCAATAACAATCCACTCTCAGACAAAGCTTGCTCAAGGATCGCCAATTCATCTGGATCAGTGGATAATTTATACAAAACTTTTGGATAAATCGACTGGAGTAGATCTTGTCCTTGCTTATAGGTATTCGCCCAATAAAAATATGAACGCATTCCTGCTACACCTTTGATGGCATTTGCTTTGGCAGTTTCATCCAATAATCGGATAATCTCTGCCATCTTCATAAGGAGTTCTTGGTTTTGGATCATGGTTTTCGCCATCGCACGTTCTGCCATGACTTCTAAGGCTGGAAGATCCATTTTTTCCGCATGCTGCATCCGATCTCTTAAGGATTCATTTAAGGGACGATTTCCTTGGTAGTTTCGATTTGTGGTAATGACAATAATACAATCTGGATGGCGACGAATGATTCCTGTTGGCAAATTCAACATCCCATTTGGTTCGAGCGCTGAGTTAAGTGCGACAAGAACAGAGGCATCACGGATGACAGTCGGCTCTTGGATCTCTAATAGATATCCTTTTTCAATCGCTCGAACGATTTCAGAAGGATAATAACTATAATGGATTGCATCTGGATAATCGGCTTCGATTCTTTGAACTAGCTCTGCTAATTTTTCTTTGGCAGAAAAAGGATCAATGCTGTAATGGTTCTGGATCAGTGTCAGTACAGCTTCAAGTGTATCTGTTTGGTAAATAGCTTCCAGCAATTCTTGGTCTTGTTCTTTATCGGAATCTACTACAGGTAATAAGGCACCGAACACATCTGATTTGTCCATATCTGCAAAACAGGTCACTTTTGTATAGGGAAGTTGCAAATCAGCAGATAGTGCTTTTGCTAACTGTGTCTTACCCGATCCGGCGTCTCCTTCTAAAAGAACGTTACTGATTTTCATTTCAGGATCTTGCCAATTTTCTTTGATTTCGGAGGCGATCCGCCATTCTTCTGCACTTGTCCGATGGCTTTTCGGTTTCTTCCAGATCATTTGCTTTTCTAGCCGTGAAAAGGTCCGGTTTTCTGTTAGTGAGAAATTCTCCATGCTTCTCTTCCCCTTTTGATCATCTCTGTCTATTAATATCCTAACTCATCTAAAAGACGTTTTAAAATACGGAATCGTTCCCCAATCAGTTCTCCGTCTTTTTGTAGTGTATCGTAATACAAAATAATGTCTTCATCGATCTTTGGATTTTTGGTATCTACCTCGACTGTCATCCGGTTTCCCTGCAAACCAATGATGTCCACCACTGGATTTTCTGGATCATAGAATTTTTCATAACGATAAGCATCTTGGAAGTATAAACTTCCTTGTGCAGCTAAGATCGCTAAGTCTAAAATACGTGTAATTGGTAATTCTTCTGATTGTCGAGACCATTTTTCTCCAGTATGTCGCCATACTTTACCTGATATGTCGACTTTTCCACGGTCATTCCATTGAGCGAGACCCAGAGAAAGACCTTTTGCGTCCGTATGCAATGCATTTCTTCCATCAACTTTATCGTAGTCTTCTACAACGAGCACTGGTTTATGTTTTAAATTTGTAGGTATTTCCATGATTTTAACTCCTCGTCTTTCTATTTTTAGTAAATTAGTAAATCAGTAGTTTACTAATTTACTAAACTATATGCGACATTATAAATGACTGAAGAGAGAAATGCAAAGAAAAAGAGCCTGTTTATTAGAAATACATAAAAACATCATCTTGCTCTTCTGCACGTTCATTTATCGCGTGAATAAAGAGCAAGATGATGTAGAATATTTTTGGTATGTTTTTTGAATAAAAGGAATTATTGCGCTGAAATGGCGATGCCGATGGCTTTTTCGCCTAAATGTGTACCAATGACTGGTCCAAAATGACCAACTTCGATTTCTGCATTTGGATACTTTTTCTGCAATTTCTCTTTTTCTGCAATCGCTACTTCTAAATTGTTTGCATGTATCACGTAAAGTTTGACTGGTGGTTGTATTTCGTTATTTCTTTTGCCAATGATTTCTTCAGCCCGAGCAAATGCTTTTTTACTTGAACGGATTTTTTCGAATAAAACAATTTTTCCTTCAGAAAATGTCAGGATCGGTTTGATTTTCAATAAGCTACCAATCAGCGCAGCGCCATTGGTCAATCGCCCTCCCCGTACTAAATTGTTCAAATCATCTACAATTAGATAAGCGTAAGTATTATCTCGAATTCGATCGACATGCGCAAGTATCTCATCCAGGGGCTGACCTTCATCATTTAAGTCTAAGGCAGCTTCTACCATATGTCCCATCGGCATACTAGTGATCTTAGAGTCATAAGGAATGACCGTTACTCCACTGATATCGTCTTTCATCGCAAATAAGGTGTTGACGAAACCAGAAATACCTGAAGAAAGGTGGATACTTAAAATCGTGTCATACCCTTTCTCTTTCAATTCCTCATATAAAGCCAAAACTTCCCCTACGACAGGTTGTGAAGTAGTAGGAAAATCTTTGCTGTTTTTTAAAAGTCCATAATATTCATCCGCTTCGATATCGATTCCTTCGTTATAAATTTTCCCATCCATAATCAAAGGGATTGGAATCACGAATAAGTCGGGATGGTTCTTGATACGTTCCGGCAGATATGCCGAACTATCTGTAACTACTGCAAGTTTCATGTGTTTAATTTCCTCGTTTCAAAGAATTTTTCCAGACCTCATAACTATATCACAAGTAAGATTAGATATGAAACTAAAATTGGAAAATAGAAAAACGACAAGCGTAATCATACGAGTTGCCGTTTTTCTAGTGACAGCAAAAAGACGACTAGTTAGCCTATTCTTTGCTTCCGCTACGATGTTTAACATTTTTCAACATTCGGAACCCATTTTTTCCGAATTGAGAAAATAAAAATACTAAACCCCCAATACTTCCTAAAGCCACACAATAAACCATTGCATAACTTTTTGATTCCATTGACAATCGCTGATTCAGCAAAAAGAAAATGATAAAACATACCGCAAGCATAATCAAGGTAGATCGGAAAGTTTTTAAGAAAAAACTGCTGATTTTTGCTAAAGGTGCTATTCGGTATTCTTTGCACATAAAGTGATAGCCACGAACAAAGACGATACCGAATGCCAAACCATTTGATAAGCTCATTCCGTATCCGCCAACTAGACCTAGTCCGATTACTTGGAAGATGACTTTCAGGATAATTGCTTCTACAGTTAGTCGAATCGCAAAACGATGGTGGTTCAGAGATTGAAGCATCGTAGACAGGATCGTGAATAAAGAGAAAAACAAAGAAGCTAACAAAGCCATTTGGAAATAACCAACACTTTCAGGATCATAACCAAAAAACAATGTGTATAATGGTCCAGCTAATAAAGACATCCCGGTCAATGAAGGAAGAAGGATCAATAACGCAATCGAAAAACTGTCTCCTACTGTCTTTTCGATTTGTAAACGATCTTTTTTCTTCATTGTGCTTAGTATTGGCAAACTACTTATAGCAACCGTTCCTACCATGGAAATCAGGATCAATGTCAGTTTGTTTGGATTAACAGAAGCACGACTGAATAAGAATTCCAGTTGCTGATCTGCAATCTCTGGACGGAAAAAGTGAAGCAGTGGTTTCATCGTTACTTGGTCGATCATTTGAACGATAGTAATGACGGAGCCGACAAAAATGAACGGTAGTGTTTCCCGAATGATAGAGACAGAGGCAGATCGGTTTTCTCTTTCGAAGTAACGGCTGGAAATCAAAAAGTCTTTAAGTTCAAAGAAGTCTTTTCTGCGTCCGACGATATACATATGGATAATCGCAGCTAACCCACCGAAGAAAGAAGCAACTGTACTGATCAATACAGCTTCTAATATGGTTCCGTCAGTCAATACGCGCAAGTAATAAGTACCAGCCAAGATAACGATCACTCGTACAGCTTGTTCAATAATCAAAGAAGTTCCATAAGGTCGTAAATCGTTTTTCCCTTGGAAGTATCCTCTCATTGCACTCAAAATCGGGATAGCAACCAAAGATGGGCATAAACTTCGGATAGCTAGTATTCCGTTGTTAACGTTAGCGATTGGACTGATTCCGGCTAGTAAAGGAGCAAATAAATACATCAACGCGGCAGAGGCGATACCGATGACGAACATGATATTGATCGTACTTCGAAAAATCAGCCGACAAGCAGCGTTATCTCCTTCTTTTGTTGCTACAGCTACTTTTTTTGCAATCGCATTTGGAAATCCGACTGTACCAAGCATCAGGAACAATCCATAAGGAAGATAGCCAACATTGAATAATGTCGTAGCAAGCATACCATCTTGATTGTTCCCCATCATACTTAGCCAGGGAATCAAATAGACTACCCCTAAAACTTTACATAGAAGATTAGCAAAGGTTAGCCAAAATGTTCCTTGCATCAATTTTTTATTCATCTAATTTCCCTCAACTATTCTTTCATAAAATAAACATCTTCCCTATTATAGCAAAAAAACATAGAAGGACAAATCCCTCTTTAATTCTTAAAACAAAAAAGAGCTTGCATCATAAGTCAACACTAATCTTTTTATCCGAACAAATGAACTTGCATCCACAATTGGCTGATGCAAATGCAGTTTGGATAGATCAGTTTGAACAACTTATGTCGCAATCTCTGTTTTTTAGGGAATAAAACAGTTTAAAGCATGGACAGTAAAAAGACAGACGCAAGTCCAGTCAAAACTGACAATGCCATCGAACGTGTTTTGTAAGCCACACCTGCTACTAGAATCATTGCAGCTATTTTGATATTCCAAGCAATATCCAGATGTTCATGAGTAATGAAGACATCTTTGAAAGCTAACGCCGCAAACAATGCTACTGGTACATACTTCATCCAGTCACTAAACCAAGATGGCACTTTTCGATGAGTAAAATAAAGCATCGGGAACAAGCGCGGGATATACGCAACGATGAACAGACAAGCAACTAAAAACAGCAAATATAGTTTAGTCATGATGGTTGGCCTCCTGTTCCGGGAAGTTGAAAAGCGGTTCATTGACATCTTTGCCGCGATCCCTTAGTTTCTTGGCTTTTTCTTTTTTAAATGCCTTCTCCAGCATGAATCCGGCAAATGAAGCAATAACAGTAGCTGCAATCAAGCCGAATGTGTTTTGGAATAATACCATGAATATCACCCCTAATACACCTGAAAACAAACCTGTAAAGATCAGTAGTGCGTTTTTCATTTGCATGACAAACATGAAAATGAACATAGCAGTCAAAGCAAAATGGACAAGGTCAGCATCTACTCGAATCACCGAGCCAAAAAAATTACCGATCATGTTGCTGCCGGCCCATGCAGCCATTGAGAACCAATTGACATATAAAGCCTTTCTTTTGTTCCAAGAAGGGTCAGTTGAAAACTTTAAGTAGTTCACTGCATAGTTTTCATCATTCAGTGATTGAGAAAAGGCAGCTAAAAACGTCCGCTTTTCTTTTTTCATAAAACCGGCAAGACTTGCTCCTAATAATGTATAGCGTAATTCTAAAAAGAAAACCATCAATAATGTCGTTGCAAATGATGCTTGCGTCGTAAGCATAGATGCAACTAAAAACTGCGCGCCGCCGGAAAAGACCAGAATCGATAACAGCCCTGATAAGAGAGGATCAAATCCAACTTTTTGCAACAATACTCCGCAAGCTAATCCCACTGGTATATAGCTTATACAAAGCGGCATCACTGCATGCAAAGCTTGAAGCCATGGCGCACTTTTCTTTTTGTTCATTAAAATATCTCCTTTAATTACAACAAATAAACAGCGGACTCATTGTAACATAAATTCGCTAAATTGTAGCCGTTTTATTTAAAAACAAGATTATATTTTTCTCATTTTTGCTTCAATTCATGAACATACGTTTTATTTGTGAGAATAATTTGGGTCATATTTATCTGTTTCAATGTATATATACATCTTCTTGTCAGGAAGAGACTGACGCATATTTTTTTCAATATCATTGATAATCGAATACGTTTCATTTTCTTTGTTTCCAACAATATCTGCTTTTGCAGCGACTAAAATTTCCGTTGGACTTAAATGAACGGTTTTGATATCAATTAGCCGACTGATCTCAGGTCGTTCAAAGGCTAACTTGATTTTTGACAAATCGCTTGCTGTCACACTTTCACCAATGATCAGACTATAAAATTCTTTTGCTAGGAAAATCGCAGCTCCCATCAGTAAGAAACCAATTAGTAATCCGCTGATAGCATCAAATGCAGCAATCCCGGTTGCATAAGTCAAGATTGTTCCCGCTAAAGCCAAGACCAAACCGATTACAGCACACAAGTCTTCCGTAAATATAATCAGTATTTCACTATGTCGACTTTCGCGTAAAAAGCGCATCGTAGAAAGATTTTCAGTATTCAATTCTTTGATTTCCTTCATTGCGACACGCAAAGAACTTCCTTCGATTACCAAACCAAATAACAAAATGGCAATGACAATGATTGGATTACCAACTTCATGGGATGGATGCGTCAATTTTTCAAAAGCTTCCATCACCCCTAGTGCTCCCCCACCGAAGAAAAGCATCATTGCGACGATCGTACTAAAAAAGTATTTTGCTCGGCCTTCACCAAATTGATGCAAGTCGCTCTGACCTTTATTAGCTTGTTTATCGCCAAATAGCAGCAAAATCTGATTACTACAATCAACGATACTATGGATGCTTTCATTCAGCATGGCGGCACTGCCACTGATTGCATAGCCGACAAATTTGCTGATAGCAACTAGAATATTAGCCCCTAGAGCAGCAATTACGGAAAACATTCCGCTTTTTTTAAAATTTTCCATATTCTTTTCCTTCTTTCGTCAAGTGAACTGACTAAAGTGCGGCAATATCCGCCCTTTAACAGTTTTTATGAAACTTATAATTTAGATAAATTGAAAATGACCGATTGTCCATTGTTCAATTCGATCTCTTTTGCCCCAGTAGTAGCACTTTTCCCATCCACAGTAAACATCCAATAGGTTTGATTCTTTTCATCCTGAGAACGCCCTTCAAGCGAAGTGATGAAGCCATCATTTTCCTCGACTTCAAAATTTTGTTTCAAAATAGTCAGTAAAGTTTCTCCTTTTTTGAAAGTCACTTCTTTTTTCAAAAAGTTTTGACCATTTTCTTGTAACGTGATCGTTGCTTTTTGCGATGTTTTTACTTCCTCCTTTTGGTTGGAAGTCGATGGTGTGTTAGTTGTACTACAACTTGTCAACATGAGTACACTGACACTCATTGCAAGCAGACTATAAATTATTTTTTTCATTTTTTCCTCCTGAATGATTGTAAAAACGTTTGACGACTGGCAGAAAAACAAGGAAGAACACAACATTACCTATACTGTGCATCAGATCAAACGACACCCCTTGAAGGTAATAAACCCAAGGTTGAGGTAAATGATAGAGCAGCGTATCGAAAACAGTCATCCCTATTCCATAAACTATACCTGCTAGAAAAAAGCAGGTTCCTTTTAACCAGAGATTCCTTCGAATTGTTCTTCTCGAGCAGAAAATTGAAAACAACGCCAGAACGACGGTATAGCTGAGCCACTGACCGAAGACCCATGGACCCACACCAAAATAAAAACTGCTGATTGCGATAGAAAGACTCATGACAATTAGCGCATCTTTCAAGCTTAAGTAAAGGACAATAAACAAAAAAATAGCAGTCATTGGCTGGAAATTCGGAATAAATTGAAAAGCGATCCTACCTGCTACACAAGCAGCAGACAATAAGCTAAGCTGGGCGATTTTATTTGTGGACATTCTTGATGTAACTCCTCCTTCACCAGCAGATGATTCACGTTCATTCAGTACATACAGAAAAGACTTGTGACAATTATTCTGGATAACTGCCGCAAGTCCTTTGGAACAGAATTATCTGAATGACCTCTGGTAATCCAACTTATCCAATCAGGACTTTCTCACCATTAACGGAACCAAGAATTCGTAATTGATAAAGAAATCAATGACGGATCGTGGGTAATCTCCAGATGAGATCGACAAGACCGTTTGATCTTTTTCGTTTATTGCTATCGTTAAAGACTGTCCTTTATCTAATCGTACTTGATAAGTAGTTTCGTTGATCTTTTCCATATCATAGGATGGATTTTTCATCGCCACGATAAAAATATCATCCAATACTTCATTCGTCAATTCAAATTCGCTCTGAAGGTTCAAACGAAGTGGCTTCGTATTGTCTAGTAGTGTCTGATTAACTGTAAAACCAAGTGTTCTAGCGTGGGCTAATAATTGATTCAATTTGTGATTAAAGATCGTGATCTGTCCTGCTGAGAATACTCGATCAACTGACCAGTATCGGATCAAAGAAAGCACTCGATCATCCTGGACATCGATTTCCATCGTCTCTGGTGATACATTTAGAAGACTCATCGATTCCACTTGGTATCGTTGATCGATGGTCGGTAATACAAAGGAAAAGACTAATTCGTTTTGTCCATTCAACGTATAATTGATAGAGAAATGTCTTGTTTTCCATGTGTCATAAGCTGAATTTGATCGTTCCAGACCAATATCATTCAACGGTTTCAGTAATTCATACGTGAAGTATTCGATCAGACTTGTCTTTCCAATCGTTGAGATCGGTTCTTCATTCAATATAAAGCGGTCATATGATTCTAATAATTCGGGAAAATCTGATTCCATCAAATATTTTCTCATACGTAAATCCGCTAATTCTGCTTCCGCTGTTTCAATCAAACTGACGATATCTTGATGATCTTGCTCTTTTCCTTCTAAATACCCGGGATTTTCTGATACTTCATAAGCACGGGTGTTTTCTGAAGTATCCGTATTCGTCGGAGTTACTTTTTCTTTTTCATGGATTTTTGTTTCTTCTGGCATAGGGACTTTTTCTGTGTCCTCCAGTGGATTACTTGTTTGTTCCTCTAATGAAGTGTTCGTTTCTTCATGATCTTCTGTCTGTGCTTCATTTTTTGTCCATTCTGCTTCATCGTGTTCATTCATACTCGGAACCTCCTTCATTAGATTGATTATTAGGATTTTCATTACCAAGATAATTCATCAAGAATTCATGGATTGCTTGACCAAATCCCTCTTTGCTACCGAAATAGCGACTGATTTGCCGTTGCTCTTTTTCTACGATGGCTGCGCGAAGCTGGTCCGCTCTTGCTTCTTGTTTCAATGCTTCTTTTTGCTGCTGGATTGTTTCAGGTGTCTCGATATAAGGAAGCCAGCCTAATTTTTCATTAGATAGCACTTGCTTCTTCTTCTCTAATTCTTGAATTTCTTCCTCGATTTTCTTACGATTCAAGAATCCTTTATTATCATCCAAATCAGTCATCTGCCGATTGATTTCTTTTATCTGTTCGTCTAAACGTTCGATCTCTGTCTGAGCTGTGATCACCTTTGCGTCTAGCTCATTGATTTTTTTGTCATAGTCCGTTGTCTCCGGTTGGGAATATTTCTCCCACTCTTCATCGATCTTAGGCAAAACAAAAATTTCTGGCAGACTTGCATCGATACCAATTGTAGGGCGATCATGGTAATAAGTGCCGATTTTGTAATAGCTCATCGTTGGTGAGATGCTTTCTACTTGTTCCATAAAAGGAAATTCTTGCAAAAAACGATCATGGATCTTACGCATCAGCAATTGGTCAATCTCGTGATTTTCATTTGAGCTTCGTTTTAATTCTTCATTCAATCGGCCGTTGTACAAACGGTAGATCTCAGGAATATCTTCTTCGCGGACAGCTTTTTCAAAAGCCTGTAAATCTTCTAATAATTGGGAAAGATTCATGCTTGCTTTTTCTTTGATATCATAAAAAGAAGACGATTCTTTTGCTGTATCCTGATTCGTGCTCGTCTCCTCTAGTTCGCCTTGCTCGTAATTTGTGTTTGTATCTGGCTCTTTCATACTACTTGCCTCCTCTTACTCATCTGATTTTCACTTATTAATACTTCAATAGTACCATTTTCTGTAAAAAATTGTTATAAAAAAGAGCGGGCAATGCTCCATAAAACAGGCTGCACCAAAATTTGGCACAGCCTTTTTTTCGATCAACTAGTCTTTGATATCTGATTCATCTGATAGGACAGAATCGAATACAATGACTTTTATCATATTCTTTTATTTACTAGGCAGATCTCTTGTTGTGAAATGAATGCGCTGATGGTCATCACGAGTTAGTTGCGTTTCTTCGTTTAAATAAGTAAACGTCAATTGTTCTAATTCGGGATCTTCAAGCATTTTTTCATAACCGGTAAAAATCGAACGGATATAGTGTTTATATGCGTTTTTCTTTTTCTGTCTTTTTTTCATGTAGCACCTTCCTTATCAAAAACTATCATACCAATGAATAACTATCTAGACAAGTTGGTTTAAACCATTTTCTTTGTTTTTTTGAGGAATTTTGCTCTTCCAGTTGACGAATCCAAAAAAAAATGAAAAAATGCTTTAGTACTTAAGGAGGGAACCCAGTGAAAAAAATTGGTTTTGATTCAGATAAATATATTGAAGAGCAGTCCGCGTATATTTTGGAACGAGTGAACCACTATGATAAATTATATTTGGAATTTGGTGGAAAGCTAGTGGATGACAAACATGCGAAACGTGTACTTCCAGGATTTGAAGAAGATGCGAAAATCAAATTGCTACAAAAATTGAAAGATCAAGCTGAAATACTGATTTGTGTCTATGCCGGAGACATTGAACGTAATAAGATCCGCGGTGATTATGGGATTACTTATGATATGGATATCTTGCGGCTGATTGATGAATTACGCGGTTATGGATTATTGATCAACAGTGTCGTTATCACTCGCTATAGCGGCCAGCCTGCCACGAAAGTCTTTATCAATAAATTAGAAAGACGAAATATCAAAGTCTATAAACATTCAGCAATCGAAGACTATCCGGTCAACGTAGAAAAAATCGTTTCAGAAGATGGGTTTGGGAAAAACGAATACATTGAAACAACTAAACCAATCGTTGTAGTGACAGCTCCTGGACCAGGAAGCGGCAAACTCGCTACTTGTTTGAACCAACTGTATCATGAAAGCCAAAAAGGACATGCAGCTGGTTACTCCAAGTTCGAAACTTTTCCAGTATGGAACGTTCCGTTGAAACATCCATTGAACATTGCCTATGAAGCAGCCACAGTCGATTTGAAGGATGTCAATATGATCGATTCCTTCCACTTTGACGCCTACAATAAAGTAGCTGTAAACTATAATCGAGATGTTGAAACCTTCCCTGTAATCAAACGTATTATTGAAAAAATTACTGGTAAAGAATCTGTTTATCAATCTCCTACTGACATGGGTGTGAATCGTGTAGGATTTGGTATCGTGGATGATGCGGTTGTCCAAGAAGCTTCTAAACAAGAAATCATCCGCCGCTATTTCCAAACAGAGTGTGACTTCAAAAAAGGATTGATTGACGAAGAAGCAGTTAATCGAATCAAACTGATTATGGAAGAAGTCGGATTACGCCCTGAAGACCGAAACGTTGTCGTTCCTGCCCATGATTATGCAGATAAGATTCAAGCACAAAGTCCTACAAAAGATCCTTCTGCTGTGATTGCCATCGAATTACCAGACGAAGTCATTATTACCGGACGTACAAGCTCATTGATGGATGCGTCAGCGGCAGTCATCTTAAATGCAGTAAAACATTTAGCGCATATTGCAGATGACATTCCTTTATTATCACCATTAGTTCTTGAAACAATACAAGGATTGAAGTCAAAGACACTTCATTCCTCTATGGATGCACTAAGCATCAATGAAGTCTTGATCGCTTTATCAATCAGTGCAGTAACGAATCCAATCGCTCAAGTTGCTTATGATAAACTAGCTGAACTTGAGGGAGCACAAGCCCACTCCACTGTGATGGTCAATAAAAATGATGAACAAACATTGAAAAAACTAGGAATCGATATTACTTGCGCACCTGTCTACCCTTCAGAAAATCTATACTACCAATAGAAATAATTCACTTATAAAGGTTGAAAACGAAACTATTAGCATTAGCTTAAACAATAGTTTCGTTTTTTTATAACCATCACTAAGTGGATACACTTCTTGTCCCTTCTTGAGGGATATTCAGTTTGAAAGAAAAAACAAGAGTGTGATAAATTTTATTTCTCATACTTTAACTTGCTTTCCCTCTCTATTTGAAATACGAAAAAACAAAGGAACATCAGTTTTTTTAGCGTCTTTTATCTGTTTTTTCAATTTATTTTGGTTGCTTTGTATTCTAATGGAAAATGAATGCGTTTTACTCTAAAAAAGTAATGAAAATTTCACTAAAGATTAGTATTTTATTTACAAAACAGGTAAAATAAAACGGAATTTGGAATAGGAGTGATTATTTGAGTTATTTATTAGGTATTATTGGTTTATTTGTCACATTAGGACTTGCTTTTTTGATCAGCAGCAACAAAAAAGCAATCAAATTGAAACCACTAATTGTGATGTTCGTTTTACAGCTTGTTCTTGGTTTCGTATTATTACGTACAACTTTTGGTACAGCGGTTGTTTCTGTATTGGCAAAAATGTTTGATCATCTTCTTGCTTTTGCTGGGCAGGGTGTTGACTTTGTTTTTGCCGGTGTAGCAAATAAAGGAAGTGCACCTTTCTTTCTTTCCGTATTGATGCCAATCGTATTTATTTCTGCTATTATCGGGATTTTACGTTACATCAAAATTCTTCCATTGTTTATGAAAGCCGTTGGTCTTGGGTTAAGTAAAATCAACGGAATGGGCAAATTAGAATCCTACAATGGAGTAGCTTCTGCTATTTTAGGGCAATCGGAAGTATTTATTTCCATAAAGAAGGAATTACCTTTCTTATCTGAGAAACGTTTATTCACCATGAGTGTCTCGGCTATGTCTACCGTGTCTATGTCAATCGTTGGATCTTATATGGCACTAATCGATTCTAAATATGTGATTACTGCCCTTGTTTTGAATTTATTTGGCGGATATATTCTGGCTTCGATTGTGAATCCCTATGTATTAGAAGAAAAAGAAGACGAACTAATTATTGAAGAAAACAAAGAACAGACCTTTTTCCAAATGTTGGGAGAATACATTCTTGATGGTTTCCATGTGGCAATCACGGTTGCTGCTATGCTTATCGGATTCGTTGCCTTGATTGCTATGATCAATGCTATCTTTCATGGGATATTCGGTATTACTTTCCAAGAGATCTTAGGTTATATCTTTGCCCCTCTTGCCTTCATCAGTGGAATCCCATGGAAAGAAGCAGTGGATGCTGGTAGTATCATGGCGACTAAATTGGTTACAAATGAATTTGTTGCTATGACAGAATTAGCTAACGGTCATTTCCATTTTACTGAACGCACAACAGCGATCATATCTGTTTTCCTTGTTTCATTTGCCAACTTCTCTTCTATCGGGATCATTTCCGGTGCGATGAAGGGGTTAAACGAAGAAAAAGGAAATCTTGTTGCAAAACATGGGTTGAAGATCTTGTTAACAGCGACTTTAGTCAGCTTTTTAAGTGCTATTGTGACTGGATTACTGGTATAATAAACAAAAAAGCAACGTTGCTTTCAAAAGCTTTGGAAATATTTCCAAAGCTTTTTCAGTTGCTCAAATATCAAAGGAGAAATGATGATGAATTATTGCTATGTGTTTATCGGTCCTTCTGGTTCTGGGAAAACTTCACTCGCAGAAGCTGTTTTTCAGCCGGAACAAAAGATCATTACTTACACGAATCGATCACCAAGACCTGGAGAAAAAGATCAAGAGGATTATTATTTTGTTTCTGACGATACATTTAATCAGATGATCAAGCGAGACGAGTTTGCAGAGTGGGATCAATATGCTCAACATAAATATGGTTCCAGCAAAGCAGAGATTACCAAAAAATTGAAGGAAGGAAATTGTTATGCCGTTTTGACGGCAAATGGTTTTTGGCATTTATACGAATATTTTGGCACGGTAGTCCGTCCAATCTTTATTACGATTTCTAAAAAAACATTACAATCGCGCCTGAAAAAGCGCGGAGATTCACCCGAACAGATTTCGGCCAGAATGGCAGTTTATGCAGAAGACTTAGCTCAACTGGAACGGTTGGCAACTATTCCCACACTTTTAGTCGTGTCAAACGATGGAGCGTTCCAAGAAGCAGCAGATAAAATAAAAAAAGGATTATTGATAGAAACAGATTAACTAAATATCCATAAGATAAGCTGAGAGGCCGCGACAAAAGTGATGTCACGACCTCTCGATGAACGGTGTTTCAGAAGTAGCTTCTTCGGAAATTATTTCTCGAAGCTCCCCTCCCCTCTATCACACCCTCTTAGCGATCAGCTGGTTGTTTTTCCGTATTATTAAGTCTTCATTCTTATGAAGATGCTTTTATACTCAATTGATTATTTTTTGATACGCTTTTCTTTCACCATGTTCAAAAGCGAATTCAATCATCCCTTGATAAGCGAATCCAGCAGAATAGATGGTCTTTTCCATCGGTTCATTAGCTGGATAAGTATCGATGCGGACATCTTGGATATCTTTGCTGGCTGCAATCGTCAACAAATGTTCTAAGAACGGTTTTGCTAGTTTTTTCCCTCGAGTACTTTCTGCTAAAGCAACACGATGAATCGATAAATAAGGACCAGTTGATTCTTTCCAACTACCATCTATTTTTGTGTAAACGGGATCCACGCCTGAGACTAATGCAGCTGTTCCAGCAATTTGATCTTCGACTATTAATACATAGCTTTCTTTTCTTTCAATATCGTTCAAAATCGTTTCTTTTGTTGGTTTCTGCCCGTTCTGCCATTGGGGAGAGCCTTGCGAAGCAATAAATTCCGCTGCAGCATCAATAATTTTTACCACTTCTTCTACTTCTTCTTTTCTTGTTAGCCGAATATACACATCCAGTTACCTCTTTTCTGTTTCTTTTTCATTTATATTCTCTAATTTTTGGATCACTTCATACAGTTCAGGAACTTTTGAATAACTTCTAAGCCAATTTTTTGGATGATCCAGTAGTTGACTGATAAGTTCCAAATGATGCATTAGCGACCATTTTTTCAATACTCCGAGTCCTGGGAATTTTTGTTGCTGGTACAGAGCCAGTAATTCAATCATTCCTGAAGTAATCAAGAGCTGATGATGGTGACGTATGATCCATTTTTTCATTTTATCTCCTGCTTCAAGAAACTTCAATGCTTGATCTTTAGCGGAATCATTACTGTCAGAGACAAAATGCTTTACGCGGATATTACCGTAAGCATCGATATACGTTAGATGGATAGCAAGCGCTCGGCTAGGAAACCCTTTATCGAAATAACGGCTGCCTTCGATCGTGAAATCAGAAAATCCACTATATCCATCTTCGTGGAAAAAAAGATAGTCATCACTAAAAAAGTCATCTGTTTTATCTGCATAGCTTTCAACATGCTTTCTCGTTTGAAAAGAGTCACGGATCACAATTTTATTTTCGGGCAGCCAGATGCGAAAGCGACTAGCATCTGGTATCAAGAATTTCGAATCGACTCCTGCCAGCTGTTTCCATACCTCTGCGTCTTTTGGGTAGTGTTGTCCATCGAAAATCAGAAACGTTGGAGGGGAATTCAGTACGCCGTTAAGATTTTCTGGCGTTAAAATCTGTGCAGAGACGACAGAGCTATTTTTCTTGACTGTCCAACTGTGCACATGCTGATCGAATAATTTGAATTGTCCTACTTGGGGATTTTGGATCACAGCGATTGGATGGTGCTTTTTTTGAAATAATTCGATCACGTTTTTAAGCGTAGCGGAATCACGTACTGGTTCGATCACCGGATGGATTTTATTGGAGAGCAATCCTCGCGACAATGCTTCTTTTAATGCTAATAGGTCAAATTGTTTTCCTCTTAAATAAGGATAGTACATATTTTTCACTCCAATGGCTCTGTGGGCAACCGACGGATCTGCTGTTGCTGCCTTAAGTATTCATAATCATGTTGAAGCGCAGCAACTTCTTCTTGCAACTCATTGATTGCCTGACTAGCTATTTCCTCTAAAAACCGTTCATAATATCGTTCGTTAGAAAATGGATCTTGGTTTTCTGAACGTCTTTTCAATTCTTTGTACAATTGATCTGTTGGAAAATATTTTACGCCTCGCTCCATTTGCTTTGCTTTTCTTACTTCTCTGAATAAAGAAGCCATAAAACGGTTTGTCAAAGCTTCTTCCGGTACAGCAAGCTCCTTCTTTGCTGCTTTTTTCGCAATCATAAATGTACCAGATGCAGGCATTTCTTCTTCGATCGTGTACGGGCGATACACTAGTACACCTATTCCTGTAGGGATCTCTGTTTTCACTTCTTCATATAGTTTACTTGGTAAAACAAAATAATTATAATGCCCGACAAATGACAGTTTGGCTGTAGAACGAAAATCTGCTTTTGTCACTTTCAGCTCATAGCATCGCCATTCTCGGCTTCCATCAAATTTTGTCAAGCAGCTAAGCGTATCTACAATTCCTTGGTCATCAGGCATCGTGACTTCTTCTACGACTAAGCCGCCTTGCTCGATGCAATATTGGTATAATGAGGATTCTATTTCGATGGTTAGCGGGGTTTTCATGTTTTTACCTCCGAACATATTTTCGTCTTACATTTTACATGAAATGATTTTAAAATACTAGACAGAATACACAAGAAACAAAAATAGAAATGATGCTTGCCACGCTAGCACCATTTCTATTTTTCAGATTGACTGATGGACGGAACGTTTTTCTAAATACTGTTGCACTTTTTCGATCCCGATACAAATGATCCAATAAATCAGTGCAACTAAAATATAGAGAGAAAAATAATCGAATGTCCGACCACCTATGATCTTTGCTTTTTGAAATATTTCTGGCACTGTGATCGTTGCCGCTAACGAAGTACCTTTCACTAAATCCATAGCTACGTTACTGAGTGCCGGTATCGAGATTCGAAAGGCTTGCGGTAAAACGATATATTTCAAAACCCCAAAGAAAGAAAAACCGGAAGCTAAACCAGCGTCCCACTGACCTGAAGAAACGCCTGCCAGTGATCCTCGATAGATTTCACCAATAAATGCACTGCTGGTAATCGTGAAGCAGATGACTGAAGCCGTTAAGGCACTTAATTGATAAGGTAACCCGAAATATAGCAAGAACAGCAGGACTAGTGCGGGAATGCCTCTGAAGAACGATAAATAAAAACGGATAAATACATTCAAAGGTAGCCAATCCAACAGACCTAAAACTGTCAAAAGCAACCCTACCAAGTTTCCTAAAAGAAACGACACGAAGCCAATCCCTAATGTGTATACCAAGCCTTGCATGACAAAAGGAAGTGAAGTCCACATGAGGGAAAAATCAATGAGAGGAAAGTACATCAATCACTCACCGACTCAGTCATCGTTTCTTTCGGTTTGACTGAAACATCAGTTTGAAAATATTTTTCAGATATTTTCTTTGTCGTCCCATCTTCTTTCATCTCTTTTAATACGCCATCGATTTTCTTTTTAAGAGCATCATTTCCTTCTTTCAATAAAAAACCACTTTCGTTTTCATTGAAATAAACGTTCTCCAAGATTTTTACGGGGATCTCTGGTAAAGCAGATACGGCCATTTTCTGCAAATAATAATCATTTAGAATAACGTCTGTTCGACCGTTTGCTACATCGCTTAAATATTGATCATTCGTGGCGTTATCGTAAGTGACTAATTTAGCTCCGTGTTTTTCCGCTAAACGCATATAGCTAGTATTGGGTTCGCCAGCTGCTTTTTTTCCTTTAAGATCATCAAGTGAGTGGATTCCTGAATCATCTTTTTTTCGTACGATCATACTGTCAAATGAATATTTGAAAGGCTCTGAAAGGGAGAATTTTTTTTCTCTTTCTTTTGTGATACCAAAATCGTTCGCAGCAAAATCTGATTCTCCTTTTGAAACAGAAGTGATTTGTCCATCCACATTGTATTCTTTAAAGGAGATTTTGACATTTAAACGTTTGGCTACCTCTTTCGCCAAGTCTACGTCATAACCAACTAATTCATTTTGATCATTATAATAAGAAGCGGGAAATAGTGTGCCAGAAGTTGCTACTACCAATTCTTTCTTTTTTTCCACACTACTCCAGCTGTGATCTTCTTGGTTAGCGGCAGCTGTACCGCAAGCGCTTAAAATAAAAAAGGCACTAGTTATTAGAGCAAACAATCTTTTTTTCTTCATTTTTTCTTCTCCTTGTTTCTGCTATTTCCATGGATTTGGTAAATGGAACTGGTGACTTGCTTCAAATAGATAGCCGATTTGAAGCAGCAAATCTTCTCTTCCTCTGGCGGACATAAATTGAATTCCGAGAGGCATGTTTTCTTTTGTCAAATGAGTAGGCAAGCTGATTGCTGGTTGTCCAGTCAGATTAGCCAATTGTGTATAAGGTGTGATCTTCAAGCTCTCCTCAAACATAGAAGAAACAACTTCTAAAGCTTGTACTTCAGAACAATCATGGATGTGTTCCATCTGTGCTCTTATCGTATCACTTTGCAAATCTTTGCTGATTTTAGGGGCAGTAAATGCAGTCGTTGGTGAAAGGAATAAATCATATTCATGATGCAAGTTTTCCATGACAATTGCTGCTTCATCCCATACATGCAGAGAATCAATGTAAGTAGCGGCAGAAAGTTTCTGACCATATTGGAACAAAGTCCAAGAGATCGGCTCAAGTTCTTCTTTTCTGACAGTTCGCTGGATGCCTGTTTCAATCGAGTGGATCATTGCTGCTGTCTCTGCGCCATTCATCTGATAATAAGACGTGATCAATTTACGACCATCTAGTGGGTAAGGAATCTCCGTCAAATCATGTCCTTCTTTTTCAAGGAAATCTACAGCTTTTTTTACAGCAAGTACTGCCTCTTCACTAATCTGTGAGTGGATCGGTGAATCAACACAAAAAGCTATCTTCAAACGTTTTTTTCTTGGATGTGTTTGCCACTCAACTGGCGATACTTGATATGGCGCACCGGTGTGGATGCTTCTCATTCCATAAAATAAAGCTTCCGTGTCTCTCATAGAAACCGTCAAACCGAAATCAATAGCAGCTCCTTGCCATCCTCGCCAAGCATATGGACCAACTGGCATCGTCCCTCGCGAAGGTTTCAGCCCAATCAATCCGCAAAACGAAGCGGGTATTCTAATAGAACCACCACCATCACTAGCGCCAGCTAAAGGAACGATTCCCGCTGAAACTGCAGCAGCAGCGCCTCCACTTGATCCGCCCGGTGTACATTCAAGGTTCCAGGGGTTTCTTGCTGGTCCATAGATGACGGGGTCTGTAATATTTTTGAAACCAAACTCTGGCGCATTGGTTTGTCCAAAAGGAACTAGCCCTATCGCTTCTGCTTGCTGTACATAATTGGATGTATGAGAAGCTCGATGTATTTCAAATAAACGAGATCCTGAAGTAGCAAGCCATCCCTTTTTTTCTTGACCGAGCATTTTTAAAGGGAATGGAATACCTGCCAATGGTCCTTTTTCCGACTGGGGAATCAATCGTTCAGTGGAACTATTCTCGAATGGTTCAAGTGCAACAAACGCATTCAATTCATGATTTTGTTTCTTTATTTTTTTCTGTACATCATCAGCTAATTCTTGAAAACTAAATTCTTTTTCTTTAAGTCCTTTCGCTAATTCTGTTGCATCTTTCATATTATCCTCCTTTTTGCCCCTGTTATTTTCCCACAAGTTCGTCTAACATACAATGAGTACGCTTGCACAAAAATGAACAGACAACCGTTTTTTATAAAAAAAGACGAAGATCATGATCGATCTTCGTCTTTTTACTAAGAAATAGTGCGTAATTTACCCTTAAATTCGTCAATAGACGCATATCCCTTTTCTGACATAATCTGAGTTAATTCGTTTGTGATTCTAGAAAAGATTTCCGGGCCTTCTTTGTGAAGCTCGGTACCAATCTGCAACATGCTTGCACCGCATAGCAGATGTTCAAATGCATCTTGTCCTGTCCGAATCCCACCTGTACCGATGATTTGGATTTCTGGTTTCAAACGCGTATAAAAAGCGCGGACATTTGCTAAAGCAGTCGGCTTGATATACTCTCCGCCAATGCCGCCGAACCCTTCTTTTGGTTTGATGACTACTGCTTCTTTGTCTGTATCGATATACAACCCATTGCCCACACTGTTGATAGCATTGACATATGTCAACGGGAATTGATTCAAGATATCTGCCATCTGATCAAAATGAGCAAAATCAAAATAAGGAGGCAATTTGATTCCTAGCGGCTTAGAAAAGATGCTGAATACTTCTTTCAGTGTTTCATAAGTGGCCTCAAAATCGTAAGCTAGTTGTGGTTTACCAGGCACATTTGGACAAGATAAATTTAGTTCAGTAATCCCCTTGAATCCACTTTTTTCTATTTCCCCAAGCATTTCCAAATTTTCTTGGACACTCATCCCGGCGATCGAAAAAAATAATGGTTGATTTGGGTTTTTCTGTGCTTTTTCATACGCAAGAGCATACTCTAGATAATAAGAAAAGCCTAAGTTTGGAAGCCCCATCGAATTGATACTGCCTAAAGGAACATCAAAATAGCGTGGTTCGGGATTTCCTTTTCGTTCATTGATTGTACAGCTCTTAGTGATAAATGCTCCTGCTTCTGAATGAGCCAGCTCGTCTAATTCCTGGGTAGTCATGCAGTGTACACCAGATGCATTCATAAAAGGGTTGGCAAAGGTATGATTGGCAAAGGTCGTTTCTAAACTCAAGTAAATCGCTCCTTCAAACAAGTTATTTTATCTAGTGTATCATGACTAAAAGAAAAATCAACTCTTGTTTTTCAACGAATTTCTTAATCATCCTGTTCGGTTGATAGTACTTCCCCTGTTTCACTATTGATCTTGACTGACGTACTTTGATTGCCATTTTTTACTTTGACTTCCCAATAAGTAGTACCTAGATCTTTATCCAGATCCCAATCGGTTGCTGTACCGCTTCCTACTTTATCGACAGCAATCTTTGCGGCTTCCTCAATCGTGATCAATTTATCAACAGCTAGACCATCTTCTTTTTTCTTTTGACCATTTTGATCCTCTCGATCTAGCGTTTCTGGATTCTCTGTTTCCATTTTTTCATTCTGAGCATCGATTCTTGCTTCATATTCTTTTTGATCATCGACACCTTCTATCTTGTAGAAGTAAGATCCCCAATCACTATCTAGTTCCAAACTAGTAATAGCAGTATCTGGATACTTATCTTTAAACAATTCAATCGCACGAGCTGCAGACACTTTGATAGCTGACTGGCCCATTGCCTCGCTCGAATTCTTTGTTTGACTAGACGAAGATGTACTTGCGTTTGTTGAGGATTCCGATACCTGAGAAGAGCGTTGTTCACTGCTGGAAGATGTATTCCCAGATGTTCCTTGATTGGTGTTTGATTGACAAGCAGCTAAAAACAAAGCCGCAAATAAACTAGTATAAATAACAGTTTTCTTCATTGATTCTATCTCCTTTATTATAAAATAGTATTCTATACAAGTATAACGAAGAAAAAAATTTCTGTCATGTTTAAAAATTAAAGAACAACGTTTTTATTATGAAAATAAAAAAGAAGCTAAGCTTTAGAGACAACCCTAGAAGTTAGACTAAAATCTCACTTCGGGAGCATCATAAAACTTAGCTTCCATTTATTAAATAATTAAATAGCTTTTAAACTGCCTTTTTATATCAATTATGCACGATGCATTGGGATATCATTATTTCCAGGTTGAACAAGCAAATATTGAATTACATCGATATTGCTTGACTCAAATGAAGCTGCACAAGCTTGTAAATATAGATCCCACATTCGATAGAAGGAATCACCCATTTCTTTTGTGACTTGATCTTGGACTTGATGGAAATTTTTTGTCCAATGTTCTAATGTCAATTGATAGTCACGACGCAAACTTTCTAAATCGATCAATTGCAAATCGTTTTTTGTAATATTATCAACTAACTCAGTAACACCAGGAACATAACCACCAGGGAAAATATATTTATTGATCCAAGCGTTTGTCGCACCGCCTTGTTGTCGGCTGATTCCATGGATCAAAGCTGTTCCTTTTGGTTTCAATAAATCTTTTACGACTTTGAAATAACCTTCAAGATTTTCAGAACCTACATGTTCGAACATACCTACACTTGTGATATGATCAAACGTTTCGCCTTTTAGTTCACGGTAGTCCATTAATAATACACGGCATTTATCTTCTAAATGTTCTTCTTTGATTTTTTTGGTGATCAAATCGTATTGTTCTTCACTTAGAGTGATCCCAGTTGCTTTGACGTTATATTCTTTGGCAGCAGTGAACATCAATGTTCCCCAGCCACAACCGATATCAAGCAACGTTTCGCCTTCTTTGATAAAGAGTTTGTCTAAAATATGATGGACTTTATTGATTTGTGCTTGTTCCAACGTATCTTCAGGTGTATTGAAATAGGCACAAGAATAAGTCAAAGTTGGGTCTAGCCAAAGTTTATAAAAGTCGTTACCTAAGTCATAATGCGCATGGATATCTTCTTTGTTTTTTTGTTTTGTATGTTTTTCTTTCTTTGGCAGCCATTTTAGATAATCTTTTCCTCGTAAAAAGCTGTTTGCTTGCTGATAAGCATCGTTGATCAATGCTTGGATACTTCCCTCGATCTCGATTCGATGATCCATATAAGCTTCTCCTAGTGCCAAAGAAGCGTTGCTTGTAATCTCTTTCATTGGGATTTCTTCATGGATATTGATTTTGATTTGGGGAGGAGTGTCCGTATCTCCGTATTGTTTCGTTGTACCGTCCCAATAATTTACTTCGACAGGGAGCGAGAAAGAACGTGAAAATAATTGATTGTATAAAGTTTTCTCTAACATGATTTTCCTCCTTAAAAAAACTACCCTATTACGTTAATACTAAAAAAGAAAAGAATCAACTAAGAAGTTTAATTTTTTCAGAAATTTTTCAAAAACTACTTTATTTTTCATTTTTTTCACATTCATTGTCGCACAAATCACTTAAACTTGTCATTCGACACGCTTATCTTTGAATTTTGTCTTAGCAAAAACCCATAAAAGCAGCAAGACAGTTATCATTGTTTGGACACTTAGCATCAAGATAAAGTCAAAGTGGATAAACCCTACAACTGCTGCTACCATGGATCCTATCCCCATAACATTCAGCATCAAATTTGCACTCTCTTTGAATGTATGAATGGATGAAAGTTGGCTTTTTCTTGTCATCCACAAGAAAAAGGAAGCCCCGAATAAAATGAGACTCGTCATGACAAATAGGACAAAACCAAGACTTAAACTATAAGATAAAATGATTGTTGGACGATTACTGGCATAAAATTCTCTTTCTAAAAATCGTTGGAAATCTTCGGGCGTACGTACAGAATCTGGTTGGAAAGATGGACTATAATTCATCGTATAGCGGCGTATACCAGATTTATCCTTTTGTTGGATCACCCATTGTTCCTTCTCAAAATCAATAAAAGTTCCATGATCGGATTGTTGTTTCTCAGATAAAGACACACCTACCAAAATTTCAGGGGTCACAGCTATCGTTTGTTGCGATGATTGTAGCCCAGTTTTAGATAATTCAAGTTCAGAAAATTTTTTGGTTCCTTGTTCATCGATCAGCGAATGAACGGATAGAAATTGTTCTAATGGAATCGCTTGGATCTGATTGGCGTAAAAAAGAGTCACAGGCATGACCATCAAGGAAACTAAAAATACAAATATCAAGAAAAATTTAGGCCATGATAATAGTTTGCGTCCCGCAAACACTTGAGTTGGCGTACGTAAAGTGGAAAAATAATTTAACGGAAATGTTTGCATGATCCTCTGCTCCTATCCTTTTGTTCCGCCAGATGTCAGGCCGGTAACAAAGTTCTTTTGTAAAAAGAAGAATAATAGACAAATCGGTAAAGCAATCAAAATTGCTCCAGCAGCAAAGAGGGAGACCCTTTGATTTGTCACATCAGAAATAAATGTTTGCAGGCCGACAGCAACAGTCTGATTTTCAGGTGTTCGAAGCAAGAACTTCGCTAACATGAAGTCGCCAAATGGTCCCATGAATGCCCATAATGCTTGAACGGCGAGCATTGGTTTGACAAGAGGTAATACAATCTGGAAAAAAATCCTGAAATGCCCTGCCCCATCAAGTTTAGCAGATTCATCTAAATCTATTGGTACTGTGTCAAAGTATCCTTTCATCAACCAAGTATTCATTGGAATCCCACCGCCTATATAGATCATCGTCAAGAACCAATACTTATCTAGCGCCTCTAATAGGAAAGCCATGACATAAAAGGCAGTCAATGCTGCCATAGTCGGTACCATCTGAATCACTAAAAAGAACATCAAACTTGATTTGCGGCCGATAAAACGATAACGGCTATACGTATAGCCAGCTAAAGTTACTACAGTTACTTGTACGATCATCGTTAGGACAGAGATGATTAACGTATTTTTATACCAAGTCCCGTAAAGTGTTTCACTGAACAGCCGCGTGAAATTCCCTAAAGTCCAGTCGCTTGAAAAATCCAAACTGAAAGCCGCAATGTTTCCTGACTTGAAGGCAGTACTTGCTGTAATCAAAAGTGGATAGATAATAATGACTGATAACAGCAAAAGAAAAAAGTAAGTAAAAAAGTGAGAAAGCCGTTTTTGGAATCGTGCACTCGAATGAAATTTTTTCATTGTTTAATCCCCCATATTGAACGCATTTGTCTTTTTGAACACTAGCAAAGATACGCAGATAACGATGATGGAGATAATCAACGTGATGGCTGAAGCCATAGAATACTGCGGAGAAGTTCCAGTCGTAAGTTTATAAATCCATGAAATCAGGATATCAGTAGAACCAGCTCCTCCACCCACGCTTCCGGGGCCTCCATTGTTAAATAGGTAGATCATAGAAAAATTATTGAAATTCCCAGTATATTGGGTAATAAACGTTGGTGCTGCAACTAGAAATACAGCTGGGAGTGTGATATTTGAGAAACGTTGCCATGCATTTGCTCCATCGATTTTTGCTGCTTCATACAAATCTTCAGAAATCGACTGTAAAATCCCTGTAACCATTACATAGATATAGGGAAATCCTAACCATCCTTGAACTAAGATGATTGCCACTTTCGTCCAGTTCGGGTCCGTTTTCCAAGAGATTGCACTGATATCTACAAAAGGAAGCTGGTTTATGAAAGGAATCACTTGAGTATTGATGGCACCTACGCTATCGTTGAATATATTCGAAAAACTCATGATAGTAATAAAAGCTGGGACCGCCCATGGTAATAAGAAAATGATACCGAAAATACGTTTGAATTTAATAAATTTCTGGTGAGCAACAACCGCTGTGAGAATACCAAGGGTGATTTGCAAAGTTGTTGCACATAACGTCCAGATCACGGTCCATGAAAAGACTGCAAAAAAAGTATTGCGATATGAACTCAAGAAGAAGATGCTAAAAAAGTTTTTAGCCCCTACCCAATCAATCAAACTGGCTGGTGGAATATGATTAAAGTCATAATTGGTAAATGCAGTAAATAATGTGACTAAGACTGGGAAAATGATGGTAAAAATCATGAGAAGATACGCGGGAAGTGTCAATAGATAAGGAAAACCTTCATCACCTACATTATGTATGACTTCCTTCATCGTCCGATTGATTTTTTTGCCCTCTTTACGCATCCTTGCTACTCGATAGGCGTCTAAAAGATTCAAAGCGTAAAAAATCAAGAAAATGATCGTAATGATGAATTGCAAAGTGCCTTCAATCAAAATAAATAATGAATGATCTTCCATTGGTATACTTCCCAAAGTAACCAATCCTATCAATGCATGAAATCCGCCCAAGAACATCTGACCAATGAATAGGACGAATATGGCGAAAAAAACGATACCTTTAAAAGTTTGGCCATTTACAAACTGCCCCATCCCCGGAATAAGTGAACAAAGCGTGATTTTTTTTTCGTTGATCTGGCTTGTTTTATCTTGCTGCATCTGAATGCCCCCTCTAAACTTGCTAAACCGCAAACTACTTTTAAGATAATGGCAACAAGAGCAAGATAATTTCCCATCTCGCTCTTGCCACCTCTATCTGAAGCACCTGTTCCATTTTTTTATAAAAATGGACGGTTATCATTTTAATCAGTATTTTTGTTCTATGGCTTCACTGATTGTTTTCACTGCTTCATCTGCGGATTCTTTTGGTGTTTTTGAACCTGATGCTGCATCGAACATCAAGTTTTCTGCACCTGTCCAAACTTCACCCATTTCTGGGATGTTTGGCATTGCTTGAGCTGTTTCATATTGTTCGATCACAGCTGTTGTTAATTCATCGTTTTTAGCCTTGGCTGTTTCCCGAGCTTGTTGGTTTGCAGGGATTTCATTTACCATTTCAAAGAATTTCTCTTGATTCTCCTGATTCGTTACATAATCGAGCCATTTTTGAGAGAGATCTTTGTTTTTAGCGTAATTGCTGACTACCCATCCTTTTCCTCCGCCAAATGGTTGATAAGGCTGTCCATTGTTTAGAGTAGGGATTTTTGCAACGCCATAATTGATATTGTTTTCTTTGTATGTTTGCGCTTGCCATGGGCCGTCAATAATTGCTGCAGTTTTGTTGGACATGAATTGCTGGCTGGCGAAGTCTCCTGCACTTTTTATGTCTTGCATTCCCTTAGGCCAAACATTTTGGAACCAATCTGTTGCATAAGAAATTCCTTCTACAGCACCTGCATTATTCAAACCGATATCAGAAGGATCTGTACCATCATCACCGAATACATAGCCACCGTAACCTGCAATCAAACCATAGGAATAATAAAAGTCAGTCCATTTAGCTAAAAATCCTGTATTTTTTCCTGCTTCTGACTCAAAAGCAAAACGACTGTCTTTGGATAGATTTTCCAAATCTTTAAACGTCGCTGGTGCTGTATCGACTAAATCTTTGTTATAGTACAAAACAAGGGTCTCGATTACTGCAGGCTCTCCATAGATTTTTCCATCATAAGTCACTTGGGCTTTGTCTGTTTCATCGTAAGCTGATTCATTTCCCAGTTTTACTTCCGCCAGATGTCCTTGCTGTCCTAACGCACCGATCCGGTCATATGCTGCCATCATAACGTCAGGTCCCTTTCCAGCAGGCCCATCTAACGCTAATGATTCCAACTGATCGAACATGTCCTTTTCTACCAGCTTGATCTTCACATCGTTTTCTTTTTCGAATGTATCTTTTATTTCGTTTATATAATCTTTATATCCAGAATCAACGGAGACTGTTAACGTTTTTCCTTCTTCCGCTTCCCCTTCTGCTGAAGAATTACCATTGCCACAAGCCGCTAATCCGCCTAAGATTCCTAAAGAGACTAACCCTAACCCTAACTTTTTCGCGCTTCTTTTTTTCATCTTCATTTCCTCCTGTGTATTCAACGTGCTGTTACACCATTATTATAATGGGCACAAATCTTTATTTGCAAACGCTTTCTTGTTGTTACCGGTAACAGTTTTTCAGCACATAATCAAAAATCCGTATTGCTGTATCTCTGCTTTTCCATCTTCTAATAACTGACAATTTTGACTAAGAATAACCTCATTTTCCTGTTCTACTATCCAAGGTTCTACTGACTGACTGAAGTAAATATGGATAATCTGCCCCTGTAGTTCACGTATAAAATAAAGCTTATCTTCACGATCATTTACTATTAGCCATTGGGTAGCCCCTTCAGAAAGAATCTTAGACAACTGTTTTCTAAGAGAAACGAGTTCTTTTATAAAACCAAACAGTTCTAAATCTTGTTTTTCTTTTTCCCAGACCATACATTTCCGACAATCTGGGTCTTCTCCACCAGTCATCCCTACTTCTGTCCCATAAT
Source organism: Enterococcus sp. 3G1_DIV0629 (assembly GCF_002141285.1). NCBI lineage: Bacteria > Bacillati > Bacillota > Bacilli > Lactobacillales > Enterococcaceae > Enterococcus > Enterococcus sp. 3G1_DIV0629. The sequence continues at coordinate 993,638 of NZ_NGLI01000001.1, read as the reverse complement.
AGATACAAGGAGATCCTTTTTGAAGAAACATAAAAGTCATCACAGATTTCATCAATTCCTTATTCCCATTACAAAGAGTCAAGATCCTTGCAGTATCATGAGAATCTAATAAGTTAAATGTCCCTTCGTTCACCTGATCTCTGTAAAGCATTTGCTGATGATTCATTCCGCTAACCATTTGCGAAGCTGTAATTTTCTTTTTTGCAAAATAATCTTTAATTGAATCTGTAAATGCGTAATTCATTACTGCGTGGAATTCATCCCCTTGCAGCCAAGCTTGTGAGGAATGCCAGATCTCTCCTAGGATATAGATATCAGGTTTGATGACTGTGACTTCTTCTCTGAATTTTTTCCAAAAATGATGATCCACTTCATTAGCAACATCTAGTCGCCATCCATCAATATCGAATTCTTTTATCCAATAGGTGGCAATGTCTAGTAAATATTTTTGAACCTCTGGATTTGCTGTATTTAGTTTGGGCATAAATGGAGTAAAAGCAAAAGTATCATATGGGATATTTTCAGCAGTTTCTGGCACATCAGTCATCTGATAGGAATCTACTGGGAAAAAGCGGATATGGAACCAGTCTTTATAGATTGATTTTTCTCCGTTTTCGAGTACATCTTGCCATTGGGGCGAATGGATACCCATATGATTGAATACAGCATCAAACATGATACGTATCCCTCGTTTATGAGCTTCATCAATTAATTTTTTTAAAAGTTTTTTATCTCCAAACGCGGGATCGACTTCATAATAGTCGATCGTATCGTACTTGTGATTGGATGTAGCTTTAAATATGGGACAAAAGTATATTCCATTGATACCAAGGTCTGTCAAATAATCCAGATGATCCATCACACCTTGTAAATCCCCGCCAAAGAAATCTTCACGATCTGGCTCTTTGCTTCCCCAAGCCAAAGTATGCTCGGGGTCATTTGCTTTATCCCCATTTGCAAATCTTTCAGGAAAAATTTGATACCATACTGTTTCTTTCACCCATTCTGGTACAACGAAGCGATCAATTTGGTGGAAATAAGGCATTCGAAAATAAAAATTTGATTCAGCAATCACATTTTCTCGATAAGGAAAAATTCCTTGATCACCATAGAAACAATCCGTGCTGTCTTCTCCAATAACATGGAACGCGTATTGTAATCGTCTTGTTTCACTTGTCAATTCAACTTCCCAATAATCATGAACATTTGTACTTAAACATTTTTTCATTGGTCGTTCTTTTTGATACCATTTTTCAGTTGTTATGGTATATGGATCTCCGCTTAACACATATACTTTTTTGATATCATTCTTCCGAGTACGAAGCCGGATACGGAATTTTGTATTCGTATATAGAAATGCATATTCACTTTCCGGTCGATGATAAATTGCAGCTGTGTCCATTGATTTCCTCCTTGCGATTTAATATTACGTCCTCACTATAAGTGATAGAGATAGAAAAGACAACGCTTTCAAAAATGTTATCGGTAACAGTTTTTTTGACACTTTTCCATTACTTTTTAAACGAATTCAACAGTTAATGAAAAAACTTTTAAAAGTTTTCAAGCTATTTTCTACCTATTTAGAGTTCTATAGTTATCTTAGTTTCTCTGCTTCTCTGCTCTCTATATTCGATACTCCTAATTAAAAAAAGTTTTTTAAGAGTTTTTATTTGATCGAGTAATTTTAGATAAGTTAAGTACCCCAAATTAGCCAAGCCTAATTTTTTTCTTAAACTAAGTTAACTTATAGTGAAAAATAAGTTATAATAAGATAAGAATACTATTAATCAACTAAAGGAAGTGAATAAATGAAAGAAACAAGACAATTTATATGGACATATGCCAAGATTATTTTTGCCCTCTTTATATTAGGAGTCGCTATCAATATGTTTTTAGGGCCTCATCATATCGCTGCTGGTGGTGTCAGCGGACTAGGAATATTACTGGAAGCTGCTTTCGGTTTTGACCGTGCTATAGTCATTTTAGTATTGAATATCGTTATGTTAGTGCTAGCTCTTCTATTTTTAGGTAAAAAACCTTTTTTCAAAGTGCTTTTTGGAAGCTTAGTTTTTCCTTTGATCATCGCGGTAGTTCCAGAGATGATGATCACTTCAGATCGGTTGTTATCGGTCATTTTTGGAAGTGCGATTTTTGCTTTAGGAGTGGCCATCTTATATAAAAATAACTCTTCCAGTGGTGGCACGACGATCCCTCCCCTCGTTTTTAAAAAATATTTCCACTTGAACACTTCGATCGGCCTATTTCTTACAGATGCTTTCGTCGTTTCTCTCAATCTGTTTGTTTTTGGAATAGAAGAATTTCTTTACGCTATTTTATCTATTGCAATCACTTCAATTGTCATGACCTATATCGAAACAGGTATCAATCGGAAGAAATCCGTCATGGTCATGAGCGAACATTCTTTGGAAGACATCCGCCTTCGCTTAAGTGCTGAAATCGGACGCGGGCTTACCTTGTTGGAGGCAAAAGGCGGTTATAACCGAAAGTCAAAAGAAGTGTTATTGATCGTTGTGACCGACCAAGAATTTTCTCGAATGAAACCTCTGATAGAAGAAATTGATCCAAGCGCCTTTGTCATTGTCAACAGCGTAGCAGAAGTAATGGGACGCGGATTTACTTATCATCCAATCGAATGAGTTGGTAAGTAATCAATCCCATTCTTTTGAATGCGTTTTCTTTAACTGGTATAATAATAGAAGAAGTAAGTAAATGCACGATTGAAAAAGAGAGGAGATTTTTATGCATAAAGGAACAGAAATCGATTTTGTAGTAAACGACAGTTTGAAAGCTCTAAAACTTTATCGAACGATCTTTGATGAAATAGAACTGATTGAGGCAACAGAGTATCCTAGAGGCAATAATGAAGTCATTTTTTCCTTGTATGGCACGCGGTTCCATATGCTGGATGAAAATCCACCCCTTGGTCTGACTGCCCCTACTGCTGAACATCCAAATACGATCTGGTTCAATATCATCGTCTCTGACATTAAGGACACACATAATAAAGCATTACGAAATGGCTGTGTAGAGATCCAAGAAATGACAGAAATGATGGACTTTGGTGTGACCAATTCGATGTTCAGGGATCCTTTTGGTTATTTATGGATGCTTCATCAGGTTCATCGTGAAGTAAGTTTTGAAGAAAGAAAACAACTTTTTGAAAAATATATGTAAAGTTTATGATGAGATTAGTTCTTGTCACTGATATTTTTTGTAAATGTTCTTATTAGAGGAAGCAAGTTTGTTCCATTTGCTTTCTCTTTTTTCCTTGAACAATCAATTTCTTTGCTTTTCATAATTAAGTTGTGTACAATTAAATTGTACCAAATATAATAAAAGGTGGTAATCTTATGAAAAAAATGTATTCTACAAAAATGATCAACACAGGCGGACGTTCTGGAGAAGTTCATAATCCTGATCACACATTCGAATTAAATATTGCAGCTCCTGGTAAACGTGTTGAAAACGCAACAAATCCTGAACAATTGTTTGCAGCTGGTTTCAGTGCCTGTTTCAACAGTGCATTGGAGTTGATTAAACAACAAAAAAATATTTCTGGCGCTTCTACTGTCAGCGCACAAGTTTCTCTTTATTCCGAAAGTGAAATGAGCTTTGTCTTAGGCGTAGAGATTGAAGGATCTATCGAAGGTCTTTCTCTAGAAGAAACCCAAGAATTATTAGAAGCTGCACATAAAGTGTGCCCTTATTCAAAAGCGACAGCTGGAAATATCGAAGTTACTCTAAAAGCTGTTAGTGAATAGACTTTTTTGTGTAAATCCGCTATGATACACTATAGTAAAACAGCGGAGGTGGAAAAATGGAAGATCTATATTTAGCTAATCAAGTATGTTTTCCTTTATATGCCGCCTCTAAGGAGATCATCAGACACTACACTCCCCTTCTCAAACCGCTGGATCTTACCTATACCCAGTATCTTGTGATGCTAGTTTTATGGGAAAAGAAAAAGACTACAGTGAAAGAGCTAGGAAATGATTTGTGTCTGGATTCTGGTACGCTAACTCCCTTACTGAAGAAGTTAGCAGAAAAAAATTATATCAAGCGTCAGCGTGAAACGGATGATGAAAGAATCGTAAATGTTACGCTCACTTCTCAAGGAGTTGCGTTGCAAAATCAAGCAGAAGGTATTCCACAAAAGATCAAGTCTTATCTTCCACTTGAACAGGAAGAATTGGATACACTGCAACATCTGACCCGAAAAATGCTAGATAATTTTCATCAAGACCAGAAAAAGGGCTGAAACTGCTAGATGAACGATTTTATGAGGAAAACCAACTCATAAGATAACGTCATTTAGCAGTTTTTCTTTTTGCTCTTTCCCTTTCTTATTTTCGTATTCCATCATATAATGAATAACGTGTTTATTTTTGTTATTTGGAGGTTGTCAAATTGTCCGTTTATCAGCGTTTTTTGGCGAATGAAAAAATACGCCGCCTCACTGTTTTATTATCTGTCATTTTTGTACTTTTCTTAGTAAAAAGTATGATTACAACCATTTTACTCACATTTATCTTTACTTACTTGATGATCCACCTTGTTCAAATCATTCAGCGATTTGTCCGAATTCCTACAGGTATTTTAGCCATCATGATTTATACATTGATCGTTTATCTTATCTATCTGGCATTCACAAAGTATATCCCGATGCTTATTCATCAAACATTCGATATGATCCAATCTGTTATTGATTTTTACGAGCATCAACCAAAAGATGCAGATCCAGTTTTACAATACATCCACAATTATATCGAGCGGAACGATTTCTTTGAACAGCTTCAAAATGGTGCGTCAATTGCGCTTGGCTATTTACAAGATATAGGAAAACTGGCAGTGGCGTTCGCTATGTCGTTCATCTTAAGTTTCTTTTTTATGATTGAAAAGCAAAAAACGATTTTATTCTCACGGTTATTTCTAAAAAGTGAATTTTCTTGGTTCTTTCAAGATCTATATTATTTTGCCGATAAGTTTGTCAACACATTTGGCTTAGTATTAGAAGCTCAATTTATTATTGCTCTTTTAAACACTCTGCTCACAACTATTGCCTTGGCCGCATTTGGCTTTCACCAACTGCTGAGCTTAGCAATTATGATATTCATTCTAAGTCTGATCCCAGTAGCAGGCGTTATTATTTCTTGTATCCCTCTATCTTTCATTGCTTATTCCCAAGGAGGAATCAGAGATGTTGTTTATATCCTGATGACGATTTTGGTTGTGCATCTGATCGAATCTTATGTACTGAACCCAAAATTGATGTCTAGCAAAACAGACTTGCCGATTTTTTATACATTCGTGGTCTTGCTTGGTAGTGAAAGATTCTTTGGCGTTTGGGGATTGATTGTCGGCATTCCGATCTTCACCTTCTTTTTAGATGTGCTGAAAGTGAAAAAGATTCCAAATCATTCACCAAGAGAAACAGATCTCCTTTAAATTAAAAATGAAGAAAGATAAAGTATGAACGACCCCAAATATCAGATTTCAATCTGGTATTTTGGGGTCGTTTTCTGGATATTTCTTTTTATTTGAAAAATGCGTTCACAGACATTCTTCAAATGTCAGTGTCATCTATTTTGTTTAAATCTTTTTACAGAAAACATTGTTGTTATACTTAATAGAATGATTCCGCTCCACAGTATGACTTTATTGTGTGCTTCTCCAGATTTTGGTAGCTGTTTATTTTTCGTATTAGGACTAGCAAGGATTGTATCTTTGCTACTTTTTAAAGTCTCAGCTAGGTGAGGTCTATCAAATCGTTGTGTGTGTGTATTCTGCTTTTCTTCATTTATTTGTCGAATGGTTGTATTTATTTTTTGACTCTCTTTCTTTTCATCCTTTTGGGTGCTTATCTCTTTTGCCGTTATATTTGTTTCAGGTGTTTTTTCTGGCATTTCTGGGGCCACATCTGGCTTTTCTTCTGGAAACCCATTTGGTGTTTCTGGATTCTCAACCCCATTATCCGTGTCTGGTTTTTCTTCTGGTCTTGCTTCGTTGCTAGAGTCCGTATCTGGTTCTGGAGTCACATCTGGTGTTTCTGGATTCTCAGTTTCATTATCTGTGCCTGGTTTTGTTTCCGGTATTGTTTCGTTTCCAGAGTCTGTATCTGGTTCTGGACTGACATCTGGTTTTTCTTCGGGAGTTGTTTCAGGTTTTGATTCATTGTCTGGCTCTGGCTTCATTTCTGTATCAGGCTCTTCACCAGGTTCTATTTCCGGTTGCTGTTCTCCGTCTGGATTTTCTGTAGGCGGTATATCAGGCTTGTTTTCATTTTCTGGTTTATCCGTTGGTTCCCCAACAAGATCTCCTCCTCCTGAGTCGATTGCTGAATCTTGCTCAACTGTCTGCCGTTGACTATACGGCGTCAGATAATGAAGATCGTTCGGTGACCCATCTGATACTTTGACAGTAAACAGTGCTGGTTTTAGCAAGTCCTGATTTAATGTGACGGTGAAAGTAAATGTTGCTTGCTTGTGTTGGATAGACAAAGTATTCTCGTCATAACTGATCAATAAAGCAGGGTCAACATTCTCAAATGTAACAGCTGATTGTCGTATCGGTGCTAAGTCTCCCGAATAATCAACTGTTGCTTTGATGGTCACTGTTTGTCCTTTTTTTAATTTTGTGACACCTGAATTGAAGGAAGAAAATTCATCTTGGAAAGTAATTCGATTAACATTGGCCCATTTGATTTCTGCCCAATTTGCTGTTCCTATCTCCTCTGTATGCACTGTCTGATTTATAGTAAGCGATAAGCTTAAGGCTGTAAATGTTGAGATTAAGATGGTTGGATATCTCATAACTTTCTCACTCCTTGATTTTTTTGTATGCAAGAAATAAGATAGTAGAGATTGTACCTATATGTTTACTGTATTTTTGTCTAGATTCATGAAAAAAACAGTAATATTTTCAAGTTTTAACAATTTAACTAAAAAGGAGCGCCCTTCATGCAAACCCAAGAAGCGATAAAAACGTATCTTTTGAAGAAAAAAAGCAATATAAAATTAGATATTTTTCTTTTCCTGTCTGAACATCGTTTCTTTATTACTACACAATATTTAGCAGATCATTTCCATATGTCTGAATCAAATTTTTTATTATACATCAAAGAATTAGAACAAGATTTTGAGCGTCTAAATCTAACAAAACTGCATATTGATAAACAAAAGCCTTTTTTGAAGTTGAATTTTGAAGGAATTGATCCGGCTTATTGCTACTATCGTCTATTTGGAAGGTACTGCAACGAATCGGTCAGTTATCAGATCTTGACTTCTTTGTTCAGTTGTCAGACAAATTCGATTATTAGTTTAAGTCAGCAAACGAATTATAGTGCCTCTTATCTGTATACGAAAATGAAAAAAATCAATGCATTTTTAGCATTGTATGGTTTGTCTGTCTCCTTTTCTAATAATGGAAGAAAGTCCTTTTCTGGAAAAGAAGTACAAATCCAATATGCAGCATTAGATATTTATTGGAATATCTTTTCAAGTACTGCTACAGATTTTTATGATGAAGATCCACAGGTAGTTGCTTTTATGATGAATACTTTTTTTAAAAAAGAGGTACTTGACCGACTGAATAGCGGTATGATGGATAAATTGTATTTGCTGTTGAAAATATGTAAAGAGAATTTTCCGGCTACTTCTGTGAAAGGTGTACAAAGAGAATTTGAGGAGTATGAATATATTGACTTTTTTATTGATCCCTCTGTCGATATTTTGCGCCCCAATCTGCCAATTTGTCGCGAACAACGCATCTTAGTGAATATTTTAGCTCGGCTCTCTATCACGAAAATCGAATCAGAAAAAACAAGTTTGGAGCAATACGAACTTTTAAGAAAAGCAAATGTTCCTCATGTTCTTTATTCAAGAAAAATGGTGGAATCCTTTTGTACAGTATTTGATTTGTTTATACCTGAAAAAGAAAAAATTCTTTACTCGTTGGCGTTCGCACGAAATAAACTTTATAATGGATTTCTTAACTTCAATCAACCAAATACGCCCCTTCCTACTTTTATGCTTTATCAAGAGCATAACGTATTGAAAGAAATCCAAACAGCTATCGAACGATTTTACATGGATTTCAGAGAACAAAATCAACATATGCTGCCAGATATTTTAGAAAAAGAAAATGTGCTATGGATGGTCGAAGATCTAGTACATTTATATGATCGTTACAAAAAACAACCGCTGATCGTGATTGGTGTGAACTATACGCGTGATTTTTATATCAGTAAAGATTTGATTGTTAAGATAGAACAAATTTTTTCAAATGAATCGATCAAAATACAAAACGATTTTATGGAGAACTGTAACATCGTTATCAGTGATTGCCCTTTGAAACAGTTGCCTTCCCACATCAAAAAAATATATATTTTAAAGGGAATCATCACACCAGAAGATTGGAAAAAAGTGATTATGAGGATTTCAGAATACATTTTTGAATTAAAAGAAGAGGCTCTTATGAACCAATCGGAAAAAGAAAATCAAGATAACCTCTAGTTCCTAGACCAAAGAAGTGACATAAATCCGAATGCTTTTTAACAGTATACGGATTTATGTCACAAAAGTTTGAATATCTTTTTCGTTTACATAATAAAATTATAAATTATTTACTGGTTTTCTTTGCGTTCATTTCCTTTTTCAATTGCTTCCCATAATCCATTTAGATATACCGCACCTAATGCTCGATCATATAAGCCATATCCTGGTCTTCCTGTCTCATTCCAAATCATTCTGCCATGATCAGGGCGGATGTATCCGTCAAATCCATTGTCATACATTGTTTTTAGTATACGGTACATGTCTAATGAACCGTATTCTGATTTATGCGGTGCCTCATAGAAATCTCGATTAGCTAAAAATTTGATATTTCGAACGTGAGCAAATGGGATCCGGTCTCTTTGGCAAAATTCTGCTAAAATTTCATACACATCATTTTCTGGATCTTCTGCAATACTTCCTGTACAAAGAGTGATTCCGTTAGAAGGACTGTCTACTACTCGGCACAACCAATCTAGATCTTCTCGATTCTTTACGATTCGAGGTAATCCAAAAATCGAGTACGGCGGGTCATCTGGGTGTACAGCCATTTTGACCCCTACCTCTTCACATGTCGGGATGATTGATTGAAGAAAATAGGCAAAATTTTCTCGAAGTTTTTCTTCGTCTACTGATGCATACGCTTCAAGCAAAGATTTGATATGAGCTAAGCGTTCAGGTTCCCACCCCGGCAACTCGAATTCATTGCTGGACTGTTCGATGCGTTCGACGATTTCTTTTGGATCATCTGGAATATCAGCGGATATAAAAGCTAACGTAGATGAGCCATCTTCTAAGCGGTAATCAAGATCAGATTTGACCCAATCAAATACAGGCATAAAATTATAGCAGATGACTTCTATTCCATATTCTGACAAGTTTCGGATTGTCTGCTTATAGTTTTCGATATACTGCTCACGGGACGGTAATCCAATTTTAATGGCATCATGCACATTGACGCTTTCGATAACCTTTAGTGTCAATCCACGAGACTCAATTTCTTCTTTTAATTCTTTGATCCGTTCCCTAGGCCACACTTCTCCTACTGGTATATCCATCAATGTGCCTACAATACCTTTGACTGCAGGTATTTGTCTGATTTCATCTAAAGTAATCTTTTCCTCTTGCGAACCGTACCATCTAAAAGTCATTTCCATTATAAAGTTCCTCCATGTTCTTGTAAGTAATTCTGTAATGTTTTTCGTACGGCATTGGGTCCTGCCAACATTTTGATGAACATTTCTTCTATTTTTCTGCCAATCTCAGCTTGATAAAGATCTACACCAAAAATTTCTTTATTTGACAAAATAGGAGTAATTTTCTCTTGGAGATGTGAGGTATCTTGCGTACCCAATTGAATATCAGAAAGCCTGTGCTGAAGTTCTATCAGCAAAGGATCTGGACTCGGTGTGAATGGTTTTCCTTGATCATCAAGGCCAATAAGGTATCGAAGCCAAGCAGCGAGAATCAATGGAATGAACACAAGAGTCTGCGGGTCCTTATTTTCTGTTTCCATATATTTTTTAATCGTCTCACCGTAACGAATCGCCACCTTTTGAGAGGTATCCGTGGCGATTCGCTGAGGCATGTCAGGAATATTTGGATTAGAAAATCGCACAGTGACTACTTCTTCAAGAAAGGTCTTTGGATCAATGATTCCAGGCGATTCTACGACTGGAAGACCTTCATTGTACCCGATTTCAGAAACTAACAGCGACAAATCTGGATCATTCATCTCCTCAGCTATACTCCTATAACCCAGTAAACAACCCATAATAGCTAAAGCCGTATGCAAAGGATTAAGACATGTTGTCACTTTCATCGTATCTGCTTTATCTACCGTTGCACGATCAGTCAAGAACACTCCAGCTTTTTCGAATCTGGGACGTCCGTTTGGAAAATGATCTTCCATGATTAAATAATGGATGTCTTCTGTATTGACGAATGGCGCAATATTGGTTCCCTTTGCGGTTTGCAAGATCGACATATTTGAAAAGCCTTCTTCTGACAACATTCTGCTAACTGATATGGAAGGATTCGGGGTAATACGATCAATCATTGTCCATGGAAACGCAACGATTTCTTCATTCGATAAGTATTGTATAAATGTTTCTGGTACATAACCCTCCTTTTGCCATTCTTTTGCGATCGTTAGCAACGAAGTACGTAATTGACTGCCATTTTGTGAAAAATTATCTGTAGAGACAAGTGCAATCGGCCAAGCTCCCGATAAAAAACGTCTATAAAGTAGTGCAGCAAGAATACTCATCGTATGTGATGGCTTTTTCGGACCGTTTTTTATATCAACTGCAATCGGTCCTATATATTTATTACTTGTATCTTTCAATCGATAACCTTTTTCAGTAATAGCAAAAGTAACTAATTGTAAACTCGGATTTTCAAAGTGACCAATCATCTTAGCAAAGTGTTCCGAGCAATCTGGATGACAATACAGACTGTCGGCTGTCGCAGCTAATACACGTTTGACAAATTTTCCACTGCTTGGCATGACCACTTCAAGAATCAAATCATCAAACTCTCGGTAAGCCTTTTCAATTATTTCTTCATCGAATGTTTCACAAACAATGACACCAGTAGGCAATTCGCCTTGATCCGCTAAACGTTGAGCGATTTCTGCATGAAATCCTCGATAAAGATTTCCGCCACCAAAATGGATCCAGACAGGATTTCTTTGTCCGGTTTCTCTTAATGATGCACGGTCAAAATGAGGTATTTCTACTTCTTTTTGAGATAATTCAGGAATAAAGTTCTTCCAGTTGTTTAAATCAATCATTTTTCCCCTCCTAAACTAACATATCAGTTTTTGTCTTCAAATGAATTTTATGCAATAAAAATCGCTATGTCAATCAAAATTTTACTATTTATACAAATTTGCGAGTTAAAGTGACATATCAGATTGTTTTTCAGATCTCTTCTGTTATACTACGTTCATAGAAATGATTTTGGAGGTATAAAAATGAAAAGTAGCTTGCAATCTCAAGCTTATCAAGCGATTCGTAAACAAATCATCTATGCGGACCTAGAACCTGGAAGGAAAATATCTGAAAAAGCGTTGGAGGAGCATCTTTCTATCGGCCGGACCCCCATTCGCGAAGCATTGATTCAACTACGTCAGCAAGAACTCGTGTACACAGTTCCTCAAAGTGGTACGTATGTGTCAAGAATCAATCTCGATTCTGCAGAAAATGCTCGATTTGTTCGTGAACAATTAGAACAGCAGATCATGATCGAATGCTGTTCCAAATTGGACAATCAAACACGAATAGTGTTAGAAACGATTTTAGAAGAACAAGAAAAAGCAGCCCAAATAAAGGATGAACGTGCGTTTTTTCGTGCAGATAATTTATTTCATGAAGCTTGTTTCGAAATTGCCGGCAGAAAAGAAGTTTGGAACTGGTTAGATGACCACAATACCCATTTAGAACGTTTTCGTTGGTTAAGAGTGACCATCCAAGGGCTTCCATGGGAAACGATCATGGAACAACATGAAGATTTATTCAGAGCATTAGTCGATAAAAAACCAGAAGAAGCTCGTTTTCAAACGGGATTGCACTTGCACATGATGCTGAAAGAACAAGAAACTGTCACTCAACGTTATCCTGAGTATTTCAAGTAGTTGTATTTTCTTGTGCCTCTTCCATTTTATAATTAACCAGCGTTTTTGAGTAATCTTTATTAAATAACAAAATATTCATTGACTTTCTAACTCCAACTAAATTACAATTATTATAAATAAATAATTATTATTGGAGGTTTTACTATGTCATTGATTGGGAAAAGAATCGAAGAATTTAACGCTCAAGCTTATCATCAAGGAGAATTTTTAGAAATTAGCGAGAAAGACCTTATGGGGAATTGGAGCATCCTATGTTTCTACCCAGCAGATTTCACTTTTGTTTGTCCCACTGAACTAGAAGACTTACAAGAACAATACAGCACCTTGAAATCTTTGGGCGTTGAAGTCTTTTCTTGCTCTACAGATACCCATTTTACTCACAAAGCATGGCATGATACATCAGATGCTATTGGTAAAATCGAATACACGATGATTGGCGATCCTTCGCATCGGATTTCTCGTATTTTTGATGTGTTGGATGAAGAACAAGGATTAGCTCAACGAGGAACATTTATTATTGATCCAGACGGCATCGTTCAAGCCATGGAAATCAATGCAGATGGAATTGGTCGTGATGCTAGTGCACTGATTGATAAGATACGGGCTGCTCAATATGTACGTACCCACCCAGGTGAAGTTTGTCCGGCAAAATGGAAAGAAAGTGGCGAAACATTGAAACCAAGTTTTGATCTTGTTGGAAAAATTTAGGTGGTCGACATGTTAGATAAAGAAACTAAACAAAACCTCGAACAATATTTAGCACTGATTGAATCTCCTATTGTTTTTTCTGTTAGTTTGGATACTAGTGAAAATAGTCAAAAATTAGCAGAATTTACGAAGGAAATATCAGAAATGTCTCCTAAAATCTCTTGGGAAAAAAAAGAGTTGACGCGGACACCTAGTTTTTCTATCAGCCCTCTTGGCAAAGAAAGTGGAATTGTTTTTGCTGGTATCCCCTTCGGTCATGAATTTGCTTCTTTTTTACTAGCACTGTTGCAAATTAGTGGACGGGCACCGAAAATTAGCGAATCTTTGAGTCTCAAAATCAAACAAATCAAACAAACGCTGCATTTTGACAGTTATGTCAGCTTGACTTGTCATAATTGCCCCGATGTTGTACAGGCATTGAATATATTAGCTGTATTAAATCCAAATATTACTCATACGATGATTGAAGGCGGTATGTTCCAAAAAGAAATCGATGATAAACAAATCATGGCAGTGCCAACAGTGTTTTTAAATGGTGAAGAATTTAGTAGCGGACGCATGACGATCGAACAAATCGTTGAAAAAATCACTGGTCCTTTGGTTGAAGAAGAATTATTTGAAAAAAAACCTTATGATGTATTAGTGGTCGGTGGCGGACCAGCAGCTAGTAGTGCAGCTATCTATGCCGCACGTAAAGGAATCCGCACAGGGATTGTTGCTGACTCCTTCGGTGGACAAGTCGTTGAAACCCTAGGAATTGAAAATATGATTGGTATCCCTTACACAGAAGGGCCAAAATTGATGCAGCAAGTAGAAAATCATGTGCGTAGTTACCCTATCGATATTATGATCAATCAACAGGCTGTTTCCTTAAATAAAGAGCAACATTTTATCAATATCGGCTTGGCTAACGGCATATCACTTCAAGCAAAAACGGCAATTATTGCGACAGGTGCACACTGGCGTTCTATCAATGTACCGGGCGAAAAAGAATTTAAAAATAAAGGAATTGCTTATTGTCCACACTGTGACGGTCCTCTATTCAAAGGAAAAGAGATTGCTGTTATCGGTGGTGGTAATTCTGGTGTTGAAGCAGCAATCGATTTGGCTGGGTTAGCAAAACATGTATATGTTCTAGAATTCTTACCAGAATTAAAAGCAGATCAAATCTTACAGGATAAACTAGTCTCTCTTGCGAATGTCACTGTTATCAAAAATGCAGCGACGAAAGAAATCAGCGGTACGAATCAGGTAGAATCTCTCTCCTATATCGATCGCCGTACGATGGAGATGCATACGCTAGCTGTTTCAGGAGTATTCATTCTAGTCGGCTTACTTCCTAATACGGATTGGCTAGATGGAACGATCGACATGAACCCAAGAAATGAAATAGTGACCGAGAAAAATGGCGCAACGAATATCCCCGGCGTTTTCGCAGCTGGTGATTGTACAGATAGTCCATACAAACAAATCATCGTTTCAATGGGTTCAGGAGCTACTGCAGCTTTAGGAGCATTCGATTATCTGATGCGCACTTGAGCTATGAAGATTGTGCAAAAAACAGATAGAGGTTGTGAGCCTGCCGTTCAGCTCCGAGTCACAAGGAACAATTTCAATAAACAGTTTCTCATGTTTGTTGAATATTGTGACCTGTGACCGAGGAATCACCGTTTATTCGGAAAAAAGGATTGTGACAAGAATTTTGTCACAATCCTTTTTGTCTTTTTTTTTTTGAATCATCACTTTTTCTTCTCTTTTTTTTATATACTATAGTAGTAAATAGTTTGAGAGAAGAAAGGTGACTGATTATGGTGCAAAATCGTATTTTTAAGACAAGTTTTGCAAGCGTTTATCCCATGTATGTAGCAAAAGCAGAGAGAAAAGATCGTACAAAAGAAGAAGTAGATGAAATCATTTGCTGGCTGACGGGTTATTCCCAAACAGAACTAGAAGATCAACTACAAAAACAAGTGACTTTCGAACAATTTTTTGCGGAAGCCCCTGCCCCCAATCCTTCTCGTTCTTTGATTACAGGTGTTGTTTGTGGTGTGCGAGTAGAAAATATCGAAGATAACTTGATGAAAGAAATTCGTTATTTAGATAAAATGATCGATGAGCTAGCAAAAGGCAAAAAAATGGAAAAGATCCTCAGAAAATGATTTCCCCCAAGAAGCTCTTCTCCTTCGCTCATCTTGTAACGTTTGATTTGGTAAAATGACTAGTTCACGTTAAAATAAGTCAAAGGAGGTTTTCTTATATGTTTGAGACGATTAAACAAAATATTCAAAAATACGCCTTATTAAGAGCTGCTGTTTATATTATTTCTGGGATTGCGATTGTGCTAAACCCTTCTGCTGTTTTTCATTTTATTGGTTATCTGATCACCGCCTATCTTGTTTTGCTTGGGTTGTTGAATCTTTTTGAGGCTTACCGTTTTAAAAGGAAAACAGGTTCTTGGAGTATCGGTCTGTTTAGTGGTCTTTTTTTCCTGATCTGCGCGCTGATCGTTTATGCTTTTGCACCTGCAATTGTTTCTATCCTGCCGATTCTTCTTGGATTAGCTGTTATCATCAACAGTTTGTTCCAGTTGTTCTTCAGCATGAATACAAAAGCTAAAAGTTGGAGTGTTTATAGTATTCTGTTGTTGATTGGCGGATTCGTCTTATTGTTCAATCCATTCAAAAGCTTGATGGTTCTATTTCAAATATTCGGTTTCATCTTGATTTTCATGGGCATCCAGGAGATCATCAATTTTATCAGAATAAGAAAAATGACTATACGTTAATCGTTTTTAGTTATTAAAATAGACTGTTTAAAAACCAACAATCCAAAAAAAATACTTTTGGATTGTTGGTTTTTTATGAGTATATTTTCCTATTTTTTCAATAATATATGTTATGCTAAGTTCGGGCTATATTTTATACAAAGGAATGATGAGAATGGAATTTATTGGTATTTTATGCCTGATATTGATTTCAACAACGATTGGCTCACATATCTCTAGGAGATTAGGTATTCCAGCAGTAATCGGACAATTACTTGTTGGTGTTTTGCTAGGACAAGCTGGATTGAATTGGGTCAAACCGGATATTCTAGTCCATGACTTCTCGGAGATTGGTGTAATCTTATTGATGTTTTTAGCTGGTCTGGAAAGTGATTTATCTCTTTTAAAAAAATATTTCCGACCAGGCATGTTTGTTGCTTTGCTTGGAATCATCTTCCCTGTTGTTTTTGGCTGGCTAACAGGCGAGGCATTCCAAGTTTCGGGAAATGAAGCGATTTTCTTTGGAATTATTCTTGCAGCAACTTCTGTCAGTATTTCAGTTGAAGTATTAAAGGAACTAAACGTGGTGAATACGAAAGAAGGCTCAACTATTTTAGGTGCTTCTGTTGTAGATGACATTTTAGTCGTTTTAGTCCTAAGTTTCAGTCTATCTTTTCTCACTGGGGAAGCTTCTAGCAATGCTTCTTTACCGCTTGTTTTGATTGAACAGCTCGTTTACTTTGTTTTTATTTTCTTATTAGTCAAATGGATTGCACCCTTCTTGCTTTCATTTGCAGAAAAAGTGTACGCAAATTCTTCTATTATCATCGTATCGCTAGTTATTTGTTTAGGTATGTCTTACGTAGCGGATCTTGTGGGTCTTAGTTCTGTCATTGGTGCCTTTTTTGCTGGGATAGCAGTCAGTCAGACGAAGGTCAAAGAAGAAGTATACCACAATGTTGAAGCTTTAGGATATGCAGTATTTATACCAGTATTTTTTGTCAGTGTAGGATTAGAAGTTGATTTTTCTGACTTTGGTGAGCAGCTGCTCTTTATTTCTATATTGACGCTTGTAGCGATTTTGACCAAATTGCTTGGAGGGTATTTTGGTGCTCAGATTGCCGGTTTTTCTCAACATAGTTCATTGATGGTCGGTGCTGGTATGATTTCGCGTGGAGAAATGGCTTTGATCATTTTGCAAATTGGACAGCAAAGTCAATTGATCGAACCACAGTACTATTCACCTTTAGTAATCGTGATTTTATTAAGTACACTTATTTCTCCACTTGTTCTGAAATATTTTACAAAAAAAGTTTATGAAGTGTGAGTGATCTAGAAAGAGGTCGTGAACCTGTCGTTTATTCGAAAAAAGGACTGTGACGGTATCGTCACAGTCCTTTTACTATAGTTAAGAAGTCGTTCTTTATTGATAATTTTGATTGAGGTATTGTAATAGTTCGGGTGCTCGTTTAGTTGCTGAATCATCATCTTCTTTATTTTCCAACATGCTAACCATCATATACCCTTGGTTATCAGGGTTGAAAGCAAACAAGAAACTGTTCTCTTTCCCTTTTTCATCCTGTTTTTCTTTGATTTCCGCTGTACCAGTTTTCGCTGCCAATGGAATCCCTAAAGCAGAAAGAGAGTGTGCTGTACCATTTACATCTTGCACAACTTCTCTCAAATCTGGCACGATCGTCTGTACCGCTGTTTCACCGATGACATTCTTCTTATCTTTTGTCTCTTTATCTGCAATCAATTTAGGATAGACAAGTGTGCCATTGTTGGCAAAAACAGAATACATTGCTGCTTGCTGGATAGGATTAATTAGAAGTTCGCCTTGACCATATCCAGTATCAGCTAGCAAGATATCTGAATTAAAGCTCTCTTCATTAGAAATTTGTGCTGGATTCATACTGATTGGCAAATCAAGGTCTTCACCAAAAATGAATTTATCCAAACCTGCACGGAAATTCTTTTCCCCCATTTTCAATGTTTCTTGCGCCATATATATATTATCGGAATAAATCAAAGCAGTTTTTAAGTCTACTTGTGACACATCACTAACACGAGTTACTTGATATGATCCCCAAGAACTGTCTTTTTGCCATTTAAGCCCGTTGATCGTCAACACTTCATTTGGATCGATAGTGCCATTGTCGAGACCGATTGCTGCTGTGATCATTTTAAACGTAGATCCAGGAGCATAACCTGTCGCAAATCGGCTGATGAATGGTTGTTCAGGATTTTCTTCATAAGCTTTGTAGTCTTCTTGTGAGATCCCGTTTGTCATTTTGTTTGGATCATAGCTTGGAGAGCTAGCAAGCGCAAGAAGATCACCGGTTTTTGGCGTTGTCGCAACAGTCGATCCAGCTTTTCCTCCTAGACTGTCGAAAGCTGTTTTTTGTGCCTTCGCATCGATTGTCAATTTGATATCTTTGCCGTTTTGGACTTCATGCTCGATCAGGACCTTTTTCTCGACACCGTCTGCATCCGTGATGCTTAATTTTCCACCTGTAGTCCCACGAAGATCCTTATCAAAAGCCATTTCCAAACCAGATCGTCCGATTTTTCCATTACTGCTTAATTCTGGATTTTTATCAATATCTTCTGCTGTGATATCTCCCACGTAACCAATCAGTTGAGCAGCTGCTTCACCCAAAGGATAATATCTGCCGTCTACTTCTTGGATGGTAGCTCCAGCTGGTAGTTCTGGCGTTGCTCCATCAATGATTTTCAATGGGACAAAGTAATCGGGTTGTACCCAGCTTTGTGAAATAGCCTGATTGATAGCATCTTCTGTTAAGTCGAATGCGGAAGCAATGGCTTTGATATTGGCCGTTTTTTCATCCCCATCTCCAAGTTTGCTTGGAACGACTCCTAATTGTTTTAGTTTGCCGGTTGTTGCTAATGGTTCCCCATTTCGATCTAAAATGTTCCCTCTTGCTGCTTCTTGTGTGGTCAGGCTTACTTTGTCATTTCCTTCCATTTCTGGAAAAACCAAGTTGGGCTGCCAGTTGATCGTGGTTTGACCATCAGTTCTGTCTAATGTTCCTTTATAAGAAAGATCTTTCAATTCACCTAATGAGGTATTCATCTTTGCTTTATAAGAAAAATTGTAAGTAGACTCATCTTTTTTATCTACTTTTAGATTTGATATCTCAAGTCCTTTGACATCGGCAGCACCGTATATATTTTGGTATTTCTCTAATATCTCTTTTTCAGATAATGCACTCTTATTTGCTGCCTTTTTCGATGCCATTCCTGCAGCTTTGTTATAATCTCCTTTGTTCAAAGCTTGGACAAATTGCTCAACCGTCTTTTCTCCAGCTTCTACTGCTTGGGTTTCTTGATAGTGCCGGTAGTAAAAATAACCGCCACCTGCAGCTGCTATTAAGATCACTGCGCCGGCAATATAAGCGCCTGTTCGATTTTTGCCGTGCTTGTCACTTCTTTTCATTTTTTCCTCCTTCTCTTGCTTGTCATTCCTTTATTTTCACTATTTATACCTGTTTATTCTAACATAATAAAAGAAGTCAGAACATAACATAGATTGTTATTTCTAACTTCTTTTATTTTATTTTCTTTACTTAATTATTCAGAAATTTTTTGATCGCTTCTTGGTTTTTGGTCAAATCTAATTCCAGAACACTTCCGGAAGGCGTATTGTCGTTGAAGTCCCAACTGCCGTCTACTGGTACGGATAATGTATTGATCTTTTTATTATCGTCCTTGAGGAAATCCATACCGCAATCCAGTAGCACACTCTCAGGAAGGTTCGTTTGGATACTGCCAAGTAGTTTTCCCACTGCTTTCGGTAATTTAAATATCGAAGTGACGTCTTTCAGCTGCTGAGAGATCGCTTTAATCACTTGTTGCTGTCTTCTAATCCTCCCAAAGTCCCCTTCTTCGTCTTCACGGAATCGAGCATACTGCAGTAACGTATTGCCATCCATTACTTGCTTCCCTTTTTTTATATATACGCCATCTAAATCTAAAGATTTTTCTGCATCAATCTCTACTCCGTCTGGAAACAGTTCATTGACGCAATCGATAAAATCTTGAAATGTGATACTTGCATAATACGGGGCTTCAAATTTGAAATTTTCCTTTAATGTTTGGTTTAATAAATCAACTCCTCCGTAAGAGTACGCTGCATTGATTTTATCCATTCCGTAACCTGGTATATCGACATATGAGTCTCTCATGATAGAGATTAGTTTTGCTTGTTGTGTTTTCTGGTCGTATTGTGCAACCATAAGTGAATCTGAGCGACCATTTTCGTCTTTCGAACGGGCATCCGAACCAATCAAAGCCACGTTTAGTTTGGTAGGGACACTTTTCGGCTCTACCTTTTTCACAGTTGAGGTCTGTTTTGCAGACGAAAATCCATGGACAAATTCAATCGAAAAAAAGCCGACTACTAGTGTAAGCAGTAACAAAACAGATAATATGATTTTTTGAAATACTTTCATTGCGAATTCCTCTTTCTAAAAAGAATCTCTCGCTTGAAAAATAAAAGATAGTCCTTTATGATAATTCAAACTGAGAGATTCTCAGTTTCTCTTTATTGTTTTTCAGGTCGATAGAGCGGCAACTCTTCGGCCTGTATCTTCGAAGAAATATTCAACGTGATTCCGATTCCTAAAGAAAGGATCAGATAACTTGTTCCTCCATAACTAACAAATGGTAATGGCACGCCAGTCATTGGCATAAGCCCTGCGATACTTCCCACATTCATTATCGTTTGAACGAATAGCAAAGTTCCGAATCCTAAAAGAAACAATCCAGCTTGTTGATTTTTACAACGACTGCTTAAACAAAAGATTCTCATGCATAATGAGAATAATAAGAAAAGTACACACAATGCACCAATTAGCCCAAGCTCTTCTGTAATGATCGAAAAAATAAAATCTGTTTCTGTCTCTGGAAGATATCCCTTTTTTGTGATACTGTTTCCTAATCCTCTCCCCCATATGCCACCATTGTATAGTGCATAAAACGAATGAGTCATTTGATAGCCCGCACCATGACTATCTATGAAAGGATCTCTTAAAGTCGCAATTCTTTCATAAGCATGATTGAACATCTGGGGAAGCCAGCCTTTGTTTCCTAAATATAATACTCCGCCGGCTGCTCCAATCAATAAGGCAGAAAAAGTAACAATCAGATAGATTCCTTTTTTAAATGGAACTGCTGCTGCCCAAAAAATGACCCAAGCAATCGAAAGAATCATCAATGCTCCAGCAATCTTTGGCTGGAATAAAATCAGCAAAGTTATGCCTACTGTAATCAGGAAAGGTTTTTTTAGATTTTTTGGCGGATTATTTCCGTCACGAAAAAACCAGCTTAGATAAAAAATCAGAAAAAGATTTGCTAATTCTGAAGGCTGGAATTGAATGCCAAACAGAGAAATCCAACGTTGTGCGCCATTGACAGTGACACCGAATATTCCTACTCGTACTAAGATTAAAAAGAAAATCGATAAAGCTAAACCATATCCTGCTATTTTAGGGTGAAGTAAATAGTGCAGTTTGATTGAACGAGCTAAGAAGATTACGCCCCAACTCAAAAATATGAAAATCAGTTGGCGCAATAATAGACTTTTTGTATTTTCATCTGCTTGCAATAAGCGATAAGAACTAGCACTGTATACTTCTAAAAGACCGATCATGGACAAAGTCAAATAAGGACCCAAAATCCACCAATCGATCTTTTTTCTTTTTTTCACCGCATCTCCTCCTCACACAGTAATCCACTTGTCAGGTGAGGAGCGAGTTTGTCTCATCAAATAAGTCAGTCTTGAAAATATAAAGAAAAGGTCAGAAACCTTTTCGAACAAGAATTCTGACCTAGCATCATCTCATCGTCCGAGTTTTAGCACTATACAACGTAAAGAAAACATTCTTAGCTATTGGAAAAAGCCTTAATCCGACAGTTTCTGTTTTACCCATTGGCGACTTTCGACGTTTCTGGGCAATAGCCTATGTTTGTATAGGAGCCTCACCTAACAAGGTTATTACTATATTCTATTTACGAGTCCATGATAGACTTTTCCTAATGAATAGGCAATGGAATTTGAAATGAAATAGTGAAATTTAACAATCTTTAATATTTTTTAGGAAAAAATAACAAATAACGAAAAAGAATCCTAACGCAGTTTCTTTCAATTGTGCCAGGATTCCTTGATAATTTTTTTATTTTTGGTGTTTTTTTATATGATTTTCACTTTTCGGAATAAATATTTATTTGTTGAAGTAATTGAATAGCCCACTAATCGTGTGGTCTGCTACTCCTATTTCTTTGTCATTTAAAGTAACTTTTGTGACGACAAAATGATCTTGCAATGGCGGAACTTCTAAATACTGCCCTTGCAGAAAATCATTCACTGTTTCGTATTCTTTTTCCATTTCTTTTGAATCTGCTGATGGTTTATAACTTATTTTTAACATACCTATTACTCCTTCCTATTGGGGACGTGCGATCGTGAAAATTTCTCCTATTGCTGCATAATCATTTCCTGCCAAACGGCTTATAGCATTCAATTCTCTTGGGTCGATTCTTCCCGTCTTTTCATCATAGACTGTTTCATTCAAATGATATTTCTGTACTTCTAACAAAAATAAATCAGCTGTTACTTTATTTTTATTCCGTATCTCGACATGTTCATATAAGGTGGTCTCAAAACGAACTTTTGCTTCTGTCAATGCTGGAACTGAAACGATTGCTGAATCTGTTAAAGTCAATTCAGTCAAGTGTAGTTCGCTTTCCTCATTAGGCAGATTAGCTGCTGTTTTATTTGCTTCTTCTACGTTGTCCTCATCAAGGATATGGATGACCGCTTCTCTTGTCTCAAGAATGTTTTTTGCTGTGTCTTTTACTGTATCTTGTTTTCTCTGGATCGCCAAGGATAAGATAGGTGGATTCGAACTGACGATATTGAAGTAACTGAAGGGTGCGATATTCACTATATCATTTACGGATTTAGTCGTTACTACCGCAACTGGCCTAGGGATAACTGAACCAATCAGCAACTTGTAATTTTCACGTTCTGTCAATTCTGAAGGACTTCGTTCAAACATGGTCTCGCCTTCTTTCTGTAAAATTCGCTAAAAAGCAGATCTGCGAAGACAAAAGGAAAAGCAACGCTTTCCTCTTCTTCTTAGAATCTGCTTTAAACTATCTATTAATTTTTCTTTTTTGTCAAGAATCTGTGCCGTACGTGTTTTTTAGTTCTTTGCTTTATTCGCGGCTTCGACATATCTTTTAGTGATGAATTGTGGACGGGTGATGATGGATCCAATGACGACTGAAAAAGCACCTAATTCATAGGCTTTCTCTACTTGTTCTGGAGAGTCAGTATGTCCTTCCATGACTACTGGTATATTGACTTGTTCTATGATCTGATTCAACAAATCAAAATCAGGCGTCTGTGTCTTTCGAGAATATTCTGTATATCCTGCTAATGTCGTAGACAAGAGATCGAAACCATCTTCTTGTGCTTGAAGCGCTTCCTCAAAAGTCGAAATATCTGCCATGGCTAATCGACCGTGATCGTGGATTATTTGGACAAGCTCAGCTGTTGCTTTTTCTGTCGGACGTTTACGAGAAGTTGCATCGAGTGCAATGATCTCAGCTTGCGTCTCCAAAAGTTCTTTCACTTCTTTTTCTGTCGCAGTAATAAATACTTCTGATCCATCGTAATCTCTTTTAATGATCCCTATGACTGGCAAATCAACGATTCGCTTGATTTCATTGATATCTTCTGTTGTATTTGCGCGAATACCAACTGCTCCGCCTTCTTTTGCAGCCAAAGCCATTCTCCCCATGATAAAAGAACTGTGTAATGGCTCATTTTCCAAAGCTTGACAAGAAACGACAATCCCACCTTTTATTTTTTCCAGTACATCCACACTATCTCCTCCAATGACGTTCTCTAGAAATACATCTTCTTATAAAAATGTAACCCTTTTCTATCTAGGAGTCAATAAAGGAGCTATCTTTTTTCTTTTAGCAAGCCTTTCTTGCTAAAAGAAAATTACTTCAAACTCTTCATATACGATCAGCTTCTCTTCTGTAAATGCCATGTTCAGTGCTTCTTTGTAGACATGCTTGAAAAAGTCAGTATGGACTTTCCGCCAATAAGCTAACGTTCGATCTCCTTCTCCTTCTTTCCAAGCATGTTCTTCCGTGATTTCACTAAAAGACAAGATAGTCACATTTATATTTTTGATGATACAAACTGGTTCATTTTTTCCATTCAGAACCACATCTAACTGACCCGCTTTCGGTAAAGGTTCCTTCTCTTTTTTGTATAGATCGTATCCACTTGATGTACCGGTTTTTATTTTTTTTACAACTAATTCACTCAATTCATCTGCCATTTCTTCTGTATTCCCAAATGAAAAAAAGCTTAGTTTTTCTGATTGATACCTAGGATATTCTTCTTGAAACTTTTTGAAATATTCTTCTACTTTTTGATACATAAGAGCATCTACTCCTTTGTTTCGTATAATAAAAAACCATCCAGATACTAGTATAAACGATTATCTGGATGGAAAATACGATGTATTATTGAATATTTAAGACACGTAGACTATCCTCAACGATTTGGCTTGGTGTCAAATGATAACGTTCATAAAGTTTAACTGTTGGAACACTATCTGTGAATTCTTTCTTTGCACCGAAATTCAGCACATGCATTGAAGAATCACCATAATAACGACTGATTTTTTCGCCAAATCCGCCTGATAAACTACCATCTTCTAATGTGATGACTAATTCATGGGCTTCTTTTAATTTATCTAATGTTTCTACATCATTTTCTGTAATTGTTCCTGGATTTATCAATGTTGCTTCGATTCCTTTTTCTCTAAAAGCTTCCATTGTTTCTTTTCCTAGTCCAAGAAAACCACCTAAAGCTAAAATTGCCACTTTTTCGCCTTTATTTACTGTCTGATAGGCTGGAATACTGTAATCATTTGCGATGGCTTTACCATGTTCTACACCGTGAGTAGGGATTCGAATTGCCACAGGCTGTGCTGTTTGCTCAAAAGCCCAATCTAGCATAGAGATCATATCTTCTTTTGTCGCTGGAGCAAGATATTTGATATTCGGGATGCTTGATAAATAAGGAATGTCAAATGTTCCTTGGTGTGTTCGATCACTAGCAGAGATCGTTCCGCCACCAACTAAAAGGATGACTGGATTCTCGTTGATCGCTAAATCATGTGATAATTGATCATATGCCCGTTGCAGGAAAGTACTTGATTGGAAGACGACTGGACGTACTCCCTGAGAAGCCAAAGCAGAAGCAAAGGTGATGGAATGCTGCTCGGCGATCCCCACATCAAAATAATGATCTGGATGTTTTTCTTGGAATGTTTTCAGTCCAAAGGCACCTGGTATTGCTGCATTGACTGCGGCAATAGGTACTGTACTTGTTTGCATTTTTTTATCCAGATAATCCATGATGATCGTATTGAATGTTTCTCCAGAAGCTGCCTGTTTTGCTTCTCCTGTAGACAGATCAAATGGGACGTGCCAATGATATTTCATTTTATTATCGATTGCTGGCTGATAACCGCGGCCTTTTTCCGTATGTACGTGAAGTACGATGGGATGATCAATATCTTTTACTTCTTCAAATAAACGGATCACCGTCTCTAGGTCGTTTCCATTATCCACATAGCGATAATCAAATCCCATAGCTTTAAATAGGTTATTACTGCTTTCACCGTGAGTTTGACGAAGCTCTGCTAAGTTCTGGTATAAGCTACCGTGGTTCTCATCAATAGACATCTCATTATCGTTTACTAATACGATTAGATTGGTCTGTAAAGCGCCGCCGTTGTTTAGCCCTTCAAAAGCTAAGCCGCCACTTAGTGAGCCATCTCCAATAAATGCTACCACATTCCCTGATTCTTTCTTCAGATCTCTGGCTTTAGCCAACCCAGTAGCTAAACTGATAGATGTAGATGTGTGACCCACTGTAAAATAATCATGTTCACTTTCGTGTTGATTGGAATACCCGCTTACTTCATGGTAATGTCCTTTTTCAAAGCCATTTTTCCGACCAGTTAGCAGCTTATGACCATAAGATTGATGGGAAACATCCCATACGATTTTATCCTTAGGTGAATCAAATACATAATGAAAAGCAATCGTTAATTCGACTACACCTAGATTCGGACCAACGTGCCCACCTACATCGCTGTCCTTTTGCAAGATTTTTTGGCGCATTTCTTCTGCCAACTGTTTCATTTCCTCCACAGATAATTTTTTGACATCTGCTGGACTGTTGATTGTATCCAATACATGTAATGCTGTACTCATCATACATTCTCTCCTCCGTACTATCTTCTTTTTAGTTGAAAATAGATTTGTAACACTTTATCTATTCTACTCCTTAGAGTTGACTCTAAGTCAATAGTATTTTAAAAAATTTTCAGAGAAAGTTTGTTATATAAGTAGTTCTTCGCACAAATCAGATCACAAATAAAAAAACTTCTACAGTCTTTTAAAAAGCGCTGTAGAAAGTTGATTTTTGTCTTGCTTTAAGATCTCCTCAAGAAATATGTTTTTTTAATAAATGAAGCTCTTGAGCAATACGATACAAAAGGATGTTTGCGCCTTTTAACGAGATAGGATAGACCTTTGTTTTTTCAGTTTCTAAACCAGTTTGATAGCTAGTAGCATCGCATAAAACCACTCGTTTTTTTGAACACAAACATTCATCAGGTAATTCTTCTAAAGAACGAAATAAAATGGGATTTATTTCAGCCATGTCTTCTTCAGCATACAAATGAAATTGGGTTCGATAAAAAAATTGTTTGACTGAACTTTCAGAAACAACAAATATTTCTATTTCTTGTTGTATCATCTGATCTCTGGTAATCAAAGAAAGACTCTTAACAAATTTTCGGATGAAATTATCATTCCATCTTAGATGAATTTGGTTTTTCTTTTTCCAATCGTCTAGCACTTCTACTATTTTTCTGTATAGAAGTTGTTCTTTTTCTGACAGTAGATAGATTCGTTCCGGTAAAAATACTTGACCGTCTGCCCACAACGTGCGGACGAATTGTAAAAAGGATTGCTTAAAAATAAAATTGTCTGCATCGTCGATTTCAGCGACTGGGAGAATCTGTAAAATCAATTCATTGAGTGACAGGTCATTGAGAACAAAATTTTTATACACAACTTCGAAATCTTTTCTTAACAGCTCCATGTTCTCATTGGTATAATTTCTGCTATTGAACAAAGAAAAAATATAATAGACATCTTCTTCCTGTAAGTCTAACATTCCTTTTTGCTCTTCCAATCCTTGACAGACTAATTGAAATAACGGCTTCGTCTCCGCACTTTTCTTATCTTCTTCTTTCAGTTCAAGGGGAAACGCCTTTCTTCCAATTGCCATCTCTATTCCCCGTATGATAAAAAATTTTTCGTCTTCCGAATATCTTCTTTTAAAAAAATGAGTCTCTACATAATCGATCAGCTCGTTACAAGCTTCTTCTACATGCGGATTTTTACTCTCATATCCTTCCCAATTGATATAACGTACTAAAGCTAGCAGAATATTCCGCGAATCAAATTCTGGAATAATGATTTCTTTATTTTTCAAATAATCATTTTCTTTGAAAAAATCCAAGACGCTCTTTTTGATCGTATATACTTTGCTCAAAGAAATAAATTCAAGATCAGCCAGTTCTGTACTCGTGAATATGCCCTTGAAATAATAACTTAAAAACTTTAAAAAATAAGATTGACCATACAAAAATTGCGTAAGCTCAGAAAGAGCAATCCCTCGTTTAAATATAAGTTTGTACTTATGCTTCTCTCTTATTTGTTCTTTTATGCAATATTCCAGACACTCGGCTAGACTTTCTAGATCATGAAGGATCGTCGGTGTGGTCACCCCTAGTGAAATAGCTGTTTGTTCGATATCTATTTCTTGGAATTCAAATAATTGTTCGCATAGATACACTTTTCTAAATATATTTCGCTCGATGTATTTTTCCAGCATTCCTGATACACGCCTCCAGTTTTTCTTATAGTTTTATTTAAACATATCCACGAATCGCTTTTTTATTTACTTTTTGTTTAGAAAACCCCTTTCAAAAACCAATAAAAAAAGAAGCCGGAACAAAAGTCGATCAAGCTTACAATTCCAGCTATCGTTTCGATAACTTGGCGTCGCTTGGACCTTTACCCCAGCCACTTTCAAGAAAGGTTATTCGAAGATATCAGCATCTAGTTCTTTGACTACGTCCTTCAGTAATTGAATGCCAGCTGCACTGTTACCGAATGGATCTAGTGCTGGACTGAAGACGCCTATGCCGTAACGATTGGGCACAGCTGCCATCAAGCCGCCACCTACACCGCTTTTTGCAGGTACACCAACATGGACGGAAAACTCAC
The DNA here is from genome assembly GCF_002141285.1 of Enterococcus sp. 3G1_DIV0629. Taxonomy (NCBI): domain Bacteria; kingdom Bacillati; phylum Bacillota; class Bacilli; order Lactobacillales; family Enterococcaceae; genus Enterococcus; species Enterococcus sp. 3G1_DIV0629. Next base: position 965,536 of record NZ_NGLI01000001.1, on the reverse strand, counting down.
CTGATTCATCATACAAACCGGCAGTTGTCATAATTGATTTGACGATCGTTGCACTTTCTTCAGTAATGAGCCGTTTGCCATTCCAAGGAGCGATCCCTTTATTTGCCAATACAGCGGCTAATTTTGCTATACCTGTAGCGGTGACATTGACAGAACATTGTCTGAAATAGGCATCGAGTATCTCTGGAACGTCTCCTTCGATCATTTGATTGCCTTTCATGTAATAAGCAAGAGAGCGATTGATATCACCTGTTCTTGATTCAGAATGATAGATTTCTTCATTCAATGTGATATCAGGATCATCACAGATTTCTTTCATAAATGACACGATCCGTTCAAATTTTTCATCTGCATCTTTTCCGGCAATCAAAGAGGTTGTTGCAATCGCTCCTGCATTAACAAAAGGGTTCATCGGATGTTTGCGATGATTGATCTCCATATTCATGATAGAATTGAAAGCAAATCCGGTTGGCTCTGTGTTGATTGTTTGAAAGACTTTTTCAATTCCGTTATCTTTGATTGCTAATAACAATACGGGAACTTTTGACATGCTTTCGATGGCAAAACGTACATCGGCATCTCCTCCCTTGATCAGTTGTTTTGTATCCAGATCATAAATCGCCATACCTAATTGTTTTGGATCCACTTCAGCTAACGCTGGAATGTAGTCTGCTACTTGTCCTGTTTGATAATAGTGGAAATTTTTTCCAATCAATTGTTCTAATTCTTTTCCTTCCATTTGAATAACCAGCTTTCATTTTTTATTTTTCTGCATGCTGGAATTTATGACGGCATGCGTAGATCGTAAATGGAATCACTAATACGATAAGATAAGAAACAATCAGAATCGTTTCATAAATCCCGTGCTGTCCAGCGGCGATACTTGCAGGTGGAACAAATGAGATACAAAAAGCAAAAAGTGAAGTCAAAAGACCTAAACAAGCAACGATTACTTTTACAACTTTTCCTCCTGGAACCTGATAGGCTCTTTCAAGACTTTCATCTTTAAACACTAACTTCAAATAGCCAGCGAAAAACATAAAGTACAACATTAGGTAGATCACAACAGTCAATGACATCGCTGCAAGAAATGAAAGATTATTCCCCCCGCCACTTAATGTAAAGACGGCTGCCCAGATTGTCGCAACAATCCCATTTGCGATCATCAAATGCGCAGGAACACCATGTGCATTTTCTTTCGCAAAATATTCAGGAAGTAATCCTTCTTCTGCCGCTACGTGAAGTGCTTTTGAAGGAGAAGTTACCCAAGAAGCTATTTCTCCGATGACACCTAAACAAACAAGGATTGCAAGGATTTTCGCAACCCATGCAAGACTTGGATCAATGTGTCTTAATAGGAATTCTAACGATTGGATCACTCCTGTATTAAGAGACAAACCCTGTTGAGGTACTGTAGTAGCCACAGTCAATCCGCCAAAAGTGTCTAAAATGATTGCTAGAATAACCAATACAAACATTGCTAATGGATAATCCTTTTTAGGGTTTTCCATTTCATTTGCATGACTAGCAGATGTTTCTACTCCCATATACGCTAAAATAAAGGAAACAAAAACAACCAGCGTAGGTAATTTTGAAAAATCAGGAATCAATGTTTTCATAGACAGTGTCGTTTGTAGTGGAGCACCTGAAGCGACATAGTGGATCCCTAAGCCAAACAAGACTAATGCAGGCAATAAGATCCCAGCTACAAAACCGATTCGAGCAATTAAAGAAGTGTATTTGGTTCCTTTTAGCTGAGAGAGCAAAATAGCCCAGAAAATAATCAATAAGATAGCCAATTTTAGAAATTTATTGTTTTGTATAGCATCGATCCCTGTTGCGTAGGATAATGCACCAGTCAAGAAATACAGCATAGTCAAGTAGCCAACAGTTATCTCAAACCATTGGAAAAAGATAGCAGCAAAACCAAATCGTTTTCCCAATGTCCGACTGACCCAAGTATAGACACCGCCTTTTTCCCAGCCTTTCACTGTTGCCATCTCTGCTGCACACAATGCTACAGGGATAAACCATAGCAAACCGCCTAATAACAAGAAAAATACTAAACTGAAGCCAGAGGTCGCAAATGTGGGATATTCATATAATGAAACGACCATTGAGATCGTCATGGCTAAAAAGCCGAAGAACGTTAATTTTTTTGCAGGAATTTTCGTTTTGCTTTGTTGCATGAATCTTCCTCTTTTCTATTTGATTTTGTTTCAATTGCGTTTGTTACCGAAGAAGAAAAAGTCTAATCCTTCTTCCTGCTCTTCTTTTGTAGTAGTGATCGTTGTGAAATGCATGGCTGATTTTAGAATCGCTGTTGTCAGCACATAGGCATACACGGCAGTAATGATGACACCAATCACTTGGATTCCTAAGAAGTACCAGCTGCTTGGATTTGTTAATAAATGGCTGTTAGTTGCAAAAATTCCGATCAGGATCGTCCCTGTGAATCCGCCCATTCCATGGACGCCCCACACATCAAGTGCATCGTCCCATTGTTTCTTTTTACGAAAATCAACAGCAGCATGACAGACGATTCCAGCAATGATTCCAATCAACATGGCACTTTTTGCTTCTACATAACCAGCACAAGGCGTAATGGCTGCCAATCCAGCAACGGATCCTGTTAGTACGTCGACAAAATCAAAGCCATTTCCTTTTACTTTTGCAATAATCAACCAAGTAACCATCGCAAATGCAAGAGCGATGAATGTTGAACCAAATGCATTGACTGCTTGATCATCTGCTCGAAGTGCACCACCGGAGTTAAAACCGAACCAGCCAAACCAAAGTAGACCTGTACCGATAGCTGCTGCCATAAGACTGCTATGCTGATTTCTTTCGCCCATAGGAATCTTTCTTTGTCCAAGTGTGAGGATGCATGCCAATGAACCGAATCCAGCTGTCGTGTGGATGACTGCTCCGCCAGCGAAATCTCTAAATCCCATCTGATCCAAAAATCCGCCGCCCCATATCCAATGGCAAACAGGGAAGTAAATCAGCAGGTTCCAACAAACAACAAGGATAATATAGCCTTTTAAATTCAGTCTCCCTGCAAAAGCTCCTGTCATCAAAGGAACAGTAATCACGATAAACATCAGTTGATAAAGAAAGAACATCAAAAATGGAATCGTCGCTCCATGGAACATGTTGGGGAAGCTTGTGACATGTCTCATCAAAAAGAAATCTGCTGGGTTTCCAATCATACCGCCGATATCCCGTCCAAATGCCAATCCGAATCCACCGAATACCCACATGATCGTTGTTATCCCAACTGAGAGAAAAGATTGAGTCATGATCGTCAGTATGTTATTCTTCCGTGCCAGTCCGCCGTAAAAAAATGCTAAACCAGGAGTCATCAAGCAAACCATTGCTGTACATAAAATCATGAATGCTGTATCTCCTGTATTGATAGGTAATGTATTCATTTTTTCGCCTCCTTTCTACGTTTATGAGTATAAAAGAAAATCTACTTGTATTTTTCTTCTGTTTTTTTGAATACATTCTTGTATTTATAAAAGACAGACAATCAATAAAAGCTTGGTGTGCTGTGTTTTCTTATCGTTTTGACCAAATAAAGACAAAAAAATAAACGATCTTCTTTTATAGAAAACCGTTTATTTTCGCCTTTATTTATTTTTCAAGCTATTTTTTTATAAAGAATAAAGAATACTGCATATAAAAATATATAAAAAAAGAACCGCAGCAAGTTTCGCTGCGGTTCTCAAATTTGTTCTTCATTTCAACATAAGTTTTTCTTCAATTTGCTTATAATTTACGTGCAAAGAATGAAACGACTAATACTAAAATGATTGCACCGATTAATGATGGAATGATAGCCATTCCTGCAATTGTTGGTCCCCAAGTTCCTAATAAAGCTTGTCCAATGGCTGAACCTACTAAACCAGCAATGATGTTCGCGATGATTCCCATTGATGATCCTTTATTCGTGATTGCTCCTGCAATTGCTCCGATGATACCTCCGACGATTAATGCCCAAATAAATCCCATTTTAAATTCCTCCTAACTGACTTTTTACTTCTTATTGTACACGTGGTTCGTTATTTTCTTTGACTTTTTGTGCACCTTTGCCTACAGCAGATTTTGCTTTATCTGTTTGGCGTGAAGCAAATTGTCCTGTTGATTTTGCTGCTTCTGTTACTTTGTCTTGTACTGTTTCTTGATCTTTTTGGTATTCTTCTTGTGTTTTGATGTCTGCAACATTCACATTCACTTCGATAACATCTAAATGTGTCATATTGTTGACTTCAGTACTGATCAATTCTTTGATTTGGTTGTAGATGTCTTCAATGTCTTTACCGTATTCTACAATCACATCTAAGTCCACAGCTACTTGTTTCTTCCCTACTTCTGTATTGATACCTGCTGTTACATTATCTGTGTTGACTAATTTTTCAGCCATATTTGAGAAGAATCCGCCATCTAATGTCAATAGACCGTCTACATCTTTCAATGCATAGCCGATGATTTTTTGGATAACTTTGTCTTCATAAGTCAATTCACCATTCATCATGCGGTTTTCTCCTTTTTCATTTGCCAAAACTGATCCATTTGTTGTGTTCATGTTTTTGTTTTCCATCTTTGTTTCCTCCTATGATTTAAAAAATTGATCCACTATTCCTGTCTGTTTCAAATAAAATCCGATTCCTGCGCCAATTGCTGTCATGATGATGATCAACAATGTTTTGAAAAATCCAATCGTTAACCATAAAACAGCTAGCAGTAGTCCAAGACCCCCAAAGATAATAGGGAGCTTGTATGCTGAAAATAGTTCTTTCATTATTTGGCCCTCCTATTCCACTCGAGAGTGCTTGTAGTCTCTTGTATCTTCTTGTTCTTCATAACCGCTGTATGTGACTGCTACTCTGACTGTTTCTTTTGTTCCAAGTACTCTAGTCACTTCTTCTTCGATGTCTTGCATCAGTACACCTGTTTTCCCCACTAATGAAGAAGTTCGCTTCAAGTCTCCGTTAACATGGATATGGATTCGATTTTTCGTTGAACGTATCCGTACTTTAGGTGAATGAATGAACTCTTCTTCGTGTAAATGGGAACGTACCAGCCCTTCAATCGCTTTTTTGTCGATCGTCAATTTGCCATCTTCCCGTTTCATAACGAAAGTTCCTCTTGATTTTGGATAGAAAAGAACGACTAGCAAGATGATAATAGCAAGAACGGCAAATACTACAGCTGCCCAGAAAATATATTGTTGCATGTAGTAATTCGTTAAGGTAAAGAAGCGAAATCGTTCCAATTGTTCAGGCATAATATACGGCGCATTGATTAACGCAATCGCTAGAAATACTGAAAGTAGCAGCAAACTCATGATAACACCGATTATTTTTAACCCCTTATTCATTTTCCACCTCCTATAAACTTATTTTTACCCTGTAAATAACTCTACCGACAATCACAGTATAAAGAGCAAATGGTTAGCTTAGCACCAGTAAATAAAGCGCTACCAAACGTTGTTGGATCATAACGGCGTTTTATCGTCTGTCGGATACTGAAATAACAACTGATCACTTATTCTCTATTTCTTTTTGATTGCTGGCTATACTTAAAGGATATTATTCAAGATTAAAAATTGCAAAGATTATGCTCAGTTATTATTACAAAATTCTATTTATTTATTAAAATTTTTCAGTGAAGAAAAAAACGCAATAAAATAACTTAAGTTACTTTATTGCGTTTTTACTTTATTTTCTATTATCATTTTTCTTATTTTCTTCTTTGGTTTATACTATTCTTATAAATAAAAACGAGGTATGTCCTATGATGAAAAGATTGTATTATTCATTGATCATAACGATTGGCTATTTGATTGTATCAAATCTTGGAAATATGGTATTTGGTATCAGTAAAGAATTCAGCTGGACTACTACACTATGGGAATCTTTATTCTTTTTCATCTTTGTATTTTTGTTACAAAACTATCGAAAAAAATAAAACTGTGCCAACGATCTGTTGGCACAGTTTTTAGGACTTACGGTACTTTTTATTCGGCAATCCATTTTATTTTTACTTATTTTTCTACTTCTTTTTTCAATGCCTCTGGTACTTTTGGTTCATAAACTAAACCAATACAGGTACTTCCGCTTATTACAGCCTTTTCGGCAACGCTGATAGCAATTGTTGTGATTGCATGTGAGAGACTAAATTTAGTTTGTGTGTGTTTCATTTGATGATCTTCCTTTCTTTTTTTGGAATGAATACAAGTAAGATTGCGGTCAACATACCCAGTAATATCATGACTCTTGAATCATTTGCTGGAATCACTGAACCGATCAGCGTGAGGCTTATTCCTGTTATCACTAGTTTGTTTCTTACGCTTCTTCTTTTTTGTTGGTCTTGTGCGATAAAGGAACCAATAATTCCTAAAACCATACTAAGAATAGCTGCTCCGATGAAATATTCGTAGCGTGTAAGTTCCAAATTGTAATGATTAGCCAAAACAGGCAGCGCCACCAATAATCCCATACTATAGAGCGTGCAGGCCATGCTTCGGCTTGCATGATATCCTTTTGCATATCTTCGTACAGCAATAAAAGACAAATGAGTGGTGATCACAGCAAAAATGCTATGTAAGAAAAACGCTGATACGTAAATAAGCATGAACTTGAAAAGATTAATGAACAGGATCGCTAATCCATAGTTGACTTTTGCTTCATCCAGTTCTGTTAACCCATATTTCTCCCCGAGTTTTCTGCTCATCTTGCTTGACAGCTTCTCTTCAAGAGACAGATATTCATTTGGCATATCGTTTACCCCTTTCTCACTTTTGATTATACTAAAAATAAGGATGCATATATTAAAAAGTAAAAAGTGCGCGTTTTTTTTACATAACTGCAGTGTTATCTTTCTTAATAACCCCCTTATATTCTTTAGATCTAAAATATTCTATAAAAAAAGAACGTGACATTCGTCACGCTCCTTTGCTAAATGCAATCAATAATTTTTTTAAACTTCGGGTGGAAACAAGACACTTTTCTCCGTTAGACATAAGGATCGTTCTTTCCTTCTTGTTGATGGAACAAATATTATCCACATTTACAACAAACGATTGATGGCAACGGTAAAAGCTCGGGCTAAACGATTCGATCTCTTTGATTTTTCCATTATATTCTAGCATTCGATTTTCAAGATGAACGATCACTTTGTGAGGAACAGGACTGGATTCAAAAAATAAGATTTCGTCTACGAACAATTTTGTATTGATTGGTCCACTCTTAATACGAATCTGTTCTCTTGTAGGTAAAATTGTATCAAGATATCTTTGGTTAGCCACATCGATACATTTTGTCACGCTTTCTTGCAGCAGTGTATCGTTCCCCTTCACAATATAATCCATTGCTTCTACTTTATATAAAAAAGTGAGATAAGCTAAATCTGTGTAACTGGTCACAAAAATAATTTTTGCTAGTGGATCGTATTCTCTAATCGTAGCGGCTAGATTGATTCCATTCATATTGGCACTTAAGTCAATATCTAAAAAATAGATGCCTTCTGTTTTATTTGAACGTATATATGAAAGCAGCACTTCCGGGTCCGAGGTATCCATTTGAAATTTGATGTCATAATCTTGCATCATTAAATAATTTTGGATCATCTTTGCTAATTTCAATCTAAATGCTCCGTCATCTTCGCAAACAAAAATTTTCAACATAAAGATTTTACCCCTCCCAAATTGTCAGTATTTGAATAAACTGCCCTTCTTCGATTTTAGTATCTAAGTACACATTTTTATTCAACTGAACTAATTCATCAAGATTGCTTAGACCAATCCCACGTTCTTTCCCTTTTGATGAATAAGATTTTTTCTTTAATACATGTAAATCAGGTATATCAGAACGACATTTATTGGCAATAATAAAGGTTATCGCTTCTTCTTGTCTCAATCCGGCAAACAAGATTTTCGGCTTATCTATAATAGAAGATTCTTCAACTGCATTATCTAGTATGATCCCCAGCATCCGAACTAGCATGACAGAAGGAACGGGGAAAGAATCCAATTTTTGTGGCACATTTACGTCTATTTCTATTCCTTTTTCATGAGCTAGATACAACTTGCTCAAAACGATACTTTTTATTTCCTTGACTTCAAGATTTCTTATCGGTGACATTTCTAATAATTCCTGATCAAAAAGAGTTCCAGTTTCCTTGATATGGGAGTAAAAAAAATGTTTCATCCCATCTATATCATTACTTTGGATATAATTTTCCATAGAAACCAGTATGTTTTTGTAGTCGTGCTTGAACTTACGTATTTCCATATAACTTTTTTCGATTTGCTCACTGTATTCGATAAGATATTCCATTCGGTTCTTTTCTTCTTTACTTTTATACTCTGCCTTTTTTATATAAACAGCTAAAAAGCTGATAAGAACAGCAAAAAGGCTATATGCCAGCATAAAAATTCCATGAGCACCCTTCATAAAACAGTCTACATCTGAAAAGCGTTCAATCATAAGAAAAATGAAATAAATCAAAAACGTAGCAATAACAGTATACTTACTAATATCATATATCATCGATTCAAGGGGTGCTTTTTTCAATATATAATTCCTTAAATAAAATGCTAAACATAAATATAAAATAATTGATAAAAAACACATACCCAAATCATTCATCATTATAGATAATGATTTTAAGATAACGTAAATCAGATAATTAGAAAAAATAAGCAGGATAATAGATAACGAAGCATAGAATAAAGCTGATTGAAGCATCTCTTCATGATAAATCACGAGAGTACACATGACTAGCCATACCAAACCAGTGGCAATTACATTTATCCATTGATAAAGTACCGATATCAATAGGATAACCAAGATTGATAATAAAGCATACTTTTTATTTCTTAGTTTCTTGTTCAAATAGCCCAATCCAACAAACATCGTCATCAGCTGCCCTGATATGAGTAGAGAATAACTTAACTGTAAAATATTCAATTTTAGAACCTCACTTTATGCATGTTTTACATAACAAAATAAACAGCAATTATGAATAAAAAAATTTATTTTTTAAGTTTTTCCCCATAAAAATTGTAACATAGTTTACTAACTATTTGTAAATAACATATTTAAAAGTTTCCTTATAAATTAAAAAGAAGCAAATGCTAACTTCAATTAAAACTCTCAAATACTATAAAATCATATTTACTAAAAACGACAAAAATTTATTGTTTTTCGATAAAAAGTAATTGCTTTTCAATAATTATTCTGCTATATTTTAGCTATCAAAGATAAAAGAGGGATAAAAATGAAATTAAAAACATTATTATTAAAGTTTGTTGTTTTAGGTATAAGTGCCGTATTTATTTTATTCGGTATACTTTTTTATACTCAGATTGCTACAAGCGAAAAAGGATTCACTTTTGATTGGCAGACGACTTTATTCGTTTCTGTCATCTACTTCGCCCTTCTCTTAGGGATTATTATTGCTTATTTCTTATTGAGGCTGTTGAAACAAATCGAAGAAAACCAGGCCTTTTCTAATCAAAGCTTAGACATTCTAAAAAAAATCGAACGAACGATTCTGATTATTGGTTTTGCCTTTTTCGGCTTGCTTCCTAAATTTTTGAAAGTGGCAGATTTAGATGATGCTCCTGGTTTGATGTTGGTGGGAATTGCTGTCGTATTCATTCCTTTTGCCGTATATACTTTGACAAGCGTGTTGGAAAATCTGCTCGAACATGCGATTTTACTTAAGACAGATCATGACTTGACAGTGTGAGGTGCGACATGGCTATTATCGTTAATCTAGATGTAGTATTGGCTCAAAAAAAGATGAGTGTAACAGAATTGAGTGAAAAAGTGGGTATTACGATGGCAAATATCTCTATTCTAAAAACCGGAAAAGCAAAAGCTATCCGTTTTTCTACCCTCGAAAAAATCTGTGAAGTATTAGAGTGTCAACCAGGAGATTTGTTAAGTTATCAAAAAGACCTCGATCCTATACCAAAAAAATGAATATAAAACATAACAATCAGTAAAAAAATAATCTGAATAATAGATGTATGAGACTTTTAGCGGTCATTACATCTATTACTCAGATTTTTTATTTTGATGGAATATCTTGATGTCTATAGATATGTATTTACACGTAGAGAGACTTTTCTTCTACTACTTGGTACTTCTCCTGATAAAATTGAAGAAGATTTTGGATCTCACGTTGATTTGGAAATAGAGAAATACCGAAGATCGGAATGTTTGTCTCCTCCTCCATCATCGCATTCGTAAGGATACAATCGATATCCGGATAGTATAAATTCGTTTCTTTCTGATAAAAGTTTGGAAGAACACCAAATTGATAATAATCTCCCAATTTTTCTTGCAATCTTTTTGCTATGTCATTCGCTTGTTGTTTTCTTGTATTTGTGACTATCACTGCTTTTAATTTATTTTCTTTCCCTTCAATGTATGATAGCAATAATGGCCAGTCGAAAAGAATTTCTAAGATAGCATGGCGAACAAATGAATCAAGTTCAGGAATGACGTATCCTTTTTCTCTGCAGTCATCTACCATCCTTCCCTTTAATTCTTCATATAAACAGGCTAAAATCGGCGGATCGACTATCGTTGTCTGGCTTGGATCATTTAGGATATATTCTGGAAATCGTGGTTGTGTCAGTATCTCTTTACATCGTTGAACGATCAGATCTTTGTTCTCACATTCCAACTGATATTTTTTTCCCAAGCAATCTATCCATGTCATTAAACAATGACTGATACAAAAATGATACTCTCTTTGCTCGCTTGCATTTCTTATTTTCAAAGCAGTATGAATGACTTCTGTATCAAATATCCACTGCCAGACTTTTTCTTCCCGTGGCAAAGAAAAATGGTTCAAGTGATTTTTTTCCAAGAATGAAAAGGTGAAACAGCTGATTTTTTTTTGCTCCAATCCCCTTTTATTTTTGTTGAATCGTTGTATACGACAAGCAATAAAAAAATGTAAAAAACATAAGGTTTTCGGATCATTTTTTGCTACCTCATATAGCTGGTTTTCTTTTAAAAATAGGATGACTACATCATAAGTTGCCTCGCTAAAAGAACGATTAAAAATACTAGCAGGAGAAGGATATTTTTCCATCAACAAACGAGCTGTAAGACCGTCGATCACCTGACCCTCTCCGACAATCCGAGTCAACCCTTTGATCCTCAAATCGTATTTTTTTAATTTTGATTGGATTTTCTTTACGATTCTTCGCAATGTACTTTCTGAAATAAACAGATACTCTGCTAATTCTAAATAATTCTCTTTTGGATGTAGCAGTATGGTTTCTAAATATTTATATTCAGTAGATTGGGAGATCACGATTTGATAAATATGATCTTTTGTGAAGGCAGGTGAAAACATAGCTGTCACACCAGCATCCCGATCAGTGACGATTTGGATATCGGAAGAATATGTATTGATTTCCATAAAATCGTTCCGCAATGTTTTTCCAGAACTTGCCAATCTTTTTTCCAATTGACTAAGGCGGCAACGTTCCCCCTCGAATAGTATTTCTAACAGATTCAACTGACGTTGTAATTTTTTTGAGAGAAGATTCAACATGTTTCCACCCCTTTCTAACAAAATTCTTTTGATACATCCTGATAGATAAATGTAAAAGCACTCAATGTCGGTTTCCCTTATTGAGTGCTTGTGATTATATTATATCGTGTATCTGCTTTAGAAATTGGAGCTTTGAGAACTATTTTTTCTTACTTAAGCAAAAAACGGTTATTGATTTTCAGCTTTCTCTTTTGCTTTTCTTCTCATAACAATCGCCCCTATGCCTGCTACTAACGCGATACCAATCAATGTCCATGCAGTATTCCTAATTGCATTGGTTTGTGGCATATTCAGTGAAGATTCATTATCTGCACTTGTTGTTGGATCATCTTGGATACTTGGTGTCGTCCCTTCATTTCGTTCCGTACTGCCGCTTGTACCTTCATTATTTGTATGATTATTTTGCGATTCATTCGTACTGGAATTCGTCGTGTGATCACGTACTTCATACGGCATATTCAATTCTGTTGAAAAACCGCCATAAGAACTGTCTGTCGTCACATTGACTGAGACATTGTTCCGACCAGGAGTTGATGTGTCGATTTCAGAATTTAAAGAGACTGTATAAAGATTTTCTGGAATGACCTTGTCATTTACTTTTACATTTTTGATAAATGATTTAAGATCTAGTTCCGTGGCACCTCGTGGAATTTCTACTTTATTAGCTTCTACATCAATTTTCCCGCTTGGTTCGAACCCATATTCTGTGACTTCATAATAAGCATATTGAGAACCATAAGTGAAGTTCTTCTCCTGCTCATCTTCCATCAGCATATTTCGTCTAAACTCTTTTGTATGATAGATTCTGATAATATCACCCACATTGACATTCAATGGCTGCCCACTGTTGAATCGAGACAATGCTTGTTCGATCGTCCGATTTCCTGTTACGTCATAAGTGAACCTGCTAGTGGTATTATCTTTGTTCATCACATCGAATTGATAATAGATCGAGCGGTCGGAGTAATCATGCACTACTTTGGACAACTCTGTATTCGCCACGCCTTGTGATGCTCGGATCATCAGCTGATTGTTCTGATTGTTTGGGTTTTTCTGATTGATCAAGCTGAATGCGCCAATCGTTGCGCCGTCATTGTTTTTGACTCGGATCGTGCTTCCCCATTTCACTACATATGGTATCTTCACTTCTGTGAATCCAGTACCATCAGTCGTGCTTACTCTCACACGAACCCCTTTTTCTCCCACAGTTGTTGTATCAAAGTTAGACAATTGTTCCACCGTATAAAGATCACTCGTTAGCGGACGTCCGTTGAAAGTCACATTTTGGATCAATTCTGCCGGGTTCACTGTATTCGTCTCATGCCCTAACAGCAGTTCTTGTGAAATCGGATCTGCCTTGATATCCGTAAACGGCTCAAACCCTTCTTCTGTTACTTTATAATAGGCATAATTAGAACCACCAGTGTAATCTCTGACCATTTCATCCATCATCAGAAGATTTCTTCCTTGTGTCTCCGCATGATAGACTTTGATGGTATCTCCTACATTGACTGCTAACGGCTGCCCACTATTGAATCCATTCACTGCTTGACGGATCAAGGTATTCCCTGTCACTTCATAATTGTATTTTCGCGTGTCGTTTTCCAGTACTTCGATGGCATAATAGATTCCTCTGCCGAACGGATTGTTCACTGGACGATTCAAGTCCGTGTTGCTTGAACCAGGAGAAGCATGGATTGCGAACTGATCGCCTTCTTTTAATAAACTAAACGCGCCGACGGTCATTTCTTCCAGTCCTCGAAGAACGAATGTACTTCCCCACTGTACTTCATAAGGGACTTCGATTTCGGTTTCAGCTAACCCATCATTCATCGTAATCTTTACTTTTGTCGTTCGTTTTCCAGTTGTACTTGTGTCAATCTCTGACACTTGTTCGATCGTGTAACGATCCTCTGAGATACTTTGATGATTGATCGTGACATCTTTGACTAGTTCTTTGACATCTAACGTGCTGACGTCATCCCTCAAAGAGAACATTTGCGAAGTCCCTTCTGCTTCCATCACTGGAATCGGTTCTAGTCCGAATGCAGTCACTCTGTAATAAGCATATTCGGAATCATAAGTGAAATCCCGTTCTTCTTCATCAATCATGACAATTGAACTGTTTGGCGATTTCTGCGGATGATAGATCTTGATCACATCATCCAATCGTACATCATAGTAACCATTCCCGTTCCCAAAGTTATCGATCACTTGTCTTAAGGTACCCCTACCAAGCACTTCATAATTGTAAACCGACTGATTGTTTCTCAGGACTTCCAAAGTGTAATACAAGGCGTGCATCGATTCTTCCGTACTGACCCGTTCATCTAATGCTGAAGGCAAACCACTGGTAACGGTTAATCTAGCTGCATTCCCACTTCTCAGATGCAAGGAATAAGCTCCTGCTGAACCACCTTCGCTTGACTTGATCATGAACGTATCTCCCCAAAGATAATTGACCGATGTTTCGGCTGTTCCTTTGATCGTCTCCCCTGAAATCGGGTGTTTCGCTTGTACGGTGATCCGAATATCTTGTTTGCCAGCGATCGTATTCGTCGGCTCTGTCGATTCTGCTGCTACGAATTCTAGATCATCGACCGCAACTGATTCCCCTTCAAAAGTGGCTTCTTCGATATAATTTTTAAACGTACTTGCAAGTGACGCAGAAGTTTCTCCTAATGTACGGTCTTCCATTGGCTTCAATTTCAGCTGGATTGCCGGATCAGGAAGTACAGGAAGTGGTTCAAATCCGAAAGCCGTGACACGATAATAGGCATTATCTGTTCCGTAAGTGAAATCTTGCTCTTTTTCTTCTACCATCAAGACTGAGCTTCCTGCACTCTTTTGTGGATGGTGAATATTGATGATATCTCCCAACTGTACATCAAGGTATCCATTTCCATTTCCGAATGTCGTGATCACTTGCTGTAGAGTAGCTCTCCCCGGCACTTCATGGTAATAAGCTTGTCGATCATTTCGTAGCACCTCAATAGAGTAATACAACGAATCTTCCAGACCAATCCGTTCATCAAGAGGAGAATCTAATCCTCGAGTTGCCACGATTCGAGCATTATTCCCATTTCTCAACTGGAAGGCGTATGCGCCGGCTGATTGTCCATTATGGGCTTTCAGTAAGAACGTGTCCCCCCAACGGACATTGACCTTCGTTTCAGCTGTTCCTTTGATTATCTGATTCGTAACGGGATGCCTCGTTTGAACAGTCAGTTTGAGCGGTTGTTCTCCTACGATAGAAGAATCTGGCTCTGTTGATTCAGCGGCGACAAACTCTAAATCAGCTATATTAAGCCTCTGCCCTTCCATCGTCGCTTCTTGGATATATTCACGGAATGAAGAGGAAAGTGTAGGATAATTTCCACCTAGATGTCGATCTTCCACATCCTGCAATTTTAGTTCTACCTCTGGTTGAGGAAGGACATCCATCGTGATGGAACCAGTGGCTTCACGTCCATCAGTAGCCGTTACTTTTGCCTGCCACGTTTTCGTACCAGCTGAACTCGTATCAGCATTGAGCCACTCTAACTGATGTGTCTGTTCAAGAGGATCTCTCACGACAAAATAGTCAGCAGGATCAGGGATTGCTTCGTTCACGTAAATGGAATGCGGACCAGTCTTCCCAAATACTTGTAAATCTCTTGATTGGACAGTTATTGGAACATTTACTGTAGCCGTTCTGCCCGATCTATCTTCTGTTACCTTGATTCTAGTATTTTGAGCACCTATTATATTCATTCTTGGTGGAGTTTCCCATTCTGTTTTCAGATCCCATTTGACATTACTCGTATCTATCGTCACATAATCAGCAGGATCTGGTACCGCATCACCTTGCCATAAGTTATGTGTGCCAGCTTTGGCTTCGACTTTGATGTCTCCCATGGCTTGTGCTGCAGAAAGAAAGTTTATTGTTTTTCTAGAAACTGCGCTGTCTCCGCCGGAGCTACTAAAATTTAGCCAAACGACTATCGATAGTTCCATAGTTTCTGTGCCTAAATTTTGTTGATTTCCTATTCTAGTTAGAACCATTGATTGAGTTTCCGAAACGCCACCACGGCTTGAAAAGTTATATCTCCAATTCCCACTTTCTGTATAAGAACTACTCTCACTACTCACACCATGGGGCACCATATACGCATTATTACCATAAAGTGCATTAGTAGGAAAATTAGGACGAATACCTTCTGGCATATTAAATATGTCTTCCATACTTGGTACAAAACGAATTTCTATCATTTCCCCATTTATAAAAGAATGATTATGTTTTTTCATTGCCTCATTCAACCTATATTCGGTCAAACGTGCAGCAAAATTAAATGCTTCTTCTTGTATTTCTTCACGTGACCATCTAGCTAGTCGTGACTCCTGAAGGACATTCTCCATTCGTAACTCTTCTTTTTCTTGTGTTTCTATGGGTAATCGTGGCAAGGTAGATGCTCGTGGTTTATTTTCCTCTTCATTCGTTTCTTCTTGTTCTTTCTCTTCTTGAGGGCGCAATTGCCTTAATGCGGGTAATTCGATCGAATGTAAGGCAGAGGCGGCTTCTACTACGGTACCGCCCATATTCCCTAGAACCAGTCCCAAAGATAGTGTACTAGTTAATAGCTTTTTTACTTTTTTCAATGAACGTTTTACCTCCTTTATTTTTCCTATACAGATCAAAAGCGGTCTGTTTTAAACCGTCAGCAAAGAAGGTATGCTATTTTCTTGTCTTAAACATAAATAAATCGTGTAAAAATAGTTTTACTTGTTTCTAACCTCCGTAGCTTTTGCTCAATTGACACAAGTCTGATCGATCAAATAGTATTGATTTTGCTAAACACCTAACGATCATTTGTTGTGACAAACTTGACGGTCAGCATTGTACGTGAATTGCTCCTGTTCCCCTTCTTACGATCTTTGAATATGTAGTTCTCTCCCCAATAATCGTAACTGGGTGTCTCCCACTCCTTTCTTTTTGTTTTTATGCGGGAGCAAACTCCCACATTTATACTGTAAAGGGGTTCTTTCTATTATGTAATGCCACTTTTTCCCATTTAATATGGAGTTTTTGACAGAATGTTTCGAATAACAACGATCCACTACTCTTTTTTCTTTTTAACGTTAATTTGATAATAATGATTATTTATTTAAAAATACATTAGATAACCTTTGTTACGACACGAAAAAGCTTCACAAACAAATATCGTTATTTTAAAATGAGGGCGAACTCACACAATTAGGAGGAATAGTATGCCATTCATTGTTTACTTTTTTCTTTCATTACTCGTGATCTATATTCCATTACCAACATTCTTTCTGCTCGTCAATCGTCTAGCTGAGCAACATGATACGATTACTGCTCTTACGAAACTTTGTTTACTTCTATTTGTTTGCCTAGATTACTTTACGAGCTATTATTGGCTAAAACAGACAAGAGTAAAAAAGAGATATTATTTCTTCCTTCTCTTTTTCAATCTCTTTGAGTTTCTGATCCATTGCTTTTTACTTCATCAGTATCATACGATCCATCTGTGGATCATCTGGGTCTTTCAAGCGGTCGTACTATTTTGTATGTTCACCTTCCCTCTCTCAAGAAAATTTAGGGAAACATTGTTTTATTAAAGAAGCTTCTCTGTACCAATAAAGACACATTTAAGGAAAAACTGGTCAATATATTGGTTTCCCCTTAAAAAACTTTTAAAAATCTAATTGGGAATTTACCCACACAAATAAAGGGCTGTGACAAAAATCTTGTCACAGCCCTTATTCCGAATAAACGGTGTTCTCCTACCATCTCCTTGGTCACAAGTCACAATATTCATCAGACATGAGAAGCTGTTTTTTGAAATTGTTCTTTGTGACTCGTAGCTGAACGTCAGGATCACGACCTCTTTTTCTTAAACGGTGTTCAAAAGCTTGCATCTGCGGTAATAAGTCCAACCAAACGAAAAATATGAGAAGCTATTTTTGTTTGACTGTTCTTATTACTTGATGCAGAACAGCTTTTTCACGACCTCTTTATTAAAAGTCTTTTTACAGTTTTCTAGCAAAGAATGAGACAATCAGTACTAAAATGATGGCACCAATCAATGATGGTACGATGGCCATTCCTGCAATACTTGGTCCCCAAGAACCTAATAATGCTTGACCAAGTGCTGATCCAACTAAACCTGCTACGACATTTGCAATAATCCCCATCGAAGAACCTTTATTCGTGATTGCTCCTGCAATTGCTCCGATAATTCCTCCGACGATAAGTGACCAAATAAATCCCATGTTTCGTTCCTCCTAATGTTTTGCTTCCTTATTACTGAACGCGTGGTTCTGTATTTTCTTTTACTTTTTCAACGCCGCTTCCAGCTGCCGATTTTACTTTATCTGTTTGATTAGAAGCAAATTCACCGGTTTTTTTCGCTACGTCAGTTACTTTGTCTTGCACCGTTTCTTGATCTTTTTCAAATTCTTCTTTTGTTTTGATGTCCACTACGTTAGCGTTAACTTCGATCACGTCTAAGTGTGTCATATTTTTTACTTCTTTGCCGATTACTTCTTGCATTTCTTCAAAGATTTTTTCGATATCTTTGCCATATTCCACAATGATATCCATGTCAACTGCTACTTGTTTTTTACCGACTTCTGTTTCGATCCCAGCCGTTACATTATCTGTATTCACAAGTTTTCCTGCCACATTAGAGAAGAAACCACCGTTTGCAGATAATAAGCCGTCTACTTGTTCAATTGCGATTCCAATGATTTTTTGCACCACTTTATCTTCATAATTCAACTCACCGCGCATCGAATCTTCTTGCTCAGAGCCATGGTTTTCTTGGTCGTTTGTATGTTGTGAACCAAATTTTCCTTGTCCGTTTGAGTGTTCAGAACCAAGTTTTTCTTGTGCTTTCGCATGATCAGAAGGATGCTTTTGTTCCTCTAATGGTTTAGAAGGATCGATTGCATCATGTTGTTCTGGAACTTTCGATTCTGGAGAGCCGGGATGATGAGGCGCATGTTTTTCTGCGTCATGTTTCTTTTCTTCTACACCTTGTTGAACATTTGGCACGACTGGATCTGGATGTGCAGATACTGGTGCTGTTTTGTTCTTTTCATCGTTCACACCATTTGATTGGTTTGGTGTCGTTGGGTCTGGATGTGCAGACACTGGTTTTTGGTTGTTCATTTTATTGTTGTTATTATTTTTGTTATTGTTATTCATGGATGTTTCCTCCTAAGATTTAAAATAGTGATCTAAAATTTTCGTTTGTTTCAAATAAAAACCGATAGCGACACCGATAGCTGCCATGATCAAGATCAATAAAGTCTTGAAAAAGCCGACGGTAATCCATAAAACGGCTAATATCAACCCAAGTACCCCAAAGATGATAGGGAGCTTGTATGTCGAAAATAGTTCTTTCATTTTTGGTTCCCCCCTATTCTACTCGTTTGCGGTCATTGCTTCGTTTAGCTGGTTCTTCAAAGCCTGTGTATTTCACCGATACTTTCACTGACTCTTTTGTGCCTAATATGTGTTGCACTTCGTTTTCGATTTCTTTCATCAATGTTCCAGTTTTACCAATGAGTGCTGAAGTTCGTTTCAACTCCCCTTTTACATTGACGGCGATCTTGTTTTTCGTTGCTTTGACATTTACTTTTGGTGAATGGATAAATTCATCTTCATGCAAGTGAGAACGAACCATCCCTTCGATTGCTTTTTTATCCAACGTCAACTCCCCATCACCATGTTTCAGTAAAAAGGTTCCGATCGTTTTTGGATAAAACAAGAAAACAAGCAATGTGATAATCGTCAAAATAGCAAATGCAACAGCAAGCCAGAATACATATTGTTGCACATATGAATTAGTGATGGAAAAGAATCGAAACTTCTCTAATTGAAAAGGCAGTGGATAAGCTGCACTTAATAGTATCGCAAACAAGAGTATAGATAGCAAAAGTAACGTTCCGATCACTCCAAGCGTTTTTACTCCTTTATTCATTTTCGCACCTCCTCATAGGGGTGAAACGATCAACTTTTTATAAGTTGATCGCTTCTCCACCAGTTACTCCGTAAATTTGAGCTGTGACATAACTTGCTTTATTTGATGCTAAGAAGACATAGACCGGTGCTAATTCTCCTGGCTGACCTGCACGTTCTAGTAAACTTTGCTGACCAAATTCAGGAATCGAATCAGAAGGCTGACCTTCGTCTAGTTGTAGCGGTGTCCAGATTGGACCAGGTGCTACACCATTTACACGGATTCCCTTAGGAGCAAGTTGTTTTGCTAAGCCGATCGTAAAGTTAGCGATTGAAGCTTTTGTTGCTGCATAATCCAACAAATGTTCACTTGGATTGAAGGCTTGGACAGAAGTTGTTGTAACAATTGCTCCTCCTGCTGGGATATGCGGAACAGCTTCTTTCACTAAAGCAAACATAGCGATGATGTTGACCATGAATGTGTCTTTGATTTGTTCAAGTGGCAGTTCAGTAATGGATTGGCAAGAAATTTGCTGCCCTGCATTCAATACCATCGTATCTAGCCCGCCAAGCTCACTTACAGCCTTTTCAATGATTTCTTTAGGCGCTTGTTCATCACGAAGATCAAATGGGAGTAAGACGATCTTACGTCCTGCATCTTTGACGTATTTGGCTACTTCTTCTGCATCTTTTTCTTCTCCTGGGAAGAATTGAAGAGCGATGTCTGCACCTTCTCTAGCAAATGCAATCGCTGCTGCTCGACCGATCCCTGAATCGCCACCAGTGATTAGTACACGGCGATTTTCCAGCTGATTATTGCCCTCATAGGATTCTTCACCACAATCAGGAACAGGAATCATGTTCTGTTGTAAAGCTGGCGTATCCTGATCTTGCTTAGGAAATTTCTCCGTATGGTACAGATTTCGTGGGTCGATTAATTTTGGTTCTGTCATTGCTGTATTCCTCCAATTTTTTCTAAATTGTATTGCCAAAACAAATTTCTTTGTTTGATACCTGTTTTAAATAGTTTGTTTAATTCGTATAATCTTTTCGGTATAGATGGTAGCCTAAAACCACCGCTGCTATCAAAGAGCCGAATACTACGAGGATAAATCCTAAAGCAGAGCTTTTACCCGGTAATCCTCCTGTATTCATTCCCCAAAGCCCTGCAAACAACGCCGGAACGGAGATGATCAGTGCAGCTGAATCTAGATATTTCATGATATGGTTTAGATTATTGTCCATCATCCCATTGAATAAATCTCCAATACTCTCCAATAAGTCTCGATAGATTTCAATCATTTTTTCTGTTTGACGCTGTCTCAAATGAACATCATAAAGTAACTGTTCATCATCTAAACGTTTGATAAACGTTTCAGAATTCCATAATTGATCCATTGTTTCCCGCTGATCTCTTAAGGTATGATCGATATACACAATGTCTCTTTCCAGATCTGCCTGTTTATACAGTTCCTCATTCTCCGTCGTTTTACGGGCTGCTTTATCCAAAGCGTCAATTCGCTTCTTCATTTCTCTTAGTTCTTTCACGTAATGGGTATAAATATCCAGTAATGTATACGTGATGATCTTTTCAAACGAGTTTAAATGATCTCCATGCTTTGTCAGCAAGCGATCCACGAACTCGGTCTTTCTATCGATACAAGTAATCAAGAGATTATCGGAAAGTACAAAAGATATTGGTGTCAATTTTTTTTCGATACGGTTATCTGACTGATCCAGATTGATTACAACCAAAGAAAATGGATGCGCTAATTTGGTCTCATAAAGGCGTTCCATCCGAGAAACTTCTTCCGGATATTCCGTGCCTACGAAAATGTCATCTGGAAGCTCGAATTCTTTGATTGCCTGCTGGATCTCTTCGGGCTTTGCACTATCAAGTACAAGCCAGTTGTATTTTTTTTCATCTGTTTCTGTTACTTTCTTTTCATCATCCACAAAGTAGTATCTCAATGTATACCTCCTTTCTGGACTTTTCAAAAACGATTAGCTGAAGAAGCAGTTTTTTAATTTAATATTATAATCGAGTACTGCATTTTCATTTTCTAATGAGAAGCTGTCAAGCTGTTTGTTAAAGTCCATGTTCAATCGTTTGCCGAAATAACTTTGTTCTACTTTAGATGTATAGATTTCCAATAAAGGATGCTCGATTTTTGTTGCATACTCTCCAAATTCCGAAACAAAAGGAATGATTTGGAAAAAGCTGCCTTTTGCAAAAGCACCTTTGTCCCTTAAAAATGGATCGGAATCATTGATGAGAGCGAGTGCGATTTTTGTATTTTCCCCCACTTTTTCGATTAACGTCTCTACTGCATTTTTAGACATTGTAATTTCCATTCCTACTCCCCCTGTTCAGTTGTAGTCTTCTATTATTTAACAACTACGTCTGTTTTTTGTTGAACTTTTGCATATTTTGGATATTTAGGGAATTTAGCCACACAACGGAACGCCGTCATCCCTGCATATTTTTCGTAATATTTCTTCGTTGGTCCTTCAAAATCCTTGCTCCATGGTTTCACATGTCCTGAGAAATGGATAATGTAAGGATTGTTGCGCGTTTCTTCGTATTCACGTTCACCTGCTGCTGTTGGATGTTTCTTTGCTTTAGCCATGATATAGCCTTGTGCATTCCAGCGCGGATGAAGCGGAAGCCAACGATCATGCAAGATTGCATTTAATGCATCTTGGTCATGGAATCTTAATTTTTCTGGATTATGTTCGATGAATTCTAATACTTTTTGCGTAATATTTTCATCTAACCATTTTTTCACATTGATTAGCATCAATCCTGAGTTGAAGTAACGCATTGATTTAGCTGGAATCTCCATTTTTTCTAATCGTTGATGGAATCCAGCATCTTCAACAGCTGCTACGATTGAATCACCGAAGTCAAGACGCCATAATTTAGAGATGTTTTGTAAAGCGATCATGTCGCAATCCATATATAAGATACGTTCGACTTCCGTGCCGCGGAACAATTCTGGAATCGCTATGCGGTAATAAGCTGTTTCTGGAATACGATCGCTGATTACTACATTTGTAAAGAATTCTTTATTGATTTTCAAAAATTCTACATCCGAATTCATTCGTGCATTTTTCACTGAGAAGCGTAAAAGCTGTTTGCTTTCAAAATCGATATCGTCGTCAATCACATAGAACCGAACAAATTTAGACGGGTTGCAATTATCTAATACTGAGACAAATAATGCAGCTAAATGCGGTACGAATTTTGTGTTACAACTTGCGACTACTGCTATTTCTTTTTTATTCATTGATCTCGCCTACTTTCGTTAGAGTACTGTGTGCTAATTTTTTTAAGTATAAATTGGTATACGGATGATCTTTCAACGTATTCCAAGGTTTATCATGTCCTGTAAAATGAACGATCGAAGGTTTTTCATTTCCTTCTTTATACAGACGTTCATATTTTTCATTTGGTGCTGGGTGTCGTTCAAAAATCAAAGAAGTCTGCATGTTCCATTTTGGATGAAGTTGTTCCCAGTCTTCATAAAGGACAGCATTCAAAGCATCTTGATCGTGATAAATGATTCGATCACCATTTTCACTTAAATAATGGATAGTTTTTTCTGTAATTTCTTTTTTATTCCATTGATCGATGTCAATCACCATCACCCCTGAATTGAAGTACAAGTCATTGGAATCTATTCCTAATCTTTCCAATGCTTTCACTTGTCCTGGATCGATAATGGCGCCGATCGTTTTTCCATTTAATGGTTCATCATATAGTTTTACGATATCGTCTAGCACTAACACATCTGAATCTAAGTAAAGGACTTTCTTATAATCCTCTTTAGCTAATAAGTTGGGTAAAGAAATTCTTAAGTAAGCGGTAGTTGTGATATGGTCGCTGACTAGGAAGTCTTCGTAGATATCTTTTTCCACTGTCAGGAATTGGATACTTGCATTACTTGAATATTTATTTACCGTTTCTTCCAATCCTTGTTTACTATATTCTGATAGACCATCGTCAATCACATAAAATTTTATGCGTCTTGTTTTATTGCAATTTTCTAATGCAGTTGCGATCATCACGCTCAAGTAAGGAGCATAATTTTCGTCTGAAGCAGTCACCACAGGAACTACGCCGTATCTCTTCTCCATCAAAATCACTCCTTTTTCTAATCTTTTTCTAACCTGTTCTACATCTAGAATATTCCTCATTTGGTTTTAAAGCAAAATATATGCTTTGTTTTCATTGAATATTTTAAAATTTTTTTATTACAAAACGCATTGGTAAGCGCTAACTATTCGTTTTTCATGGCTTTTTATTCAAAGGTATTGACCAAAAACTACTATATATAGCCACCTTTTTCTTAAGAATGTTTTTTGAAAAAATTCATAACGGCAAAGCAAGTTAGTTTCATTTTTTTAATTTCTCATTTAATCTTAAGGTAACAGGAAAATAGATATGTAAAAAGAAAGTAGGAAGATAAAATGAAACTAGCAGCGATTGATTTAGACGGTACTTTGCTTGATCAAAATGGAAAGATACCAGAAGAAAATATCCAAGCACTTCGGAAATTTGATGAAAATGGCGGAATCGTAACAGTAGCTACAGGAAGGAACAGCATTTCTGCTAAAGATATTTTTTCCGAATTAGGAATCGGCGGCTATTTGATTTCTTCCAATGGTTCGCTGATTGCTGAAATGAAGGATGGAAAGATGGCAAAGGTTCTCAGACGTTCGAAAATAGATATCGATACTCTGAAAAGAGCCTTCTTCTATGCTCAAGAAGCAAAAATCTCAATTATTGCCAGCCGAGAAACCCAAGATGATCAGCTGACATTCGATGAATCAAATCTTGTCAAAGACGACCCCTATTATGAACATTTCAATCTGCAGAATCATTCTTTTGATCAAATTTTAAGTATGTTAGAAGATCCTTCTCTTAGCTATCTTAAATTAGCGTTAACAGATAAGAGTGAAGAAAAACTACAGAAGCTACAAAGAGATCTGCAAGCAGACGGCATCAATTCAGTATTCTCTGATCCACATTTCTTAGAAATCACGCCTACAGGTATCACTAAAGCTCATTCACTTGTTTTTCTGGCGGATTACCTTGGAATCGAGTCGAGTGACATCATGGCTTTTGGCGATCAAGAAAACGACATTGCTATGTTGAATTATAGTGGGTTGAGTATTGCGATGGGGAATGCACAGCGGCAAGTAAAAGAAATTGCAAACCAAGTAACGCTGACAAATGAGGAAGCTGGGGTTGCTTATATTTTAAAAAACTTCTATTGAAAATAAAAAAATGACGTCATGAACGTAGGAGGAAAGAAAATGTTAGTTATTATCGATATGCAAAATCATATTCTTGATCCAAACAGCGAATTTTATATTCCAGAATCAGGCCAATTGGCGGAACGCATTGCTAAACGATTAGCTAAAGCACGTAAAAACAAGGAATATATTCTATTCACACGGGATATTCCAGTCGAACTGAAGGACAAAGAAGAAGAACGGGAAGATTTGCAATTGATCCCTCTTCTTTCTCCCCAAGAAAATGAACGAGTGATCAAAAAGTATTACTTTACGATCCCCCCTGAAACTTTAGCTGAAATCAAGGAGACTTTGTTTGAAAGCAAAGAAGAACAAAAAGAGATCGAAGTGGTTGGGATCGAAACAAACTTATGTGTGCTCTCTAATCTGATAGGCTTGCAGAGTGCGTTCCCTGAAGCTGACTTTTTTGTTGATCCAACGTTAGTTTCTAGTAGAAAACATGGAGAAGCTGCTTTGGAACTTCTGAAAGATTTCAATGTTTCAATCATCGAACCTAAAAAATAGACAGTCACACGTATGCTACAGTCTATTCTTTATATAAGTTCTATTATCATTTAACAAGCAAACTAAAAAAGAAAAAGCACGAAGAACTGTTTTCAGTCTTACGTGCTTTTTCTACAAAAGTAGATCGGCTTTTTCATGCCACCTTGGAAAACGGTGTTCTCCTACCAACTCCTCGGCCACAAGTCACAATATTCAACAAACATGAGAAGCTGTTTATTGAAATTGTTCCTTGTGACTCAGAGTTAAACGGGAGGCTCACGACCTCTTTCTTAAACGGTGTTCAATCAGCTGACCTTCGGTATTAGCTTAACAAACGGCAAAATATGAGGAACTATTTTTCCGTTTGTTTCTCTAATACTCAGGTCAAAACGCTGGTTTCACAACCTCTTCCTTAAACGGTGTTCAAAAGCTTGCATCTGCGGTAATAAGTCCAACCAAGTAAAAAACATAAGAAGCTGTTTTTACTTGGCTGTTCTTATTACTTGATGCAGGGCAGCTTTTTCACAACCTCTTATGTACCTTGTAGGACTCGAACCTACGACCGGACGGTTATGAGCCGTCTGCTCTAACCAACTGAGCTAAAGGTACATCATCATGAGATATATTTTAGTTACTTTTTAACTATAGCACGAATTATAGACGCTCACAAGCTTCAAAATATAAATAATATGATATATTTATTCTTATTTACTTGACTTGAAACTTGACTGTTTTTTACTTGCTTATTTTAGAAGAAATGTTATTCTTTTAAGTATTCTTAATGCTAGGAGTGATTATTTTGCCATTTATTGCGATTTTATTCGATTTGGTTGCGGCAGCAGCTTACTTTCTCCAATACAATCATCAAAGTTCAGAAGTCCTGTTTGTTGGAATGATTTTCCAAGGTGTGATCACCCTTCTGCTTCTCATCATGATGATCAGCTACAAAGGAAAAAAATATGCACGTGTCCAGACAGAAATATTTGTTAAATATGTTTCTATTCGTTATGGGATCATCATTCTTTCCTTTTTAGTGAATGCGATCGTCCTCTTTTTATATGTATTGAATTACTTAAATATCAATCCATTGATTTTTTCTAGATAGATAACTTGTATTTAGCGGAACAGTTCTCGCGTATTAGCAGAGAGCTGTTCCGCTTTTTCACCGGTCTCTTCTTCTTTAGTTTTCCTAGCATTTCATTTGTGATGTATGCAATAACATGTTATCTTTTATTATATGAATCGTTGAGGAGTCCGTTACATGATTACGTTGGTTAGAGTTTTGTTTTGGTTGCCTTCGGTCGTTCTGATTGCAATTATTTTTTATCTTATGCATTGGAATAAAGAACGGTTTTATTTGGCTGTTTTGACTCTTCCGGTTATTTATTTTATGTGGAAGGTTTTTAATTACAACTACTTTGAACCTGATAGTGTTTTTGTAGAAGAATTATCAGGGTTGGTTTTGTCTCTAATGATCGTCATTCTTTATTTGATACGTTTAAATAAAAAACATTGAGTGTTATTGATTGCTTGTGTAGCTTTCTATGGTCATTACAAAACTATTCTATTATGATGAAAGGTGATTAAATGAGTATCGAAGAAGCTATTTTACTGGATACTTTACGTTGTCGTCTGAATTTTTTAAGAACTGGCCGATCTTTATCCCAAGTAGCTGTTTCTAACGCGTTAAGTATCCCTTTATTCAAATATCGCAAATACGAACAAGGGGATGAAATTCCAAGTATCATTGAATTAATCTATATCGCCGACTTTTACGATATTTCCGTTGACTACCTGATTGGTCGCTCAGAAACAGCAAGCAAACTTAAATGATTTTTTCCAGCCATTGTGCTGGTTTTTTCATTTAATGTTTACAGTGAACAAACTATGTACAAAAAGGAGATGTATCTATGCGTTTATGGCATGAAAAATTGATTTCAAAGCTTCCTCGTCAGCAGCTTTTAGGACAACACCGGGAATGCTGTGCGTTGAGAGGAAATGGTTGGGGAAAAAAACACGCCACTGTAGATTATGTCTTCCGCTATTCTCCTTATAAATTATTTCAGTATCATCAACTTGTCATGGACGAAATGGAAAAACGTGGCTACAGCCCAGCACCAGAATGGACAGATCCTATGTACCGTGGCAAATCATGCGAAGCATTTTTTGATTTACCTGCTGTAGAACGTAGCGTGCCGATTTATCCGGAACATGATGAAGTGTATCTAGCAGAGTGTTTAGCAAATTTGGAGCAAAAAGGAATTTATCTTACCTAAAAAAAAGAGGCTGGGACAGAAGCGTTTAACTCCAAGAAATAAGAGGGAATTCACGAAAATTGCTATTCAAATTTTTGTGAATTTCAGCTTATTTCCGAAGGAGTTGCTTCTGCTTCCGCCGTTTACACATGTTTAGAGCGTGAGACAAAAGTTTTTCTTTACTTTTGTCCCACGCTCTGATATAACATGAAAAACTCTTCTACTCTTCTCTCATCGAAAAAGTCTTAACCAACGTAGGGTAAGCTCGAATGGTGCAAGTTGATTCTCAGGTTACCTTCGTCATCACGTATAAATCCGAAAGTATATTCTACTTTTGTTTCATCACCCGTTTCCCCAGAAGTAAAGTAATATTCTCCTGAAGCGATTGCTGAATCCGTATCAATGATCGTTTCATGATTGTCGAAGCGGATGTCTGTCCAAGGCTCTAACGCAAAACCAGAATCTTCGCTGATATCACCGCCAACGAAATAAGAAAGTGCTTCTTCTTTTGTTGCCCTGAATGGTAACTCTGCAGCTTTAGTTGGTTTAAAAAGCACAGCACCTTCGTCGTATGCATACAATGTCTCGATGACTTCTTCTGCTTTTTCTGTTGCTTCCTCCATACCTTCTTCGCTTGCCGCACCGATACTTATGATTGCTTCTGCCCAGCGTTCCCGTGCTTCGTCTACTTCTGCTTCTGTGATCGTCTCAACTTTTACCTCTTCTGTCGTGTCTTCAGTTGTTTCTGTTGTTGATTCAGTTGCCGAATCGGTTGTAGAACAACCTGCCATTGCCAGTGTTAATGTTGATAGTAAAAATAGTTTTTTTATCATAAGATTATCCCCCCTGAAAACAGACTAAAATAATAACATTTCGTTTTTTTATTTTCAGATAAAGCTTAATAATTTCTAAATGTTCTTAAATTTTATTTAAAAACTCTTATAACTTTCATAATACATAACATAGTTATTTTTAAACAAAAAAATAAGTTAAACACACTTAAAATAAAAGACATAATTAAAATAAATCAAATAAATTACGTTATCTAAAAAACAAAAAAATCCTTTTAAAGTCTTACTACCATTAGGCTTTTTCGTTTTAATTCTCTTTAAATAATTATGCAAAAATAATAGTTGATCTGTTTTTTTATTTTTTTAATGATTAATACACAACTTTGTGTAAAATACTTCTCCAAAATACCTATTGACAAACAAACATAGCTATGAAATGAAAAAATCAAAGGACGAAACAAAAAAGCACCAAGAAAAACATCCTTCCGCCTATTCAACGATCGATGAATTTCTTCGTACAAAAAAACCGTCTTTTCGAAAGAAAAGACGGTTAAAAGTCAATTTTTATTAAGCTTTAACAATGTTTGTTGCTTGAGGGCCACGTTGACCATCTTCAACATCGTAAGATACTGCTTGGCCTTCTTCTAAAGTTTTGAAGCCGTCGCCTTGGATAGCTGAGAAATGTGCAAATACATCATTTCCATCTTCACCAGTGATGAAGCCAAAACCTTTGTCTGCGTTGAACCATTTTACTGTACCGTTATTCATAAATAAATTCCTCCTGATACGTATCAATGTACGTTTTTTCGTTGCAATAAATATTTGATAGGCAAAAGGAGTTTTATCTATGTAGATATATCGCTCAAATTACGTTTCAAAATAGATTACTTGTTTAATATATCATGCTTTTTCTAATAACACAAGAATAATGCAATGAAATATAAAATTTATTGTCTTCGAATCGATAAAAATGTTGGATAACCGCGTTTGATTCTCTTTTTGTTTTCTTGTTTATATGTTTTTATCGGCAACTATTTGACTTTAAAATTTCTTAACTATGAAAACCTTTCAATTGGTGGTATACTTATAAATGGAATTTCGTTATCAACGCGTTCGTTGCCTTTCAGCAAGTATTTAAAGAAAGGAGAATGACTATGACATTCTATAACAAAGATATACAATATCGAGTAACCTTGGATACAGATTTGAATCTCTTTGTCGTTTTTGACAAAGAAAATACCAATCATGTAGCAACAGGTGTTACGATCGAACAAGCAGTGCAAGAATTAAAAAAATCTGCATAAGGAGTGGAAACCCTCATATGGACGATTCTCGTTCTTCTCTTTAAACGCATCTACTGGATGATAACAGTGGGTGCGTTTTGTGTTTGCTCCAAATTTTTCAATACAAATCAAATAGATGCTACAAATTAAAAATTGCTTCTTTTTCATCACTCATCTAGGACCATAAATAAAGAGAACTAGAAACTAGTCCTCTTTATTAGAGATATAACCCTTTACTTTCTAAAAATCGTTTTGCTTGATGCAGGTCATAAAATTCATAGTCTGCTTTATCGTGCTCATATAAACTTACATCTACTTTCAACTTATGCTTCCCATTATGATCGGGCAACCCTATCAAATGATCTTTGATGAGAAAAGACAAAATACCCGCTCGTCTTGCTGCTTCGATCCCTGCAATCGAGTCTTCAAATACAAGTGCTTCACTTGGAGGAATATTCATTTTTGAACAAGCTTTCAAAAAGATCTCTGGTTCCGGCTTCCCTTTTTTTACATCATCCCCTGAAATGATTTGATCAAACAAGGCATATAGATTTTCCATTTTTAAATACATTTCTACTTTTACCCGTGTATTAGACGAAGCCACGATTGTATGGATTCCTCTTTCTTTTGCAAAAGCTAAAATTTCTTCTGCTCCTTTTTTCGTATATACTCTCTTATCTTCTTTCACGATTTTTTCTTTATATTGATTGATCGCTTCTCGCCATTTGATATATGGAACATCTTCTCCGTACAAATTGCCCATTTGTTCTCTTATAGCCGCTTCTGTCTGGCCAGTCAGTAAATAATAGACTTCCTTACGCATTTCATAATCATACTTTTGTGCTGATTTTACATAAGCACGATAAGCTAAACGTCCAGTTTCTAATAAAAGGCCATCCATATCAAAGATGAAGAGCTTGATTTTATTCATAATGCTCTCCCAGTGGTTTTTCCTTACTTATCGCCTCATATAGACCTTGCATGTAAGTGAGTCCCATTGCACGATCATACAGGCCATACCCAGGCATAGCCACTTCACCCCACACGGTTCTACCATGATCAGGGCGTATAGGACCGTCGAACCCCTCTTGCACCAACGCTTTCATAATATGATGCATATCAAGGGAGCCTTCTGTAGAAGGATGT
Organism: Enterococcus sp. 3G1_DIV0629; assembly: GCF_002141285.1. Classification (NCBI taxonomy): domain Bacteria; kingdom Bacillati; phylum Bacillota; class Bacilli; order Lactobacillales; family Enterococcaceae; genus Enterococcus; species Enterococcus sp. 3G1_DIV0629. The sequence goes on along the minus strand of NZ_NGLI01000001.1, from coordinate 934,701 downwards.
GCCGTTTCTTTGAACTTTCTTTCTCCTAAAAACTCCACGTTTCTAAAGTGGACAAAGTGGATGCGAGAACCTACCTCATGAATGATTTCAACTAAATCGTTTTCAGGATTTGCTCCTAAAGATCCTGTGCACAGCGTTAGTCCATTATATGGAGAATCTACTGCATTTAGAATTTTCTTCAAGTCGCCAAGATTTTTCGTCACTCTAGGAAAACCAAAAAGTTCCCATGGTGGATCATCTGGATGGATAGCCATTTTTACATCTGCTTTTTCGCATACAGGAATCACTTTTTCTAAAAAATAAGTCAGATTTTCAAATAATTCTTCTTCGGTCATTCCTTCATACAGTTTTTCCAGCTGAGCGAATTTTTTCAACCGTTCTTCTTCCCAACCTGGCAATTTGAATCCCTTTGACTGACTGTGTATCAATTGATACATCTCTCCTGGCTCCATCTGATCGACGATTTTCTGATCGTATAAAAGAGAATAGCTTCCATCGTTGTTTTCATTAAACAAATCAGTTTTCGCCCATCCAAAAATTGGTTTGAAGCTATAGCAAATCAATCGAACCCCACATCGAGACAAATTTTTGATTGTTTGTATATAGTTATCAATATAGTAATCTCGTTCATCTGTTCCTGCCTTGATTGCATCATGGACTGCGACACTTTCAATTCCAAGCAGTTCCAGTCCTTGGCTCTCAACAGATGCTTTCAACTCCTCAATTTCTGAAATCTCCCAAACATCTCCAGGCATTTTAGTCAGCAAAGTTCCAATTATCCCATTTATTCCCGGTATTTGGCGAACATATTTTAATGGGATCGAATCCCCTTTTTCACCATACCATCTAAATCCCCACTTCATCTTTTCAGCCTTCCTTCTAAAAATCGTCCTCATCTAAATTTTTTTCTTCCGCTGAAGCATGCCAAACAGTTAAATTATCTTTTCCTTGTTTGACAATTTGTTCCACCGCTTCTTCTATCGGTGTGTGAAGCATCTGATGATTGATTGCTTCTAACAACATTGGCAGATTCACGCCCCCTATGACATAAGTGGCTGCTTTCTTTTCTTCAGTCAGTTCATTGACTGCCAAGAGCGCTTGATTGTACGGACTTGCGCTAATTAGATCAACAAATACTAGCACGGGTTCTGCTGTGTTGATCATAGTTAATTTTTCTTTGACCTTCTCTCCGAATGTTTGGATGTCTTCCCCAGACTCTAAGCACACTGTTTCAATATGGCTTGATGTCCCGACAATTACTTCTGCCGCATCTTTCAGTCCTTCGCTCAACTTACCATGTGTAACGATCATGATTTCCAACATGAGTCTTCTCACTCCTTGTTTTGCACTTTTCAATTATCGAAAAAGAGCAATAATCTGGTTGGCATTTTGCCAATTAAATGTTTTCCCTCGTAAATCTGTTTTGGTCAAATAGAAAAACTGCGCTTGCTTTTTTCTTGCACTAAAAATATAATTGATATTTTTTTCTTTCAACTTATCCACTTGTTTTAGCCACTGTTCTTCATTTGAAAAATAATTTCCCGAAAACTGTAACGGTGTATCTGCCCCAACAGAGTCTAGATAAAAAAGAATGCCCTCTTTTTTCATACTCAATCTCACACTGTCCAAACCCTTTTTTCCATAACAGCCTTCATCAACAAACGCATACGCTACATTCGGATCATCGATCGTACGGATCATTTCCAGCATCGTTAATATGGATGAAGTATTTCGAATAAACGTTTGTCTGCTAGACCATCCGCGCGCTGCTTTTCCCAATAAGAAAAAGTAGCTCCCAAATGCTAGTACAGTGATACTTGTTTGTACGGATAGCAGATCGAATACGTGATGAGGATTTCCGTTATATATCATCATTCCCCACCAACCTAAACTGAACAACAAAATGAAGGACAATAATATAGAATAGATTGTTTTTTTCCGTTGGTCTTTCCAATCAAACATGAAATAACTTCCTAATGTATGAACGGGTGTATCGTAATAAGTACAGATAACTTTCTCTGCTTTTTCGATATCTCCAACATAAATATTTTTTGATCGGTAGGCTGGCGTATCGTAAGCAATGACTGTCACATCTGTTCTCATACTGTAAATATCTGATACCAACGCTGAAAGAAAACGCTGTTTACTCTTTTTTGTACGTCGCTTACGGTAAACATAGCGATAACGGAATTCCCAATCACGAAACAGCTCGTTCTTCTTCATTTTTCCGCCCTCTTTATCTTTTTTCTAAGCATTTGTTCATGACAAATCAAACTTGTTCAATACATCTTTTAATCCTGTTTTAGGTGCAGATGGAGTGGCTTGAAAATAAATATTCTTTACGCCATATTGTTCATTCATTTCTTTCAATTTTTCAGCATCTGATTTATTTAAATAAACAGATTTCGTCACTAAAAGATCTGTATCAGGATTTTTTTGAGCAATCCCTCCGATATTCAATTCTTCCATGGGGATTCCGTGTTTTACTAAGTCGTAAATCGTTTGGACTGTTTTTGCGATCAAAATACAATTGTACTCTTTAAATTGATATTCATCCCAATAGAATTTAGCTTTCTCTGGTGTAATGACAATTGTTTTTTGTCCTGTACGGCTTCCTGCATTTTTGTAAAGATCTCTCATAAATTTATCTTTTGCTACAACTTCGTCTACAACAAAAATGGAATTCACTCCACTTTTTTGAGATAACGTTACCATTACTTGTCCATGGATCAAACGCTCATCCACACGCGCTAAATTGACTACACCCATCTTATTCACATTCCCTTCTTTTTATAAAATACCGATTCCTGCTAGCACAATTAATATTCCTGTCAGCCATAATAATGCTTGTGTGACTTTCAAACCTTTTTTCGTATAGAACAAGTACACACCCATTACGACAGCTAAAGGTAATATTCCTGGCACGATTTGATCAAGAATTTCCTGGATAACAAACTCACGTCCGGAAATTGCAAATTTCAATGAAGATTCTACTTTTACATAGTTTCCCGCAAGCACCCCCATCATAAATAATCCTAAAACTGATAGCATTTCAATCGCTGTCTGAACACCAGTGTTTTGCATCAGGCCTGTAGCATTACGGCCCATAGTGAAAGCTTGTCTTGCAAAAAATACCCCTAGTAAAACCTGATACAACCCAAAGCAGATAAAAGGAAAAAGTGCGCCTAAAGGACTTCCCTGTTGTGCCCAAGGTACCGCGATCGCAATAAAAATATATTGGACGGTTCCTGAATCGATTGCATCTCCGATTCCTGCTAGTGCCCCCATCAATCCCGCTTTCGTGTTATACATCAAGTCATCTTGCATCAGAATCTCTTTCTCTTCATACTCTTCTTCTGCTCTTTGCTGTTCCATAGAAGACATTAGGCCAGTGATCACACCGCCGCCCCAGCTTAATTGAGTGTTGAAGAACAGTAACTGGCGTTTATACGCTGCTTTTAAAGCGTCTTCATCTTTATAAAGTTTTTTCAAGATTGGCATCATTCCGTATAGTAGTGATGGCGCCAAGTAACGTTCAAAAGAGTGAGGAATTTCGTTTGCAAAATGCCATCTCAGATATGCTTTTGTTACATCTTTTTTCGTGATTTCTTCAGGAGCACCTGTTTGATTATCCATTATTTCAGCCATTTCCCATTCCTCCTAAATTAAAATCCGTCATCATAATCATCTTCGTCATCAAAAGATGCTGAATTGTTATTGCTTGTAGCAGGCTGTACTTGTTTCCCTTTTTGCGACTGGACAAAGATCAAAGCGATAATAATCCCAAAAATGGCATAAGTAACCATCGTAATATCTAAAGATTTCAAAACAACACTCATAAAATAAGCAAGGAAGAAAAAGACCAGATAATCTTTTCGACCGATAACGTATACAGTTGTCGCGATACCGATTGCCGCTAACCCTCCACCTACTACTTCAAGAATGTGGATAACAACTGTTCCCTCTAAAGCTTTGATTACATCAGCAATCAATGGTGCCCCTAAATATAAAGCAACGAAAACAAGCGGAACGAATAATAAAAATGAGGCAACTGTTGGATAAAGAATAATTGATCGGGCCATAGCTTTTGTATTCAAATCTTCTACAGCTTTATCTGTATATTTACCTAAAAAAGTATTGATGAAAAAACGAAACTGATACAAGTAACTTCCGAGCAATCCGACTGGCACTGCAACAGCAATCGCTGCTTCTGGCGACAGATCCCCTAATAATGCGACTGGTACTGCGATAGCTGCTGCAATGGAAGGTTCAGCTGGCATCGATCCTCCTGGAGAAAAAACCCCCATATAAATCATTTGCAGAGCAGCTGTAACGATCATTGCTTGTGCAACTTCCCCCATGATCAACCCGACGACTAATCCAGTCATCAAAGGAGAAAAACGTAAGGTCAACGTGGCTCCTCCACCTAACCAGCGGGACATGACCGCGGCTACCCATAAAGCAATCAACAAACTTTGTACTACACTTAATGTTTCCATGTGTCCTCCTCCTTCAGATTTTTCTGATATAACCTTCCAGTTCCATCATTGACTGTATCAATGATTTCTTTGTCACCTCTATAGGAATCAAATGCACTTTCTCTTTCGAATCAATAAATTCAGCCATTTTATCTATTATTTGTTTATCTTTCGGAAATAATCCCATTTGTTCTAGAGAAACCGGCAGTTCTAATTCCTGATACAAAGGATATAACTCGTCTATTTTTTCCCAACGACCTTCTAGTGCCAATTGGTAGAAAATTCCATACGCCACTTTTTCTCCATGTAGAAAACGATGGCTTTCCGGAATATATTTACTGATAGCGTCATGCATAGCATGTGCTGCCGCATTTCTTGCGTATTTATCTCCTAATCCTCCAACTAAACCAGCAACAGCAAAGATAATCTCTGAAAGCTGTTTGAACTCCGATGTCAGTTTTCTTTGTGCCATATCTTGGATTGCTTTAGCAGAATGATTCAAAATCTCTTCTTTGCAGATCTTCGCAGTATCTTGTGCTAGCTTCAAAAATGATTCATCTTGCAAAAAATCTTGTTCTAAGATGAGCTCAGATTCATACCATTTGGCAAGTGTATCTGCTAACCCGGCAATGAAATATGGAACAGGGGAATCAATCACTAATTGGGGATCTGTTATAAAAAAAGCAGCTTGTCTGTAAAAGTGTTCTGTTTTCCCTTCTGCTTGTCCATTCTCCTTATACATGACAGCAAGAGGTGTCCAAGGAGCGCAATTACTAGCTAAAGTAGGTATGACGCCAAAATTGATTTTTGCAAGGTTTGCGCTATACCCCACTAGATCGGTCAGTTTTCCTCCGCCAACGCCAACCAAGAAATCGATTTCATTTTCTTTGATGATTGTAGCTATTCGTCTGGCTTCAGCGTAACTACATTCTCCAGAATAACGATGATAAAAAAATTGAATCGTTTCGTCATTCAAAAATACTAATTTAGGTAGCGCCTTTTCCCATGATACCGTTCCATGGGTAATCAATACTCTTTTTGCACCGTATGATTCTAAGAGATCAGAAACTTTTGAAATGCCACCTTCTTCATATAAATAAAATTGAGGACCCGTTTTCACTTTTAACCCGTTCACCATTTTCTTCATCATCCTTTTATATAATCACTCTCTGTCTGGACAGAACGTTCAGGAAGAAGATGCTGACTGATCTGTTCTACATCTCTGACACATTTTTCACCCATTGCTTCTAAACATTCCCTTGTGTAGGCCGATATATGTGGCGTAATCACTACTTGTTCAAACGCTAAATACGGATGATCTTGACGTCCCGGTTCTTCTTCTAAAACATCTGTGGCATATCCTGCGATCTTTCCGCTTTTCAGACCATTAATCATCGCTTCTTCATCAACTAGAGCGCCTCTTGCACTATTAGATAGATAAACATTTTCTTTCATCTGATCGACTTCTTTAGCAGAAATCATGTGATAGTTCTCTTCTGTCAAATTCGCACATAAACAAATGATATCTGAATGTTCCAGTAATTCTTGAAGTTCTACTTTTTTTGCACCAAAGCTTTCGATGTATAAATCTGATTTGTAAGGATCATAAGCTAGAACATCACAGCGAAAACCGTTACGCAAAATTTCGATTACTCCGCTGCCGGTATTTCCTGCACCAATCACACCAACTGTTTTGTTAAACAGCGTCCTACCGACGAACTCCGCCCGATCTTCCCATCGATCGTCCTTGACTCTTGCTTGTGCTTGTGTCGTGCGTCGAAGCATGGACAACAAATTAGTTATATTATTTTCTGCTACAGCATTTCGTTCAACTAAAGCAGGTATGATAGATACGATTGTCTGGTGTTCTTTTGCTGCTTTTAAATCAATATTGTTGTAACCAATACCATGTCGGGAAATCAATAGCAATTCATCTTTGTTTTCGAAAAAATCTCGTCGAAAAAATGGCGTAACACTTGCAATAATGATATTGAATCCTTTAAGTAACTCCGCTAATTCTTTTCCTGGAATCTCTTGATCAACAGTAAAGAAATGAACGTCTCCAACTGACTTTAATCTTTCCAAGTGGTGTGGAAAAACTTTCCCGAAACTGCTGGAATTAACGATTGCTATATGATAATCTGGCATTTTACTCACCCTTTTCAACTATTTCATGTCCGCCAAACCCATTTCTTAGTGCTGAAACTACTTTTGCTGAAAAACTATCTTCTTCCTGTGAAAGATTCCTCATGAACAAACTAGTTGCAATTACTGGAACTGGAACAGCCATTTCTAGCGCTGTTTCAACCGTCCATTTTGCTTCACCTGATGCAGAAACGATTCCCCGATAATTACTTAAATTGGGATGTTCTTTTAACTGATCTTCCATGATTTCCATCAGCCAGCCGCGAATCACCGAACCATGATTCCAAACACGTGCGACTTGTTCCAAGTCAAAAGCATACTCACTTTTTTGTACAAGTTGGAATCCTTCACCGATTGCTTGCATCATTCCATATTCGATTCCATTATGGATCATTTTCAAGAAGTGTCCGCTTCCGGATGCACCAGCATACAGATACCCTCTTTCAATTGCTACATCTTTGAATAATTGTTCCACGGATAGAAAAGTTTCTTTATCTCCTCCAATCATTAAGCAGGCTTGATGTCGTGCTCCTTCGATTCCCCCAGAAGTCCCGCAATCCAAGTAACCGATTTCATTTTTCTGAAACTCTTCTGCTCGACGGATTGAATCTTTATAATAAGAGTTTCCGCCTTCAATAACAATGTCTCCTGGTCCGAGTTTTGGAAAAAGTTTTCTTAACATGTTTTCGGTTATCTCTCCAGCAGGAAGCATTAACCAGATGATTTTTTTCTGCTCAAAAGTAGCTAGAAATTCAGAGATCTCTTGATAAGCAGGAACGCCACTTTCTCTTGCCTGACTAACAGCTGTACTTGAAATGTCGAGTCCTTGTACTTTGTGATGGTGCTCTTTTAAGTTTAAAGCTAAATTCAATCCCATTTTTCCCAAACCAATTACACCAATTTCCATGATAGCGCCTCCATTTCTTATACCCTCATTATACAAAAAAATATTTTTTTGTAAATAGATTTCACAAAAAAATTATTTTGTTTGATTTTTTCCTCCTCTCCTTGTATCTTTAACATTAATGAGAACGGAAAAAATGATAATCTTATTATGAAAAGGAGGAATTCTCATGAGCGTCTCCATAAGACTACAAATCAAAACAATGTACAACGACTTCAGCCCAAAAGAACAGGCTATCGCCGATTATATTTTAGAAAATCCTAGCAAAGTAAGTCATAGTCCGATCAGCAATTTAGCAAGTGAACTGGGCATTGCTGACTCTACTTTTTTTCAATTTACAAAAAAACTTGGTTATAATGGATTTAAAGATTTTAAAATGGCCATGTTAATCCAAGAAAATGATCTATCTGCTATTTCAATCCACGAAAATATTCAGAAAACGGATACTGAGCTCACTATGGCGCAAAAAGTGTTCGAGTCTAGTATTTCCACTTTAAATGACACAAAAAGGTTATTACAACAAAAAGATCTAAAAAAAGCAGCTACTATTATCAATGAATCTAAACGTGTCTATTTTTTCGGTGTTGGTGGTTCAGAGATTGTAGCAACTGACGCCTACCATAAATTTTTGCGTTCCCCTATCGCGACTTCTCACAGTACGGATTACCATATTCAGTTGATGGAAGCTTCTTTATTGACGGAAAAAGACTGTGCTGTTTTGATTTCTCACACAGGGCAATCAAAAGAAACAATCCATATTGCTGAAACCGTCAGAAAAACCGGAGCAAAAACAATTGTTATTACTAGCCAAGCTAATTCTTCCCTTGCTAAACTTGGCGATGTCGTTTTTATTTCGATTTCTGAAGAAACAGAATTCCGATCTGAAGCATTAGCTTCCCGTATTTCGCAACTAAGTATTTTAGACTCTCTATATGTAATCTTGATGTTTTATAATGAAAAAGAATCACGTCGTTCTATCGCTAAAGTTCGTCATACGATTTCTGAAATCAAGAAATAGCACCATAACAGAAAAAGTAAAAAATCCATTAAAACCTAAAAAGCCATTACCAAATATTTGGTAGTGGCTTTTCGGGTTCTGTAAGGGTGGTACAGAACATCAATAGTCGGTGGGTTAGAACATATGTTATCACATCTTTGGAGAAGGTTGTATTGGTATTATTCGAGTGACTTATTAGATGCGATAACAAGGATAGTATACAGCAGCGAAAAATTTATTTTTTCTTTTTTTTATTAGTTTTGTTTCTTATTTTCTAAAAAATAAAAATAAATCTTTGATGAATCAAGCATTCTCTTGACAAAACTGGCTTTCGAATACATATTAGGTTATCGTTTGTAATTTTATTTCACAGTTGTTATGATTGTTATGTAAAATAAAAAAGTTTAGGATACATCGAATTTTTGGGGAAATTCTTTTGGGGGTATCCTAAACCTTTTCTATTAGTTTCTCATATTTTTCATTATTGGTCTAGACATATACTAATGAACTTTCTATCTATATGATGGATGAATCCTCTTTGACTTATCGTGAGATATCTTTGTTTCAAGCTTACTCATGATTGATAGATGGTAGTTTTTGTTCACATTCTAACAAACTTGTCACATTTATGGATTCTTAATCTATCTATCCTATAATTATAAAAAAGGAGGTGCTGCGTATGAAAGCTATTCATATTTCTTTGCTTTTTTTCGCTAGTGCATTGATTTTATTTGCTATTCATCTTTGTTCCCAGCCTTATATCAATAACAACGGAATATTAGTAGAACCAGCATTCTTTTGCTTACCACTCGGTTTTTTGTCCCTTCTTGCCTCCGCTGGATTCGGATTTGTTGCCTTTTTTAAACGATCGAAACAACAAATCTGACTTATAAAATTTACGTAAAAGAGACCGTGGAAAAAATCGTATCACCTTCCCTTATTCCGAATAAATTTTTTCCATAGACAACCTTTTGACAATAGGCTGAACATCTTTTTCGCGAGAGCTGATATACGGTACCTACAAACTCCTCGGTCACAAGTCCCACTATTCATCAAACATGAGAAGCTGCTTAGTTCCTTCTGACTCGGAACTAAGCAGCTTCTTCACATCCTTTTTTACATCATTAGCGTTTATTCCTTGAAAAATGCTACTAATTTTTGGTATGTTTCTTGCGCTTGTTTATTACTAAAATCAAACTGATATTCATGGTTCAAGACAACATTTTTCTCCGTATAGTCTACTTTTGTGACTTCCACTCCTGCTTTTTCAAATATAGAAGCTGTTTGTTCCATTTGTTTCGTAAACGTATTTGTGTTTCCGTCCGTCAAGAATATTTTTTGCGTCCAATGGTCTGTATGTCTAGCTAAAGCTAAATGTTTGACCTCTTCTAAACGATCAAAGTTCTTATTATCAAAATAAGCCCATCCACATTTTGCATAAAGAAAGCTAGAAATCTTATCACTTACTTGGGTAAATGCAGAAGGGTCTAGTAGTCCAGACAAAGAAACAAATTTTGTGATCTGCTTGTTCTCCAAAGTTGGATCAAGTTGATCGGCTTTTTTGATTTCTTCGTTTTGCAGTGCTAACAAATACTCTCCGCTAATTTGTGCGCCTGCTGAATCGCCACCAATCGAAATATTCGACCAATCCGCTTGCTCTTTTATCTCTTTTTTGGCTGCTTGAATGGCTTCATTCAATTGAATAACTGGTGTAGGATGCTTTGCTTCAGGCGATCGTTCATAATCAATATTTACGACGATCTGCTGCGTGTCTGAACATAGATATTCCAAATAATCACGACAATCGTTTTTATCCCCTCCTACATATGCGCCTCCATGCATCCAGAAAAGGATTGGCAACTTTTTCTTCTCCGTTTTCGGTGTGTAGATATCCATATGATTGTTTTTGTACTTTGAAGGATAAGATATTTCTTTATTTCTATCGATTTGTTTGATTTTTTGCTGGAAATCGTCTGGTCTGGCATATACTTGTTCTTTTTCACTTGTGTCAAATTGTTTTCTAACAAGCAAACTAATCGGCTTTGGTGTGATTTGATTAATCAAAAATACAGTGACTAAAATAACTACGATGATAACTGGCACTGCAATCACTATTCGCTTGAACCACTTCATTCATTTACCCTCTCTTTCTTCGCCAAATCCATGTGATGATCGTGCTAGCAGACAAAAATCCACCTGAATAAATGAGAAGCGAATGTTTCTTTTCTCCAGTTTTCGGCAACATTCTTTTTTTTGTATCTGTCTTTTTTTGTACTTTCACTGTCATCTGAATCGGTTGCGTATCATCACTTGATTGATCATCTCGAGGTTCATTCTTTCCCTTATTGTCTGCATTCTCTGTCGGATCTTGTTTTTTTGGTGGAGCTACTGGGATTTTTTTGTAATGGTAAATAATAGTTGGTATCGTTTCGTTAAAAACCCCTTCAGTCGGTCCTTCAACATTTGCTAATTCGTATCCTTCGAATGTCTTTTGCTCTGTCGCATAATTCTCTCCATAAGCTCCGTAAAGCTGGATTTCGTCCTGGTCTTTGAGTAGACTTTTATTGTTTTCATCCACATACTTTACGTTTATCTGATCATGGAACACTACTTTCAAAAAGTCCGTTACATGTTTTGTGTAGGCAGCATGGTCAACTTCCTGTGCCTTTCCATGCCCTGCTCCTTCTACCAGTAAAAGGTCTTTATATCCTCCTGCTAACTCATATAATTTTTGCGCGTTAGATACAGGTACTACATCATCTGCCGTTCCATGGATGATCAATTTAGGCAATGAACCAGACATCCCAATCGTAGGTAGAGCGGCTGTTGGATCCAAATGCATCTCCTGATCAAAATAATATTGTTTCAAAAGCCCCATAAACAAATCTTCATGCTCTTGATCCCCAATGATGTCTAACTGATTTTTTATGGCATCCGGTAATGCGGGAACTACTGTCTGGCTATACGTAAAACGTAGTTGTTCATCGATTGATGCAAATCCGCAATTTTCAATAATTCCTTTGACATTGACTGGGATATCTTTTGCTAATACAGACATCATCGTAGCTGCTCCCATGGAACCACCATACAGCAGGATCTTTTGAGATGGACGTTCTCGAACTTCTTGATTGATCCAGTAAAGGACATCATCTGATTCATATTGTCCATAGGTTACATAATCGCCTCCACTGTTACCAGTCGCTCTGGAATCAACAAATAATAAATTATACCCTGCCTTATAAAAATCATTGTATTCTTCTGTAACGATTCCATTATTCCAATTCCCACGAAATCCGCCATGGATCATGACTGTTTTATCTGAACCCTGGTCGACATAGTAAGCATACACATCCATCATTTTGCCGTCTTGTTTGTTTAGTACAGTTTGATGAAGTTGTTTTGTATTTGGATAGAAGCCTGTGTTTTCTGCAGGCGTCGTACCATCATCTGTACCTCCAAGCATCGACATCAACACACTATTTTTAGAAAAAGCGATATCATACAATAGATAAGTAGCAATCAGATGTTTGATAATCTCTTTATCTACACCATAATCATTAACAGCAAGCTCAGTGACTAATAACTTTATTAATTTTGACTTGATGTCTTCTGCTGGTCCATTAAGTATTTCTGTCATCTGTTTACCGAAGTAATTCAAATATTTTTTACCATTGAAATTTTCGCCTTTACCGATATCCTCATTTTCTGTCCCATTCTCTTTGTCACTTACTTTAGCAGAAGAGGATTCGTCGTTTGGCGTTTTTGTAGCTGTTGCTTCTTCTGTTTGTTGGTTATCTGTGGTAGCGGTCGTTTCTTGATCTGTGCTAGTAACAGATGTCTCAGCCGTTGTTTCAGTACTTGTTTCTGTTTGTGAAGTACTCGATTTCGTTTCGTTTCTAGCATCAGTTGTTTCCGTGGTTTCGACCTCCCTAGATCCCGATTCGGAAAAGATACTCTCTCCATATACTGACCATTGCGGGACGTTTGTACTTACAGCAAATAAGACGACCAACGCTCCCTTTAACACTTGTTTTGTTCTCAATCGATTCACTCCTTTTTATGATTCTAGGAGAATTATATGTAAACGCAAACATTTTTTATACAAAAAATAAACGGTTTATCCCATAAAAATAGAACAGGATCATTTTCTCAATTTCCGTAACAAAACAGAATGGATAAACCAGTATCCATTCTGCTTTTCTTTAAACGATGAAATAACTTATTGCTCCAAAAATGTCAGAAATCGTTTATCCCAAATCTTTTCGTAAAAAGCGATTGTTTCCTTCGCTTTCATAAAAGGATGATCATAAGTCGTCGCTGCTCCTCTGCACATCATAAGCTGGTATCCTAATCCATGAGCAAACTTCACAGTCGTATCTATACAATACTCTGTTTGTGCCCCACATAATTCGATCGAATGACAGTCCAATTCAGTTAATAACATACTCAGATTCGTCTTATAAAATGAATTCGCATGGGTTTTTCTCACAAAATAACTGTGTTCAGGAATAGATAATTCCGACAATAGCTCCCATGGTTTTGTTCCTGGTACTAATTGATCATCTTCGTGTTGAACGAAAATAACTGGCTTTCCAATCGTTTCGTATGTTTTGATTCTTTTATTCACTAATGCTGTCACTGTTTCTAATTCGTGTATCGGCGAAGAATCAAAACATACCCCTTTTTGTAAATCGATCACTACTAATGCGTCGGCTGTGTTTGACATACGTATGCCTTCTTTCTTTTTTCTAGTTCTTTCTTCTAATGATGTTTCGTTTACTATTTTCCATTTTATGGTTAGAAATCAAAAAAATATATTCCATTTTCTGATTTTTTTATTGGGGTTCCTTTGATAGCATTTCTTATCTCGTTCGTTCCTTTATACGTGACAACATTTTCTTATTTTACACCTCTAAATGGCACTTTTCGACTATTTCTTCATGTTATTATTTCATAAATATTTAGCTATGGAGGAATGTATCATGATTAAATTATATACAGGTTCTGGTTGCTCGTCTTCTAGACGTGCAAAACGTTGGCTTATCGCACATGGTATACCGTTTATCGAACAGAACTTAATTCGTCAACCACTAACCAAAAATGAATTTATCCACTTACTAAAATTGACAAACAACGGCGTGACCGAAATGCTCTCTACTCATTCTATTAGTTATAAAAATCTTGTTCACAGAATAGATGAGCTCAGTTTGAGTGAACTATATATTGAGATTCGTACATCCCCTTCTTTATTGAAAAAACCGATTATCTACGACCAACCTGCAAAACTTTTGACTGGATTTAGCGAAGATAAAATCAGGATGTTCCTTCCTAAAACTAAAAGAAAGCAAGAGCTCAACGAACTCTTGCTTTCTGGTCATCTTGTTGATTTTAAAGAAAACAATCTTTTGGCGATGTCTTAATCTTGGCATAAAAAATCTGCTGTTCTTAATTAACGAAATCCAATTTTTCCAATATGGATCTATTTTTCTCATTCCTGATTTTTATGATCTCAGCTTTCAGACGCGCCCAATCATTTTTTGTAGGTTGTCCATTCCAGTAAAATATCTGTGTATTCGTTTGATCATATGCCGTTTGATCGATAGGATAATCGCTAATGACAATATCAGGTAACTGATCAGCGGATGCACTATATTTTATTGGGCGTTCAGTCATAGATAATATCCTTTTCTTTGCCCATAATTCCTGTGTTTTACCATACTTTGATTGAATATAGAATATGACAGGTTGTTCGTGCTTTATAAAAATATCCCTGACTAACATACAGTATTGAAAAATCAACCGTCTGTTCTTTTCATAATAAGTATTAAGCTCTGGAATTCTGCGAGCTACCCCACTAAAAAACTGTTGCATGATTGGATACATCACTGGAAATGTATGCTGAAAATCTCTGTCTTCTGCTGATTTTCCAAAAGCATCCATCTTCTTTTTTGTCCCAAAAACCCTTGAATACAAATGGATCATTGCCAAATTGACATATAGATAATTTTTTTCTGAAGTTGTAAAAGAAATCTTGAATTTTTTTTCAAAATTATCTACAATAGACGATTCAATCCAACCCCAACTTTCTTGTACTTTATCTGGAGCATCCAACAAATCTTCTTCCAAATAGGTATTCATTACACCAAACATAAAATAAAGGTAAGCTTGCTCTGTTGGAGTGATGTGATTCATCGACCAGAAGTTTGCTTCAAAAAAAGGCTCTAGTATGTAATGCGTAAACTCTTCTTTTGTTATCAATGGATGCACAAATTTATTCATCTCTTCTGGGACATACGTAATCGGGTGGCCTTGTTTCATTCGTTGCAACGAAATTCTTAGGAGGCTGATCCATTTCTTTCTATCTATACTACGCGTATATGGCGCATGTTTCGCAAATTTTTCTAATAGTTGCCGTTTATTTTTTATACTTGATAATATGTCAGAATGATTTTCGTCGAATGACTGCCAATACATCAAGTGAAAAAAGTATCGGATACGGTATTCTTCTCCTTCTATCGGATTACCTTTTTTCAAGCTGCAAGATAAATGATAGTTTTTCAAAATAGTATTAAGTTCTCTTAATTTTCTTTGAATCGTACGCAAACTTATATAATTTTTTTGACTAAGATTTTCTAAGGATTGATAAGTACCTTTGTAAAGTGAATCCAGTAAAATATAACCAATCGTTCCCTCTAACAATATAGAATAAACTTTACTCAGTAAAAACTGAGAAGAAAACTCGACTTTTATCATCTTGTTTTCTGAAAGAAAAGATAATTTATATTCTGGATACCTTTCGCAAAATGACTCTGCTTGTTGAATCACCGAATTCATCTTAGTCAGGGTGTAGTTTAGATCTAAAGCGATATCCTTCACTACATATAATTTCTCGTCTCTTTCATAACAATAGTTCAAAAATTGATATACTTGCCTTTCATTGATATCAATAAATTCTTCAAACAAAGTACATACTCCTTTTTATCTATTATTTAGACTTATTCCGACAGCTACATGAATGACGTACAAATAGATTCGTTACTGATTTTTCAGAGATACTACCATGCGCAGTGTGCATTGTCAATTATTCTTGCTCTTATTTTCCATTTGTGTTCCTGTTATTTCCTGTTTCTCAAATAGGTTAGTAAACAAAAATAAACCTGGCAAAGCTACAACTTCGCCAGGCAACACAGCACTCTCGAATGAAATATTCACTCAAAAACCTATCGTTTTATTCAATTTTAGATTTGTTGCTTTTATTCTTTATTTCACTCGATGGAAGAGAGAACGAAAATAGCTTGCTCCTACAATCAAAATGAGTAACACACCCATCCATGTAATTAGCTTGTTTAAGGTTCTACTACCAGTTTCTGGTAAATCACTTTTTCTCTTATCTGTTTCTTTCGCTTTTTCTTGATGATCAATTCCACGAGAAACAAAATCAGACTGTTTTAGCACACTTTTTAGGTTGCTCCCTGCATTTCTCTTTTGTTCCTTAGTTGGTATGATAGGTACCAAATCAAGTTCATTATTTACTTTTCCTGTGCTGCTTTCACTACTCGTGTTTTCTGTGCTACTTTCGTTGCTCGTGCTATCCGTACTGCTTTCACTGCTCATGTTCTCTGTACTGCTTTCATTACTCGTGTTTTCTGTGCTACTTTCGTTGCTCGTACTCTCCGTACTGCTTTCACTGCTCGTACTCTCTGTGCTGCTTTCACTGCTCGTACTCTCTGTACTGCTTTCACTGCTCGTGTTTTCTGTGCTGCTTTCACTGCTCGTGTTTTCTGT